>JAFSCD010000018.1 GCA_017436955.1 Oscillospiraceae bacterium | reverse complement strand
CGTTTTCGTCCCTGCGAATACGGTCAGGTGATCCAGGCAGAAGAAGGCATCATTGTTAGATTTTCGGATATCGGACACCTGTTGGGCTCTGCCTGTATTGAATTGTGGCTGACCGAGGACGGCGTTACAAAGAAAATTGTGTTCAGCGGTGATGTGGGCAACACTGATCAGCCACTGATCAAGGATCCTTTGCCGGTGGAAGAAACGGACTACCTTGTTATGGAATCCACCTATGGCAACCGCTTCCACGAAAAGCCCGGCAATACCGTTGGAGAGCTTGCAGATGTACTGCAGCGTACTTTTGACCGGGGCGGCAATGTGGTGATTCCATCCTTTGCGGTGGGAAGAACCCAGGAAATGTTGTATGCCATCCGGCAGATCAAGCAGGAAGGGATGGTCAGCGGTCACGATGGATTCCCGGTGTATGTGGATAGCCCTCTGGCAGTGGAAGCAACGGGAATCTTCCTGCAGTGTGACCAAAGCTGCTTCGATGAAGAAACCGCAGCACTTGTCAAACAAGGGATCAACCCCATTTGGTTTGATGATATTTGCCTTTCCGTAACAAGTGACGAATCCAAGCAGATCAACTTTGACAAGCGACCCAAGGTGATCCTGTCTGCCAGCGGTATGTGTGAGGCAGGCCGTATTCGTCATCACCTCAAGCACAACCTTTGGGGAGAGGAAAACACCATTCTGTTTGTAGGCTATCAAGCGGAGGGTTCTCTCGGCAGAAAGCTTCAGGACGGCGCGCAGTATGTCCGGCTGTTCGGTGAGGATATTACGGTCAATGCGGAGATCGCCGCCCTCCACGGCACCAGCGGTCACGCAGACCAGGCAGGGCTGCTGCGCTGGTTGGCAGGTTTCAAGGAGAAGCCGCAGATGGTATTTGTCAATCACGGTGATGATGCTGCCTGTATGATCTTCCAGAAGCTGCTGACCCAGATGGGCTACTATGCGGAAGCACCCTACAGCGGCACGGAGTACGATCTGATAACCGGAAGAATGACTGTGTTTGCAGATTCCAAACCCATACGCCGGGAAGATCAGACAAAGGGCTCTGCCCGCGCACGTGCGGTCTACGGCGATCTGCTGGCAGCCGCAGAAGCACTCCTCGCCTTTGTCAAAACCTGCAAAGGCCGCACCAATAAAGACAACGCAAAACTTGCCTCTCAGATCCGGAATTTGATTGAAAAGTGGAAATAACAAAAAGCTGGCTTGCTAATTTGCAAGTCAGCTTTTTGATTGCCGCATTTTCTTGGTAGGTATATTTTTATGTGTATTATGAGTTGAAAGTTACCGGCAATAAATAGTATGTAACACGTAAAATAATATTGATATTTTGCCGGTAATGTGTTATAATAAGGTCAAGAAAACCTGCTGGGAGGTACTTATGGATTATATATCTGTGGCAAAAATGGCCGAAAAATGGGGACTTTCTGAACGAAGTGTGCGGAATTACTGTGCCCACGGCAGGATTCCCAATGCCAAGCTTATCGGCAAAACTTGGTACATTCCGGAAGACGCACAGAAGCCGGAGCGTGCAAATAAGAAAAACGATGCTCCTACGTTGCTTCAGATCCTGCGTGAGCAGAAAGCTGCTAAAATGACCGGTGGTATCTATCATAAGATTCAGATCGATTTGACCTATAACTCCAACCATATTGAGGGAAGCCGGCTTACACACGATCAGACTCGATATATTTTTGAGACCAACACCATCGGCTTTGAAAATGAAGCTGTCAATGTGGACGATGTTATTGAAACGTCCAACCACTTCCGGTGTATTGATATGGTGATTGATCAGGCTGGCTCTGCTCTGACGGAGAGGTTTATTAAGGAACTACATTTCGTGCTAAAGACCGGCACCAGCGATAGCCGCAAGGATCGGTTCGCGGTAGGGGAGTACAAGAGGCTGCCCAATGAGGTAGGCGGTAACGACACCACACTGCCGGAGAACGTTGTCGGTGAAATGCGCAAGCTACTTGCGGACTACAATGCGTTACCCCCAAAGACCTTTGAGGACATCGTAGCCTTTCACGTAGCAGTTGAGCGCATCCATCCCTTCCAGGATGGAAACGGTCGTGTAGGCCGCCTGATCCTCTTTAAGGAATGCCTAAAGCATAACGTTGTGCCCTTCATCATCGAGGATAATCTGAAACTGTGCTACTACCGCGGCCTCAAAGAATGGGACCACGAAAAAGGCTTCTTAATCGACACCTGCCTCACGGCCCAGGATCGCTTTAAGGCGCATTTGGATTACTTTAGGATTGCATATTGAATTGAATGTAAACACCCGGCGGTGAGACCAGTTTGGTCTTACCGCCGGGTGGCTGTTTATGGTAGCAGTATGTACTTTTCCCCAGGCTGTCCGCTGATTTTCTCTACGCCATTTTACGCCATTTTCGCATTGAAAGGCATAGAGTTGCATGGACTTATGTGTTTTAGAAATGTTGAAAAACTAGTGTTTATCAAGCTGTATCGGCATTTAGGGAGATACATTGAAATATGGAATCGGTAGTTCATCACCGATAGCTAATTTCATATATACTCATATCTCCTTTATTTCCAATGGTTTTTTCATTTGGGGTGATGGCTTTTACACCATTTGTATGATTTTGGCACGATCCCGGCATTTATCGCCTTTGGCAGAAAGCGCCGTGCTGAAGAGATCCATGACGGTGAGATCGTGGAGCGCAGGTATATGGATCTGCGCTTCAACCTGGATGAGCGGATCTGCAACGGCTTCTACTATGCGTCTGTGATCAAGTGCTTTCTGCGCCTGCTGGCACATCCGGAGATGCTGGATATGCCGCCGGAAACCGTAGAGAAGGACATCCTGTAACGGATCGGAAAAGAAATAACAAATGCTGTGCGGACCGCCCAAATTTGAGGCGGTCTGCACATTGTTTATAATTTTGCTTCACAAATGGGAAAATTTTTGTTATAATGTACAAAAATGTGTTGCCGCGCGCTTTCTAAGGAAGCGCGGTCCGGGCACACCGGGTAATGTATCAGCCCAACAGTCAAAAAGAAAAGGAGCATCGGTATGGAACTGAAGATCAATGGGATCCCTTGCGTTCCGGTATGTGGGGAGTCGCTGCTGCAGATCGTAAACAGATTGGGTATGAGCGGCGCAAAACTGTCTCAACGGCCTTTGGCCGCGAAGATCGCGGGCGAAGTGTTTAATCTGAATTATATCCCGGTTCGGGAGGCGGATGCCGCAGCAGACCGTCCGTCTATCCGCACGGCTATGGCGGCATCCAACGGGATCGTGAACCTGATCAGGATCGGAGATCCGGCAGGCAGGGAGGTGTATACCCGTACCGCCCAGTTTGTGATCTTCCTGGCGTTATCCCAGCTTTGGCCCAACGCCAGGGCGTATATGGATTGCACGCTGGGACCGGCTCTGTTCATTCACGTTGAAAACGAGCCGGATTTCTCAGCAGAGAAATTAAAGGCGCAGGTGCAAAAGCTTGTGGAGCAGGACATTCCTCTGATCCGCAAAAGGATTTCCACGGAGGATGCTTTTGCGCTGTTTGAAGCCCAGGGTCGGGAGGATCAGACGAGACTTCTGCAGTGGAGAGACGCACCGCATTTTGATCTGTATTCCTACGGCACTTTTGCGGATTACTATTACGGAGAGCTGGCACCTTCCACCGGCTATCTGCAGGTATGGGACATTATGCCCATGGATGGCGGTTTTCTGTTTGTATTCCCGGATGAACTGGATGCAGACAAGGTTGGGCGGTATGAGTCTATGCCCAATTTCTTCTCCGTTTGCGCAGAAGGTGAGCGATGGGGACAACTGATGCAATGCAGAACGGTCGCGGATCTGAATCAAATGACTCTGTCCGGCAAGCTGCGGGAGCTGATCCGGGTCAATGAAGCGCTCCACGAAAAGCGTTATGCCCAGATCGCAGATGTGATATGTGACCGGGGCTGCAAGGCGGTCATGCTTGCCGGTCCCAGCTCCTCCGGAAAGACCACGTCTGCCAACCGTCTTGCCACGCAGCTGCGTGTTCACGGCAAAAAGCCGATCCTGATGAGCCTGGACGATTACTACATAGACCGGGATAAGTGTCCCATCGGTCCCGACGGCAAGCTGGATCTGGAGCATATTAACACGATCGATACGGCGCTGTTCGGTGAGCATCTGCAAAAACTGCTTTCCGGCGAAACGGTGCAGATCCCCAGCTTTAACTTTAAGACCGGGCTGCGGGAGTGGCCGGAGCACTATCTGAAGCTGGATGCGGACTCTGTTGTCATCGTGGAAGGCTTACACGCCCTGAATCCCATCCTGCTGCCGGAAATGCTGCCCAAAGAGCTGGTATTCCGGATGTACGTCAGCCCGTTGCTGCCGCTGAATCTGGACGGGCATAACCGTATCCCCACGTCGTATCTGCGCCTGCTGCGCCGAAGCGTCAGAGACTATGAGAGCCGTGGCTCGTCGATCCAAAGGACGCTGTCTATGTGGGACAGTGTTCGCAGCGGTGAGAAGAAGTGGATATTCCCGTTCCAGGAAAACGCCGACGTGATCTTCAACAGCTCCACGCTTTACGAGCTGGCGGTCTTGAAGAAGCATATCTATCCGCTTCTGACGGCGATCGGTCCGGAGGAGGAGTGCTATGAGCAGGTCCGGGGTATGGTAAAGATCCTTAACTATGTGATCGAGGCAGACGTGGATGATGAAATTCCGCCGACCAGCCTTGTCCGTGAGTTTATCGGTGGAAATACGTTTTACAGAAAGTGATTCCATCCGCGCGCCAAAGAAAGCGCCCGGCACGGAGAATGAGAACAGACAGCAGCCTCTGAAATTCGGTTTTCAGAGGCTGCTGTCTGCGTTTCCTGCCGCCGTTTTGCGCTTCGGAAGAAACGAAACCGCCACGATGCCTAATGCGACGCACAAAATCTCGGCGACTGCCAGAAAGTGAACGGCGGCAACCGCGGCGGCAGACTCGGTTGCGCCTGCCGCGATTCCGGCTGTGATCTGGTTGGTGAACAACGGCACAAACACGGCTACGCCAAAAGGCGCAGCCAGATCCCGGAACAGACCGTAGGTTCCCGTGCCCGCGCCGGCTTCCCGGGGCGTCAATCCGGACAGAACGACCTTCATAAAAATGGTGGCGTTTCCGCCCAGACCAAAGCCGAGAACACCAAGCGACGCCATCAGAAGAAAAACGGAGGTGCTTTGCGTGAACAGCAGCAGGATGCCGCAGCCAATGCCGGTAAGAAGAAACGAGCCGCCAAGAATTCTTTTGGGCTCAAACTTATCTGCCAGCGGTCCCAATACGATGGCACCCAAAGACATCCCCACGTACATAACGGAGATGGCATAGCCGGAAACGGCGGTGTTATTGGGGTGGGTGTAGTTCACAAATACAATGGTGTTGGTCATATTGGCCTGCATCAAACCCTGGGTGAGAAACAGTGCCAGCACGCTTAAGATAAAAGCACGCCGCCCTATAAAGCTGCCGGACAAAACCGGAAAATCACTTTTTCGCTCCACAAGCACAAGACAGACCAGGCTGAAGATTGCCAAAAAGGTACAGACCAGAAACGGCACGGACGTCCAGCCAAAGTTCTGCCCAAAAGAGGGAACGCACAGCAGCAGACTGAAGAAGATCAAAATCAGTACGGCGCCGGCAAAATCGAAGCCCTGTAATGGCTTTGTTACAGATGTCTGATTGCGGGAAGTCAGGATACAGCCGGCAAAAACAGCGGAGCAGATGGCAACGCATACCCACAGCATCGTCCGCCATCCGTAAGCGGAAACGATCAGCCCGCCAATGGTGGGACCGATAATGACAGACGCGCTGGAAAGCAGCATATACAGAGAAAACCCCTTGGCGATCTTGTCCTGCGGAAACTCCGTGGCAATATAGGCAAGGATCACGGGACCCATTGCTGCCGCGCCGACGCCAACAATAAACCGGGCTGCCATCATAAACACAAGGGCGTTTGCGAGGGCTGAAAGAACATTTCCCAAAGTGAATACCGCAACACCCAGAAGGAGCGTCTTTTTGCGCCCGATCACATCGCCGACTTTGCCGAGGATCGGCGCGCAGGCAGCGGTGGACATAGCCTGGGCAAGGGCGGTCCAGGTGGTATTGTTATAGGCGATTCCAATATCCTGCACAAAGGCTGGACCGAGAACGGTGGAAAAGCCACCGACCAGACCGATCAGAAGGGCTGCCAGCGCATAGGGGATAAACCCGTGTTTATATGCCATCTTGTCACATCCTTTTTTGGATAGTATGCCCAGACCTTGCCGCATTATTTGCTGTGATCCGGACACGCTTTCGTGCAGGAGAAGGATTCGACATTCGCGTTGAAAAAACTGGAAAAAACCTTAAAAAACGACACCGTTTGCCTTGACCGCAATGGCAAAATGCTGTATAATGCAGTTATTACAATTCTGTGAAGAAACGACTGCCGGAAGGCAGAAGGACGGTGGCCGGGATGCGCTTTACCAATGAAGAATTTGCGGCGATGGTTCACGAGCTGCTGTACAGCGATCCGGTTTGCTTTGATACGCTGTGCCTGATCGCCGAAAGGACGCTGCGCCCCATCGTCAGGAATTGGTGCAGCGCAGAGGATTGTCTGCGGGGCAGATGCTTTGAAGACGATATTATGCAGGAGATCCACCTGCGCCTGATAAAGACGACGGTGAACGCTTTCCTGCTGCGAGAGGGTATTGACGGAGCGTATAACAATGACCCCGAAGGCTTCTCCCACTGGATGCTGCGGGTGGCAAACAACCTGAAACGGGATTTTGCCAACCGGGTCCGCGGACGGGATTTCAAGACGGCAGCAATGGATGACCCTTCCGTGATCAGCGCTCCGGTACCTGATGACAAGGAGGAGGATATCCACCGGCTGAAGGCTGCTTTTGCAACTGCCCTGGATGCGGATATGGGCGTATACAAGGTGCTGACCTGGCTTGCCCAGATGATCTTCATTCTGGATGCCGGCGTGACGAAGATCCAATCCAACGAGCTGATCCTCAACGCCTTTGCGGATAAAACGCTGTACGAAATGTATGGGATGCTTGTGCTTGCCGCAGAGCGGATCCCCTGGCTGGAGATCAGCCGGACCCAAAACATAAAAATTTTGGAAGCGCTGCGAAAAACGCGCGCCGACGGCGTTCTTTATGGCGAGACCACATACAGCGATTTCTTTATGAAGAGCGGCGGAAAGCCCTCGGGGAAGAAATCCATCAGTGATTGGGTCAACCGGATAAACGGCTATATCAAGCGGAAAACGGATCCGCAGGACGATAAGTCGGAAGGATAGGGGGACAACGGGGATGAAACATCTGACAGTTGATGAGATTTTGGATTTTGTATCCTTAACGGACTTAAGCCGGGAATCTGTGGAATTGGCGGCCAAGGTCAACGGGCATACACGCCGGTGCGAACAATGCCGAAAAACTGTGTGCGCTTTTCAGGAGATCTACGACCAATTTGTGCGCTACAGCGCGGAGGGCAGCTTTAAGAATTTTATTTCGGAGCATTTCTCCGGAATGACGCCGAGTGCTTCCGGTGAACCGGATGCGCCCGAGATGTCTCGATAACGGGATTTTTGATCGCTTTGCGATAAAAATATTGAAACTTTAAGAACAGGAGATTACATTATGGCCGAACTGAAGAATATCGAGCAGGCAAAAGAAGCGTTTGCAACGCTGTGCCAGGCGCTGGACAATAAGGGCTGGCGCTACAAGAAGAACGAGGAAAAGCTGACCCTTGAGAGCGGCTTCCGTGGTGATGACCTGGCGATCGAGCTGACCGTTAAGGTCGACGCCGACAGAATGGTGGTTTTGCTGGTCTCCCATCTGCCCTTCGTGGTGCAGGAGGACAGACGCCTGGATATGGCAGTTGCGATCAGCGCCATCAACAATTACCTGGTGGACGGCTGCTTCGATTACAATCTGGTAAATGGTCACATCTTCTTCCGTATGACCAACAGCATTCTGGAGAGCAAGCTCAGCGAGGACGTATTTACTTACCTGCTGCTGTGCTCCTGCAAGACCATTGACGATTTCAACGAGAAGCTGATGATGCTGGCAAGGGGCATGGTGACCCTTGAGCAGTTCCTTTCCAACATTCTGAAATAAAGAGGAGGATATGGCAATGATTGACGAGACCAAAATGGCACAGGCCAAGAAGGTATATCAGACCCTCTGCGAGGCTATCGAAAGAAGAAACTGGAAGTTCGGCAAGGATGAGGAAAAGCTGCTGGTACACTTCGGTGTCCGCGGCGAAGACCTTCTGATGCAATTCATCCTGATCGTGGATGCGGAAAGACAGCTGATCCGTCTGCTCTCTCCTATGCCCAACAAGATGAGCGAAGGTAAGAGAATGGAAGGTGCCATCGCAACCTGCGCAGCTTCCTACGGTCTGGTGGACGGCAGCTTTGACTACAATCTGCCCACCGGTGAGATCATTTTCCGTATGACCGCTTCCTTCCGAGGCAGCGAGATCGGTGAGGGCATGCTGCAGTACATGATCTCCTGCGCCTGCGCGGTGGTGGACAAGTACAACGACCAGTTCCTTGGCATTGACAAGGGCGAGATCAGCATTGCTGATTTTATCGCAACCAGATATTAAGATCCCAGCTTAAGCCCCGAAATTCCTTCGGGGCTTAAAGTGCTGTAAGGAGCGCTTTGCGTTTGCGCTGAAAACAGGAAAATTTCCAACGCAAACAGCGAAAGAGCCTGACAGTGAGCAAGAAATATTGTAAAAGGGGAGGGGTTATATGAGAAGAGCGATCTCCGCACTGCTGGTGCTGGCACTGATGGCTTCTTTGCTGCTGTGTATGACCGCTACGGTCAGCGCGGATTCTCTGTATATCCGAAAGATCGTCTCCGTCGTCTACGACGATTCCGGCAGTATGAAAAACGGCGGCGGTGACAAATGGGCGTATGCGAACTACGCCATGCAATCCTTCTGCGGTATGCTCAACAGTGATGACCAGCTTTACATCACCTATATGAGCAAGGCAGAGGCAGACGAAAAGCAAGGTGTGCTGCATGACCCGGCGCAGGTGGATCTGTCCTCCGGCGGAATACAGAGCTCGGTGAATGCGATCCGCAATCACAGCCAGTATAAAAATACGCATTTTATCTCGGTGGAGGCTGCGTTCAATAAGCTGAAAAACGTCAGCGATCCCAACCCCAACACCCAGTATTGGCTGGTAGTTATCACAGACGGTGATTTTAATGACTTCAGCTATGAATCACCGGCAGAGCAAAAGGATATCCTGAACGAAAAGTTCGGGGAATATGCCAGCCAGACTATGCCCAACGGCACCAAGCCCCAGATCACTTTCCTGGGTATCGGTAACGTGGCAGCGCCGGATGAGGATCAAAGCAAGGGCATTTACACCTACTCCGCATCCGATGCAAGCGGCATTATCGGCGCTATGTCCGATATGGCTGACCGGATCTCCGGAAGAACCCGGCTGAAAAAGGATGCCATCCGGAAGGTAAACGATAATACCATTCAGGTGTCCTCCACCATTCCGCTGCTGAATATCGCGGTCTTTGCCCAGGGCTCCAAGGCCAAGGTCACAAGCGCGGTACATAACAACGAGAAAAACATTCCCATAAGCCGTCAGGCTTCTTTGGAATATCCCAATTATAACGATCTTGTGGGCGGCGCGTTTTTGCTGGGCGACTCCCAAAACCCCATTGGCTCCGGCACCTACGAGATCACCTTCGATCAGGCTGTTGATCTGGATGATGTGATCATTCTGTTCGAGCCGGCGCTGGAAATGCGTATGAGCATCACCGTAAACGGTCAGCCCATTTCCGACAAGAGCGAGCTGAGCAACGCCATGGAAGGGGATAAGGTATCGGTATCCTGCAAGATCTACGAAATGGGCACGGATACGGAGATCGACCCCGCTTTGATGCCTCCGGGAACCAAGTTTGAGATCGCCGTTTCCGAAAACGGCACTGTGGTGGATCGGGCGACCGGCAAGGAAATGCTGTTGCAGGACTACGAAGTAAAGAGCGTGGAAACGGAGATCGTGGCATCGGTGGTGATCGAAGGCTTTAATCCTATTGATTATTCCGCCAAATTCACGCCGGTGCAGTATGTACCCACCTATACCATCACGCCTTCCTTCGGCAGTGGCGTCAAGAGCGTGAAGCTGGATCAGATCGCTGCCAACAAGGATCTGACCGTGTGCTTTACCGTCTATGCGGACGGCGAGGCCATCACGGATCCGGAGGCGGTGAAGGCACTGAATCCGGTGATCAGCGTATCTCCCCAGGGAAATGACGGCACCACCACCTATGCCAACGACGGCAGGATCGTCTTTACGCCCACTTCCGCCAGCGCTTCTTCCGGTACGGACAGCCTGAATGTGGAGGTCAAATGTACCATTGACGGCGGCGTGACGGCATCGGAAACCTACACGGTTTTGATCGCCGAGTATCAGGTGCTTTCCGCCGACGCTGACCGCCCGGTTAAGAAAACAGAGCTTTTCGGCAATAAGGAAGCGGTTTCCTTCTACATCACCAAAGACGGTGTGAAGATGGAAAAGGAAGCGGTGGAAAAGCAGATCTCCGTTTTGCTGAATGAAGAACACGCAGACCTGAAAAACCATGTGGTCGTGGCGCCAGACGGCACCATTACCGTCACTCCCTACAGCGAAGAAGAGCACAAGTTGACCTTCTGGAACTGGTGGACAAACTGGTACTATTATTTCGGGCTGGAAGGCGAGGACATCACCGTCACCTTAAGCCACGCCTACGGCTCGGCAGATGCCACTGTTGACATCGTGGAGGAGGATATCGGCTATCAGCTTCTGAACGTCTATCTTCCGCTGCTGCTGGAGATCGCGATTCTGGCGTATCTCATTTGGTGGATCTACGCGATATGCGCAAAGCCCAAGTTCCTGCCCGGCGCTGTGATCTATATGGCGGATCTGAACTTCTACGGCAGCCGCGGCAACCGCTACCACGAAATCGACCCCATTACCGAGGTGTATCTAAATCGGTACAATAAGCTGAAATACCGCTGGAAGCCTACGCTGAAATCCACAAAGCACAGCATTGGCAAGGGCCTGACGATCTCTGCAGGCTATGGCGGCAGCATTATCTGCCACAGCGAGATATGGTACAAGGGAGATATTACTCCCAAAAACCGGGTGCAGGAGGAGCTGGATCATCCGCAGCGCGTGAAAGCATATATCCAGGATCACGACAGCTTGCGGATCGAGCTGATCAGCCCCTATGATGCCGATGCGGTCCATCTGGAGGAATCCATCGATCATCCCAATCCCGACCTTTACTACCTGCACACGAAGATGGCGAATGTTTCTGTAATCGACGGTCTGCAGACCATCGAAAGCGGCACCATTTTTGCATACGCAATTCGAATGGAACATTAATTTTGGAGGTATACATATATGAAGCAAACAGTATTGATTGGCCTCGGAGGAACCGGCAGCCGCACTGTCAACAACGTGGCGAGAATCCTTCGGGGAAAGGAGATCGATATCAACGATGGCATCGTAACCTGCGCTGTGCTGGATACCAACCAGGAAGACAACAAGCTGATCAAGGCTTCCGGTACGGAAATCCCGGTGATCCCCACCTGTGACGAGCGGGATATCGACCGGTATCTGCAGGATTATGTTCATCATGATCCGCTGTCCTGGTGCCCCTATTCCCGCTCCTTTGGCGCGGAGAGTATGATCGACGGCGCTTCTGAAATGCGCGTCAAGTCCAGACTGGCATTTATGGACGTTATGTCCTCCAGCAAGATTTTTGAGCTGCAGAATGCTATGGAAAAGGTATTCCATAACAGACCCGGCACCCCCGAGAAGATCCGCGTGATGCTGGTCAGCTCTCTGTCCGGCGGTACCGGCTCCGGTATGTTCCTGCAGACGGCGCTGTGGCTCAGACAGTTCTTTGAGGGCAGAAACTGCCAGGTTACCATCCGTGGCATTTTCCTGCTGCCCGATGTATTCATCAGAACGATCCCCAATATCCGCAGCAACCCCAGAAAGGTGCTGTATCACTACGGCAACGCCTATGCTGCCATCCGTGAGCTGAACGCCCTGAACAAGATCGTTAAGGGTCATTGGCAGCCGGAGCAGCCCATTGTGATCCCGGGTCTGTTCGACAGCCGCAAGCCTCCCAGAAAGCCGCTGTTTGACAATGCCTTCTTCATTGACGATGTGGACGCCAAGGGCGCTGCATTTACCAGCATTGAGGACTACGAAGAAATGGTGGCACAGATCGTTTATATGCAGCTGTACGCACCTATGTGCAGTGAAATGATCTCCGTTGAGGACAATCTGTTCCGTGCATTCGAGAAGAGCCGCGATCCCGTATTCGGCTCCTGCGGCACTGCAAAGGCTGTATATCCCTTCGAGGATGCCCTGGAGTATTGCGCACTGCGCGCTGCCCAGGATTCCATTTCCCAGGGCTGGGGCAGACTGGATTCGGAAATCAAGGCAATGTGTGAGGAGGAGAAGGCTGCCGAAAGAGACGGCGCTTCCATCGCCAGCCCCATCAGCGTCCGGGATACCTACATCCGGCTGTTTGATGAAAAATCCCAGAAGACCGGCAAGGAAGTCGGCACCGGCGATAAGCTGTTTGTTGCCATCAAGAACGATATCTTCAACGAGCATCGGGATTCTACCGGCAAGGGTGATGAGACCGTTGTCACCTATGAGTGCAAGGTGGAAGCCTTTATGACGCTGGTGGAAGAGGCTATCGAGCGTGCTGTTACGGAAAACGGCGGCTGCGATAAGGTCGTCAAGATCGGCAACGCACTGCCCGATCCCGAGAATCCCGAGAACTTCCCTGATGATCTGGAAGATACCCTCAAGGGTGTCAGAGAGACGGAGAAGAATACGGTTGCCCGTATTTTGAGAGACTTCGACGAGAACGTGCAGTCTTATGCCGATTCCATCCTCAGAGAGATCGTTCCGCTGGATATGGGCGGCGTCAACCAGAATGACGAAAAGTCCCTGTTCGGTCTGTTCCAGAAGCGGGATGTCAACAATCAGCTGCACTTTGTGCATCCGATTGCCGCAAGATACCTGCTGTATAAGCTCAGCCAGACGATCGCAGAGCGCCAGAGCAAGCTGGTGCCCGACAAGAAGCGCAAGAAGGCAATTCAGGGCGATACCGAGAAGGTCTCCTTCGATAATCCCAGCACCCGTCAGAAGGAGACTCTGGACGAGTACTGGAAGCAGGTTGGTTGGTTCACCAGCAAGAAGGAGCTGCAGCACTTCCTGAGAAAGTACAAGCTCTTCAACGTGGAGAACAAGAATCTGTGTATGCAGTATGAGACCCAGGCTTTGATGCAGCTGGTGCTCAATGCATTGAGCGAGCGGGTAGAAACCCTGTCCAAGCAGATGAAGGCACTGTTCGATGACTTCGGCAAGCTGTCTGAAAAGCTGGTTAAGGACATCGAGGAGAACGTTGAGCGCAACGAAAACGATCTGGAAAAGACCCTGTATGTCTTCGCCAGAAGAGAGCATAAGGAAGCACTGTTCCAGGGTCTGGGCGTGGATCTGACCGGCAGAAACAACGAACTGTTCGGCGATGTGATCCGCTCCGTATACGGTAAGTTCTGCGTGGAATACAGACCCAGCGCACCGGAGAATGAACCCTACGCCGACAAGAGAATTATCGATTCCTTCCGTGAATCCATCATCACCAGCTTCACAAAGCTGCTGAAGAAGGATCACAAGAAGGAACTGGAGATGGATATCATCACCGCTCTGCAGAAGGAAGCGGACTACGCTTACGACAAGCAGAGAAAGAAGGATCTTGAAAGCGGTGACGTGGATGAGGATGTATTCGGTCAGGCAACTGAGGCGGATAAGAGAAAGGCCCGCCATCTGGAGGCCGTCGTGTCCTGCCGTAACCGCCTGGCACACATGGCTGTCCCGTTCCTGCAGGCACAGCCCGAAACCGCACTGATCGATATTTCCAGCATTGAAGGTCTTACCAAGGATGAGAACAGCACTCTGTGGATGGAAACTGCCAGCGGCAAGAAGCTGCAGGTGCCTATCCAGACCGAGCTGACCTTCTGGGGCTTCCATCCGCAGATCGCAAAGATCTTCCCCCAGATCAGCGATATGCTGGGCGCCAATAAGGCCACCGCTTCCAACAAGGGCTACGGCGTGAACGAGCTGTTCTGCTACAGCTCCATCTACGGCGTCAAGGCAGAGGCCATCAGGAAGTTTAATGAGCTGAACGGCGGCGAGTACTACGAAAACTACAGCGCCATCATCAAGACCATGCTGAAGGACAAGTCCGAAGTGGATACTCCCCACATCGACAAGACCTGGCATATCCACCTGCCCTATATCAGCTCCGCTAAGCAGACCAAGTATACCCGGGACTTCTACAGAACCTTGTGGTATGCCATCGCTTACGGCAGAATTTCTGTGGACAATGCCGGCAAGTATCAGATCTCCAAGAAGGGTTTCGATTCCTACGGCAACGAGACCCTTACTCCCGAAGCTCTGCTGGAGAACGGCAAGCCCATCCCTGCAGCGGATGTGCCTGCTCTGCTGGCTGCACTGAGAAGCTACCCCGACTTTGAAATGTCCATCGCCCGGGATATGGCAGAAAAGTTTGAGACTGATCTGGCGAATATGACCACCTACGTAGGCACCGGCATCATCCAGGGTCTGCTGGTGGAAGGCGATCTGAACCCCATTTCCCTTATTGTCCGGTATGCCGGCTCCAAGGACGCCAGCGCTGCCGTTAAGGACGATATGCTGGGCGCTCTGCGCGTGATCATGCGCGAGGTTGCGGAGCATTACGATGCAAACCGCAGCGATGAGATGGTGATCGATGCCAGCGTGCGCCTGCTGTACCGCCTGTATGAAAAGTGCGGTATGGCGACCAAGAAGCAGCACCTGAAGGAACTGGTAAGCGATTTCAAGGCACGGAAGCTGATCGTTTCCGGCAGCGATGCTGACGAGGCAACAGAAGAGGTCGTAGACATTATTTAACGAAGTAAATTGTACGGAAGGGGAGTATTCCCCTTCCGTACACCCCAAAGAGGTGTACTATGCATACAGTTTTTATTAACACTACGAAAAATTCAATAGGAGGCCGCTTCGACGCGCTGAAGAGCGCCAGGGATCTGAAGAAGCTGATGTACGTGGACTGCCCTCTGGATGCATGGTATGACGAGGAAAAGGGCTATCAGGAGGTCGCACGGAAAATTGCCGAATACATCGACACCTATAACGATGTGGGCAATGATTACAATCTGGTGATCTACGTGGATATGCTGTCTTTCTTTGAGCTTTTGAAGATCCGGTTTTTTGAGACAGACAGTGTACAGCAGACCTTCGTCAGTAAGCTGTGCAAGGCAGCGGTTTCCAGACTGATGGCAGCAACTATCCTGGAAAAACTGACGGAAGACGGCAGGATCCCCTCGGAAAAGGCTGTATTGCTGCTGGAGCTGCCGGCAACAAAGGAAGAACCTTCTGGCATTGATCCCACCGCGCGGCAGACAGAGGCGATGCAGACGCTGTTGCACCTGCTTCCTATGGAACAGCTGCAGCAAAAGCTGACCGAAGGTAAGGATAAGACCGCCGTTCCCCTTGCGGAACTGGTGGATGAAGTGCAGCCCGGTCTTAAGATCGATCTGTGCAAAATTTACGAAGCAAATATGCGGATCATGGCAGACAGTGTCACCCTGGACGGGGTTTCCCTGCAAAGAGCCTGCAACGACCTTTACGGTGCCATCGAGCATCACTTTAAGGTGGATTGCACAAACAATCTTGCCATATCCGAGTACCATACAAACAAGCGTACCCAAAGGCTGAGCCTTGAGGTCTATACCAAGCATAATTTCCTGCTGCAGGCGTTTATCCTGGACTGCATCAACAGCGAGACTGTATTCGATGCGGACGGCACGGTCAAACAGATCCCGGAGCTTTCGGAACAGGAGTGGGATGCGGTCAAGGAGAAGCTCTACAGAAAAAAACGGCTGTATGAGGTTGTGCAAAAGAAAATCGCAAACTTAAGCGTTGACTTTACCCAGCTGATGCTGGCGCCGACGCTGTATATGCCGGCAAGGGAGAAATTCGGTCTGAATGAAAACGGACTCATGCATACGGAGTTTGTTACGCAGGAGGTCACTTCCCGGAAGAAAAAGAAAAAAGGGGAGAAGACCGCCCAGGCGGACGACCTGACGGAAAAGCGCCAGGAGCTGGTGGAGCAGCGCGGTGTTGTCCAAAACCTGATCCCGCCCACCGAGTATAAGCCCTACGACAGCACCGGCGATGCGTATGATCCGGCTTTTGGCAGAGTGACCGCCGATGAATACTGTAAGCGGGCCACAGATCTTGCCAATCACCACCTGAATCTGTTCAATAAGCTGAATCTGCACATTAAGCGCGCAATGGCCAACTATTCCAGCCGCTCCATTTCCAATGCTGCGCCCGTTTTGAGAAAGCGTAGCGTCAATATGGGGCAGAGCGTGGATGACGGCGAGAAGAACGACTATAAATACGCCAAGAGAAACGGCGCGAACCTGGTTCCGGAGGTAGAGCCTACGGAAACGGTGATCGAGACCTCCAAGCGCTCTTACATCTCCCTGATGCTGGAGTACCTGAAGTTCGATGCCGGTCGTGGCATCGCAATGGTCAATATCAAGCGGCAGTGCGACTGGTTTATCAACCGCATCCGCCAGATCGAGGAGAGCCTGAAGAAGCTGCTTTGGATCTTCGTGGTTCTGTGCGTGACGCTGGCGGTGGTTTACCTGCCTTTCGTGCTGATCCAGTGGAACGCCATCACGAAAAATGTGGATACCGTGCTGGTGGCATTGGGTTCGCTGGCGATACCCTATGCGTTTATGTTCCTGTTCTATTTTATCGCCCGGGCAATTCAGGTGCGGAAAATGGAGAAAGCCTGGGAGGATCTGGTGAAAAAATCCAATGAGGCCTGCGAGGAAAACCGCAAGCTCATCGCTGCTTACGATCTGATGATGACCCGGTATATTCCGGCGCTTCGCTGGATCTATGAATACGTGCTGGATGTGGATTTCCACTGCGATTGCTGCGAAACCGCCCGTGCAAAGCTGGCGCATCACAGAGATAAGCTGCTGGAGCTGATCGAGTCTCTGGGCAATTTCCTGGAGGATCTGGATTATACCGGAAAGCCCTACACACCCACGGATACCGACCAGCTGCTGGATTACAACAACGCCTTCTGCGAAGGCGAGCTGAACCGGAGCTTCTATGCCATCATTGATGCGGAAATTCTGGATATGCTGCAAAAAAGACAAGGAGGGTTTGCATAATGGATTTTATTATCGTTGTACTTAAAATTCTGGCAATGCTCGCCTCGGTCTTTGTGATGTTCCTGCCGCTTTTGCTGGAGTACATTTCTTTTCGCAACGATTGCGAGGAGGGGCTTTCCCACAAGCGGCTGCGGCTGATGATCTTCGGGCTGCTGTACGCTGCCGCCATCACCGTTGCCATGGTGTTTCTCGATGAGCTGGTGGCGTGGATCGGCTCCTGGAGCTGGGTGCAGTGGATCGCCGGCAAGGTGTCCATTTCTGCCCGCACCACCTATTGCGTCGAGCTGATCGCCGTTATGCTGATCAATCTTGCCATCGGCGGATTGTTCAAGCTGCTGCTGCCGGTAGTCAGATTGGGATTGAAAAAGAAGGATCTGTCCAAGCCCAAAAAGAAAAACGGCGAATTTTCCTGGACACAAAAGCTGGAACGCAAAGTCCTTAAGTATTTCAACAAGGAAAAGTGGTTCTTTGCAGGCATCATCCTGAAGTATTTGTGTCTGGCGCTGGCAGCGCTGTATGCGACCGCGTTTTTGTTCTGCCTGCTGCCCGTGTTCTTCGGCGCAGATTGGATCCCCTATGCATTTGCGACCAGACTGTTCGAGTCCGGCTATATCTATCCGATGATCACGCTGATCCCTCTGTGCCAGATCTGTTTCTTCCTGGCCGGCGTGGAAAATCTGGAGAAGGAATGTCCCGGCTTTGAGCAGGAGGAAGAAGGCGGCGAGCTGGGCAAAACCGAGCCGGATATCGATATGATAAACGGCGAGTGCCAGAAGCTCTTTAAGGATCACTTTGCCCACGAGATGCGTGAGGAGATCCCGGAAGAAGAGGTGGCTGCCTCTACGGCATATCACGCCATCACCAAGCTGATCGCCCAGGGTATTTCCGCCAACAGCCGCAAGCCGAAGCCCATTCGGGAAGGTTATCTTCGCTGCCTGAATACCATTGTGGAGAATGATCTGGGTCCCGAGGATGCGTTGGCAGGCTCCGAGACCCGTGGCGTGATCGTAAACGGCTCTCTCTTTACCGATTTTTCGGAATATTTCCTGCGGTACTGCTCTGTGATCCTGTCCCGGGGCGACAATATCCTGTTCATCTGTAATGACAGCTCTCAAATCGAGCAGACCTACCAGTGCGTTGTCAAAACGCTGGAGCAGATCTACAGCCTTTACCATACAGAGCCCAGCAAGCAGAATATCAACTTTGACGATTCTGTCTGGAAGGTCTTGAAGGTGGATGGCGAGAACTATCAGGTGGAAGGCGCAGACGTGAATAACTGCAGCGTCCTGATCACCGACCTGAATTTCCTGACCAATGCCTGCTTCGACCAGCAGTGCGATACCTTTATCCAGCTTGTGGATACCGTGGTGTTCGTGGATGTGTTGGGCGCGGTCAATCACTTCGCCCGGCAGATGTCTGTTTTTGACACCAAAGTCAAGAATATCCGCGAGCAGAATGCCACCCGGGCAAAGAACAGCGGCAGAAGCGGAAAGATCCGCTCCGGCTACGGCGAAAGAAACGCCTTCCCGGTGCGGTACGCCTGCAATCAGATCAAATATATCTGCTTCGGCGACTCCCGGATCCCCGGTCTGGACAAGGTGCTGAAGAATCTGCTGTTTGTGGATTTCCTCTCCACCGATGCGATGCGCTACAGCCCCCAGACCGTAATTGCCTGCTACAACTACGAGGGCCGTGTCAATGAAGACGGTCAGCGTGAGCGGATCCAGACCGCCCGTACCGAGGAGGATCTGGGCGTGCTGGTCAATATGGCGGATTTCGCGGCAGAACTGGGCGCCGGCAAGATCTCTCTGTTTGCCGAGCACGGTATGCCGTTCCGTGACCTGATGGAAAGTATTGACGCCAATGCCAACCACGGTCTGCGGATCCAGAACGGAAGAAATTTGTCCGTTAACAACTATCAGTTCGATCTGGACGACTGCCGTGTGATCGTGGTGTTTGACCATGATGACAATCTGCCCATGACCATCCGCAGATTCCGCACCATGACCTCCGACAAAAAGACGTTGGTAATGGTATTCTCCCGTCCGTATATGTTCCGGGATTACTATCAGGCCAATATCGAGAAGCTGTGGAAGTCGGAGCAGCTGCTGCGGATCCCCGTAGAAAAGTCCGGCAAATACAGCGCTATCCAGAAGATCCTGGTGAAGGCCGATTCCGGTGGAATTTCCGTGAAGGAGATCTTCGATATCATCGAGGACGCCGCGCTGGAGGATTACGCCGATGTTCTGGAAAACGAGGACATTCGCGGCCTTCTGCGGAAGCTGCTGGTGGATTGCGGCAAGCACGAGACCGAGGCGCTGAAGTGGAACGATTATTTTGAGTTCGTTCAGTTCAGCGATTTCGACAGACGCGGCGTATTCGTGGTGGAAGAGCGGGTCTGCCTGCGTAACAAGCGGGCGATGGCATCCCTGCTCGATGGCGTAAGTCCTGCCATCGCAGTGATCGATGACAAGGAGTATCCGCTGCCCACGCCCAAGAACCGCATTACCCAAAATTACATCGCAGGTCAGAACCTTCTGCTCAACGGCTGCGTGTATGTCATCAATTCCATTGATGTGGCAAAGGGAAAACTCTTTATTAAGCACGCCACCGGCGGCAAGAATATCGTACCGTACCGCTATGTGCAGAACAGAGAGTACCATATCGACTATTCCGATCCCAATCCCGAGCGCACCTATCCCACCAAGCAGGTGGTGATCAACGGCGACGGCGAAATGGCGGTGAAGGAGGTCAAGATCTCGGTCACCAGACACCCCATGGAGGTTATTACCAGAGGCTACAGCGTGGTGGATCAGCGTACGCTGCACGATAACGATACCGCTACCGACAGCTATGTCGTCCTCGATGCTGCCGAGCAGCTGGACAAGTTCAAGCAGACCTACAGAAAGTACGGCGATGTGCAAAACCCCGTTTGCTCTTCGGATATGATGATGCAAAGCAGGGTCGCCCACGCCACAGCGCCCAACGGCGCCCAGGTGATGTCGGTGAAGCTCAGCGGCGATTTCGGCGCGGAGCATAGCCGTGTGGTACTGCTGGCTGCGGTCATGCTCAATGAGGTGCTGCATACCATGTTCCCCACGGCGGCAGATGCCGTGGCGGTTTGCCCGGTGCTGAATACCGACAGCTTCCAGGATGCGGAAGCGGCGGAGATCCTGAAAAGACTTCCCAAGGCCTGCTGCAGAGAGTACACTGCAGAGGATAAGGATATCGAATTTTTGATCATTGAAGATTGCACTTCCGATCTGGGCGTGATCTCGGAGCTGATGTCCTCCGGTGACGATGTGATCAAGCTGCTGTTTGAGCCGGTTTATGAGTATCTGCAGTGGTATCTGACCACCGGCACACCCAGCGATTATCTGAACTTCGGTATGAGTGAAGCGCCCAAGTGCTTCGATTTTGAGGGTCTTTCCAAGCTGGCTACCGGCCTGGGCAAGGACGAATTCAGCATGAAATTCGTGGATATCGAAAGCCCGCTGGCCTACGATGTGTGCGATTTCTGCGGCAAGCGGTATCCCAAGGGTACCGACGATGTGGCAGTGCTGGAGGACGGCAGAAAGATGTGCCGGGATTGCGCCGGCTCGCTTGTGGGCAACGATAAGAAGGTGCTCAAGGCGCATCTGGAGCGCGCAAAGATCTTCCTGGAAAGCACATACGGTATCACCCTGGGCGATGACTACGAATTCTGCTTCGAGTCCACGGTGAAGATCGCCAATACCCTGAAGAAGAATTGCAGCCTGATGGGTCGGGGAAGCGATGTGCCGCTGCGGTCCTACGTGGATGATAAAAAGACGGTTCACGTGGAGTACTCGATTCCTTCCGTGAATCTTTCCGAGCTGCTTGTCCGCGAGCTGACCCACGTCTGGCAGCTGAAGCATCTTCCGGAGCTGGAAGAGGAGCTGGCCGAAGGCCACATCGCTCTGGTTGCCGTGCAGTACCTGCGCTTCCTGAATCAGAGTGCGCTGGCATCGGTACGCGCAAGCTATTATGAGAGCAACAGCGGCATTTCCGGCGAGGGCTACCGCAGGCTGGTAAGAGCGCTGCTGGAAAATCCCCAGTACAACAACAATCCCTTCCGCTATCTGCTGGAGATGTCCGGCGCGGTAATCGACGATGAGATCACGCCGCCCAGCCCTCGGATCATTGAAGACAGTGACTACGGTCTGCCCTACACACCCGAGACGCCTGACCGTGCGCTGGACGGAAATATCCGCTACTTCTTCTATGACCGGCTCACCGCGACCTGCCAAAGAGCCTATGATATCCTGCTGGCTGCCATCCGGAGCCACGAGGAGGATACGGTGATCTCCGGCTGCAGCTTTGCGGATATGGAAAAGGTGTGCGATGCTGTTCGCTTCGACCATCCGGAGCTGTTCTGGTTTAAGACCATTTCCATGGGCGGCGAAAACGTGCATCTGTTCTACGGCGCTTCCGCGGAAGAAGCCGAGCTGCTGCAAAGACGGATCGACGAGGTCGTCCCCAAATATCTGGAGGGAATCGACGACAGTATGAGCGCCTACGATGTGGCGCTGCGGCTGCACGTCAAGGTGATCTCCGCTGTGGACTACGATACTATTGCCCTGAACAAGCAGAAGCAGGAAGGCGGTCCTGCCATGGACAAGATCGACTATCTGCGAACCATCTGCGGCGTGTTCCTGGAGGGTAAGGCAGTTTGCGAGGGCTACGCCCGTGCCATGCAGTATCTGCTGCAGAAGTGCGGCGTGGAGTGCGCAGAGGTCGCCGGATATATCCGCAAGGAGACCGGCGAGCAGGATGGCGCACACGCCTGGAATATTCTGAAGCTCGACGGGGATTACTACTATCTGGATACCACCTGGGACGACAGCTCCAATACGGTGCAGACGGTAAAGAACAATGCCACCGGCTTTGACTATTTCTGCATCACCACGGATGAGCTGTGCCGCACACGGGACATCTCGCTTTGCCCGGCAGCGGTACCCGGCTGTGATGCTACCCGCGGTAACTACTACTATCATAACGGCTTGGTGCTGGAAAGCTATGACCCGAACCGGATCAAGACCATTGCCCAGACCGCGGCGAAGAATCACTGTAAGTCCTTCACCTTCAAGTGCAAAACCAAGGCGATCTTCGATCAGGCTATGGAGCGGATCTGCTCTGTGGGTGATGATTGCTACAGCGCTCTGAAGGCTGCCGCAAAGGTGGACAAGAAGATCCTTACCAATACATACGCCTATATGTATGATAAGAACATCTGGACCATCACTGTGGTATTTAAGTACAAGTAAATTTTGCGAAAGAATAAGGCAGGGAAGTGGATTCCCTGCCTTATTTCTATAAAAAAGCGGTGCGTCCGGATGGTCGCACCGCTTTTGGCGATATGTTGTTATTTGCGGCGGTTGTAGATGCGAGCCAGGCCGCCTTCGCTGGTTTCCCGGAACTGATGATGCAGGTGGATGCCGGTATCGTGCATCGCACGGCAGACCATATCATAGCTGATGTTACGGGAGCCTGTCAGGAAATAGCTTAGGTTGCAGGCGTTCATAGCCCGCATGGCGGCAACGGCGTTGCGCTCGATGCAGGGGATCTGCACCAGACCGCAGATGGGATCGCAGGTAAGACCCAGATGATGCTCCATAGCAACCTCGGCGGCATACTCCACCTGATCCAGATCCTGCCCGTACAGCTCCGCCAGAGCCGCGGCAGCCATGGAGCAGGCGGTGCCGATCTCTGCCTGGCAGCCACATTCCGCACCGGAAATGGAAGCGTTGCGCTTGGTCAGGCTGCCGATAATGCCGGCGGTCGCAAGACCCCGGATGATCTGCTCGTCGGTAAAACCGCGGGTGTCCTGGGCATATTTCAGTACGGAGGGCAAGACGCCGCAGGCGCCGCAGGTGGGGGCGGTGACGATGGTGCCGTTGTCAGCATTCTGCTCCGCTACGGCATAGGCGTAGGCAGCGATCTGCTGGAACTCCAGCAGGGCAGGGTGCTGCTCTTCCGGGATCTGCTCCTTCAGGAATTTGGCCTTGCGCTGCACGTTCAAGCCGCCGGGCAGCACGCCGGTGGCATTCAAGCCGTCCTCAATGGACTGCTTCATCATCTGCCACACGTTCATCAGGAAATCCCAGATCTCCTCGCCCTCGTTCAGCTCCACGTAATCGCTGAGCTTGTGGATATAGCGCCATTTGCAGAAATCGGCGATTTCCGCAAAGGAATTTTCGGGATACACCTCGGGGGAATCTAAATGGGGCTGACCGGGGATACGGATATCGCCACCGCCGATGGACTCCACACGAAGATAGGCGGCATCCTTGCCACCCTTCACGGCGTAAAAGTCCAGCGTGTTGGGGTGAGAGCCCTCCAAAACCTGATCGGAGAATACGATCTGCGTGGGGATGGGGGAGAATACCTCGTTCAGCACCCGGTCGGTGCCGTGACCCACGCCGGTCTTGCTCAAGGAGCCGTACAGAATGACCCGAAAGCTATCCGCATCGGGATTTTGCTCTAAAAACAGTCGGGCTGCCCGCTCCGGACCCATGGTGTGGGAGGAGGAGGGACCTTTGCCGATCTTGTAAATATCGCGGATGGATTTCATTGAAAAAGCCTCCGTTTCCTTTGTTTCTGCTTTTAGTATAGCAAATGATACGGTTTCCCGCAACAGTTATTTCGCACTTTCCTGCAGAGCTTCCAGACTCAATTCACCGGCCAGCCTGAACAGAGCATCGTGCAGCACCTGTTCCAGAGATTTTCCGGTGGCAAGGGCGATGCGTGTATAAAAAAGAGCCACGCTGGGCTCCAAAGAAAGCGTTATTTTCATCATTGGGCAGCCTCCCGGGTGAAAAATCCTATTTCATCCTATGCTGGCGCTTGACATTGGTGCTATAATATATAGTAACGAATTATGCCAAAGAGAGGACGAATTCATCATGGCAAAAGATAAAAAGGTCGAGCAGATCACCGATATGGAGGTAGACTTTGCCCAATGGTTTACCGACGTGTGCAAGAAGGCACAGCTCATTGACTATTCTTCGATCAAGGGCGTGTTTATCTACCGTCCCTATGGCTACGCCATTTGGGAAAATATCCAGCGCATTATGGATGCGGAGTTCAAGAAGGTTGGTGTTGAGAACGTTTATATGCCCCTGCTGATCCCCGAAAGCCTGCTGCAGAAGGAAAAGGATCACGTGGAAGGCTTTGCACCGGAGTGCGCCTGGGTCACCATGGGCGGCGTTGATACACTGGAAGAGCGCTATGCCATCCGCCCCACCTCCGAGACACTGTTTTGTGAGCATTTTGCCAATGTGCTGCAGTCTCACAGAGATCTGCCTATGAAGTACAACCAGTGGTGCAGCGTGCTGCGCTGGGAAAAGACCTCCCGTCCGTTCCTGCGGCACAGAGAATTCCTGTGGCAGGAGGGACATACCATCCACGCCACCGCGGAGGAAGCCAAGGAATTCACCGAGACTATGCTCAATGTCTATGCGGATTTCTGTGAAAACGTGCTGGCTATGCCCGTTACCCGTGGCCAAAAGACCGAGAAGGAAAAGTTCAACGGCGCAGAGGCTACCTACACCATCGAGTGTATGATGCACGACCGCAAGGCGCTGCAGGCCGGCACCTCCCACTACTTCGGTGACGGCTTTGCCAAGGCCTTTGAGATCGAGTTCACCGACAAGAACAACCAAAAGACCAATCCCCACGAGACCTCCTGGGGCGTTTCCACCCGTTTGATCGGCGGCATTATTATGACCCACGGTGACAACAACGGTCTGGTGCTGCCGCCCAAGGTGGCACCCGTGCAGGTTGTCATCCTGCCCGTTGCGCAGCATAAGCCCGGCGTTCTGGAAGCTGC
The DNA here is from genome assembly GCA_017436955.1 of Oscillospiraceae bacterium. Lineage (GTDB taxonomy): Bacteria > Bacillota > Clostridia > Oscillospirales > Oscillospiraceae > Faecousia. The sequence goes on along the minus strand of JAFSCD010000018.1, from coordinate 5,010 downwards.
CAATGAGCTGAAGACCCGTCTTGCCGCTGCCGGCTTCCGTGTCAAGCTGGACGACAGCGACAACTCTATGGGCTGGAAGTGCGCCGAGTACGAGATGAAGGGCGTGCCGCTGCGTGTGGAGTGCGGTCCCCGGGATCTGGAAAATGGCGAATGCGTGCTGGTGCGCCGTACCGACCGTGAAAAGATCGTTGTCAAGCTGGAGGATCTGGAGTCTGCTGTGGTTGAGCAGCTGCAGGCTGTTCACGACGGTATGTACGCCAAGGCCAAGAAGAACCTGGAGGATCATATCTACGAGGCACACTCCGTTGAGGAAGCCAGGGAGCTGCAGGAGAAGAACGGCGGCTTCATCAAGACCATGTGGTGCGGCGAGCTGGAATGCGAGCTGAAGATGAAAGAGGTCGCCGGTATGTCCTCGCGCTGCATCCCCTTCGCGCAGGAGCATCTGGGCGATACCTGCGCCTGCTGCGGCAAGCCGGCTGACAAGATGATCTACTGGGGCGTCGCATACTAAAATGTAACATAAAAAGAGCTGTTGCAGTTACGCAACAGCTCTTTATTTGTCATCCTGAGCGCAGGGCGAATCCCAGAGTCGAAGGATCTGCGCACTGTGAAGATTCCTCCGCTCGCGAAGCTCGGTCGGAATGACAAAAGGCCCCCTTTACACAAGGGGGTCTTTGCTTATTTGCGGGGAATCAGGTCGTTTTCGATTACGGAAATCAGCTTATCCAGTTCCTCCTGGGTAGTATCTCTGCACAGAGAAATGCGGAAGGAGCTGTCCATAACCTCCGGGGAAAGACGCATCGCCTCCAGCGTATGGCTGCGGTGACCCTTGGCGCAGGCAGAGCCGGCGGACACGCAAATATCAGCATCCTGCAGGATGTTGATGGAATTTTGCGTCGGCAATCCGGGAATGGAAAGGGAAAGAATATGGGGCGCTTCGTGGGCGCCGTTGATCATCACGCCGTCAAGCCGGGACAAACGCTCCACAAGCTGCTGCTTCAAGGCATTTTCCCACTGAATATCACTTTGGAATGTGGCACCCGTGGCTGCCGCTGCAGCGCAGAAGCCAAAGATGGCAGGGGTCGCTTCCGTACCGCTGCGGTAGCCGTTTTCCTGACCGCCGCCCAGCAGAAGCGCGGGGAAGGACTTGAGCCTGGGGCTGATGTACAGCGCGCCTGCGCCCTTCGGTCCGTGAATTTTGTGGGAAGAAATGCTGATCAGATCAGCGCCCAGCGTTTTGGCGCTAAAGGGTACTTTCAAAAAGCCTTGCACCGCATCGGTGTGAAAAATGGCGTTGGGGCTTATGCGGTGGGTCAGCTTTGCCATCTGGGCGATGGGCATTACAGAGCCGACCTCGTTATTCACCATCATAACGGACACCAGAATGGTATCCGGGCGCAAAGCCGCTTTCAGATCGCCCGCACTGATATTGCCCAAATTGTCGGGCTGCAGATAGGTGACCTCATAGCCCTGCGCCTGCAGGTCTTTCATACAGTTCAGCACCGCCGGATGCTCAATAGCGGTGGTGATGATGTGCTTGCCACGCTTACCCAGCCGCTTTACCGTGCCGTAGATCGCCCAGTTGTCGGCTTCCGTGCCGCCGGAGGTGAAGAATACACGGTCGGTTTCTGCCCCCAAAGCGGCGGCAAGCTGCGCCCTTGCACCGCGCAGCGCTCTGGCGGTGTCAATGCCAAAACCGTACAGCGAGCTGGGATTGCCCCAGTCCTCGGTCAGCGCCTTTGTCATTGCCTCCACAGCCGCGGCACAGGGCCTGGTGGTGGCGGAATTGTCAAGATAGATCATAATTTCACTTTCCTACACAGAAACGTTCAAAAATTCTTGCGGTGATATCCTCCCGGACGGTGGCGCCGGTGACCTCGCCCATAGCGAACATGGCGTCCTCTACGTCTGTCAGCGCCGCATCCGGTGTCAGACCCTGCGCCAGCGCTGACAAAGCCCGCTGCATCGCATCGTATGCGCGGCGGATGGCATCGTACTGCCGGGCGTTGGTAAGGATCGAGCCGTCGCAGGGGATGCTGCTGCCAAACAGCCTGTCCACAAGCGCGGAAAATTCCGTTAACCCTTCGCCGCTGGCGGCGCAGATGGAGATCACATTCTCAAAAGGCAGCTCGGCAGGGGAGATGACCTGCCCCAAATCGGTCTTATTGACCAATGCGACCGCGTTTTTGTGGCTCCGGCACAGCCCGATAATGGAATCGTCCTCTTCGGTCAAAGGCTGTGAGCCGTCGCAGACAAAAATCACGAGATCCGCGTTTTCAATGGCCTGACGGGAGCGCTCGATGCCCATAGCTTCGATCTCATCCCTGGTCTCCCGGATACCGGCGGTGTCGATGAGCCGCAGACGGGTAGCGCCTACCATTGCGGTTTCTTCCACGGTATCCCGGGTGGTACCGGCGATCTGGGTGACGATGACCCGCTCGTAGCCTACAAGGGCGTTGAGCAGGCTGGATTTGCCTACGTTAGGCTTGCCCACGATGGCGGCGGCAACGCCCTGCCGCAGGATTTTGCCCTGCCCATAGGTGCCAAGCAGCTTCTGCAGGGCAGCCACGTCAGCTTTCAGCGCGCCTTCATAGCGGTCAAGACCGAAATCCTCAATATCCTCATCAGGGTAATCCAGTACGGCGTGAAAATGGCTGCAAAGATCGGTCAGATCGTCATAAATGGGCGCCAATCTTTTTTGCAGCACACCGCCTACCTGCCCGGCGGCGTTGGCAGCGGCATCGGCGCTGTCCGCTTCGATCAGGTCAATGACCGCTTCCGCCTGGGTCAGATCCAGTTTGCCGTTTAAGAAAGCCCGTTTGGTAAATTCACCCCGCTGGGCAGGACGTGCGCCGGCTGCATACAGCGCATCCAGACCGGCGGCCAGCACCGCCGGTGAGCCGTGGCAGTGAAATTCTACAGTATCCTCACCGGTGTAGGTGTGGGGCGCCCGGCTGTAAATGGCACAGCATTGGTCGATCACGCGACCGGCTTTGTCCCGCAGCGTACCCAGTACCAGCTTGCGGTTGGGGGCTTCGGTGAAGGGTATATTATTATTTAATGTAAAGACCTGACCGGCGATATTTGCGCAATCGTCACCGGTTAAGCGGATGATGCCGATGGCGCTGACCGTCAGACCGGTCGATACGGCTGCAATCGTGTGGGACATACCGTTTCTCCTTGCGAATGTTTTCTTTACTATACCATCTGCGTCGGCAAAATGCAATTATTATCCGCATTTTTGGGTAAACTAGCCGGGAGGTGGAGAAAGATGAGCGAAATGTACCCAGGTGAGATCAATGACAGAAACATCCGCAATATTTTCCGCGAGGCCAGCGATTTCAACGTGCGCACGTTGCGGTGCGGCGAATTCACCCTCTACGGCTATGCCATCGACGGACTGACCTCCGGCGCGGATATATCCGAATATGTGTTCAAGCCAATCATGGAGCAGCTGCAGGCCAGGACGATGGAAGAGCTGTATGCATCTGCCCTCAACGGTGTGGTGGTCAATTCTGTGGCAAAGGCTTGCAAGACCCTTACCGATGCGGCGGTTTTTCTGGTGAACGGTTTTTGCGTGGTGCTGTTTCCGGAGGTCGGGGCGATCGCCTTTGAGACCAAGACGGGGGAGAAGCGTGGGCTGGCTGCGCCGGACGTGGAGCATACCGCAAAAGGACCGAAGGATGCTTTCGTGGAAACTGTGCGCACCAATACCAGCCTGATCCGCCGCCATCTGCGCACGCCGGATCTGCGGCTGTACGAAACGAAGGTGGGGCGGCGCAGTCTGACCAATGTAACCGTGGTCTGGATCGACGGTTTAACCAACGATGAACTGGTGGCGCGGATGAAAAAGCGGCTGGATACTATTGATATTGACGGAATGCTGTCTCCGGCGTCGGTGGAGGAGTATATCACCGGCTCGCGGAAAACCGCTTTTCCGCTGCTGCAGTATACGGAGCGGACAGATCGCTTCTGCAACGGCTTACTCAAGGGCAGGGTAGGGCTGTTTGTGGACGGTTTGCCGCTAGGCTATCTGGCGCCGGTGGATATTGGGTATCTGATGAATTCTCCGGAGGATCTGGGTCGGGATTATATCTCTGCGTCCTGGGTACGGGTAATGCGCTACGCGGCGCTTTTTATCGGCTTGCTACTGCCGGCAGTCTATATTGCCTTTACCGTCTTTCACCGGAGCCTGATCCCGGATATGTTGCTGCAGATCATTGACGAGAGCCGGGACAATCTGCCGTATTCGTCAGTTTGGGAGGTGCTGGGACTGCTGATGGCATTTGAGCTGCTGCAGGAGTCCGGCGTGCATCTGCCCCAGAGCATCGGGCAGTCTGTATCCATTATCGGCGGCATCGTGCTGGGGTCGGCTGCGGTGGATGCCGGCGTCATCTCGCCAATGGCGCTGATCGTGGTCAGCATTACCGGAATCTGCGGCTTCGTACTGCCAAACCGGGACTTTGCGGCGGCAATACGGGTCAGCCGGTTTGCGCTGGCGCTGGCGGCGTCTGTGGCAGGTCTGGCAGGGCTGGGGATCGGTCTTGGGATCCTCGTCATTCATCTGCTGCGCTTAAAGAGCCTGGGTGTACCCTATGTGGTGTTTTTTGAGCCGGGTATCCTTCGCAGCCGTATGAAAAAAAGCGAGTTCAGAGACAAACATCTACACCCCAAAGACAAAGAAAATCAGGCGTAAAAATTGTCAGAAAAAGTAATTTTTTCTATTGACAAACAGATATTGAATTGCTATGATAGGCAAGCCGTCCAAACGACAGAAAACGCGCATCGAAATTTGCAAAAACTTGAAAAAAGTTCTTGACAATGGGGGTAGTGCGTGATAAAATCAAAAAGCTCACCGTCCGGTGAGGACTGTACCTTGTAAATTGAATAATGTGAGACGAACTATAACACCTTGGACAATTTATGAAAATGGAATTGTTTAAGATATTCGTGTACGAATAAACGAAACAGCCAACGAAAATTCTTGAGTAATATTGCTAGAAGCGAATT
>JAFSCD010000017.1 GCA_017436955.1 Oscillospiraceae bacterium | reverse complement strand
TCAACACCAAGAAGGCTCACCCCGACTGGACCATGGTCCCCGAGATCATGATTCCTCTGGTTGGCGATGTGAAGGAACTGAAGTACGTGAAGGATGTTGTGGTCAAGACCGCTGACGCTGAGATCGCCGCTGCCGGCATCGAGCTGAAGTATGAGGTCGGCACCATGATCGAGATCCCCAGAGCTTGTCTGACCGCAGGCGAGATCGCCCAGGAGGCAGAGTTCTTCTGCTTCGGCACCAACGACCTGACCCAGATGACCTTCGGCTTCAGCCGTGACGATGCCGGCAAGTTCCTGGAGGCTTACTACAAGTCCAAGATCTACGAGAGCGATCCCTTCGCCAAGCTGGATCAGAACGGTGTTGGTCAGCTGATGGAGATGGCTATCGCCAAGGCAAAGGCTACCGGCAACAAGCTGCACTACGGCATCTGTGGTGAGCACGGCGGCGACCCCGTCTCCGTTGAGTTCTGCCACAAGATCGGTCTGGACTACGTGTCTTGTAGCCCCTTCCGTGTGCCCATCGCCCGCCTCGCCGCCGCCCAGGCTGCTATCAAGGGCTAATTACTAACAATAAAATCACCGCTCTTTGGAGCGGTGATTTTATTGTTGCAAGGAAAGCATTTTCTATGTATAATTATAACGAAGTCCAAAAGGGAGTAGGAAGAATATGGTTTCTGTCGGTCAAATCCTATGGGGAATCAACAAGGAAACGGGCGTTGAGGAAACGGTTGAAGTAATAGAAGTAGGGGCGGATTACTTTCGGGTAGCATACAATGGCTTGAAATGCCGATACCCTTTTTCTGCCGTAAATAGCATTTTTTATGCTGAGCCAAGGAAAAAGCAAAACAATACGGCAGAACGAAAATGTGACAACTGTTTCTTGCGTCACACAGGAAACTGTTCATCCTTGGCAGAAGTGGTTTGCGAAGATTTTAGAGTAAGGCAAGTGTTACCGCAAGAGGATATTGACAACTGGCCCAAATACGGAGATGCAACAGCTTACAAGCTGGGTGATAAGCAGCGTTTCAAAAAGTAGGCAGTCGTGCACTCCCGCTCATTGATGCCTGCAACCCAGGCTGCTATCAAGGGCTAATTTCCAATAACAAGATCCCCGTGGAGAAATCCACGGGGATTTTTGTACGCAGTTCGGTAGAATTCGTAGGGGCGGATGCCCACATCCGCCCGAAAAAAGAAAAACGGATCGATGTGGGCATCGACCCCTACATGCAAGCATTCAGTGCGTCCGTAGGGGCGATTCACGAATCGCCCGTAAAAGCCTTCTCCCGGGAGAAGGTGCTGAGCGTATGCGAAGCGGATGAGGGCAATAACCGCAGCGTTTGCTGCGGCAAAAAAGTTTTCCCCTCATCAGTCGCCTGCGGCGACAGCTTCCCCCAGGGGAAGCCTTTCGGACGAGTGATGCTCGCCCCAACGGTGTGCCTACCTCCATGGCAAACAGCGTGCCCAACAACACCTCCAAAAAGGTCTGCACCGATAATATCTTCAACATTGTCAATAAGGCCGACTTTGTTCCTTATGTTGTGCCGGCAAGCTGGGGCTTCACCAAGTATGGCAGAACCATCGAGCTTGGCGTAGGCGATGCCACGAAATCTACCTATAAGACGATTGCAAAGGATACCTATGGCGGAATCAGTATTGCCAAGAGAAAAGAGATCATCAGCGATTTCTGTGACTATGCAGCCAACAGATCGGATTACAACACGGATAAGAATATTTGGGGTCTGACGCCCAGTAAATTCGGCGAAGCGATCGGTATGTTTATGAGCGGAAAGGATGATCTGTCCACATTACTGCAGGCAGGCGGTTCAAAATTGAGCCTCGCTTTGACGCTGAAGGACAACAAGGATAAAATCACCGAGGCGCATTGTGTGGAGATCTATTTGGCGCTGGTGAATGCGCAGAATCCCTCCAAGCATGTGTCCGACTCCACCTGCACGGTCTGCAACAAGTAAGATTCCGGAGCGGCACTGCCAGTTTGAACAAGAATCCCGGAGCAAATTATGGAAAATAAACGAAAATAGTGCAATATCCGAATTTATACTGGACAATGCAAATTGCCTATGGTAAAATTACAGTGTGATCCATTCACGGAACAGAAAACGTTTAGGAGGAAAAATTTATGGCTAACTACAAGAACCTGTTTATGCGTTATATGGACAGCGAAGGCGTCAGATACGAAGAGATCAACGAGCACTGCGTCAGAGTTACCTACAACGGTGACAACCTGAAGCACATCCCCGTTCTGGTATTCTTTGATGAAGACGGCGATCCCCTGGTTCAGTTCAAGTGCTGGGAGATCGGCAACTTCAAGGGCAAGGAAGCTGCCGGCCTGATGGCTTGCAACGAGGTCAACAAGACCTACCGTTGGGTCAAGTACTGCATCGACGATGACTCCGATGTTGCTGCTTCTATCGACGCTTATATCGACCCCGAGACCTGCGGCAAGGAGTGCCTGTCTCTGGTTCGCCGCGTTGTCAACATCACTGACGATGCATATCCCACCTTCGCAAAGTATCTGTGGGGCAACCCTTGAGTTACATAGCCGGGTAACACTTACAAGCAATAAAAAACCGTTCCTCTTTCGAGGAACGGTTTTTTGTTGTATTTAGCTTTCCTGCTTCTTGAAGAAGGGCGCCAGGCGCTTGTTCATCCATTGGCAGGCCTCTGCCAGACCGTCCGGATAGCCCTTGCGAATGACGATCGCAGCCAGTCTGCTGTATGTGATGCTCAGATCGTGCCGGCTCTGCGCGCTGGGCATAAGCTGGTGGTTCTGCTCATCCAGCACCAGCATATTCCGGTACCATTGCTCGGCGGCGGCGTTACCCTCGGGCGTTTGCTTCTGCTTTGCCAGATCACCCAAGCGGTTGTAGACGAGGGAAAGCTCCCGACGGGTCTGGATACCGGGGGCGATCTGGTAGTTGCGCTCAAAGAGGATCATCGCCCTGCGGAACCAGGTTTCTGCCTCTACCAGACCTTCAGGGGTGTTTTTGCGCTGGCAAAGCTCGCCGATGCGGTTGTAATCCAGCGCCAGATCCCGCTGGCTTTCGACCATGGGATTTGCCTGAATGTTGATTTCTGCCAGCTCCAGAGCCTTGCGGAACAAAGGCTCTGCCGCGGCGTTGCCTTCCTCCGTTTTCTTGCGCAGCTCCTGGTCGCCCACACGGTTGCAGCTGATCGCCAGATCCCGGCGGCTTTCGTAGCAGGGATTTTCCGCGTAGTTTTGTTCGCTCAGCTGCAGCGCTCTTTGATAAAACTGATTTGCTTCCGCAGTGCTTTCCGTGGTATTCCTGCGCTGGCAAAGATCGCCCAGACGCTGACAGCGGATGATCAGCTCACGGCGGTTTTGGTAGGTGGGCGCGGCGGCGAAAACCTCCTCGTCCATCTCCAGCGCCTTCCGGAACCATTTGTCTGCCTGCGCAAAGCCTGCGGGGGTATTCTTGCGCTGCGACAGTTCTGCCAGACGGTTGTAGTCCCGGAGCAGATCCTGCAGGCTTTCAATACCGGGGTTGGTACTGTGATTCTGCTTGGCAAGATCCAGCGCCCGCAGGAACATCCGCTCGGCCTGCGTGCTTGCTTCCAGCGTGTTCTTGCGCAGATAAAGATCACCCAGACGGTTGTAAGCAATGGCAAGATCCCGGCGGCTTTCATAGCTGGGGTTGATCTTGAGATTCTGCTCTGCCAGGTCTGTTGTCTTTTGATACAGCTCCTCTGCCTGGGCATCACCTTCGGCGGTGTGCCTGTACATGCACAGATCGGCCAAACGGTTATACCGGATGATCAGACCCCGGCGGCTTTCGTAGCTGGGGCTGTTTTTATAGTTCTCTTCGTCGATCGCCAGCGCCTTTTGGAACCATTCTTCCGCTTCCGTAATGCCGGCAGAGGTTTTCTTCTGCAGGCTCAGGTCGCCCAGGCGGTTGTAAATGATGGAAAGATCCCGGCGACTTTCGTAGTTGGGATATTCCTTGCAGTTTTGCTCGCCCAGCTCCAGGGCTTTGCGGAACCACTGCTCTGCCTCTTCGTTACCCGCCGGGGTCTGCCGGCGCTTTGCCAGATCGCCCAGACGGTTGTAGCGGAGCATCAGGCTGCGGCGACTGTCGTAGCTGGGATTGGTGCGGTCGTTTTCCTCGCACAGCTCCAGGGATTTACGGAAATAGTCCTCCGCCTCGGCCTCTGCCTCCGGCGTTTGCTTGAACTGTATCAAATCGCCCAGATTGATATAGCCGATGGAAAGATCCCGCTTGCTTTCGTAGCCGGGATAGGCTTCGTGGTTCTGCTCGCAGAAATCCAGCGCTTTGCGATACCATGCTTCCGCTTCCGATTTGCCTGCGGCGGTCAGCTTGCGCAGGGCAAGGTCACCCAGACGGTTGTAGCGGATGATCAGGCTGCGCCGGGTGTCATAGCTGGGGTTGGTGTTATGATTCCGCTCCGTCAGCTCCAGAGCCTTGCGGTACCACTGCTCTGCCCGGGCATAGCCTTCCGGCGTCTGCTTGCGCTGCGCCAGAATGCCCAAAAGGTTGTAGCAGGTGGAAAGATCCCGCTGACTTTCAAAGCCGGGATTGGAATCCAGATTTTGCTGACACAGCTCCATAGCCTTACGGTAGTATTTTTCCGCTTCGGCATCGGCTTCCGGCGTCTGCTTGCGCTGGTAAAGATCACCCAGATTGCTGTAGTCGATGAAAAGATCCCGACGGCTTTCGTAGCTGGGATTGCTGTCCAGATTTTGCTGGCACAGCTCCATAGCCTTACGGAACCACTGCTCGGCCTGAGCGTCGCCCTCGGGGGATTGCTTGCGCAGGGCAAGGTCGCCCAGACGGTTGTAGCGGATGATCAGGCTGCGCCGGCTGTCATAGCTGGGGTTGGCGTTGTGATTCTGCTCGTCCATTTCCAGCGCGGCCTTATACCATTGCTCGGCCTGGGCGTAGCCTTCCGGCGTATTTTTGCGCTGACAAAGGTCACCCAGATTGTTATAGTCAATGGAAAGATCCCGACGGCTTTCAAAGGTGGGATTTGTCTGGAAATTCTTTTTGCACAGCGCAACGGCCTGCTCGTACCAATGCTGCGCCTGCGCATCACCCTCCGGGGTCTGCCGGCGCCGGGAAACATCACCCAGACGGTTGTAGCAGATGGCAAGGTCACGCCGGCTTTCGTAATTGGGATTGGTGTTGTGGTTGTCCTCGTAAATCTTCAGCGCCTTCTGGAACCACTCGGCAGCCTGTGCCAGGCCCTCCGGGGTCAGCTTGCGCATACAAAGGTCGCCCAGACGGTTATAGTCGATGGATATATCCCGCAGACTTTCGTAGTTGGGGTTGGAGCGATAGTTCTCCTCGGACAGCTCCAGCGCTTTTTTGTACCACGCCTCTGCTTCCTGATCGGCTTCCGGGGTGTTCCTGCGCTGGGCAAGGTCGCCCAGACGGTTGTAGCGGATGATCAGACCGCGGCGGCTGTCATAGCTGGGATTGCTCTCATAGTTTTGCTTAACCAGATCCAGCGCCTTGCGGAACCAGTCTTCCGCTTCCGCATAGCCCTCCGGAGTCTGCTTGCGCTGGCAAAGGTCGCCCAGACGGTTGTAGACGATGGACAGATCCCGCAGCGTTTCATAGCCGGGGTTGGCCTGATAGTTCTGCTCGCAGATATCCAGGACCTTACGGAACCATTGTTCTGCCTGGTCATCGTCCTCCGGCGTCTGCTTGCGCTGTGCAAGCTCACCCAGACGGCTGTAGCGCACCATAAGGCTTCGCTGGCTTTCATAGTTGGGCGTTGCCTTGTAATTCTGCTCGTCCATATCCAGCGCCTTGCGGTACCATTGCTCGGCTTGTGCATTACCCTCCGGGGTGTTCTTGCGCTGCGCCATATCGCCCAGGGTGCTGTATTCGATGGCAAGATCCCGGCGGCTTTCAAAGCTGGGGTTGTCACGGAGATTCTGCTCCGACAGAGCCAAAGCCTCACGGCACAGCTTTTCTGCCTCTGCATCGCCCTCCGGGGTCAGCTTACGCCGGGCAAGCTCACTTAAGCGGTTGTAGCGGATGGCAAGGTCACGGCGGCTTTCGTAGCAGGGCTTCTCCTGATGGTTTTGCAGGCAGAGCTCCAACGCCTTCTGGTACCACTCCTCGGCTTCTGCGTCGCCTTCCGGCGTCTGCTTGCGCTTGGCAAGGTCGCCCATATTGCTGTAGTCGATGAAAAGGTCACGGCGACTCTGGTAGCCGGGATTTTCCTGATAATTCTCCTCGCAGAATGCCAGCGCCCTGCGGAACCATTGTTCTGCCTGGGCAAAGCCCTCGGGGGTCTGCTGCCGCTGGCAAACATCACCCAGCCGGTTACAGGAAACGGAAAGGTTCCGGCGGCTGCGGTAGGTGGGATTGGCTTCATGCTGCTTCTCCTCCAGCTCCAGTGACTCCATATACAGAGCCGCCGCCTGCTTGTATACCTCCGGCGAGGGGTTCCACAGCAGGATGTCGGCTTCCAGCGTTGCTGCCCGGGAGGCATAACCTTCTTCCCTGTAAATGGCAATAAACTCGGTCAGGGCATCCGCACTGCGCCTGCCCTTCAGGTAGGTGATGACGGTAGCCAGGCTGCCGATTTCTCTGCCGAACTGCCAGTAGCTGCGGATCGTGGAGGAATCGCCCTGATGCAGGGCATTGGCAAGCCGTTGATTCAGGTCGATGCCGGCAGCTTCCAGCTGCTTGCAGTACTCCCTGACCGCTTCCGGCTCCTCTTCAGCATAGCGCAGAAGATGCGCAAAGCCGTACTGATCCAGATAAGGATACTTCTGCAGTGCCTTTTCCGTAGTGCATTTATCCATCAGGTACTGCGCAAACAGCCGGGTACCCAGCTTGTGGTCGGCGCAGTATTTTGTAAACTGTCTGCCCAGCAGGAAATCCCGGAAGCTCTTGGTGAACAGGCAGATCCGGGGGTCGCTGCTGTTGGCGTCGATTTGACGGATCAGCGAGCCAAACAGCGCCAGCTCATCGAAAACGTCGTAATCCTCCAGGGCGGTGATGGCGCAAAGCACGGAAACGGGCAGCGGCTCATAGGCGATGCACAGCGCGGAAAGCAGCAGCCGCTGCTCCTTGCTCAGGCGTGTGCAGTCCAGCATTTCCATTCTTCTGTCCAGATACTGGGCGTAGCGCTCGTTCAGACCCCGGGGGATTTTCATACCGTCAAACACCCGCAGACCTTCCTCCAGAGCTTCCCGGAACAACAGCGACAGATACTCAAAATTGCCGTCGCAGGCCTCCAGCAGCTTGCCGGCAAGGCTCTCGCTGTAGCAGTCCAGCTGCTTCAGCTTGGACTCGATGAAATACTGCAGGTCTTCCTTGCTGGCGTTCTTATCCAGCAGCACGCTTTCCATAGGCTTACCGGCGGCAACGGTTTTCAGCATGTCGGTGATATATGTGTCGGGGCGGCCGGTGACCAGGAAGGAGATGTTGGGATTGAGGTGATGGGCATACTGCCGGAACAGCCGCATCAGCGGCTTGAAGCCGGTATTTTCCTCCATTTCGTCCAAGCCGTCGATCACCAGCAGGTATTTCTGGTTTTCGGTTTTCAGCGGCTCCACGAACAGAAATTCAAACAGACCGTCCACCGTCATATCCTGAAGCTGGTCAAAGTCACGCATCTTCAGGAAATCGAAGTAGCGGCTGTTATTCTGCGCCAGTACGTAGGCAAGATCCTTCAGGGTCTCTCTGACGGTACGGGTGCTCTGCCGGTCGTATACGCAGATATGTACCGAGCGCACCAGCTCCGCATCCGCTGCCAGATGCCGCACAAAGGCGGTCTTGCCGGTACCGGCTTCGCCCAGAATCACGAACAGCCGGCAGGGGATAGAGCTGTCCATCACCCAGCTTTTGCATTTTTCCAGCAGCCATTGACGGCCGACGAAATCCTCTTTGTCCAAAGAGGCAATAAACTCGTGGTAAGGGAGCGCGCCCTGTACCTTCAGGTGGGTGTCGAATTTTGCCCAGGGCGTAAAACCACCTGCGGCAAAGCTGGCAGGATCCCGGAAGGCGGCAAACAGGGACTTCAGCTTGTCCTCAAACAGCCGCTGGTTGAGCTGACCGTTGCTGCTGATCACATCCGACATTTCAATATAGCTTAAGGAGTTGCCCAGGGTAATATCGGCATAGTCCATACGGATCTGGATAAAGTGGTTGCCCTTTTTGTTGTAGGCGCGCTGCCGCTCATCACGGCAGTACTGCTTGTCCTGGGTCACATTGGTGACAAAGGCGATCACAAATTCAGAATCGTCAATGGCCTGGTAGATGATCTGCGTAAAATCACGGCCTGCGGGGATGCCGCTGTTGCCTTCGTAGCGGTCGTCCTTCCAGGGCTCGTGACCTGCCTGGATCAGGGCATCAAACAGAAGATCCACTACCTGGGTATGATCCTCGTGACCGTAGCTGATAAAAATCTTCAAAACTGTCCCCTCCATTGTGATATTTTTACCATTATACCACATCTTTCGAGCGGTAGTCAAACCAATATCGGCATAAAATGAAGAAAATACGCAGCGTTGACGGATTCTTTTGCAAAGGAAGCAAAGATGTGCTATAATAGCAAAAAGAGGTGAGGAAATGGCGACCTTTGACAGCACGAAGAAGGCGGTGCTGTGGGATCTGGATGAGACCCTCTACAGCCGTCGGGATACTGCCCGGCAGGTGTTTCCGGGTATGTTCCGGCAGTGCCTTTATCCAGACCGCAGTGAGGAATTTATAGCAGAAGCCGTTGGCTATATGATGACCCGGGTCAAGCGCAACAGTATGACCCACGAGGATGCGTTTCAGGCGCTTTTGGCGCGTTATCCGTCGGATAAGCCCTATGTCCGGCAGCAGTGTATCGACTACTATTACGCCCATATGCGGGATTTTGTTTCGCCATCGCAGGAAGCGGTGGGGATCATAAAGAAGCTGAAAGCCCGGGGGCTGAAAACGGCCATTATTACCAATGTGGTGCCGGAGCTTTTGGCGCATCAGCGCAAAAAGGTGGCGGCGTTGGGCATTGAGCACCTTTTCGATGCCGTGGTATATTCGGCGCAGCTGGGCATCCACAAGCCGGACAGACGGATATTTGATTACGCCGCAAAGCTGCTGGGCGTAACGAATGGGGAATGTCTGTTCGTGGGCGATGACCCGGATTCCGACGTGGCAGGCGCCCGTGGGGCGGATATGGAGGTGGTCTGGCTGGATCACTGGCAGGACGATGACCGCTTTGAAAGCGACCCCCACGTCCACCGCGTCCGTCATTTGGAAGAATATTTTGCGTTGTAGCAAAGAAGAGGTGATCAAGATGGCACAGACAAAAGAGCTGCTGATACAGCACGTCAGGGCGTATCCGCGGCTGCAGATTCAGGACGTTTTTAAGTTTATACACCAAAGCGCTTTTGGCTGCGAGCATCTTGTGACGTCTCTGGAAAATGCCACGGCGCGCATCGAAAGCGAGTTTCGTGCCGGCGTCCGGCAGGCGCAGATCGAGCCGCTGGACAGCGCATACTGCCGTGTGCCGCTGTGGCTGCTGAAGGGCGGTCTGCAGGCAGAAACGTTGGGCAGGCTCTTTGTGCTGTCTGCCCGGCAGGAGGAAAACGGGCGGTCAGCGCTGCAGGAAAAGCTGGAAATTGCCGGCGAGCTGGCACGGGAGGGCGTACTGCCCTTCGATGCGGCGGTGTTTGAAGCGGAGGCTGCCCGGTGGGAAGCCGAGGGCTACCCGGCGGTGCGCCATTCCGATGTTTTCCGCGAAGCATATCACCCTGCTTACAGGGTGATCGCCAGCCAATTCATCCCCTTTTTGCCGCTGCTTTCGGCGCTGGATAAGCTGCCGCGGGAGAAAAGAACCGTCATCGCCATTGACGGCGGCAGCGGCAGCGGAAAAACTACCCTGAGCCGGCTGCTGCAGCAGCTTTACCCCTGCACCGTGTTCCACATGGATGACTTTTTCCTGCGGCCGGAGCAGCGAACCGCTGAACGCTATGCCGAGATCGGCGGAAATGTGGATCGGGAGCGCGTTCTTGCGGAGATTCTGCTGCCGCTGGAAAGGGGAGAGACGATCACCTATCGCAGCTTCGACTGCGCCACGATGACCCTGGGCGATGCAAAGCAGGTAAGCCCCCAAAAGCTGGTGATCCTGGAGGGCGCCTATGCGATGCACCCGGCGCTGGCGGAATTCTACGATTTTTCCGTGTTTTTGGATATCGACCCGGCGCTGCAGCGGCAGCGGATCCTGCACCGCAACGGCAGCGAAACGGCACAGCAGTTTTTTACCCGGTGGATACCCCTGGAAAACGCGTATTTTGACAAAACCGGCATCAAACAGCGCTGCGATATGACGATTCAAATCTGAATGAACACCCCATCGGTTATCCGATGGGGTAAAAAATTATATAATACGTAAAAATTTTGCAAAAACATCTAGCAATCGCAGAATTTCTATGCTATAATGCTCTACGGTATGTCTAAAATGCGTAACTATGCAAACCGGAGGTGCGTATGTCGAATTATTTTGATATGCACTGCCATCTGCTCTACGGTGTGGACGACGGTCCGAAAGAGCTGGAAGCGTCGCTGCAGCTGCTGCGGCAGGAGTATGATGACGGTGTGCGCACGGTTTACCTGACGCCCCATTTCCGCAAGAATATGTTTGAATGTTCCGCTGAAGTTATTCGAGAGCATTTTGAAATATTGCAGGCGCGGGCGAAGCAGGAGCTGCCGGAGCTGCGTTTGCGTTTGGGCTGCGAGATCCACGTCAGTATGGACGTGGCGGAGGAGATCAAGAGCGGCAGATGTGCCACCCTGGGCGGCACCGAGTTCGTGCTGCTGGAGTTCTCCGAGACTGCGGAAAAGAAATATATTCTGGATCGGTGCCACGCCGTGATGAACAGGGGCTTTGCTCCCATCATCGCCCACGCGGAGCGCTGCGCTGCCATCCGCAAGGATATGGAGCTGCTGCGCCGGCTGGTGGATATGGGCATCTACATTCAGATGAGCGCCGGCAGTATTATCGGTGAGGACGGCTTTTTCTGGAAGCGGTTTTGCAAAAAAGCCATGCAGCAGGATCTCGTCCATTTCATCGGCAGCGATGCCCACGACCTGACAGACCGCAAGGTGAACATCGGCAAGTGTGCCGCGTATATAGAGAAAATAATGGGTGCCGATTATCGGGATCAGATAATGTGCGTTAACCCTACGGAAATAGTTGAGAGGAGCATAGCGAATCGATATGAATGAGAATCACGAAAGAAAGCTGGAAGTAACCGCCAAAGATGTATTTGACGTCCTGATCAAAAGATGGATCGTCATTTTGCTGTGCGGTCTGGTGGTAGCATCCGCCTTCCTGCTGGGCACCAAGTTGCTCATTACCCCCCAATATCAATCCTCCACCACCATTTTCGTTCTGTCCAAGCAGAACGATGACAAGCTGTCGTCCTCTGACTTCCAGGTCAGTACCCACCTGACGAAGGACTACGCCCGCATCATCAAGAGCCGTGACGTAGCCGAGCAGGTGAAGGCCCAGCTTGGTCTGGAGATCAGCGCCAGTGCTGTTCAGGGCAAGATTTCTGTGGAGACCGATGACGATACCCGTATCGTTACCATCGTTGTCAAAGACCCCGATCCCGTGATGGCACAGCGCCTGGCGGAAGCCATCCGCGTGATTTCCGCCAAGAAGATCGTGGACGTTATGAAGGTTGAAACGGTTACCGTGGTCGATACCGCCAGCTACCCCACCTCTCCCAGCACACCCAACACCCGCAACAATGTGATTCTGGGCGGCGCACTGGGCTGCCTGCTGGCAATCGCGGTTGTGCTGCTGCAGCACTATTCCAACGATACCATTAAGGACACCGATGATGTAGAGCATTACCTGGGCCTGAATGTGCTGGCTTCCATTCCTACCAATGAGCCCAACACCAAGAAGAAAAAGAGAGGGGGACGTAAATAATGACTGACATCAGAATCAAGTATCAGAAGCTTACCTTCCCCGTAGAAGAGGCTTATAAGTCTCTTCGTACCAATCTGTTCTTCTGCGGTCGTGACAAGAAGGTGATTGCCATCACCAGCTGCACCCCCAACGAGGGCAAAAGTACCGTCAGCTTGAATCTGGCGCTTTCCCTTGCGGAGGCACATAAGAAGGTCATCCTGATTGATGGTGACCTGCGTAATTCCACGCTGCTGGGTAAGATTCATCTGGCCGGCGATAAAGAAAAGGACGGTCTGGCGTATTACCTGTCCGGTATGACCAGCTTTGAGGACCTGATCTGCACCACCGATCACGAGGGCCTGGATATGATCCTGACCGGCGGCTTCCCTCCCAACCCTGCAGAACTGCTGGGTGAGAGCAGCTTCAAGGAATTGCTGGAAAAGCTCAGAGCAAGCTATGATTATGTTATCGTGGATACGCCTCCCGTTGGCAATGTTATCGACAGCGCCATTATCGCGGAGTCCTGCGACGGCCTGGTTATGGTTATCGAGTCCAATGCCATCAGCTACCGCTTTGCACAGCGTGTGAAGGAGCAGCTGGAAAAGACCTCCTGCCCCATCCTGGGTGTCATTCTGAACAAGATTGACCCCACCGCCCAGGGCTACGGTCGCTACGGCAGCTACGGCAAGTACGGTCGCTACGGTCAGTACGGTCGCTACGGTCGCTACGGCAAGGCGGTCACCGACGAAACGGAAAAAACCGAAGAATAAAAAAATCCCCACCAAAGCGTGATGTCCTTAACGGAGAAAAGTAATTGTAAAATGATTAAAGATGCCTGCACAGACCACTCGTGGAAGCTGTGCAGGCATTTTTTGTGCAGTTGTGCAATAGAGCGAAGGCTCCCTTGTGTAAAGGGAACTGTCAGCCGATCAGGCTGACTGAGGGATTGTTTTACAGTAGAGTGATGAATTCTATTTCTGTTCGATGAATTGGAGTTGGCTGAACGGAATCCTTAAAGATTCTTTTCGTAACATATTTCTTTCGGCTCAATGTTTGGCTTCACTTTACCGCTGGTTGTAAATCCGTGTGCTTCGTAGAAACGTCTTGCTCTTGTGTTCTCTTCAAAGACCCAAAGCATAACCTTTGAATAGCCTGCAGCGGTAATATCGTGCAGTACGGCGTCCATCATCTTACTGCCATACCCTTTTCTCCATTGGTTTTGCAAACTATGTATACAAATGAGTTCGGCATAGCCAGACATATCCTTTTCACGAGTGGCATCCCACCATGCGATGCAGTGTGGGTTTCCCTCAACTTTCAACAGATATCCATTTCCGATATTTTGCTCCAACAGCCGACGGTACATTGTAGTCGCTTTATCGACTTGGGTGCATCGTAGCAGAGTGTCGGGATTTAGAATATCCTTAAATCCAGCTTTCCAACTTTCTGTCTGTATGAATGCCAATGTTGCTTCATCACCAAGCTTGACTCGTTCAATAGAATAGTCCATGGTCTTATCACCTCGTCAAATTCAAGTTTTGCAAACGGTTTGCTAACATACTATCATATCAACGCATATTATGCAACGGCAATCCCTCAGTCAAAAATCAAATAGATTTTTGCCAGCTCCCTTTACACAAGGGAGCCTTTGGTGCAGCTGAAAATTATACTCTTTTACTTCTGTCTGTGGCAAGCAGAGCATCCGGCTGTCCGCCGGATACGAAACTGGGCGGTTGCCCAGACCCACATCTGCACGAAAACTGGGAGGTCATATTGACCTCCCAGAAATTCTATCCAGTTTTCCCTTAAGAATATCGCCCAACCGGTGGGGATTTTTATTTTACAGAAGATTGCGTATGATCGCCCAGATAAGGATGATCGCCAGGCAGGAAATGTCCACCCAATCCGGCTTGGCGCGATAGGCAAAGCGACCGCCCTGAATGTAATTTTTCGCGCACACAAAATACAGGCGTGCAACATAGAATATCTGCAGGGGATAGGTCAGGTTGTAGCCCAGCATTGCCTTGATATCCAACCGCAGCAGCGCCATGGTCGCCCGGGTGTTGCCACAGCCGGGGCAAAGCAGCCCGGTTACCCGGTGGAAAAGGCAGGGGATGCGCAGACCCTTATGTATCAGGTACGCCAGCACCACGCCCACTGCCAGAATACCCAGGCTGACCCCCAAAATTACCGCTTTTCGTTTCATAATAACAGTTCCTTTTGCAAGATACCCATTATTATAGCAGAAAGCACCGAAAAAACAACCACCCAAAAAAGACAAATGTTGACAAGTCACGAACAATCTGCTAAAATGGATCCATCCCAAAAACAAAAAAGGAGAAAAGACTATGAATATCAAACCCCGCAACATCGTTACCGCCATCATCCTGACCATCGTTACCTGCGGCATCTACGGCATCTACTGGATCATTATGCTGACCCGTGAGGCCGTTTCCGTCAAGGATAGCGCCGACAACGCTCTGCTGGAGATCATCCTGATGCTGTTCCTGCCCTTCGTCGGCTTTATGCTGGTTGAGAAGAAATTCTCCGAAGGTCTGAACGCCAAGGGCTTCGCGCACAATGACAACTCCATCCTGTACCTGGTGCTGGGTCTGGTTGGTCTGGGCATCGTTCCCCTCTGCATGATCCAGAACGACCTGAACAAGCTGGCTGCTTAATACATCTTTGTCAACCCTCATTCGCAAGAATGGGGGTTGACTTTTTCTTGCGGATAGCGTACTATTGTATTAGTGAGGTAGTACAGTTATAGAAAGGAGTGACTTTGTGGATTGGATCATTGATAAAAACCGTCCCATTTGTCCGCAGATCTGCGAACAGCTATGCCTTCGTGTGGCAGCAGGTCAGTTTGCGCCCCACGAGAAGATCCTCTCTGTACGGGAGATCGCGGTGGCGGCAGGCGTCAATCCCAATACCGTGCAGCGCTCTCTGGAGGAGCTGGAAGGACGGGGCGTTCTTTACTCTGTGCGCGGCTCCGGCTGGTTCGTAGGCGAGAATATTGCCCACGCCAGGGAAGTGCTGGACGACATTTTGGCGAAGAAAACTGCCGACTATTTTGAGGCGATGCGCATCCTGGGCATGGACAGCGCCGCCGTGAAAGAATACGTAAAGGAGTGGAAAGAATGAGTGAGATCGTCTGTTGCACCAATTTGAGCAAGACCTACGGCAACGTTAACGCCCTGAAGAACATCAGCTTCACGCTGGACAGCGGTAAAATTGTGGGCTTGTTGGGACCCAACGGTTCCGGAAAGACTACGCTTATCAAGCTGCTGAACGGTTTGCTGACCCCCACCAAGGGCGAAATCCGGATCGGCGGTCAGAAGATCGGCGTGGAAACAAAAAAGCAGGTGGCGTATCTGCCGGATAACAGCTATCTGAATTCCTGGATGACGGTAAAGCAGATCGTAAGCTATTTTGCGGACTTTTACGAGGATTTCCAGCCCGAGGTGGCATACGAAATGCTGTCACGGCTGGATATTGCCCCGGAGCGGAAGCTGAAGACTCTGTCCAAGGGCAATAAGGAGAAGGTCTGCCTGATCCTGGTGATGAGCCGCAAGGCCAGACTTTACGTGCTGGATGAGCCCATCGCCGGTGTGGATCCTGCCGCCCGGGACTATGTGATCTCCACCATCATCAACAACTATAACCCCGAGGCTACCGTGATTATTTCCACCCACCTGATTGCGGACATCGAGCAGATCCTGGATGAGGTCATCTTCCTGAAAAACGGCGAGATCGTACTGCAAAGCACGGTGGACGAAATCCGCACCGAACACGAAAAGAGCGTGGACGAACTGTTCCGGGAGGTGTTCAAATGGTAAAGAAACTGTTTAAGCACGAGTACCTGTCCTATGTACGGGTCATGAGCATTGTCTATGTTATCCTGCTGACCATGGCTGCTGCCAACCGGATCATTCAGCTGTTTGAAGCCGATACCGTGGCGTATAAGATCGTCAGCGTATTTTCCTTTATTACTTACGGCGTTTCCGTAGCCGCTGCCTTCGGCTTCTCTTTCGTGCTGGGCATCCTGCGGTTTTACCGGAATCTGTTTACCGCGGAAGGCTATCTGACCTTTACGCTGCCGGTAACGCCCAGCCAGCACATCTGTGTCAAGGCGATCGCCGCGGTGAGTATGAACATTCTTACCTTTGTGGTGGTGCTGCTGTCCGGTTGCATCGTTACCGCCGGCGAGGTGCTGAAGGAGCTCTGGCTGGCTGCCGACTATCTGCTGAAGAATCTCTATGAGCTTGTGGGCAGTCATATGATCACCGTGGGTCTGGAGTATGTGCTGCTGCTCCTGCTGGCCTGCTTCAGCGGCGTGGGGCTGTACTACACCTTCATCGCCATCGGTCAGCTGTTTAAGAAGAACCGTATTCTGGCGGCTGTGGGCGCGTACTTTGCCTACTATGTGCTGACCCAGATCGTGACCACGGTGATCACCATCGTGTTTACCGTTTTGGGCGAGACCGGCGCACTGGAGCCGGTGGCGCTGTGGATCATGGAGCATTTCGCCGCCTCTGTCCATATCGGTATGTGGATCGGCATCGTGCTGACGGCATTGTTCACCGCCGTGGAATTTTTCATAGTCAAGCGGATCATCACCCGGAAGCTGAATCTGGAGTAAGGAGGAAGCGCTGTGAAAAAAGCAAGAAGAATTTTGTGCCTGATGGCAGTGCTTGCGCTGTGTCTGTCCCTTTGCGGCTGTAGTATGCTGGAGGATGTGCGTGCAAGCCGCGCTGTCTATACGAAAGATGGCGAGATTGAGCTGAACGGCGCATTGTATAAGCTGCTGCCCCAGTGTGAGGAACTGACCCCTACATTTAGCGAATACACGGAGCTGTATGCGGTGGAAAGCGAAGTGCCGCTGCTGCTGACCTCCATGATGGGCGACTATCTGGATATCAGCGACGACGGGGTGTTTCTGTCGAATTATATGGACGTGGGAACCGTTTACTATTGCCGTGCCGACGCCTACGATGCGGTGTATGACCGCATTGTAAACGGCTATGAAGCGGATACTTGCGCGTACTGGAGCTATGATTTCAATACGGGGAAGGAAATCTCTACGGTGCTGACCCGGCAGCAGCTGGACGCCGTCTGGCAGGTGCTGGAGACCCAGGAGCCGCAGATCATGCCTGCCGGCGCTTCCATGCGTTGGGATTACCGCATCTACCTGTATATGTGCTCTGACGATCTGCTGTTCAGAACGCCGATGGTAGATATTTGCGTTGCGTCCGGTCTGTACTATGTGGTGGCGGAAGCCAACGGCGTCAGCGCCATGTACAGCGTGCCTGCGGAGCTGGTCACGACCTTCGTGCAGATCGCGCAGGAATATATGCAATACGAAGACGCCTATTACGGCGAGTGGTAAAAAGCAAATCCCCACCGGGAAACCGGTGGGGATTTTCGCTTATTCGTATTCGCCTGCCAGCGCCTTGTCCAGGATATGCTTGTAAATGCCCCGGAACTCGGCGTGGGCCTTGTCGAAGGCGTCGGCGGAGATCCGACCCTTCTTGTAGAGCCGGCACAGCCGCTTGGCTCTTTTTATGTACTTGGAGAATTCGCGGTTGATGGGGCCCAGCGCACGGGCCGCGGTGGGGTCAGAGTAGTAGCTCATAGAGTTTCCTCCTGAAAAATATAGTCAGGAAGGCAGAAAAAAAGCCTATCCTGCGAATGGGTACAATTTCCCTAAGGAATTTGTAGCCTTTCTCAGAATAAGCAAATTATACGTGCGCCGGGTGTACACAGACTATAGCACCCCTTGACGAAAATGTCAAGGGGTGCATATAAATTTTTAAGCAGGAACTTTCTTTTTGCAGATTGCCTTCAGCGCAAAGTTGATGCCGTAGATCACCAGGCACACGCCGAATACGGAGAATACCACCGCAACGGGCATGATCTTATCCGGCAGGAAGGGGAAGATGCTGGTCTCGATGAAAAACCAGTTGTAGCTCCGGTCGTAGACGGCGTTGCCGAAGGCTGCCCAGACCAGGATCATCAAAATGCCAACAAATTCCTTCCAGATCTTGCGAATGTCATACACCACATCGCCGTAGGCGAGATTCAGCACGCCCCAGCAGAAGAGGAAGCCGTGGTACATAAAGGTCTGGAAAATCAGGTAGCAGAAAGGCGGCTGACCGCCCAGAGCGGTGCCGGGATAGCACATCCACATCAGGCTGGAGGCGATGGAAAGGGTCACCACCGGCTGCCGGATCTTGGCGAATTTGGGGTTAAACTGTACGAAGGGCACCATAATCGCCATAATGGTGCAGATGTTGAAGGGCAGCTTGTAGGCGCTGATGCCGTCATAGCTGTCGGACAGCGGCATAATGAAAAAGTCAGCGATGTACAGCCCCACCGTCAGGTAGGCCATCAGCTTTGGGAGGAATGCCTTTTTCGTGGGGGATTTCCGGCCGATCAGCGCCAGCGCCAGCGTGCCGCCGAACACGATGAAAAGGTACAGAAAATGCCACTGGTCAAACAGCCCGATTTGCAGGCTGGAATTGTTCTGGCTGAACAGCCAGGCGAAAAACGCTTTCATACTCTCTCTTCGCTTTCCGGGATTGCCCCTTTGATAACACCATACTAGCACGGTTTTTCGGTTTTGTGTTTTAAGGTTTCCTTAAAAAGTCTCCCCGTCGGTAGATGCGGCGTGGCTGTTATTTGTAATGCCGTTTTCCCCAGCGCAAGGCGGTTTTCACAGTTTCGATTTCTAAATCATCCCGCGCGCTGATATATGCCTCGATAATCTGCCGCTGCCCAGTTGGTAATACTTTGGCGATGGCATATACCCTTTCTTCCAGTGCCGCACAATACTCGCTAAGGTCTAGCAGGTTAAGGTCTGCATATTCGTTGATATGTGGCGCCTTATATAGATCTGTTGCAGCCTTATTCACCAATACCACTCCTTTCTAAAGAACAGTATAGCATATTGTGATTAACTCCACAATACTGAAAAGTGAAAAATAAACCTATAATGTTTCTAAAGAAACAGAAAGGTGGTGAGGGGTGTGTTGGATTATACGCCGCTGTGGGAAACGATGCAGCGCAAAGGCTTTTCACAATACAGTCTTTTGAAAGCCGGAATCGACAATAAAACTTTGGATTCGCTGAAAAAGGGCAACAATATTACCCTCCTAACCTTGGAAAAGATATGTGCCATTCTGAAATGCACACCGAATGATGTGGTGCGGTTTACGGATGAATAATGACGCCCTGCCTTTTTATCGAGGCAGGGCTTTTCTGTGGGTCGATGTGGGCATCTACCCCTACGCGCATAACCTACAAATATCAATGTATGGGACGGGTTCTCCGTCCCATACCCCCAGGGGAGGGTATATGGGCCGCTACTCCAAAGCGGAAGGGATTGCTTTTCTATTTGGATATGGTATAATAAATTTACAAATAAAAGAAAAGGAGAGTTTGTATGAGCAGCTTTGAAAATCTTCGTATTGTCGACAATTTCTATCAGACCTCGCTGTTTTTTCCTATGCCCACGGTGATCATCAGCACCTTATGCGAGGACGGCAGCACCACGCTGGGTCCTTACTCTCTGGTGCAGCCGTACTATGTGGCAGGCAAGGATTATTACGCCATGCTGCTGTGCTGCCGCAATTCCTCCAATACCGCCCAGAACATCCTGCGCAACGGTAAGTGTACATTGAATTTTATCGACGACAAGCCGTCCACCTTTAAGGAGGCGGTGAAGCTGTCCTGGCCCGGCGACAAGCCCTCCGAAAAGATGCCTAAGTGCAAATTCAAGCTGGAAAAGGGCATTATCGAGGAGGAGACCGGCGAGCTGCGTCCTATGGTGCTGACCGATGCCATCCAGGCCATCGAATGTACCTGGATGCGTGAACTGGACGGCGCAGACAAGGATCTGCCCGGTGAGCTGAACGGCTATGAAGGTCCCTACCACGATTTTAACGGCATCACCAGCAAATTCGGCGCTCATTTTATCCTGCGCGTGGATAAGATCCTGATGAAGAAAAAGTACCGTGACGCCATCATCAACGGCGTGCGTGCCAAGGATTTCCCCGGACTTCCGGTGGACTACGGCTATCGGGATTCCAAGAATTTCTGGTTCCACAGAAAGACCAGAATGCGTGCCGAGCTGCTGCAGATGCGGCAGGCATCTCTGGAATCTGTCCGTTATGCGGCTGACCGGGTGGATGACAAGATCAAATTCACCGATGATGCTCTGCAGACCGTGCTGGGCGTGCCCAGAGTGTTCCTGCCCCTGGTGCTGCGTGGCTGCGTGGATTGGGCGCGGGAAAACGGCGTGGAGCTGATCACCGCAGAGCATATGCAGATCATCAACGACAAGCGCGCCAAAGAAAAGAACAGAAAATAAACCGGCTGCGCCCTTTGGCACAGCCGCAGGAGTTACATAATGAAGCATCTTTTATCCCAGTACGCCGGACTGAAAAGGGAGATCTACATCCTGTTTTTCGGCAAGCTGGTGACGGCGATGGGCTCCTTCGTATGGCCCATGCTGACATTTTTCCTCACGACCAAGCTGGGGCTTTCCGACGGCACCTCCACCTTGCTGATCGCAACGGCATCGGTGCTGTCCTTTCCGGCGGCGCTGCTGGGCGGCAAGCTGGCAGACCGCTTCAGCCGGAAGAAAATTATCATCGTTTTCGACTTTCTGACCATCGGCTTTTATCTGCTGGCGGCGATCCTGCCGCTGACCATCGGCACGGCGGTGATCCTGTTTATGGCCGGTCTGTTCCAGACCATTGAATCCCCGGCCTACGATGCGCTGAATGCGGACTACTCTACCTCCAAACAACGGGCAACGGCCTATTCGCTGTCCTATCTGGGCTTTAATTTGGGCTATGTGGTGGGCGCCAGCGTGGCAGGCATACTGTTTGAGAGGTTTGTCCGGCTGGCATTTTGTCTCAACGGTGTGGCGGTGCTGATATCCACAGTGCTGATCATCTTCTTCGTACATCCCCAAAACGCCATTTCCCAGGATGCCCGGGAGCTGCAGACCCATTACAGCGAGTATGAGCAGCCGGTGGATGAAAAGGTATCGGTGCTGACGGTGCTGCGCCAGAGACCGGTGCTGATCTATATGCTGCTTTTGGGCTGCTTTGCCTCTATGCCGGCAAATTTGGTGGGAATTCTGCTGCCGCTGCAGTTGAAGGATGCCATGGGCGAGGCCGGCGCTGCCGTTTACGGCTATTTGAATTCGCTCAACGGCTTCGTGGTGATCGTGTTTACGCCCATCTTCACCGTTTTGCTGCGCAGATTCACAGAGATCCCCAAAACCATACTGGGGCTTGTTCTGTTTGTAGCCGGCATCGGGTTTTTCTCCGTCAATACGGCAACGGCGGTGCTTTTTGCCGGAATGTTCGTGTTTACGCTGGGCGAGGTCATTACGGTGCTGGGCAGCAATCCCTATTCTTCCCGGCGGATCCCGGCATCCCATCGGGGTCGGGTCGGCGGGATCTCCTCGGTGGTACATTCCGTATTTTCGTCCCTGACCCAGTATTTGATCAGCTTTATGCTGATCTGGACCTCCAGCGATTACCGGCTGATCTGGATCGTGTTTATCCTCTGCGGAGCTGTGTGCGCCGTCGCGTACGCCTTCCTCTACGGTCCGGATAAACGGACATTCCCCAAGCTGTACGAAAGGTAAGCGCCCCGGTGCGCATTTACACATTTCGATTGACAAAACCGGCACCGCGTGCTATGCTAGATCCAGGCCGGTTAACAATTTGTTCATATCTTCCGGCCATCAGAAAGGAGATCTTAAAATGGAAAATACCTACAATTCCGCTCCCGCATACCAGCTGAAGACCAATAAGGGTCTGATCAAGACCATCCTGCTGGGCATCATCACCTTCGGCATTTATCCTCTGGTCGTGATGACCGTACTTGCCGATGAGGTCAATCTGGTAGCCTCCAAGTATGACGGCAGAAAGACCATGCACTATCTGCTGATGACCTTCATCGTCGCACCCATCACCCTGGGCATCGGCGGTCTGGTCTGGTCCCACAACATTTCTGACAGAATCGGCAACGAGTTGAAGCGCCGCGGTATCGGCTACAGCTTCGGTGCTGGCTCCTTCTGGGGCTGGTGCATCCTGGGCAGCCTGATCGGCATTGGCCCTCTGGTGTATATGCACAAGCTGTTTAAGGCTGTCAACCTGATGAACGCCGACTACAACGTCAACGGCTAATTTCCATAATAAATTCCCACCGATTACTCGGTGGGAATTTTTATTGCATTTTTGCACGCTACACTGTATAATTGTATACAGCAATAAAAACAGGAGGGGTATTATGAAAGCAATTTTGGATGCGATCATCAATTTCTTTACCGGACCGCTGAATACGGTGGCGTGGATGTATATCCTGCTTCCCTGCGTACTGCTGGGCGGTATTTTCTTCACTGTCCGCAACAGAGGACTTCAGTTTGCCAAGCTGGGCTACGCGCTGAAGCATACCATCGGCAAAGTGTTTCAGAAGCGCTCCGCGGACAAGGGCGCCGTTACTCCCTTCCAGGCGGTCACCACGGCGCTGGCTGCCACCGTTGGCACCGGTAATATTATCGGCACCAGTCAGGCGATCGCCATGGGCGGCTACGGCGCG
Organism: Oscillospiraceae bacterium; assembly: GCA_017436955.1. Lineage (GTDB taxonomy): Bacteria > Bacillota > Clostridia > Oscillospirales > Oscillospiraceae > Faecousia. The sequence goes on along the minus strand of JAFSCD010000017.1, from coordinate 34,459 downwards.
ATCTTCTGGCTGTGGATCGCTGCGCTGCTGGGTATGATCATTAAATACTGCGAGGTCGTCCTTTCCATCAAGTTCCGGCAGAAGAATGAGAAGGGCGATTGGGTCGGCGGTCCGATGTATTACATCACCAACGGTCTGGGCAAAAATTGGAAATGGCTGGCGGTGGCGTTTGCTGCCCTGGCTGCGCTGGCTTCCTTCGGTATCGGCAACCTGTCCCAGGCCAACAGCATTTCCACCTCCGTAAACAACGCCATTACCGCATTTGCCCCGGCGGCTGCCGATAGCGAGAAGCTCATCAGCATCATCGTGGGTGTCGTGATCGCGGTATTCTGCGGCGTTACCCTGCTGGGCGGCATCAAGCGCATCGGCAAGACCGCGGAGCTGCTGGTACCCTTTATGAGCCTTTTCTACATCGTTGGCACGCTGGTGGTTATCGGCGTGAACATCGGCAATATCGGCAATGCGTTCCGGCTGATCTTTGTGGGCGCGTTCACACCGCAGGCTGTCTGCGGCGCTGCCTGCGGCATCGCTATCAAGGAAGCCCTGACCTGGGGCTTAAAGCGCAGCGCCTTCTCCAACGAAGCAGGTCTTGGCTCCGCCGGTATCGCCCACGCGGCTGCGGATACCGACAGCCCGGTCAAGCAGGGTCTTTACGGCATCTTTGAGGTGTTTGCGGATACGCTGGTGATCTGCACGCTGACGGGTCTGGCAATTATCATCAGCGGCATTCCCATCGAGTTTGGCAAGGAGATCAGCTCCGAGCTGATCACCGCTGCGCTTGCCACCATTTTCGGACAGAAGGTTGCCGCTCTGTTTGTGGCAGTGGCGCTGTTCCTGTTTGCGTTTTCCACCATTTTGGGCTGGGCGCTGTACGGCACCCGCTGCGTGGAATATCTGTTTGGCGTGAAGGCGTCCAAGGTGTACCAGCTTATCTTCTCCGCCATGGTCATCGTGGGTACCACTACCTCTTTGAAGGTGGTTTGGAATCTGGCGGACACCTTTAACGGCTTGATGGCGATCCCCAACTTTATCGCGCTGTTCGCGCTGTCCGGCGTGGTGGCAAAGCTGACAAAGGATCACTTTGCAAAGAACCCGGAAAGACTTGGATAAGTTCAAAAGCCGCTGACGAGAGTCAGCGGCTTTTTTGCGCAATAGGGGAGCGAAACTACACCATCTGCGGCTGAAAGAAAAGACAAGACACAAAATATAGATTTTTCTGCCGGAAAATACTTGCGTTTTCGACAAGCCGGTGCTAGAATAAACAGCGGAAAAAATCCATAGGAGGTATAAAAATGAATCTTGTTTACGGCATTAAAGACAAACCTAAGTTCGCACAGCTCCTGATCTTCGCATTCCAGCAGGTGCTTGCCATTCTGGCAGCTACCATCGCCGTTCCCGCGATCGTGGGTAACGGTATGTCCTCCGCTGCTGCACTGTTCGGTGCCGGCGTGGGCACTTTGGTATATCAGCTCTTCACCAAGTTCCGCAGCCCTGTATTCCTGGGCTCCTCCTTCGCGTTTATTGGCTCTATGGTCGCCGCCTTTGCAGGCGCCGCTTCTGCTGCCGCAGGCTTTGCCGGTATCATCCTGGGCGCTGTGTTGGCAGGTCTGGTGTATGTTGTTATCGCTGCTGTGGTCAAGCTGGCCGGTGTTAACTGGATCAACAAGCTGATGCCTCCCGTGGTTATCGGACCCACTGTTGCGCTGATCGGTCTTTCCCTTGCCGGCGCTGCTGTCAAGGACGTGTTCTCCTACGGTCCGCAGGATTCCAACGGCTCCTTCGTTATGACCGCCCCATCTGGGCATCTCTGGTCTGCGCCATGGTGACCCTGCTTGTGGTTGTCCTGGTTGCGACCTATGGCAAGAAGATGACAAAGCTGATCCCCTTCATCATCGGCATCCTGGCCGGCTATGCTGTGGCCGTCATCTTTACGGTTTGCGGCATTCCCGTTATTGATTTTGCGCTGTTCCAGAATGTGGAGATCTTCGCAATTCCCGATTTTACCTTCATGGAAGCGCTCAAGGGCGTGAAGGAGATCGACGGCGCATATATCGCAACCGTGGCGGTTGCCTATGTTCCCGTTGCATTCGTGGTCTTTGCGGAGCATATCGCTGACCATAAGAATCTGTCCACCATCATTGATGCGGATCTGCTGACCGAGCCCGGTCTGCATCGTACCCTGCTGGGTGACGGCGTTGGCTCTATGGTAGGCGCATTCTTCGGTGGCTGCCCCAACACCACCTACGGCGAGTCCGTCGGCTGTGTTGCCATTACCCGGAATGCTTCTATCATCACCATCACCACCGCTGCAGTTATGTGCATCGTTATCTCCTTCTTCGGTCCCTTCGTGGCGTTCCTGGATTCCATTCCCGGCTGCGTGATGGGCGGCGTCTGCATCACGCTGTACGGCTTCATCGCCGTTTCCGGTCTGAAGATGATCCAGAAGGTGGATCTGAATCAGCACAAGAATCTGTTCGTGGTCGCCTCCATTCTGATCCCCGGCATCGGCGGTATGGCACTGGCGATCGGCCCCGTGACCCTGACCGCTATCGCCTGCGCTTTGATCCTGGGCATCATCGTGAACCTGCTGCTGTCCAAGGCAAAGGAAGAGTAAGACGAATCATCATCAGCCGCCGGCTCTGCCGGCGGCTTTTGTTGCAAAAATAAGAATAAATTAAGTATCTGAATGTTGCATTTTTCCAAACAAATGGTATAATTTGCAGTAGATAAGTTTGCGCGAATCCCTTTAGGAGGATACATAATGGAAAACTTTGAAATTCTCTACAAGAACCTGCTGGATTTCAGCTGGCAACAGGGCGTTATGATCGCCATTGGCTGCCTGCTGGTCTACCTGGCCATCGTCAAGGAAATGGAGCCTTCGCTGCTGCTGCCTATGGGCTTCGGCGCGATCTTGGTGAACATTCCTTTCTCCGATGCGCTGGTAGGACCTATCCAGACGCTGTACAACGCCGGTATTGCCAACGAGCTGTTTCCGCTGCTGCTGTTCATCGGCATTGGCGCGATGATCGACTTTGGTCCGCTGCTGACGAATCCCAAGCTGATGCTGTTCGGCGCGGCTGCCCAGTTCGGCATTTTCTTTACACTGTGTATGGCAAGTATGTTCTTCCCCGATTTCCGGGACTTTTTCTCTATCGCCATCATCGGTGCGGCTGACGGTCCTACCTCCATCGCCGTTGCCAACAAGCTGGGCTCCCAGTATGTCGGCGCGATCACCGTGGCGGCATACTCCTATATGGCGCTGGTGCCGGTGATCCAACCGCCGGTGATCAAGCTGCTGACCACCAAGAAGGAGCGCATGATCCGGATGCCCTATGAGCAGAAGTCCGTCAGCAAGCGCACCCGCATTTTGTTCCCCATCATCATCACCATCGTGGTCTCTGCCATCATTCCCCAGGCTACCGCGCTGATCGGCTTCCTGATGTTCGGCAACCTGATCCGGGAGTGCGGCGTGCTCAACAGCCTGTCCGACACCGCGCAGAATGTGCTGGCAAACCTGATCACCATTTTCCTGGGCATCAGCGTTGCCTTCAATATGACGGCGGAAAAGTTCCTGCAGGTGGATACTCTTGTGATCATGGGTCTGGGTCTGGTGGCGTTCATTGTGGACACCGCCGGCGGCGTGCTGTTCGCCAAGCTCCTGAATCTGTTCCTGAAGAAGAAGATCAACCCCATGATCGGCGCAGCCGGCATTTCCGCATTCCCTATGTCCGGTCGTATCGTGCATAAGATGGCGCTGAAGGAAGACCCCCAGAACTTCCTGCTGATGCACTCCATCGGCGTCAATGTTTCCGGACAGATCGCATCGGTGATCGCCGGCGGCATTATACTGAATATTGCTGCCAACTTGATGGGAGGTTAAGAATATGACTATGTTGACGGAAGCGGCTGTGAATCTGGAATTCAACCCCATGGCTTTTGTGGACAATCTGAAATATATGGGCATCGGTATGCTGGTGATCTTCGTGATCATCGGTGTGATCATCCTGACGACCAAGATCGTCAGCGCGCTGCCCACCAAAGAGTAAACGATACCCCGCCGATCACTCGGCGGGGATATTTATTGCAATAAGTTCTTGTAATTTTTCCAAGATGTGGTATAATACTTTCGTTCCCAACACTAAATATAGGAGAGATGTACATGAACAAGTTCTTCAAAATTTCCCAGCGCGGCTCCAATGTAAGAACCGAGATCATTGCGGGTCTGACCACCTTCTTTGCGATGGCGTATATTCTGGTGGTGAACCCCAATCAGATCGTCGGCTTCAGCTTCGGCGTACCCGGTATTGACAAGATCTGGAATGCAGTTTATATTGCGACCATCGTGGCCTCTGTTATCGGCACTCTGCTGTTTGCTTTCTATGCAAGGATGCCCTTCGCGCAGTCCTGCGGTATGGGTCTGAATTCCTTCTTCTTTACCTCCTTCGTGCTGCCCGAGGTCATCAAGGGCGCAGAAGGCAACACCATCAGCGGCTACCAGACCGGTCTGGTCATCATCCTGGTTTCCGGTCTGATCTTCCTGCTGCTGTCTGTTACCGGTGCCCGCAGCTATATCGCCAAGGCTATGCCCGAATGTATCAAGAAGGCTATCCCTGCCGGTATCGGTCTGTTTATCGCGTTTATCGGCTTCCAGAATGTCGGTATCGTTCAGGATAATCCGTACACCCTGGTGCAGTTTGTCAAGCTGCAGGGCGTGGCGTGGGCAGATGTTGCGCCTGCGGTGATCGCGCTGGTGGGCTTCCTGATCATCGCTGTCCTGACGAAGCTGAAGGTGAAGGGCGCTGTCCTGCTGGGCATCGTTTTGACCTCCGTTATTTACTATCTGGCCACCTGGACTCTGCCCAGCTTTGAGACCACCTCCGTGCTGCAGCCCTTCAAGGACTTCGCGGAGATCGGTATCACCGGCGTATTCAAGGCTGAATCCTGGACCAACGCCTTCGGCGGCGAGATGCTGGGCGGCATCTTCTCCGCAATCATGCTGATCGTTACCTTCTGCCTGGTGGATATGTTCGACACCATCGGCACACTGTACGGCGCTGCTTCCGAGGCAGATATGCTGGATGAGAACGGTGATCCCATCGACATTGACAAGTCTATGGCCTGCGATTCCATCGCTACCGTTGCCGGCGCTGTCTGCGGCACTTCCACCGTCACCACCTTCGTTGAGTCCGCATCCGGCGTTGCCGCCGGCGGCAGAACCGGTCTGACCAGCCTGGTTACCGCTCTGTGCTTCGCGGCATGTCTGTTTCTGTCTCCCATTGCCAGCATCATTCCCGGTGCTGCTACCGCGCCTGCGCTGATCTTCGTCGGCGTTCTGATGATGAAGAACTTTGCAAAGGTCGATATGGAAGATATGAGAAGTGCGGTTCCCGCATTCCTGACCTTTGTTATGATGCCTCTGACTTACTCCATCGCCAACGGCATCGGCATCGGCGCGATTGCCTATGTACTGATCACCCTGTTCACCGGCAAGTACACCAAGAAGGATATTGCAGTTACGATCATTGCACTGCTGTTCGTCTTTAAGTTTGTCTACGGCACCATCTAACTGACAGCAACATAAAAATCCTCCCCGCTTGGGGAGGATTTTTTATTCTTCTGTTACGCAGAAGCCCATAGGGGAGAGGGTCAACCAGGTGGGAGCGGAAATCTGCGTGCCACTGCCGAACAGCAGTTTGTTGCCGGGCACATCCCAGCTTTCATCGCTGCGGTTCAGGTAGATGCGCAGCCGTTTGCCGCCGCAGCTGCGGCTGAAGCCCAGCTTGCCGTCACCGGCTTCAAAGAAGGTCAGATCACCCTTTCGCAGAGCCTCGTGTTCCTTACGCAGCTGACCAAGCCGCGTAAAATGCTCCAGCAAAATGGGATCCTCCTGCCCCCAGGGATAGGGTCGGCGGTTGAAGGGATCTTTGCAGCCCTCCATACCCACCTCGTCGCCGTAGTAAAGGCTGGGCATTCCCGGCAGCATATACTGCAGGAAGGATGCCATCAGCAGCCGTTGCCGGGCGGTTTGATACTGCTGCATCGTCAAGTGTCGGGCGGCCTGCTCTGCCCGGCTGCCGGCAAAATCATCCACCAGCGCCGTCAGGATACGGGCGCTGTCGTGGGTGCCAAGCAGATTCATATTGGCAAGCAGCACCTGGGGCGGATAATTCTCCTGAATGGCGCGGACGGTGTTGGCAAGCGCCTTGCCGTCATCCTTGCCCTCCAGAAAATGCAAAATTGCGGTGCGGAAGGGATAATTCATTACGCTGTCCAGCTGCCCGTCCACAAAATAGCGGCGGCTGATGCCGTAGGCGCGCTTGTTGGAAGCGTCCTCCCACACCTCGCCCAGCAGCAAGGCGTCAGGTCGCAGCTTGCGCAGGTGGGTCTTTAGAATGGACAAAAATTCTGTGGGCAATTCATCCGCCACATCCAGCCGGAAGCCATCGCAGCCGGCGTTCAGCCAGTGGGAAATCACGCTGTCATCGCCCGTAATGATATACTGTATAAATTTGGGATCCAGCTTGTTGACCGTAGGCAGGGTGTCAAAGCCCCACCAGCTGTTATAGTCATTCGGCCAGCTTTTGAACTGATACCAGCTATAGTAGGGAGAGTTTTGGGAATTGTAGGCGCCGTTGCCGCCGAAGGTGCGGTCTTTGTCGAAATACAGGCTGTTGGAGCCGGTGTGGGAGAATACGCCGTCCAGGATCACCCGGATGCCCCGTTGGTGGGCGGCATCGCACATTTCGGTAAAATCCGCCAGCGTGCCCAGCATAGGATCGGGGGTCTTGTAGTCGCCGGTATCATAGCGGTGGTTGGAAAAGCTCTTGCTGATGGGATTCAGGTACAGCACCGTAACGCCCAGCGAGGCGATATAGTCCAGCTTTTGCGTGATGCCCTTGAAGTTGCCACCGTAGAAATCGTTGTTCAGCACCCGACCCTGCCGGTCCGGCTGCCAGTGGACCTCCTCGTTCCAATCCTCGTGGACGGTGTAAGGCTCCAGCTTGCCGGTAAGATCGGTGTCACCAGATCTGCAAAAACGGTCGGGAAAGATCTGGTACATCGTGGCGCCCTGCGCCCAATCCGGAACGGAAAAATCCGCAGGGATGCAGCTGACCTGCCACAGGTCACCGGCTTCCATATTGGTATCGTCGCCGAATTTGAACAGACGGAAGCCGCCAATGGGCTTGTGGATATAGAAACAGTAGAAGTAAAGACCGGGCTGCCGGAAGCAAAAATCACCGCGGAAAATGTCGTAAGCGCCGATTTGCCCCTGCTTTTCCATCGGCACGGTCATAATGCTCTCGCCGTCCGGACCGCTGAAGCGGCACTCGGTCTTGACCGCCTGCAGCTGGGAGGGGATATGGATGCGCAGCGTGCAATTCTGCTCCGGCAGCAGTGTGCCGAAGGGGTCTTTGAACTGCTGCAGCTTGCTGTCAAACAAAATCCGCATAGCGATCTCCTCTCAATAAATCTTTCTCATACTGTACCACAAATTCCGCCAACAAGCAAGAAAAAAGCAAAAAAGCTCCGACCTACAATCGCAGTCACAGGTCGGAGCGTATTTTTTATTTACCCAGCATTTGATGGAACAGCTCCATATAGCGGGCGGCAGGCTTGTCCCAACTGAAATCCTGGCGCATATCCCGCTCCTGCAGAGCCCGGAATGCATCCCGATCCCGGTTGTAGAGCGAAAGACAGCGCTTGACGGTGGCGTAGAAATCGTCGCCGTTGTAGCTCTGGAAGGTAAAGCCCAGACCACCCTCGCCGTTCTCGTCGCAGGGAGGAACGGTGTCCTTCAGACCGCCGGTGGCGTGTACCACCGGAACGGTGCCGTAGCGCATGGCGTTCATCTGGCTTAAGCCGCAGGGCTCGGATTTGGAGGGCATCAGGTAGATGTCGCCGCCGGCGTAGATCCGTGCCGCCAGACCTAAATTGAAGGTGATCTTCGCAGCCACACGGTCGGGGAATTCCTCGCTCAGCTCCCGGAAGAAATGCTCATACTGGTATTCACCGGTACCCAGGATCAGAAGCTGGCATTTTTCCTCCCACAGGAGCCTGCGGGCGATATAGCACAGCAGATCCAGACCCTTATGCCCGGCAAGCCGTGTAACCATTACCATCAGCGGCGTGTCCGGATCTACGGGCAGACCCACCTCCTCCTGCAGCCTGACCTTGCAAACGGCCTTGCCTTCGCCCAGGGTATCGGCGTTGTAGTGGGCAGGCAGATTGGGGTCGGTCTCGGGGTTGAAGGTGTTGCAGTCAATACCGTTGGTGATGCCGGTCAGTTTCCAGGCGGCGTTGGCAATGACGCCGTCCAGACCGTGGGCGTAGTACGGATACATCAGCTCACGGGAATAGGTCTGGGAAACGGTGGTCAGCATATGGCAGGTCTCAATGGCACCCTTCATCAGGTTGACAGAGTTGTTCATATCCAGCCGGTTGCGGAAATGCCACGGCAGACCCAGCACATCATCGAAGAAATTACCGGGCGCCCAGCCCTGATACTCGATGTTGTGGATGGTGTACATACATTTGGTGTAGGGGAAGCGGTGATGGTAGCTGGCGCTGAGGTAGATAGGCACCAGCGCCGTCTGCCAGTCGTTGCACTGGATCACATCGGGATAGAATCCCAGCGCGTCCAGCGTGTCCAGACAGGCCTTGGAGAAGAAGGCGTACCGCTCGCAATCGTCGCCGTCGCCGTAAATGGCGCCGGTGCGGTTGCCGAAATAGTAATCGTTGTCGATAAACAGTACCTGAACACCGTCATCGCGGTCGCAGAGCTTCATCACGCCGCAGTACTGCTCACGCCAGCCAAGCTGGACATTGAAGTACTTGAGCTGCTCCACCTTCCGGTTGGGATCGTGCTTGATCTTGTTATAATAGGGAAGGATCAGCACCACCTCGTTGCCGGGAATACGGGCAAGCGCGGAGGGCAGCGCCTCCATCACATCGCCCAGACCGCCGGACTTGATATAGGGTGCGCCTTCGGAAGCCACAATGGCGATCTTCATACGGTTTCTCCTCTTTTGACGATGATGGGATTGCTGGGTGTGCCGCAGAGCTTGGCACCGGGACGGACGGTGACGTCCTTATCCAGAATGACGTACTTCAACTCGGCACCCTCGCCGACCACGGTATCGTTCATAATGATGCAGTCTTCCACTTCCGCACCCTCGCAGATGGTAACGTTACGGAACAAAATGGAATTTTCCACTTCGCCTTCCAGGATGCAGCCATCCGCCACCACGCAGTTCTCAACCTCGCAGTTCTCGCCGTAAAAGCTGGGGACACGGTCCCGGACACGGGTGAATACGGGATGATTATAGCCAAACATATCGTGGCGGGTCTTTTTGTCGATCAGCGCCATGCTGTTGCGGAAGTATTCTTCCACAGATTCATTGTACATCGCAATGCCGGGGAACTGATATACGTGGATGGTGGCGGCGTTTTTCTGCCACAGACCCAGCACCAGATCCCGGTCCATGTGGAACAGATTCCGTGCGATATGCTCTTTGATCCGCTGCACCAGCCACTTTTTGCTCAGCACGAAGATATCCATGGACGCCAGATAATCGGCAGGAGCCACGTAGTCAACAGCGATATCGGTGGCTTCGCCGTTTTCATCCACCTTCACCGCCAGATCCAGCTGCTTCTTGCCGTTGGCGATGCCGGTCTTGGTGACTACGGTGATATCCTTTCCGCTTTCGATGTGGCACTTGATCACGTGCTTCAGGTCGATATTGGAAATGATCGCGGAGTCGATGAGGACAACGTATTCCTCCCGGCTTTTTTCCAGAATACTCATAACCGAGTGCAGGGCATCCAGCTTGCCGCGGTAGATGTCAGTGGTGGACATGGAGAAGGGCGTCAGATACTCAAGACCGCCTTCTTCCAGCTCCAGACCCCATTCTTCGCCGGCGCCGATATGATTCATCAGGGACTGATAATTGTGGCGGGAGAAAATGCCAATATGCCGGATGCCGGCAGCGGACATATTGCTCAGCGCGAAGTCTACCTGGCGGTAGCGACCGCCGAAGGGGAGGCTGGCCATGGTACGTTTATCGGTCAGCGCACCCAGAGAAGCGTCGTTTGTAAAAATAATACCCATTACGTTCATAATAGCTACCTCCTTACAGCATATCACCGGGCAGCAGCACGGTGTTGGCTTCTACGACGGCACCCTTGGAGGTGACGCTGATCTTTTTCTTTTCGTTGGGCTTGAAGGCACCGCCAACCACGGCGTTCTTGCCGATGCGGCTGTTTTCACCCAAAATGGCGTGGCGGACGATGGCACCGGGCTCGATGACAACGCCGGGCATTACCACGCTGTCCTCCACCAGTGCGTCCTCACCGATGGTGCAGCCAACGGAGATGACACTGTGGCGGACGGTACCGTAGACCTCGGAGCCTTCCGCAATGAAGCAGTTGACGGTTCTGGCTTCTTCGTCGATGTAAGAGGAGGGCAGGGCGCTGTTACGGGCATAGATCTTGGTATGCTCGTCGCCGCGGATATCGAATTCCGGGTTCTTGCCCAGCAGCTCCATATTGGCTTCCCACAAAGAGTCGATGGTACCCACATCCTTCCAGTAGCCGTCGAAGATGTAAGCCATCATCTTGTGACCGGCATTTAAGAGGGTGGGGATGATGTTCTTGCCGAAATCGTTGGAGGAATTGGGATCCTCCTCGTCATTGATCAGCGCCTGGCGCAGGATGCTCCAGTTAAACACATAGATGCCCATGGATGCGTTGGTGGACTTGGGCACCTTGGGCTTCTCCTCAAACTCGTAGATAGAGTTGTCGGGATTGGTGTTCAGGATGCCGAAGCGGGAGGCCTCCTCCAGCGGTACGGTACGCACGGCGATGGTGCAGGAGGCGTTATGTTTTTCGTGATAGGCAACCATGGCGGCGTAGTCCATTTTGTAGATATGGTCGCCGGAAAGCACCACCACATACTCCGGGTCGAAACGGTCAATAAAATCAATATTCTGATAGATGGCGTTGGCAGTGCCCTTGTACCAGCCGCTCTTCTTGTCGTGGCGCTCGTAGGGGGGCAGCACCTGGGCGCAGCTATGGGTCTTGTTTAAGCCCCAGGGCTGACCGTTGCCGATGTATTCATTCAGCTCCAGAGGCTGATACTGGGTCAGGATGCCTACGGTATCAATGCCGGAGTTGACGCAGTTGGAAAGGGGAAAGTCAATGATGCGGTACTTACCGCCAAAGGGCACTGCAGGCTTGGCGGTATTCTCCGTCAGCACCTTCAGACGGCTGCCCTGACCGCCGGCCAGCAGCATTGCGATACAACGTTTCTTCTGAAAGAACATATAGCTTACTCCTTACATAAAAGTTAGTTGCGGGTTAGAATCATCCACCATTAGCATACCATATTTTTACTGTTTAAGAAAGGGAAAAAATGGCTAAAATATCCGTTAGCTTTTCGTCATTTTCCACAACAGATGTCCAGGGAACGGGGAATTCAGTGGGCATTTCGCCGATATTTGACTGCTTTTGCAGCCAGATCACATCCAGATTCTGCCCCAGCTTGTAGCCACAGTTGGGAAATACGGCGAAAACCGCATAGCCCACTTTCTTGTGAAACGCCACAGAGCCGGTGTTTGTGCCGGTGACGACAGAGTAAATGGTCCGGTAGCCCTGCTGCCAGAGGATGTGCTCCAGCACCGCATAGAGGGTCTTGCCAACACCCTTGCGCTGGATATCCGGTGCCAGATAGATGGATACCTCGCAGCACCAGCGGTAGCCGGGTCGGGAGAAGGGCAGGCTGGCATAGGCGTAACCTTTGACAGCGCCGTTTTCCTCCCAGACCAGCCAGGGGAATTGCTTGGTGTAGCTTACCAGCCGGTCGGTAAAGGTCTCCACCGAGGGGACTTCATATTCAAAAGAATTGGTGGTGGTCAGGACGTGGGGCGCGTAGATCTCCAGCATCGCCGGCACGTCTGCCACGGTAGCCTTGCGGATCATATAGATACCTCCGGGAAAAATTCATTAAATCTATTTTACGTCAGGAAAGTCCTGCCGTCAAGGTTGACAAGCCGGAAAATCAGGCGTAAAATAGAAACAAATCCACGAAAAGGAGGGACACCATGGAAACCGGTAATAGTGGCAATATACCTGGCCGAAGTAGAATGCGGGCCGTGGTGTGCCTGTAATCGATTCAGTCGGTGTATTTGCCTTTTGTTTCAAATTTAGTAAACAGGAGGAAATGCATCATGGCAGAAAAATTTGACATTGTAACCAAAGCCCTCCAAAAGATGCTGGAGGAAAAGAAATATGCCGCGCTGCGGGACTTGCTGCTGGTGATGTATCCCAGTGATATTGCGGAGCTTTTCTACGATGTGGAGGAGGAGAAGATCCCGCTGATCTTCCGCCTGCTGCCCAAGGAATTGGCGGCAGAGACCTTCGTGGAAATGGAGCCGGAGGCCCAGGAACTGCTGATCCGCAGCTTTTCCGATAACGAGCTGAAGGAGATCGTGGACGAGCTGTATGTGGACGACGCGGCCGACCTAGTGGAGGAAATGCCTGCCAATGTGGTCAAGCGCATCCTGAAGCAGGCCGATCCGGAAATGCGCAAATCCATCAATCAGATCCTGCGGTATCCCGATAATTCCGCCGGCTCGCTGATGACCACGGAATATGTTTCCCTGCGACCGGAAATGACGGTGGAGGAGGCCATCCTTCGTATTCGCCGTCAGGGCGTGGACAAGGAGACCATTTACACCTGCTACGTCACCGCCAAGGACAGAAAGCTGCAGGGCATCGTGACGGTGAAGGATCTGCTGCTGGCAGAGGATGACGAGCTGAAGATCACAGATATTATGTCAACCAATGTGATCTCCGTCAGCACCCTCACCGACCAGGAAGAAGTGGCGCGTATGCTGGCCAAGTATAATTTCCTGGCGCTGCCGGTGGTGGATGGCGAGGACAGAATGGTGGGCATCATCACCTTCGACGATGCTATGGACGTCATCGAAGAAGAGACCACCGAGGATATGGAGATCATGGGCGGTATGCTGCCGTCGGAAAAGACCTATCTGCGCAGCTCGGCCTTTGACCTTTTCAAGAACAGAATTCCCTGGCTGATGCTGCTGATGGTGTCGGCAACCTTTACGGGCTTGATCATCACCGCTTTTGAGGGCGCATTGGCTGCCCAGGTGGCGCTGACCGCTTTTATTCCTATGCTGATGGGTACCGGCGGTAACTCCGGCGCACAGTCCTCCGTTACGGTGATCCGTGCGTTGAGCCTGGATGAGCTGCGGTTTGCCGACATCGGCACTGTGATCTGGAAAGAGCTGCGCACAGCGATTCTGTGCGGCATCGCGCTGGCGGTGGTGTGCTTCGCCAAGATCTGGCTGGTGGATCATCTGCTGATGGGTAACGAGGATATTACCCTGATGGTCAATGCGGTGGTGTGCCTGACACTGGCGGCAACGGTGGTGCTGGCGAAGCTGGTGGGCTGCTGCCTGCCGATGGTCGCCAAGGTGCTGAAATTAGACCCGGCGGTCATGGCAAGCCCCTTTATTTCCACCATCGTGGATGCACTGTCGCTGCTGGTCTATTTCCTGGTAGCAAAATCCCTTTTGGGCGTATGATGAATATGAAATGGGCGATCCTTGCGGTCGCCCGTTTGTTATTCTCTAGCGGAACTTGGCTGCAGCCTTGCCTCCCTCAAAGAAGGGGCAGAGATTGCGTTTGCATCGAAAGTTTGAATGTTGGAAACGATTTTGCATAAGTTTCTCTGCCATGAGGGGAGGATTCTTCACTTTCTGCATAAAAGCGATGTTTTTTCACGAAAATACTTGCGATTGTTCCGGGTGCTGTGATATACTGTATGGGTTAAAAAGGAAAGTGTTGTCCTTTTGGATAATATACGCAGGAGGATATTTCTATGCGAATCGGATTACTTGGTTTTGGTACCGTGGGCAAGGGCGTGTATGAGCTGACCTCTGCCAGAGCGGATATGCAGGTGGTGCGTGTGCTGTGCCGCCGTGAGCTGCAGCTTCCCGACGCGGAAGTTACCCACGATTTTAACGATATTTTGAACGATGAGAGCATCGACACCGTGGTGGAAGCCATCGGCGGTCTGCACCCTGCCTTCGAGTATGTGAAGGCTGCCATCGAGGCCGGCAAGAACGTTGCCACCGCCAACAAGGCGATGATGGCTACATACTATGACGAGCTGCTGCCTCTGGCCCAGGAGAAGGGCGTATACCTTCGCTGCACCGCATCCGTAGGCGGCGGCATCGGCTGGCTCAGCGAGCTGGAGCGTGTGCGCCGTGTGGAAGCCGTCCACTATGTAGGCGGCATTATGAACGGCACCTGCAACTATATCCTGGATGCTATGGCACGGATGGACTTGAGCTATGAAGAAGCGCTGGGTCGTGCCCAGGCGCTGGGCTATGCGGAGGCTGACCCCTCCACAGATATCGACGGCATCGACACCTGGCACAAGCTGATCGTGTCCGCCAACGTGGCTTTCGGCGTGAGCCTGGATATTACCGGAATTCCTGCCGCCGGCATCCGCAACATCACCAAGAAGGATATGGATACCTTTAAGAAGCACGGTCTTCTGTGCAAGCTGATCTCCACCGGCAAGTATATCGACGGCGTGTATGCCGCCTATGTGCAGCCCACGCTGATTCCGCTGACAGATCCCGAAGCCGCTGTGCCTATGAACTACAACCTGATCACCCTTGCCGGCGATATTTCCGGTCGCCAGAGCTTTTTCGGTCAGGGCGCAGGTCGCTATCCCACGGCATATAATGTGGTGCAGGACTGCGCGGATTTCTTAAGCGGCAGAGGCTTCTACTGCGCCTACGGCAAGAAGGTCGGCGTGTGCAACGAAGAAAAGTACAGCTACTATGTCCGCGGAAAGGTGGATAGCTGGCTGGAGGAAAATACGGAAGAAACCTGGGGTAAGGCCATCGTTACCAAGCCCGTCAGCGTGCAGAAAATGCACGATTGGCTGAAAGCAAACCCCGATGCCTTTATTGCGGCTCTGCCCCGGAAGGCACTGTAAAGAAAAGAGGGAAACGGTATGTTAAAGGTAGTAAAATTTGGCGGCTCCTCTATGGCGGATGCCGGTCAGTACCGTAAAATTCGGGATATTATTTTGGATGATCCTGCTCGCCGGGTAGTGGTGGTTTCCGCCGCCGGCAAGCGCTTTGGCGACGATCACAAGATCACAGACCTTTTGTATCTGTGCCACGCCCACTCCCAGTACGGCGTGGACTGCAGCCGGGTCTTTGATATGATCAAGAGCCGTTATCAGCAGATCCGCGCGGATCTGGGCATTACGGTGGAGATCGATGACGAGCTGGACGTGCTGAAGCACCGGCTGGATAAGAAGGCAATTTCCCAGGATGAGCTGGCAAGCCGCGGCGAGTATTTCTCCGCCAAGCTGATGGCGGCCTATCTGGGCTTCAAGTTCGTGGATGCGGCGGATTGGGTGTTCTTCAAAATGGACGGCACCGTGGATAAGGAAAAGTCCTATGCCGCGCTGAAGGCGCTGGCAGGTGGCGGGTGTGTTGTGATCCCCGGCTTCTACGGCAAAATGCCCGATGGCAACATCAAAACCTTCACCCGTGGCGGCAGCGACATTACCGGCGCGCTGGCAGCAGCGGCGCTGGATGCGGACATCTATGAGAACTGGACCGATGTTTCCGGTATTCTGATGGCAGATCCCCGGATCGTGGATAATCCCGAGACCATTCCCGAGGTCACCTATGACGAGCTGCGTGAGCTGAGCTATTCCGGCGCCCAGGTGCTGCACGAGGGAACCATCTTCCCCGTCCGGGAGAAGAGCATCCCCCTGAACATCCGCAACACCAATGCTCCCGGCGATGCCGGCACCATGATCAAGGAAGGCTTCGACACCCCGGTGAACCCCGACCGGTTTATCACCGGCATCACCGGCAAGAAGAACTTTTCCATCATCTCCATTTCCAAGCGCGGCCTTAGTAACGAGGTTGGTATTCTGCGCAAGATCCTCACCGTTCTGGAGCGCCATAGCATCTCCATCGACTATGTACCCAACGGCATCGACAATGTTTCCGTGGTGCTGGAGACCGATGCGCTGGCACCCCATCTGTACGATGTTCTGCAGGAAATTCAGGCAGAGGTCAATCCCGATACGGTGGACGTTCACGATCAGATCGCCGTGGTTGCCGCTGTCGGTCGCCATATGAAGGGTCGCCCCGGTATTTCCGGCAAGCTGTTTGCCGCTCTGGGTGAAGCAGGTATCAACATCCGTATGATCAACCAAGGTCCTGACGAACTGAATATCATCCTAGGTGTCAGCAATGACGATTTTGCCGAGGCCATCCGCGTGCTGTACAACAGCTTCGCAAAGTAATCTCAATCCCCTGGAGGTAAAACTATGAAAACTTATACCGTTGCTGTTCTGGGCGCCACCGGCGCCGTGGGACAGGAAATGATCAAAATTCTGCAGGAGCGCAAGTTCCCTGTAGGCAAGCTGATCCCCCTTGCCAGCGCACGCAGCGCAGGCAAGACCCTGAAATTCAACGGCGAGGACGTTGTGATTCAGGAGGCGTGTGATGCAGCCTTTACCGGCGTGGACATCGTGCTGGGCGCTGCGGAAAACGATATTGCGAAAAAGTTTGCCCCGGCGATCATCGCCGCCGGCGCCGTATTTGTGGATAATTCTTCCGCATTCCGTATGGATCCCAAGGTGCCCCTGGTGGTGCCGGAGGTCAATCCTGAGGATGTGAAGTGGCACAGCGGCATCATCTCCAATCCCAACTGCTCCACCATCATCACCGTTACCGCGGTCAATGCCCTCAACAGCATTTCTCCCATCCGCAGCATGGTGGCGTCTACATATCAGGCGGTTTCCGGCGCAGGCGCCGGCGGTCCTGTGGAGCTGATGGAAGAGGTGGAAGCCCTGCGTGTGGGCGAAACCTATGAGCCCAAGGTGTTCTCCCACCAGATCGCTTACAATCTGATCCCCCAGATCGGCGGCGGTCAGGAAAATGGCTACACCAGCGAGGAAATGAAGCTGCACAACGAGGGCAGAAAGATCATGCATCTGCCGGAGCTGAACGTTACCTGCACCTGCGTGCGTGTGCCGGTCATTCGCAGCCATTCCATTTCTGTTTCCTGCCATTTTGACGTTCCTGTGAGCGTTGAGCAGGCAAGAGAGGTCATCGCAAAGGCACCCGGCTGTAAGCTGGTGGATGACCTGGGCGCAAAGCAGTACCCCATGCCGCTGGAGACCACCGATCAGGATCTGGTCTTTGTGGGTCGTATCCGCAAGGATATTACCGATCCCTGCGGTCTGGCACTGTGGTGCTGCGGCGATCAGGTGCGCAAGGGTGCGGCTACCAACGCCGTCCAGATCGCAGAACTGCTGCTGAAGTAAAACAAAAATTCAACCCCGGAATGCTGCTGCATTCCGGGGTTGCATTATTGACAGCCCCCTTTTCACAAGGGGGCCGTTTTGCGTGATTATGCCGCGTTTTGCAGGTGTTCTTCGCCCCACAGCAGGTAAATATCCGTACCGTCAGACCGGGCGATAATGGTTTCACATTCGTCGGTGCGCAGCACCATGACCTCCGCGTCCCGCAGACGGGACAGCGGATCCTCGTGGGGATGCCCGTAGGAATTGTCCTTGCCGCAGCTGATGATGCCGTAGGTGGGCATCACCTCACGCAGGAAGATGTAGCCGGTGGAGCTTTCGCTGCCGTGATGACCTACCTTCAGCACGTCGGCCTTCAGGTCGGCACCGCTTTCCACCAGATCGTTTTCCGCTTCGCGCTCCATATCACCGGTCAGCAGGAAACGGTTGTTGCCGTGCTGTACCATCAGAACCAGGGACAAATTGTTCAGATCCTCATATTCCTTTACGGGACCCAGCACGGTGATGGTGGCTGTGCCCAATGTAAAGACCTGACCCACCGCAGGCTGCACTACCTCCAGACCCCGGTGGCTCACGCTCTTGAGGAAATTGCGTACAGCGTTGGTGTTGTTGGGAATGGAGGAAGACCAAACGGCATCCACCGGGAATGCGTCGATTACATCGGCCAATCCGCCGATGTGATCCTCGTGGGGATGGGTGGCTACCACCAGATCCAGCTTTTCAACGCCTTGCATCTGCAGATAAGCGGCTATCGATCCGCCGTCGGCATCGTTGCCGCCGTCGACCAGGGCAAATTTGCCGTCACACTCCAGAAGAATACTGTCCGCCTGACCCACGTCGATGAAATGCACCCAAAGCTGCTCCTGCACCGGGGCCACTGTTTGACCGGCGGGCTGCTGCTGCGCGCAGCCGCAGAGCAGCAGGCAAAGCAGCAAAACGATGGCGGTTAACTTTCTCATTTGCGACCCTCCACGGTAAGGTTTTTGTTGTTTTTCGCTTTTTTCTGCTGCGCCAGCCAGATGCTCATCACGAAGCGATGGGGCACCAGCTTCACCAGAAGCACCTGACCCTTGATGGGCAGACCGTGGACGGAATAGTCCTTTTTGGTCTTGTACAGATCCTTCAGACCGGTGGCGACTACATCCTTGGCTTCGTAAAGATGATTGTAATACTGCACCTCGCCGTCATTGGTCTGGCAGGCGTGGTTGAAAAATTCGGTCTTGACCCAGCCGGGATTCATCGCCATTACCCGGATGCCGCTGCTTTTCAGCTCCCGGCTGATGGCACGGGAATAGCTCAGGACAAACGCTTTGGTGGCGCCGTAGGTGGCGATGTAAGGAACGGGCTGGAAAGCGGAAAGGCTGTCCAGCTGCAGAATATGGCTGCCGCGCTGCATATAGGGCAGGGTGATCCGGGTCATCATCACCAGCGCCTTACAGTTTAAGTCCAGCATATGGCAGTCGTCAACGGGATCGACCTTGCGGAAGTCACCGAATTTACCAAAACCGGCGGCGTTGACCAGCAGCTTCACATTGGGCTTTTCCGCCTCCAGAAGGGCAGCGAATTTGCAGAAGCTCTCACTGTCCACCAGATCCAGCACGATGGGGCGCACGGGAACGGCGGATTCTTCCTTCAGCGTCTCCAGCGCTGCCTGCCGCCGGGCGATGACCCAGATCTCGTCTACACTGACATAGTCTTTTAACTGCAGGACGAATTCCCGTCCCATACCGGAGGATGCACCGGTCACAATGGCAATATTCATAGCATTTTCCTCTTTCTATAGTCAAAGGGCGACGGTTACTCCGTCGCCCTTTGGTGTTTAGGTGATTGGACCTGCGGCTTTGATCTGCTTCATAGGCGCAAGGGTAGAGATGGCGTGCTTGTAGATCATCTGCTGCCGACCCTCGCTGACCAAAACCACCACGAAGCTGTCAAAACCGACGATGGTCCCACGGAGTTGGAAGCCGTTCATCAGGAACAGCGTCACCGGCACCTTATCCCGACGTACCTCCTGAAGAATAGCATCCTGCAAATTATAATTGTCTGACATATGTATCCCCTCTTTTTTTCATAATGACATACATATGTTAGCATTTTTTAATTGTCGAATTCGTAAATAACCTGTCGGGCACACTCCAAAATTTTCCCGAAATCGTCATCAGCCCTGCGGGTGAGCCAATGCATTTGGCTGTTCCGGCGGAACCAGGTCAGTTGCCGCTTGGCGTAATGCCGGGAAGATTGCCGAACCCGGTCGGCTGCTTCCGAAAAGCTGATCTTCGCGTCCAGCGCATCAATGAATTCCTTGTAGCCGATGGCCTGCATCGCTGTGCAATCCGCAGGGATTCCCTCCTGCAGCAGCGAGACGACCTCCTGGATCAAGCCGTCATCCAGCATCTTATCCACACGGCGGTCAATGCGGCTGTACAGTTGCGCCCGGTCTTCAAAATCCAGACCCAGCCATAACGGCGTGTATTTCGGTGGAATTTTCTGGGTTCTGCGGTTATGCTCTGTGATAGACTGCCCGGTTTCGTAGTATACCTCCAGCGCCCGGATGATCCGCTTGCGGTCTTTCAGGTGCAGCCGTGCGGCGGCTTCCGGGTCAATGCTTTGCAGCAGTGACAGCATCGCTTCCATACCCTCGGCGTCGGCTTGCGCTTCCAGTTTTTTACGCATACCGGTGGAGGGGAAGGGGGCGAAGGCGTTGCCCTTGATCAGGGAGTCCATATAAAGTCCCGTACCGCCGGCGATGATAGCGGTCTTGCCCCGGGCGAGAATATCGTCCACGATGGGAGCTGCCATTTCGCAGTAGCGGCTGACGGAAAAATCTTCATCCGGCTCGGCAATGTCCAGCATATAGTGAGGGATGCCCTGCATTTCCTCGAAAGTGGGCTTCGCCGTGCCAATGTTCATACGGCGATAGACCTGCATAGAGTCGCAGGATACCACCTCGCCGTCCAATTCCTTTGCCAGCGCTACGGCAAGGGCAGTCTTTCCGGAGGCCGTCGGCCCGGCGATGCATATCATTTTGTTCAAGACCGATTACCTCCTTATTATGGTGCTGTGCAGCAGCACCCAAGGCTCCCTTTACACAAGGGGGGTATTTACGTTCTCTTGAATTGCTTTTCCAGCTGCTTTTTGCTTAAGGTAACGCAGATGGGACGACCGTGGGGGCAGTATTTCAGGTCTTCTCTTTCCATAACCTGCTTGACCAGCGCCAGAAGCTCCTTGGGATCATTGAGCCAGCCGGCCTTGATAGCCGCCTTGCAGGCAACGGTGTGCAGAATTTCATCCCGGACGGTGTCCGTTTTCTCCCGGCGACCGCTCATCAGGTCGGCAGCGATGGCCTCCGCAGCTTCCGCTGCGCCTTCGGGACTTAAGTCCATGGGAATCTGCCGCAGCAAAACGGTGCCGTCACCGAATTCTTCGATCTCAAAGCCCAGCTCGCGCAACAGCGAGGCGTTATTCAGCAGCTCCGCTGCCGCATCGGCACGCAGCTGCACCGGCACGGGGGTCAGAAGCAGTTGTGGCGTGATGGCTTCCTGATTGGCCTTCAGCTTTTCGAAGAGGATGCGCTCGTGGGCGGCGTGCTTGTCGATGAGGAAGGCGTCCTCACCCTGCTCCACGATGATATAGGAATTGTAAAGCTCGCCAACCATACGCCAGGGGATCTCCTCCGGCATAGGCATAGCGGTCTGCTCCGGCTCGGTAGCTGCCGGCGTTTTCGGCGCCGGCGGTGTGATCTGCGGCAGCATTACATTTTCCCGCAGAGGAAGGCTCTTCTGCCGCTCCACAGCGGCAATGGTCGCCACCGCTGCCGCAGGCTTGGGCTGGGGCGCGGTCTGAACGGCTGCGGAGAAATTGCGGTATTCTTCTGCCGTCATAGTGCGGAAG
Source organism: Oscillospiraceae bacterium (assembly GCA_017436955.1). Lineage (GTDB taxonomy): Bacteria > Bacillota > Clostridia > Oscillospirales > Oscillospiraceae > Faecousia. Next base: position 13,179 of record JAFSCD010000017.1, on the reverse strand, counting down.
AAGGTCTCCTGCTTCGGCGCTGCCGGCTTTGCAGGCGGTGCCGGGGGCTTGTAGGCCGGAACGGCAGGCTTGGGTTCGTTTTTGAACTGTACCTGAGGGCGGTCTGTCTGCTGATTCAGCGCAGCCAGCACGCCATAGTGAACGCAATCAAAAACTGCCTTTTCCGCCAGGAATTTAACCTCCGTCTTGGCAGGATGCACGTTCACGTCCACCGCGTTGGCGGGCAAGCGCAGATGCAGCACGCAGGCCGGGAATTTGCCCACCATCAGCTGATTGCGGTAGGCTTCCTCCAGCGCGGAGATCAACAGCTTGGAGCGCACCGGGCGGTCATTGACGAAAAAGGTCTGCATATTGCGGCTGGGACGGGCATCGGTGGGCTTGGATACGAAGCCGGTCAGGGTGTAGCCGTCCCAACGGCTGTCCACCTTTGCCATCCGGGCGCTGTCTCTGCCGTAGACGCAGTAAACAGCCGCCTCCAGCGCACCGGAGCCGGGGGTGGAGAGGATCTGCTTGCCGTCACGGATGAAGGTGAATGCCACCTCCGGGTGCGCCAGCGCCTGCAGCTGCACCGCGGCGGAAACTCTGCCGCCTTCGACGGTGTCGGATTTCATAAATTTCATCCGTGCCGGGGTGTTGTAAAACAGATCCCGGACGATAATGGTGGTACCCTGGGGGCAGCCGGCTTCGGATTCCTCGGTGATGATACCGGCTTCCAGATGCAGACTGGTGCCGGAAACGGCGCCGGCGGTACTGGTCATCAGGTCGATACGGCTGACGGAAGCGATCGCTGCCAGCGCTTCGCCACGGAAGCCCATTGTGGAAATGGCAGCCAGGTCCTCTGCGGTGCGCAGTTTGGAGGTCGCGTGGCGCAAAAAGGCGGTTTTTGCATCTTCCGCTTCCATACCGCAGCCGTTGTCGGTGACACGCAGGAAGGTCATACCGCCGTCACGGATCTCGACGGTGATCTTGGATGCGCCGGCATCCACCGCGTTTTCCAGCAGCTCTTTTACAACACTGGCAGGACGCTCCACCACCTCGCCGGCGGCGATTAAATTGGCAACGTGGGTCGATAATTGAATGATCTTCGGCATAGAAATCACCTCATGGCGAGGATCCCCACCGCATTGATGGCGGCGTGGATCAGAATGGGTGTGACGATACAGCCGGTCAGGTCATAGGCAGCAGCCAGACAAAGACCTGCCGGAATGTACTGCAAATAGCAAAGCAGCAAGGTTTTCGGCTCAAAATAGCCGATATAGGCGGTGATATGCACCAGCGCGAATACCAGGGTGGATACGCAGTAAGCTGCCACCCGGTTTTTCTTGTACAAGCCCCCAAAGACGGCACCCCGGTGCAAAAGCTCCTCCGTAACGGGCACCAGGATCACAGTGCAAAAGGCGGTGAGCCAATAGTACCGGTTGCTGATCTCGGACAGATTCTGGTTATTTACGTTGAAAAAGGTGGGCTCAATGGCAACAATGGCGATATTCACCGCCGTGGACAGGATATAGTACACGAAAAAGCCTGCTACGGCGCCCAGCAAGATCGCCGGGATCCGCTTCGCTGCGGTGATCGCGGTGCCGCGCAGAAAATGGCGGAAGATAAACAGCGCCACAGCAAAGTTCAGGAAAAAGTAGCAAAGATTCAGCTCTCTGCTGCCCCAGGGCAGCGCGAAAAAATGGATCACGATGCTCAGAAAATATCCCAGAAATACGATCTCAAAAGCCAGATACCGCCAGCCCCAGGATATTTCTTTGCGCGCGGGGAGAAAAATCGGAAATTTCATATCAGTTTAACATTTTCTTCAGCTTGTACAGCTCGTTCATAGCCTCAATGGGGGTCAGAGTCTCTACGGAAATGGCTTCCAGCGCCGCACGGATCTGGGCACCGGTCAGATCCAGCATACTGATCTGATCGTCCGGCTCCGCAACTGCGGTGGGCGTATGTACCACGCCGTTTTCCTGCTCCAGTTCCTCCAGGATCTGTCTTGCCCGGGTGATAACGGCACCCGGCAGACCTGCCAGCTTGGCAACCTCCACGCCGTAGCTGTCATCGGTGGCACCGGGTACGATCTTGCGCAGGAAGATCATCTGGTCGCCCCGCTTTTTGACGGCGATGTTGTAATTCTTAACGTTGGGCAGCACGGTTTCCAACGTGGAAAGCTCGTGATAATGGGTGGCAAAGAGGGTCTTGGCACCCAGCTTCTTTTCGTTGGCGGCATATTCCAGCACCGCCCGGGCAATGGCCATACCGTCATAGGTGGAGGTACCGCGACCGATCTCGTCCAGGATCAGGAGGGAGCGGCTGGTGGCGTATTTCAAAATGGATGCCACCTCGGACATTTCCACCATGAAGGTAGACTGACCGGAAGCCAGATCGTCGCTGGCGCCGATACGGGTAAACACCCGGTCCACCAGACCGATCCTGGCGCTGCGCGCCGGTACGAAAGAGCCGATCTGCGCCATCAGCACGATCAGCGCCACCTGCCGCATATAGGTGGATTTACCTGCCATATTGGGACCGGTGATGATGGCGACCTGCTGATCACCTGCACCCAACTGGGTATCGTTGGGAACGAACAGAGAGTCCTTGAGCATCACTTCCACCACCGGATGGCGTCCGTCCACGATGCGGATCTCGTTGTCCAGAGTGATCTCCGGGCGGCAATAACCGCGCTGCACCGCTACGCTTGCCAGTGCGCACAGCGTATCGGCACAGGCAACTGCCGATGCGGACATCTGCACCCGGTCAGCCTGCTGCGCCAGATACTCCCGAAGCTGGGTGAAGATCTGATACTCCAGCGCGGTGAGCCGATCCTTGGCGCCCAGCACCTGGTCCTCCAGCTCTTTCAGCTCCTGGGTGATGTAGCGCTCGCAGTTGGCAAGGGTCTGCTTGCGGATATAGTGGTCGGGTACCTGCTCCACAAAGGATTTGGAGACCTCGATATAGTAGCCGAACACCCGGTTGAAGCCAACCTTCAGGGTGCGGATGCCGGTCTTTTCCCGTTCTGCGGTTTCGATGGTGGCGATGATATTCTTGCCGCCGTCCATAATGTCACGCAGGCGGTCAGCCTCCGGATCAGCGCCCTTGCGGATGATGCCGCCTTCCCGGACGGTCAGGGGAGGCTCGTCCACGATGGTGGCTTCGATGCGGTCAGCGCACTCGGTCAGCGGATCAATGGCCTGCTCCAGACGGCGCAGCAGGGGAGACTCCAGCTTTTGCAGCTGTGCCTTCACCTCCGGCAGCGCGCGAAGTCCACGGGCGATACCCAAAAGGTCACGGCAGTTAACGGTGCCGGTGACGATCCTCGTCATCACACGCTCCAGGTCGGAAACATCCTTCAGCGCCTCGATCAGCTCGCCGCGGATAATGGTGGCGTTTACCAATTCCTCCACGGCGCTGTGGCGGCGACCGATCTCAACGGGGTCCAGCAGGGGCTTTTCCAGCCAGGAGCGCAGCATTCTGCCGCCCATGGCGGTGTGGGTCTTGTCCAACACCCACAGCAGGCTTCCCTTCTTTTCCTTGGCACGCATCGTTTCGGTCAGCTCCAGATTGCGCCGGGCATCCATATCCAGCTCCATAAACTTGCCGGAGGTGTAGTATTCCAGGGTGCGGATGTGGGCAAGGTCGTTCTTCTGCAGGGTCAAAAGCGTGTGCAGCAGCGTACCGGCGGCGCAGATGGCCTCCGGCAGACCGGTCAGATTCAATGCGGACAGCGTGGCGCAGAAATGGCTCTGCAGCAGCTCCTCGGCCTGCTCACGGGAAAAGGCAGTCACGTTTCCCTCGTTGACGCAGCAGTTTAAGCGCCGCAGCAGACAATCGTCAAAGGCGGGGGTGTGGACATTTTCGCCCAGGCGAAGGATCTCCGCAGGGGAAAACCGACCCAGCTCCGAAATGGCGGCAGCGGCATCATTACAGACGGTGGCGTAAAACGCGCCGGTGGAAATATCGCAAAATGCCAGACCAAACCGCTCACCGCCGTAAAGGCAGGCGTAGTAGTTGTTCCGGCTTTCCTCCAGCATACAGCTTTCCGTAACGGTGCCGGGGGTGACGATGCGGGTGATCTCCCGTTCCACCAGACCCTTGGTCAGTGCAGGGTCGCTCATCTGCTCGCAGATGGCTACCTTGTAGCCCTTTTGTACCAGACGGGCGATATAGGCGTCCACGCTGTGGTAAGGAACGCCGCACATAGGGGTCTGTTCCTCCTTGGGCTTGCCGCGGTCACGGGTGGTCAGAGTCAGATCCAGCTCCCGGGATGCGATCTGGGCATCCTCGTTGAACATTTCGTAAAAATCGCCCAGACGAAAGAACAGGATGCAATCCTGATTATTCTCTTTGATCTGCAGATACTGCCGCTGCATCGGGGTCGGTTCGTTTGGCTTGGTGGCCATGATAACCACTCCTTTTTTCTTATTTCAATTTGCCGGTCAAGCTCCAGGTAGTAGAGCCGGTGATGGTAACGTCAGCAAAAGTGCCGATGAGATTTTTGTCGCCCTCCAAGCGGACAAGGCGGCCGCCCTCGGTCCGGGCGGTGAGCAGATCCTTGTCCATACCATCGATCAGACAGCGGAAGGTTCTGCCAATATAATTTGCGTGAATTTGCTCGGAAATGGCATTTTGTACCGCGCAAAGCCGATCAAAACGGCGGTTTTTCTCTTCCTTGGGAGTAGGATCTTCCATATTCGCCGCCGGCGTGCCGGGACGGGGGGAAAAGATGAAGGTAAAGAGAGAGTCGTAATGTACGGTTTCAATGAGGGAAATGGTCTGCTCGAATTCCTCCTCAGTCTCGCCGGGAAAGCCCACGATCACGTCCGACGTCAGCACCAGCTCCGGCATCACCTGCTTGGCATAAGTGACAAGCTCTAAATACTTTTCCCGGTCGTAATGGCGGTTCATTGCCTTCAGCACCCGGGAAGAGCCGGACTGGAAGGGAAGATGCAGCTGCTTGGCGATCTTCGGGGAAGCTGCCATGGTGTCGAATAGCTTTTTGCCGGCATCTCTGGGATGGCTGGTCATAAAGCGGATCAGGAATTCGCCGGGAATCTCGGCAATAGCCGCCAGCAGATCGGCAAAGTCGAAATCGTCGTAGAGGTCTTTGCCGTAGGAGTTGACATTCTGGCCCAAGAGGGTAATTTCTTTGCTGCCGGCTTCTAAGAGAGCGCGGCATTCTGCCAGAATATCCTCTTTTTTGCGGCTGCGCTCCCGACCGCGGACGTAGGGCACGATGCAGTAGGTGCAGAAATTGTTGCAGCCGTACATAATGGATACCCAGCTTTTTAGGGTGTTATCCCGCGCCTGGGGGATGCCCTCGGCAATGGAGCCGGGCTCGTCTTCAATGTAAAACTGGCGCTTACCCTTGCTCAGCACATTCCACAAGATCTCCGGGAACTGCCACAGATGATGGGTGGAGAAGACGCCGTCCACATGGGGATAACTCTTTTTGATCCGGTCGGAGACTTTGGTTTCTCCTGCCATACAGCCGCAGAGGAAAACTTTCTGTCCCTGGTGGCGGCGCTTGGTGTGGGTCAGCGCGCCAAGATTGCCGAAAACACGCTGCTCCGCGTGTTCGCGAATGGCACAGGTGTTCATAATCACCACATCCGCGCCTTCGGCCTCATTGCCAATGGCGTAGCCGGACTGCATCAGATAGCCCCGAAGTTTCTCGGATTCGGCTTCGTTTTGCTGACAGCCGTAGGTCTCCACGTAGGCGACGGGGGTTATATTTTTATCGTGCCAGTAGGCGCTGATCTTATCACAAAAGGCGAACTGTTTATTCAGTTCTTCTTCAGAAATAACGGTAGTTTTGGTGTTCATTCTCGATCCTCCGGAATATACCATCTCAATATAAAATAATACCATTTTTCTGCCCTTTTTGCAAGGGAAAAATAAAAAATCCTTCCCAAAGGGAAGGACATAGCAGACTATTCGCAAATTGCCCCTACGGGCGCACCCTTGCCTCCTCCTTTGGGGGAGGTGGCCGAGCGATAGCGAGGTCGGAGGGAGTGTCGTAATTGTGAAGGACACTCCCCTAGTCAGCCTGTTCGGCTGACAGCCCCCTCATAGAAGGGGCCGGGGCTTCGACCAATTCGTGAATCGCCCCTACATACACGCCGAAAGCAGTGTCCTACTTTTCAGCGGCTTTTTGCTTCCGCTTGGGGTTAGGCGTGGTGCCAAGCAGGTAATCGGCGGAAACATTGTAGAATTTGCAGAGGGTTACAAGGTGGTGGATGGGCATTTCGTTGGCGCCCCGTTCATAGCGGGCATACATGGTCTGGGAAGTGCCCAAAACATCGGCGATCTGCTGCTGGGTCAAGTCGTTATCCTCACGCAATCCCCGTAGATACTCTGTAAATGTCCGCATATCCTCACCACCCGGTAATATTTTATATCACTAGTATAGCAAGTAAATTTATTTACTATTGACTTTAGTAAATAAATTTACTATAATAAGTGTGCACCCACCAAATACACTTGACTTTTCGGAGAGGGGTGCTGTATAATTATGGAAAAAGCTCAAGGAGGAATTAGTATGAAGAATCGTTATTTGTGTTTGTTGCTGGTTATTGCAATGATCGTCAGTTTTGTTCCGGTGATTTCCGCTGCGGCAACCGGTGAGGTGTCTGCGCCTACCGGTGCGATTCAGCAGGGCATAACCTACAAGATCGTGTCTCCTTCAAGGCTCACGACCCGATTTGGCGCATACAAAGGCGGAACAACAGCAGGTGAATTTTTGGACGGCGGCGACGGCGAGTGCGTAACCGACGGCTGGTATCTCAGATCCGGCTACAGCAATAAGACGAGCGCTGACGGCCTCCTTGCAGTGGTAATGACTTTGGATAAGCTGACCGCGATCGGCGGCATTGAGATTGTTGGCCATAGCAGCACCGGCAATGATATGACCGACTTTGATGTTCAGGCAATGGTCAATGGCGAATGGGTGGAAGTTCTCTCTGTGAGCTCCAATCCCTTTGATAGCGGCGTGCGGACGAAAATGTACACCTTCGCACCCGTGGGCACGACGCAGGTTCGTATTTTGATCAACCGATGCCAGACCTGGCGTGGTCAGTGCAAGCTGGGTGAGGTCTCTTTGTTTGAGGTGGTTACCGATAAGCTGTCTGAAAAAATCGACCTGACCGGTCGTGTAACGGCTAACTTCCCTGACACCAGCAATCCGGCCTCTTTCGCGGTTGATGGAGATAAGAGCACGTTTCTGCAGAATTTCCAGTTCCCCGGCACGCTGAATATTGATCTTACAACTGCGGATAACGAGCCCACAGCGGTGGATCATTTCGCCCTGTATCTGGCCCGCGGAAACGATTGCTTCCCCAGACGTTTTACCATTTCCGTCCGGAAGACCCCCGACGGTCCTCTGGAGCAGATCGGCAGCTATGATACCGGCTGGGGTACAAGCTCCGGTCAGGATTCTTTTTACGGCGAGTTCGATCAGACCTATATGGTTTACAGTATGCAGGTGCAGCTGACGAGCGGTATTGGCGGAGCGGCGTATATCCCGGAATTTGAACTGTATCAGTATGAACGTGAAGCCAATACCGTGACCCCCAGCCAGAGTCCCACGATTCCTTCTGAACCGGAAGGCGCGGATCCGGATTACCTTACTTATACCATATCCGACGGCAAAGCAACGGTCACCGGCTGCGATACGTCCACCAGCGGCAACATTACCATTCCGTACTACCTGGGCGGCTGCCGGGTGACGGCAATTGGAGACGCGGCATTCAAGGACTGCACCAACCTGACCGGCGTTACGATTCCCTACGGCGTAAGCAGCATCGGCAGCGAAGCATTCTACGGCTGCAGTAATTTGAACAGCATTACACTGCCGGAAGGATTGACCAGCATTGGTACCACTGCATTCTACAAATGCAGCAGCCTGACCGATATTTCTATCCCGGACGGCGTTACTACGATCAACATTTCGACGTTCTCACGATGCGATAATCTGCGTAATGTTTCTCTCCCGGACAGCATTACGCTCATCGATATGTTTGCGTTTTCAAACTGCCCCAGCCTGACGACCCTGACAATTCCCAATGGCGTAACGAAGATCAGCAAAGCCACGTTTTACCAGTGTACCGGCCTGAGGTCCGTTGTGATTCCCGGCAGCGTAGCGGTCATAGAAGAATCTGCCTTCGGCTCCTGCTCCGGATTTACCAACGTTACGTATTGCGGAACGCAGGCGCAATGGAACGCGATAGGTATTGATCAGTGTAACGAAAAGCTTCAGGCAGCTTCCGTTCAGTATCACCAATATACCAACGTTTGCGACACGGATTGCGATCTGTGCGGCAGCACCAGAATTGTCTTTGGACACACCTATACCAATAAATGCGATACCAGCTGTAACCGCTGCGGAGAAACTCGTGTTGTTACCCATAGCTACAATGCAGCAACTTGTACAGATCCGAAGACCTGCGGCATCTGTGGCGCTACAGAGGGCGTTGCAAACGGCCATAGCTATGACGCCAGCAACAAGTGCGCCTGCGGCGCTGTGAAATTTGGCATTCTGACCCAGCCCAAGACCCAAAAGGTGGCGGTTGGCAAGACGGTCAAGTACACCGTGAAGGCTACCGGCGATGGGCTGAAATATCAGTGGCAGAGCTCCTCCAACGGAAAGACGTGGAAGAATTGTTCCAGCAGCAGCGCCACAAAGGCTACCTTTAGCTTCACATCCAAGACCTCCCACAGCAGCAATTATTACCGCTGTAAGATCACGGATGGCGAAGGAAATGTGATTTACACGGACACCGTCCGGCTGTACGTGCTGGGCGTGACGACCCAGCCCAAGACCCAGAAGGTCAAGACCGGCAGCACCGTAAAGTTTACGGTGAAGGCCACCGGCGCAGGAAAGACCTACCAGTGGCAGGTATCCACCGACGGAAAGACCTGGAAGAACTGCAGCTCCAGCTCCGCTAAAAAGGCGACCTTCACCTTTACATCCAAGACCAGCCACAGCGGAAACTATTACCGCTGCCGGATCAAGGACAACGGAGGCAATACGGTCTACACCGATGCGGTGAAATTGTACGTGCTGGGCATCACCGAACAGCCGGTCAATAAGACCGTAACCAAGGGCAAGACCGCAAAATTCGAGGTGGAAGCCACCGGCGCAAGTAAGACCTATCAGTGGCAGGTGTCCACAGATGGCGGCAAGACCTGGAAGAACTGCTCCAGCAGCAGCGCCAAAAAGGCAACCTTCAGCTTCACCGCCAAGACCTCCCACAACGGCAACTACTACCGCTGCCGTGTGAAGGACAGCGGTGGCAATACCGTCTACACCAATAAGGTGAAACTGACCGTAAAATAATAGCACAACACACCCCGGAGAAATCTCCGGGGTGTGTTTATATGTAGGGGCGAGCATCGCTCGTCCGCTTGCTGAATATCGCGCTGCGGTAACGGACGGCCAATGGCCGCCCCTACGAAGCGGCGGGAGCAAGCCCCCGCCCTACGGTATGCACTGCACCCTCGTCGGAGGGGGGCATTGATTGCGGGCGACCGCAAGGGTCGTCCCTACAAAAAATCCGGCGGAGTGAATTTTACTCCGCCGGAGTTGCTTTTCAATTACTCTTCCCAGTTGTGCCAGATGTTCTGCACATCGTCGTCATCTTCCATGACCTCGATGAGCTTTTCCATCAGCTTGATATGCTCCTCGCTTTCCAGCTTCTGATAGTTCTGGGGGACCATCTCGATCTGTGCGGATACGAAGGTGTACTTCTTGCCCAGCGCTTCCGCAACGGCATTGAAGTCGTCGGGATCAGTGTAGATGGTGAACACGTCGCCATCGGCCTCGAAATCATCGGCACCGCTGTCCATAGCGTCCATCATAACCTCGTCTTCCTCGTAATCGCCGTCCTCATTGTCGATTACCAGCACGCCCTTCTTGTCGAAAGACCAGCTGACACAGCCGGATGCGCCCAGGTTGCCGCCGTACTTGTCGAAATGGTGGCGCATGGAGCCTGCGGTGCGGTTACGGTTATCGGTCATAGTCTCCACGATGACGGCAACGCCGCCGGGACCGTAGCCTTCGTAGGTGATGGATTCGTAGCTGTCGCCGCCGCCGGCGCCGCTGGCCTTCTCCAGGCAACGCCGGATGTTATCGTTGGGCATATTGGCAGCCTTGGCCTTGGTGATAACGGTTGCCAGACGGGAATTGTTGGCAGGATCGGTAATACCGCCGCCTTCCTTCACCGCAACGATCAGCTCTTTCGCAATTTTGGTAAAAGCGGCAGCACGCTTGGCGTCCTGCGCGCCCTTGGTCTTTTGGATGTTATGCCATTTGGAATGTCCGGACATAAAGATTCTTCCTTCCGTTTCTCTAAAAATTCAATTTATTTTAGCATTGGTTTTCACAAAAATCAATAGTATTTCACGCAATCAGCGTGGGTTTCGGAGATTTTTACCTCTACATCGGGGAAAGCCGCGGCAATTTTATCGGCGAGGTAGCGGCACACCGGGTTTTCCGTGCAGAAATGACCGGCGTCGATGATGTTCATGCCGAAATCGTGGGCATCCCAGAACTGATTGTATTTCACGTCGGCAGTAACGAAGGTGTCACAGCCGGCGCGGTATGCCTGCCACAGCTCGCCGCCGCAGGCGCCGCCGCCAACGGCGACCTTGTGAACGCTCCTGCCGCTGCTGACGTAACGAAGCCCCTCACAGTGCAGCTTTTTCTTGACGGTTGCCAGGAAGGTTTCCAGACTTTGCACGTCGACCTCACCGCGGCGCAGCAGCTGCATATCGTTTTCACAGATGGTTTCGATGTTTTGCAAGCCCAGAACCTGCGCCAGAATATCGTTGACACCGCCGGGCGCCTGATCCAGATTGGTGTGGGCGTTGATGGCGCTGATACCGTTACGGCACAGCTTCAGGATGCAGCGACCAACGCTGTTATCGTCCACCACCGAGCGCTGGGGATCGAAAATAACGGGATGATGGGTAACGATCAGCTGGGCGCCCCATTGGGCGGCCTCGTCGCAGACGTGCTCGAAAGGATCGAGAGCCACCAAAATTTTGGTAACGGGGGTGGAGCGGCTGCCGCAGAGCAGACCGGCATTGTCCCAGGGCATTTTCAGAGCCATAGGCGCAACGGTCTCCATAAATTGCAGAATGTCATTCACTGTAGTCATAAGTATCCTCCAGTTCTCGTAAAATCTCTTTCTTTTGTCCATCCGTTTGATGTTCGGCGGCGATCTTCAGCCCGCCGATGACCCATTGACGATAGGCGCTGACCTCCTGACCGGAAAGCACGGCAGGCAGGTAGCACTGTGCCGGGGTCAGCCGGGGCTGCTCCGGGTCGAAAATGACCTCCATAACCGTATAGAGGAATCTGCCGTCCCGCAAAACCGCCTCACGCACAATGGAAAAGCCGGCATCCGAAAGGTATTTGCGGAGCATCGGTGTTTTGGATTGGCACTGCAAGATCAGCCGGTAGCTGCTGCTGCGCAGCCAAGGCGCAGCCTCCAAAATGGACACTATGGTATCCGCGCCCATTCCGGCGCAGATCAGGGTGTCGAAATTTTGGGGAATGCTTTGCACACCGTCGGACAGGTAAAATTCCATTTTATCCTGCAGACCGTACTTTTGCGCGTTGCGCCTGGCAGATTGCAGCGGCTGCGGCCGCACATCGGAGCAAATGGCGCCGTCGGCGATGCCTTCACGCAGAAGATGGATGGAAAGATAGCCGTGGTCACAGCCCACGTCGGCGATCCGCGCGCCCTTGCGCACAAAGCCTGCGCAGGCAAGAAGCCGGTGGGAAATGGGAAGCTTCATAAGTATACTCCTAAAAGAAATGCCATCCCGGCAAAGTCGGGATGGCATAGCCGGTTTTATTCGCCCTGATTGGCTTCGTAAGCCTCCAGGAAATGGTTCAGCTGGGCCAGGAACTCGTCGCAGTCAATGCCGTGTACCATGCAGGCTTCCTCCACGGTCTCACCCCGGGAAGCGGGGCAGCCCAGACAGTGCATACCGATCGCCAGGAACAGCGGAGCGGCGTGAGGGGCGATGTCCAGAACCTCACCGATAATGGTTTGCTTTTCGATCTTAACAGCCATAATATGACCTCCTGTTACAATTCTTTAGCTATTATACCTTCTGTTTTATAAAAAAACAAGAGGAAAATATTATTCTTCGTCCTTATTCTGATGTGCCTTTACGAAGGTCATCAGTTCTTCGCCGGTGATGGTCTCTTTCGTCAGGAGATATTCGGAGATTTCGTCCAGCAGCGCCCGATGCCCGGACAGCAGCTTTTTGGCATCGGCGTAGGCTTCGTCCAGCAGCCGCTTGACCACCCGATCCACCAGCGCGGCGGTCTCCGGTGCGCAGTCGGCAAATGCCGGCGTTTCCAGATATTCGTGGGTGACCTGTGTGGTGGCCATCAGACCGAATTCCTCGCTCATACCGTATTGGGTCACCATATTCCGTGCCAGAGCGGTGGCTTGCTGGATGTCGTTGTGGGCGCCGGTGGTCTGCTCGCAGAACACCAGCTCCTCTGCCGCACGACCGCCCAGCAAGGAGCGCAGGCGGATCAGCAGCTCGCTCTTGGTGGTGAGGTGCTTTTCCTCCTCGGGGGTGTACATGGTGTAGCCCAGCGCGCCGGTGGTGTGGGGGACGATGGTGATCTTGGTGACGGGATCCTTGCCCTTTTCCAAAGCGGAAACCAGTGCGTGACCTACCTCGTGATAGGCGACCAGCCGCTTTTCCGTATCGGACAGAACGGTGTTCTTCTTCTCGGTGCCGGCGATGACGGTCTCAAAGGAGACCAGCAGGTCCTCCTGATTGACCATCACCCGGTTGTGACGCACGGCACGCAGGGCAGCTTCGTTGACCAGATTTGCCAGGTCGGCACCCACAGCGCCGGCGGTGGCGTGGGCGATCTTGCGCAGATCCACGTCCTCTGCCAGCTTGATCTTACGGGTATGCACCTTCAGGGTGTCCAGACGACCCTGCAGATTGGGACGGTCCACAATGATCCGGCGGTCAAACCGGCCGGGACGCAGCAGAGCCTTGTCCAGGATCTCGGGACGGTTGGTGGCGGCCAGACATACGATGCCCTTGGTGGAATCGAAGCCGTCGATCTCGCCCAGAAGCTGATTCAGGGTCTGCTCGTTGTAGTTGTAGCGGCTGTCACGGGTGCGGCCCACGGCGTCGATCTCGTCGATG
>JAFSCD010000016.1 GCA_017436955.1 Oscillospiraceae bacterium | reverse complement strand
GAAGCAGTTTTGAAGTGGTAACTTTTTTGATTAACAAATAACAAAATTCCCGGAATGCTGACGCATTTCGGGAATTTTTTGTGCAGTTAAGCGGAAAAGGGACCGTTCAAAACCATTTTATCACTATGGTGCGCTGCCCTTATGCCACGGGCTTTAACTACCTTCTCCCGGGGAGAAGGTGGCACGGCGCCAGCCGTGACGGATGTGGAAAGCGGGCAGGAAGCCTCCCTTAAGCACCACCTTGAGGCTTCTGCTGTATTCAGCTGCACGCCGTTCCACACCCACCCAGTGTGCGCACTGGGCACCCTCTCCCCGGGGAGAGGGTATATAACGCCCCCTCTGGTGAGGGGGCGTTTATTTATTCACTCAGCGGTTTGATCTTCCGCTTGTAGATCCGCAGGAAGAACAGCATAGTAACCGCCAGGCTGACGCACTCCGCAATGGGGAACGCCCACCAGACATTGGTGACCTCGCCGGTCAGGCTCAACAGATACGCCGCAGGCAGCAGCACCAGCATCTGCCGGCACAGCGAAATAATGGTGGAATAGCTGCCGTTACCCAGCGCCTGGAAGCCGGCTGTCAGCGCGATACCGATGGCCGCCATAGGGAACGCCCAGCTGATCTCCTGCAAGGCGCTGCGTCCGATCCGCAGGAATTCCTCCGAAGGATTGAATATCCCCAGCAGCATATCCGGCGCAAGCTGGAACGCCAGCAGACCCAGGATCATAACGCCCAGCGCCATCATACAGGAGCGCTTCAGGGTACCGGTGATCCGGTGCGGCTTGCGCGCGCCGTAATTGTACGCAACAATGGACACGGTGCCGTTATTCAGCCCGAACAGCGGCATAAAGAAGAAGCTCTGCAGCTTGTAATAGATGCCGAACACGCCGGTTGCGGTCTCGTTAAAGCCCTGCAGGATCTGGTTCATAGAGAAATTCATCACAGAGCCCACCGCCACCATAATGATGGACGGAATACCAACTGTCAGGATCTGACCCACCACCCGTTTTACGGGCTTCAGGTCCTTGAAACCAAACTGGATTTCCGGGTTGCACTTGAAGTTGAAGATCAGTGCCAAAATCGCCGCCACCCACTGACCGATGACCGTAGCCACCGCCGCGCCGGCGATGCCCATAGGCTGAATACCCAGCCAGGGTACGCCGAAAATGAACACCGGGTCCAGCAAGATATTCAGCACCGCGCCGGTGCCCTGGGTGATCAGGGTGTAGATGGTGCGGCCGGAGGATTGCAGCAGCCGCTCCCCCAGCACCTCCACGAAAATACCGGCGGCAAAAAGGCAGCAAATGGAGGTATATACCGTACCGCCGTCTACCGTTTCCGCAACGGTGGATTGCACGGCGAAAAAGGGTCTCGTTCCAAAAATGCCAAACAGCGCAAACAGCACCGTCACCACCGCCACCAGGAAGAAGCCGTTTCCGGCAGCCCGACCGGCGGTTTTCCGGTCGCCTTCGCCCAGCGATTTGCTGACCAGCGCATTGACGCCCACGCCGATACCGGTAGCGCAGCCGATCATAATATTCTGCACCGGAAACGCCAGCGACAGCGCCGTAACCGCGCTTTCGGAGATCTGGGACACGTAGATGCTGTCCACCACGTTGTAAAGCGCCTGCACCAGCATAGCGATCACCATCGGCAGCGCCATATTGATCAGCAGCCGAGTCAGCGACATAGTACCCATCTTATTTTCTTTTAACGTCTGTGTTTTCATAGGAATCCTCTTTGTCTAAAAGCAATAACCACACTATTATACTGGCGGTTGCGCCAATATGCAAGGAAAATTCCCGGACTTTTCGTCCGGGAATGGATATGTAAGTGTTACATCCCGAGGAAGATGCTGTCGGAAGCCGTATCCTCACGCCAGTAGGAGGCTGCCGCGTTTTGCATAACACCGGTAACGGGAATGGAAAGCTGGAAGGCTTCCTCCTCCAGGATCACCCGGCGTGCGCACTGATAATGGTAGGTGTAGTACTGGCTGTTCAGATCGGAAATGGTAACGCCGCGGCTGGAGCTGGCGTGGATCACCTGATCGTTGCCCACGTAAATACCGATATGAGAGGCGAAGCCGCCGTTATCACCGGTGCAGGAGAAGATCACCAGGTCACCGCACTGCAGGTCTTCCTTTGCCACGATGATGCCTTCGTCCATCTGATCCCACACGGTACGCGCAATACGCATACCCACTTCGTTGAACACATACTGGGTATAGCCGGAGCAGTCAAAGCCCCAACGGCTGGTGCCGCCGGAAACGTAGGGAACGCCAATATAATTCTTGGAAACATTCAGCAGCTGGCTGCGCAGCTCCAAGGCCTCCTGCATACCGTAGAAGGGCAGGTACTTGGTCTCCTGGGAATTCTTGCCGCAGTTTACATAATATTCTCCGCTCTCATTGACGGAAACCTGACTCTTGGCGATGTAGCCCACCATATCGTAGCAATCCACCTTGTAGAATGCCCAGGTCTCCTCCAGAACGGTCAGCAGCGTGCCATTCTTAAAGCAGCCGATGACGGCGGAATCGTAGTAGGGGCTGCGGTGAACCTTGCTGGCGGTGTAGCTGTTTTCGATCTCAACTTTCGTCAGGAGAGAATCGGTATTCAAAATATCATCCACAGGCTTCGCCGAAACACTGGGCGCAAAGACAGACAGCGCCAAAACGCAGACCAGCAGGTATGCAACGACCTTCAAAAGACGCTTGCTTTTCAATGGTAACCGCTCCTTTCCTGATTGAATTTGGTTACAAATAGTTACAAACCGTAACAGATGATAGCACAAAGGTTACATTTTGTCAACACTTTTATTGGCGTTATTTTGTGTTTTTTCGCACTTTTTTGCGAAAAAACCACTAAATATTCGAAATTTCTCCCAAAAACGCGCTGCGAAACCCTAAAAATAACAAATCCGGGCAGACGGTAGGTCTGCCCGGAATTTTGGTACGCATAGGGAATATCTTATATTAGATTTGGGAAAAATCTTCCGGTAGTGCTGTGATCCAGGTGCCCTCACCCTCCCGAAAGGAGGACAGCACCTGCACCTTCACCCGGTACATTTGCGCCAGCTCCACGCAGCGGTCGTGCAGCACCTGGGCGCCCTGCCGTGCCATTTGCAGCATCTGCTCATAGCCCACCCAGGGCAGCTTCACCGCATCGGCGTATTTTCGGGGATCTTTGTCATACACCCCGTCCACGTCCGTATATATTTTGCACTCTTTTGCCTGCAGGAACGCAGCCAGCGCCACCGCGGTGGTGTCCGAGCCGCCGCGACCCAATGTAGTAATATCGTTTTTTCCGTTCACGCCCTGGAAGCCTGCCATCACCACGATCTTCCCGGCATCCATTTCCTTTTGGATCCGATCGCCCTTCAGCCCCAGCACCCGGGCATCCCCGTAGACGCCATCGGTCATCAGCCCGGCCTGCAGACCGGTGAGACTAACGGCAGGCAAGCCCATATTTTGCAGTGCCATCGCCATCAGCGCCGCCGACATCTGCTCTCCGGCAGACAGATAGGCATCCATTTCCCGTCTGGGCGGATCGGTATGGATCTGTTCCACGTTGGCGATCATTTCATCCGTGGTATCTCCCTGGGCGGAAACCACCGCCACCACCTGATGACCGCCTTCGTACAGCGCGGCGATCCGTCCGGCGGCTTTCCGGATGCGCTCCGCGTTTGCCAGGGACGAGCCACCGAATTTTACGACTATCCGCATTTTGCATCACCTCCGTCCCATTCTACGCCAAGAGCTGACATTTTGTGCGCTTCTGCCCTGTTCATTCCCCGTTTCCCGGCTCTCCCTCCGGGATAGGCAAGTGGATATACAAAAAAATAACCGCCCTGCGGCTGCAGGGCGGTGGGTATGCGGTTTAGCCGGCAAGGACTTCGGCCTTGATGACGTGAGGTGCCTGCGCAAGATTGTGCAGCAGATCCTCCAGCGCGATGTTCAGCTCCGAGGTGTCCGCGGAGATCGTAACCACGGCGCAGCTGTTGGTGGGCAGAATGGAATTGATGGTCTGAATATTGGCGCCGTAATTTGCCAGCAAATTCAGAATACCGGATAACGCACCGGGTGCATCGTGAAGCAAGAGCTGGAAGGTGATGACCTGCGCTACCGTTCTGTTCTGGAAGGGCATAATGGCATCGCGGTACTTATAAAACGCGCTGCGGCTGATATCCGTCATCTTGGTAGCATCGTTAACGGTGGTGGCTTCTCCGGTAGACAGCAGCCGCTTGGCCTCTGCCACCTTCAAAAACACCTCCGGCAGGGCGGATGCTTCTACAATATAATATTTAGCTCTGTTTTTCATATCCATCCTCCAAACGGCGAAATTCACTTTAGTGACTCTTATTGTAGCACAATTTTTCCAAAATGCAAGCCCCTCAACGCCAAATGTCCACGAAAGGAAGAAAATTATGGTTCAACCCCCTTTTCGCAAGCTACTTCTCGCTGCCGGCATCCTGCTGCTGCTCTTTATTTGCCTGCGGTATCTTATGCCGGTCTTGCTGCCCTTTGCATTGGCGGCGGTGCTGGCGCTGATCGCCGAGCCGCTGGTGGGCTTTTTTCACAAAAAAGCGGGGCTTCCCCGGGGTGTTGCCACCGGTATTGGGATGACGATGACCCTGGTGCTGTTCATTCTGGGCATTATGGTGCTGGTTTCCCTGCTGCTGCGGGAGCTGGGGCTGATGGCCGGTGTGGTGCCGGATCTGGCAGACACCGCTATGCAGGGCATGGAATCCCTGCAGACCTGGCTCAACGGCATCGCCGGGCAGGTGCCGGAAAATCTGCAGCCGCTGGTGCGCCGCAGCGTGGACGGGCTGTTTTCCAACGGCACCGCCATTATCGACCGGGTTTCGGCAAAGCTGCTGGGGCTGGCTTCCGGCATTTTGAGCAAGCTGCCGGACAGCGTACTGGGCTTCGGTACCTGGCTGCTGGCCGGATATATGATCTCTGCCAAGCTGCCCAATATCCGCGCCTGGCTTTCCGCCCATACGCCCAAGCGCTGGAAGGAGCATTATCTGCCGGCGCTGAACACACTGAAGCGCTCCGTATTCGGCTGGCTGGCAGCGCAGGGCAAGCTGATCGGTATCACCTTTCTCATCCTTACCGCCGGATTTTTCATCCTGCAGATCCGCTACGCGCCACTTTGGGCGATCCTTATCAGCCTGGTGGACGCACTGCCCATCCTGGGCACGGGAATGGTTTTGGTACCCTGGAGCCTGGTCTGCTTTTTGCAGGGCGACAGCATCCGGGCGGTGGGACTTTTGGGCATCTATATCACCGCGGCGCTGATCCGGCAGGTACTGGAGCCGCGGCTGATCGGCAAGCAGCTGGGGCTGGATCCGCTGGTCACACTGTTTGCCATGTATGCCGGCTACCGGCTTTTTGGCTTCGGCGGAATGATCCTCTCGCCCCTTGTGACAGTCGCCGCCACCCAGGTTTTTCTGCTGCCTTCCGCGAAGAAATAGCATTTTCTGTCAGGCGCTCTTTCCTGCGGAGACAAAAACCCGAAAAAGTGCCGTAAAATAAGGCTTTTTTCCGTTTTTTTAGGCGTTTGCCTATTGTGCATCCATTAATTTTTTGCTATAATATTCAGAAAAAAGATATAATGGATGTGTATTGTTTTGAAATATGGAATCTGGAATGTTCTGCAGCCCCAGGCAGCGTCCGTGAACGCGCTGCGCGCTGCAGGATACAGCCCCTTAAGCGCCATGATCCTTTCCGCCCGGGGTATGTCCGACACGCAGGACGCGAATAATTACCTGCGCTGCAACAAGCCTCTGGACGATCCCCTGCTGATGAAGGATATGGATCTGGCTGCCAGCCGGGTGGCCCTGGCGATGACCCGGGGCGAAAAGATCGCCGTGTTCGGCGATTACGACGTGGACGGCATCACCTCCACCTGCCTGCTGACGGCATTTCTGCGCAAGCACGGTGCCGATGTTGTCAGCTACATTCCCGGTCGGCTGGAAGAAGGCTACGGTCTAAACCCCATCGCCATCCGGCAGCTCAGCGCCGAAGGCGTTAAGCTGATCATCACTGTTGACTGCGGCATCACCGCCGTTTCCGAAGCGCAGCTTTGTAAGGAGCTGGGCATTGACCTGGTTATTACCGATCACCACGAATGTAAGGAGATCCTGCCGGAAGCTATTGCCGTTGTGGATCCCCACCGCCCCGACTGCGGCTATCCTCACATGACGCTGTGCGGCGTGGGCGTGGCCTTTAAGCTGGCAAGCGCCCTGTGCGGCTCCCAGGAAGAGGTGCTGCGGGATTACGCCGATATGGTCTGCCTCGGCACGGTAGCCGATGTGATGCCCCTGCAGGGGGAAAACCGGGTGTTCGTCGCCCGGGGTCTGGAGCTTATGAAGCATAACCCCCGTCCCGGTATTGCCGCATTGATGAAAGAGGCAGGCTGCGTCCGGGAAAATGTCACCGCCTCCTCCATCGGCTTTATGCTGGCACCGCGGATCAACGCCGCCGGCCGTATGGGGCAGATCAATCTGGCGGTGGATCTGTTTTTGACCGACGATCCCCAGCACGCCGAGCTGCTTGCCCAGCAGCTGTGCGACTTAAACCGTGAGCGGCAGGAAGTGGAGCAGGAGATCTACGCCCAGGCGGTCTCTATGCTGCCCCAGGGCAAGCTGCCCGAAGCCATCGTGCTGGCAGACGAAACCTGGCACCAGGGTGTCGTCGGTATCGTTTCCAACCGGCTTGCGGAAGAATACTGCTGCCCCGTTTTCCTGATCTGTCTGGACGGTGAAAGCGGCAAGGCCAGCTCCCGCAGCTTTGGCGGCTTCAATCTCTTCAGCGCGCTGACCGCATCTGCCGATCTGCTGGAAAGCTACGGCGGACACGAGCTGGCAGCGGGCTTCACCATCCGCCGGGAAAATATCCCCGCCTTCCGGGAGAGGGTCTGCGCCCTTGCCGCCGCGTATTATGCCGGCGACGTCGCCCGCACGCAGATCGAAATCGACTGCGCTGTTCCGCCGGAGCTGCTGACCGTACACAGCATCGACTCTCTGAATTGCCTGGAGCCCTGCGGCAGCGGCTGCCCCAAGCCGGTGCTGATGATCGAGCGGCTGATGATCGACCGGATCAATCTGGTAAGCAGCGGTCGCCATATGCGCCTGCGCTTCCGGCACGGCAATCAGTACATTAACGGCATCTTTTTCTCCGCCACACCGCAGACCGCCTCCATCGAGCCCGGCGACGTGGTGGACGTGGCGTTCAACGCCCAGATCAACGAATACCGCAACGAGCGCACCGTGCAGCTTAACGTGCTGGACATCCGTCCCAGCTGCGCCGCGCCCTGCTCGCCGGAAAGCGCCGGCTATGTCCAGCTTTGCGCCGGCAAGCTGACTCCGGAGATTGCCAACCGGCTGCTGCCGGACCGGACGCTACTGGCCGCGGTCTGGAAATTCCTCATCAACGCCGGCGGTCCGCTGGACGAATATCCCATGTGCCTTTGCCGCAAGATCGTCCGTTGGTCCGGACAGCCCTTAAGTCTGGAGCAGCTTCTGACCTGTCTGGATATTTTCCACGAGGTAGGTCTGCTGCAGCTGCAAAAGCAGCATAAGAACATCTTTATTTTACCAACCCCCGGCGCTACCAAGGCTGACCTGACCACCAGTGTCACAATGCAGCGCCTGCTTCACGCGAAAGAGAGCTGAAATCTTTGGAAACCTTTGAGCTACATTACGCCTCCCTTACCGAAACGATCCGCAGCCGAATGCCCAGCATTGACACGGAGCTTCTGGACAAGGCAATTGAATACGCCAGCAACAAGCACAAGGATCAGCAGCGTAAGGACGGCTCTCCTTATATCATTCATCCCCTGGCCGTTGCCGAGATCGTGGTGGAAATGGGTCTGGATATGGACGCCATTCTGGGCGCCCTGCTCCACGACTGCATTGAAGACACCGACGCTTCCTTTGACGAGATCTCCAAGCTGTTCGGCCGCTCCGTGGCGGAGCTGGTGGAAGGCGTCACCAAGCTGACCCGTGCCAATTTCTCCTCCACCGAGCAGGCGCAGATGGAAAACCTGCGCAAGATGTTTATGGCCATGTCCAAAGACATCCGGGTCATGCTCATCAAGATCGCTGACCGGCTGCACAATATGCGCACCATGCAGTATCAGACGCCTGCCAAGCAGGTCAGTAAATGCCGGGAAACTATGGATATCTACGCACCCCTGGCGCACCGCCTTGGTATGCAGAAGATCAAGTGGGAGCTGGAGGATATTGCCCTGCAGTACCTGGATCCCGAAAAATACAAGGCCATTATGGACTATCTGAAAGCCCATAAGGAGCAGGACGAAGCCTTTATGCACACCATCCAGGGCAAGATCCAGGAGCGTCTGGAAAGTGTGGGTATCCACAGCACCGCCTACGGCCGCATCAAGCACGTGTACTCCATCTACCGCAAAATGGAGACCCAGGGCAAGACCATGGATGAGCTGTACGATATTTACGCCTTCCGGGTCATTGTGGATTCCATTCCCGATTGCTACAACGTGCTGGGTCATATTCACGACCTGTTCAATCTGGTGCCGGGCCGGTTTAAGGACTATATCTCCACCCCCAAGCCCAATATGTACCAATCCCTGCACACCACCGTTATCGGCAATCAGGGTATTCCCTTTGAGGTGCAGATCCGCACCTGGGATATGCACGAAACCGCCGAATACGGCATCGCCGCCCATTGGAAGTACAAGCAGGGCGAAGGCGCCGGCAGTGAGAAGGACTTTGAGTGGGTACGCCGCCTGCTGGAAAGCCAGCAGGACGCCGACGCGGAGGAATACGTCCAATCCCTGAAAATTGATATGTTTGACGACGAGGTGTTCGTCTTTACGCCCAAGGGCAGGATCGTTTCCCTGCCGGCAGGCTCCACCCCCATCGACTTTGCGTATGCCATTCACTCCGGCGTTGGCAACGCCATGATCGGCGCCAAGGTCAACAACCGCATCACCAGCATTGACGCGCCCTTAAAAAACGGCGATATCGTAGAGGTACTGACCTCCAAATCCGCCAAGGGTCCCAGCCGTGACTGGCTGACGCTGTGTAAATCCAATCAGGCCCGCACCAAGATCAAGCAGTGGTTCAAGAAGGAAAAGCGGGAAGAAAATGTGATGCACGGCAGAGCCTCCTTCGAAGCCGAAATGAAACGCCACGGTCTGCCCTTAAGCATCACCATCGACCCGGAGATCAGCCGCCAGCTTTTGAAAAAGCTGTCCTTCGACGATTGGGAGGATATGTACGCCGCCATCGGCTACGGCGGTCTTACCGCTGCCAAGGCTGTGGGTCGTATCCGGGACGATATCAACAAGGCAATCCGCGTCCAGAACAACGAGCGGCAGCAAAATCCCCTGCGCACCGATCCTGATCCCGACGCTGTCAAGCGGGATCGCCACGCCATCAACGGCGTTATCGTCGAGGATATCGACTCTTGTATGATCAAATTCGCCAAGTGCTGCACTCCGGTTCCCGGCGATGCCATCATTGGCTTTATTACCAAGGGTTTTGGTGTCAGCATCCACCGGATCGACTGCCCCAATACCGCCAACCGCAACCATCCCATCCAGGCTGCCCGGTGGGTCAACGTCCGCTGGGCAAATCAGGACAACCAGCCCTTCGAGACCACGCTGGAGCTGGATTGCATCACCCGTGACGGTCTGCTGCTGGATGTGGCAACGGTGATGACCACCGCCCGGGTACGGGTGAAGGAGCTGTTCGGCAAGGATCTGCCCGACGGCAAGAGTATTTTCACCGTCCGTTTTGAAGTCCGGGACGTGGAGGAGCTGGATTCTATCCGCAAGAAGCTGCTGAACATCCGGGACATCATCGGCTCTCGCAGAGGCCAGAACTAAAAGGAGTATTTACAATGCGTGCTGTACTGACACGGGTCAATTCCGCCTCCGTCACTATTGACGGTGAGGTGGTGGGCAACATCGGCAAGGGCTTTCTGATCCTGCTGGGCGTTGGCCCGGAGGATACGGAGAAGGAATGTCGCTATCTTGCCGAAAAAGCGCTGGGCCTGCGTGTTTTCGAGGATGAAAACGGCAAAATGAATCTGGGTCTGGATGCCGTAAACGGTCAGGTGCTGGTAGTCAGCCAGTTCACACTGTACGGCAACGTCCGCAAGGGTCGCCGCCCCAGCTTTGCCGAGGCTGCCGACCCGGAGCTGGGCAACCGGCTGTATGAAAAATTCCTCGCCGTCTGCGCCGAGCTTGGCTATCCGCCCCAGCACGGTCGCTTTGGCGCCGATATGCAGGTGGAGTCCGTCAATGACGGTCCGGTGACCCTGATCCTGGACACCGTGCAGCTGATGGAAACCCCCAGGAGAGGTTAAGTATGCAGATCCACACGCTGACTCTGGGCGCTTACCAGACCAATACCTACATCGTTTCCCGTGACGGCCGCTGCGTCATTATCGACCCCGGCTACGAAGCGGATACCATCGCGTTTTTCCTGCAGAAGCAGGGGCTTACCGCCGATGCCATTTTCCTGACTCACGGTCATTTTGACCACGTGGGCGCAGTGAAGGCACTGGTCAGCAAGCTGGGCT
This sequence comes from Oscillospiraceae bacterium, assembly GCA_017436955.1. GTDB lineage: Bacteria > Bacillota > Clostridia > Oscillospirales > Oscillospiraceae > Faecousia. The sequence goes on along the minus strand of JAFSCD010000016.1, from coordinate 150,689 downwards.
GCCCGGTCTATATCCACGAAGCCGAGCTTTCCCTGCCTAAGCTGTTCACCGCCGGCGCAATTCCTTACACCCACACCTACGGCGAGGGCGACCGTATCGAAAAAGCCGGCATTTCCTTCCGGGTACTGCACACCCCGGGGCATACCCCCGGCTCCGTGTGCCTGATGGCGGAGGACGTATGCTTCAGCGGCGATACGCTGTTTTGCGGCTCCTGCGGTCGCACAGATCTGCCCGGTGGCGACTGGGCAACCATTCGCCGCAGCCTGACCCGTTTGGCACAAGCAGAAGATGACCTGACCGTTTACCCCGGTCACGGCGAAGCCACCACTTTGGCAGCAGAAAAGCGCTACAATCCCTATCTGCAATAGAGGATCACTTATGAAACTGAATCTGATCGGTCACGAGGACCGATACGCGGTGGAGCAGCTGCAGATGTCGCTGTTCGGTCCGGATGCATCCGGCGAGGCCACCTCCCGGCTGCACCGGGGTAAATACTGGCTCACCGCTGTGACCACAATTTGCAAAGACGGCAAGACCGTCCGCGGCCGCCGCAGAATGAAAGCAAGCGACGAAACCGTAAGAGATCGCCGCCGCATCCTGCAGCAGAGCTATTACAAAGCCGCTGTCCGGCTTTTATCCGAGCTGCCCCCCTGGGGTGCGCTGGCCGGCGTGCGTCCCACGAAAATCTCCACCCGGCATATTCTGGAAGGCGGCAACGCAAGCTCCGCCGCCAGGCTGCTGAAGGATATTTACTACGTCACCGACACCCGGCAAAAATTAGCTGTCGCCTGCTCGGAATCCACCGTACACGCGGTGCGCAAGATGGGCGAAAATGACATTTCCCTCTATGTGGGTATTCCCTTCTGCCCTACCCGGTGTACATATTGCAGCTTTGTCAGCCGCACCGTCGGCAGGCACGCAGGTCTGCTGCAGCCGTACTTGGATTGCCTGCTGCAGGAGATCGCGGTCACCGGCAAGCTGCTGGCAGGCTCGGGAAAGACCGTCCGCACCGTTTATATCGGCGGCGGCACCCCCACCACCTTAAATTGCAACCAAATGGCAACCCTTCTGGACGCCATTTCTACCCATTTCGACTTAAGCCGCTGCATAGAATTTACCGTGGAAGGCGGCAGACCCGACACCTTAAGCGAGGAAAAATTGCGCGTTATCCGTCAGCACGGCGCTGACCGGATGAGCATCAATCCCCAGACCATGGTGGACAGCGTGCTGCATGCCTGCGGTCGCCCCCACACCGGCGACGATGTGAAAAAAGCCTATGAATGGGCGCAAAGTGCCGGCTTCGATGCCATCAATATGGATCTGATCGCCGGTCTGCCCACCGATGATTTTGACGGCTTCCGCTACTCGCTGGACACCGTGGCGGCATTACGCCCCGCCAACATCACCGTCCATACCCTGGCGCTGAAAAAGGGCGCTGACCTGTTTGAGCGGCGGCAGGAGCTGTCCACACCGGAGGCTGTCACCCGGATGGTAGACTACGCCAACGCCCTTCTCCCCACTCTGGGCTACAGCCCCTACTATCTGTACCGGCAGAAATATATGTCCGGCTCTTTCGAGAATATCGGCTGGAGCAGGGACGATCTGGATTGTCTGTACAACATCTATATGATGGAGGAGCTGCACACCATCGTATCTCTGGGCGGCGGCGGAATGAACAAAGTCAACCTGCCCGACGGCACCCTGCAGCGCTTCCACAATCCCAAGTTCCCCGAGCAATATATTGAAATGATCGAAAATGTTTTGGAGGATAAGCGCCGGCTGTTCTCCTTGCTATGAAAGGAAATGACCGTTTTGGACATTTTAATTTCCAATGTTACCCTGGTAACCATGAATAACCGGATGGATGTGCTGTTTGGCGCATATTTGGGCATCGAAGCGGGAAAGATTGCCTATATTGGCAAAACTGCCCCGGAGGAAAAGCCCCGGACCATCATTGACGGCACCGGTATGGTACTGATGCCGGGTCTTGTGAACTGCCACACCCATCTTGCCACCACGGTTATGCGCAGCTATTGCGACGAAATGCCCGCGATGACGGCGCTGGATGCCCAGCTTCGTCTGCAGGACAATATGGACAGCCGCTGCGCCAAGGCCGCCGCGCTGCTGGGGATCGCCGAGTGTCTGCGCTTTGGCATCACCTCCGTCAGCGATCTGTACTACTATCCCGAAGCCACTGCCGAGGCGGTTGCCGAAAGCGGCATCAAGGCCAATATCGCCCTGTCCGCCTACCGCTTTATCGACGAGAACGAGGACTTTGATTTCGAGACCGACGAGCAGTGCGCGCTGCTGCGCAAGGTCGTGGAAAAATGGCACGGTCACGACAACGGTCGCATCCGGATCGACGCCGGCATCTACGCCGAGTACACCAGCAACTACAAGCTGTGGGAAGCGCTGGCAGGCTATGCCGGCGAGCAGGGTCTGGGCTTCCAGCTCCACCTGGCAGAGACCGAGGATGAGGTAGATTCCTGCCTGGACCGCACCGGTCTTTCTCCGGCACAGCTTCTGGATTGCCACGGCGTATGGAACGTTCCTGCCACCGCGGCCTGCTGCGCCTGTCTCAGCGAAGAGGATAAAAAGCTGCTGGGCAAAAAGAAGGTTACCGCCGTTTCCACACCGCTTGCCGCTGCCAAATACGGCTATCCTGCCACCGCCGTTCTGGATTGTATCAAGAGCGGTATGAACGTGGCGCTGGGTACCGGCGGCGCGATCGAGTGCGGCAATTTGGATATGTTTGAAATTCTGCGTCTGACAGCGGTCTCCAACCGCAAGGACAGCGAGCCTATGCCCTCTGCGGCAGCGCTGATGATGGCTACCACCTGCGGTGCCCGGGCGCAAGGTCGGGCGGATAAGACCGGTATGATCGAAATCGGTATGGATGCCGACCTGATTCTGGTGGACTTCTCCGCACCCCACCTGATCCCCTGCCACAATGTTCTCAACGCGCTGGTTTACAGCGCCAAGGGCGGCGACGTGGCAATGACCATGGTCGGCGGCAAGATTCTCTACCAAAACGGACAGTTCCCCACCATCGACCTGCAAAAAGTTGTGGAAGAGCTGACCGCCTACGCCATTCCCCGGGTGTTCGCCGAGAGCGCCAAGCAAGGAGGGCAAAATGTCTGACACGCCGAAAAAGCAAAGCTTTCTCCACGGTACGATGCTGCTGGCAATGGCCACCGCCATCGTTAAGGTCATCGGTGCGCTGTACAAGATCCCCCTCAACGCCATTATCGGCGAGCAGGGCTTTGGCTACTACAGCACCGCATACGAGATCTACACCGTTCTTTTGATGATCTCCACCGCCGGTCTGCCGGTGGCAATGAGCCGGATGATCTCCCAGGCAAGCTCCCTGGGCAACTACCGGCAGGTGCGGAAGATCTACACCGTTTCCAGGACGATCTTCCTCTGCCTGGGTCTTATCGGCTCGCTGCTGATGACCCTGTTTTGCAAGCAACTGGCCGCATTCCAGGAGCAGCCCGATGCCTGGGCCGCCATCGGCATACTGGGTCCGTGCTGCTTCCTCATCTGCCTGATGAGTACCTATCGCGGCTTCTTCCAGGGACAGAGCAATATGCTGCCCACCTCCGTCAGCCAGGTGCTGGAGGCGGTGTGCAAGCTGATCGTAGGCATCGCCGCGGCGCTGCTGATCAAGTTCTACTGGCACAGCATTCCCCTGGCCGCCGGCGGCGCCATCTTCGGCGTCACAATGAGCTGCCTGATCTCCTCTTTCTACCTGAACCGCTGCTTCCGCAAGGCATTTAAGGCACTGCCCGTGTCGGATGAGCCGGTGGACTCCGGCAAGGACATCGCCAAGGGCTTGCTGGCCATCGCCGTTCCCATCACCATCGGCTCTGCCGGTCTGCAGATCTTGACGGTGCTGGAGACCAAAATCTATATGAGCCAGCTGCTGACCTTCCTGACCCAGGCGCAGGCAGATACCCAGAAGGGCATCTACAATATGACCCAGACCATTTTTAATATGCCCTGCGCCTTCATTACCCCCATCACCATCAGCATCATCCCCGCCATCACCGCCCAGATCACCTCCGGTGACCGGACAGCCGCCCGGATGACCGAGGAATCCGCCGTGCGTGTTACCGGTCTGATCAGCGCTCCCTGCGCCGTAGGTCTGGCAGTATTGGCAGAGCCGGTAACGGCGCTGCTGGGCGGCTACACCGGCGAAAAACTGGTGCTGTCCACGTCCCTGATGACGATCTTGGGCGTATGCATCGTGTTCAACGCCCTGGTGCTGCTTACCAACGCCATTATGCAGGCCCACGGTCACGTGAACCTGCCGGTGATCAATATGTTCATCGGCGGCGCTGTGAAGCTCATCGCCGTATTCATCCTCACCGGCAACGAAAACATCGGTATTCTGGGTACGCCCATCGGCAGCCTTTTGTGCTATCTGTGCATCACGGTGCTGAATCTGGGCACCATCCGCAGAGTTCTGCCGGAAGCGCCGGCCATCGTGCGCAATATGCTGCGCTCCATCGGTGCGGCGATCTTAATGGGTATCGCCGTATTCGGCACCTGGTACGGCATCACCGCCCTGATGGGTGACGTGAGCCGGATCATCGCCTGCGGCGTGCCGATCGTTATCGGCGTTGCCGTATACGCCATCGCCGTCATCAAGCTGAAGGCCATCACCAGAGAAGATTGCCTGCTGCTGCCCAAGGGCGAGAAGATCGCCAAATTCCTTCATCTGTGATTCGCTTTTTAAGCGATCCACATAAATTTATCAGCAATACCAAAATATATAAAAAAGGAGAAAACCAAAATGAAGAAGACCGAACTGATCACCGCAATCGCCGAGGCTACCGGCCTCACCAAGAAGGACGCTGAGGGCGCTCTGAACGCCACCGTCGCCACCATCACCAAGGCTCTGGCCGCTGGTGACCGTGTCCAGCTGAACGGCCTGGGCATCTTCGAGACCAAGAAGCGTGAAGCTCGCACCGGCCGCAACCCCATCACCGGCGAGACCATCACCATCGCTGCTGCCACTCTGCCCAGCTTCAAGGCCAGCAAGACTCTGAAGGACGCTGTCAACAAGTAAGATGCGCCTGGACAAATACTTGAAGGTCTCCCGTTTGATCAAACGCCGCACCGTAGCCAACGAAGCCTGCGACAACGGTCGTATCCGTGTGAACGGCCGTGTGGTCAAGGCAAGCTACGATGTAAAGGTAGGCGATCGACTGGAGATCACCATGGGTCCACGCACCGTAGCCGTGGAAGTCCTGCAGATCAGCGAAACTGTCCGCAAGGATGACGCGGCGGCAATGTACAAGGAAGTCTGAACAAAAAAATATGGGAGGCGCAAGCCTCCCATATTTTTTACCCCTCTCCCGGGGAGAGGGTGGATTTTGTGGAGCAAAATACGGGTGTGGAATGGCGTGCACCGAAGCTGCGCAGAGGTCTTAAAATTGTGCTGACCTTTCGATAACTGCCCGCATTCCACATCCGCCCCAGTTTGCGAACTGGGGCACCTTCTCCCCGGGAGAAGGTAACGAAACATTGCCCTATATTATTTCCCTATTTTTCCGTAAAGCTGCTTCAGCAGCTTTCGCATAGGCTGGAACAGCAGCAAGGCAATAACGAAATTGCCACCGCAGTGCAGCAGGTCAAACCAGATGCCGGACACCCATTTCGCGCCGGCATACGCAAAACCGCCGATGAAGATATCTGCAATTCCGCACAACGCGCCAAACAGCAAGCCAAATGTGCCGGACAAGATCGCCCAGCCCAGCGGCTCCTTCATCTTCCGCAGCAGCAGCGCCGCAATCAGCAGCACCGCCCAGATATACAGATAGTAAATATTCCAGGTGTTGATGCCGTAGCACAGCACCTCCAGCGCCACATACACGTAAGTTGGATACAGCGCCTTCCAGCCGAAGGTCACTGCAAAGAGCATGATCATCAGGCTCACCGGCTCGATATTCGGCAGACCGCTCATGACAAACTTTGCCGCAAAGGTCAGCGCTCCCAGTACGCCGAACAGTACGATCTCAAAGGTCTTCAGTTTGATCTTTTGCTTCACTTGGTATATACCAGCTTAAAGACATCGCCATCGTGGATCACGGCGTCATCCATTCCGTACATAGCCATTTCGTCGCCGATATAAAATGCCCAGTAGCTCTGATCCACGTTCCAATCGGCAGTAACGCCGTCCACCGTATTGTAAAGGCCCTTGCTTTCGGACTCCACGATCAGGCCCTTTTCCACAAGAACCGGTCCCAGATACTCGCCGTCGGTTTTGTATTCAAAGGTTTTTTCCGTTCCGTCCGCGTGGACAACGATCACGGAAAACGCCTTTCCGCCAACTTCCTCCGCAGGTGCTTCGGGACGGGTAGCAAACCAGATACCCACCACTACGGCAACAACTGCCACAAAAGCAATCAGCGCAATCAACAATTTTTTGTTCTTCATAAAATTACCTCCTAAAAACAATATGGCTGCGGCGCAAAGAATTGCGCCGCAGCCGGTTTTCTGCGACAAAAGCACCGCCTTCATAACTCGCAAAGGCGGGGAGAACCAAACGCGTAGGTCTTCTGACTCGTGCTTGCAGCTCTGGGAAATGCTGCGGCGGCTCTGCCTTCCCAGGGTCTCCCCCAGTGACTGACTTTCGTCAAAAGAGCCCGCCATAGGCACATACAGCGGCGGTACCGTCCGGGATTCGCACCCGGTTATCTTGTTCAGCGCGGGAGGTTCGTCGCCTCCGGCGCCACGCGATGGGTTATCAAATTGTCAAGTCTACTATACCACCCGGCTTCGCCGGTGTCAACAGCCGCAGCAGAACATCCGCATCAAAAAGCACATACAAAGTCCTGCCAGCGGACTTCCTGCCATCTGGTAGCCACGGAAATTGCCTGCCTGACGGCGATAGGCTGCGCCGCCGTTTTCGATGGCCTCCAGCGCCTGGATGTATTCCATATTGTCCGGCTCCATACTGACCGCCTTGCGGATATGCTCCAGCGCCGTCACCTGATTGCCCAGACCGTCATTTGCCAATGCGCTCAAATAGTACCACCGGGCATCCCGGGGCGTGGCATTTTGCAGCACGTTCAGCGCCTCTCTGTAGCGGCGGTACATAATATACTGGTAAGCCGAGCGCTGATAATCGCTGCCGGTATTCTGCTGGCGGTAACCGCCGAAGGGATCGTAGCCATAGCCTTGGCTCTGCTGATGCTTTTCCGGATTTTTGATCTGCTCGTAGGCGGCATTGATCTCCTGCATCTTTTGAGCAGCGACCTTGTCGCCGGGATTTAAGTCCGGATGATATTTTTTTGCCAGGCGGCGGTAAGCCTGCTTGATTTCCTCATCCGAGGCATTCGGGCTGACCCCCAGCACCTTATAAGGATCGTTCATCAATGCCGTTCCTCCTGCTTTTTCTGCCGAAAGTGGGTCCATACGCCGCTGTATAGGATATTGTCCAGCAGCGCCTTGTCCTGCACCAGAGGCAGCTTCTCAAATTCCTGTGTACATTTTGCCATAGCCAGCACCAGATACTCCCGCCACCGCCGGGGATCCTCCTGCAGACCCATGGCAAGATAGGGATTATACTTGTGTTTTTTCTTGTCCCGGCGATAATCCCTGGCAGCATCGCCCAGGTAGACAAACCTGCCCAGCGCCATTCCCATATCCCGGAGAATGGGCGCCCACATATCCTGGTGATAAACCAGCAATTCCCCCATCAGGGTGCCGAAACAGTTGGCGCAGGTGTCGGGATTGTCGCAATTTTCCTGCTCCAGTGCGTTCAGCTCCCGGATGCAGCGCTCGATGGCACGGCACTGCCGGGGATAGCGCGCCTCAATTTCGGCAAGATGCTTGCCGTAGGCGCCGGCCATCAGCCTGGCAGTCAGCTTTTTATCGTCGTGCCAGTCATCCAGGGCGTTATAATACGCCAGTGCCACATTCATATCCGCGGCGTAGCGCACAAATTCGTTATCCACCCACTTTTTTGGGCGAATGGGATGCAGCGCGCAGGCACGGTCGCCGGAGATCTCCTCCGGCTCATAAAGGCTCATCAGCAGCAGCGCCAAAAACGCCATATCGTAGCTTAAGCCCAGCCGGGAAAGCTGATTGGCCCGTTCCCGGATCTGCCGGCAAATGCCGCAATATACCGCATTATAGCGCAGCTTCTGCGCTTTGTCCAGCTCCTGCAGATTGGCGGTTACATAGCCAAACATAGCCTCACTCCTTTTTCATCAGTAAACGGTTCAGCGCGCCGCCGTAAAACAGGATCAGCAGGCAGAAATACAGCCACAGCATGCCCAGCGCCACCGTGTATACCGAGCCGTAAATGGTGGCATAGCTCCGGAAATGTGCCACATACACGGAAAACAGCTCCGTGAAGATCAGCCAGCCGAGACTTGCCAGCACCGCACCGGGAAAGCTGTCGGAAAAGCTGTTCTTCCGGTTGGGCAGCACCATAAAAATGGCAGTAAACAGCCCTGTCTGCAGAAAAAGCAGCAGGAAAAACCGCAAATTCACAACACTTGTCAGCAGCCGCCACAGCACCGGCGGACTTTCCTCCAGCGCGGTCAGCAGCGCCTCGCCAAAAATGTTCAGGATCAACGTCAGCAGCAGGACGATCAGCAGCGCGAAGGTATACGCCACGCTGATGCCCCGGGTATACCAATAGCCCCGGTCCTCCTGCACGCCGTAAATGGCGTTTAAGCCCACCAGCACGCCGTACACGCCACGGCTGGCAGACCACAGCGCGCCCACCGCCGAGATGGACACCACGGCGCTGGAGGTCTGGGCGTAGGTGTTGATGATCAGCTTTTCCGCCGTCGGCAGCAACGCCTGGGGGATCACGCCTTCCAAAAGACTTACCAGATCCCCGGCATCAAGGTCTGTATAGCGCAGAATACTTAAAATCAGCACCAGCGCCGGGAAAATGGACAGCACGATAAAGTAGCCGGCATTGGCGGCGTGACCGGGGATGCCCATTTTCCGGATCTTCTGAATATGGGACACCGTTTTGCCAACGATCCCACCCTTTGGAAGCTGCATATTCTCCCTCCTTCTGCCTAGTCTATGCAGGGGAAAACGCAAATATCGCAAAAACGCCCACTCCAGTGGGCGTTTTGACGCTTATTCCGCAGAAATCAGGTAGTAATAGACCGGCTGTCCGCCGCAAAGCAGATTCACGTCTGCATTGGGGCAGACCTGCGCAAAGATATCCGCTGTTTTCTGTGCCTGCTTCTCTGTCACATCGGCACCGTAGTAAATGGTGATATAGCTCTTATCATCCTTGTTGACACGCTCTGCCAGCGCCTTCAGAAGCGCCTTGATGTCCTTGCCGGTGCCAAACAGAGAGCCACCGTGGATGGCAAGATAGTCACCCTCGTGGATCATAAAGCCGTCAAAATCGGAATTGCGGGCGGCATAGGTGATCTGCATGGTATCCACGGATGCCATAGCCTCGGTCATTGCCTCCACATTTTCCTCGCTGGTGCCGTCGGGGTTGAAGTTCAGCATAGCGGTAACGCCCTGGGGAATGGTCTTGCTGGGGATAACGATGACATTCTTGGGTGTCAGGGCATCCACCTGCTGGGCGGCCATAATAATATTCTTATTGTTGGGCAGCACGTACACCGTTTCCGCGGGAACGGTATTGACTACCTCCAGGATATCCTGGGTGCTGGGATTCATGGTCTGTCCGCCGGAGATCAGTCCGTCTACGCCCAGATCCTTGAACACCTCGCCGATACCGTCGCCCACACAGACGGAGACAACGCCAAAGGCCTTCTCCGGCTCGGCGATCTTGGGTGCTCGCTCGTTCTCGCTGACCACCTTCTCGGTGTGTTGCAGGCGCATATTCTCGATCTTGACCGTCACGAAGGAGCCGTAGTCCATGGCCTCGTGCAGCGCCTTGCCTGGGTCGTTGGTGTGTACGTGAACCTTGATGATCTCATCATCATCCACCAGCACCAGGCTGTCGCCCAGACTGGACAGGAAATCTCTCAGCTTTTCGGGATCCAGATCATTCTCCCGGGAGATGATAAACTCGGTGCAGTAGGTAAAGGTGATGTCCTCGGTGTCGAAATCCGCAAAATCCGCGGCTTCCTTGCCCTCATCGCCGGAAGGTTCCGCCACGATGATATCCTCACCCTGCAGTGCCAGCAGCATGCTTTCCAGCGCCACCAGCCAGCCCTTGCCACCGGCATCCACAACGCCGGCCTTTTTCAGCACTGGGTTCTGATTGATGGTGTTTGCCAGTGCTTCCTTTGCCTCGGCAATAGCAGCCTCGTGGACAAATTCGATATAATTGTTCTCCTGGGCAGCCTGATTTGCCTTGGCGGCAGCCAGACGGGCAACGGTAAGAATGGTGCCTTCCGCAGGCTTCATAACCGCCTTGTAAGCCGCGTCCACGCCTTCCTGCAGCGCCATCGCCCACAGAACGCCGTCACACTTTTCAGCGCCCTTCAGCTTTCTGGAAATGCCGCGGAACAGCAGCGACAGGATAACGCCGGAGTTACCACGGGCGCCACGCAGCATTGCGGAAGCGGCGGTGGCAGCTGCCTTTTCCAGAGTGGGATCCTCTGTCTTGCGCAGATCCGCGGCAGCGGCGTTGATGGTCATAGACATATTGGTGCCGGTATCGCCATCGGGAACCGGGAACACGTTCAAATCGTTCAGAGCCTGTTTGTTATTCTCGATTCCGGCGGCTGCATTGATGATCAGCCGGCGCAGATCGGCTCCGTTGATAGTTTGTTTCAATTTAGACTACCTCCATTAACCGATCATCATCGAATCGACGTATACGTTCACGGCACGCACCTGGGTGCCGGTGCACTTGGTAACCACATAGCGCACCTCGGAAATGATGGAAGTGCCTACGGCGTTCAGATTCACACCGTTGTCCACCATAATGTGCAGGTCGATGGAGATGGTATCATCCTCGTGGAATTCCACGCGGACGCCCTTGCCCATGGATTCCTTGCGCAGCAGGTGGTAGACGCCGTCAGACAGGCTGCGGGCAGCCATACCCTTGACGCCGAAGCAGTTGGTTGCGGCAGTGCCGGCGATATCTACATATACATTGGTGCTGACATTGACAGAGCCGCTTTCATTCTTGTGTCGAACCATAAATCAGTACCTCCTAAGGAAATTTGAATTTATCAGACCATGCTCTCTTCCCAGCAGGAAGGCGCGGTCAGACCCATCATCTTCACAACGGTGGGTGCCACATTGGCAAGACCGTAAGCACCGTCCTTGACAGTCCATTCATTGTCCTTGTCATAGATGATGAAGGGAACGCTGTTCAGGGAGTGGGCAGTACGGACAGAGGTCTTGCCCTTCTTTGTCTCGGTCATCTGGTCGGCGTTGCCGTGGTCAGCGGTGATCAGCACGGTGTAGCCGTACTTGTCAGCCGCCTCGATGATGGCCTTCAGACCGTTGTCCACGCACTCCATGGCGTAAACCACAGCTTCCATCACGCCGGTATGACCCACCATGTCGCCGTTGGGGAAATTGCAGCGCAGGAACCGGAACTGACCGGAAGCCATCGCCGTCACCATCTTCAGGGTGATCTCCGCGGACTTCATAGCCGGCGCCTGCTCGAAGGGGATCACGTCGGAGGGGATCTCCTCGTAGACCTCCAGAGACTCATCCACCTTGCCGGAGCGGTTGCCGTTCCAGAAATAGGTGACGTGACCGTACTTCTGGGTCTCGGATACGGCGTACTCGGTAACGCCGGCAGCACACAGCACCTCCGTCAGGGTGTTGGTGATGACAGGGGGCTGCAGCAGGTAATTTTCCGGGATGTTCAGATCCGCGTCATACTGCAGCATGCCGGCAAAGAGTACGCCGGTGTAGTCGCCACGGTCAAACTTATCAAAATCCTTGCGGTCAAAAGCCAGGGAGATCTCCTGGGCGCGGTCACCGCGGAAGTTAAACAGAATCACGCTGTCGCCGTTGGCGATGGGTGCCACGGGCTTGCCGTCACGGGCGATCACGAAGGCAGGCAGATCCTGGTCGATGCAGCCGGTCTCTGCCCGGTAGGTTTCAATGGCTTCAGCGGCAGAACCGAAGGTGCGGCCCTGTGCCTGCACGTGGGTGCGCCAGCCCTTTTCCACCATACCCCAGTTGGCTTCGTAGCGATCCATAGTGACCTGCATACGTCCGCCGCCGGAAGCAATGGCGTAATCGCAGCCGTCAGCAGACAGCTCCTTGAGAACCTCCTCCAGCATAGCCACATACTCCAGAGCGGAGGTGGCAGGCACGTCACGACCATCCAGCAGAATGTGGCAGTAGGCCTTCTTCACGCCCTCGGCCTTTGCCTGCCGCAGCAGGGCGATCAGGTGGTTGATGTTGGAGTGGACGTTACCGTCGGACAGCAGACCCAGGAAATGCAGCGCCTTGCCTGCGCAGGCATTGGCGATCAGCTTCTTCCAGGTTTCTGCCTGGTAAAGGGCGCCGTTTGCGATGCTCTCGCCAACCAGCTTGGCACCCTGGGAATATACCTGACCGCAGCCCAGGGCATTGTGACCCACCTCGGAGTTGCCCATATCCTCATCGGAGGGCAGACCAACGGCGGTGCCGTGAGCCTTCAGGTATGTATGGGGGCAGGTAGCCAGAAGATGATCCAGCGTAGGAGTCTTGGCAACCGCAACAGCATCGCCGCTGCCGCCGTCACCCTTGCCGACGCCGTCCATAATTACAAGTACGATGGGTTTTTCCATATCTATATTCCTCCCAAAAGGTGAATTGCAAATTATCAGTCCTACTATTTTACATCATTTTAATCAATTTTACAAGTGTTTTTTATTTGCCGCCAAAATGCGGTCAAAATTCCACCTTCAAGCACAACTTGTAGGGGTCGATGCCCACATCGACCCGCGGGCGGATGTAGGCATCCGCCCCTACGACCAATCCTTCAGTGCAAACCAAAACCCAGCCGCTTTGCGGCTGGGTTTTATTGTTAATTCATCGTGCCTTCTGCTCTTGTGAACAGCTCGCCGATGCGTGCCCGCAGGGCGATGCCCTCGGGCGTTTCGGCGGTGCCTTCGGTATCGATCCAATGGGCAGACGCCTGCTGGGCATCCTTCAAAGTCTGCAGATCCATACTCAAATTCGCCACACGGAAGGTAGGCAGACCCGACTGCCGGGAGCCGAAGAAATCGCCGGGTCCCCGGAGCTTCAGATCCTCCTCTGCAATTCGGAAGCCATCGGTGGTCCTGCACAGGGCTTTTAAGCGCCCCAAAGTATCGGGATTGCGGTTCTGTGAGGTCAGGATGCAGTAGCTCTTTGCGCCGCCGCGACCCACGCGCCCCCGAAGCTGATGGAGCTGGGAAAGTCCGAACCGGTCAGCATCCTCGATGACCATCAAGGTGGCATTGGGTACATCCACGCCCACCTCGATCACCGTAGTCGCCACCAAAACGTCCGCTTCGCCCCGGGCAAAGGCGGCCATCGCCGCTTCCTTTTCGGCGGCTTTCATCTGCCCGTGGATCAGAGCGATCCGCAGGTCGGGGAATACGGTCTGCTGCAGGGTTTCTGCCCAAACCGTTGCCGCTTTAACGGAAAGCTCCTCGCTTTCCTCCACCGCCGGGCAGACCACAAAGGTCTGGTGATCTTCCTGCTTCTGCTTGCGGATGAAGGCGTTGATCCTTGCCCGGTAGGATTCGTTCACCAAAAACGTCTCCACCGGCTGCCGTCCGGGTGGCAATTCATTGATAATGGACACCTCCAGATCGCCGTACATCAGCAGCGCCAGCGTTCTGGGGATGGGGGTTGCGGACATGACCAGCAGATGGGGATCCTGCCCCTTGGCGGACAATTTGGCTCGCTGGGCAACGCCGAAACGGTGCTGCTCATCGGTGATCACCAGCCCCAGATCCCGGAACACGGTAGCCTCCGACAGCAGCGCGTGGGTACCCACGATCAGCTGCGCCTGACCGGACGCAATGGCTTCGCGCACCTCTTTTTTCTGCTTTACCGTCATAGAGCCGGTGAGCAGACCGACGGATATACCCAAAGGCGCAAACAGCTTGCTCAAGGAATGATAGTGCTGCTCTGCCAAAATTTCCGTAGGCGCCATCATCGCCGCCTGATGACCATTCTGCACGGTGCAATATGCTGCAGCTGCTGCCACCATGGTCTTGCCACTGCCCACATCGCCCTGCACCAGCCGGTTCATGGCAGCGCCACTGCCGAGATCCTTCAAGATCTCATCAATGGCACGCATTTGGGCGCCGGTAAGGGTAAAGGGCAGGCTGTCAAGAAAGGGCTGCAAATGCAGCTTTTCATAGGGCTTGGCGGTTTTTCTTGCCCGCTCTGCACGCAGCAGGGAAAGCCCGGCGGAGAACACGAAAAACTCCTCGAAGATCAGCCGCTTTTTCGCCATTTCCGCTTCCGCCATGGATTGGGGCTCGTGGATGGCGTAATATGCCCGGTCAGCGCCCAAAATGCCGTATTCCCGGCGCACCGATTCCGGCAAGATCTCTGCCGGCGGATCGCAGATGCTCAGCGCCTGCCGCACCGCCTTCAGCACCGCCGCATTGGAAAGACCGGCGGTCAGCGGATAGATGGGCAGCACCCGTCGGGTAGCGATGGGCTGGGCGTCCAGGCGCTCAAACACGGGATTCGTCATACTGTAGCCCACAAAATCGCCGGAAACCGCGCCGTAGAAAATATATTCCTCGCCGTAGCGCAGCTGCTCCGCGGCGAATTTATTGTTGAAAAAGGTCACGTTCAGCCGGGCGGTATGATCCGCGATCTGTACCCGGGTAATATCCAGACCCTTGCGGATATGGGCGGTACGGGGCGTATTCATCACCGTTGCCTTAAAGCAGGCAGGCACGTCCACCTCCAGCTTGTCGATGGTGACCAGCCGGGTACGATCCTCATAGCCCCGGGGAAAATGGCAGATCAGATCCTGCAGGGTAAAGATATTCAGCTGGGCAAAGCGCTTTGCCATGGTAGGACCCACGCCCTTGAGTATGGTTACGGGATCGGTCAGCTTTGCCATCTTCCCACCTCCTTTCTCATTAGTATAGCACGTTTTTCCGGTTTTGGCAATTGTGCAATGAACAGGACGCCCTTTGCCTCCCCCTTTGAGGGGGCCGAGGTTTCGGTCGTGGTGCCTCGCACAGCGAAGCAAAAGTCCAATGATTGCCGGTGGCGATCATACATTGTTTTCTCATGAATCGCCACTGCGAAAAGACCGTATATAATGAAAAAACTCCCTCCAAGCTATGCTCGGAAGGAGATATTTTCAGAGAAATCAGGCCAGCTTGTTCAGCTTCAGGGTCATGCTGCTCTTCTTACGGGCAGCATTGTTCTTGTGCAGAAGACCCTTGGTCACAGCCTTGTCAACAGCCTTGACGGCAGCCTTGTAAGCAACTTCAGCAGCAGCCTTGTCGCCGGAAGCCAGAGCGGCCTCAAACTTCTTCAGGCAGGTCTTCAGCTCGGACTTATTAGCCTTGTTCTTCTCATAAGCAACTTTGGAGCGAATGACATCCTTCTTGGAGGACTTAATGTTGGGCATGGTTACACCTCCTGTTCCCAAACGTATTCATACAGATACACATTATAGCGCGTGATTTTTATAAAATCAATCCCTTTTTCTAAATTTTTTTGATTTTTTCGCAAAAAAATAAAGGGAGGGCTTAGCCCTCCCCTGCTGCTTATTGTTTTTCTTTGCGCTTTCTGACAATCACCAGACCTGCAGCAGCAATCGCTGCCAGGCAAGCGCCGCCTATCAGCAGAATATGCCATGTTTCCAGCGCCAGCTTGGGCTGGGGTTGTTCAGATGCCGTTAGCCAGAACAAGCCCGGATCTCCCAAAGCAATATTTTCAAGATCTTTTTTCTCATTGGAGATATTTCTGTCTTCAATTAAACGCAGTTCCTTGATTGCATCCATTCCACAGGGCAGATATTGATAATCCGTGACATTCAAATAAGAACTGTCCAGCGTTTCTCCTGCAGTGATGACATATTCTTCGCTATCAATAACCTCCATAACGATCATTTCGTATGGTCTATAATAGATGACAGTTGGATCAACATCCAACTTTTTTTCGCTGTTTATAGTGTTAAACACCCCCAATGCCTGCCCTAAACCAACTGCGCAGCCTTCATCGACAAAATAATACCCACCGTCTCTGTACCCAATCCTCGCATACCATTTTGCTTCTCCTTCTGGCGTACAGGCGAGCATCATCCATCGATCTGTCATATAGATTGCCTCGGATAGGGATTGCGTTTTTGCAAAGCTCGTTTCACTTTTGAAACTGTAGATTGGGAAAACAGCACCCAGCTGCAGTGCATCTATTTCCTCTGTTGTTTCAAAGTCTCGGCCTATTGCACCGCTTGATTTCAGCCAGCCCTTGATGAAGGGAAGCACTGTTTCGGCAGCAAATTCCTTCAGCTCTGCTGTTGCTTCCGCCTGTTTCTCGGCAGGAGATTCTTTCAGCTCTGTCGCTGCCGCTATTGCAGGAGTAACTGTAAAGAATAGGGAGAGGCACAATAAAATTGCCACAATGCTTCTTAAGCGTTTCATAACGGCACCTCCTTATATTTCCTGAACATTCACCAACGAGCCGCCCCAAGTATGCTCTCCAGAGCCAACAAACTCTGCATAGTCTTTCGTATGGATTCTTCCATACCACGGATCCATATAAACCACGCATTGTCCACCAAGTGCGGCACTATTAATATATCCGGTTATCACAACGGCATGTCCGCCGCCAGCTCTCCAAAACCACGCCGCCACTATCGGCTCCCGTGCGCTATATGTTCGTGAACTAATTTGCGATAAGGTCATTACTCCCTCAAGAAAGGTGGATCGAATAGAGTAATTCATCAACCCATTTTTTATATCATTCAAACTTCCGCCTTGCTCAAGAAGATTTCCACGCAAGTCATACACAAATTGACCTTGTGAAATGCTCCATCCATAATAATTTGCCACCGCACTGCCGCAAGCCGCCCAACACCAACTGCCATTTTGCTGCTGGACAATCGGAAAATTGAGTTCATACGATGTAGGAATAGCAGAAACCCTCAGCGGTGTGCCGGCTAAAACTACTAAAAGTATTACTGTTGCAATAATTCGGTCAAAAACAGAACGCCTCATTTTCTCGCCATCCTTTCAAATACATTTTATTATTTGGTGATACCACCACTATTATATGGTATAATTTCCCACTTGTCAATATCGACTATAATTTTGCCTAAATCGCCTCTTTTTCGCCTGAAAATGCTTGTCAAGCGGCAATTTCCCGGTGAATTTTTGTTCACTGTCAAAATTACCATTGGCGAAAAAGTGGGGAGTTTGTCGGATGGTGTCGAAATTTCTTATGTAAACCGTTTCGTATGAAAATTCCGGTTATTTTGAAAGCCCGGTCTGTGGACAAACCTGTGGATAATGTGGAAAAGTTCGGGAATAACATAAATATTTCCTGAAAAAGCCCATTCCTGCCCCTGAAATTTGATGCGTGAAATGCGACATTATGCAGAAGGCGCGGTCTTTGCTTCCGTGTTACGGAAACAGCATTTCGGCACATAATTTTTCCGCTTTTTGGTGAAAAAGTTGCGATTCTGCGCAGCGCCGTCGAAGAATGGCAGCCGCCTGCCATTTCCTTCCTGAAAACTTTGTGAAAAGTGCCAAACGGCACACGGTATCTTCCGCGTGGAAATGGAAATACTGGTATTACCATTTCCCTCAGGAGGAACACTATGCAGGGCAAAGTAGAGATCTGCGGTGTGAACACCGCACAGCTTAAGACCCTCTCCCCCGCGCAAATGGACGCGCTGCTGCTTCAGGCGCAGCAAGGTGACGAAAGCGCCCGGCAAGCCTTGATCGAAGGAAATCTCCGTCTGGTGCTTTCCGTGATCCAGCGCTTTGACAAACGGGGCGAAAGCCCCGACGATCTGTTTCAGGTGGGATGCATCGGGCTCATCAAGGCCATCTCCAATTTCGACCCCACCAAGAATGTCCGCTTCAGTACCTACGGAGTGCCTATGATCGCAGGCGAAGTTCGGCGCTACCTCCGGGATAACAGCGCCATCCGGGTCAGCCGCTCCATCCGGGACGTGGCGTACCGGGTGCTGCAGTGCAAGGAGCAACTGCTGCTGCAGCTTGGACGGGAGCCCACCCTGGAGGAAATTTCCAAAGAGCTGGATCTGCCCCAGGAGGATATCAGCGAGGCGCTGGACGCGGTGTGCGCGCCGGTGAGTCTGCACGATCCGGTGTATTCCGACGGCGGCGATCCGCTGACCGTCATGGATCAGGTGTCAGACCACAAAAATACGGAGCTGAACTGGATGGAGCATATCACTCTGCGGTCTGCTTTCAGCAATTTGGGTCAGCGGGAGAAGCAGATCCTCTCGCTGCGGTTTTACGACGGCAAGACCCAGATGGAGGTGGCAGGCTCCCTGGGCATCTCCCAGGCGCAGGTGTCCCGGCTGGAGAAAAGCGCCATCAGCGCTATGCGAAAAAGTGTGAGTATTTCCTAAAAAACAATATCGTAGGGCGGGGGCTTGCTCCCGCCCTACGCCCAAAATTTCGACTAAACGGAAAGAAGCCCCCGAAGGCGGTTGCCTTCGGGGGTGTTTTTTACTTATGCAAAGCCTTGCGCAGGGTCGGGACGATCAGCAGCGCCAGAGTGCCGCCGACCAGAGCCGTCACCAGCTGGGGCCAGCTGAACATCAGCGGCAGCATATTGGACTCCAGCATCTTCGGTCCCAGAACGACGATCTCGCCAATTTTCTTGCCCAGCAGATCATCCTTCAGCATTACGCAGATGACCTGAACCACCAGAATGTACAGCACGCCGAATTTCACCACAGCCGCGGCGATCAGCGCCAGGATCTGCCGCCAGAGCTTCCTGCACATCAGCAGCTTCAGCAGCACCACGAAGCACACGTTGCCCAGCATAATGGGCGCGACGGTAATAAAATTCGGTGCGATACCAAACACAAATGCGCACACCGGAGAGATCAGAGCCACAGTGATGCCGCTGCTCATACCCACCAGAAGAACGGTTACCGCCAGAACGGCATTGACGCAGGTGCCGGTGATCAGCTGCCTGATCAGCTGATTGGGAATCAGCGAGCCCACCCACTGCAGACAGATCAGCAGCGCCAGCATAGCAGCAGTTTCCGTGATCCAACGAATCTTTTTGTTCATAGAGATTGCCTTCTTTCCTTTTATCTTCCCATATTCTACCACCGCTGCCGCCGGTTTTCAAGTGGCATTCGGTGGCAATTTTTTGATCCGCGCATATACTGTAACGATTGAAAAAAAGGAGTGATTGGATTGTCTGGATACAGTTACAACGAAAGAGGCTGCGCCGCCCAGTTTGACGACAATTCCTGCAAGCGCTACCCTGTAAGCGATTGCGGCAGTCCGGATCGGTGCTGCTGCGGCGTATGTCCTCCCGGACCGCAAGGTCCGCAGGGTCCTCAGGGTCCCAGAGGTCCGGTTGGACCGCGGGGTCCGCAAGGTCCCCAGGGTATCCCCGGGCCACGGGGATTGACCGGTCCCCAGGGACCGGAGGGCGCACCGGGTCCCCAGGGTGTGCAGGGTCCTGCCGGCGTTCCTGGACCTGCCGGTCCCCAGGGCGCTGCGGGAATTCCCGGTCCCATCGGTCCGCAGGGACCCCAGGGTGAAACCGGGCCTGCCGGTCCGCAAGGTCCTGCTGGTCCCCAGGGACCGCAAGGAGAGATCGGTCCCATCGGTCCCCAGGGTCCCGTTGGTCCGCAAGGTCCCCAGGGAGAGATCGGACCTCAAGGTCCGCAAGGCGAAGCCGGTCCCGTTGGTCCCCAGGGACCTCAAGGCGAACCGGGTCCTGCCGGAACGGTGCTGGACTTTGCCAGTTTCTATGCTCTGATGCCGCCGGATAACCCGGACCCCATTACTGCCGGCACAGATGTCAGCTTCCCCCGGAACGGTCCTGCCAGCGGCGCGGGCATCACTCGCTCTGCGGATGACACCTTTGTTTTGGCAGAGCCCGGTGTGTATCAGGTGCAGTTTACTGCCTCCGCCGCCGAATCCGGTCAGCTGGTGTTGACCTTGAACGGCGAGGAGCTGACCTACACCGTAGCCGGACGGGATACCGGCGGCTCGCAGATCGTAGGGACAGCGCTGATCGAAACCACCGCAGCGGATTCCGTACTGACGGTGCGCAATCCCGAAGGTACAGCCGATGCCATCACGCTGACGCCCACTGCCGGCGGCACCGAGCCCGTATCGGCACAGCTGATCATCACCCGGCTGCAGTGACCCCCAAGGCGGAGGAGCCCTCTCCTCCGCCCGCTTTTTAATGTTATGTAAACCATTTGTGCCGCTGCATCGGGCTTCTGCTTCGCTGACGCCGGATGGCGCGTCCGCAAGCGCGGTGGGCTGCAAAAAATGACCGGTCGGACGACCGGTCATTTTTATCCTCATTTTTCGTTGATCTTTCGTGCGCTGGTACGACCCTCGGGCTTGATCTCGCCGGCACGCAGCAGTGCGTGCTTTGTCAGCGTCGGTCCGATCAGCTCATACAGCAGCACCGCAAACAGCACCACGTTGCGGATCATCGCGCCATCCGGCATCAGCGATGCGGTCATCGCCATACCCAGCGCCACACCGGCCTGGGGCAGCAGGGTGATGCCCAGATTATCGGTGATCAGCTTGTTCTGTCCGGACAGACGGCAGCTTGTGAACGCGCCGTAATATTTACCCAAAGACCGGGCGATCACATACACCACGCCTACCAGCAGTACCATCGGCTGCGCGATCACCGTCAGATCCAGCTCCGCGCCGGAAATGACAAAGAACAGAATGTTCAGAGGCATCGTCCAGCCGTCCACACGGTTCATCAGCTCTTCGGAGGTGTCGCAAATATTGCAGAACACCGTGCCGGTCATCATACACACCAGCAGCAGCGAGAAGCTGATATGCACCTGACCGATCTGGAATTTCAGCATGGAAAGGCCAACGGTCAGCAGCACGAAAGCCACGGAAATGGTAAGGCGCTTACTTCTGGAGTGGAAAAACCGCTCCACATAGTTCAGCAGCCAGCCCATAACAGCGCCCAGCCCCAGCGACAGCACTACCTCCAGCAGCGGCTCCACAGCCACGCCGATCACGCTGATCTGGCTGTTGGACAGCGCGGAGGCGATACCGAAGGACACGGAAAACAGCAAAAGACCAACGGCATCGTCAATGGCGACCACCAGCATCAGCAGCTTGGTCAGCGGACCATCTGCCTTATACTGCCGGACGACCATCAAGGTGGCTGCCGGTGCGGTTGCCGAAGCAATAGCGCCCAAAATAATGGCAGCGGGAATGGATATCAAATCAGGGAAGCAGAAATGCAGACCGATCAAAACAGCATCCACCGCCACGGTGGTAATAACCGCCTGCAAAACGCCGATAATGATGGCACCGGTGCCCATTTTCTTCAGCTGCGTCATCCGGAATTCGTTGCCGATGGTAAATGCGATGAAGCCCAGCGCCGTTTGGGTCACGATCCGCATACCCTCCACCTGCTCGGCGTTACTGTAGCCCAAACCGGGAATGTTCAGCAGACCGAGGCAAAAAGGTCCCAGCAGCAAGCCAGCCACCAGATAAGCCGTAACTGCAGGCAGATGGATCAGCTTCGTAAGCCGGGACAGCATCAAGCCGCCAACCATTGAGACGGCAAGACAGATCAAATACGTTTCCATTGAGAATTTACGCCTTCTTTGCTTAAATTTTAACCTGACGTATTCTACCACCGTTTTACGCAATTTGCAAGCATAAATCACACATATTTTTCCATCGCCCTCACCGAAGTGTTATGTAAACCGAAACAAGGGGGCCCCGACGGGAAATACCCTCCCCTGATGGGGAGGGTATTGAATCAGTCTTTCCGCTTCCAGAAGATCAGAAACGCGCCGGCGGCAAGGGTCGCCACCACCGCCACCGCAATACCAATGACCAGCTTCTGCTCCGGCAGCGCATAGCTCTGCGTTTCCGGCTCGGTGGTCGGCTGCGTCGGGGTCTGCGACGGCGCCGTTTGCGTCATCTCTGTGGGAGCAGCGGTAGGCATTTGCGTTGCTTCGGCAGGAATTGTCGTAGTCTCGGTAGGTGCTGTGGTCGCTTCCGTTGGTGCCTCTGTGGGCGCAGTTGTTTCCACCGTCGGCGGTTCTGTCGGCGGCACCGCAGGCGCTTTGGTAGCAGGTAGCGTAGGCGCTTCCGTAGGCGCAGGCGCCGGAAGCTTCGGCAGGGTTTCGGTACGGGTCTTTGCGCAGACGGTGCAGGTAAAGGTCTTTTCGCCTTCCGATTTTTCGGTAGGCTCCTTCGTGACCCTGCCGCTGTCCCAGGAATGGGTATTCATCTTCGGGATCTCCTCTATTTTCACATCGCCGCAGTTAGTGCAAACATACCGCCCGATGCCGGTCTCGCCGCAGGTGGGTGCCTTCTCGATGCGCTCCTCATAGTTATGCTCCCCTACCTCCACCAAAACCGTTTCGCAGATGTCCGTACCGGCAAGGGTCACCGTGATATGCGCCGTTCCCGGCGCTACCGCCGTGACTACGCCATCGGCATCCACCTTAGCGACCTGCGTATTATCCGAGTGACAGGTCACATTCTTCCCATCCAGGCACACATTGTGACAGGTGAATTCCACATTGTTCACGCGGAAGGCTATCTCCCCGGTGGCACCCGGCGAGATCATCAGCCTTACGGGCGTGATCTTCACCGTCAAATGCGTCTGCAGGAGCTCCACCTTTTCCGTTTTCACCGCATCTGCCGGCGCTTCCGCTTTCGTCGCCGCAGCCGACGAAAACAGCTGCACCCAGGAACAGACGCCGTTGTGCATAAACACGCCGATACCCACAGAAGCAAATTCCTGCGTCAATATATTCTCCCGGTGACCCGGGGAATTCATCCAGCCGTCCATAACCTCCGCTGCGGTATCAAAGCCTATGGCGATATTTTCTGCCAGCATACCGGCCCGGTAAGGAAACGCGGTATAACATTCCGTTCCGTTGGGTCGGGTGTGGGAGTAGTAAACATTGGTCTCTGCCGCACGCAGCATAGCCGCTTCCAAAAGGTCTTTATCCATCGTCAGCGCCGACAGACCGTTGGCCTTGCGCTGCTGATTCAGCAGCTTCAGCACTTCAAACGCCTCGGTGTAAAGCTGTTCGCCGGTCACGGAAAGCGTCACCGTTTCCGCTTCCGAAACGCCGGCAATATGACCGCTGAGCAGCGCACGCAAGGCAGTATCCGAGCTTTCGCCCATCCGGTGCGCCAGCACCTTGCCGTTGGCGTCCACAAGAAAGCTGACGGGCATTGAAAACGCGTTTCCCACAAGACCCGCGGCGTCGAGAAATTTCATCAGGTCATCGCCGGTGTCAATACAGAAGGTAATGGGCGCATCCTGGGCACCATTTTCCTGCACGCAGGCACGGAGCGATTCCACGCTGTCCGCCACCCAATCCACCACGATCACGGAAAGCCCTTCCGTCTGCAGCCAATCGGCATTCAGCAGCGTGGCAAGCAGTGTATCCTCGTGACCTGTATGCAAATGGGTGAAGATGATCAGCTTGACCGTGCCGGGATGAGTAGCGGCTGTGACCTTGCTGCCATCCATACCGGTGAACTGATAATCCACGGTATTTTCCGCCGCCTTCACCGGGAATATCAGCAGACACGCCACCATCAGCAGGCACAAAAGGCTTTTCTTCCAGAACCCCATTCTCTCTTTCTCCTTCCGGCTTCCTTCTTATCCCTTTAAGCGGATCAGTCTTTGGACATCCCGGGCGCTTTCGTAAAAGCCGCCTGCGACGAGGGCAAAGAGGGCCGCGCCATAGGCTGCCTCCTCCTTATGCTCCGGGATCCGCAGTTTGGCACCAAAATACCGCTCCGCAACCTTTTGCAGTGCTGTATTTTTGCGGATACCGTTGCCGGAGGCGATCAGTCCGGTGCGTTGCACGCCCATGATCTGATACAACCGGTACAGCTCCCCGATCATACCCTCCAGGAAGCCGTAGGTCAGCTCCGCAGGTGTAAAATTCCGGGTGGAGATGCCGGTAATGCTGCCCCGGAGGGTCTCATCCTCCCGGCTGCCGGAGAAACGGGTGTCCACCTGCAGGGTGGTGCCGTCCACGCCCTCCAGAAGCTGGCTCATCCGGGCATAGACCGCATCATCGTCTGTATTCAGCAGGGCTTTATAAAAATCCTTCAGCACAGCGTAAGCTCTGCCGCCGCACAACGCCGAGCCTACCGCCAGATACTTACCTTCCATATAGGGACGGGTCTCGATGCCGGGACCTTGCAGAATTTCGTCTGAAATCACACTGACCTGGCTGCCGGTACCCACGTTGACCAGCACGCTGTCCGGGTCAGCCAGAGAGGAAAACACGCTGGCCTGATTGTCGCCAATGGCGACGCCGACGCAGATGCCCTTATAAGTACCGGCAACGCGGTAATCCGCCACCACCGTTTGCCGGCAATCGTAAGTCGTTCTGCCGGTCTGCAGATCAAAGCGGCCGAAGCTGGCGGCGTTGCTGACGTGGATTGTGGCCTGCGTTAAGCCGCAAAGCTGCATCACCAGATAATCGTGGATGGTGCAGTAGCCGACGGCATTTTCCGGCACCAGACCGTTGACCCGGTTATAAAAATCCGTTACGTGACCGTAGCCGCTGTGGCTGCGCAAATACAATGCGTAGGTGGTGTCGCCGAAGGGCAGATTTCCTCTGCCGTCCTGCCAGGTATACAGCGGACTCACCGCCTTGCCGGCGGCATCATAATAGACGATGCCGTGCATCTGTCCCGTGACACCGATAGCCTGCGTTTGGTCATCCAGAAGATCCTCCAGAATCTCCCGCGCCAGCGAAATGATCTTCTCCGGGGATTGCTTCCGCTCGAAATATTCGCCGGCGATGAAGGCGTTGCTGTTTTGCGTGCGGGAACGCAGTACCCTGCCGGTCTGCGTATCCATCAGCACACCGCAGATGCTGGTGGTGCCCAAATCAATACCAATTGCGTGCATAGCGTTTCTCCTTTCAAAAAGTGTCGGGGCTGCAGCAGGCAGGGCAGCCCTCCCAGTGTGGACTTTTCTCTATCATACTACAACGCCGGGCAGGTTTGCAAGTAATTGCCTTCCGTTTCCGCAATTTATCTGCCGGAAACAACTTTACAAAGCATTTTCCCTATGTTACAATGCATATGATAGGCGCATTATAATGTCATCATACTGAAGGAGGGTTCATATTGAACACCGAATTTTTGGATAATACGCAGGATCAGCCCAGAAGAAAAACGCTGGCTGTCATCACCAGCTCCATGGCTGAGACCATGCGCGCAGAAATGCTGTCGCTGCTGACCGTAGAGCTGGCAGACAGAGGCTGGGACGTCACCATCATCACCCACAACCGTCAGGGCTTTTTTGACTATCTGGTGGATGAGCGGGCCCACCGCTTTTCTATGGACAAGGCTTACCACAAGCCTTCTGAACGCCCCGAGATCCTGGCAAAATTCGTGACCGATCACCCCGAGATCGACCATTATCTGTTCTGGGAGCCCAGAATGAAGACCTTTGCCAGCGATTTTGAGGTGATTACCGGGCTGGGCAAGCATTGTTTCCTGTTTTTCAAGGATTGCATCAACGAAGCCTTTACCAACAGCGCTGCCAAGCGGAGAGTCGTCAATGCGCTTTCTCTTTGTGACGGCGCAATCACCGGCTTCCCTCTGGATCCGTTTATTTACGGCACCACCTATATCCCCTATCTGCACCCCTACTCCGATGTAGACTACAGCCCTGCCGTACTGGGTGACAGGGAGCTGCTCCTGCTGACCGCAGGCTCCTCTCCCCGTACCACCGTTGTGGTGCGCAGCTTCTATGCGCTGCTGCAAAGTGACGAAACTTTCCGGGATAAGGTGCTGCGGATCGTGCCTATCGGCAAGATGCTGTCGGCGGCTGACGCGGAGCAGTATGCGCTGTGGGCAGAGGAGTTTCCGGAAAATATCGTGATCGAGGAGCTGTGCGAAAAGCCCCACAAGCGGCTGGACGGCTATGCCGGCGCCATTTTGGTGGACAACGCCCAGGAATTCCCCAACATTCTTTCCGTTACCATCGCCAAGGGTCTGCCCACGCTGTTTGCCAAGGGCTACCGGGATTATGAGATCAAGGGTCTGAACAAGGGCTTCCGCATCTACAATCCCGACGATGCCGATTCCACCGCAGCCGAGCTGAAGCGGTTCTTCGACCCTGCCTGCACAAACGGCGTATCCGACCGGATCCGTCAGGCTGTCAACGCCGATGCCCGTAAGGAGATCGGCGACCGCTGGGAGGATGTGCTGCTGGGCAAGCCGGTGGCGGAATATGAATTCACGTCTGCCGAAACCGCACTGAAGAGTGCCATTGACTACGCCAAGCACTTAAGCAACGCCTGGATGAACAAATTCAGCAAGGCCACCGCCTACAACGGCAGCGGCATTGTGAAGCGGGCAAAAGCCAGAGCCGCGGCTGCCAAGGGCAAGGGCAAGGGCTATCCCCTGACCCGGCTGGGCGGCAAGATCAAAAGAGGTCTCAAGCGGCTGATGCAGGCCTACAAGCGCTGGGAAAGAAACACCTTCCTGTACCGCAGCTATATCGACACCGATATGGCGATGCGCAAGAAGGTGCAGCTTCTGATCTTGAAGATCTTTATCGAGTTTGACCGCATCTGCAAGGCCAATAACCTGCGCTATTATATGGCAGGCGGTACGCTGCTGGGCGCTGTCCGGCACAAGGGCTTCATCCCCTGGGATGACGATCTGGACGTGGTTATGCCCCGTAAGGACTACGATAAATTCCTGAAGATCTGTCCGCCCCAGCTGCGTGAGGGTTTCGTGCTGAATGCCCACGCATACCCCTACACCTTCACCCGTCTGGAGGTTCTGGGTCCCCGGACCACCGCTCCGCTGCAGAGAAAGGGTAGAAATATCTTCGTGGACATTCTGCCGCTGGACTGCGTGGCACCCACCGAAAAGCAGCGCCTGAAGCACGGCGCACGCAGCGACCGTATGCGCAAGAATATGATGGACACAGCCAAAATGCTGTTCCCCGTAGGCTTCAAGAACTGGAAGGCCGTTGCTATGCGCGCCCTGCGCAAGGTGTTCTGCCCCTACCCCATTATGATCCGCAAGTGGACGAAAAACGCCCGGAAATACCAATCCGACAGCGCCACCCATTGGGTGTGCCTGCCCGGCGATTACGGCTATGAGGGCGAGAGCTTCCCGGTGGAATACTACGGCAATCCCGTGTATATGGAGTTTGAGGGCATCACCGTGCCGGTCATGAACAACTGGGAGCTGTATTTGACCGCCCATTACGGCGATTATATGCTGTATCCGCCGGTATCGCAGCGCAGCCTGAAGCATAAGATCTACTCCATCGACCTGGAGCGCTACGAAAAGATGAGCATTGAGGAAATGGCGCAGGAGGTTTCCGACGATTACTTCCTCAGCACCGGCAAGCGCGTTTCCTTCCTGAAGTAAATAAAAATTTAGAGGACCAGCCACCGCTGGTCCTCTTTTTTGCATTTTTCGAATATCAATAGTCCTTGGGCTTGCCGCATTTGATGCATTTTTGCTTGTCATCAAGTGCACCACCGCAGTGCTGGCATACACCAAGCGTTCTGTAAAGCTGTTGCAATGCTTCCCACGCCTTCTGCGTGTTGGGATGCTCCTTGCCCAGCTTGCTGCACAGAAGCATATATTCCAGCTCTGCCATCTGCCGGTTCCTTTGCGGCTTCCCCGTCTGACTCGGCTGTTGTGCGGAAGCGCCAGTTAATGTCTGGGTTTTCTTCATAAGGCTGCGGAGTGCCGACAGAAATCTCATAGAGTTAAGGGTAAGGGGATGTTCTTCTCCTAGTACATGGCAGAACAAAGTATACGCATCTTCACCTAGCTTCAGCGCCTTTTGATGGTCACCCAAATCACTGTAAGTCACCGCCAGATTGTGCAGGGACACGAGAGTGTCCGGGTGGTCTTCGCCCAATATGCGACAACGCAGGGCGTACACCTTTTCTTTCAATTCAAGTGCCTTTTGATGGTCGCCCAGCTTGCTATAAGTCACCGCCAGATTATTCAGGGTCCCGAGGGTGTCCGGGTGTTCCTCGCCCAATATGCGACAATACAGGGCATACACCTTTTCTTCCAGTTCCAGCGCCCTTTTGTGGTTGCCCAAATCACCGTAAGTCACCGCCAGATTGTGCAGGGATGTAAGTGTGTCCGGGTGTTCCTCACCCAATATGCGACAATACAGGGCATACACCTTTTCTTCCAGTTCCAGCGCCCTTTTGTGGTTGCCCAAATCACCGTAAGTCACCGCCAGATTGTTCAGGGATGTAAGTGTATCCGGGTGCTCTTCACCTAATATGCGGCAGCGCAGGGAATACACCTTTTCTTCCAGTTCCAGCGCCTTTTGAAGGTTGCCCAAATCACCGTAAGTTGCCGCCAGATTGTTCAGGGATGTAAGTGTATCCGGGTGCTCTTCGCCCAATATGCGGCAGCGCAGGGCATACACCTTTTCTTCCAGTTCCAGCGCCCTTTTGTGGTCGCCCAAATCACTGTAAGTCACCGCCAGATTATTCAGGGATGTAAGTGTATCCGGGTGCTCTTCGCCCAATATACGACAATACAGGGCATACACCTTTTCTTCCAGTTCCAGCGCCTTTTGATGGTCGCCCAAACCACTGTAAGTCCCCGCCAGATTGTTCAGGGATGTAAGTGTATCCGGGTGCTCTTCACCTAATATGCGGCAGCGCAGGGAATACACCTTTTCTTCCAGTTCCAGCGCCCTTCTACGGTCACCCAGCTTGCTATAAGTCCCCGCCAGATTATTCAGGGTCCTGATGGTGTCCGGGTGCTCTTCTCCCAGGTGTTGCCGGCGATAGTTATACAACCGTTCTGCCCACTTTACGGCTTTTCTGTAGTCCAGTGCGACGCCTGCGCCATCTCTGTACATATCGTACAGCTTTTCCATCGCCTCCGGCAGGTTGGCTTCGGCGGCTTTCGTAATCAGCTCCAGGCCACGCTGGCGGTCGGTTTCCACATCAATGCCCTCCAAGTAGGCAAGGCCAATGAGGTAATTGTGCATCGGGTCATCATCGTTGGCAGCAGTGGCGATTCGGGAAAGGGCTTCCATCAGCCGGGGCTTGAAGCTCTCATCATCCGGCTTCACACAGGCAGGGATGCCATCGAATTTTTCGCCCAAAGCGGCCTTGTCCGTATCCTCCATCTCCGCAGGCAGGATGCCAATGCCGGACTTTTTCGCCGCAGGATACTCCTCGCCCATCACGAAATTGGGCTTGCCCTCCGGCTCCTCCAATAGATTAGGCGTCACCAGCAGGGCAAACAGATCGCTGTCTGCCAGCATTTGGTCGATGCTCTCCTTAAAACTCTTGCCGGGGGTCAGGAATTCGTCATACCAAATGGCGATATCCCGCAGCTCCGGGTGGCTGTGGATCAGCCGCATCAGCTCGTTGGCGTGCCGGCGATCCTTCTTGCGGTAGCTTAAGAATATGTAAGCGTCGAAAGCCGCACGCACCTTCTGCGCCATTTCATCGCTGATTAGCACGGACTCCAGATACTTTTTCAGCTTCTCCTCGTAGGAAATCTCCGTCAGGTCGGTGCTGTAGGGATTCAGATACTGCAGCTCACCAAACTTATCCGGGCGGCTGTACACCGCATCAATACCCGGCTCCATCATAAAGGGCAGCACCGGGATATGCTGCTGCAGCGCATAGGGGATGTCCGAATCCATAGCCCGGTTGGGCTGGGTCAGCAGCTTAAAGGTCACCGGCACGATGAACAGGTTGTGGCTGCCCAGGTCGGTGGCTTTGTCCTGCTCTTCGATGACAGCGGACATATCCTCGGTATAGTAAATGGCGCACTGGTGGGTCTTGAAAATATCCTGGCAGAGCTTCTCAAAATACTTCTCAAAATCCGCAGGATGGCAGGTAAAGTATACTCTGGGTTTGCCCTTGGGGCTGGCGTTGCCTTTTGTTTTCACCTGAAATTCAGCCATAATGTTCTCCTTCGCAGTGTTGTATATACAGATAAACAGCTGCCTTCGACATTTTTCGCAAGGCTATTGTAGCACAGTAAAATTTTATCTGCAAGGAAAAACCGGGCGGATGTGGAAAAGGCCCCCTTGTGTAAAGGGGGCTGGCAAAAATCTTTGATTTTTGACTGGGGGATTGACATGTGCTGATATATTACAATCCCTCAGTCATATTGCCTAAAATCGGCAATATGACAGCTCCCTTTACACAAGGGAGCCTTAATCCCTCCGCCCTTGCGGGGCTCCTCCTTTTACACAAGGAAGGCTTTTATGCTGCCGCATCTAACATATTTTCAATGAAAATACCGTAGCCGGTGGTTGGGTCATTGACCAGCACATGGGTCACTGCGCCGATGAGCTTGCCATCCTGGATGATGGGCGAGCCAGACATCCCCTGCACGATGCCGCCGGTGGCTTCCAGAAGCGCCGGGTCTGTGACCCGAAGCAGCAGATTTCGCCCGTTTTGCTTGGATTTTGGATAAATTTTCAGAATTTCCACAGAATATTCCCGAACCGTATCACCGCTGACGGTGCTGCGGATCACCGCCGCACCGGTTTTTACCTCGTCTGCGCCGGCTACCGTTATGGCTTCGCCCTGCCAGCCTTCCTGCGTAGTGCCAAACACGCCACGCTCGGTATTG
Organism: Oscillospiraceae bacterium; assembly: GCA_017436955.1. Classification (GTDB taxonomy): domain Bacteria; phylum Bacillota; class Clostridia; order Oscillospirales; family Oscillospiraceae; genus Faecousia. The sequence goes on along the minus strand of JAFSCD010000016.1, from coordinate 119,991 downwards.
GCGCTCAAAACGCCAATAGGCGACGCGCCGTCCACCGTTCCCATCAGTTGCCCGGGATCACCGGCGCGTCCCTTGCGCACCGTCAGCACTCTGGCATCGTATGCATAGCCCCGAACCAAATTGAGTAAGTTCCCATCGGAATCGTTGACTCCATGGCCCAGGGTTCCAAAGCTGCCGGTGTCCGGATCATAATAGGTCACCGTGCCGATGCCGGTAACGCCCTGACGAAGATAAAGCCCCAGCTTCGGTCCGGAAGCCGTGATCTCCGGCGTCAGGGAATATTGCTTTTCCTTCCCGTCACGGCACACCGACAGCTCCACGGTGCCGTCGGATCTCTCCAGCGCTGTGCGCACGTCCTCGGACGTGCGGATCTCGCTTCCGTCGATGCGGATGATCTGATCGCCTACCGATACGCCGGCAGCCTTTGCCGCCGCGCCCAAATTTTCATCAAAAGCCGCGATCGTCACCGTATCATCCTGAAGCTCCAGCCCCACCACTTTTCCCACCGGGATCAGCTCCCGGGCAAACACTTTCGCCGGCAAAGATAAGGCACACAGCAATAGGAACGCTGTGTATTTTGTCAATTTTTTCATTTTCAGCCCTCCATTTCGTCTGCCTTCTTAATATGCCTGCGCAGGCGAAAATGTAACCGATGAAAATGTCGAAATTTAAGGGAAATCCTGCCGTTCTTTTTATTATAATTTAATGTAAAACACGCTAATTACCTATTGACAAAGTAGGTAAATGCTGGTATATTACCTACGGAATTACTAGGTTGATCCTGCAAGGAGGATTTTCTATGCAAGTTTACGCAGACAACGCCGCCACCACCCGGATGAGCGCGGCTGCGATCGGGGCGATGATGCCCTGTTTTGAAGAGTTTTACGGCAACCCTTCCAGCCTGCACAGCATCGGTCAGCAGGCCAAAGAGGTGCTGGAGGATGCCCGTTCCAGAATGGCGGCGCTTTTGGGCTGCGAGCCGAGAGAGATCTATTTCACCTCCGGCGGCAGCGAGGCCGACAATCAGGCCATCATTTCCGCCGCCCGGCTGGGCGCACGCAAGGGCAAAAAGCACATCATTTCCACCGCTTTTGAGCATCACGCCGTACTGCACACCCTGAACCGGCTGGAAAAAGAGGGGTTTGAAATCACCCTTCTGGACGTTAAGGAAGGTCACAACATCACCGCCGCGCAGGTGAAGGATGCCATCCGGGAGGACACCTGCCTGGTGACGACTATGTACGCCAACAACGAGATCGGCTCCATCCTGCCCATCCCGGAGATCGGCGCGATCTGCAAGGAAGCCGGCGTTCCCTTCCACACCGACGCGGTGCAGGCGGTGGGACACATCGCCATCAACGTCAAAGAGCAAAACATTGATATGCTCTCCCTTTCCGCCCACAAATTCCACGGTCCCAAGGGCGTTGGCGCACTGTACTGCCGCCGGGGTCTGATGCTGACGAATCTGATCGACGGCGGCGCCCAGGAGCGCGGCAAGCGCGCCGGCACGGAAAATCTGCCCGGCATTTGCGGTATGGTCGCCGCTTTGGAAGAAGCGGTTGCCCATCTGGAGGAAAACGCCGCCAAAGTCACCGCTATGCGCGATCGGCTCATCACCGGTCTTTCCCAGATCCCCCACTGCGCGCTCAACGGCGATGCCGTTAACCGTCTGCCGGGTAACGTGAGCTTCTGCTTTGAGGGCATCGAGGGCGAGAGCCTTCTGCTGCTGCTGGATATGTACGGCATCAGCGCCTCCTCCGGCTCCGCCTGCACCAGCGGCGATCTGGATCCCAGCCACGTGCTGCTGGCCATCGGCAGAGTCCACGACGTTGCTCACGGCAGCCTGCGGCTTTCCTTAAGCCACTACAATACCGACGCGGAGATCGACCACATTCTTGCCAGCGTTCCTGCTGTCGTAGAGCAGCTGCGGGGTATGAGCCCCGTATGGCGGGATCTGCAGATCGGCAAGAGAACATACATTTTGTAAGGAGAATCGACTATGGCACTTTACAGTGAAAAGGTTATGGACCACTTTATGCACCCCAGAAACGTGGGCGTGATCGAAAACGCCGACGGCGTCGGTGAGGTAGGCAACGCCAAGTGCGGCGATATTATGAAGATCTATCTGAAGATCGAGAACGACATCATCGTGGATGTAAAGTTTGAGACCTTCGGCTGCGGCAGCGCCATCGCCTCCTCCTCTATGGCAACAGAGATGATCATGGGCAAGTCCATCCACGAAGCCATGGCGCTGACCAACAAGGCCGTTGCCGAGGCGCTGGACGGTCTGCCTGCACACAAGCTGCACTGCTCGGTTCTTGCCGAAGAAGCCATCAAGAACGCCCTAAAGGACTACTTTGACCGCAACAACATCCCTTACGACGAAAAGCAGTTCCCTGATTGCGCACACTGCGCCCATTGCGAATGATCGTATCAACAAAAGGACGGTATGCTCTGCGGGTGATGGTATGCCTTGCTCAGCGGCAGCGGGAGGAATTTGTGCCGCTGAAGGAAATTGCAGAGCTGGAAAATATGTCCCAGAAATATTTGGAATCTATTATGACGGTGCTGAGCAAAGCGGGCTTCGTGGATGCCGTACACGGCAAGGGCGGCGGCTACCGCCTGAACCGCAGCCCCGAGGGTTATACCATCGGCAGCATTTTGAAGCTGACCGAGGGCTCCTTAAACGCCGTCAGCTGTACCTCCCAAGGCCCTGCGGCCTGCTCCCGTACCGAGTGCTGCCACACGAAACCGATGTGGGATAAACTGGATCAAATGATCGACGAATTCTTCGAGGGTATTACCTTGGCAGATCTTTTGACACAAGCGACAAAAGAATAAATAAAAGGGGACGGCAATGCCGTCCCCTTAACCCTTCTCCCGGGGAGAAGGTGCCCCAGTTCGCAAACTGGGGCGGATGTGGAATGCGGGCAGAAATTTTCAAGCAAGCATAATCAAAAGGCTTGTGCCGAATCCAAGTGCACGCCATTCCACACCCGTCTTTTGCTTCGCAAAATCCACCCTCTCCCCGGGAGAGGGGTTTCGGGCGACCGCAAGGGTCGCCCCTACAAATGATAACCGCCTGCGATGTCGCAGGCGGTTTTTCTACATTTTTTACTTGACGCCCAGGGCTTCTTCCACAGCCTTTTGGTTGGCTTCGTAGTATTGCTGGGCTTCCGCAATGCCCTCGCCCACCAGTGCGGTGGTGCGGTCATAGGACTCCTGCAGCTTTTTCAGCACATCGTTATCCACGCCGAACTGATTTTGCCAATCCTCGATCTGATCGTCCAGGGGCATCAGCTGATAGTACTTGTTCCAATCCGCGTCATAGTGCATCCACACCCAGAAGGGCAGCACATCCGCGTACTCCACGATCACCGTGCCGTCGGAATACTTGGCAAAGGTGACCTGCAGCATAGCGCCGTCCTCGGTATGGGCGGTCTTGACGCTGGACAGATTTCCCAACCGCTGGTTGGACACGGCGTTGCCCATAGAGTACAGGCAAAGGGTCTTTTGATCTTCATCATCGGTAGCGGTCAGCAGCTCCACGGGCTGCACCACATGGGGATGACCGCCCACGATCACATCCACGCCCAGGTCGCACAGCGCCTGCGCCATATTCTTCTGGGTGGTATTGGGCTCCAGGTTATACTCCCAGCCCCAGTGGATATACAGCATCACAGCTTCCGCGCCGGCTGCTTCCATATCGGTGATGTTTTCTTCGATTTCGGCATAGAAGGTATCCAGCTCGTTTTCATTGAAGGTGTTTACCAGCTTGCTGTCCTCTTTCGTCAGGGTGATGCCGTTGAGGGCTACGGTTTCGGCATTGTCGGTGCCGGTCTCGTAGGTATAGCACATCAGACCGATCTTGATGCCGTTGCAATCCGCGATGATATAATTCGGCTCTTCCGCATCCATTTTGGTGCCGAGATAGGACAGATCTCTGTCCTTAATGACCTCCAGCGTCCGCTTCAAGCCCACGCTGCGGGTGTCGTACGTGTGGTTATTGGCGGTGAGTACCACGTCAAAGCCGGCGGATTTCATAGCGTCGATGACGGAATCCGGGCAGTTGAACTGGGGATAGCCGCTGTACTTGTAGCCGTTGTCAAGCCCTGCCAGTGTGGTCTCCAGATTGCCCACCATCAGGTCAGCCGAGGTGGTGTAATCGGAAATATAGTCGAACATAGCGTTCAGGTCATAGGTACGGGTCTGCTCGTCATAGCCCGTGTTCACCACCGGCATATGCATCAGCATATCGCCTACAGAGGATACCGTTGCCGTTGCCACCTTGGTAATGGGCGGCTCCGTGGGAGGCTCCGTAGGCGGCTCGGTGGGAAGAGTGGTAGGCATTGTCTCCTGCGAAGGAGGCGTGGTGTTTGCGCAGGCGCACAGCAGCACAGCGCACAGTAGCACAGCGCTCAATATGGATAAAGTAATCTTTTTCATAGTCATTCCCTCTATTTTTTCTGGGTGTCCAGCAGGTAATGCACCTCGCTGACGGGCTTGCCGCCACGCAGGTACACTCTGGGTGTGCGGCGGGAAATGCCGCAGATGATCTCATAATTCAGCGTGCCGGTAAGCCGGGCAAGGTCATCCGCGGTGATCTGCTCATCGCCGCTTTTGCCGATCAGCACCGCCCGGTCGCCGATCTTCACTTCGGGGATATGGGTGACATCCACCATCATCTGATCCATACAGATCCTGCCGATGATGGGGGCTTTTTTGCCGTGGATCAGCACGTAACCCTTGTCCGTCAGGCTTCTGCGGTAGCCGTCAGCATAGCCCACCGGCAATGTGGCGACCACAGTTTCCCGGGTGGTGGTGTAGCAGCCGCCGTAGCTGATCTGCCGTCCGGCAGGAAGGGTCTTTACATAGACCACCTTGGCGATCCATTCCATTACCGGCTTCACCGGCAAAAGCGTGGGATCCACCGCATCGCTGGGATACATACCGTACTGCACGATGCCGGAGCGCACCATATCCTGCCTGCCGGGGAAATTGATGATGCCGGCAGAATTGTTCAGATGCCGGATGGGGATCTCGATACCCCGTTCCCGCAGCTTTTGGGAAAAATCTTCAAACAGCGCAAGCTGGGCTTCGGCAGAGGTCAGGTCAGCACCGTCAGCGGTGGCGTAGTGGCTGAAAAGCCCTTCTGCCTGCAGATTGGGCAGCTTAAGGATGCACTGGCACATCGCCAGGGCTTCCTCTGTGGCCTGAAAACCGATGCGGCTCATACCGGTATCCACAACAAAGTGGAATCTGGCGGTCTTACCCTGGCGCACCGCTTCTTCCGACAGCGCCACGGCATCTTCATAAATAAAGATCGGTACCCGGATATCCTCCGCCACTGCCAGGGGATGGGCGTAGACAGGTACTCTGCCCAGGATTAAAATGGGCTTTTCAATACCGCCGCGGCGAAGCTCCAGTGCTTCGGAAATGTTGGCAGTGCCGAAAAACGCGCAGGTGTCCTCCAGCGCCCGGGCAACATTCACCGCACCCAGACCGTAGGCATCCGCCTTTACCACCGCCAGCACGTCGGTGCCGGCCCGCCGGCGGACAGCACGCATATTTTCTGTCAGCGCATCCAGATCCACCTGCAGCCAGGTCAGATCGAATTCCATCGAATCAACTCCTGAAAAACCGTTTTTGCTATTTTACCACGGTTGCGTCAAAAAGTAAACACTTACCGCTCGCGAAGCAGCATGGGCGTCAGCTTTTCCCTGCCGAAATACGTCTGAAAGCGCAGGCATTTGATCAGAAACAGATAGTAGATATTCCGTCCGCAGCCGTAAAGGGTCTCCACATTTGCCTGCCCCTTGGAAAGGATCACGTCGGCAGTATCGAAAAGTTGCAGCGTTTGCGGCGGCAGCAGCCCGATCTCCGTGCCGGCTACGGTGCAGCCGTTATCCACCACCGGGAAGGGAATTCCTACAGCCTGGGCATCCTCCCGGGTGGCATCATTGGAGGCAGGACCGCCACGGACGCAGAAGGTGATCCGCACGTCCGGATATTGGGCGGCGATCTGCTCTGCCAGCAGCCGGTCAAAGCCGATCTCGCCGGCGTTGTCGGTGATGTAAAGCAGCGTTTTCGCCCCGGAAAGATCCGCGCGGAGCTTTTCATAATTCTGCATATCCAGTTGGATGCTTTCCGCTTCTTTCAGCATCTGCTCCAGCTTTTCAAAGCTGACCTCGCCCTTCAGCGCGGAAAAATCAATATAATTGCCCAGCACCGCCATCTGCAGCGCCCCATAGAGAGGATCCTCCGCGCCCTGGATCCAGCTGCGGATGGCATCCAGCCGCTGCAGCACGAAGCGGTTGGACATTTCCTTTTCTTCCCGGAAGCGATCTGACCTCAGACCGCAATATTTCTCCAAAAGCTCCGTAACCGCCGGTCCGAACCAGGGTGAGCTTTTATCCTTTGGCGCATCCAGATACCGCTGCATCAGCTCCTTGGCAAAGGCGGTGGCTGCCGCTTCACCGGCCAACGCCCGGGCAGTTTCCGTATTTCTTTTCAAATGGCAGACGTAGCACTGGTCATTCATGGGAATACTCATAGTATGCGCTCCTTTCCCGTTTTTCTCTATTTTAGCAGAGGTTTGCCCGCTATGCAAAGAAAATTTTACAAAAGGGGCAGACAAGCGGCAAAAAGTGTGCTATACTATATAAAGCTATATGCTGTTTATTCTACCTGTAAGGAGGGGATCTCTTTGAAATATTGGCGTGGCTACATCGTTGCCGGCGTTCTTGCCGCCATTACCGCAGCGCTGACCGCCTTTGCAGAAAGTCATACCCTGCTCATTGATATGTTCTATCCCTACACCTCCCGATTGATCCAGACCTCCCTTGCCACCTGGTCCAGCGGTGCTGATTTCTGCCTGTGGCAGGTCCTGGCTGTGCTGCTGGTGACGGCCCTGCTGGCATCCATCGTGCTGATGATCGTTCTGCGGTGGAACTTTATCCAATGGCTGGGCTGGATACTTGCCGGCGTTTCTACGCTTTTCTTCCTGCACACCGGCGCTTACGGTCTGAATAATTACGCCGGTCCTTTGGCAGACGATGTGCGCCTGAATGTGACCGAATACAACGTTACCGAGCTGGTGGAGGCTACCACCTATTTCCGGGATATTGCCAACGAGCTTTCCCAGGAGGTGCCCAGAAATGCCGACGGCTCCGTGGATTTCCCCGCCTTTGAGGAAATGGCCGAAATGGCCGGCGAGGGCTTCAATACCCTGGCTTATGAAAAATATTACTCCGTGTTCGCCGGCTCCACCCTGCCCGTCAAGAAGCTGGGCTGGGCGGATATGTACACCTCTATGGGCATCACCGGTATGACCATGCCGCTGACCGGCGAAGCCGCTGTCAATCCCCAGATCCCCGCTGTTACCATTCCCTTCGTAATGTGCCACGAAATGGCGCACAGAATGTGCATCTCCCTGGAGCGGGACGCCAATCTGGCAGCATTTCTGGCAACGGATGCCCACTCCAATGTGGTATTCCGTTATTCCGGCTACTACATGGCCTTCCGCTACTGCTACAGCGCTCTGGCAACCGTCGGCACCACTGCCGCCGATGCCGCTATACAGTCTCTGTACGCCGGTATGACCCCGGAGCTTCGCGCCGATCTGGCAGAATATGACGATTTCTTCGCCGCGCATCAGGACAAGGGCGCTACCGCCATTGCCAACACCGCCAACGATACCTACATCAAGGCCAGCGGTGACGACGCCGGTGTCGAATCCTACGATCAGGTGTCCGACCTGCTGGTGAGCTGGTATATCCAGGAGATCTATCTGCCTGCCCACAAGGAGGAGGAAGACGTCTTTGATCCTCTGGATAAGAACTGGGTGGATCTGACCACCAACCCCACTGTTGGAGGGGACACACAATGAACACCATGAAGCAGACCCTGCTCTCGGAGCTGCCGGCGCTGGGTCTTACCCTGGGCGGGGAAACCGTAGACAAGCTGTGCGCCTTCGGCGCCGCGGTGGTGGAGCAAAATGCGGTGATGAATCTTACCGCCATTACGGAGCCTGCCGCCGTTGCCCGTCTGCACCTGCTGGACAGCCTGACGGTACTGACCGCCGCCGACCTGAAGGGCAAAAGCCTCATTGATGTGGGCTGCGGCGCCGGTTTCCCCGGCGTGCCGGTGGCCATTGCCGGCGAAGCTGTCAAGGTGACGCTGCTGGACTCTCTGGGCAAGCGGATGAGCTGGCTTGAGACCATTCTTCCCCAACTGGGCGTGCAGGCAAACTGCATCACCGCCCGGGCAGAAGAGGCGGTCGCCGACCATCGGGAAAAATTCGACTACGCCACCAGCCGTGCCGTTGCAAGGCTGAACATTCTGCTGGAGCTGACCGCCCCCTACGTCCGCGTAGGCGGTGCTGTCCTGGCGCTGAAGGGCGCTGCCGCACGGCAGGAGCTGGACGAAGCGAAAAACGCCGTGGGCAAGCTGGGGCTGAAGGTGGAGGATATCAAGGATTTCACCATTGACGGCGCCACCCACAGCATCATCATCCTGCGAAAGATCGCCAAAACACCGCCCCAGTTCCCCCGGCGCTACGCCAAGATCAAGCAAAGCCCTCTGTAAACAATAAGGCATCCGGGATAACGGATGCCTTTTCTTTTTATTTCCAGGTTGCGCTGATGGTCTTTTTTTGCTATACTGTAATAAACAAAAAACGGAGGTCACCGTTATGCGCTATTCCAATCTGCACAATCACTCCACATATTCTGACGGCAAATCCACCATGGAGGAAAATATCCAGGCGGCGATCCGCAAGAATATGCGCTCTCTGGGCTTTTCCGACCACAGCTTTACCGCCTGCGATACCAGCTACTGCATGAAACTGGAGGATTATGCGCCCTATCTGCGGGAAATTGCCGCGCTGAAGGAAAAATATGCCGGCGTGATGCCCATTTACGCCGGTCTGGAGCTGGATTATTATTCCGATACAGACGTTACCGTATTCGACTATTTTCTGGCTTCTGTCCACTATATCGTCAAAGACGGCTTCTGCCACGCCATCGACCACAGCCCCCAGCAGCAGAAATTCTGCATCGACACGGCGTTTAACGGCGACGTGCTGGCGATGGCAGAGTGCTACTATACCATGGTCTGCGAACACGTGGAGAAGTGGAAGCCCACCTTCGTGGGTCACTTTGACCTGATCACCAAGTTCAGCCTGATCCCCGAGGAAGATCCGCGCTATCAGGCGCTCGCCCGGGAAGCGCTGAAGCGGGTGATCCGCGCCTGCCCCTATATTGAGGTCAACACCGGTGCCATTTCCCGTGGCTGGCGCACCACTCCCTATCCCGGCGCGTATCTGCTGGATACGCTGAAAGCCGCCGGCGGTCAGGTACTGCTGAACGCCGACTCCCACCACGCGGACAATTTGACCACCTTCTTCGACGAAAGTGTGGAGATCTTGAAGCAAAACGGCATCGACCACATCTGTATGTGGAACGGCAAAACCTTCGACGAAGTGGGTATCTAAATACCTTTCCTTTTTGTCATCCCGTGCGTAGCCGGAAGGATCTTCGCACCAATTATATGCGTAGATTCTTCGGCTCCGGCTTCGCCTTCGCTCAGAATGACATATCGTTTTTCTATAACCACGACCCTTAAGGTGATATTATGAGAAAATTCGACACCAAAATTCAGCACTTGAAATACAAGGTCCTGCGCGAGGTCGCCCGGCTGGCCTGGGAGGACAAGCTGCTGCAGAATCTGATGGACATTCCCCAGACCCTTGTACCCGGCAAGGAAGCCACTATGCGCTGCTGCGTGTACAAGGAGCGCGCCATTTTAGGCGAGCGGGTCAAGATCGCCATGGGCGGCGACAAGGAGAATCCCAACGTTATCGAGGTCATCGAGATTGCCTGCGACGAATGTCCCGTTGGCGGCTATGAGGTCACCAACGCCTGCCGTGGCTGTCTGGCACACCGCTGCGAGGACGTGTGCCGCTTCGGCGCCATCTATCTGGACAGTGACCACGTTGCCCACATCGACAAATCCAAATGCAAGGAATGTGGGCAATGTATCAAGGTCTGCCCCTACACCGCCATTGTCAGCCGCAAGCGCCCCTGCCAGAGCGCCTGCAAGGTCAAGGCCATTTCTATGAACGAGGATTGGTCTGCCACCATCGAGGGAAGCAAGTGTACCCAATGCGGTGCCTGCGTGTATCAGTGTCCCTTCGGTGCCATCACCGACAAATCCTACATTCTGGACGCCATCGCCGCACTGAAAAGCGGCAGCGCCTATGCCATCGTTGCACCCTCCATCGCCAGCCAGTTCAGCTATGCCAGGCTGGGTCAGGTGGTGACGGGGCTTCACAAGCTGGGCTTCAAGGACGTGGTGGAGGCGGCTCTGGGCGCGGATATGGTGGCGCTGGAGGAAGCCGGAGAGCTGGCGCAAAAGGGTATGCTCACCAGCTCCTGCTGCCCGGCATTCGTGCAGTATATCAAGTCCGCATTCCCCCAGCTTGAGAAATACATCTCTCACAGCCCCTCCCCTATGGCAAAGCTGGCGCAGTACATCAAGCAGAAGGATCCCGACGCCAAAGTGGTTTTCATCGGTCCCTGCACCGCCAAGAAGGCGGAGGCGCAAACGCCCGAAGTGAAGCCCTATGTGGATGCGGTGCTGACCTTTGAGGAGCTGCAGGCGCTGTTTGACAGCCGGGATTTCTTCATCTCCCAGATGGATGAAACGCCCCTAAACAACGCATCCTATTTTGGTCGCATTTTCGCCCGTACCGGCGGTCTGTCGGATGCGGTCGCCCAGGCGCTGAAGGAGCAGAATATCGAATTTGACCTGAAGCCCGTTGTCTGCGACGGCATCGAAGCCTGCAAGATCGCGCTGTTGAAGCTGAATAAGGGTATTCTGGACGGCAATTTCATTGAAGGAATGGCCTGCATCGGCGGCTGCACCAACGGCGCCGGCTGCCTCTCCCACGGCGAAAAGAACAAGCTGGAGGTGGACAAGTATGGTCAGGAAGCCGAACATTCCTCCATCACCGCCGCCGTGACCAGCCTAAAATAACAATCCAAAAATCAAAATCAGGAGGTAATTATTATGCGTTTGAAAGATAAGGTCGCCATTGTTACCGGCGGCAGCCGCGGTATCGGTCTTGCCACGGTGGAGCGGTTTTTGCAGGAAGGCGCAGCCGTCGTGCTGACCGCCAGCTCCGCCCAAAACGCCGAAAAGGCAGTTGCCGGACTCCGCGAAAAGTACCCCGATGCCAAAATCGGCGGCATCAGCCCCGACCTTGCCAGCCTGGAATCCGTAAAGGCAGCCTTCGCTGAAGTGGTAGCCCAGTTCGGCAGCGTGGATATTCTGGTGAACAACGCCGGCATTTCCGAGCGCACGCCCCTGCTGAACTACACCGAAGAAACCTTCGATAAGGTTATGGATCTGAATGTCAAGGGCGTATTTAATGCCAGCCGCGTGGCTGCGGAATATATGGCGGAAAAGGGCGCAGGCGTTATCCTCAACACCTCTTCCATGGTCAGCATTTACGGTCAGCCCAGCGGTTTTGCCTACCCGGCATCCAAATTCGCCGTCAACGGTCTAACACTTTCCCTTGCCCGGGAGTTGGGTCCCAAGGGCATCCGTGTCAACGCCGTGGCACCGGGCATCACCGAGACCGATATGATGAAGGCCGTACCCAAATCCATCATTGAGCCGATGATCGCCCAGATCCCTCTGCGCCGGCTGGGTCAGCCCGAGGACATCGCCAACGCATTTGTGTTCCTGGCATCCGATGAGGCATCCTATATCACCGGCGTCGTCCTGAGCGTAGACGGTCTGGCAAGAAGCTGATAATCCAAAAACAAAGCCGCTGGCAACTGCCAGCGGCTGTTTTTATGGGGTAACGCCTGCCGGTTAACGCACCGGCTGGCGTTTCTTTTCCTTTCTGCCGAGGACAGCGGTGATGACCATACCGCCGCTGCACACGAACAGCACGGCAAACCACAGCTGCAGGTTCAGGCTGTCGCCGGTCTGGGGCAGGTCGGGAACAATGGGAGGTGCATCCGGCTCGCCGGGTTCGGAGGGCTCACCGGGCTGGGTGGGTGCTTCCGTGGGAGGCTCCGCAGGAGCATCGGTGGGCTCGGTGGGTGCCTCGGTGGGAGCGGTGGGAGCAACCGTAGGTCTGGTAGGAGCGACCGTAGGCTCGGTGGGCTCCGTGGGAGGTACAGTGGGCTCCGGCGCATCCACCGGGTTGGAGACCTCGTTGGTGGTATAGCTGTTCTCGCCGTCACGGATGATGGCCGTATTGGTAATGGCATCATCCGCATCCAGCTCCTGCACCACTACCTGGAAGGATACGGTAACACTGCCGCCTCTGGATACATTCAGGATCCAGTTCAGGTGCTGACCGGCAAAGGTAGCGCCGTGGGAAGCGGAGCCTTCCACATAAGCGGTGTGTGCAGGAATGGTATCCTCGATCTCTACCTCTACATCGTGACCGGTGTAGTTGCGGTAGACGATGTAGTAGGTCAGCACGTCGCCGGCTTCTACCTTCAGACCGTCGATATTGGTGGTGGCATCAGCAAACTGCACCGTCTTTTCCACAGCCTGATCGTCGGTTGCGTTGGTGAAGGACACGTCGGCAGTTGCCAGTACATCCGCCACGGTGCTCTCGCCGGTGGTCACATTGGTGACCGTCGCCAGCAGATCGCCAACGCCGTTATCGGTGACGTGTACCATAAATTTGTGATGGGTCCGGTCATACACGATGCCCTCCACGGGATCGGAGGTATCCTCCACGATGGCAAAATAGTAGGTGCCGGGGTTACTGAATTCGCCGGAGAACTGGAACTTACCGTCCACATTCTGTTCCTCATCAATCAGCTGCACTGCGCTGTCGGTAATCTCAAAGGTATGGTCGGTAACGTAGAGCTGGAAGGTAAAGGCATTGTCCTCCAAAATCTTGCCGTGGAGATACTTCTCTCCATTGAATACCACCTTGGCATTTGCCGGGGTGTAGGTATTCACGAAGGCAATTGCTTCATTCTCCACATCCGCGCTGGCGCTGAGATAGCCGCCCTGGTCCGTTACGTTAACGGTTACGGTAATGGGGGCATTCACGCCGTCGTAGGTAACACCGGGTACATTGCCTTCCATCTCTTTGATGGTATAGGTGTACTCGCCGGCTTCCGTATAGGTGATGCTTTCAAAGCTGAAGCTGCCGTCTGCCTTATTGGTAACGGTCTGCAGCAGAACATTGCCTTCATACAGCCCGAAGCTGAATTCATGGGCTCTGGGTGCCCGGCCGTGGAGGACCTTCACGCCGCTCAGGGTGTACTGGGTGGGAGTTACTTCGTAGCCGTTGACGAATACGATCTGGCCGGAGGTATCTTCGTTGTGACCGATCTTGTGGATCTGCACATCGCTGACGACCAGATCTTCACCCGCCGCGCTGACGGTAACGATCACGTGGTAATGGGTGGTATCGTAAGTAACGCCGGGAACAGAGGTATTCTCTTCCTTGACGCTGTAGTAATAGGTACCGACCCGGGTGTAGGTGATCGCTTCAAAGGAGAAGCTGTCGCCCACGTTTTCTACAGTCTGTCTGGGTGCGGTACCGGGTGCCAGCACAAAGGTGGCGTCGGTTTCGTACAGGCTGAAGCTGAACTCATCGTTTGCCGGCGCTCTGCCCTGCAGGAGCTTGCTGCCGCTGATGGTGTAGGAGGTGCTGTTCAGGATATAATCGTTGCGGAAATTGGCGGTGTCGGTATCCACACCGTCGATCTGAACGGAAGCGCTCAGCACGCCGCCAACTTCTTCCACAGTCACGATAACGGTACGGGGGGTAGTATCGTAAACCATACCGGGCATACCATCATCCACCTCGGTCAGGGTGTAGATATACTGGCCGGGAACCAGCTCGGGCAGGCGGATCACCGCATTGCCTGCAGCATCAGTGGTGACCGTCATGGGGGGTGCATTGTCAGAAAAGGTCAGGTTTTTCAGCTGGAAGTGGAACAGATTCAGCGGAATATTCACGCCGGTATCGTTCTGACCGATGACCTTGACAATCTTGATGTCCGCGTGGGTTCTTGCCACATCGTAGGTGTTGACAAAATCCTTGGTGACGGTATCACCGCTGACGGTGGTATTGCCCACATTTTCCACGGTGTATTCCAGCGTGCCGTCGGCATCGGCGTCGGTGACGTGTACTGCGAACAGACCTCTGGAGGAATCATAGCTCATACCTTCGGTCCTTCCGCTGACCTCCGTCACACGGAAGAAGTGGTCGCCAATGCCCAAAGGCTGATTCAGTACATCCGCCAGCCGGAAGGCATAGCTTCCACCGGCCTTGGCGGTGGCTTCCGCCAGCAGGTCGTAGCTGTCGGTGCCGGGATCATACTGATGCAGCTGGAAGATGAAGTCCTCATTATCGGTGTAAGTGCCGTTGACATCCAGCAGGGTCTTGGTGCCGGTAACGGTGATTTCCGGGGTGATGGGAGAATTGCTGTAAACGTTGACAAAGAGGGCATCGTGATCGCCGTCGGGCTGGATGGTGCCGGACAGCGCTCTCTGTACCGGGCTGTAGCCGGGTACATTCACCAGCTCGGTCACGGTATAGCCGGTGCCGGCGGGGATACCCAGGATGGTAACGGACTCGTTGTCCTTCAGCTCCACGGTAAAGCTGCCGTCCGCGCCTACGGTGACCGTATCGCCGGCAAAGCCGGGTGCGTTGAGCTTATCCACGGTGTACTGATCGCCGGCGGTGTAAGGATCGAGCTCCACCTTAAAGGTGAACACCTTGTTTGCCATTGCGGTGGGCAGGGAATCAAAATCGTGGTCGATCTCCTTGATCACCGTCAGGTCGCCATACTTGTAAGGCGCGTTGGTAACCGTAGCCGGCACAAACTGCACACCGCTGCTGATTGCCTGGCTTACCAGGGGCACGGTGACGGAGTCGGTCTTGCTGTCAACGTAGTAATCGCCGCTGATGATCTCATCAATGGTGCAGACCGTACCGCCGGGGATGCCGGAGATATAGACGGTCTCATTTGCCTTAACGTTGACCGTCAGCACATTACCGGTGTAGGTAAACGCCACAGCGTTGCCGTGTGCATCCAGCACGACAGGCTCGGCGGCAACGCCGGCAGGCACGGTAACGGTCAGCGCGTAGGTATCATCCGCGGAGCCGATGGACTCGGTGACCTGCTTGGTCAGCGCGATGCCGGTCTCCACTTCCACGGTCAGCTTGCCGTTGTTGCCCAGCCAGATGACCACATCATTGCCGTGATGATCCTGCTTGTTCTCCAGATACTCGGGGGTGTAGCTTTCCACAGCGGTGCCGGTATCGTTGGAGAGCTTCTCGTGCATCATATTGTGCAGCCGGCTGGTGCGGCGGGAGCCGACACCCAGAACGGCATAGATATCCGCATTGGGATTTGCCTGCAGGTATGCCTCCACCTCGGCCTGGGAGGTAACCTTGCCGTCATTGAGGTAAGTTCCAGTATTGTTGTCATAGAAGGCTACCGATTCCTTCAGATACATCCAGTCGGTATATACCAGATAGGTGACCTTCTCTGCGGCATTTGCCGCGTCGGTGGTGCTGGGGGTCGGATGGTAGTAGGACACATAGGTGTAGACCGTCATACCGTCCTGCATCGTCAGGTACTCATCGTAGCTCATCCAGTCCAGCGTGTACGCATCTTCATCCCAAACGATGCCGTATTCATTGTTTTCCGGGATGGAAACGCTCTGACCGTTTCTGTCGGTGATGCCGATGAAAATGCCCTGGTTCTCCTGATGGTAGTAGTATCTGTTCTCATTAGAGGGCTGGAAGCCAACGTGGCTGTCACCCTTGTATACCACACCTGCGCCGTCGGCAGGATTTTCCTCGCCGAACTGGCTGGCGTAGAACGTCACCGTGCCGTTGGCATCGTCAATGTACTCATAGCCCTGCAGCTTGGAAACATCTATCTTACCATTGGGCAGCAAAACGGATTCATCCAAACCGATGGTGTAGAACACCCGCAGAGGATCCTGCGTCAGCTCGATGATGGTGGAGGTGGTAACGTTGCCAACGGTTTCGGCATCCACCTTTTCCAGAATGATGGGCAGGATCTCCTGGTTGATATGGATCTCCAGCTTCTGGGTGCCGTCGGCCTGCTCCGTTACATAAATACGGATATCATCGGCAGTGTTCCAACTCTCGTTGGTGGTGGGGTTGGTGCCGGTGGCTTGCGTAACGGTATAGCTGCCGTCAGCGTGCTTGGTAACGCCGTAGGACGCGCCGAACAGGGTAACTGCCTCGATCTCCTTGATCTCCATATACTGGCCGATATAGTCAGCATAGATCAGCGGCGTATCATCCACACCGGTACCGCCAACACTGGAGGTGCTGCTGGTAATGGGGTTGAATGCAGCGGAGGACAGCTCCTTGTAAATCTGCGTAAATACAAGATTCAACTCGTCGCTGGAAACATCGTAGTGCTTATCCACATAGTTGATGTTCTCTGCCACTTCCGCAGTGGTCACAGCAGGGCTGGCGGGGAAATTGTGATTAAAGGTCCATGTGGTATATCCTGTAAGCCAGCTTCCCTTCCGGATGGTTACTGTGTCGCCCTCAGCCCAGTTTTCAAACTCTTCATAAGCCTCTTTGACGGCACTGCTGCTGTTGCTGCTGTTGAAAGAATTGGCAGGATCCATCAGCGCATTGGCAAAAGCATTGTTTTTCAGGTCCACAGTAACGCCGTAAACTTTGGGCGCCTTGCCATAATGCTTCTCCACCAAAACCTTGTTGTATGCCGCATTCAGCAGGGTGCTCAGAACAACACCGGAGCTGCCATCTTCGTCGTATTCTCTTGAACCTGCGGAGATATTGTAGAAATTGCTTGTTACAGCGTAGTTTGCCTGACCGTCGGTCAGGGGGATCAGGACCGGCATACGGTCTTTCGGGCTGGAAGCTTCGGCCAGCATTTTCATACCGGTGTCAATACCGGATTGCAGATTGGTGCCGCCGCTGCCGTTGCCGCGACCCACCTTCAACTGTTGGCCACTGCTATTCTTGACGGTAATCACACAGTTTGTGTCATCAGCAGACAGAACGATGCCGTCATTATAGGCTGCCAGAGGCAGGAGCACTTCGCTGCTGGGGCTGTAAGTGACGATGCCCAGCCGCATATCATCCAGCTTCAGCAGATTGTCGATCAGTGTGTTGGCCGCAGCAATTGTCGTCTGCAGACGGGAAGCGCCATCGGACACTTTCTCCGTCATAGAAGGAGAAATATCCAGAACCAACACCACATCCATAGGACCAGTGGAGCTGACGGTCTCCGTGGTGGTCATGGTAGAGCCCAAAACGGAGAACATCACCTGGAACACCTCATCCTCTTCCAGCGAAACCGTAAAGGAAGAGTTGGTCTCTCCCCTGCTGTTCAGGACAACGGTATCTCCATTCTGGTAGACAGATCGGTCTGCCCACACACGACCGGCATAACGGTTGCCGTCGGTGTCGGTACCCATCATATGCTCCCAGTCATCTGCTGTGTTGGGATCGGTAACGGTATTTTCTGCGATCGCCTGGGCAACCGGAGTTGCCGCGCGGGCGGTCATGGGCGCAAGGCTGGCAACCAATGCCAAACAAAGGAACAGCGCCATCACTCTTTGCAGTAAGCTAATTTTTCTCATATTGTATATCCTCCTTGCCGTCTTTTACAGATTATTGTTTCCGGTTGGCTGGGCATCGGCAGATGGCCAGCAGTTCTTCGCAATGCTCGTAGTGTTCGCACTCTTCGCAAGTGCTGTTTTCATTTTTGTCGCCTTTGAATTTTTTGCAGGGGGCTTGGATCGCGGTTACGAAAGGAAGCCCCTCATCTGTATATTGTGGATCCTTTATAAAATCGGGATAGATCTCCACAGGCTCCGCGAAGCGATTGGTGCGGTCACATTCCTCATAAAAGCCGTAGCGGATCTCAAAGGTCCTGCCATGTATGCGGATCACTTTGAACAGGTCGCCTTCCTTCGGTTTCGTAAGCATAAGGTCTCCTTTCAACACAGCGGAAAAAGAAAATCTGCCATGCGTTGTTTTTCATAGCAACAGCATAGCAGATTTATTTTTGCCTGGGTATTACCTAAATCAAGAAAAAAAGTACAATGTTTTTCCTGTGCTTCCTAACTTTTCCGCCGGCTTCGGGATACGCCAGGACAGCGGTATATAACTTTTTGCGCCATTAAAGGATAGCCGCAAAGGCATCTCTCTCCAGACCGCTCTTGAGCTTAATGGTGCGGATCGCCTGCTTGACACCGGAAATGGACATATGGAGTCTGGCGGCGATCTCCGCGTCGGACAGCTTGAATGCCGCAAGCCGTGCCACCGCGCGCTGCTGCTGGGACAGATTGGCGATGACCTGCCGACCGGTGATCTGGCTGTTGAGCTTTGACCAGTTGGCAAGATAGCCCTTATACAGCAGGCTCACCTCATCCCATGCGGCAGGGTCCAGCTCCTTCAGCCGATATTCCAGCAGACCGCCGATGGTGCGGCAGTATTCCGCCAGCAGACCGTAGAATTTATCCGGCAACGCCAATGCCAGCGCCCGGTCGATATGACGGATCGCCTGGGTATCATTCTTGGCGTAGTGGTAAGTGACCGCACAGGTCAGCCGCAGATAGATCTCCGCGATCACTGTTTTGTCCGCCATTGCCTGGGAGATCATCGGCTCAATGGTACCAGGCAGCAGACCCATCAGCGCCAGACCGGAAACGCCCTGCAATTCAAAGGATTGGGCAGCAATACCGTGGGCCGTCGCGTACAGATACTTGGCGTAATACACCTTTGCCGCCGGCAGCGCGTCCCAATGCAGGGTCTCAAAGCAGCCGATCTTAAACCAATCCGGAAAATCCTTTACATCGTAAAGCATACTGTCTACCGCGCATAGTGACAGCGTGATGAGTTCCCGCTGTCTGTCGCTTTCGGCCTTTGCTTCGGCGATGTGGATCTTTGCCTTGCGCCACATGCTCAGGTCGCCGTTCCAGATAGCACACTGCGCCAACAGCATACCGCCGGCCAGCACCGCATAAAAGCCGGAATGCTTCTGCAGCAAATAGTTGGCGCTGGCATAGACCTTTTCGATCTGACCCCGGGAATAGGCGATCTCTGCCGCAAACAGCGTCTGCGCCTCCGGGTTTTCCGCCAGAGCGGCGGTGGCGCTTTCGGCACAGCCGGGAGTTTGGTAAAGATTCGTCAGGTGCAGAAACGGGGTCTTTTTCGGCATCGGCATATCGGCAGCGCCGGCAGCTCGACCGGCTTTCGTTCTGCCATCCTTGGGCTTTTGGGCGTTTTTCGGGATCATCCACGCCCGACCGAAACGGGTGGCACCCTTGATCTTGCCCTCGTTGCACAGTGTTTGCAGCCGCCGGGCGGAGATGCCCCACTTGGCTGCCACTTCTTCTATTTTCAGGTAATCCATATTGCAGTTCCTCCGCTGCGATAATTGTATTGTTCGTTTATACGCCGGATATATTATTCGCAGTTGCGCTGAATATATTGTTCGCAAAACCGCCGTTTGTCGTTTTCATTATAACGTCCACCGCAAATTTTTGCAAGTATTTTTTGCAAATTTCCCATCCGCGATGATGGCGGACACCCGGGGACGGGAAACCCGTCCCCTACAGATAATCTTTCGGTGCGGACGCAACCTCTGCCCCTTCTATGAGGGGGCTGTCAGCCGAACAGGCTGACTGGGGGAGTGTCCTTCACAATTACGGCACTCCCTCCGACCTCGCTATCGCTCGGCCACCTCCCCCAAAGGAGGAGGCAAGGGCGCGTCCGTAAAAACCCGGCAGGGAGGTTTTCTCCTTGCCGGGTTTTGTGTTATTTCTTGACCGTGAGTTTCACCTTATTGGTGTAGACGGTGTTGCCGCCGCTGTCCTTCACACGGCAGCGGTAGTAATTGCCGTTGTGAGAGGTCTTGGCGGTGAAGCTGAAGGCAGCTTTCTTTGCAGAACTGGAGGAACAGTTCTTCCAGGTCTTGCCGCCATCGGTGGATACCTGCCACTGGTAGACCTTGCTTGCGCCGGTGGCTTCCACGGTGAATTTTGCCGTCTTGCCCTTGGTAACGGTCTTTTTCACCGGCTGCTCCGTGATGCCCAGTACGTACAATTTCACCGCATCGGTGTAGACCGTATTGCCGCCGTTATCCTTGATCCGGCAACGGTAGTAATTGCCGCTGTGGCTGGTCTTGCCGGTGAAGGTGAAGGTTGCCTTCTTCGCAGAGCTGGAGGAGCAATTCTTCCAGGTCTTGCCGCCATCGGTAGATACCTGCCACTGGTAAACCGTGCCGGAACCGGTAGCGGTCACGGTAAATTTGACCGTTTTTCCTGCTGCTACCTTCTGTGTTGCAGGCTGCTTGGTAACGCCCAGGACATACAGCCGAACAGCATTGGTATAGATCACATTTCCTTCGCTGTCCGTGATCTTACAGCGGTAATAGTTGCCATTGTGAGAGGTCTTGGATGTGAAGCTGAAACTAGCCTTCTTCGCAGAGCTGGAGGAACAATTCTTCCAGGTGGTGCCGTTGGAGGAGCTCTGCCACTGGTATTTCAGACCGGTGCCGGTGGCCTTCACCGTAAATTTCACGGTGGTGCCGGTCTTGACCTGCTGGGTCTTGGGCTGGGTGGTGACACCCAGGACGTACAGCCGTACAGCATCGGTACAGACAACATTTCCTTCATGATCCGTGATCACACAGCGGTAATAATTGCCGTTGTGGGAGGTCTTGGAGGTAAAGCTGAAGGTCGCCTTGGTAGCGCTGCTGGAGGAGCAGTTCTTCCAGGAGGTGCCGTTGGTGGAGGATTGCCACTGATAGGTCAGTTCCTCGCCGGTGGCTTCTACCGTAAATTTGGCAGTTTTACCTGCCTTAAGATTTTGCGTTACAGGCTGGGCAGTGACGGTTAGCTCTTCCCTTTCCACAGGCGGCTGCTCCGACATGGGCTTCAGCTCCAGATAACCGTCGGTATGCAGATCCTTCTCCGCTTCGGAGTAGGTATAATAGATGGTCTGGGAGCCGCAGTGAAAGACATAGGTATCGCCAGATTTCTCGCCCACCTTCAAAAACAGCTTATCCGGTGCGCCAACGGTACCGGAATCGCAGTTGGTAACGTCCACCAGCAGCACACCGCCGCCGATCTCCACCACGTTCCACATATGTCCGCCGGCGCCGGTGCCGCCCTGCATATAGCCGTCCACCAGATGACATTCCACATCGGTTTCGAAATCCGTCAGGTCGCACAGATATTTGAAGGCCTTGGCGTAGCCCTCGCAGACCACATTGGTGGTGCTGTCGCCGTCAAATACGTTGATGAGCTGCCAGGGATTGCTGTAGGGCGTGGAATTGTTATCCGCCGCGGTGTGATTGTAGCTGACCAGCTGGCAGATCTCATCCCGGTAAGCCGCCAGCTTCTCCAGGTCGGTTTTGTCCGCGTGCCGGGCAACGATGGTCTGGGCAGTATTCACCACGCCGCTTGCCGCCGCGATCTTGGTGGGGTTGGTAGCGTATGTACCGCTGGCGTAATCCTGAGACACGGCAAAACTGAAGGTCAGGCTGGTGATCTTGATCTCGTCGCTGTTACCGCTTCTCTGGCTCATCATCTGGATGCCCTTGGTCTTGTCGTACCAGAAAAGCTCGTAGGGCAGCTCTGCCAGCAGGGTGTTGGTTACACGGTTAAAATCAAACGCCTGGTTGAATTTCTCCGCAGCGGCATCCAGTGCCTCCTGGGTAAAGTTGCCGTCGGAAACGATGGCAGAAACGCCCAGATCCGCTTTTGTCCATTTCAGGATACCGTTGGGATCGCTGATCTGGAAGCTGGTGGAGGTCTTTTCGCCGCTGGCAACGGCTTTGATCTCTTCTTTCAGGTAATTGTAGATCTCTTCAGAAAAGTTTTCCAGCCGATCCTCCGCAGAGGCGGCAGCCGCCGAAGGCACCGGTACAATGCAAACAACCGCAACCAGCACCAGCAGCGCACACAGTAATCTTTGAATTCTCCGATTCATTCCGTCTCCTCCTTCTTTCAAAACACAAGCTTATAGCCCGGAATTGTCGCTGTATACATATATTTTACCCCTTTTTTACTACTGTGTCAACAGCCAAACCCATGGCGCATCCACAGGACGGGCGACCGAAGCAAAAGCCTCCCCACGGGGGAAGGTGGCATTTGCGAGGAACGAGCAAATGACGGATGAGGGTCGTTCCTTTTTGCCGCCTTCGGCGGTTATTTCCCTCATCAGACAAAAATCAAAGATTTTTGCCAGCTCCCCTTACACACGGGAGCCTTTAGTTGCGTTTCTCTTTGTTTTATGCTATAATTTCAAAAGATTGACACGCTAGAAATGGGGATGTTTGTATGCACAAAATCTTGTTCGTCTGCCACGGGAAGATTTGACCCAGGAACGGCACACCAAGCTATGCAACACTATACCACACCTTGCAACGGGTTTATGCCATTTGTACTACTCGCATACTACTTTTCAAAATAACCACATTTTGCCCCCAACATGACAGATAAAAGCCAACCGCTATAATCGTAGCGGTTGGCTAAAATTATTTTTCCTTATAGAGCAATTCAATCAATGTTTGCACAGCCTGGTATTCTTCAGGCTTAAGGTTAGACAATTTTGTTATCACATCTGTCATCTGCTGAGAATCCCGTTTGCCATACAGAATGTAGTCAGAGGAAATATTCAAATATGAACACAGATTTGCCAGGTTCTCAGGACGAACTGCCTTTTTTCCCAATTCAATGCAGGATATGGTCTGCAGACTAACCCCCATTTTTTCAGCAAGCTGTTCCTGTGTAAGTTTTAGCTCCTTACGCTGTTGGGCAATTCTAACGCCCATGTTTATCAAAAATGTATCCTTGCCCATATTGACCCCCCTCTTTGTCCATATAGTGTTATTTTATAGAATTTATCGTGAAATTATAATCAACCATAAAACTAAATGCTTGACATTTTAATGCTATGGTTGTATTATTGTCGTGGGTTTAACCACATTATAGAGAGGATGGTTTTTCATTCATGGCAAAGAAACAGAAAGAAAAGGTCAAACTGATCGAAACTGTTCAGTTTGATGATCTGGAACGGGCAAAGAGAAAGGTTAAGTTTGCAAAAATTGACCTAATCCGCATTATTATCGGATTTGTGTTTGCCCTTATCTCCACAGGCGCCACCGTCTATGGCCTTTTTGGAAACATCGAAATCAACGATTGGATGCCAATTACATTTATCTGTGCAGTTCCTGCATATTTGATTGGCGGTGGAATTTTCAAAGCAATTAAAACAGCGTTTAGATTTGCAAAGGTCGGCTGGTTCTTAATTCCCATGTTCCCTGCAGACATACTGTTTTCTGTTGTCTTCTTGATTTTCGGCCTGTTTGCTTTCTTCTGTGTTCCTGCGGTTTTTGTTGGTCTCAATTACATTCAGCACAAAAGAACGCTCGATGCTGCCCAAATCTATTTGGCAGAATGCGGTTATGTGATGTCTGCTGAAACAGAAGAATAATCCAAAGTAGCTATGTGGTTCTCTCCACATAGCTACTTTTTTCACCCAATACTAATGGCTCTGCCGTTAGTAATATTGGGTTATTGCCATTGGCAAGCTCCTTTTGTTTGGTCGTCTATGCTATAGGCAAACCTACCAAAAAGGAGCATGACAATGGAAATTGAAAATGAAGTAACCATAGCAACCCACAACGGCTCACAAGTAGCAAGACAGCACAATCTCCGCAATCCCAAGGTGATCTCAAAGGAAGACCACATAGACCCCGAGGGGCATTTTGAGGTATGGCTGGACGAAGACCCAAAGGTAGCCTACGAACGGCTGTTCGGGGAAGCTGTCAAAGCCTACAATGAAAAGCAAACCCGACCTGACCGCCAAATCACCGACTACTACAAGCAGATTTGCGAGGACAGCAAGAAAAAGCCTGTCTATGAGCTTATCATCGGCATTTACGGCAAGAAAGCCGACGGCACACCCATTTGCAGCAAGAACGACGGCAAGCGGATTCTGCGTGCTTTTGCCGAGGACTGGGAAAGGCGTAATCCGCAGTTGAAGCTCTGCGGTCTGTACTATCATTGCGACGAATCTGTGGGCGTGAACGGCTCACAGGTGGGTCATGTCCACATAGACTATATTCCTGTCGGGGAGGGCTTTGCCCGAGGAATGACAATCCAAAGCTCGCTGTCCCGAGCCTTGGAGCAACAAGGCTTCCAATCGCAAGGCTTAAGTAATACCGCCCAAATGCAGTGGGAAGCCAGGGAAAATCAATTCCTGGCAACCCTCTGTGCCCGTGCTGGCTTTGAGGTGGTGCGTGGCAAAGGAGGCACAGAGCATTTGGACACCAACACCTACAAAAAGGTTAAGGAGCTACAAGAGCTACAGGAAAAGCAAGCGGAATTGGCGCAGGACATTGCCAAGAAAGAAAAAGAGTACGAGGAGCTTCAAGACAGCTACGAAACGCTGAAGGCGCAAAAGTCCCTCTCCCAAGCGGTCATGGAAGCCTATGCAGAGGAAGATTTGCAAATTGAGGTGCAACACACCCCTGCCAAGAAAAACCCTATCACCAAGCAGGAGGCCCCTGCCCAGGTAACGATGGCAGAAGCAGACTATCTCGTGCTGAAGGAACGAGCTGCAGTTGCCACATGGATTCGCAGAGCCATGGAAAACTTAAAGCATATGGGTGAAAAGCTGACCCGTGAGCTTAACCAAAGGCGCAGAGTGTCAGAACTGCAGGAGAGAGTTTCATCAGCCGAGACAGAAGCCCGAGCTGCAGAAGTCAACCTTGCAAATGCCCGTGCCGAGATAGCCGATCTGCATCAGCAAGCACGGGAACAGCAAGAGTGGATGGAGCAACAGACCACCCGAAGCGGTAAATCCATTTGGGAGTATTTTATGGACTTCATCACCAAGCAACGAGAACGGGATTATATAGAGCGAGACGAAAGAGAATAACCAAGTCAGCAGGTGCGACCTACAGATCGCACCTGCTTGTTTTTATGCCAAGTATGTGTTCCCCAAAAAATCCGGGAACACATACTTGGGACTAAATTGGGACACGAATGTGTACCAAAAAGGAATGGCCAAGCAAACGCTTGACCATCTTTCTAAGTGTGACTTTTCCTCATGTGCGGGGTCTTGAGTTGTGGAAGAAATGGACATACTGCTCCCTTGATTTCTCAAGAAAGCAGTACAAAAAATAAGACCCTGGGTCTTTGAGCGCCTCATCCCCCGTGCGTCTGTGTTACCGATTCTCTACGGGAACAACACACGGGATTTTGCTTCCCACTACTGCCATGCGCCTTTCGACGCATGGTGCAAGCCTTTTTACAATCGTCCGTCTGATTGCTACTTTCGTTTGGCTTGCCCCGTCGCATTGCTTATACCTATCACAATACGACCATCGCACCCGAGAGCGTCGGCATGGTGACCGTGGCAACTCTACCATACGACAGTCCAGTCTGCCGTACAGATTTGTCAATCGGGTTTCGACCTTTATGGATACCGAAAACTTTAACTTCCCCCATTTCAAGGGGATTTGCATGATTTTGTTTCCTTTTCATGCTGACACACCATGTGAACCACACTATTCAGGTCACGGGGAAGGGTGACCAAGGGCATGAGGCTGGTTTTTCGCAATGGAGCCTACCCTAGCAGTTTAGAGAGATACTGCGTGCTCTTTTTATCGGGGCAAGGGTTAGCTATCTGCAGCTCGATTGCCTGCAAGCAACACAGCAATTAAGTCAGTCATCATGCAATCAAATTCTCTGTGAAGTGTTCAACCTACAAGCAGTCAAGACACAAATACAAGTCCCGTATTCAGTTATAGCATTATCATAGACGACGAAAAAAACGGCAAAATGGGAGGGCGAAATGCGTAGAAAATCCACCCGATTTTTGCCCCGTTTTTCTACATTCTCTGCCCCGCAAAGTACCATCATTTTTCACTAGTTTATACACGGGTACGCAAAATTGCGCCCCGTGAAGCTTGAAAAATGAATATCGGGTTTTCCCTGGGACGAATAAGATACGGAACTGAGATTTAAGATACAGAACTAGAAAGGACGAGAGTGATTGAAAGAAAACGATGTGCGAATTTGTGAGAAGTATGCCTTGACCGTAGCCGAGGCAGCCGTCTATTTTGGAATTGGCGAAAAGAAGCTGCGGAATATGATTGAAGAATACAGTCACCTGGGTCTGTTCATCCAGAACGGTGTGAAATATACGATCAAAAGACAAAAATTCGAGGCTTTCCTCAATGAAGCCTCGGTAATCTAAAAAAGGAATGGAAATAAGTCCCGAACTGTGCTACAATGTTTGTATGTCATGTTCGGGGCTTTCTCAATGAAAGGAGAAAAACGAATATGAGTGTAAAACGCAGAGATAACAAAAATCGCATTCTAAACAATGGAGAAAGCCAACGCCCCGATGGACGATATGTCTACAAGTACATTGACCTACTGCACCAGACCCGCTTCCTGTATTCCTGGCGGCTCGTGCCGACCGACAAGACCCCCGCAGGTAAAAAGGAAGATCTGTCCTTGCGTGAGAAGATTGCCCAGGTTGAAAGAGACAAGTTTGACGGCAGGGACAGCAGCGGAGCAGAAAAGACCGTTTTAGAATTGGTCAAGCTCTATATCTCCCTTAGAATCACAGTCAAGCCGACCACCCAGGCGGGATATAAAACTGTGGTGAACATCCTGGAGAAAGAGCCGTTTGCCTATCTGCCGATTAAGCGGGTACGCCACTCCATTGCCAAGGCGTTCCTGGTCAAGCTTCAACAAAAAGACGGACGGAGCTACAGCACTATCCACAGCATCCGTGGCGTTCTTCGCCCCGCCTTTGCTTTGGCGGTGGAGGATGACTACATCCGCAAGAATCCCTTTGACTTTGAGCTTGCAAAGGTCGTTGTGAACGATTCCCAGACACGGGAAGCCGTCAGCAGAGACCAAATGCGAAAGTTCCTCACCTTTGTCAAAGAGGACAAGCACTACTGTCAGTATTACGATGCTATGTATATCCTGTTCCATACTGGCTTGCGAATTTCCGAGTTTGTGGGGTTAACTGTCAGCGACCTGGATATGGAGAACAAGACTATCCGAGTTGACCATCAGCTACAGAGGAAATCGGACGGCACAAAGTACATTGAAACCCCCAAGACCGATGCAGGCAAAAGGACTTTGCCTATGGAGGATGATGTGTACGCCTGTTTCCAGAGAATCCTGGCAAACAGAAAGCCACCCCTGGTCGAGCCGACCATTGATGGCTATTCTGGCTTCCTGTTCTTTGACAAGGATGACCGCCCTATGGTGGCAATGCATTGGGAGCATTATTTCAAGCACGCCTGGAACAAGTACAACAGCATTTACAAGGAAGAGCTTCCCTTGATTACGCCGCATGTGTGCAGACATACCTATTGTACCAATAAAGCTAAATCGGGTATGAATCCAAAGACCCTGCAATACCTTATGGGCCATTCTGAGATTGGCGTAACGATGGACACCTACACCCACCTGGGTATTGAGGATGCGTGGAATGAGCTGGAACGGATGCAGTTGGAGTACTCCCAAAAGGAATTGGGCCTCAAATTGATCAAAACGGCATAATATTTTGAGTAGTACAGGAAAAGACATATAAACGCCCATTTGCGGAAACTGAACACTAAAGTGTGAAAACACAGGGGAAACCCGATAAACCCTTAAAATTATCGAGTAGTAAAATTGAATAGATTTTCAGTTTTACTACTTTTTTACTACTTTTGACAGAAACGATATGCCAACCTATACCATCGTATGCCATCGAGATATGATGGCGGGGTGGAGGGAATGTTTCAAATTCCCTGGCAAAAGCGGCATATCTTGGTATAAATTTGCATAGTTTGGAGTTTTCAACGATGATAAAAATACTATTCGTATGCCACGGGAATATTTGCAGAAGTCCGATGGCGGAGTTTGTTCTGAAGGATATGGTGGCGAAGGCAGGCAGAGCCGGCGAATTTGAGATTGCCTCGGCGGCTACCAGCCGGGAGGAGATCGGCAACAACATCTATCCCCCTGCCCGTCGGGAGCTCGCCCGTCACGGCGTTGCCTTCGATAACCGCCGCGCGCGGCAGATCACGGAGCAGGATCTTGCCTATTACGACAAGATCTACTATATGGATCGGCTCAACGCCCAGTATCTGCGCCGTCTGTTTGGCGACAAAGCTGCAAAATGCCAGCCGCTTTTAAGCCGGGATGTAGCTGACCCCTGGTACACCGGCGATTTCTCCCAAACCTGGGACGATATCACCGCCGGCTGTCTCCGGATTTTGGAAGAAATATAAAAAAGGCCTCCCTGCACAAGGGAGGCTTTTTTTATTGCATACACGCCTCTGCCGAGAAGCTATAGGGCAGCAGATCTGCCAGTGTGACCGCTTCATAGCCGTCGGGGGTGACAAGATACACGGGGAAATCATCCCTGCAGAACTCACGCATTACCTGGCGGCACACACCGCAGGGCGGAAATCTGCCGGTGATCACGCCGTCCTTACCGCCGCAGATGGCAATAGCGGTGAAATCCCGGTTTCCCTCGCTGATGGCCTTGAAAAAGGCGGTGCGCTCAGCGCAAACTGTGGGGGTATAGGATGCGTTTTCAATGTTGCAGCCCTGATAAACCGTTCCATCGGCACACAGCAGTGCCGCACCAACCTTAAAACCAGAGTATGGCGAATAGGAGCGAGTCATCGCGTCGCGGGCCAATTCGCAAAGCTTTTCCGGTGTCATAGGCAGTCCTCCTTACACGATCTCCCCGGCAAAGCTCTTGCCCGGGGTGTCCAGCGGCACGCCCAGCAGCTGCGCTGCCGTGGCGGCGATATCCGCAAAGCTCGCCCGTGTACCCAAGTTCACATTCTTCACCTGCTTACCCAGTACCAGCAGCGGCACATACTCACGGGTATGGTCGGTGGTGGCGGTATACGCCGGGTCGCAGCCGTGGTCGGCGGTGATCATCACGATATCATCCTCACCCAACTGCGCCAAAAATCCGGGCAGCCAGGCATCAAATTCATTCAGCGCATTGGCATAGCCCACCGCATCCCGGCGGTGACCGAACTGCATATCAAAGTCCACCAGATTTACGAAGCACAGACCCGTAAAGTCCTGCTTGGCATAGTGCAGGGCGTGCTCCATTCCGTTGGTGTTGGACTTGTTGTAGACATACTCCGTCAGACCCTTGCCGGCGAAAATATCGTGGATCTTGCCCACGCCGATGGAAGCCATTCCGGCGGCCTTCACCACATCCAGAAGGGTGGATTTTGGCGGCTCCAGGGAGAAATCGTGGCGGTTTGCGGTGCGTTTGAAGCTGCTGGGCGCACCGACAAAGGGTCTTGCGATGACTCTGCCAACGCTGTGCTTACCCTGCAGCAGCTTGCGGGCGATGCGGCAGTATTCGTACAGCTTTTCCGGCGGCACGATGTCCTCGTGGGCAGCGATCTGGAATACGGAGTCCGCCGAGGTGTAGACGATGAGATCGCCGGTGCGGATATGCTCCGCGCCGTATTTTTCAATGACCTCGGTGCCGGACCAGGGCGCGTTTGCCAGAACGCCCCGACCGGTGGCGGCACGGAAGGGCGTCAGGATCTCCTCGGGAAAGCCGTCGGGGTAGGTGGGCAGCGGATCGTCGGATACGATGCCGGCGATCTCCCAGTGACCGATGGTGGTGTCCTTGCCCATGGAGCGCTCGGTCAGCCGGGCGTAGGCGCCGTTTTCCGATTTGGGCAGGCAGTCAACGCCGTCGATATTGCCCAGACCGGCGGCGATCATATTGGGGATCTGCAGCATGCCGGTGGCGGCACAGGCGCGCAGGGTATTGACACCCACATCGCCAAAATTTTCACTGTCCGGCATCTGCCCGATGCCGAAAGAATCCAAAACAATCAAAAATACACGTTTCAAGGAAAAAGCCTCCTTTGCATAGCTTTTTCTTTTATTATATCGAATTTTTGAATCGTATGCAAGAGGAATAATGTAGGGTCTAAAAGCCTTCCCCTGGGGGAAGGTGCCCCGAAGGGGCGGATGAGGGTAATAATCGCTATAAGGAACACCCTCATCAGTCAAAAATCATAGATTTTTGCCAGCTTCTCCCAGGAGAAGCCTTTATTAAAAAGTGCCACCTCGGGTGAGACGGCACTTTGCTTTTTAGTTCGTCATCTTTTCCTGCTTGACCTTATGGTCAATGACGTGGCGGGAGGCAAGCTCCCTGTGGATCTCCTCCAGAGAGATGCCGGTCTGCGCCATCAGCACCATCACGTGGTAAGCAAGGTCGGCGATCTCATAGATGGTCTCCGCTCTGTCCTCGGCTTTGGCGGCGATGATGACCTCGGTGGATTCCTCGCCTACCTTTTTCAGGATCTTATCCAGACCCTTTTCAAAGAGGTAGGTGGTGTAAGAGCCCTCTTTTTTGTCGGTTTTTCTGCCCTGTATCAGCGCCATCAAGCCCTCCAGGGAGAATTCGTGACGGTTTTCGCTCTGAAAAACGGGATTGTGGAAGCAGCTTACAGTTCCCTTGTGGCAGGCAGGACCCTCCGGCTCCACCATCACCACCAGCGCATCATTATCGCAGTCAGCGGTAATGGATACGATGTGCTGATAATTGCCGCTGGTCTCGCCCTTGAGCCAAAGCTGCTGACGGGAACGGCTGTAGAAGCAGGTCAGCTCCTTTTCCATAGAAATCTGCAGACTTTCCCGGCTCATATAGGCAAGGGTCAGCACCTGCTTGGTAACCGCGTCCACCACGATGGCAGGGATCAGACCCTTTTCGTCAAATTTAAGTGTGTCAATATTCAGCATAATCTTATCTCCTTACGGGAATGTTCTTCTGTGCCAGGATCTCCTTCAGATCGGGGATCTGCACCTGACCGAAGTGGAAAATGGAAGCGGCGAGACCGGCGTCAATGGTGGGGATGGTTTCAAACAGCGTTACAAAATCTTCCGCGCAGCCTGCGCCGCCGGAGGCGATCACCGGCACGCTGACCGCATCGCACACCGCCCGCAGCAGCGGCAGGTCAAAGCCCTGCTTCACACCGTCGGTATTGATGGAATTTACCACGATCTCGCCGGCGCCGTTGTCCACGCACCGCTTGATCCAGCCGATGGCCTCCATACCGGTGTCCACTCTGCCGCCTTTGGCGAAAATGCGGAATTCGCCTTCCACCCGCTTCACGTCTGCCGACAGCACCACGCATTGGCTGCCGTAGCGCTTGGCAGCCTGGGCGATCAGGTCGGGATTTGCGATGGCACCGGAATTGACGCTGACCTTATCCGCGCCGCATTTGAGAACTCTGTCGAAATCTGCCAGGGTGTTGATGCCGCCGCCAACGGTCAGGGGAATGAACACCCGTTTTGCGGCTTCCCGGAGGATATCGGTGAACAGCTTCCTGCCCTCCGCAGAGGCGGTAATATCGTAAAAAACCAGCTCGTCGGCGCCGTTGTGGGTATAAAATTCCGCCAGCGTCACCGGCGAAGATATGTCCTGCAGACCGTCGAAATTTACGCCTTTTACAACTCTGCCGTCTTTCACATCCAGGCAGGGGATGATCCGTTTTGTAATCATTTTGCCACCTCGATCGCGTCTTTCAGGCAAATCGCGCCGGTGTAGTAGGCCTTGCCGATAATGGCGCCGTGGATATCCATGGCCGCCAGATGTTTCACATCCTCCATGGAGGAAACGCCGCCGGAGGCGATGATCTGCATACTGCACGTTTCAGACAGCGCCTGATAAAGGGCGTGGTTTGCGCCCTGCATGGCACCGTCCTTGGAAATATCGGTGCAGATCATGGTCTGTACGCCCAGCTTCGCCATTTTTTCGCAGAAGGCGAAGGCGTTTTCCGAAGATAGCTCCGTCCAGCCCCGGATGGCGACGAAGCCATCCCGGATGTCGATGCCAACGGCGATCTTTGCGCCGTATTTTTGGGTCGCTTCCTCCACGAAACCGGGGGTGGTGACAGCTGCTGTGCCTAAGATCACCCGGTCGATGCCGGCGGACAAATACTTGTCCACCGTCGCTATATCCCGGATGCCGCCGCCTACCTCGCAGAAAAGACCGGTTTCCTTTTTGATGGCGCAAACGGTGTCAAAATTGGGGGTGGTGCCGCTTTTTGCGCCCTCCAGGTCCACGATATGGATACACTTCGCGCCTTGCGCCGCAAAATCCTTCGCCACGGAAACGGGGTCATCGCTGAAGATCTGCATCTGGGCGTAGTCGCCCTTGAAAAGGCGGACAGCCTTGCCCTCATACAGGTCGATGGCCGGGTAGATCAGCATTGAGACGTCCTCCTTTCCGAAAAGGCTTTCAGGATCTTCAGCCCCACTTCACCGCTTTTTTCCGGGTGGAACTGGCAGCCAAATACGTTTCCGCTGACCACAGCCGCCGTTACCGGCGCGCCGTAATCGGTGGTCGCCGCCACAGAGTCTTCGCAATCCGTGGCGCAGAAGGAATGGACGAAATATACGAAATCGCCATCCTTAATATAGGAAAACAAGGGGTTTTCCTGGGCAAATTGTAAGGAATTCCAGCCAATATGGGGAATTTTATAGCCGGCAGGAATCACCTGCGCCATTGGACGCACGCAGCCCTTGATCAGCCCCAGACCCGCATACTCACCAAACTCAAAGCCCTTCTCAAACAGCAGCTGCATACCCAGGCAGATGCCCAGCAGCGGCTTGCCGGCTTTCGCCAGAGCGATGATGTGCCGGTCAAGCCCGGTATCGCGCAGCTTCTGCACGGCATCGCCAAAAGCACCCACGCCGGGCAGGATGATCTGGTCGGCTCGTGCCAGCACCTCCGGGTCGGCGGTCACCACACTCTGTACGCCAATGGCGGACAGCGAACATTCCAGGGAAAAGAGGTTTCCCACGCCGTAATCAACGATCGCCAGCATCACAGCACTCCCTTTGTGGACGGAATTTCGCCGGCGCAGGCAGCGTCGATGGCAACCGCCTGCCGCAGACTGCGGGCAACGGACTTGAACGCGCCCTCGATGATATGGTGAGAATTGCTGCCGGTAGCCTTGCGGATGTGCAAAGTGCAATTTGCGTTGCGGACAAAGCCCAGGAAAAATTCCTCCACCAGCTCCGTATCAAAGCTGCCCACCTTGGCGGTGGGAATATCCAGCGCATAGCCCAGATAGCTTCTGCCGGAAAGATCCACAGCGGAGAGGATCAGCGCCTCATCCATGGGCAGGATCATATTGCCGTAGCGGCAGATGCCCTTCTTATCGCCCAGCGCCCGGGAAAAAGCC
This sequence comes from Oscillospiraceae bacterium, assembly GCA_017436955.1. Lineage (GTDB taxonomy): Bacteria > Bacillota > Clostridia > Oscillospirales > Oscillospiraceae > Faecousia. The sequence goes on along the minus strand of JAFSCD010000016.1, from coordinate 86,707 downwards.
TGACCCAACGCGATACCCACGTCCTCAACGGTGTGGTGATCGTCCACGTAGGTGTCGCCCTGGCAGGAAACCTGCAGGTCAAACCGTCCGTGGGATGCCAAAAGGGTCAGCATATGATCCAGAAAACCGCAGCCGGTGGCGATATCGCTTTTTCCGGTGCCGTCCAGATTTAAGGATATTTGGATGTCGGTTTCGCTGGTTTTTCTGTCTATTTTCGCCGTTCTCATACATTTTCCTCCAAAATCTGCTTGACGGTGGCAACGAAAATCCCCATCTGCTCCGCCGTGCCGATGGTGACCCGGACATAGTCCCGAAGCCGGTCGGTATCAAAATGCCGCACCAGAACGCCCTTTTCCTTCAGCGCCAGATACAGCGCCTTGCCGCCGATGGCAGGATTCTTCGTCAGGATGAAATTGGTCTGGGAAGGCACGGTGGTAAAGCCGATTTTGTCAAGCTCGGCAATGGTCCACTGCCGGTTTGCGATGATCTTTGCGCAATTTTCCTTGAAATATTCCGCATCCTCCAGCGCGCCCACGCCGGCGGCCATAGTCATGGCGTTGACGTTAAAGGGATTGGTGGAGAACTGGATGTTTTTCAGATCCTGTATCAGCGCCGGGCAGCCGATCGCCATACCCAGTCTTGCGCCGGCCATCGACCGGCTCTTGGAGAAGGTCTGGGCGATCAGTAGATTGTCATACTTGCGGATCAGCGGTACGGCGGTCTGCCCGCCGAAATCCACGTAAGCCTCGTCGATCAGCACGAGGTTATCGGGGTTGCCTGCCACGATCTTCTCCACGTCTGCCAGCGACAGCGCCAGACCGGTGGGGGCGTTGGGATTGGCGATGAGGATGGTCTTGTTGCAGCCGATATAGTCACTGACGTTGACGGAAAAATCCGCCATCAGCGGTATCTGCGTGTAAGGTACCGCGTTGAGCTGGGCGAAAACCTTGTAAAAGCCGTAGGTGATGTCCGGGAATACTGCCGGAGTGTCTGCGTCGCAGAACGCCATGATAACAAAATTCAGCAGCTCGTCGGAGCCGTTGGTGAAGATCACCTCATCGGGGGAAATGCCGTAAAGCGCCGCTGCCTTTTGCCGCAGCAGCCGGCACTCCGGATCGGAATACAGCTGCAGCCGGGTCGCTGCCTCCGCCACCGCCGCCTGCGCGCCGGGCGAAGCCTGGAAGGGAGATTCGTTGGTGTTAAGTTTAATGTAGGATCTGTCCTGGGGCTGCTCGCCGGGGACGTAAGGCACCAGATCTTTATACTTTTTGCTGAAAAAACGGCTCATATTACGCCTCCTGAATACGGATCACCGCGCTTTTTGCGTGGGCAGTCAAGCCCTCTGCCTCGGCAAAGTAAGCAACATCCTCTGCCACCTTTTCCAAGGCTTCCCGGGTGTAGTAGATAAACTGGGTCTTTTTGATAAAATCATCCACACTCAACGGGCTGGAGAATTTCGCTGTGCCGGAGGTGGGCAGGGTGTGGTTGGGACCGGCGAAATAATCGCCCAGGGCCTCCGGGCAATTTCTGCCCAGAAATACGGAGCCGGCGTGACGGATCTTGTCCAGATACGCCATAGGCTCGTCCAGACAAAGCTCCAGATGCTCCGGCGCGATGGCATTGGCAACGGTGATGGCGGTATCGATATCCGCCACCAGAATGATCTTGCCGTTGCTGTCGATGGAAGCCCGGGCAATTTCGCTGCGCTTTAGCTGCGGGATCTGCTTTTCCAGCTCTGCCTGTACGGCATAGGCCAACGCTTCCGAATCGGTCACCAGTATGGCACTTGCCATTTTATCGTGTTCTGCCTGGGAAAGCAAGTCCGCCGCCGCATAACGGGGATCGGTCTTGCCGTCGCAGATGATCATGATCTCGCTGGGACCGGCGATCATATCAATGGACACCTTACCGAATACCTGCTTTTTGGCTTCGGCAACGTATGCGTTGCCGGGGCCTACGATCTTGTCCACCTTGGGGATGGACTCGGTGCCGTAGGTCAGGGCGGCGATGGCCTGGGCGCCGCCGACCTTAAAGATCTTGTCCACACCGGCGATTTTGGCAGCCGCCAGGATCACCGGATTTACGGTGCCGTCGGCTCGGGGCGGCGTTACCATCACGACCTCCTGCACGCCGGCGATCTTGGCAGGAATGGCATCCATCAGCACCGTGGAAGGGTATGCCGCCGTACCGCCGGGAACATACAGACCTGCCCGATCCACGGGAATAATTTTCTGCCCCACAACGGTGCCATCCTTTTCGATTTGGAAGCCTTGCCGCTTCTGCTGGGCGTGGAAGGCGCGGATATTTTCCGCTGCCTTGCGCAAAATTTCCAGAAATCTGGGCTCCACGGAAGCCACCGCCGCGTCGATCTCCGCATTGGAAACCGCCAGCTCCGTCAGCTCCGCTTTGTCAAAGCACCTGCAGTATTCAAAAAGGGCGGCATCGCCACGCTTGCGCACATCGTAAATAATATCGGCGACGATATCTTCTATATTTTGCGCCGTTTCCGGCTGGGCGAGGATGGATGCTTCTGTTTCCTTCCCGTATTTCAGAATCTTAATCATTTCGTTCCTCCAGCTGCGCCGCAATACTGGCGGTCACAGTGTCGATGGTCTCGCTTTGGAATTTGTAGCTTGCCTTGTTGGCGATGAGCCGGGCACTGATGGGGACGATGGTCTGCAGCACTTCCAGATCATTTTCCTTCAGGGTCGTGCCGGTTTCCACGATGTCCACGATCACATCGCTTAAGCCCAGGATCGGCGCCACCTCAATGGAGCCGTTCAAGTGAATAATGTCGATGTCCCGACCAATGCCCCGGTAATACCGGGCGGCAATATTGCTGAATTTGGTCGCCACCCGAAGGGTGCGCCGGGGGTCGTCCCGGAAACCCTTGGGCGCTGCCACCGCCATCCGGCATTTGCCGATATTCAGGTCTAAAAGCTCGTATACATCCGGCTCGTATTCCAGCAGAATGTCCTTGCCTACGATGCCGATATCGGCGGTGCCGCGTTCTACGTAAATGGCCACGTCCGAGGGCTTGACCCAAAAGTAGCGGACGCCCTTTTCGGGATTCTCAAAAATCAGCTTGCGGTTGTTTTCATAGATCGCCGGGCAGGCAAAGCCGGCTTTTTCCATCATTGTGTACACCTTTTCACCAAGGCGACCCTTGGGCAGTGCCACGTTCAGTATCGGTTTCAAGAGTCTCACCTCACAGTTTTCGCTTCCCGATAGCGCAGACCGTCGGGGATCTGACGGTACACAGCAACGCTCTTGCCGCTTTCCATCAGCGCCTTTGCGGCGGCGTTGATCTGGGAAATGGGCTCGTCGGTATACAGCAGCACGGTGTCCACATCGTATTCTTCCGGCGCCTGCTCCAGCCGCTCCAGAAGATCCAGATAGACCGCAAAGCCGATGGCGGCACTTTGGCGCTTCAGCTTTTGCATCAGTTTGTCGTACTGACCGCCGGACAGCACCGCATCCGGCACGCCACGGACAAAGCCCTTAAAAACAATGCCGTTATAATAATGAATATCGTCTACCACGGAAAAATCAATGCGCAGCTTGCCACCCAAAAGGCTGCTCAGCTGTTCCAGCAGCGCCAAAGGCTTGGTGTCCACGATGCCGGTCAGCAGCGCTTTTACCCTGGGCAGCACCGTATCCGGTGCGCCGCCGATGGCGGTCAGGGCTTTGAGGATCTCTGCGATTTTGTCCTCAACGCCGGCTTCTTTGCAAACGGCAAGCAGCTCGTGGGCGTTTTTGCTGCCCACGCAGCGGAAGATCTCTGCCTTCCGGTCTGCGCTCAAATTCTCGGTCAGTGCCGAGATCAGCCCCAGATGGGACACCTCCAGAACGGAATCCCCGGAGATCTGCTCCAGACTCTTTTGCGCCAGCTGCAACACTTCCAGGATGCAGTAATCGTCAATGTTTCCCAGACATTCCAGACCTACCTGCTGGATCTCCCGGAAGCCCTGGGAATTTTTCGACACCCGGTACACATTTTCGTGATAGTACAGCTTCTGCAGACCAACGGCGTCGTCACGGCTGTTCTTCACGATGGACAGCGTTACGTCCGGCTTCAGCGCCAGCAGCTTGCCGGAGAGGTCTGTAAAGGTAATGACATTTTCCGACAGCAGAAAATCCTTGTTCCGGGCGTAGAGGTCATATTCCTCGAATTTGCTCATTTTGTACTGGCTGTAACCATACCGGCGGTACAGCGAGCGCAGGCGGAAGGCGATGGATTCGGTCATAGAAAGGGGCAGATTCATTTTTCTTCCTCCTTCAGCCGGTCAATGGCAGTACGGTAACCGCCCCGACCGTAATTCAGACATTTGCTGACTCTGCCGATGGTGGCGGTGCTGATGCTGATGCGCTGGGTGATCTCCTGATAGCTGGCGCCTTCGGACAGTGCCATAGCCGCTTCCAGCCGCTGCGCCATATCCTGCAGCTCCTTGACGGTGCAAAGATCCTCAAAATAGGCGTAACATTCGTCAATGCTTTTCAGATTCAAAATGGTCTTGAACAAGGTGTCCATGGCTTCGCTTCGCAAGGTCATAGCAGTTCCTCCTTCGGTATTTGTCCTTCAGTTTAGCACTTTAGTGCGCTAAAGTCAAGAGCTTTGTGGAAGAAAATTGGAAGTATTCTTATTGCAATAAACAAAGCCTCCCTTGATAACGGACGATTCGTGAATCGCCCCTACGGCGGCGCTATACCTTCTCCCGGGGAGAAGGTGCCCGAGCGAAGGCGAGGGCGGATGTGGAATGCGGGCGGAGATCTTACGAGTAGCACCATCTATAGGCTTTTTCGATGTTGAAGATTGTGCCGTTCCACACCCGTCACGGCTCACGCCGTGCCATATAGGCTGTTGTGCACTTGCCACTGGCAATCATGTAATCCAATTCGCTTCGCTACCCTCGTCAGAGGGAGGCTTTTTGTTGGCAAGCGGTGGCAATATAAGAAAAAAGCAGCAGGTTCCTCTTTGCTATTGACAGCCAAACGACCGGCTGTTATGATAGAGGAAAGAAAGTGAGGTGGGCAAAATGACTATTGGTAGGTTGATAAAATCAAAAGCCGTTTTGTCCGTTGCTTGAAATCTCCTTATGCAGGTAATGGGTGCTCTTGATTTTATCAAGGGCATTTTTTATTTGATAAGGAGCGTTTTTATGACAATTTCAGAACTTTGCAACTTTTATGACGAGCGATTCACACAATGCTTCCGTGCGTATTTTCTGGAGATCGGTATAAAGCTCAAAGCGGATACGGATGTATTCGACGATATCATGCGATCCTATGAAAAGGAAAATATGCGCACCTTCGTGATGGAGGACGGAAAACAGTTAGCAGGATTCATTATGCTTCAGCCCGAGCATCTGAAGAGCGGCTTTTTTGAAGCGTCAGTGGGGTTTATCCGCGAGCTTTGGGTAACTCCGTCATACCGGCGGCGCGGATATGGCAAACGGCTGATCGAAATCGCGGAGGATTATTTCAGGAAGCAGGAAATTTATAAGCTCATTCTAACCTATGACGAGGATGCGCTTGAATTCTACAAGCGATTGGGCTTTCATCACGATCGCTCCTTCCAAGCCAGGAACAACGGGAACGTTATTGTGAAATACTTATAAAAAGCGTGATGCTCCGCATAGTAAAAAAGCAGGCAGGTGTACACCTGCCCGCTTTGCTTTTATGCAAATGCCCCGGGGAACAGCCGCCGGGCATTTTTGAAAAGGATATTCTCCTTTTCTTCCATCGTCAGCCGGGACAGCGCCACACGACCGAACTGAAACTCCGGCGAATAGCCGTCGGTACCGAACAATATCTTCTCCGCGCCGGCAGCTTCCACCGCGTATTCCAGCACATTGTTTAGGCTGCTGGCGCTGCCGGAGGTGTCAGTATAGATATTTTCGTGATTTTTCAGCAGCTCGATATGCTCCAAGCTGCACAAATGGGCAACGATCAGCTTCATTTTGGGATATTTGTCCGCAAAATGTGCCGTCTGCGCCATTCCCTCCGGGGTCATTACCGGGTGCATCAGCACCACCGCCCCCAGATCGTTGGCAAAGCCGAAAAGCCTGTCGCCGTATTCGGCAAGCTCGTACTGATGAAAGACAGGATGGAGCTTGATACCCAGGGTCTTGGGCGAGCGCAGCATCATTTCTGCCTGCTGAAAGCTCTCCTCCACACGGGGGTCGATCACCACCCACTGGCGCACCCAGTTTTCCCCGGCGGCAAAATCATACAGCCAGCGGTTGCTTTCCGCCACGCCGGCACCATCGGGATGGTACACCGACGCAAGGGTGCTGATACCGCCCCAGGCAATACCCATCCGGGCATAGCCCTGCCGGATAAAGTCAATATCGCTGCAGCTGATGGGCGAATCCGCCACATCCAGCTCCGAGCCATAATTAAAATGGCTGTGGATATCCACCGGTTGGTGGGAAAATTTCGGGATCTGTACCATATCACTCCATCGCCGCCATCAGATTGGGGGTGGTCATCCAGTGCCACATCGCCCACCAGGTATCGGGCTGCCGCTTGGCACCCTCCCGACCCAGGAAATCCAGCTGCTCTTCTTCCAGCTCGGCGATCCGGTCGATTTCGCCGTCATACCAGCCCTGCAGACGATCCCGGGCTGCCTCCAGCCGGGCGATTACACCGCCGATGCGGATATCCTGAATATCAAAGCCGTGGGGCTTATTGTCGGTAAACCACTGCCTGCGGTAGATCTTCAGGAAATTTTTGACCCGTTTCACCGTTTCGTCATAATCGGCAACCAATGCGGGAATTGCCGCCTTGTCACCGCTTAAATAGATCTTATGGGTGCGGACAGACAGCTCTGCCTTCAGCTCCAGCGCTTCGCACAGCGCCTGCTGGGTGGCGAACAGATAGCCCCATTCGGGATGACCTGCCATCCTCTCCAGCTTCTTGGCGCAAGCACCGAACAGCTTGCCCTCACCATCAAACACCTGCTTGTCCATAATGCCCAGCAGGCAATCGTTATACAGCAGGTACTTTTCCGCGTTGCAGATATAGTCGGCAGCGTCATTGGGTGTGCCGGGCAGCTCCAGCAGCATAAAATCGTCCCAGCTTACGCCGAATTTTTCCCCGAATTTTGCCTTGATGGCTTCTTCGTCCTCGTTGCCGTTTGCATATTCGGCAGCATAGAAGGTGGCCGGCAGCAGAGAGAACTTGGAACATTCTCCGCCCCAGTCGCCCCACATGGTATAGATCACGTCCTGCACGCCGTTTTCCACACAGCTGTCGATGGATGCCTTGATCGCCTTTATGGAATAGCCGTTATGGGGCGCAAAGCCCGCCCAGGTCCAGATACCGCCGGCAAACCAGGTGCCGTCCTTGATCTTCTGGTGGGTGTGGAGCATACCGTCGTAATGCTCCTTCTTGGTGGAGTAGTAATCCCAGTACACCAGCTGCACATTTTCGGGGATCTGCTTGCGGATATCGTCGCTGATATCGGCGTCGGTGTAGTATTCACCGCCGGTGACCAGCTTGATGAACATATCCGACCACATCAGGAAATTGAAGCCGTACTTTTTGCCGATCTGGCAGACCCGGTTCAAATGGTCGATCATCACCTGGGAGTGATCCTGATGACCGTGCTGATCGTAGTAGCGACCGCGACCTACCATGTGGGCTTCGTCCATACCGATATGTACGGTCTTGGTGGTGAAGCATTTGGCAACGGTGGCGAACATAGACTCGATCAGCTCGTAAACGCGCTCGTCGCCGATGAGCAGAATATCGTCGGTATCAAAATGGGGCCAGTAATCCGGCCAGCGCTGGATAGCGCCCAAATGCGCCAGCACCTGAATACAGGGGATCAGCTCCATGCCCTTGGAAAGTGCATACGCATCCATTTCCTTCAGCTCGGCCTGGCTGTAGCGACCGCGCATATAGCCGAAATAGGGATTGTCGTCTACCTCGTATGTATCTTCCGTATACAGCATCAGGCAGTTGTAGCCCATATCCGCCGTCAGGTCGATCCATTTTTTCACACCTTCAACGGTGGACACGGCATTCCGGGAGCAGTCCAGCATCGTGCCCAGCTTACGAAATTTCTTTTCCATAGCAGGTTTCCTCCGTTTTCTTTGGATAAGGTCATTATAGCCTGCACCGATTGCGATTGCAACATTTATTTCCAGCAGCGCACCCTTGCCTCCTCCTTTGGGGGAGGTGGGCTTGCGTTAGCAAGGCCGGAGGGAGTGTCGTTCCCTTTAAGGAAACTCCCCCAGTCACGGCATTCGCCGTGCCAGCCCCCTCAAGGAGGGGGCCAAGGCAGGTAGCAGCGCTGTTTTTTTCTCACAAAAATGACAGTTTTTCCGCAGTGTTTTTGGGGGCTTTTCCCACCCTGTATTTTGTTGACTTTTCCGGCAATTTCGTGTACAATTACGATGGTAAACAATGGGTCGCTGCAGGCATTTCATTTGCCGCAGAAACCCGCCCGCGTCCGCTGGGAAATGCGGCATTTTATAAGGAAAAACCCCACACATTTTTACAAGGAGAGTAATAATTATGGGCAAGAAAATCACTATCATCGGTGCCGGCTCTGTCGGCGCATCCATCGCCAACGACCTGGCAGTTACCAACGTCGCTACCGAGATCGTTCTGGTGGACATCAACAAGGAAAAAGCCTTCGGTGAAGCGATGGACATCTATCAGGGTCTGAGCTTTGCTTCCCCTGCCAATGTCTACGGCGGTGACTATGAGGACGCCAAGGGCTCCGATATCGTCGTTATCACCTCCGGTCTGCCCAGAAAGCCGGGTCAGACCCGTCTGGAGCTGGCACAGACCAATGTCAACATCCTGAAGGACATCACCCCCAATATCGTTAAGCACGCACCCGATGCGATCTATATCATCGTTTCCAACCCCGTTGACGTGCTGACCTACGTGTTCCATAAGATCTCCGGCATTCCCAGAAAGCGCATCATCGGCTCCGGCACCATTCTGGACACCGCCCGTCTGCAGGCTGAGCTGGCAAGACAGTTCAACATCAGCCCCAAGAACGTCCACGCCCACGTTTACGGTGAGCACGGCGACAGCTCCTTCGTGCCCTGGTCCCTGGCAACCATCTCCAACAACCGCATCGCCAACTACAAGAAGAACGCCCCCAAGAATCAGCATATCACCTTCTGCGGTGACTATGAGGGTATCGAGGAGCACGTCCGCACCAGCGGCGCCGTGGTCATCAAGGCCAAGGGCGTTACCAACTACGCCGTTGCCATGTCCGTGTGCCACATCGTCCGCTGCATCTTCAACGGCTCCGGCACCGCCCTGACCGTTTCTTCCATGATGAAGGGCGAGTACGGCATCTCCGACGTGTGCCTGAGCACCCTGTGCATCGTGGACGACACCGGCATCCGCGGCAAAATCCAGAACGATCTGACCGACGAGGAGCTGGCAAAGCTGCAGCGCAGCGCCAACAAGCTGAAGGAAACCATTGCCGCCATCGAGATCTAAAGGAGGAGCCCGGTATGGAATATCGCATTGAACACGATTCTATGGGTGAGATCCAGGTCCCTGCCGACCGTTACTGGGGCGCGCAGACACAGCGCTCCTGCCAGAATTTCCCCATCGGTGTAGGCATTGAGACCATGCCCCGGGAGATCACCCACGCTTTTGGTATTCTGAAGCGTGCCGCTGCCGCCGCCAACCACAGCCTGCGTCCGGAAAAAATGACCGACGAAAAGCTCTCTGCCATCTCGAAGGCTTGTGACGAGGTCATCGCCGGCACGCTGAACGATCATTTTCCCCTGGTGGTCTGGCAGACCGGCTCCGGCACCCAATCCAATATGAACGCCAACGAGGTCATCGCCAACCGGGGCAACACCATCGCCGGCAGCAAGCTGCTGCACCCCAACGATGACGTGAATATGAGCCAATCCTCCAACGACACCTTCCCCACTGCCATGCACATTGCAGGTGTTCTGGCGCTGGAGGACAAGGTGATCCCTGCCATTGACCTGCTGATCGGCACATTTAAGAAGCTGGAAGCAGAGAACGAGGGCATCGTCAAGTCCGGCAGAACCCATCTGCAGGACGCCACCCCCATCTCCTTCTCCCAGGAGATCTCCGGCTGGCGCAGCTCTCTGGAGCGGGACCGTCAGCTGATCACCATCGCCCTGGAGCCCCTGAAGGAGCTGGCGCTGGGCGGCACCGCCGTCGGCACCGGTCTTAACGCCCCCAAGGGCTTCGATGTGAAGGTCGCCGAGGAAGTTTCCAAGCTCACCGGCAAGACCTTCCGCACCGCTGACAACAAGTTCCACGCACTGACCTCCAAGGACGAGCTGGTATTTGCCCACGGCGCTCTGAAGGCGCTGGCAGGCGACCTGATGAAGATCGCCAACGATGTCCGCTGGCTGGCTTCCGGTCCCCGTGACGGTCTGGGCGAGATCACCATTCCCGAAAACGAGCCCGGTTCCTCCATTATGCCCGGCAAGGTCAACCCCACCCAGTGCGAGGCGGTGACCATGGTAGCCGTGCAGGTTATGGGCAACGATGCCGCTGTTGGCTTCGCCGCCAGCCAGGGCAATTTCGAGCTGAATGTATTTATGCCCGTTCTGATCTACAATTTCCTGCAGTCCGCACGGCTGCTGGCAGAGGCTATGGTATCCTTCCACAACAACTGCGTGGTTGGCATCAAGGCCAACCGGGAAAAGATGGCGCACAACCTGCACAATTCCCTGATGCTGGTTACCGCCCTGAATCCCTACATCGGCTACGAAAACGCAGCCAAGACCGCCAAGCTGGCCTACAAGGAGAACATCTCCCTGCGTGAGGCCTGCGTGAAGCTGGGCTTCCTGACTGCCGAAAGATTTGACGAGGTATTCCACCCCGAGCAGATGATTTGATAAAAGAGGAATTGCTATGACATATTCTTATTTTCCGGGTTGTACCCTGAAAACCAAAGGAAAAGACTTGGATATCTGGGGCAGAGCCTCCGCAGAGGCTCTGGGCTTCACCCTTGAGGAGCTGCCGGACTGGCAGTGCTGCGGTGCTGTGTACCCTATGGCAAGAGATGAGATCGCCACCAAGCTTTCCTCCGTCCGGGCATTGATGGCCGCGGGCGAAAAGGGTCAGGCGCTGGTAACCTTATGCTCCGCCTGCCACCACGTGATTAAGCGGGTCAACAACGATCTGCGCACCGACGAAGCGATCCGCGACAAGGTCGCCCGTTACTTAAAGCTGGAGACCCCCTATGCCGGCGAGACCGATGTGCTGCATTACCTGGAGGTTTTGCGTGACAAGATCGGCTTCGACAAGCTGAAGGAAAAGGTGGTCAATCCCCTGACCGGTCGCAAGATCGGCGCTTACTACGGCTGTATGCTGCTGCGTCCTGCCCAGGAAATGGGCTTTGACGATCCCGAAAATCCCACCATTCTGGAGGATTTCATCCGGGCCATCGGTGCCGAGCCGGTGATCTACGCACGGCGCAACGAATGCTGCGGCGGCTACTGTACCATTAAGGACAAGGGCTTTGCCACCAAACAGGTGGATGCCATTATGGACAACGCCAAAGCCTGCGGTGCAGAAGAATTGATCACCGCTTGCCCGCTGTGTCTGTATAACCTGAAGGAAAATGCCACCGAGGGTCTCCCGGTAGCATATTTCACCGAGCTTCTCGCGGAAGCTCTGGGCGTAAAGGAGGCGGCAAAATGATCGACACCATCAAGCGCATTTCCGGCGTCAATCCCAGAAAGTGTATGAAGTGCGGCAAATGCACCGCTTCCTGCCCGGCATTTGACCGGATGCAGTTCCATCCCCATCAGTTTGTGGATATGGTGGAAAACGGTCGCATTGACGAGCTGATGAATTCCGAAGGCATCGACTTCTGCTTAAGCTGCTTCGCCTGCGTGGAGCGCTGCCCCAGAAATGTGGAGCCTGCCAAGGTCATCGAGGCTGTCCGTCTGGCGGTCATCCGTCAGCAGGGTGGCGCGCACCTGACTCCCGATGAAATTCCGGCGCTGCTGGATGATGAGCTGCCGCAGCAGGCCATCACCGCCGCCTTCCGCAAATACAGAAAGTGAGGTGAAGGATCATGCAACGTGTAGGCGTATTCGTCTGCTGGTGCGGCAGTAACATCGCCGCCACCGTAGACGTGGAAAAGGTTGCCGAAGTTCTGGCAAAAGAGCCCGGCGTGGTCTTTTCCACCAATTATCAGTATATGTGCTCCCAGGCCGGTCAGGAAATGATCCAGGAAAGCATCCGCAAGTACAATCTTACCGGTGTTGTGATCTGCTCCTGCTCCCCCAGAATGCACGAAAACACCTTCCGCAAGACCTGCGAGAAGGCAGGTCTGAACCCCTATATGGTGGAGATCGCCAATATCCGCGAGCAGTGCTCCTGGATCCACAAGGACAAGGACACCGCCACCGAAAAGGCGATCATTCTGGGTCGTGCCGCCATCGCCAAGGTGCATCTGAACGCACCGCTGACCGCCGGCACCTCTCCCGTTAAGAAGCGTGCGCTGGTCATCGGCGGCGGTATCGCCGGCATCCAGACCGCGCTGGACATCGCCGACGCCGGCTTTGATGTGGACATCGTGGAAAAAGAGCCCACCATCGGCGGCAAGATGACCCAGATCGACAAGACCTTCCCCACATTGGACTGTGCGGCTTGTATCCTGACCCCCAAGATGGTGGACGCCGCCCAGAACGAGCGGATCCATATCTATTCCTACTCCGAGGTTTCCTCCGTCAGGGGCTTTGTTGGTAACTTTAAGGTCACCATTAAGAAGAAGGCCCGTTTTGTGGACGAGACCAAGTGTACCGGCTGCGGTCTTTGCACCGAAAAATGCCCCCAGAAGAAAGTACCCAATCTGTTCAATCTGGGCCTGGACAACCGCCGCGCCATTTACATCCCCTTCGCACAGGCTGTGCCGAAGGTCGCCACTATCGACGCCGACTACTGCACCATGCTGAAAAGCGGCAAGTGCGGTGTCTGCTCCAAGGTCTGCACCGCCGGCGCCATCGACTATCAGCAGAAGGATGCCTTCATTGAGCAGGAATACGGCGCCATCGTGGTCGCCACCGGCTTCAATCCCATCAAGCTGGACAAGTATGATGAGTTTGCCTACTCCCAGAGCCCTGACGTAGTCACCTCTCTGGAGTTTGAGCGGCTGATGAATGCTGCCGGTCCTACCGGCGGTACGCTGCTGCGTCCTTCCGACGGTCAGCATCCCCACACCATCGTATTCGTGCAGTGTGTCGGCTCCCGCTGCGATGACAGCAAAGGCAAGCCCTACTGCTCCAAGATCTGCTGTATGTACACAGCCAAGCACGCAATGCTGTGCCGGGAAAAGTATCCTGACACCGACGTGTACGTATTCTACATCGACGTGCGTACCCCGGGTAAGAATTTTGACGAATTCTACCGCAGAGCCGTGGAAGAGTACGGCGTCCACTATGTCAAGGGTATGGTGGGCAAGGTAGTTCCCGAAAACGGCAAGCTGAAGGTTCAGGCTTCCGATCTGATTGGCAACCAGCAGCTGCATATCGACGCCGATATGGTGGTTCTGGCTGCCGCCATCGAGCCGGATAAGAGCGCAAGACCGCTGGCTACTATGCTGACCGCTTCTATGGACACCAACGACTTCTTCACCGAGGCACACCCCAAGCTGCGTCCCGTGGAAAGCCCCACCGCCGGCATCTTCCTGTCCGGTGCCTGCCAGGGTCCCAAGGACATCCCCGAGACCGTTGCCCAGGCTTCTGCCGCGGCGGCAAAAGTCATCGGTCTGCTGAACAAGGATCACCTGATCTGCAACCCCTGCACCGCAACGCCCGACGAAATGATGTGCAACGGCTGTTCCAGCTGTGAAAAGGTTTGTCCCTACGGCGCAATTACCTATATCGACAAGGAATTCCGCGGACCCAACCGCACCACCCTGATCCGTCGGGTGGCGCAGGTGAATCCCGCGGTCTGCCAGGGCTGCGGCGCTTGTACCGTTGCCTGCCCCTCCGGTGCTATGGACCTGAAGGGCTTCTCCAACAAACAAATTATGGCGGAGGTGGATGCAATATGCCGGTAAATGAAGAATTCAAGCCTACAATCGTTGCATTCTGCTGCAACTGGTGCTCCTACGCAGGCGCTGACCTGTCCGGCACCAACCGTCTGCAATACCCTGCCAACGTAAAGATCATCCGCATCCCCTGCTCCTGCCGGTTGAATCCTATGTTCATCCTGCGGGCATTCCAGCGGGGTGCTGATGGCGTGATCCTGTGCGGCTGCCACCCCGGTGACTGCCACTACACCACCGGCAACTACTACGCCCGTCGCCGTATGACCCTGCTGTTCTCCATGCTGGATTTCCTGGGCATCGAGCGTGAGCGTACCCGTGTGGAATGGGTCAGCGCCGCCGAAGGCGCAAAGTTTGCCGCCACTATGAATGAATTTTCCGCCACGATCCATAAGCTGGGTCCCAACCGGAGATTGGAGGATCTGAGATGCAGGAAAGATTAAAGCAAAAAGCCATTGAGCTGCTCCAGAACGGCACTGCCGACCGGATCCTGGGCTGGAAAGCCGGCGAATTCTTCTACGATCTGACGCCTGCCGTATTCACCAGCAAGGAGCAGATCGAAAAGGATTTCGTTTTCAATGTGTTCGCCGGTGCCAATTTGAGCAAATACCTGATCGCGGAAAGCCGCAAGGGCGGCAAGGTCGCCGCCTTCATCAAGCCCTGCGACAGCTACTCCTTCCAGCAGCTGCTGAAGGAGCATCGCATTCTCCGTGACAACGTTTACGTGGTCGGCGTGCAGTGCGACGGTATGTGCGACGTAGCCAAGCTGGGCTGTGAGGGCATCCTGGGCGTGCAGGAGGACGGCGAGAGCCTGACCGTTGACACGCTGTACGGCAAAAAGACCGTAAAGAAGGCCGATGCCATCGCCGACCGCTGCGCTACCTGCAAGAGCAAGAAGATCGTGGTCTTTGATGAGCTGATCGGCGAGCAGGGCGAGGAAACGGAAGCTGACCGCTTCGGCGAGGTAGCAAAGCTGGAGGCTATGACCCCCGAGGAGCGTTTTGATTTCTGGCGCGGCGAGCTGTCCCGCTGCATCCGCTGCAACGCCTGCCGCAACGTATGTCCTGCCTGCAGCTGCGAAAAGTGCGTATTCGACAACGCCAACTCCGGCGTGCGCAACAAGGCCGCTGCCGACTCCTTTGAGGAAAATATGTTCCACATCATCCGGGCGTTCCACGTTACCGGTCGCTGCACCGACTGCGGCGAATGCAGCCGGGTATGTCCCCAGAACATACCCCTGCACCTGCTGAACCGGAAGCTGATCAAGGATATCAACGAGCTGTATGGGCCTTATCAGGCCGGCGCCGATATGGACACCAAGCCGCCGCTGACAAACTTCACCGTGGACGACTGCGAGCCGTCCATCGTGCATGAACGGGGAGGGCAATAAGATGAAAAAGATTGCGATTTCCCAGTTAAATACGCTGTTCGCAGCCATCGCTGCCCGGAAAGCGCTCTACATCCCTGCCGATGACGGCGCGGGCGCTGCCAAATTCACACTCTGGGCAGAGGGCGTACAGCTGTCCGACAAGCTGAATACCGTCCGCAGCGCCAAGGATCTTTTCTTCCCCCAGGTCGAGCAGCTTGTGAACTTCAAGATGGAAGGCACCAAGCTGGAGATCATCGAAAACCGGGACGCCACTGAGCCCTTTGTGGTATTTGGCGTGCGTGCCTGCGACGCTGCCAGCTTCGACATTCTGGATCGGGTATTCCTTTCCGACCCGGTGGATACCTTCTACCAGACCCGCCGGGAAAACGGCGTAGTGATCACTTTGGCCTGCTCCCGTCCTGCCGAGACCTGCTTCTGCGGCACCTTCGGCATTGACGCAACCAACCCTGCCGGTGATATCACCTGCTGGATGGATGGCGAAAACCTCTACTGGCGTGCCAACACGGAAAAGGGCGAAGCCCTCACCGCCACCCTGGACCTGACGGATTGCGACGGCAGCGCCGTTACCGCACAGCAGGAGGCCGTGCGTGAGATCCTCAGGAAGCTGCCGCTGAACGGTCTGGATTTTTCTGATTTCAAGGATCAGAAGCTGATGGACGTATTCAACAGCCCCAAGTGGGCAGCCCTTTCCGAAAGCTGCCTGGGCTGCGGCACCTGCACCTTCGTGTGCCCCACCTGCCAGTGCTATGACGTGCAGGATTTCGACAACGGCCGTGAGGTGCGCCGCTTCCGCTGCTGGGACAGCTGTATGTACTCCGATTTCACTATGATGGCACACGGCACCAACCGGCCCACCCAGAAGGAGCGCTTCCGCCAGCGGTTTATGCACAAGCTGGTGTATTTCCCCAACAATAATGACGGCATCTTCGGCTGCGTCGGCTGCGGTCGCTGCCTGCAGAAGTGCCCCATCCATATGAACATCGTCAAGGTCGCCAAAGCGCTGAAGGAGGATATGTAATGAGAAACGATCCGTTGATTCCTATGCTGGGCGTGGTGACCATGATCCGCACCGACACGCCGGATGTAAAGACCTTCCGGGTCACCGGCATTGACGGTGTGAAGCCCTTCCAGCACATTCCCGGACAGTGCGCGATGCTGTCCATCCCCGGTGTGGGCGAGGCGCTGTTTTCCATCACCTCCTCTCCCACGGAAAAGGATTATCTGGACTTCTCCATTAAAAAGTGCGGCTGCGTTACCACCTGGCTGCACCAGATGGAGGTAGGTCAGCAGATCACCATCCGCGGTCCCTACGGCAACGGTTTCCCCGTGGATACCGAGCTTGCCGGAAAGGATCTGCTGTTCATCGCCGGCGGCATCGGTCTGGCGCCGCTGCACTCCGTCATCAACTACTGCCGCCACTACCGTGACCGTTACGGCAAGATCGACATCGTCTACGGTTCCCGCAGTATGGCAGATCTGGTGGATTTCCCCGAGATCATCGACGAGTGGTGCAAGGAGGACGGCATCAATGTTCACCTGACCATTGACAATCCCCAGCCGGAATGGGACGGTCACGTGGGCTTCGTTCCCAATTACGTCAAGGAGCTGAACTTTGACACCTCCAAGACCGTTCTGATGTGCGGACCTCCCATTATGATCAAGTTCACACTGGCCGGTCTGATGGAGCTGGGCTTTGAAAAGAGCCAGGTCTACACCACCTTTGAGTTGAAGATGAAGTGCGCTCTGGGCAAGTGCGGTCGCTGCAACATCGGCGACAAGTATGTCTGCAAGGACGGTCCTGTATTCCGTCTGGATCAGATGGACGAACTGCCCGACGAGTATTAAGGAGAAACGAAAATGGAAAAAATGGTTAATGTTTATCTTTACGGCAAGAAATACAGCGTTCCTGCCAGCCTGACCATTATGGAGGCTATGGAATACGCCGGCTATCAGCTGGTACGGGGCTGCGGCTGCCGCAACGGCTTCTGCGGTGCCTGCGCTACCATCTACCGCATCGCCGGTGACCGGGAGCTGAAGACCTGCCTTGCCTGCTCCACCAAGGTGGAGGACAATATGTACGTGGCGACCCTGCCCTTCTTCCCCCTGGTGAAGGAGGTTTATGACATCAACAAGGTCAAGCCCACCGAGCAGATCATGATGCAGCTGTATCCCGAAATTTACGCCTGCGTGGGCTGCAACGCCTGCACCCAGGCTTGTACCCAGGGCTTGAACGTTATGCAGTACATCGCCTACGCACAGCGCGGCGAGTATGAAAAGTGCGCCGAAGAATCCTTCGACTGCGTTATGTGCGGCGTCTGTTCCAGCCGCTGCCCTGCCGGCATCTCCCATCCCCAGGTAGCTATGCTGGCCCGCCGGCTCTACGGCAAGTACATCGCTCCCCACTGCGATCATCTGGATGAGCGCATCAAGGAGATCAACGAAGGCAAGTACGAGCTGCTGCTGGAGGACCTGATGGGCAAGCCCATTGAGGAAATGCAGGAGCTGTACAACCATCGGGACATCGAAAAGTAAGGAGGCGGCAAGATGTATACAGATGCTTTTATGCAAGAATCTATCAGGAAGGTAGAAGCTGCCCGCGAGGCCAATATGAAGCTGGATCCCCGCCGGATGACCGCCGAGGAAAAGTCCGTCCTGCTGAAAACCTATCACCCCGACTACCGTGAGGATCAGTTTGAGAATCTGGTAATGGGTCCCAACGCCGGACAGAAGGTGCCTGTGGAGCTGGCAAAGCTGCTGCAGGGTCAGTCCCGGCTGCTGGGCGTGGATATCGACCTGAGCAAGCCCGACTATGAGACCGACGTGCTGATCATCGGCGCCGGCGGCGCAGGTACCTCTGCTGCCATCGAAGCCCACAACAACGGCGCGAAGGTTATGATCGTTACCAAGCTGCGTATGGGCGATGCCAACACCATGATGGCAGAGGGCGGCATCCAGGCCGCTGACAAGCCCGGCGACAGCCCTGCCCAGCATTTCCTGGATGCTTTCGGCGGCGGTCACTTTGCCGCCCAGAAGGATCTGCTGTATAAGCTGGTCACCGAAGCACCCGAAGCCATCGCCTGGCTTAGCGAGCTGGGTGTGGAATTCGACAAGACCCCCGACGGCACCATGGTCACCACCCACGGCGGCGGCACCTCCCGCAAGAGAATGCACGCAGCCAAGGACTACTCCGGCGCGGAAATTATGCGTACCCTCCGGGATGAGGTGCTGAACCGCCAGATCCCCGTGGTGGACTTTACCTCCGCCATAGAGCTGATCAAGGACGAGGCCGATCGCTGCTGCGGCGCTGTGCTGAAGAATATGGAGACCGGCGAGTTGCTGGTCGCCCGGGCGAAGACCGTGATCCTTGCCACCGGCGGTGCGGGCAGACTGCACTACCAGGGCTTCCCCACCTCCAACCACTACGGCGCTACCGCTGACGGTCTGGTGCTGGCTTACCGTGCCGGCGCACGTCTGCTGTATCCCGACACGCTGCAGTACCATCCCACCGGCGCTGCGTTCCCAGCACAGATCTACGGCGCTCTGGTTACCGAAAAGGTCCGCTCCGTAGGCGCTATGCTGGTCAACGCCAACGGCGAGGTATTTATGAATCCTCTGGAGACCCGTGACGTCTCCGCTGCTTCCATCATCCGCGAATGCTCCGACCGCGGCAACGGCGTTCCCACGCCGGAAGGCTACGCCGTCTGGCTGGATACGCCTATGATCGAGCTGAAGCACGGCGAAGGCACCATTGAGAAGCGGATCCCCGCTATGATGCGTATGTTCGGCAAGCACGGCATCGACATCCGCAAGGAGCCCATCCTGATCTACCCCACGCTGCACTACCAGAACGGCGGTCTGAAGATCTCTGACGATACCCAGACCGACATTGAAAATCTGTACGCAGCCGGTGAGGTGGTCGGCGGCATCCACGGTCGCAACCGTCTGATGGGCAACAGCCTGCTGGACATCATCGTATTCGGTCGTAACGCCGGCAAGTACGCTTCCGAGAAGGCCAAGTCCGTCACCCCCGGCACCGCCACCCTGGCACACGTTGCCGCATTTGAGCAGCAGCGCAAGGATGCCGGCGTCACCGGTGACACGCTGTCTCCCCAGTTGCTTCCCGACTATACCCGCAAGGTCAAGTAATCGGAGGCGAATTTCGTAATGGACTTTATTTCAAATATCATCAGCCTCGGTCAGACGCCTGCCGTGTTTTTGAGCGTTTTCCTGATCTGCTTTGTTGGCTACGCCATCGGCGCCATCAAGGTGAAGGGGCTGAATCTGGGTACCGCAGGCGTGTTCCTGTTTGCCCTGCTGTTTGGCTATCTGTGCACCCTGCCGGGTCTTAAGGACATCCCGGTTTTGGGCAAGTTCTATATGGCGGATGCAAGCGATGCCAAGATCTCCAGCTTCAAATTCCTTTCCAACATCGGTCTGGTGCTGTTTGTCTCCTCCGTGGGTCTCATCGCCGGTCCCAAGTTCTTCCGCAATCTGAAGATCAACGCCAAGTCCTACGTGCCTATGGGCGCGCTGATCATTGTGATCGGTGCCGCCGTCACCGTGGGTTTTGCGCTGATCCCCGGCATCGGCTCTGCTTATGCCACCGGTATTCTCTCCGGTGCGCTGACCTCCACCCCGGCATTTTCCGCAGCCCAGGGCGCTGTGGAAGCGGTGGATGCTTCCAAGCTGGGTCTGGTTTCTCTGGGTCACGCAGTCGCCTATCCCTTCGGTGTCATCGGCGTGGTGCTGTTCGTGCAGATCATGCCCCGGATCATGAAGGCGGATATCGTCCACGAGCGCACCCTGATCGGCGTTGCCGCCGAGGAGGCTGCCACGGAAAAGAAGGCACGCAAGCTCATTGAGCTGGATGAATTCGGCTTCGCCGCATTTGGTCTGGTGGTGGCGCTGGGCGTGCTGCTGGGCTCTGTCAAGATCCCTCTGGGCGGCAAGGCCAGCTTCTCCCTGGGTATGACCGGCGGTCCGCTGCTGATGGGACTGATCCTGGCGCATTTCGGTCGGATCGGCAAGATCAGCCTGAAGGTGGATGAGCACGCGCTGAAGAGCTTCCGGGAATTCGGTCTGATGCTGTTCCTGGTGGGCGCAGGCGTTGAAGGCGGCGTGGAACTGGTGGAGCAGATCGCAAACTCCAGCTACGGCATTATGATCGTAGTTTACGGCTTTGCTGCCGGTATGGTTATGACGCTGATCCCCATGATCGTAGGTTTCCTGTTCGCGCGGTATATCTGCAAGCTACCCCTGCTGAACAACCTGGGCTCCATCACCGGCGGTATGACCTCCACACCTGCGCTGGGCACGCTGATCGGCGTTGCCGGCACGGATGACGTGGCTGCGGCTTACGCGTCCACCTATCCCATCGCGCTGGTGCTGGTGGTACTGGCATCCCAGCTGATCAATACCTTTATCCCCGTGTAAATGTTTGAAAGCCCCCTCGTGAGAGGGGGCTTTTGTATAAGTAAAATCCAGTATGTCATTGCGAGGAGCCGAAGGCGACGTGGCAATCCCCTGACAATTTTAGGGATTCCCACGGAAAGTAGTGCGCACTGGCCCGGAATGACAGACGGGCGGATCGAAAATCTGCCCCTACGGATAAAAAGACCTCTGGGTTTCCAGAGGTCTTTTTCTGTGATTTTTAGAAGAATACGGATCTTGCTTTTTCCTTCACTTCCTGGGATGCCACGAAGGGGATCCGGGTGGTGTAGCCGTTCTTGGCTGCCACGATCATCTTTGCGGGCCAGGCAAAAATATCTCTGTTCCACTGGTCGATGGTATCGTTGTACAGCTCTCTTGCCGCGGTGATCTCGCGCTGCAGGTACATATTCTGCTGCATGGCATCGGCGATCTCCCGGTGTGCCTGCAGGTCAGGATACTGCTCTACAGCCACGTTGATAGAACGGGAAACGGTTTCGATCTGACCGCCGATCTCGTTACGGGCAACGTCCGCGTCGCCGCCGCCGGAGCGGTATCTTGCGATGTTCTCGAAGGTGCTCTTGTCCAGGTCGATGGCCTTGTCCAGCAATCTCGCGCAGTTCTGCAGCACCATGACGCGCTGCTCCAGATAATTGTCGATCTGGGATGCGTTGCGCTGGATCTTCTGCTGCAGCTGGTCAAAATGCTTCTGGGCGTTGATCTTTGCTAACAGGAAGATCACACCGGGCAAAATGCCGCAGACCCACAGCAGGATCTCAAAAATCGTGGAGCCAACACCCACCTTAACAGGGATCTTCTTCACGATCACATTGGTGTCCAGACCTTCTTCTCTTACTTCGGGGTTCAGTTCATCCAGTTGATTTGCCATTTTCGTTCCTCCTAATGAAATATACTTAAACCGTTGCGCCGGGCAAAGATCTGCTTGCCCCGGGCGATCTCGTTTGTTGCGATAAAGAATGTATTTTCCTGCTTCAGCGGCAGATATTGATCCCATTCCACCGGCACGGCGTGGAGCCTGCCGTCGCCGCCCAGCACCGACACCATATCCACACGCTTCTCGATGTCGTAGGAATAGGCGGTGATGCAGGCCTCGTCGATGCCTTCTTCGTTCTTCACGAAGGACGATTTCAGAATTGCCTGGGTCTTCGTAGCAGGATGCACCACGTAGCTGCAATCCACCGCATTTGCCAGCGCCTCGCTCTCCTTAAGGGCGTAAAGCTGGGCATAATCCGGAATTGGCTTCAGCGAATGTACCGGTCGCTCCTGATACACGGGAATCGCCAGCAGCGGCGCGAAGTCAAAATACACCGCCTTGAAGAATTCCTCGTTCTTGCCGATAAAATTCGCGCGAATGATATCGTAGGAATAGGAAACGTAATTGCCCGGCAGCAGATTGATCTGCCGACCCTGGCTGTGGGTGGAGATGATCCGGTTGGTGCGATTGCGCTTGATAAAATGGAAATCGTCGCCGAAGCCCACCCGGGAAAGCAGCAGCTCCACCATATTGGTCTGCGCCAGCGGCGTAAACAGCGTACGGAACTGCACCTCATCGGTGCGATCCAGCGCATCGAACAGCACCTCAAACTCGGTGTTGGACATGCTGGTAAAGTCCTCGTTTTTGCGCAGCGCTTTATCATTTTTGCGGCGCAATTTCCGCTCGCCCTTTTTGACGATCCGTTTGATCTGCTTCTCGCCCTTTCTGTGCAGGTGGGTGGCATCCCGGCTGAAGCAAAGCTCCGGACCGCCCTGGCTGCAGTAATTCAGCACCACCTGGGTGTTGTAAAAGGGCTTGGGTTTCGTGACCGTGGCGTGCAGGGTCTGGGATTGGGTGCGGGTGCGCAAATGCCCCTTCTCGTCGCGATAGGTCTCCGTCCAGTGAATGGTTTTGTAGCCGTGGTAGGTTTCCGTTCCCATGGTATGTATCCGCCGGTTTTCAAAAAGGAACGGGTTTTCATTGTAATGTCCTGCCAGCAGATCCAGCGTGGATTGCTCAATGTCCTCGTAGCCGGTGAAATCGTAATTGATCCGCATATCCGCCTCCTGCGCCGCGGTGAAGCAATCCGCGAAATCCAACAGCGGAACCGTGGCTTCTATGAGCTGCAGGGCATCCCGGTCTGTAAACAAGCGGTTCAGGGGCAGCATTTGATTGTTCGCTTCCGCCAGAAGCTGCTCGACCCGCTGGTCCGCTTCCGCAATTTCCGTTCGCAGCTGCCGGATCCTGGGGGTGGTTTTCCAGATCACCAGCGGGATCAGTATCAGGGTAATGCACATCAGCACCCGTAAAAACCGCAGCCAGTTCAGCTTACGCTTCAGCTTGGCAAGATTTTCCCGGTATTGGTCGTACAGCCGGACGGTTTCCCGGTTCTGCGCGATGTCAATGCCGGAGGTCTCCACCAGTTTGTCAAAAAATCGGGTGGTATTCTCCCGGTGAAGCTGTTGGAGCTTGCCTTCGTACTCCTCAACCGGGTTAAAAATAACCGTGGTCATACTCTCCCCCCTTTTCGACATTATACCGCTTTTTCCGCACCTTGTAAAGAGGTGCCATCCGGAAAACAATATGCCGCAAACGCTGTCCGGTGTGCGTTTGCGGCATAGATTTTATTTTCAGCCCATCATTTCGGCAATTTTCCTGGCAGAATTTGCCATATCAACAACTTTTTGCGGAACATCGTCCGCGGAGCAGCCGTGGCAGTACATATCCGCCTCCAGGGTTAGCCAGTGGCTGTAGCCCACGTCCTTCAGCGCCCCCACCACCGCGTCAAAGTCGATCTTCATGGTAAAGGGCAGCTGATGATGGTCGCCGCGGCAATCGTTATCGTGGATGTGCAGCGCCTGCAGATGGTGCCCAAGGGCGTGGATCATCTCGGCAGGTGAGGTGTTCATACCTTCCATCGCAGCGTGCCCTATGTCCAGGCAGGCAACAAAATCCGGGTCGTTTACCGCCGACAGATGCGCCAGAAAGCTCTCGGGATCGCTGCAGGCAGAGGGCGACGCGTGATCATCGCCGGCATACCAGTTCCACATATTTTCCGTGGCGATCTTTACGCCGCAGCTCTTGGCAAAGGGCAGCAGCTGCAGGTACATCTCGGCGTTTTCCTCCGCGGATCTGTAATTATCTGGGTGGATCACCACAATCTTACCGCCGGCTTCCGCGGTGAATTCGATGGCGGTTTTCATCAGATCCCGGATCTCAGGGCAGTAGACGGGAAACGGCGCGTGGGATTGATTGCAGACGATGCCGTTATCCGCAGCGACCTGACTGATCTCCCGTACATAGCGCAGCGCGTCCTTCGATTGCAGCGAATGCCCCTTTTGCACCACCTGCCGGCCATCGTAGCGCGCCATTTCAAACAGCGAAAGATCATAGCCGTCAAAGCCGGCCTTCGCAACCAGCTCCACCGCCTTCAGCTCGCCCACGATTTCCGCAATAGACGCAATTTCCGTAGATGTTTTCAGCAATTTTATCAGCCCTTTCTTTATTATATTGTAGCACGAATGAGGGGTTTTGCAAGAAAAAGCTGCGCAACCTGGGACCCCTCTATGAGGGCAGATTTCCCCGTTAGCGGGGAAAATGTCTGCGAAGCAGACAAAAGGGGCGCGGGCCGGCAGGGCTGCTGAGCGAAGCGAAGCTGGGGGAGTGTGCTTCGAATTTACGATACTCCCTCCGTCACGGCTCACGCCGTGCCACCTCCCCCAAAGGAGGAGGCACGGCATTTTTTCTTAACAAAAAAGGCAGGGTATGCCGTAGCATACCCTGCCAAGATTTCGTTATTCGCGATTAGCGGGCGCTGTTCTTCTTCAGCAGGATCACTGCTGCAGCCGCGCCAGCCACACCGACAACCAGCAGAACGATCAGAGTGACCATTGCGAAGTCGTCGCCGGTCTTGCCGGGCAGGTTGCCATCGTCGGGAACATTGGTGTTGTCGTCACCGGTGTTGTCGCCGCCGGGCACCTGAGTGTCATTGTCGCCGTCATCAGGAGTCTCGGGGTCGTTCTCGTCGGCGCCGGGTACCTTGATGGGAGGAATGATGGGCTGCAGGCCGTCGCCGATGTAGACCAGATCCTCAATGGCGTTCACCAGAGCGATGTAAGCCGCGTTGACCTCAGCCTGCGTGCAATCGGGATTGCTCATAACCTCGTAGGCATTGGCGATCGCTTCCTGCAGAGCAGCGTAGGTAGCTGCGGAATAGTTCTCCTCGGTAGCGCTGAAGGCAACCTTCAGAGCTGCGTCGATGTAGGTGTAATCCAGGCCCTCGGGTCTGTCAACGGAAGGCAGCTGGCCGCCGATGGGCTCCAGGGCATTGATGGCATCGACCAGCATCTCGGTCAGTGCATCAACATCTTCCTGGGTCAGCTCTTCACCGCCGTAAATGATCGCATCGATCTCATCGATCACTGCAAACAGTGCGTTGATGGAGTCATCGGTGTACTGGGTCCAATCCATCGTGTACAGCATATTGTAGGCCTCGTCGAATGCGGACCAGTCAATCTCACCGGGCTCCAGAGGACGCTCGGGGATGATGGCGCCGGCAGTGCCGTCGACCTGCTCCAGAGCATTCAGTGCATCCCACAGAAGCTCGGTGCAGTTATCCACCATAGCCTGGGTAACACCGCCGTTGGAAGCCAGGATCTCGTTAACGGTAACGATAGCGGTCTGCAGGTTGCCCCAGGTCTCCTGCTTGTAGTCCAGAACGTTCAGGGAGTCAACCACATACAGAGCCCAATCCAGCTCGGAGCGATCGGGAGTGGTGTCGATACCGGTGTGACCTCTCAGGGAGATGATCTGGCTGACGCCGTAAACTGCGAAGTGACCGCCGTCACGGATGGGCTCGTCGGTATCGACGAAGTCGAATACCAGGTTGCCGTCGATGTACAGGAACAGGCGGACACCACCGTCATCGGTGTTGATAGCACCGGTCTTGATGCTGTGAACCTCACCGGGTGTGAAGAAGTGGTTGGGCAGAGTGCCGTACATGGAAACATGGTCTGCCTGCTCGCCGTAGTAAACGGTACGCTGACCGCCGACGAACTTCTGAACCTCGATGGAATCCAGGTAGAAGTTGATCATGTACTCAGTAGAGCCATTGGACCAGTCCACAGTGGGATCCTGGTTGTTCAGGGAGATCGCGGAAATGCCGCTGTTGCCATCCACGTCGATGTTCAGGTCGAACAGGAAGATGGTGTTGTCGCCGAAGTACTGTGCGGTGTAGCCGGAGTAATCATTGAAGTGCAGGACGCCGGCTGCTGCGCTGCCGCCAACGGGATCCACGGTCCACTGACCGGGCTCATAGCCTGCGATGATGGTGCCCAGGTCGATCTCCTCACCGGGGATCTCGCCGCCGGAGTCCACCTGCTTCTTGACATTGACAGTCCACTCAACCGTGTTGCCCTTGCCGTCAGACAGAGTGTAAACAACAGACTCGGAGAAGTCCTGAACGGAACCGGAAGCCTTGTCGCAGGTCCAGCCGTCGTACAGAGTGAAGATCAGAGCCAGAGCGGTCAGATCGGTGTCTTCCTTAACGTTGATGTTAACGGTCTTCTTGATGGAGTCGTACAGAGTTCTGCCGACCTGGCCAGCGATGGCAACATCCTGCCAGCCCCAATCGGGCTCCATATATCTGGAGTTCTCGCCGGGCCAGAATTCCTGAACCATATCGTGCATGGGAGCGAAGCCTTCCCATACGCCGTCCTTAACGGACTCATCCAGCAGACCGGCGTTGTTCATGATCTCCACAGCCTCGGGATAGGTCATCATCTCGTCCATATCGACGACCTTGGTGTTGTCGTAAGCGGTGTTGTTGGTGCCGTTATCACGAGCCTTGGTTTCGACATAGTAGTTATCGTGCCAGACGTTGTCGTGAATGGTGGACATCCACTGGTGCATCCAGTAGCCCACATTCTCGCCAACAACGTTGTGGTGGACTTCGATGTGTGCGGAGCCCTGGTCCAGATACAGACCGTTCTCGTAAACATCGTCGCCGTCCCAGCTGTTGTAGATGTAGTTGTAAGCGACCTCGGAGCCCTTGGAGGAGCCCAGGTTGTAGATAGAGCCGCCGTCGCGGTTGTTCTTACCGGTATCGTGGACGTAGTTGTAAATAACCTTGTTATTGCCAACCTCATCCAGGAATTTCTGGTTCTTGTTATAGCCAGTAGTGCCGAATTCTTCGGAGTCCCAACCCCAACCAGTGGAGATACCGGTGTAGGGACAGTAAGCGATTTCGTTGTGCTCGATCACAGTGCCGTTGGTGTAGGTAGCGATGATCGCGGGGGAGTCACGCATTTCCAGACCAACGCGGGTGAAGTAGTTGTTCTTGATGGTGGTGTTCTTGACCAGCATATAGCTCTGGTAGCCGTGGTGGCCGTAAACCTCACCAACGATGACGCCGGCGAAGCCGATGTCATGGAAGCGGCTGTTGATAATGCTGTTGCCATCGGAGGTCTTGTCGCCGGTGGACTTGATCTTGACCGCAGCGGGGCCCAGATTGGTAAAGTCACAGTCGTCGAAGGTGATGGCTTCACAGCCGGTCAGCAGGATGCTGCCGGGAACCTGGATCCACTTGGAGCCGTCATAGTAGCAGTTGGCCTGCTGGTCATTGTACGCCTCGGTGCTCATGTGCGTCCAGGTGGCGTGAGAGAAGGTGATGCCTTCAAACTTGATGTTGGAAGCATAGTCCATCTGGATGATCTGCTCAGCCAGAGGCAGGATGGCTTCCTTGCCGTCCATAGTGCCGTCAGCCTTGTAGTAGATCTTGTTGGTGTCGCGGTCGATGTACCACTCGCCAACGCTGTCGATGAACAAGTAGTCGTTGGCAACCCAGGTGGGCATCAGGCCGGTCTCCAGATAGATCTCGGTGCCGTCACCGGACGCGCCGGTGAAGTGCTGAACGTTGTGGTACCACAGATACAGAGTGTGCATCTCAACGTACTCGGGATGCCACAGCTCGTCAAAGTTGTACTTGGTGGGAACATAGAAGCCGTTCTCGTTAACGGGATCGATGTAGCCGTCAGCAGCCTTGTTTGCGTTGTAAACAAAGTCAGTGTTGTCATTCTTCGCGGTAACGGAAGTGATGTTGTATTCCAGATTGCCGGAAGCCTTTGTACCCTGGGTGCAGAGGTTGTCAGCAACAGGGTTGGTGGGATCGTTGATGTTCAGCAGGGACAGCTCAGCCAGCT
Organism: Oscillospiraceae bacterium; assembly: GCA_017436955.1. Taxonomy (GTDB): domain Bacteria; phylum Bacillota; class Clostridia; order Oscillospirales; family Oscillospiraceae; genus Faecousia. The sequence goes on along the minus strand of JAFSCD010000016.1, from coordinate 58,670 downwards.
GCAGGGAGGTGTAAACAGAGCCGTAGCAGTTCTCCAGAGGAATGTTTGCATCGGGGGTGGTGAAGGTGGAAACCACGCGTACCTGATAGATCTCCATGGCGGGGAACCTGTAGGTAACCTTGTTGCCAATGCTCCAGTCCTTCTCAACCTCTTCCGCGATGGTGACCCAGTTGTCGCCGGTTGCGGAGGTGTTGACCTCGATCACATAATCGTAAGGAGCGTTGCGGCCATCTTCACGAACGACCAGCTCGATGGCGTTGATGAGGACGGGATTGCCGCTATTGCTCAAGGAAGGATCCACCAGCAGAGTGGGAACATTGCCGCCAACGGGAGGAATCCACTGATACTGCTGTGCGCCGGCGCCACCGTAGGTTTCCTCGTTGCCGTCGAAAATAGCGGCAGCAGCATTCTTCATCAGGACGCCGTTGGTATCGTTGCTATAACCGGTGTAGTAGGGGATGATCTCGGTTCTGTCGCTGCCTCTGTAGTAGCCCAGGCCAACAACATTGTCCTTGGTCAGCGTAATCTCGTTGTACTCAACGGTGTCAGCGTCGGTGTTGACTTCGATCTCATAGGGGACCTTGGTCATCAGCTGAGGATTGAACTCGTTGAGGATAAAGCGAGTGTTATACACAGCTGCGTTGGTGTCAGCGTCTTCAGGATAGGTGCCGTCGGGCATATACAGATCGTAAACCAGGATACGGGCAACAGTTGCATTGATGGTCTCGAACTCGGCATGGATGGAGTAGTTCTGAGAAGTCCAGGCAGCGTCAGTTGCCTCAGCAACAGTGATCCACTGGGTGCCGTCAAAGACCTGGACCTCGTAATCACGGGGTGCGCCCCAGATGTCCTTATCCATGACGATGTCAATAGTGTTGATGGGAGTTGCAGCGCCGAAGGACAGAAGGAAAGCAGGAACCTTCGTACCACCGTGAGCGACCAGGTTGCCCATGTTGAACAGACCGGACCAGCCGTGGGAGTTTGCCTTCTTATCGATGATGCAGCCAGCCTCTTCGCCGGGAGTGGTAACATCTTCTCTCTGTGAATCAACAAACTTGCTCATGACCAGGTCATTTACGTCTTCAAAGTAACCCAGAGAGGGAACAGCGCCGCTGAGGGAAACGGGAGTGTAAACATTCTTGTAGCCGATCTGGGGGCCTTCGTTCTCATTGACCTCGACCTTGGTGGGAACGATCTCGATCTCCTGCAGCTGCAGGCGATAGTTGCCGCCAACCTCGGTCACCAGCAGGGGCTGGATCTTGATGTACCGTGCCTTGGCACCCTTGGCAAACAGCAGCAGCTGTGCGCCGAATTCGGGCTGATCGATCTCAGCCAGCTCCAGAGCGGTGGTCCACTCGGCGCCATCCTTGGAGGTCAGAATACGGGCAGCCTTCAGGTAGCCGACAGCCTTGCCGTTGTCATAGGTGGGGTACAGACGAACTGCGCCAACATCCTGGATGGAGCCCAGGTCGATGATGATGTCACCCTCATTGATAACGGGCGTCATGGAGCTGGGGCCTTCGTAGACGCTGGAGAAATTACCGTCGATCAGGTATCCGCCATTTTGACCAGCAGCATCATAGCCGGAGGTTTCCAGAGAAGCGGTGGTGTAAACCTTCATATCGGCAGTTGCCGCAACGCCCAGGGTTACGCGGACAGCGGTGCCCACGGTGGGATTGAAGGTGACGTCGTTGGTGGTTTCAAAGGTATAGTTCTTTCTGTTCAGAACAGTGACCCAATCGGTAGAGCCGTTGGCGCTGACTTCGATCTTCAGGTCAGCACGGACGCCGTTCAGAGCAGCGGCATTCAGAGCGATGCCGGCGAGCACAACGGGATCAACACCCAGATCGATAACGTAGCCTTCGTTAGCGGTCAGCTCGACACCGCTCTTGGTTTTGATGGGGGTGTCCAAATTGACGTGCTGTACCAGATTCAGGTTCAGCTTGTTCTCCTTGCCGGACAGACCAACCAGGATCTCGGACAGAGCCAGGTGGTACTTCTCGGTGCCACGGGGTGCGTTACCCAGCTCGGTAACATCCAGCTTGATGTAGCGGGCGCCCACAGCGGGGAACTCAAATGCCTTGGCGCTTCTTGCGATGGGAGCTTCGCAATCAGTTTCCTCGGCCTGGGTGTACCAATGAACACCGTCGGAAGAGGTCTGAATGGTGAAGTCCTTGGGGAATGCAGCAGCGTTGCCGTCCTGGGCTCTTTCGGAGCCGGCGTACAGCGTCAGACCGGAAATCAGCTTGTCCTCGCCCAGATCCAGGATCAGGTACTCGTGATTGTCGGCGCTGCTGACATAGGGAGACCGATAGCCGCCGGAGGACAGAACCTGCCAGTCAATGGGGCTCTGCTCCATGTAAGCCATGGTCTGGACCTTGCCGTCCACATAGAAGGAGCGAGCCAGCTCGCTGCCTGCGGGGACGTCGGTCACATAGATATTCTTATCAGCATCGTGCAGGGTCCAACCATCCAGGCTGGTGCCGCCGGAGATGATGACCTCATCGCCGGATGCAGCGCGGTAAGTGATGGTATGACCGTTCTTGCCGGAATCAGCCTCACCAAAGACGATGGTCTCGGAAGCGTCGTAGGTGCCTGCCTTCAGGACAACGACGACGTCCTTGGACTCACTCAGCTCTGCCGCCTTGGTCTTGGCAGCCTGAATGGTCTTCAGTGCGGTTGCTTCTGTGGTACCGTCATTGGTATCGCTACCGTTGACAGGATCGATCCACAGGTCGGCATCTGTGTCTGCAGCACTGACATGGATGTTGGGCAGAATGAACGCCGCAACCATAACCAGCACCAGCAGTGCGCTGAGAATGCGCTTCCACATATGCTTGCTAGATTTCATGTGTTTTCCTCCTTTTTTTAACGGCTGGGAACACCGTTTTTTACGTTGGTGGTTTCCGCAAGGTCCCGTCCCTGCGGATTTTGGAACATTTCGCTCCGGCTACACCGCCAAATTGACGGGCATTTGTGCAATTCTTACTTATATATGTACAATTCCACAAATGACGCTTTTTCAGCTATTGCTCCATTGTCTATTTATACTAACACAAATCCCGTTTTTTGTAAACTGGTTTGTGCAAATTAGTTTTATCTTTTTCTATTATCGCTGTGCATTTTTCAACTGTGCCCGGGCTGCGGAAGAAAAGAGGGCGCCGTCCCAAAGGACGGCGCCCGGAAATATTACACTTTCACCCGGTACAGATCCAGATGCTCGATGTACTGCCGGCGCAGCTCGTAGAACTTGAACATGGAATTTTCCAGGTTGATATTCTTGTTCCGCTGCAGCCACAGCGCACGGTAATCCGCCATAATGGTCTCAATATCATCCAGCAACTCCCAGGCCTTTTCCCGGTCGGTATGCCCAAGCAGCTTATACTTGCCCAGCATAACGCCATGCATCAGCATACGCATATTCAGCCGGTATTCCGCCTTGATAAGCGCCGCATCGTCGCAGCCCATATCCGTCTGCTCCAGCAGCCGCATATACTTGGCAACGTGGGCTTCCACCTTGTCGAAATATGCCATATCCAGCGGCGGCAGATTGCAGAAATCCAGATCGTGATCCTCATTCATCAGCTGATCGTAGTACAGCGTCCGGATAATGCCGTTGCCGTTGTACCAGTGCTTGGGGTCGAAGTGGTAAAAGTCGCCCAGCTCCATAGAGATCTGCGCCATCAGCCCCGCCGCGTCGCAGAATACATACTCGTTCAGATAAGGGACAATGTCGTGCTTATATTCGCTGTTCCAGCTCTGGACGCCGCCGTAAATGAAGCCCGGGTAGGAAACGCAGGTCTCGTCCCAGCCGCCCAGATCCTGCCACTTGGTCTGCAGATAGCCCACGGCGCCGGTGGCTTTGCCGTTGGTGGTGCAGGTGTTGGTATTGCCGATCATCACGCCGGTCTTACCGGCGATGGTGCAGAAGGTATTGGTGGAGCCGCAGATGTAATACTGCTTCGCCTTGGTGTATTCCTGGCAGGTCTCCAAGGAGGGAGATTCCTCGCCGTAAGCCCACAGGATCGGCACCAGATCCTCGGGGATCTCATCGAAGAATTCCGGATGGCGCTGGATAATATCGCCCCAGAACAGCAGGGTCTTCTCCGGATATTGGGATTTGATGTAACGGTAGATCCGCAGCACGTAATCCAGATAGACCCGGGTGGGATTCTTGCCTTCCTTGGCCTTTTCGGTGATCTCAAAGGTCTCGTCGCAGCAAATATTGATGATATCCGCGGTGAAACAGGGCAGCAGATCATCAAACAGGCTCTTTGTCAGCTCCCAGGAGCCGGGCTTGTCGGGATCCAGGGTGGAGAAGCCCTTTTCGTAGCCCCAGGGCATCTTATAGCCGTTGGGATCATCGGGCGTGATCGCCAGATCCCGGTATTCATCGCGCTGGATCCAGTGCTTCATGTGACCGAAGGCGTTGAGGCAGGGCACCAGCTCCACAAACTTGGTCTTGCAGTAGGCATCCAGCTCCTGAATATCGGCAGGCGTCAGCACATCCTTGTTCTTCCATACCTTCGGATGGGAGGCGTAAGCGAAGGGGAAGCCCTCAAAATACAGTTCAAAATGGTTGATCTTCACTTTGGACAGGATGTCCACGATCCGCTTCAGATTTTCCAAAGTGGGCACATGGTTTCTGCCCAGATCCATCATCACGCCGCGCTGGGCAAAATCCGGAAAATCGTGAATCACGCAGTGCTTTACCTGCTGACCTTGCCGGCGCAGAAGCTGCTCCAGCGTCAGATCGGCATAATAAAAGCCCTTGTCGCAGGATGCCTCCACGGTGATGCCGGCGGCGTCGATGCGCAGGATATATTCCTCCTCGCCCAGTGCGGAATTTACCACATTTTGGCGATTTTTCAGAACTTCTCTGCCGGAGGTCTCCTCCAGCAGGGTAACGTTTTTCGGTTGCGGAAACAGTTTCATCGCTTACCCTCCGATGATTACGAAAAATAGGGTTTACTGCCGGAAAGCCACAGCTTACCGGCATTTTTGGCAGCAAAAATTTGAAAATATGGGGCTCGCCTAGGCGGGCCCCATATTGATTAAGATCTGTTTTTCAGCGATTACTTGGAAGCCTTCCAGGCATCGACCTGACGCTGCATCTCGTCCAGAACGGTCTGCAGACCGGCCTGATACAGAGCATTGTTCATAGCGGTAACTGCATCTTCAACGGTGCCGGTGGCCATACCGCAGAGGATGGAGTTCAGGTGCTCGGGCAGAACGGCGTTGATGTTTGCCAGCTCGCCGGAAACGTTGGAGGCGTCGAAGGTGAAGCCCAGGATGCAGGAACCGTCAGCGCTGGAGTTGATAGCGATGGTCTCTTCCCAGGTGCCGACCTGGCTCTCGTCCACGTAGTGGGTGAGGAAGGTGTTACCAACCAGGAATGCGTGGTTGCCGGGGTATGCGCCTTCCTGGATCTCGATCAGGTTCTGCTCCTTATCGACCCAAACCCAGTCGATGTCCTCTTCGCCCCAGCAGACCAGGTTCAGCAGCTCTTCGTTGGAGTTCAGCAGGTCAATGAAGGCCATTGCACGACCGGGATACTCGCAGTTCACGGAAATTGCCATAGCGGTCATCTGAATAGCGGAGGAGGTCAGAACGGCGTCGCCGAAGGGGATGGTCTTGATCTCCAGGCCGTAGGAACGGCTGGATTCTGCATCGCCGCCGGGCTTGTAAGCGGGGTTGATGTCAACGGGGTGACGGTCTTCCTCGAAGATGGGGTTATCTTGCTCGCCGGTCAGAGCGCCGGAAGTGAAGTACTTCTTGTCGTACCACTTCTTCATCAGCTTTGCCAGCTCCATAAACTGCTCGGACTCGTACTGATTGATAACCGTGCAGGTTTCGTCACGGTACTCAACAACACCGGGGGACATAGCGTCGACCAGAGGATCGAAGCCCAGGTAGGAAACCAGGTTGGTCATCAGGTCATCACCGGCGGAGAAGAAGCACTCGGTGTAGCCCATGGAAAGCAGGGTGTCGAAATAGGGCTCCAGGTCGGTCAATTCCTTGACCTGGGTGTAGTCGAAGCCGACCTCGTTTGCCCAGTCGGTCTCGAAACGCATACCGGACTGACGGACGTAGATCTGCTCGATGGGGAAGCCATAAATTTCGCCGTTGATGGTCATAGCTTCCTTGTACAGGGGGTTCATGGTAGCCAGGGTGTTGGGCATATAGGTGTCAATGTACTCCTGGGTCAAGGGCTCGTAAACACCCATAGAAACAGCGGTGGTGTAGGGGTTCCATGCGCCGGTGAAGCAAACGTCCCACTTTTCGTTGGCGTTGAACTTCATGCTCATCTTCTCGGTGTATTCGCCCAGAGGAATAACCTCGATGTTGATGGTAGTGTTGATCTCGCGCTCGGTGATCTCGTTGATAGCCTCAACGATACGATCCCACTCGGAGAAATCAGCAGCCTGCTTGCCGTCGGGGAAGCACCAGGTCAGGGTGACGTGCTCAGCAAACTTTTCTTCCTTGGTCAGGTCAGCGCCCAGAGGCTCGTTAGCCTTCTCGCGGGTGGTGGGCTGACAGCCGGCAAACATGCCCAGAACCATAATCAGCGCCAGGGTCAAAGCAAGAATCTTTTTCATATTCATTCTCCTTAAAAATTTTTATGTCATTCAGCAACTATTGGCTTAAGCCTTAACAGCGCCGATTGCCATACCTTTTACAAAGTACTTCTGGAACCAGGGGAACACGAAGACCATGGGAAGCACGGTGATACAGGCAACCGCCATGGTAAGACCGGTGCCGGGGATCTGATCCAGCAAAGCATCGTTAAAGCCGGGATTGCTCCTGAGCATCTCGATGCTGTTCATCAGTCTCTGCAGGAACAAAGACAGTGTGGTAGCCTTGCCGTAGTCAAAGTACATCATAGGTGCATAGTAAGCATTCCACGCGCCGATAAATGCGGAGATGGCGATGGTGCCCAGCGCGGGGGTAGACAGCGGCAGCATGATCTTAAAGAAGATCTGATACTCGCTGGCGCCGTCCAGCTTGGCGGATTCCACCAGACCGTAGGGCAGACCCTGGAAGAAGGAGCGGATAATGATAACACTCATTGCGCCGACACTGCCGGGAACGATCAGGATCAGCAGGTTATTCTTCATATGCAGCCAGTTAACATTAACGATGTAGCTGGCAGCAGCGCCGCCACCGAAGAACATGGTAAACAGCAGGATGAAGTTGATGATCCGGCGGGCAGGGAAGGTGGGGCGGCTGACAGTATATGCGTACATAGCGTTCAGCATAACAGTCAGCAGGGTGGTGGAAATACAGACCGCAAAAGAGGTCAGCAGTGCTTTCGCAACGGGCTCAAAGTTCTCCAGCACCAGCTGATAGGCGATCAGGGTGGGTTTCTTAGGCCAGATGGAATAACCGATGGCCTGGGATTCTTCCACGGAGACCAGAGAAACGGACAGCATAGAAATGAAGGGGTAGATCATCACCAAACACAGCGCGATGAAGAAAATATGGATCAGCAGATTGACAAAGTCGATTTTCTTTCCAAAGAGTTTCATTAAAACACCGTACCTTTCTCATCGACCAGCTCAGCCAGCTTGTTGACGACCATCAACACGATAAAGCCGGCAGCAGACTGCATCAGACCGATGGCAGTGGACATACCGACGTTGTTGCCGCCGGTACGCAGTGCGCGGATAACGTATGTATCAATAACGTCTGTACGGGCATAAAGCGCGGTAGAGTCATTGGTCAGATAATAGAACATACCGAAGTCGGAGTTGAACACGCCGCCGATGGACAGAATGAAGAAGCTGATAACAACGGGGCGGATGTGGGGCCAGGAAATGTTCAGCATGACCTGCACACGGTTTGCGCCGTCCAGCTTGGCAGCTTCGAACAGCGAGGTGTCCACCGACATCAGGTTGCCGTAATAGACGATGGTGCCGTGTCCGACTCTCTTCCATAGGTACGCGATCATTAAGATCCAGGTCCAGCGCTCGGGCTCCATATACCAGTTGATCTTTTCCAGACCCATTTTTGCCAGGGCACTGTTGATAATACCGTTCTGGTAGGTCAGGTTTGCGGTGACAGCGTAAGCTGCGGCAACCCAGGACACGATGAAGGGCAGGAACACGATGGTCTGATACACACGGATCGCCAGACGGTTCTTCAGTTCGAACAGCAGCATGCCCATAATAATGGTAACCACTGTATTGACGACCAGATACAGCACGTTCAAGCCGACCGTGTTGGTCAGCAGACGCTTCAGCATGGCGCCGTCACCCTTGAAGAAGAAGGTGAAGTTCTTGAAGCCACACCAGGCGCTTCCGAAAATGCCGTCGATGGCGCGGTAGTCCTTAAATGCCAGAACCACACCGAACATCGGCAGATAGCTAAACAGGATCAGCACGATCAGGCCGGGAATCGCCAGAGAAAACAACTGCCAGTTGTCTTTTCTTTGAATCTTGCGGATGCTGCTGCCGCCTTTCTTTGCAGGCGTTGTAACAGGGGTTTTTGTTTTCACGCAATACACCTCCAATATGAATACATATATCATATCACACAATTTTAAAAATTCAAGCCATATTTTATTGTGCATCTTACTATATATATTCACATTTTTTGCCGAAATCAATTTGTGCAACCGGTTGTTCTTATTCCCGTTTCATATTTTGCCCAATTTCCAGGGCTTGGAATCGCCAGGAATCCTTTTGTTTTGTGCAAAATGCTCAATTTGCATTTTTTTACAAATTTTTCATATCCCAAAACCTTTAGTATGTGATATGCTATAAGCACACAAGATATTGGGGTTTTGCCCTCAGGAGGTCCTTTATGCAGGCGCTTTTATCAAAATGGATGAATTTACCCGCCGCCTACCGTCCCATTCCGTTCTGGTCCTGGAATGACGAACTGGAGCCGGAGCGGCTGCGCGAGCAGATCCGCTGGATGCATAAAAGCGGGATCGGCGGATTTTTCATGCACGCCCGTGGCGGTCTCAAGACCCCTTACCTGGGCGAGCAATGGATGCAGTGCATCGAAGTGTGCTGCGACGAGGCCAAAAATTTAGGAATGGACGCCTGGGCTTATGACGAAAACGGCTGGCCCAGCGGCTTTGCCGGCGGTCTGCTGCTGGAGGATATGCAAAACCGGGATATGTACCTGACCCAAACCCGGGGTAAATTCGACCACGACGCCGATATTTCCTACAAAATTGGTGAAGCAACCCTGATTCGTGCCACCGCCGACGAGGGTGGGGAATACCTTAATATATATATGCACCGCTCCGCCTCCACCGTGGACATTCTGAATCCTGCCGTGGTGCGCAAATTCCTGGACGTGACCCACGAAGCCTATAAAAAGCGGCTGGGCAGCGCTTTTTCTGCGGATCTGAAGGGCTTTTTCACCGACGAGCCCCAGTATTACCGGGCAGATACCCCCTACACGCCTATGCTGGAAAGCTATTTCCGCGAAGAATACGGCGAGGATATTCTGGACGGTCTCGGTCTGCTGTTTCTGGAAAAGGAGGGCTACCGCACCTTCCGCTACCGCTACTGGCTGGCGATGCAAAAGCTGATGCTGGACAGCTTCGCCAAACAGCTTTATACTTGGTGCTGCGACAACGGCATCGCCTTCACCGGTCACTACGTGGAGGAGGTTTCCATGGGCGCGCAGCTGATGTGCTGTGCCGGCACCATGCCCTTTTATGAGTACGAGACCATTCCCGGCATTGACTGGCTTGGTAAGGATACCGACAACGAGTTGTCTCCCCGGCAGCTGGGCAGCGCCGCCCGGCAGCTGGGCAAAAAGCAGACTTTGACGGAAACCTTCGGCTGCTGCGGCTGGAACGTGACTCCGGCAGAGCTGCATCGGATCGCCGGCTTCCAGTACGCCTGCGGCGCCAATCTGATGTGCCATCATCTGATCCCATACTCCGAACACGGGCAGAGAAAACGGGATTATCCTGCACATTTTAACCCGATAAACCCCTGGATCGACACCCATTTCAAGGATTTTAACGATTATTTCGCACGATTGGGCTACCTGCTTGCCGAAAGCGAGGAGCCGGTAAACGTGGCGATGCTGCACCCCATGCGCAGTGCCTATTTCGACTACAAGCGCGGCACCGTGGACATCCCGGAAAGCTGGCTGGATCCCAGCCAGCGCCACGCTTGCCGCACCCTGTCCTGCCGGGGCATCGGCTATCATTTCCTGGACGAAACCTTGCTTGAAAAGTACGGCTTCGTGGATGGCGACGCCATTGGCTGCGGACAGTGCAGGTATACATATCTGGTGCTGCCCAAAATTTTGACAATGGGCAGGCACACGGAAATGCTGCTGCGCAAATTCGTTGAAAATGGCGGTAAAATTCTGCTTTTGGATGATAAACCCGGTTATTTGGAGGGTGAAAAGTTCGATTATACTTACTTAAGCAGCAACGTTTCGCTGGCGGATATCATCGCCGCCCAGCCCTTCAGCGTGGAAAATACCGACACAGCACTTTACTGCACCTACCGTATTTTTGAGGGCAAACAGTATCTGTTCGTGCAAAACGCATCGGGCGAAAAATCCTTCACCCAGACCTTCCGGTTTGCCGAGGGCGGCAGCTTTATTGCCATTGACCCCGTCACGATGCAGACCAAAAAGCTGCCGCTGACCGTCACTTTGGACAAAAACGAGTCCCTTTTGCTGCAGGTCAGCCCCGATGCCGCCCCGGAAGCCACTGAAAAGCCGGTATTTACCCTGCGTTTTCACGGCGCAAAGGCAAAATTCGACCAAAACTTCCTGACCCTGGACACGCTGCAGTGGTCGGAAGATGGCGTAAATTATTCCCGGCCCATGCTGTGCAACGAGCTGAACGCCCTGCTGCTGCGCCGCCGCTACGAGGGCAAGCTGTGGCTGCGCTACAGCTTCGAGCTGCAGGAAATTCCCGAAAAAATGCACATAATCGCGGAAAAGAGCGATGCGCAGCACCTGCTCAACGGTCATGAGATCACATTCTCCCACACCCTGGAGGAGGATCATTGCTTCCGGGCTGCGGATATCTCCGCATACCTGCAAAAGGGCGCAAATCACTACGAGACCGTGATGCACTGGCATCAGAGCGAAGCCACCTACTATGCGCTGTTCGGCGAAGGCGTCACCGAAAGCCTGCGCAACTGCATCGCCTACGACAGTGAGATCGAGGCAGTGTATCTTGCCGGTCATTTCGGCGTATACGCCCACAACGCCTGGGAAAAGCATGATGAAAAGCACCTGCTGGGCAGCAAATTCTACATCGGCAAAGCACCGGAAACGGTTTGCGAAACCGTTACGGACGGCTTGCCCTTCTTTAGGGGCGAGCTGACCCTGACGCAGACCGTGGATCTGCCCGATCCCAACATCCGCCTGGCGCTGGAGGGCGATTTCCTGACAGCGAAAATTGCCGTAAACGGTCAGTTTGCCAGCGAGATCTGCTTTGAAAACGCCGTGGATATCTCCCGATTTGCCAAGCCCGGTGAAAATGAAATTTCCGTCACCTTTATGCTGGGCAACCGCAATCTTTTAGGCCCGTTCCACGCCGCCGGGGCAGAGAGCTTCGTATGCCCCACGCTGTTTGAAACCAGCGATATTCCTGCCACGGAAAACGGCGATCCCAGGTATAAATTCCGCACTTTTTATCAGAAAGAAGGCACAATATGTTCAGTTTTCTAAACATTGAAGGACAATTTTACAAGACCCTCTCCAAAATCACCAACTACCTGATCCTGGGTCTTGCCTGGTTTCTGGCCTGCATTCCCATTTTTACCGTCGGGCCTGCCTGCACCGCGCTGTACAGCGCCCATCACAAGGTGATCAAAAACGGCAACGGCTACGTATGGGGCTCCTTCTGGCAGCAATTCCGCGCCAATTTTAAGCAGGGCTTCCTGCTGGGCTTGATCGCGCTGGTAATTATGCTGATCTTCGGCGCGGATCTTTACATTTTGCTGGTTTTGCAAGGCGCGGAAAATATGGGCGCCCTGACCGTAATTTTCACGATCATGGCGGCGCTGGCGGTAATGTGGATGCAGTATTGGTTCCCCTACATCTCCCACATTGACGATCCCATCAAAGCCGTGCTGAAAAACACGCTGATCATGACCTTTGCCCATCTGCCCCAGTCGTTTTTGATCGTTCTGGTGTTTTTCCTTTGCGCGGTGGTAAATATTTACGCGCCGGCGCTGGTGCTGTGCATCACGCTGATCGCATCGCCCATCGTTTACTGCCTTTGCACCTACAAATCCTTCGTTAAGGTGTTCTCCAACTATTGGGATATGACCGACGGCAACGCCGAACTGGAAGAAAAGCAGAAGGCAGAAGAATAAAATCAACAATAGGGCGGATTTCCAATCCGCCCTCCTCAAAATGACCGTGCGGAGAGCAGTTTTTGTTGCCTTTTTCTTATGAAAAGCGATTGAATTTATTTTTTATATGTGTTATGATGGTGTTACAAACTCATACATACGGAGGTATTATCCATGTCTACTGTTTATGATCTTATCGTCATTGGCGGCGGTCCCGGCGGTTATCTGGCTGCCGAGCGCGGCTCCCACGCAGGTCTGAAGACCCTGCTGTTCGAAAAGCGTTCTCTGGGCGGCGTTTGCCTGAACGAAGGCTGCATTCCCTCCAAGGCTCTGCTGAATTCCGCCAAGCATTACGAGCACGCCCTGCACGCCAAGGTCTACGGCGTTTCCTGCGACAACGTCACCATCGACCAGAAGGCCGTCGTTACCCGTAAGGCCAAGGTGGTCCGCACCCTGGTTGCCGGCGTGAAGGCCAAAATGCGTGGCGCAGGCGTCACCGTGGTGATGGAAGAAGCCACCGTTACCGGTAAGGACGGCGCAAACTTTGCCGTTACCGCTGCCGGCACCACCTATCTGGGCAAGAACCTGATCATCGCCACCGGCTCCAGCGCTGCCGTGCCCCCCATTCCCGGCGTTAAGGAGCTGCTGGGTGACTTCGTGCTGACCAACCGCGAGGTGCTGGAGCTGCAGGAGATCCCCAAGAACTTCACCGTCATCGGCGGCGGCGTTATCGGTCTGGAAATGGCTGCTTACTATGCTGCCGTCGGCTCCAAGGTCACCGTTATCGAAATGCTGGATCACATCGCCGGCGCTACCGATCTGGAGATCAGCTCCATGCTGCAGAAGGAGCTGGAGGCCAAGGGCGTTACCTTTATGCTCAGCACCGCAGTGAAGTCTGTGGAAAAGGGTATGGTCCACGCCGAAAAGGCCAATGGCGAGAAGGTCAGCGTTGCCGCTGACAAGGTGCTGCTGTCCATCGGCCGCCGCGCTAACTGTATGGGTATCGGTCTGGAGTCCATCGGCGTGGAGATCGACCGCGGTGTTCCCACCGATACTATGGGTCGCACCAACGTGCCCGGCGTTTACGCCATCGGCGACGTCAACGGTCACCACATGCTGGCACACACCGCTTACCGTGAAGCAGAGGTCGCCATCAACACCATTCTGGGCAAGCCCGACAATATGCGCTACCACGCAAATCCCTCCGTCATCTACACCCAGCCCGAGATCGGCTCCGTGGGCAAGACCGAGGAGGAGTGCAAGGCCAAGGGTATCGAGTACGAGGTCGCCAAGCTGCCTATGGTCTACTCCGGTCGCTTCGTGGCTGAAAACGAAGGCGCAGACGGTCTGTGCAAGGTCATTATCGACAAGAAGAAGCGGAATGTTCTGGGCGTCCACCTGATCGGCGCTTACTCCGGCGAGATCATCTGGGGTGCTGCTGCTATGATCGAGATGCAGCTGCGTGTCACCGATGCCCGGCAGATCATCTTCCCCCATCCCACTGTCAGCGAGATCATCCGCGAGACCCTGTGGGAGTTCAAGGACTAATTCAAATTAACAAAACCCCGCCAGTTTGGCGGGGTTTTATTATGCCTTCCCCTGGGGGAAGGTGGATCGGCGAAGCCGAGCCGGATGAGGGTAAGCATTAATAAGGAACACCCTCATCAGTCAAAAATCAAAGATTTTTGCCAGCTTCCCCCAGGGGAAGCCTTTGTTTTGCTTTCCTTTGCGTTTGCAGTTACAAATACAGTTGACAAATCTTCCAAACTGCGGGTATAATATTTGGTAAAGTATACCTGTCAGGAGGCAAATTATGAGCAAGAAACCTTACTATATTTCCACTGCCATTGCCTATACCTCTGCGAAGCCCCACATTGGCAACACCTATGAGATCGTGCTGGCCGATGCCATCGCCCGGCACAAGCGCCAGCAGGGCTACGACGTGTATTTCCAGACCGGCACCGATGAGCACGGTCTGAAGATCCAGCAGAAGGCAGAGGCCGCCGGCATCAGTCCCCAGGAATATGTGGACAATGTTGCCGGTCAGATCAAAGGCATCTGGGATCTGATGAACACCACGTATGACCGCTTTGTCCGCACCACCGACCCGGAACACAAGTCCAAGGTGCAGAAGATCTTCCGCCGTATGTACGAAAAGGGCGACATCTACAAGGGCAAGTACAGCGGCAAGTACTGCACCCCCTGCGAATCCTTCTGGACAGAGAGCCAGCTGGTGGACGGCAAATGCCCCGACTGCGGCAGAGAGTGCGTGGACGCGGAAGAAGAAGCCTATTTCTTCAAGATGAGCAAGTATGCCGACCGGCTGATGCAGCACATTGAGACCCATCCCGATTTCATCCAGCCCGAAAGCCGGAAGAACGAGATGATCAACAATTTCCTGAAGCCCGGTCTGCAGGATCTGTGCGTCAGCCGTTCCAGCTTCACCTGGGGCGTGCCGCTGGACTTTGCCCCCGGTCACGTCAGCTACGTGTGGCTGGATGCATTAAGCAACTACATTACCTTCTGCGGCTATGATCCCGACGGCAACCACGACGAGCATTACCAAAAGTTCTGGCCTGCGGATCTGCATCTGATCGGCAAGGATATCGTCCGTTTCCACACCATTTACTGGCCCATTTTCCTGATGAGCATGGGTGAGGAGCTGCCCAAGCAGGTGTTCGGTCATCCCTGGCTGCTGGTCAAGGGTGACAAGATGTCCAAGAGTCTGGGCAACGTGATCTACGCTGACGATCTGGTGGAGCTGTTTGGCGTGGATGCGGTGCGTTATTTCGTGCTGCACGAGATCCCCTTCGCCGCCGACGGCATTATGACCTACGAGCTGATCATCGAGCGTGTTAACAGCGAGCTTGCCAACATTCTGGGCAACCTGGTGAACCGCACCATCGCTATGAGCAACAAGTATTTCGGCGGTGAGATCAAGTCTGCTGAATTTACCGATGCTTTGGATGAGGATCTGAAGGCTGTTGCCCTGGCAATGCCCGGCAAGGTGGCCGCCAGAATGGACGAGCTGAAGGTCGCCGACGCCATTGACGAGATCTTCGTGCTGCTGCGCCGCGCAAACAAGTATATCGACGAGACCGCGCCCTGGGCGCTGGCGAAGGACGAAGCAAACCACGGCCGTCTGGGCACAGTTCTCTATAATCTGCTGGAGTCCATCCGCTTCGCAGCCATCGCGCTGGAGCCTTTCCTGCCGGACACCTCCGCACGGATCCTTGCCCAGCTGGGCATCGAAAACGGCGGTCTGGAGAGCCTGAATACCTTTGGCGCTTTGCCCGTTGGCAGCAAGGTGGGCGCAGGCGAGATCCTCTTTGCCCGGTTGGATCCCGTGAAGAAGATGGAGGAGATCAACGCCTTCAACGAAGCCAAGGCAAAGGCCGCGCTGCCTGCGCTGGAAATTGAGCCTTATGCCCAGCAGACCGTGGATTTCGACACCTTCTGCAAGTCCGATTTCCGGGCTGTGAAGGTCAAGGACTGCCAGCCGGTAAAGAAGAGCGACAAGCTGCTGTGCTTCACGCTGGATGACGGCACCGGCACCGACCGGCAGATCCTCTCCGGTATCGCCAAGTATTATAAGCCGGAGGAGCTGATCGGCAAGACATTGGTCGCCATCACCAATCTGCCGCCCAGAAAGATGATGGGTCGGGAGTCCTGCGGTATGCTGCTGAGCGCTGTCCACACCGAGAAGGGTGAGGAGAAGCTGAATCTGATCATGATCAGCGATTCCATCCCTGCCGGCGCAAAGCTGTGTTAAGAGAATAAAGAAACAGCGTTCTGCTTTTTGCAGAGCGCTGTTTTTTCGCAGATGCAGCCATCACACCTGTCGTTGCGAGCCGGTGCGCACACTGGCGGGGCAATCCCCCGGAAACGGGAGAGTGTCCTGTAATATTAACGACACTCCCTCCGACCTCGCTGGCGCGAGGCCACCTCCCCCAAAGGAGGAGGAAAGGCGCTTCCGTAGGGGCGATTCACGAATCGCCCGTAAAGCCTTCTCCTGGGGAGAAGGTGGCACGGCGCCAGCCGTGACGGATGAGGGTTATCCCCACGGCGTTAGCCGTGGCAAAACTTTCCGTTCTATTATTCCCCTCATCAGGCAAAAATCAATGATTTTCGCCAGCTTCCCCCAGGGGAAGCCTTTGGAATTGTAAACTTTTTATGCAGACCTTGCGTTTTGGCATTTATGGTGGTAGAATTAACCTGTATTTGCATTTTTCCAGCAAGGAGTTGACCCTATGATCAAAAAACTTGCCCAATCCATTCGGGAGTATAAATGGGCTGCGCTTTTAAGCCCCATCTGTATGGTGGGCGAGGTTACCATGGAGATCCTGATCCCGCTGGTGATCGCGGATATGATCCGCTTCGGCATTGAGCCGGGCGTTATGACCGAGGTCTGGCGCTACGGCGGAAAGCTGGCGCTGTTTGCGATGTGCAGCCTTTGCTTCGGTGTGGCATCCGCGTTTTTCGCCTCCTACGCCAGCACCGGCTTCGCCCGGAATCTGCGGCACGATATGTTCCATAAGGTACAGACCTTTGACTTTGGCAATATCGACAAATTTTCTTCCTCGTCCATCGTGACCCGGTTGACCTCCGACGTAGCCACGCTGCAGATGACCTTCCAGATGTCCATACGGATGATCTTCCGCACGCCGGTGATGCTGGTGATGGCGCTGGTAATGGCCTTCCGCATCAGCCCCAGAATGAGCATTATCTACTGTGTGACCCTGCCGCTGCTGGCATTCGGTCTGTTCAGCCTGATCGGCGTTGTACATCCCATTTTCGAGCGTGTTTTCAAGACCTATGACCGGCTGAACAACGTGGTGCAGGAAAATATCCACGGCATCCGTGTTGTCAAATCCTTCGTCCGCAAGGACAAGGAGATCGAAAAATTCCAGGAGACCTCCGACGCCGTTTACAGAGATTTCGTCAAGGCGGAGCGGATCTTGTCCTTCAACAGCCCCATGATGCAGCTTTCGGTGTATACCTGCATGATCCTCATCTCCTATTTCGGCGCCCGGATGGTGGTGGGCAGCGAGCTGGACGTGGCTGACCTGACGGCGCTGTTTACCTACACCGGTCAGATCCTGAGCGGTCTGATGATGATGAGTATGGTATTCGTAATGTACACCATGAGCCGCGCGCCCATGCGCAGAGCCTATGAGCTGCTGACGGAAGAACCTGCGCTGAAAAATCCGGAAAATCCCGTATATGAGGTAAAAGACGGGTCTATTGAGTTTCAAAATGTTTGCTTCCGCTATTCCGAGACCGCCGGCAAAAATGCGCTGGACAGCGTAAATGTCCGCATCGCCTCCGGTCAGACCGTAGGCATTATCGGCGGCACCGGCTCCAGCAAATCCACTTTGGTGCAGCTGATCCCCCGGCTTTACGATGTGACCGACGGCAGCCTGACGGTAGGCGGCGTGGATGTCCGGGAATATGACATCCAGACCTTACGAAACGCCGTTTCCATGGTGCTGCAGAAAAACACACTGTTCTCCGGCTCTATCAAGGACAATCTGCGCTGGGGCAACCCCGACGCCACCGACGAAGAAATGGAGCACGCCTGCCGGCTTGCCTGCGCCCACGATTTTATCACCGCTTTCCCCGACGGCTATGACACCCATATCGAGCAGGGTGGTACCAACGTTTCCGGCGGTCAGAAGCAGCGGCTTTGCATCGCCCGGGCGCTGCTGAAAAAGCCGAAGATCCTGATCCTGGACGATTCCACCTCTGCCGTTGATACCCGGACGGATGCGATGATCCGCCAGGCGTTCCGGGAGGAGATCCCCGATACCACCAAGCTGATCATTGCCCAGCGTGTGGCTTCCGTGCAGGAGGCTGACCTGATCCTGGTGCTGGACGGCGGCAGCGTCGTGGCACAGGGCGATCACGAAACGCTGCTCAAGACCTCGGACATTTACCGCGAGGTCTACGAATCCCAGGTGAAAGGAGGCGAGGAGTAATGCCTCCTATCAAAATGCGGGGTGACGGTCGCAAGGCCAAAGATCCCAAAAAGACCCTTCTGCGGCTTTTCAGCTATATGAAGCCCTACAAGGTGCAACTGATTATCTCTATGGTCTGCCTGCTTCTGGCAGCGGTTGCCCAGGCGGCAAGCTCCAAGTCCATCCAGTATGTTATTGACGATTATATTGCGCCGCTGGTAGGGCAGACGGACCCCGATTTCCTGCCGCTGATCACATTTTTGATCGTGATGGCGGTGATCTACCTCATCGGCATCGTCAGCAATTTCCTCAGCAGCTTCCTGATGGCAAAGATCGGTCAGGGCACGCAAAAAGAGGTGCGCGATAAGCTGTTCTCGCACATGCAGACCCTGCCCATCCGCTATTTCGACACCCACACCGCCGGCGACCTGATGAGCCGCTACACCGGCGATATCGACACCCTTCGACAGCTCATCACCCAGGCGATCCCCCAATGCATTTCCTCTGTGGCAACACTGATCGCCGTATTTATCGCTATGATCACCACCTCGCCCATTTTGACGGCGGTGGTGCTGCTGACCGCCTTCGGTATCCTGATGGTTACCAAGACCGTTGCCGGAAAATCCGCAAAATTTTTTATCGGGCAGCAGCGCAGCCTTGGCGAAGCCAACGGCTACGTGGAGGAAATGATTAGCGGTCAGCGTGTCGTCAAGGTGTTCTGCCGGGAAGAGACCTGCCGCAACGAATTTGACCGGATCAACGAGCGCCTGCGCACCAACGCCTTCAAGGCCGGCGCGTTCACCAATATGATGGGTCCGGTGAACAACAATCTGGGCTATCTGCAGTACACCATTCTGGCGGTGATCGGCGGCTTGATGGCAGTGCTGTCCGGCGAAACGCTGATGACCCTGGGCGGTCTGGTCAGCTTCCTGACCTTAAGCCGCAGCTTCAATATGCCCATCGGTCATATCAGCAATCAGATCAACGCCATCGTTATGGCGCTGGCCGGCGCGGAGCGCATCTTTGAGATGATGGATGCCGAGCCGGAAACCGATGACGGCTATGTGACCCTGGTCTACGCCAATATTGACGAGAACGGCAACATCACCGAATCCGAAAAGCGCACCGGCAAATGGGCGTGGAAGCACCCCCATCAGGCGGACGGCACCGTGACCTACACCGAGCTGAAGGGCGATATCACCATGTTTGATGTGGACTTTGGCTATGTACCGGAAAAAACGGTGCTGCACGGCATCTCGCTGTACGCCACGCCGGGTCAAAAGATCGCCTTCGTAGGTGCCACCGGCGCCGGCAAGACCACCATTACCAACCTGATCAACCGCTTCTACGATATTGCCGACGGCAAGATCCGCTATGACGGCATCAATATCAACAAGATCCGCAAATCGGATCTGCGGCGGTCGCTGGGCATCGTGCTGCAGGATACCAACCTGTTTACCGGCACGGTGATGGACAATATCCGCTACGGCAACCTGACAGCCACCGATGAGGAGTGCATCGTAGCTGCCAAACTGGCAAATGCCCACGATTTCATCACCCGGCTGCCGGAGGGTTATCAGACCATGCTCACCGGCAACGGCGCCAACCTGTCCCAGGGTCAGCGGCAACTCATCGCCATCGCCCGGGCGGCGGTTGCGGATCCTCCCGTTATGATTTTGGATGAGGCGACCTCCTCCATCGACACCCGTACCGAGGCGTTGGTGCAGAAGGGCATGGATGCGCTGATGAAGGGCAGGACCACCTTCGTCATCGCCCACCGGCTGTCCACGGTTATGAATTCCGATTGCATTATGGTGCTGGAGAACGGACGTATTATCGAGCGCGGTCCCCACGAGGAGCTGATCGCCCAGAAGGGTACCTATTATCAGCTCTACACCGGCGCTTTTGAGCTGGAGTAATTTATTGGCATACTATAAAAAGCCACCTCACCCGAGGTGGCTTTTTTATCCCTTCTCCCCAGGAGAGGGTATGCGGACGGGCAATAACAACGGGGCGTGGCTGTCAGCCACGCCCCTGTTTTCAGATGATCCCGTTGACCATCAGAACTTGTTGGTACTTTTCGATCCATTTTTGGCAGTTTTCTGCCCTTTTGTATACATAGAATTCTTTCCACTGCGCGCGTCCGTTTTCCAGGTTGCGGTCAAAGCTCACATAGTAAAAGGATAGCTCTTCGTAGTCTTTATCGTATATCTCATTCAGATTTCCTGCGTGGGCATCGTCCCAGATGGCCCTGAGCAGTTCATTCTTCACCGTGTATGACGAAAGCGGCACTTTCAGCTCCTCTTTCATCAGTTCGTTGTAATTGATCACAAGCTGCTCCACAGTATATCCGCAGAACTGTATGTTCCGAATAGACTGATACCACGTTGCCCAGTCCGTTTCGCCCAGCAGAAATACCGGTCTGCTGTAAAGGGTCTGGATCAATTCCGCAGCCTTGCTGCCTGAGAGGATCTTGTAGGACCGGATCACTTGCTGTCCGCTTTCCAGCGTATAGCGGATGCTGTAGGTGCTGTAATTTCCGCTGCCGTTCCACCGCTCCTGCAGCGCCTGCTGATGAATGCTGCGAACCAGCTCGATGCCTTCATCATCCGTTATCTTCATATCCGGCTCGTTATAGCTGTAAAATAAACCTCTGTCAATTTCCACCGATTGAACGGCTTCCGTCGGGGGAACGTAGCGGGTAATGCCGATGGGATCCCAGGCGGTCAGACCTACGGTCATTGCCAGGATCAGACCCAAAGCCACCAGATGGGCAAAAGTCTTGCCGGTAAACACCCGGACGGTACGCTGCAGCAGCATCTGCCCGGCAAACCAGCCCACCGCCAAACCGATGATCAAAAACACCAGATAACCGTCGGACCCCATCATTTCCTGACCAAAGGCTGCCACCACCGCACCGACGCACAGCGCGAACACCACTCCCAGCACCGGCTTCAGCCGCTGGATCGCCACAAATTCACCGGCACATTCCAGCCGGCGTCTGCGGTACAGCAGCAGCGCCGCCGCCAGCAGCGCCACACCGATACCGGCGCAAATGCCCAGATAGCCCCAGCCCTCGCCGGGACCCATATATGTCCACTGACCTTCGGCATGGATGTGGCTCAATGCGCTGGTAGGAACGACCCATTCAAATTTCAGCAACTGCGAGCTGACCATTTGGGCAACAGGGCAAAACAGCTTAAAGACATCCTCATTGATCTGCACGCCGTACAGCATAGGCTGATAGATCACGGTGACAAACCAGTAGACGATCATAGCAAAGAAATTCACGATGGCATACACAGCCACCTGGGCAAACCGGTTACCGGTGCAAAATACGCAAAATACTGCCACGCCGAAGAAGAACAGATACTCCATCAGCATTACAGCCACCCAGGTCAGCGCCACCCAGCCATACTGTCCCAGGGTGGTCATAAAGAATACCGCGCCGATCAGATGGGGCACAAGGCTGTAGGCAAGTCCCGCAACCACGTGGGTGCAAAACCAGGTCTCCCGGCGCATAGGCAGGGCGTGCAGCGCGTTGCACAGCCGGCTCTTATACAGATCGCCAAACAGCATCTGTGCCACCAGCACCGCATAGATCATATTGATAATGGCAAAGGGTCCCAAGGTCGCGCTGAGCCAGTAGGCATCCTGATCGGCAACGTTTGTCAGGGAGGACAGCATCACCAGAAGTCCGCCGATCAGATAAATGCCCCACAGCGGTGCAAACCGGAAAATATCCTTGCGCAGCAGGGTCTTGTTACAGGATAATGCTTTTAACTTCATAGTCTACACCTCCCAGCTCATAGATGAATATCTCCTCCAAGGAAAGCGGCAAAACGTCAAAATAGGGACACTGCGTCTCCCACATTCTCTTCTCGATCTCCTCCGCGCTGCCCCGGACGATCAGCGTCCGCAGCCGACCGGACTGGCTTTCGTGGAGAACATCCAGCTCCCGGGGCGCTTCGCCCACCAGCTGCAGCTTGTGGATCGCGCCCTGCATATCCGCAAGAGAGCGCTCCAGCAGCATTTTTCCGTGATCCATAATGCCCACATAGTCGCAGATATCCTCCAGCTCACGCAGGTTGTGGGAGGAGATCAGCACCGTGGTCTGCCGCTGGGCAACGTCCGCCAGGATCAGATTCCAGACCTGCCGGCGCATCACCGGATCCAAACCGTCCACCGGCTCATCCAGCACCAGTACATCCGCACGGGTACACAGCGTCAGGTGGAAAGCCGCCTGCTTCTGCATACCCTTGGAAAACCGGCGGATAGGGCTCTTTCTGGGCAGCTTGAACACTTCGTAAAGCCGCTCAAACAGATCATTGTCGAAATTTGGGTAAATGCCGGCGTAAAATTTGCGCATCTCCTCCAGCGTGGCAGAGGGGAAGTAGAAGATCTCGTCAGGCACAAGACCGATCCGGGCTTTTTGCTCCGGATTTTCGTAAATGGGCTGTCCCTCCATAGCGATCTCGCCGCTGTCGGGGCGGTAAATGCCGGTCAGCACCCGGATGGCGGTGGATTTGCCGGCACCGTTGGGTCCTACCAAACCGTACACCGCACCCTTGGGCACGGTCATATTCAGATCATCCAGCGCCTTGAAGGTGCCGAAGGTCTTGGTTATGTTTTTCATTTCAAGCATTGTCGTTACCTCCTTTACCAAGGTGCTGCAGCAGGGTCTCCCGACTCACACCGGCAGCCAGCAGCCGGGCTGTGAGCTTGTCGAATTCCTTCAAAAGCGCCTCGTTTTCTCCGTTTTCCGGTACACCCAGAACAAAGCTGCCTCTGCCCGCCTCCGATGACACCCAGCCCTGCGCCTCCAGCTCCCGATAGGCTCGCTGGATGGTATTGGGGTTGATGGTCAGCTGGGTCGCCAGCTCCCGGACAGAGGGCAATTTGTCACCCGGTCTGAGAATTCCGGCGCAGATCTGATCCCGGAAGCCGTCACAGATCTGGGCATAGATGGGTCGCGCATCACGGTAATCCAAAAGAATCATAAACATCCCTCCCAGTGTTTGAACTGTACTAGTACAGTTACTATACTGTATTAGTACAGTTTTGTCAATGGTAATTTTTAGCCCCCGCTACCTTTTCTGTCATTCCGAGCCGGGGAGAATTTCCGTTAATACAAATTCCTACAATTTTTTCTTGCAAATCTGGATAGAATATTGTATGATACACATACATAAGTCTATAGGAGGTAAACACTATGGGTTACTGGAATAACAAAACCGCTATCATCACCGGCGCAGGCTTTGCCGCTCTGTCTGACGGCAAATGCGGCTCCATCGGCTACGGTATTGCCACCGCCTTCGCAAAAGAGGGTGCCAACCTGGTGATCACCGGCAGAAACGTCGCCAAGCTGGAAAAGGCCAAGCAGGAGCTGGAAAAGCTCTACGGTATCAAGGTGCTGATCCTTGCCGCCGATATTGCCGCCGGCCTTGACAACGAAGCCACCGCAAAGAAGGTGGCTGACGCGGCGTTTGCCGAATTCGGTCGCATCGACGTGCTGATCAACAACGCCCAGGCTTCCGCCTCCGGCGTTACCATTCAGGATCACACCACCGAGCAGTTTGACCTGGCAATGTATTCGGGTCTGTATGCTACCTTCTACTATATGAAGGCCTGCTATCCCTACCTGAAGGAAACCAAGGGCAGCATCATCAACTTTGCCTCCGGCGCAGGTCTGTTCGGCAACTACGGTCAGTGCGCCTACGCCGCCGCCAAGGAAGGCATCCGCGGTCTGTCCCGTGTGGCTGCCACCGAATGGGCAAAGGACGGCATCAACACCAACATCATCTGCCCCCTGGCATGGACGGCACAGCTGGAGAAATTCCAGCAGGCGTATCCCGATGCGTTTAAGGCGAATGTAAAAATGCCGCCTGCCGGTCATTTTGGCGATGCCGAAACGGAGATCGGTCGCGTCTGCGTGCAGATCGCCCATCCCGATTTCAAGTATATGAACGGCGAGACCATCACCCTGGAGGGTGGTATGGGTCTGCGCCCGTAAAGATCAGAAAAAAGCGCCGTCTCGATTGAGACGGCGCTTTTCTGATTTTATCCTGTCATTGCGAGCCGGTGACATCGGTCACTGGCGTGGCAATCCCCTGGATGCTGGGTGGTCGCCGCGAAAAAAGCCTCGGAATGGCAAAAGGGAAACCTTCAGTGCAGTGGTATGGGCGGGGTCTGCCCGCCCGAAGCTTTTATCTTTTTCTCTTAAAAAGTGCCTGCCAGGTTGCCGACAGCAGGCAGCCCCACAGAAAAATGCTGACCACCCAAACCTGTCCGCAGACCATAGGCGCAGAGCCGAGGATCAGCAGCCAATAAACGAATCTTCCTGCCTCTGCCGTGAAGCCAACGGAAAGGAAATTCAGCGCCAGCAGCACCAGCGTTATCCCCAGCCAGATCAGGCAAATGGCACGCAGCCGCTTTAGCTCCGGAACATCCCGCTCTTTTACGGCGTGATACGTCAAAACCGCCGGCGGCACAAAAAACAGCAGGGCAAGGATAAACAGCGCCGCATATCCCAACCCTTTCGGATCGGGCACGAAGCCCAGACCCGCGCACAGCGCGTACAGCACGCCCCAGGCGATATACCAATTACGTTTACCCACAGTATCCCTCCTTTTGCCTTTATTATAATCCCGGCAGTACGGAATGCAACCTTTTTTTGCCGGTACTTGATAATTTCTGCCGCTGTGTTATAATACTTTTGAGATTTTGACGAAAGGGGAGATCGTCTTGGCGCAGGATATGGAGCTGCGGCAGGCGCAGCGCCGCCGGCAAATGCTGACCGAGCCGGTAGAAAAAACAATTTTGAAGATGGCACTTCCCACCATCATCGCTTTTTTGATCAATTCCATTTATTCTCTGGCGGATACTTATTTCGTCAGTTCGTTGGGTACCAATGCCACCGCAGCCGTCAGCGTCAACGCATCCCTGGATCAACTGATCCTGATGTGCGGCTCTATGCTGGCAGTGGGCGCGAACAGCTACATCGCCCGCCTTTTGGGCGGCGGCAACGAAAAAAAGGCATCCCAGGTGCTTTCCACCGCGTTTTTCCTGGCTGCCGGTATGGGCACGCTGCTGCTGATCCTGGGTATGAGCTTTATGCACCCCATGGTGCGGCTGCTGGGCGCGACCCCCACCTGCGAGCAGTACAGCGTGGACTATGCCACCTACGTTCTGCTGGCAGCGCCATTTATGGCCACCAGCTTCGTGATGAATCAATGCCTGCGCTCCGAAGGCAGCGCCACACTGTCCATGCTGGGCATGGGCATTGGCGGCATTCTGAACTGCCTTTTGGATCCGCTGTTTATCTTCACCTTCGATATGGGCGTTGCCGGCGCGTCGCTGGCCACCGCTATTTCCAAGGTCATCAGCTTTGCGATCCTGATCTTCCCCTATATCACCAGGCGCAGCCTGCTGCACCTTTCCGTAAAGAATTTCCATTTCTGCCTGGATATTGTGGGGCAGATCGTCAGCGTGGGCGCATCGTCCATGTTCCGCTCCGGTCTGGCGGTGATCGCCGGCATCCTGCTGAATGATCTGGCAGGCAACATTTCCGACTCCGTTCTGGCCGGTGTGGGCGTCTGCACCAAGGTGATGATGTTCCCCTTCGGCATTATTCTGGGCTTCGGCAACGGCTTCCAGCCGGTAGCCGGCTACAACTGGGGCGCAAAACAGTATGACCGGACAATGCGCAGCTACCGCTTCGCCGGAATGGTGGCGCTGCTGGGCTCCGCGGTGATGGCGGTGCTGCTGGCGCTCTTTGCAGACCCCATTATCGTGCTGTTCGCCGGCAGTGATCCGCAAATGCGGGAGATCGGCGCGCTGTGCATCATTACGCAGGGTCTTACACTGCCGATCCACGCCTGGGTCGCGGTGGTAAATATGTTCTGCGCCGGTCTCGGCAACGCAATCGGTGCGTTTTTGCTGGCAACCGCCCGGCAGGGACTTTGCTTTATTCCCATACTTTTCCCCATGGCAAGCCTTTGGGGGGAATACGGCATCGGTACTGTGCAGGCGGCGGCAGATGTGCTGAGCCTTGTGCTGGGCATCCCCATCGCCATCTATATGGTACACAAGGTAAAAAAAGCGAAGCAAAGTTTGCAGCAATAAAACCAATAAAGAAAACCCCGACAGAACTACTCTGCCGGGGTTATTCATATTTGCGCACAAAGCCTTCCCCTGGGGGAAGGTGCCCCGTAGGGGCGGATGAGGGTATAACGAACTACAAGAAAACCCCTCATCAGTCAAAAATCAGAGATTTTTGCCAGCTTCTCCCAGGAGAAGCCTTTGGGGCGACCGCAAGGGTCGCCCGTCATTACGGCTTTAATTCGTAGTGCCGGCAAGGAGCTGCGCCAGAGCGGAATCGGCGTCCAGAATGATGGTCTTATTCTCGCCGGTCAGGCTCTTTTCCAGGGCGTCCAGCGCCAGAATGAACTCGTAAAAATCCTTCTTGTCCGCGGAATCATAGGCTTCCGCCAGCTTCTGCATATACTCCGCTTCGCCCTCGGCTACCAGCTTGGCAGCGTCCGCTTCGGCGTTGGAAATGGTGATATTTACGGTCTTATCCACCTCGTTGCGGATAACGGAGGCTTCATAATTGCCGTCGGCGGTGTACTTTTCCGCCATCTGGTTACGCTCGGAGATCATACGGCGGTAAACCGCGTTCAGGTTGCTGTCAGGAAGGTCAAACTGCTTGATCTTCACATCCTCAACGAAGATACCGTACTTGACGGTCTCCACATTGACGGTGGCAGCGATGCTGTCGTAGATCTCATTTCGCTCCGAGCCGTCATTCATATTGATAATATCCGCCTGTGCCAGGGTACCCATGGCAGTTTTCAGGGCGTTGTAGGTGATTGCGTTCAGACGGGATTCCGCCTCCTGGGTGGTGCCCACGGTCTGATAGAACTTCTGGGCATCGGAGATATTCCACAGAATATAGCAGTCCACGGTCATATTCTGCTTATCGGAGGTCAGCACCTCGGAAGGGGGAATGTCATAGAGCATAGATGCCTTGGGGAAATATTTGACCGCATCCAGGAAGGGGATCTTGAAATGCAGACCAGGCTCCGTCTCCGTATGCACGATCTCGGAGAAGCGGAAGGTGCAGGCGTACTCATCCTCCCGGACGGTGTAAACAGACGTTGCCACCACAATGATCAGCAGCAGCGCGATGGCGCCGAAAATAATCGCTTTTTTCATAGTTTAATTACCTCCTACCAAGCTCTCCAGCGGAAGTAGCATATCCACAGCCTGACCGTCGCCGGTGTTGATATAGATCGTCACGCCGGGAAGGATCTCCGCTATGGCCTCGTAATACATACGGGCACGGGTGATATCGGGATCATTGGCGTATTCTTCGTACATTGCCTCAAACATCGCCACAGCCTCCAGCGCTTCGTTGATGCGCTTCTGCTTCAGGTACTCGGCATTCTGGCGCAGCTTGTCGGCCTGTGCCTCTGCCGCAGGCACCTGGGCGTTTTCGTAGGCTTTTGCCTCGTTTACCACCGCTTCGGCAGTCTGCTTCGCGGTTTCCACCGCCTTGAAGGCTTCAATAACCTCGCTGGTAGGCGGCTCGGCATCCTGAATACGGACATCCACCAGGGTCAGACCGATGTCATATTCCTCAAGGATCTGGGTGACCAGCTCCTTGACCTGCATCTGGATGTTTTCCTTGCCGTCGGTCAGCACGCTGTCCACGGTGGAGGAGCCGACCACGTTTCGCACCTGGCTTTGAATCAGGTTGCGCAGGATCGTCTCCGGGTCAGTAGAGGAATACAGATACTGCACCGGGTCGGAAATTTTGTATTCCACATAGAAATCCACGTTGACGATGTTGTAATCGCCGGTGATCATAGTGCTTTCGCTGGTGTTGGTAACGGCGTTACCCTTGGAATCGGTGGTGTAGCCCAGTTCGATCTTCTGGTAAACGTTCACATCCACCTTATGGGCCTGCTGAATACCGAAGGGCCACTTGAAGTGCAGACCGGCGTCGGTCACGTCGGTGACCTTGCCAAAGGTGGTGACAACTGCCTGCTGCTTATCGTCTACCGTGTAGAAGCAGGTGAGAATTCCGATCAGCACCACCAGTGCGATCGCGCCGAAAATGACCCATTTCTTAATTTTTTGCCAATCAAATGGCTTTTTCCCTTGGGCATAGCTGTAAAATCCCGAACTATTGTATTGCATTTTACATTACTCCTTTTCTTCACTTTCTTTCAGGCACAAAAGCCAGTTCTGCGCCTTTTGCTTTAGCTGGGCGGCTGCCCAGGCGGTTAACATAATTCTTAAAACCTTTTTTACACGTTCCTTCGCGCCGGGAATCGGCTCCTGATATTCCTGCAAAACGGCATCCAGATACTCGTCCGATTCAAAGGGCGTGTGGGTACGGGCGTGGCACACCGCCAGCCGCAGAAACAGAAAATACAGCTGCGAATCGTCGATCAGGTCATCGCTTTCGTCGCCCAGATTGCCGTTAATATACTGCAGCAAGCCGCAGATATCCTCCATTACCAGAACATCCTTCAGCATATTGATATTGATGATCCGGCAAAGCTGCCGCAGGGTATAGCGCTTGTTTTCCGGCGCTTTCAGGAAGCCGCGCTTGACCCAATTCTGCACGGTGTACGGCTCCAGACCCGTCACCGCTGTGATCTGCCCCAGCATCATACCGCCGCCGAGAAACATGCCTTTGATCCTGTCCTCAATATGGGGATCCTGGTTGAGATCTACCGGAATGACCGTTCCGGGTATGTTCCACTGCATTGTAATCCCTCCTTCGTCGTGGTGACTTGATTGTATCATACGGTCGCGTGATTGTCAATGGCAATTTTATAATTTTACAGATCATTCATATTTTCCGTTATCCCATCCGTAGGGGTGGGGTCTACCCGCCCTAAAATTGCAGAAACTCGGCGGATGCGGAATACGGGCAGAAATCATATAATTCGCAGAATTTCAAGACCTTTACTATTCTTCACTGCACGCCGTTCCACACCCGTCTTTTGCTCCGCAAAATCCACCCTCTCCCCGGGAGAGGGTATAGATGTATCCGTTGGGAGCGACCTTTGATCGCTCCTGCGCAACCCGTATTGGTTTACATAACATTATTGATGTGCTTGCGCATACGCTCCTCTCGCAGAAAATGCATTTTCCTCTTTACTGCGGCGAAAAAAAGGTGTATAATAACTGTAATTATGATGGGATAGGAGGGCAAAACCGATGAACTGCATCAAATGCGGCACAGAATTGCCGGGCGAGCAGGTTTTCTGCGACGCGTGCCTGGCGGAAATGGACAAATACCCGGTGAAGCCCGACATCACCGTAACCCTGCCCCCACGGAAAGAAGCACCGGTCAGTAAGAAAAAGACCCGGAAGCGGAATCTTCCCCAGGAAGAACAGCTGCGCCGGGTAAAGGCCAAGCTTCGTTTAGCCCATATCACACTGGCTGTGGTTTTCATCTGCTTTTTGCTGGTGGTGGCGATGCTGCTGCAATATTTGTACGTGCAGCTGTAATTGTTTCACGTGAAACATAGATTCAGAGAGGTACACAATGGGTAAAATTATTGCCGTGGTCAATCAAAAAGGCGGCGTTGGCAAAACCACCACTGCCGTCAATCTGACAGCCGCACTTCATGAGCTGGGTCTGCGGACGCTGCTGTGCGACTTTGACCCCCAGGCCAATGCAACCTCCGGCTTTGGCATTGACAAGCGGAAGATCAAGCGGGATATTTATGACGTCATCATTGACGAAATTCCCACCCAGGAGGCAATTATCCGCACCAAATTCGGCGACGTGCTGCCGTCATCGGCAGATCTTGCCGGCGCGGCCATCGAGCTGATCGGCATTGAAAATTGCAACTATCGGCTTCGGGATGCCCTGCACGCCGTAAAGGACGCGTATGACATTATTCTCATTGACTGTCCGCCGTCGCTGGAGCTGCTGACTTTGAACGGTCTGGCGGCTGCCGAGGGCATTTTGGTGCCGGTGCAGTGCGAGTATTACGCGCTGGAGGGACTATCCGATCTGATGTCCACTCTGCGTATGGTCAAACGGCGCATCAACCCCGGTCTGGAGATCTTCGGCGTGGCGCTGACCATGTTTGACGGTCGCACCAATTTCTCCACCCAGGTGGCGCAGGAGGTGCGCAGGCATTTTCCCGGCAAGGTTTTCACCGCCGTTATCCCCAGAAACATCCGCCTTGCGGAAGCTCCCAGCCACGGCCTGCCCGTAACCGCCTATGATCGCTCCAGCAAGGGTGCTGTGGCATACAGGGCGATGGCTGCAGAGGTCAAGGCAAAGCTATAAGAAAGGATGATATGATGGCATCACAGAAGGGTCTTGGAAAAGGTCTGGGTGCGCTGCTGGGCGATTTTTCCGTGGAATCCCACGAAAATACCCCCTACAAGCTGCTGCCCATCTACAAAATTGAGCCCAATCCCGGACAGCCCCGGCAGGATTTTGACGAGCTGGAGCTGGAGGCTTTGGCAGAATCCATCGCGCAGCACGGCATTATCCAGCCGCTGACGGTGCGGGAGCTGAACTCCGGGTATTATCAGATCATCGCCGGTGAGCGGCGGTGGCGTGCCGCAAGAATGGTGAATTTGCAGGAAATTCCCGTGGTCGTCATTGAAGCGGACGACAAGAAGGTTATGGAGCTGGCGCTGATCGAAAATCTACAGCGGCAGGACCTGAACCCCGTGGAAGAAGCGCTGGGCTACCAGACGCTGATGTCCGAACACGGACTGACCCAGGAGGAAGCGGCTGCCCGGGTGGGCAAATCCCGTCCTGCGGTGGCAAACGCCCTGCGGTTGCTGCATTTAAGCGACGCGGTGCTGCAAAAGGTCCGGGAAGGTCTGCTGTCCGCTGGGCACGCAAGAGCGCTGCTTTCCCTGAAATCCGAGAAGGAACAGCTGAATATGGCGCAGAAGATCATCGCTTTGGGACTTTCCGTCCGGCAGGCGGAGCTGCTGTGCAAAGAGCATCCCACAAAGCCGAAGAAGGAAATTCCCACCCTGAAGGTGGATTACATCGGCGAATGTGAAAAGAGCCTGAGTAAGCATCTCGGTCGCGGCGTAAAAATCATCAACGGCAAGCGCAAGGGTCGCTTCGAGTTGGAATTCTACGGTCAGGATGACCTGCAGAATCTGCTGGACGCCCTGATGCAGATCAAAAAGTAAGACTTGTTTCACGTGAAACATTGCTGAAAGGAGTTTTATCATGGAGAAAAAGCTGTACCGATCCAGGAAGGATCAGAAAATCGCCGGTGTTTGCGCCGGTCTGGCAGAATATATCAATATGGATCCCACCGTTGTCCGTGTGATCTGGGCTTTGGTGGCGCTATCCGGTGCCGGCGTGCTGGCATACATCGTTTGCGCTCTGGTGATCCCGGAAAAGCCGGATGATCCCCAAATCATTGACGCTGAATAATCAACTAAGGAGTTAGTAATATGCTGGATATTCGTAGAATCAAGGAAAATCCTGATGCGGTCAAGGCCGGTCTTCGGGCAAAGGAAGTGGATTGCGACGCAACCATCGACCGTATTCTGGAGCTGGACGTGCAGATCCGTGGACTTAAGACCTCCACCGAGGGAAAAACCGCGGAAAAGAACAAGCTGGCAAAGGAAAATGGCAAGCTGTTTGGTCAGAAGAAGTCCGCGGAAAGGCAGGGTCAGGACACTTCCGCCCTGGATGCCCAGATCGAGGCAAACAAGCAGCGCAGTATCGCTTTGGACGCCGAGATCGCGGACGAAGCCGCTTTGCTGCGTGAGTTAAGTGCCGAGTACCGTGTGGCTATGCTGAGCCTGCCCAATCTGCCGGATGCCGATCTGCTGCCCGGCGGCAAGGAAAACAACCAGCCCCTGCGCTATGTGGGCAAGAAGCCGGAATTTGACTTTGAGCCCAAGCATCACGTGGATCTTTGCACCAGCCTGGGTCTGATCGACTATGAGCGCGGCGTCAAGCTGGCCGGCTCCGGTAACTGGATGTACACCGGTATGGGCGCGCGGCTGGAATGGGCGCTGCTGAACTACTTTATTGATATGCACACCGCTGACGGCTACGAATTTATCCTGCCGCCGCACATGCTGGAGTACCAGTGCGGTGAGACCGCCGGTCAGTTCCCCAAATTTGCCGACGAGGTCTACAAGATCGCCAATCCCACCGATGACCGTATGCATTATATGCTGCCCACCGCAGAGGCAGCCCTCGCCAGCGTTTACCGTGACGAGATCCTGACGGAAGCAGAGCTTCCCAAGAAATATTTTGCCTACACCCCCTGCTTCCGCCGGGAAGCCGGCTCTCACCGGGCTGATGAGCGGGGTATGGTGCGCGGACACCAGTTTAATAAGGTGGAAATGTTCCAGTTCACCACCCCGGAAACCTCCGACGAGGCATTTGACGAGCTGGTAACCAAGGCTGAAAAGCTGGTTGAGGGTCTGGGCTTCCATTTCCGTACCGTGAAGCTGGCCGCCGGCGACTGCTCCGCATCTATGGCAAGAACCTACGATATTGAGATCCTGATTCCCTCTATGGACGGCTATAAGGAGGTCTCCTCCGTGTCCAATGCCCGGGATTATCAGGCGCGCCGCGGCAATATCCGCTATCGCCGTGCCGACGGCAAGATTGATTTCGTTCATACCCTGAACGGCTCCGGTCTGGCAACCTCCCGTATTTTCCCCGCTCTGGTCGAGCAAAATCAGCGTGCTGACGGCTCCATCGTGGTGCCGGAGTGCCTGCGCAAGTACCTGGGCGGTTTGGAGATTATTGAAAAGTAAGAAAGGAAGAACAATATGAGCAAGAAAAACGGAAAGTCCCTGTGGAAAGAATTTACCGAGTTTGCCGTTAAGGGCAACGCGATGGCTCTGGCCGTCGGTACCATCATCGGCGCCGCATTCTCCACCATCACCAAAAGCCTGACCGACGATGTCATTATGCCCGTGGTCAACATTTTCCTGGGCGGTACCGATTTCAGCGACATCAAGATCAAGCTGCCCCGGATGCCCTGGGTACCCGAAAAGTTTGAGATGATCGTAAACGAAGCCGGCGAGGAAGTGCCGCAGCTGATCGAGAATTACCTGACCGTGGGTAATTTCCTGTCCGCTGTTATCAATTTCTTCATTCTGGCGCTGGTGGTGTTCTTTATCGTTAAGGGCATCAACAAGCTGAGCGAGATCGGCAAGAAGGAAGAGGAAGCCCCGGCCGCAGAGCCCGCGCCTCCCGCTCCCACTGCGGAAGAAGTTCTGCTGACCGAGATCCGCGACCTGCTGAAGGATAAGTAATTACATCTCATGTGTGCCCCGCTTCTGCGGGGCACTACCTTTCACATAAGCCTCCCTTGTGTAAAGGGAGGTGTCGCGGCGCAAGCTGTGACGGAGGGATTGTCTTTATTGGTACATTACAATCCCCCAGTCAGAAATCAATGATTTCTGACAGCCCCCTTTACACAAGGGGGCCTTTTAGCGGAATACAAATATTATCGCATCTGTATGTCTTATGTAAACCTCGAGGTATCTATGAAACCAACCTTTCTTGCCCGGTGCGCGCTGTTTTCCGCGCTGCTGTGCGTCTGCGCCTGGATCAGTATTCCCATCGGAAATATGACCTTTACGCTGCAGAGCTTCGCCCTGATCCTGGCGCTTTTTTTGCTGGGCGGAAGGGGCGCAACGGTGTCCGTTGCGGTGTACCTGCTGCTGGGTGCCGTGGGTCTTCCGGTATTCTCCGGTTTCCGGGGCGGACTGGGTGCGCTGCTGAATGTAAACGGTGGCTATTTGTGGGGTTTTTTAATTTCCTGCTTTGTATTTTTGGGAATAACCTCTATTTTTGGAGAAAAGTCCAATATTTACGCCGCAGTTGCTTCTATGGTCATCGTCTATATCTGCGGAACAGTTTGGTTTACGATGTATGCACCCGGCGCACTGATACCGATCCTGGCGCAAAGCGTTCTACCTTATCTTCTGCCGGATGCAGTGAAATTTCTACTGGCATATTTCCTTTCCGGCAGGCTGAAACGGCTTCTGCCTGCATAACACCTCTCCTGGGGACATAAGTTGTCCGCAGGAGGGGATTTTTTATGCGTAAACGGGATTTGATTTTGCTGATCGCCGCACTGCTGGTAGCCACAGTGCTTACCGTCCATCTGCTTCGTAGTGATGTTATGTCAACCGCTAACTGGGGCTTGAGCTTCCGTTCAGAGGGCGCAGCGCCCCAGGGACCGGCGTCAAGTCAGCAGCTAAAAAGATACGATGCCGCCTATATCGGAGACACCAGTGAGAAGGTCTTGTACCTGACCTTTGACGCCGGCTATGAAAACGGCTGCACCGGGAAGATCCTGGACACGCTGAAAAAGCACGACGCGCCGGCTGCCTTTTTCCTGGTGGGAAATTATATTGCGCAAAATCCGGATCTGGTGCGCCGCATGGTAAAAGAGGGGCATACCGTAGGCAATCACACCATGCACCATTACGATATGAGCAAGATTTCTGTTCAATCGGCATTTGAGAAGGAACTGACCGAGCTGGAGGCGCTGTATCGGGAGGTCACCGGGCAGGATATGGAGAAATATTACCGTCCGCCCCAAGGCATATACTCCGAAAGCAATCTGCAGATGGCAAAGGCGCTGGGGTACAAGACGGTTTTCTGGAGTCTGGCGTACGTGGATTGGAACAATGATGACCAGCCCACGGCGGAATACGCCTATTCCAAGCTGCTGCCCCGTACCCACGACGGTGCGGTGGTGCTGCTGCATTCCACCTCGGCAACCAATGCGGAAATTCTGGACGAATTGCTCACCAAATGGGAGGAGATGGGCTACCGCTTCGCACCCATTTCGGAGCTGTTTGCATAAAAAAGCCTCCCTTGTGTAAAGGGAGGTGGCACGGCGCAAGCCGTGACGGAGGGATTGTCTGTATACGAACATTACAATCCCCCAGTCAGAAATCTTCGGTTTCTGACAGCCCCCTTTACACAAGGGGGCCTTATCGCTCCATCTTACAAATGCGAAAGCCTCCCATTTGGGAGGCTTTTGCTTATTTCAACCTTTTTTCCAAGGTGGAGGCGTTAAATGGGGTCAAATAGATCCGCTCGATGCCGTATTCTGCCGTTACCACATAGGATTTCGGCAGATCGTCGCAGGGCACCACCCGACCCTCTTTTTCCGCTTGTTCCAGATACAGGCGTCCCCGTTTCGTCACCGTGGTGTTGTCCAGATCGAAAATGCCCACAATGGAGCCGGAGCGCACCGCCATATCATTACCGATGGATAGATACATAGATTAAGTACCTCATTATGTCATTTCGAGCCAGTGCGCACACTGGTTCGCAATGACAGATTTATAAGGCTGCATACAGTTATTTCAGCTTTTTCCATTCCTCAACCGCCATTTGATCGCAGCGGTTGTTTTTGGGATTTTCCGCGTGACCCTTCACCCAATGGTAGTGCAAATGGTGCTTTTCGGTCAGCAAAAGCAGAATTTCCCACAGATCCGGGTTCAAAGCCGGCTTTTTGTCCGCCTTTTTCCAGCCGTTTTTCCGCCAGGAGGCAGCCCAGCCCTTCTCAAGACCGTCAATGACGTACTTACTGTCGGAATACAGCTCCACGATACAGCTTTCCTTCAGCGCCTGCAGACCACGGATCACCGCAGTCAGCTCCATGCGGTTATTGGTGGTGCTTTCTTCGCCGCCGGAAAGCTCTTTTTCGTGACCTTCATACTCCAAGATCGCACCCCAGCCGCCGGGTCCGGGATTTCCGGAGCAGGCACCGTCTGTGTAAAGCGTTACGGTTTTCATTCCTCGGTCTCCATCTGCTCCACCCGTTCCATAGATACCAGGCGATTTTCTTCCTCGATGCGCATTACAATAACGCCCTGAACATCACGCTTGTAGACGTTAATGGTATTGGCAGGGATACGGATAATGACACCGCTGCTCTCGATTAGCATCACATCGTCGGTCTCACTGACCACACGGCAGCCGGCGATGGCGCCGGTCTTGGCGGTGATATTGTAGTTCTTCAGACCCTTACCGCCGCGCTGCTGGGGCTGCTTCTCGCCGTCGGGACCGGTGCGCAGATATTCCACCAGCTCGGTGCGCTTGCCGTAGCCGTTTTCGGTAACGGTCAGCAAAGTCTTGCCATCCTCTGCCTTTTCGGCGCCGATGACACAATCGTCCTCGCTCAATGCGATACCCCTGACGCCCATAGCATCTCTGCCCATGGGACGGACATCGTTTTCATTGAAGCAGATCGCCATACCCAACCGGGTCGCCAGAATAATGTTATCGTTGCCGTTGGTGCGGATCACATTGATGAGCTGATCGCCCTCATCCAGCGTCAGCGCACGGATACCGCCCTTGCGGTTGGTCTTGAGGGCAATAAACGGGATGCGCTTGACAGTACCGTTTCTGGTACACATCATCAGGAATTCATCCTCATGGAATTCCCGGGTGATCACCATTGCGGTGACGCTTTCGCCGGGCTCCAGAGGCAGAATATTGATAATGGCAGTGCCACGGGCCGTTCTGCCGGCCTCGGGGATCTGGTAACCCTTGCGGTGATGCACACGTCCGGTATCTGTAAAGAACAGAATATGATCGTGGGTGGAAGCGATATTCAGGGACTTGACATAGTCCTCTTCCTTCAGATTCTGGGCATTGACGCCACGACCGCCGCGGGCCTGCGTGCGGTAAATGTCCACGGGCATCCGCTTGATGTAGCCCTGCTTGCTGATGGTGAAGGCGCAGGTCTCTTCCTCGATCAGATCCTCGATGTCGATCTCGTCCTCCACATCCTGGATCTCGGTCTTGCGCTCGTCGCCGAACTTATCCCGGATCTCGATCAGCTCGTCACGCAGCACGCCGCGCATCTTTGCCGGGTCAGCCAGCAGCTCCTGATAATAGGTAATGCGCTGCTGCAGCTCGTCGAATTCTGCCTGCAGCTTTTCCCGGTCAAGACCCTGCAGAGCCTTCAGGCGCATATCCAGGATCGCCTGTGCCTGCACATCGTCCAGACCGAAGCGCTCCATCAGCTTCTGCTTTGCATCGTCATAAGCGCTGCGGATAATGCGGATGACCTCGTCGATATTATCCTGGGCGATCAGCAGACCCTCCAACAGATGGGCACGCTCCTGTGCCTTACGCAGGTCAAACTGGGTGCGGCGGGTCAGAACATCGTTCTGGTGTGCCAGATATTCGTCGATGATCTGCCGCAGCGTCAGGATTCTGGGCTGCTTCTGGTCGTCCACCAGTGCCAGCATAATGATGCCGAAGCTAGACTGCAGCGCGGTCTGCTTGAACAGATTGTTCAGCACCACCTGGGGATTGACGTCCTTTTTCAGCTCGATGACCATACGCATACCGTTGCGGTCGGTCTCGTCACGCAGGTCGGAGATGCCGTCCAGCCGCTTGTCCTTCACCTGCTCGGCAATGGTCTTGATCAGCTGGCGCTTATTGACCTGGTAGGGCAGCTCGGTGACGATGATCCGCACCCGGTCATTGCCGAATTCTTCAAATTCTGTCCGGGCACGGACGACCACCTTGCCACGACCAGTGGCATAGGCGGCGCGGATACCGGTGCGACCCATAATAATGCCGCCGGTGGGGAAATCCGGACCGGAAATATGCTCCATCAGATCCACCATGGTGATCTCGGGATCGTCCAGCACTGCCACGCAGGCGTTGATGACCTCGGTCAGGTTATGGGGCGGAATGTTGGTAGCCATACCAACGGCGATACCGGTGGAGCCGTTGACCAGCAGATTAGGGAACCGGCTGGGGAGAACTCTGGGCTCCTTCCGGGATTCGTCGAAGTTGGGATCCCAGTTGACGGTCTCCTTGTCGATATCCCGGAGCATTTCGTTGGACAGCTTGCTCAATCTGGCTTCCGTGTAACGGTAAGCAGCCGCAGGATCGCCGTCCACGGAGCCGAAGTTACCGTGACCGTCCACCAGCATATAGCGCATGGAGAAATCCTGCGCCAGACGCACCATTGCATCGTAAACAGAGCTGTCACCGTGGGGATGGTACTTACCCAGCACATCACCGACACAGGTCGCGGACTTTTTGAAAGGCTTGTCCGAGGTCAGACCGGATTCGTACATAGTATACAAAATACGGCGGTGAACGGGCTTCAATCCGTCACGGACGTCGGGCAGCGCTCTGCCGACGATGACGCTCATACCGTATTCGATATAGGCTTTTTCCATTTCGCCTACCAGATCAGAGGTAATGATGTGCTGATCCGGGAAGCGGATGTCATCAGGTGTGTAGCTACGATTGTGTTTTGCCATTTTGCGCCACCTCCTTAAATATCAATATTGATGGCGTATTTTGCGTTGCGCTCGATCCATTCCTTACGGGGCTCCACCTGCTCACCCATCAGGATGGTGAAGATCTCGTCAGCCCGGCGGGCATCGTCCAGCGTAATGCGGCGCAGCGTGCGCTTTTCCGGGTCCATGGTAGTCTCCCACAGCTCGTGGGGATCCATTTCGCCCAAGCCCTTGAACCGGGAAATTTCCACCTTGGCGTTGCTTTCGCCCCGCATTTCAGCGGAAACCAGATCTCTTTCTTCGTCAGAATATGCCACCCGCTCGGTCTTGCCGCGCTTGAGCTTGTATAGCGGCGGCACTGCGGAGTAAACGAAGCCGTTTTCGATCATCGGCCGCATATAGCGGAAGAAGAAGGTCAGCAGCAGCGTCCGGATATGGGCGCCGTCCACGTCCGCATCAGACATAATGACAACTTTGTGGTAGCGCAGCTTTTCAATATCAAAATCCTCGCCGATGCCGGCGCCCAGCGCCACGATCAGCGGATACAGCTTATCGTTGCCGTAGACCTTGTCGGCACGGGCTTTTTCCACGTTCAGCATTTTACCCCACATAGCCAGGATCGCCTGGAAACGGGAATCTCTGCCCTGAATGGCAGAGCCGGCTGCGGAGTCACCCTCGACGATGTAGATCTCGCACAGCTCGGGGTCACGCTCGTTGCAATCCTGCAGCTTGTCAGGCATCTGACCGGACTCCAGACCGGTTTTCCGGCGGATGGATTCCCGTGCCCGACGTGCGGCTTCTCTGGCTCTGTTGGCCATCATTGCCTTCTCAAGGATAGTCTTGGCAACAGCGGGATGCTCCTCAAAGTAAATTGCCAGCTGCTCGCCTACGATCTGCTCCACCAGGGTACGGATGTAGGCGTTGCCCAGCTTTGCCTTGGTCTGACCTTCAAACTGGGCATCCGTCAGTTTGACGGAGATGATGGCGGTGATGCCTTCACGGCAATCCTCGCCGGATACTTTATCGTCATCCTTCAAAATGCGGTTTTTAAGACCGTAGTTATTCAGCACACGGGTCAGCGCGGTGCGGAAGCCGGTTTCGTGCATACCGCCTTCCGGCGTGCGGACATCGTTGGCAAACGACAGCATAAACTCGTTGTAGCCATCGTTGTATTGAATGGCGATCTCCGCGGAGGCATCGCCCTTGGTTCCGTTCATATAGATCACATCGCTGTGCAGCGGTGTCTTGTTACGGTTGCACCAGGTAGCAAACTCCCGGATGCCGCCTTCGTAGCACATGGTCTCGCTGACGGGCTCTTCACCGCGGGCATCGGTAATGGCGATGGAAAGACCGGCGTTCAGAAACGCCTCCTCACGCATACGCTCGTGAAGGATATTGTAGTCATATTCAAGTGCGTCGAACATTTCCGGATCGGGCTGGAAGGTGACCTCGGTGCCGGTTTTGTCGGTGGTGCCGACGATTTGCATTTGCTGGGTGATGTGTCCGCGGGAGAACTTCATCTCATAGATGTTGCCGTTCTTGTAGACCCGTACCTTCAGCCATTCGGACAGCGCGTTCACAACAGACGCGCCAACGCCGTGCAGACCGCCGGAAACCTTGTAACCGCCGCCGCCGAACTTACCGCCTGCGTGCAGCACGGTAAATACGACCTCCAGAGCAGGCTTGCCGGTCTGGGGCTGAATATCTACGGGGATACCACGACCGTCATCGGTGACGGTAATGGAATTACCGGGGTTGATGGTAACGGTAATGTGCTTGCAGTAGCCTGCCAGCGCCTCGTCGATGGAGTTATCCACGATCTCGTACACCAGATGGTGCAGACCGGACGCGGAGGTAGAGCCGATATACATACCGGGGCGCTTGCGGACAGCTTCCAGACCTTCCAGAACCTGAATCTGCTCCGCACCATATTCCTGCGTTACTTTCATTTCGTCAGACATGCATAGTCCTCCTAATGTAAAATTAAAGCGGTCATTGCGAGCCAGTGCGAACACTGGCGTGGCAATCCCCAAGTTCAAAGGATACTATCATAAATATCACTCCAATTTGGGTTTTTCTGCTCAATTAGTTTTTCTTTTCTTTTTCTATTCCAGCCTTTGATTTGCTTTTCTCTGGAAATCGCAGACTCGATATTATTGGTTACTTCATAATATACTAGATATTCGACATTATATTGGGATGTAAAACTTCCTTTATCTAAGTGATTCTTATGCTCATATACCCTTCGCTTAAGGTCATTTGTGACGCCTGTATACAATACAGTTTTGTGTGCGTTGGTGAGAATATAAACGTAATAATTCACATTACTCCTCTTTCCAGGGGATTGCCACGCCAGTGTTCGCACTGGCTCGCAATGACATAATTATTTTACATTTCCTTTTTCAATTTCAATGGTCTTTCCCAGCTTGGTGAAGCGGCCGGGCTCGCAGCAGGTGATAAACACCTGACCGGAAACGATCTGATTCAGCACAAAATCCTGCCGGCCGGGGTCCAATTCCGACAGAACATCGTCCAACAGCAGCACCGGCTCTTCGCCCGATTCCCGTTTCATCAGCTCACGCTGCGCCAGCTTCAGGCTGATGGCCGCCGTCCGGGTCTGCCCCTGGGAGCCGTAGGCTTTCAGGTCGATCCCGGAAAGGCTGACAGAAAAATCATCCTTATGGGGACCGGTAAGGCACTGTGCCGTTTCCAGCTCCGCCCGATAATGACTTTCCAGATGTTCCTGCAAAGCCGCAACCAGCGTATCCACCGGGGCAAAGGGATCCGCAACCGTGGAAACGGTTTTGTAATCCAGCACAAATTCTTCGGCGCCGCCGGAAAATTGCTGATGATACCGGGCAGCCTCCTTACCGAGACCTTCATAAAATCTGGCACGGTAGCTGATGAGCAGCGCGCCTACCTGGCACAGCCGGGTGTTGTACTCCGGCAGGATCTCCAGCACCGCAGGATTTTCAAAATGATCCTTCAGTATTTTGCTCTTGATCTCCAGAATACGGTTGTACTCCGTTAGCGCCGCGTCATAGTTGGGGCGCAGCTGGCACAGGGCGTGGTCACCCAGGCGCCGCCGTGCGGAGGCGCCGGATTTGAGCACCATCAGATCCTCGGGGCAGAATAAAACGGTTGACATAACACCGGATATATCCGCCGCCGTTTTCTTTTTCACGCCGTTTTTCCAAAGCTGTCGGGGTCGGGAGCCGGAAAACAGCACCCAACGCAGGGTCTGCAACCGCTCCTGGGAGAACACGCTGCCTTCAATATCGGCAAAATCCGCGCCAAAGCGCACCATTTCTCCCGTTTTTTGCGCCCGGAAGCTCTTTCCGGAGCCTAAATAGCAGATAGCTTCCAGAAGATTGGTCTTACCCTGGGCATTATCGCCCACGATCAAATTTACACCGGGATCAAATGCGATCTGCTGACATTCGTAATTTCGAAAATCCCGGAGCGTAATATCACACAGCCGCATGGATACACCAGGTCTCGCCGTCGTAGCTGAAGGTATCGCCGGGATACAGCTTCTTGCCACGCATCGTGCAGATCTCACCGTTTACCAGCACGTAACCGGCCTGGATCTCCTGCTTGGCGCTGCCGCCGGAGGGCATGATATTCGCCAGCTTCATGGCAGATTCCAGCTTGATAAACTCCGTGCCGATCACAACGGGAATATGATTTTCTTTTTTCCGTACGGTAACTTTCATAGCCAATTATCCGTTCTTGATCCGCACCGGCAGGATCATATAAGCAAAGTCATACTTTTCCTCTGCAGAGGTCAGCACGATGGGGCTTAAGCCGTTGGTCAGCTCCATAACGACCTCCTCGGAGGGGATCACACGCAGGGCATCCGCCAGATAACGGACGTTGAAGCCGATCTCCAGATCCTTACCGTCACCGGCAATAGCGCAGCGATCCTCTGCGGCGCCGATGGTGGTCTGGGTACGCAGCTGCAGCACCTGATCCGCAAATACGCAGCGCACCGGGCTTTTGTACTTTTCAGAAACGATCAGACCCACGCGCTCGATGGAGCTTGCCAGATCACTGACGTGGGCGGTCAGCTTGATGGGGCAGTTCTGGGGCACGACTCTGCGCCAATCCAGGAAATCACCCTCCAGCAGACGGCAGATCAGGGTCGCGTCACCGATCCTAAACAGAATGTGCTTGCTGCCCAGGGTGAAGAACGCGTCATCATCGCTGTCGGTCAGGATCTTTTCCACTTCCTTCAATCCGGCAGCAGGAACAACAAAGTTCAGATTCCAGCCGGTCTGTTCGGGCGTGTGATAGGTCTTGCGTGCCAGACGGAAGCCGTCCACGGCAATGGCGGAGATACTGTCGTTTTCCACCTCAAATTTCACGCCGGTGTGGATGGGTCTGCCCTGATTTTCGGAAACGGCAAAGATGGTGCCGGAAATCAGATCCTTCAGTACATTCTGGGGAATTTGCACGGGGCGACCCTCGGATACCTCCGGCAGCTCCGGATAATCCTCGGCGCTTTCGGCGCTGATGGTGAAAGAAGCATAGCCGGCGCGGATGGAGATCTTATAGTTGTCATCCACCAGAACGGTAACGGGACCTTCCGGCAGTCGGCGGATGATATCACCGAAAAGTCTTGCAGGCAGAATGCACTGACCAGCCTCGGTAACCTCGGCCTCGATACAATAGCTGATAGCAGTTTCCATATTATAGCCGGTGAGGGTCAGACCATCGGCTGCGTTACAGAGGATACCCTCCAGTGCGGAAAGCGAGCTCTTCTGGGCAACGGTGCGGCTGGCAATATTCAGGCCGGCAACCAGCATACTTTTTTCACAGGTAAAACGCATAGCAAATTTCCTTTCTGTCTATTAGAATCTAATTTATATATAAAAATAAGAAATAATGCAGTAACAGTATCAGTAGTCCAAACTTATGTGGAAAACCCTAATTCGTCCAGTAAATCCGGGCACTTTTTATCCACAGGCGGAATTGGAAAAAGGATAACTTTTCAACAGCGGGATTTGACATATTTCGCAGTGCAGGTTATGCACAGGTTATCTTTCCACATTCCACAGCCTGATGTGGATAACTTTACAGGCAGGAATTGATGTTTGCGGTGATATCCCGGATGTTGTTCTGCAATGTTACATCGCCGTTTTTCAGCCCGGCTTCCACCTTATTGATGGCGTGGTGAACGGTGGAATGGTCCCGGCGGAATTCCTGACCGATGTCCGGCAGGCTCAGATTCGTCAGCTTGCGAACTAGATACATCGCCACCTGACGGGCCTCGGCAGTACCCTTGCTCTTCAAAGTGCTCCGCAGCGTGGCTTCGTCGATGCTGTAGAATTTGCAGACCTGGCTGATGATCAGGTTAGGCGTGGGCAGCGCGCTGCCTTCGGCCTTGAACATATCCTCAATGGCGCGGGAGATGTTGGGCAGATCCAGCGGCATATCGTTCAGGTCACGGTATGCCAGAATCTTCTTGACGGTGCCTTCGATCTGGCGGACATTGTTGGTGATGTTGTTGGCGATGTAGTGGCAGACCTCGTCGCTTAACTCAAGACCCAGACGGTCAGCCTTGTTTTTCAGGATCGCCATACGGGTCTCATAATCCGGCGGCTGAATATCCGCCAGCAGACCCCACTCAAAACGGGTACGCAGCCGATCCTCCAGGGTCAGCATATCGCTGGGCTTCCGGTCAGCGGTCATAACGATCTGCTTGCGGGCTTCGTACAGCGTATTGAAGGTATGGAAGAATTCCTCCTGAGTGGATTCCTTGCCGGCAATAAACTGCACGTCGTCGATCAGAAACAGATCCGCTTCCCGGTATTTGCTGCGGAATTCGATGTTCTTACCGCTTTGGATGGCGGCGATCAGCTCGTTGGTGAACTGGTCACCCTTGATGTATACGATCTTGGCATCGGGATTGGTGTTGCGGATGCCGTTGGCGATGGCATACAGCAGATGGGTCTTGCCCACACCGGGAGGTCCGTAAATGAACAGGGGATTGTAGACGTCACCGGGATGGCTGGCTACGGCTATGGCCGCGCTGTGTGCAAAGCGGTTGGAAGGACCTACGATAAAGCTGTCAAAGGAAAACTGGGGATTAAAATCCAAAGTGCTGTCCTTCTTATCCTTGGAGCGGAAAGCCTCCAGCTCCGCATCGCCAAATACCAGCAGCTTGGCGTCGGAATTGAAAATTTCCTTCAGCGCATCCCGGATAAATTCGGTGCAGCGCCGGCGGATGATCTCCTGGCGGAACTCCGAGGAGGTGTGCAAAATCAGGTGCTCCTCTGTCAGCTCCACCACCTCCGCATCGTCAAACCAGGCCGATACGGTCACAGAGCCCAGGCGTTCTTCCATATGGTTGAGAACCTTGGCCCAAACATAGGCAGATGAATACATAATTTTAGCTCCTTTCGGTGCAAAATCTCGA
Source organism: Oscillospiraceae bacterium (assembly GCA_017436955.1). Lineage (GTDB taxonomy): Bacteria > Bacillota > Clostridia > Oscillospirales > Oscillospiraceae > Faecousia. The sequence continues at coordinate 13,725 of JAFSCD010000016.1, read as the reverse complement.
AAAAACCAGTTGAAAAACTGTAAAAAATGCGATATTTCCTCACCGTAAATTTTAACACATTTTTGTGGAAAATTCAAGGATTTTTTCCAAAGCTTCGAGATAAAAATGCAATCAAAAAATAGAAATATTTTACGGCGGTTTTTACCCTCCTTTCAGGGGTATTGTACACGAATTGTGTAGGGTAAATTTGTCGCAATTTGCTGCGATGTTAAAACAGTGTGTCATTGCGAGGAGGGCGAATGCCCGACGTGGCAATCCCCTGCGGAAATAAAAAAAGAAAATCCCCACGCAAGCAGAAGCTTGCGTGGGGATTGGCTTACTTAACCAAAAACGCTGAGCAGGAAGCCTGCAGCGATGGCAGAGCCGATAACGCCGGCCACGTTGGGGCCCATAGCGTGCATCAGCAGGAAGTTGGAGGGGTTGGCCTTCTGACCTTCCTTATTGGCAACACGGGCTGCCATAGGAACGGCGGACACACCGGCAGAGCCGATCAGCGGATTGACCTTACCACCGGTCAACTTGCACATGATAACGCCGCCAACCAGGCCACCGCAGGTGGACAGAATGAACGCACAAACGCCCAGCACAACGATCTTCAGGGTCTCTACCGTCAGGAAGGTGGAGCCTACCATGGTAGCGCCAACAGCGGTGGACAGCAGAATGGTGACGATGTTCATCAGCGCATTCTGTACGGTGTCGCTCAGGCGGTCGGTAACGCCGGTTTCCTTAAACAGATTGCCCAGCATCAGGCAGCCTACCAGCGGTGCGGTATCGGGCAGCAGCAGCGCCACGAAGATGGTAACCAGAATGGGAAAGATGATCTTCTCGGTCTTGGACACGTTCCGGGTCTGCACCATTTTGATCTTGCGCTGCTTTGCGGTGGTCAGCATCTTCATAAAGGGCGGCTGGATCAGGGGGATCAGCGCCATATAGGAGTAAGCAGCCACAGCGATGGCACCCAGCAGATGGGGCGCCAGCTTGGTAGTCAGGAAGATGGCGGTAGGACCGTCAGCACCACCGATGATACCGATGGAAGCGGCCTCCTGACCGGTAAAGCCCAGGGCGACAGCGCCAAAGAATGCGGCAAATACGCCCATCTGTGCAGCAGCGCCCAACAGCAGGCTCTTGGGATTGGAGAGCAGAGGGCCAAAGTCGGTCATTGCGCCAACGCCCATAAAGATCAGGCAGGGATAAAGTCCGGCCTTGACACCGATATAGAAGATGTCCAGCAGACCGCCGTAGTGAATAATGTCTGTAAAGTGGATCTCCTCAATGGTCTTGATGACCTCGCCGGCCTCGTTCAGCACCTGGTAGGCAGATCCGTTGATGTAAGCGTTCCACAGATCCTGATTGTACATGGCAGCAGCGCCGGGAACGGGAGGCAGGTTGCTCAAAATACAGCCGAATGCAATACCCACCAGCAGCAGCGGCTCAAACTGCTTGACGATACCCAGGTACAGCAGCACGCAGCCAATAATGATCATAACCAGATTCTGCCAGCCACCGGCACCAAAGCCGTTGATGATGGCAGAAAAACCGGAATCGTTCCACAAATTCAGCAGAACTTCACCGATATTGATATTCATTGGGATCCTCCTTATGCCAGGACGACCAGAACATCGTCGGTATTTACGCTGGCGCCCTTGGATACCAGCACCTGCGCAACGGTGCCGGACTTGGAAGCCATAATCTCATTTTCCATCTTCATGGCTTCCAGAACCAGAAGAACGTCGCCTTCCTTGACGGCCTGACCGGCAGCAACGTTGACCTTCAGGATGTTGCCGGGCATAGGAGCCTTCACAGCCTCACCGGCAACGGGAGCGGCGGCCACGGGTGCGGGAGCAGCCACGGGTACGGCTGCGGGCTCGGCAGCAGGTGCAGGCGCAGCTACGGGAGCAGGTGCGGCAGCGGTAACGGTGCCGCCGATGGCAACCAGCAGATCGCCGGTATTGACGGTAGCGCCCTTGGCTACGGGAACAGCGGAAACAACGCCGTCACAGGGAGCCATGATCTCATTTTCCATCTTCATAGCTTCCAGAACGATCAGAACATCGCCCTTCTTGACAGCCTGACCGGCAGCGACATTGACCTTCAGGATGTTGCCGGGCATGGGAGCGGTAACGCTCTCACCTCCGGAAACGGTAACGCCGGCAGCAGGTGCGGCAGGTGCGGCAGCAGGAGCAGCGGCCACGGATGCGGGAGCAGCCACGGGAGCTGCAGCAGGGGCAACGGCGGCGTACTCATTCAGGAGCATAGCCTTGCCGGCTTCGACCTCGACCTCGTAGGTACGACCATTGAGGGTAACCTTATATTTCATAATTACTTGACCTCCTTAATGGAAATGAAGCGCAGCTCGTTCAGGGGCTTGCCCATTTTGTCGGCTACGATCGCCATCAGCATGGCAGCGGTTTTCGGGGGAACATCGTGCAGCTTCAGCTGACCGGCAGAGCCAGGAGCCAGCTGGGGTTCGGTTACAACGGGAGCAGGCGCAGGTGCGGGCTCTTCCACCTTTTCGGGCTTTTTCTCACCTCTGGTGAAGGCTTTGCCCAAAATGGAAACCACGATCAGCAGCAGGATCAGGCCGAAGAAAACAACGCCGTAACCCAGCAGAGCCACGATACCGGCATCCGCAATGCCCATATTGTCAGCAGCGGCAGCAAGCATCATCATAATACTGCCTCCTTAGCACTCCACGATGGAGTAGGTAGCAACATTCTCTTCCTTGGCCTTGCGTTCTTCCAGGAACTTTTCAGCCAGGTTGGGGAATGCGATGTAGCTCAAAACGTCCTCATCGGTTTTTGCCAGATCGCCCAGCTTCTCACGGGTGCTTTCCACCACGGGAGCCAGGGTGTCGGCGTAGCGGCCGGTGATGGGCTGCTCGTCACCCAGGATCAGCTTCTGGACCTCGGGATCAATGGGAGCGGGCGTACGACCGTATTCGCCGCGGCAGTAAGCCTTCACTTCCTTGGAGACCTTCTTATAGCGCTCGCCCTGCAGAACATTGGTAACTGCCTGCACGCCCACCATCTGGGAGGTGGGGGTGACCAGCGGGGGAAAGCCCAGATCTCTGCGGACCTGCGGCGTCTCGATCAGAGCTTCGTCGAACTTATCCAGAGCGTTCATCTGCTTGAGCTGGCTCAGCAGGTTAGAAAGCATACCGCCGGGGATCTGGTAGGTCAGACACTGGGTATCGGTAGCCATGGACTTGGGCATCAGGGTGCCGTCAGCCACGAACTCGTCACGCACGGTCTTGAAGTAGTCAGCGATCTGCTTGGTGCAGGTATCATCCAGATCCACCTCGTAGCCCAGCTGACGCAGTGCGTAAGCCAGGGTCTCGGTGGCAGGCTGGCTGGTGCCGCCGGAGAAGGGAGAAATGGCGGTGTCGATAATGTCGCAGCCGGCTTCGATGGCCTTCAGGTAGGTCATAAAGGCAAGACCGGTGGTGGAGTGGGTGTGCAGGTCGATGGGCAGATCCACAGCGTCCTTGATGGCGCTGACCAGATCATAAGCCTCCTGGGGACCCATAATGCCGGCCATATCCTTAATGCAGATGGTGCCGGCGCCCATTTCCTTCAGCTCCTTGACCATTTCCACATACTTGGCGTGGGTATGGACGGGGCTGGTGGTGTAGGAGATGGTACCGGAAGCGATGGCGCCGGCGTTGACGCAGGCTTCCATAGCTACCTTCATATTCTGGGTATCGTTCAGCGCGTCGAAGATACGGATGATGTCCATACCGTTTTCGACAGCCTTCTGCACAAACAGCTTGACAAAATCATCGGGATAGTGGGAGTAGCCCAAAACATTCTGACCGCGCAGCAGCATCTGCAGCTTGGTGTTGGGCATCTTGGCGCGGATCTTGCGCAGACGCTCCCAGGGATCCTCGTTCAAGTAACGCAGGCAGACGTCGAAGGTTGCGCCGCCCCAGCATTCTGCGGCGTAGTAACCGGCTCTGTCGATGGTTTCCAGCATAGGCTCGAACTTGGAGTAGGGCAGACGGGTGGCGATGAGAGACTGGTTCGCGTCACGCAGGACAGTCTCTACAAATTGAACTTTTTTTGCCATTTTGTATGATACCTCCAAAGATAAAATATATAGATTTTTAAGGGTATTATTGAAAAACCCAATTCTCACCGAATACATTTTACCACGCAGGAAGAAAATTGTAAATATGCATTTGTACCAAAATGGACGAAAACCGGGTATTTTTACACACAAAAAATTTGGCAGGAAAAGGAATTGTTGTTCAAATGTAAAAAAGTGGGCAGTGGCGCAGGAGAATTTGCGAAAAAATATTGATTTTTATTTCCGCATCGTGTATGATATCATTGCAAAATATGGGATACTCCGCTGACTTCTTCAGCCGGGTATTACTTAAAAATGAAAGAGGTATACCGTTATGGCAAATCTGGATCTGACCAAGTATGGCATCACCGGTGCCACCGAGATCATCCACAACCCCTCCTACGAAGCTCTGTTTGAGGCCGAAATGGACCCCACGCTCACCGGCTTTGAGAAGGGTCAGCTGACCGAGCTGGGTGCCGTCAATGTTATGACCGGCATCTACACCGGCCGCTCCCCCAAGGACAAGTTCATCGTTATGGATGACACCTCCAAGGACACCGTGTGGTGGACTTCCGACGAGTTCAAGAACGACAACAAGCCTGCTTCCATCGAAGCCTGGAACGCCTGCAAGGCACTGGCTCTGCAGCAGCTGTCCGGCAAGAAGCTGTATGTTATGGACCTGTTCTGCGGCACCAACCCCGACACCCGTATGGCTGTCCGCTTCGTGATGGAAGTGGCATGGCAGGCACACTTTGTCAAGAATATGTTTATCAACCCCACCGAGGAAGAGCTGGCTAACTTCGAGCCCGATTTCGTGGTTTACAATGCTTCCAAGGCAAAGGTCGAGAACTTCAAGGAGCTGGGCCTGAACTCCGAGACCGCTGTTCTGTTCAACCTGACTTCCCGTGAGCAGGTCATCCTGAACACCTGGTACGGCGGCGAGATGAAGAAGGGTATGTTCTCCATGATGAACTACTACCTGCCCCTGAACGGCATTGCTTCCATGCACTGCTCCGCCAACACCGATATGAACGGCGAGAACACCGCTCTGTTCTTCGGCCTGAGCGGCACCGGCAAGACCACGCTGTCCACCGACCCCAAGCGCCTGCTGATCGGTGACGACGAGCACGGCTGGGACGACAACGGCGTGTTCAACTTCGAGGGCGGCTGCTACGCCAAGGTCATCAATCTGGATCCCGAGTCCGAGCCCGACATCTACAACGCCATTAAGCGCAATGCGCTGCTGGAGAACGTGACTGTGGCGGCCGACGGCAAGTGCGACTTCGCTGACAAGTCCGTTACCGAGAACACCCGTGTGTCCTACCCCATCACCCACATCCAGAACATTGTCCGTCCCGTTTCCGCAGCCCCCGCTGCTAAGAACGTGATCTTCCTGTCCGCCGATGCTTTCGGCGTGCTGCCTCCCGTGTCCATCCTGACCCCCGAGCAGGCACAGTACTACTTCCTCAGCGGCTTTACCGCCAAGCTGGCAGGTACCGAGCGTGGCATCACTGAGCCCACTCCCACCTTCTCTGCTTGCTTCGGTCAGGCATTCTTGGAGCTGCACCCCACCAAGTACGGTGAGGAGCTGGTCAAGAAGATGGAAGCAAACGGCGCCAAGGCTTACTTGGTCAACACCGGCTGGAACGGCACCGGCAAGCGGATCACCATCAAGGATACCCGCGGCATCATCGACGCGATCCTCTCCGGTGACATCCTGAAGGCAGAAACCAAGAAGATCCCTCTGTTCAATCTGGAAGTACCCACCAACCTTCCCGGCGTGGATCCCAAGATCCTCGATCCTCGCGATACCTACGCCGATGTAACCGAGTGGGAGACCAAAGCAAAGGATCTGGCTGGCCGGTTCGTGAAGAACTTCGTCAAGTACACCGGCAACGAAGCCGGCAAGGCTCTGGTAGAGGCTGGCCCCAAGCTGTAAGCTGAATAAACATCATTGCCCGGTGTCCTCTTGGACACCGGGCATGTTCTATTCTTCAAATTCCAAATGATCGTGCCAGCAGCTCGATCATTTGGAATTTGCGTTATGGGTTGCGATGTGGTATGATAAGAAAAAATGGCCGGGAGGGGTATTTATGGATATTCGTTTTGCAAAGCCGGAGGATGTGGGAGGTATTTTGAGCCTTCTAAAGCAGGTGGGCCGTGTCCACCACGAGGGACGGCCGGACATTTTCCGCAGCAACGCCCAAAAGTACGGTGCAAGCCAAGTGATCGCCATGCTGGACAGCAGCAAGACGCCTATTTTTGTGGCAGTACATGGTGGCAAGGTGGTTGGCTACGGCTTTTGCATTATAAAAGCGCATAAAAATGACCCGGTGATTGCGGATCATACGGAGCTATACATCGACGATCTGTGTGTGGAGGAAACTTGCCGTGGGCAACATATCGGCAAGGCGATCTATGAAGAAATCCTCCGCTACGCCAAAATGCGCAAGTGCTACAATGTGACCTTGAATGTGTGGTCCTGCAATGAAAATGCCATGGCGTTTTATAAATCCTTGGGCATGCTGCCCCAAAAAGTGGGCATGGAAACCATTTTAGAGAAATAAGAATTAAGGGTTAAATTCCAATTGATCGGGCAGGTTCCAATTTGCACCCATCTTGGCCCCTCGCAAGCGCGGGGGGCAAGGGTCGGCGCGTTATACGAACCTGTTCGGTAAATCAGGATTTGAAAGGATCGGTTATGCTGGAAAAAGGCAAAATTTATGAGGCAGTGATCACAGATTACACCGCCGAAGGACAAGGCGTTGCTAAGATCGAAGGCTGCGCCGTATTTATTCCCAATGCCGTCGCCGGTGAAAAATGCCTTGTCCGGATCGAAAAGGCCCAAAAGACTTGGGCTGCCGGCAAGATCACCCAGATCTTGGAAAAATCACCCCATCGGGTGAATCGGGAATGTCCTGTGGCAAAGCTCTGCGGCGGCTGCGACTTCTGGCACATGGATTATACCGAGGAAACCCGGCTGAAAGCGGACAGAGTCCGGCAGGCACTCAACCGGATCGGCGGGGAAGAATTGGCGGAAGTGCCGATTTTGGCAGCACCGGATTGCCACGGCTACCGCAATAAGGCCCAGTACCCTGTATCCAGTGAAAAGGGCAGGGTGTTTGCGGGCTTTTTCAAAGCGGGTACTCATCAGGTGGTTGAGAATCAGCGCTGTCTGATCCTGCCGGAAGACACGGACCGGGTCAAGAACATTGTAATAGATTATGTAAACCACTACCGGATCACCGCCTATAATGAGGCTACCGGAAAGGGCCTTCTGCGGCATATTTATGTCCGCCGGGGCGGGGTTTCCGGTCAGGTGCTGGTGTGTCTGGTAGTCAACGGACGCAAGCTCCCCCATCCGGAGCATTTGATCGAGAAATTAAAGGCCGTTCCCGGCTTTACCAGCTTGGTGCTGTCGGTGAACACCAAATCCGGCAATACTGTGCTGGGAGACGAGGAGATCATCCTTTACGGCCCGGGCTATATTGAAGATACCCTCTGCGGATTGCAGTTCCGGCTTTCTCCCCGGTCTTTCTATCAGGTGAATCACCATCAGGCCCAGCGGCTTTACGAAGCCGCCATCCGGCAGGCCCAGATCACCAAAAAGGATCTGGTGCTGGATCTTTATTGCGGCGTAGGCACCATCACCTTGGCCATGGCAAAAGCTGCCGGCAAAGTCATTGGTGTCGAGGTGGTAGAGCAGGCCGTTCTGGATGCCCGGGAAAACGCCCGCCGCAACGGCATTGAAAACGCGGAGTTTTTCTGCGGTGACGCAGGCAAGGCGGCGCTGGAACTGGAGCAAAAGGGAATCGTTCCGGATGTGGTGGTGGTAGACCCGCCCCGGAAAGGTTTGAATGCCGACGCCATTGCGGCTATGGCAAAAATGCAGCCCAAGCGGATCGTCTATGTATCCTGTGACCCGGCAACCCTTTCCCGGGATGTGGCGCTTTTGAAAGAAAAAGGTTACCGGGTCGCCTCTGCCCAAGCCGCCGACCTGTTCCCAAGATGCGCCCATGTAGAATCTATTGTTTGCCTTTGCAAACAATAGATTCAGCGATATAAATTCCTGACGGATTTTGCGATATATACTGACGCATGGGATATTCCGCTGGGCGGCTTTTCCTTGCATTATATCAATAAATCGTATATACTGTAGGAAGATTTTTAAAGGAGCGTATTTGCTATGGATACCTTTTTGATCATGCTGAAAAATGTGCTGATCTTTGTGCTGCTGGCAGTGCCCGGCTATTTGCTGGTCCGGGGCAAGGTTCTTTCCGCCAAGGAGTCCGGCGTGCTTTCCAAGCTGCTGACCAATATCGGCATGCCCTTTTTGATCCTGTCCAGCGCGTTGAAGCTGGAATTTAACGGTGAACTCACCAAAAACATCATTGTGGTGGGGGTACTGGGTGTCCTCTTTATCCTGTTCATGTTCTTTACCACGGCGCTGTTTTGCCGGGATCCGCAGGAAAAGGCCCGGGGCATGATGCGCTTTTGCGCCATCTTTGCCAACAACGGCTTTATCGGTATTCCCTTGGTGGCGGCGGTATTCGGCTCGGACAGTATTGTAATGGCTTACATTATTATTCTGAATATCCTGAACAATGTGCTGATGTTTACCTTGGGCGTATATCTGGTGTCCGGGGATAAAAAGTCCGTCAATGTGAAAAAGGCTCTGCTCAATCCCGTGCTGCTGGCATTCCTTGCCGGCGTTGCCTTGAACCTTCTGGGTGTGAACAAGTTCCTGCCGGAGCTGCAGACCTACGCCACCCATTTCAGCGGCATCGTCACCCCCCTTTCCATGCTGGTGCTGGGCATGAAGCTGGCGGAAGTGCCCATGAAGAAACTGTTCACCTCCGGAAAAATGTACTATGTTTCCGGCCTGCGGCTGATCCTGTATCCGGCGCTGGCGGTGGGCGTAATGTTGCTTAATAATAGGATCCCCTTCCTGAACCTGCATACCGACGGCGTTTTGGCGTTCTTTGTGGCTTACGCCATGCCGGTGGCAGGCTTGGCATCCGCCTTCGCGGACCAGTACGGCGGCGACGGAGAAAACGCAGTGATCCTGACCTTGGGAAGCACGGTGCTGTCTGTGGTTACCATTCCGGTGCTTTACTGGGTACTGCGGTTGTTTGTATAACGGAAAGAGCCGGGGGCATCCCCGGCTCTTTGTTCAAATGCCGATTTATCGAACATCTAAAATAGCAGGCTTTCGGTTTCCATGTGACGAAAAGGCACTGCACCTCCTCAAGATAGACCGCTTCTTAAACCGCATAAGGGGTAAGCCGCAGTATCGAAAGTGCGCGCCCGGTGGGGTCTGGGGAGGTGGCTTGCCTTGCGGGAGCAAGGCACTCAAGCCCTCCCCAGCCGCATTCTTTGGGTACTTTCTTGGCGGGACAAGAAAGTACCGCCGCCAGCAGGCACCGGAAGGCACAGTAATATAAAAGCCGGAAACGGCGGGAGCAAGCACCTGCCCATTTTGCGCAAAAAATTCCAATTTACCACGCAAAAAGGACCCGTCGAAAGACGGGTCCTTTTGTTAGGGTTAAGTAGATTACATGTCGAAGGGGGAGCGATGGGAGCGCCGCCTGTGGCGGAAACAGCGACCTGAGCGAGTGGCCGCGGTCGATAAAATCGAGGATTCGCGTAAGCCCGAAGATTTTATCGGGCACCGCAACAGGGGAACCCGCCGTAAATGGGAAAATCACAATGATCCACCAAGCTATAAAAAGGACCCGTCTTTCGACGGGTCCTTTTGTTAGGGTTAAGTAGATTACATATCGAAGGGTTCCATACCCAGAACAGGGTGGCCCACCTCGGACAGGAAGCCCAGCAGCTGCTCGGGATCGTCGGTGCAGACGGTCTCGTCAGCGATCATGTCGGTGAAGTTCTCAACACCGTACATTTCCAGAGCGGTAGCATCCAGACGCTCCCGGACCTGATCCTTCAGTTCCTTGGGCATCCAAACGATACGGCCGGGGCCGCCTTCGGCAGCGATGAACTTCTTGGAGAAGATGAACTGCTTGCCGTGACCCATGAAGCCGGGGGTCTGCACGCCGCCGCCGGTCATGGAAGCCATGTCGGAGAAGCTCATACCCAGAGGTGTTACGCCGGCATGCTCACGGGAGGTGATCACCACGCCCATGGAGCAGGGCTCAACGCCGCAGATACACTCGAAGCAGCCGCAGGAGGTCATGGGATCTTGGAACAGGGAGTACAGAGTCACGTGCTCCAGAGCGCCGTGAGAGTACTTCTCAATGGCCTCATCCACGTCCTCGTAACGGCCCAGAGCCTCGTCCACGCAGCGCTCCTTGGGAACGATCTGGCAGGGACCGGTGGGATCCAGCTCATTGGTAGCCTTTGCATCCAGCCAAGACACAGCGCCACACAGACCCAGACGCTCGGGGGTAACGATACATACGTGGCTGGGGGAGAAGGCTTGACACATAATGCAGGTGTAGTAAACGGGCACAGACTCGTCGGTCATGCTACGCAGACGGTCGTCACGCTTCGCAAACACTTCGTTGGCAGCTGCGCGGAGCTCCTTGTTCTTCTCGGCATCCACAACGATGCGGACCTGACACTTGTCAACAACAGCCTCGAACTCAGACTTGATCTTGGCGTACAGCACTTCGCCCAAGTGTGCGAACTTGAAGCCGGCCTCGTAGTCAGCCTTGCTGATACGGATACGGATCATGTCGCGCTGACCGGTGTGCATCACGCCTTCGATGCAGTTCAGGTAAGCATGGAACTTACGCTCCATGACGGACTCGAAGTCAGCCTGCATAGCCTTGCCGGCAACCTCGACGGTGTAGGAAAGGGAGATCTTGGAGCCAACCTCGATCTGATCGATCTCGGGTCCGATGACTTCGATCTTGTGATCCTCGATCTCGGCAGCATCCTTGGTCTGCACCAGCTCGAAGCAGTCCACGCGGGAGCCGTCCACTTCCACCTGCATATCGCCCCGGCGAATGATTTCGCCTTCGAAAGCGGTGGCGTAGGAAACGGGGATATCGATCTTGGTGATCTTGATCTTGATATCACGAGCTTCCAGAGAGGTGGCATTCCACTTAGCGGTATCCAGCTGCTGGATCAGGCTCTTGGGAACGCGGAACATGTTCTCGGTCTCGTTGGAGATAACGGGGAAGCCCAAGCAGATAGCACCGGCACCGTAGGAAACGATCTCGTCAGACAGGGGCTTGTAAGCATTGACGAAAGCGCGGATACGGTCCATGGTGTACTTGTACAGGGTCTTGTAGTCGCCGGGGGTCACGTTACCAAAGATCAGAGCGGCACGGACAGCCACGGAAACAACATGGATAACAGACTGCATCTCGAAGCCCAGAGGCACCACACGAACGCCTTCGCCCAGCTTCATGCCGGCGTCGGCACAGTGCTTGATGCTGTCGCCGGTCAGGGTCACCAGAATACCCTGATTCTGGTAGGACTTAGCCAGCTCCACAGTCTCAGCGGGATCCTCAGCACCACCGATGATAACGGCCACGCCGGGGATATCGTTGGTAACCAGCGGCACGCCCAGATTACGGACGAATGCGTCGGTCAGGAAGCCCATCTCAGGCTCGGTGTAGGGGGTTGCACCGTGCAGGTACTTCAAAGCTTCCAAGAACTCTGCGCACAGAGCGGAAGCAACACCGCTGTCGAACACGTCCTGCAAGCGGGGGTTGCGGCCCATCATGCCCTTAATGGTCTCCATGGCTGCCTTCATCTCACCCAAGTTGGTGATCTTCACGCCGGTGATACCGTAGTAGCAGGGCAGGCTATAGGCGGTGTCGGGGAATGCAACGGGTTCTGCTTCGCCGTACTGAGCGATAGCAGCGTCAATGGCGGCGACAGTACGGTTGTAGTTGTAGTCGTTACCGCCGAAAACTCTATCAAAAAGTGTCAACGTTTTATCCTCCTATAAGTTATTCTTGATCCAGAATGGATTTGATCTTGCGGATCTCTTCAATTGCTTTGGGGCTGAAGTCATAAGGCGATTTCCCCTGACGGTCGGCGTCGATGACCTCGGTGTTGTAGTGGATCATGCCCAGCAGGTCTTCCGCGGGGATATTGTTGCGGACAAATTCTTCATCCGCTGAATCCCGGACCTTGTTGGCAACCACCCGCACCTGTTTCACGCCCAGATCGGAAGCCAAGCGCTTCACATTTCTGTAGGTCTGCACGGACCGGGCACCGGGCTCGATGACCACGATGAACTGGTCCATATTGGCTGCCGTTCCCCGGCCCAGATGTTCCAGTCCCGCTTCCATGTCCATAATGACCACATCGTTTTTCCGATAGGTCATAGCAGACAGGATGGACTTGAGCATCACATGCTCGGGACAGACACAACCGCTGCCGCCCACATCCACAGTACCCATTACCAAAAGCTTCACACCATTGATCTCTTTGGAGAAGGTATCGGGAATATCCGAAACCTGCGGGTTCAGCTTAAAGAACTTATTGGCGGCGTTGGCGCCGGTGCGCTCTTCCACCAGAGTACGCATTTTGGAGATGGGAACGATGGAATCCACTTCCTCTTGGGTTAGGCCAAGGGCCAGACCCAGATTGGCATCGGGATCCACATCGGCGGCCAGAACCGTCCGGCCTTCGTCGGCATACAGTCTTGCCAGAGTGGAGGACAGGGTGGTTTTGCCCACGCCGCCCTTACCGGTAATCGCAACTTTCATGAAAAAACCTCAAGATTTCTGTAAAGCGTATCTTTACAGTTATTCAGAGTAGATCAGCCAGAGATTTTTTGTCGGGCTGTTCGATCATAACTGCAGACATACTTTGTGTATTTCAAAGTTATGATCGGGCAGATCCGGTGAAAAAGATCGGCTGAGATCAGATACCAAGTGCGGCACGCTTTGCTTCAATGCAAGCGATCATCTTGTCGCCGAGGGATTCGATGTCGGTGTCGACCACGAACTTAGCCTCGACCCACTTGTTCACGCCGTTTTCGCCCTGCAGCAGCTCGGTGACTTCGGAAGAGCCCTTGGAGTAGGGATCCACGCCCAAGAAGGTCTCGATACCGGTAGCCACAACGTAGTTACCGATGGAAACAGCCTTCTCAGACATCCACTCGGGAGCGCAGCCCACAACGGGAACCTGAGAAATGTTGATACCCCAGTCCTTGGCGATATCCGCAGCCAAGATCATCATACGGGAGATATCCACGCAGGAACCCATGTGCAGCACGGGAGGAATGCCGGCCAGCTCACAAACACGCTTCAGACCTGCGCCGCAGTATTCCTTAGCCTGCTCGGGATCCATCAGACCTGCCTTGGCAGCAGCCTGAGCGGAACAGCCGGTGGTGATAACGATGATGTCGTTCTCCAGCATCTTCTTCATCAGCTCGATGTGGGCAGTGTCGGGACGAACCTTGGGGTTGTTACAGCCGACCATTGCCACAGCGCCGCGGAGGACACCGGAATGGACACACTCGATCAGGGGCTTGGTGGTGCCGAACTCATCCAGCTGGGAGTTGGCAACGCCGTCCAGAACCTTCTTGATGGCCTCCACGGAGTAACCCACGCGCGCCTTCTGCTTCTGGCCGGGGATGTTCACCAGCTCAGCCTTACGGTTCTTGAAGTTCTCAATAGCCATCTTCACAATCGCCTTTGCATTCTCACCGGCAGTTTCAGCGTGGAACTGAAT
>JAFSCD010000015.1 GCA_017436955.1 Oscillospiraceae bacterium | reverse complement strand
ACTACTGTTGCAGACAGCATTGAGTATGCATTTGCATTTACCGCTGTTGAAGCACAGTACATCCGCCTGACCGTTAAGGCAGTTGCAGCCAACTATGACCTGGGCAACTGTGTCTGCCTGCGTGAACTGGAAGTTTACGGCACTGAGGTTGGTGCAGAAGTGATTCCCACCGAGCCCGTTGCACCTCCCACCGAGGCACCCACTGAGGCTCCTACTGAAGCACCTGTTGTTCCTGTCGGTACTAAGATCACTGTTGCCGGTGTTGATGCCAACACATCCCTGGAAATCTGGGGCTTTGGCAAGGGCAACCTGATCGATGGTAGTACGGGCAATATGTACACCAACGAGTCCACCGGCGCTGGCACCACTGTTTTCAGCGATGCTATTATCACCCTGGATCTGGGCAAGACTTATATGGTCGACCAGTTCAAGTACTTCAGTTATGCTGCAGGCGACCGGGGTCGTCCCAGCAATATCGTCATTGAAGCTTCCACCGACGGTACTACCTGGGTCGAAGCATATAAGAACGAAAATGTTCCTCTGACTACTGTTGCAGACAGCATTGAGTATGCATTTGCATTTACCGCTGTTGAAGCTGCTTACATCCGTCTGACCGTTAAGGCTGTCGCCGCTAACTATGACCTGGGCAACTGTGTCTGCCTGCGTGAACTGGAAGTTTACGGCACTGAAGTTGGCGCAGAAGTGCTTCCCACAGAGCCTGTTGCACCTCCCACCGAGGCTCCTACCGAGGCTCCCACCGAGGCACCCACCGAGGCACCCACCGAGGCACCCACCGAGGCACCCACTGAAGCTCCTGTTGTTTCCGTTGGCGAGAAGGTTACCATCTACGGAGCCAACGCAAATGCTTCTCTGGAAATGTGGGGCTTTGGCGTTGCAAATCTGACCGACGGCAGCCTGGACACCCTGTACTCCAGCGAGTCCACCGGCGCTGGCGTCACCGAGTTCAGTGATGCAATCATCACCCTGGATCTGGGTGGCACCTATATGGTCGACCAGTTCAAGTACTTCAGCTACGCAGCTGCTGACTTCGGTCGTCCCAACAATATTATTATTGAAGCTTCCACCGACGGCACTACCTGGGTCGAGGTTTACAAGAACGAGAACGTTCCCATTACCACTGTTGCAGACAGCGTTGAGTATGCATTCGTATTCGCAGCTGTGGAAGCAAAGTACATCCGTCTGACCGTTAAGGGCGTGGCAGCAAACTGGGATCTGGGTCCCTGCGTCTGCCTGCGTGAGATCGAAGTTTACGGCACTGAGGTCGCCGGCGAGATCACTCCCGTTGGCGAGAAGATCGACCTGTCCGGCTATGTGGCCGATATGAGCAGCCCCTCCGGTTATCTGCAGAGCGTTGTTTCCTCCAATGCATCTCTGGAAATCTGGAACTTTGGCGTTGCTAGCCTGATCGACGGCAACCTGAACACTATGTATTCTAGCGAGTCTACGGGTGCGGGCGTTACCGAATTTACAGAAGCCTGGATCCAGCTGGATCTGCAGAAGGTTTACGCTGTTGATCAGTTTAAGTTCTTTAGCTATGCTGCAGGCGACCAGGGCCGTCCCAATAACATCGTTATTGAGACTTCTGTTGATGGCACCACCTGGACTGAGGCCTATAAAAACGCAAATGTTCCTCTGACTACTGTTGCAGATAGCGTTGAGTACGCATTTGCATTCCCGGCAGTGGATGCCCGCTATGTCAAGCTGACGGTTAAGGGTGTTGCTGCTAACTGGGATCTGGGTCCCTGTGTCTGCCTGCGTGAGATCGAAGTATACGGCAGCCGCGACGAAGAAATCGTTATGGGTGACCGTCTAGAGATCAACACCGACAGAGTTACCGTTTCCGGTGAGTATACTCCCGATATGGGCGTAGGAAATCTGTTTGACGGCGATGTGAACTCCGGCTTTGCTGCTATCGATCCCGATAAGGCACCTGGTACCCGTATGGACGAATGGTTCCAGATTGACCTGCAGCAGACCTACACGGTGAACCGTATCCGTATGGCGAACCGTAGCGATGCAGTGCCTCTGGGCGGCCTGCCTTCTGTTTTCGATGTTATGGTTTCCGAGGACGGTGAAACATGGCAGGTTGTTAAGTCTGTTGACGGCATCAGCGAGTCTGATATTACCGAGCTGCACTGGCTGACTGTTGACTTTGCACCCGTGAGCGCTCGTTATGTCCGCGTTCGTGCTTACGATATCGCAGAGATCGCCGAGGCTACTCTGGGTTACGCAGTGACCCTGCGTGAGTTCGAGGTGCATACGGCTGAAGGTAAGATCGACCTGACTTCTTATGTTCCCGATCTGGACAGCTGGAGCGGCCATCCCGGTCCCAACAGCCAGTGGACCTACTACGCATCCAACTATCCCCAGAATATTGTTACCGCTTCTAAGTCTTACGAACTGTGGGGCTGGGGTATTGCAGGTCTGATCGATGGTTATATCGGCAGCGAGGCAATCTTCTGCTGCCGCGTCAACTCCGATGCCGCTGGTGCAATTCAGTCCCTGAAGAATGAGGTCCTGATTGACCTGAACGGCGCTTACTCTCTGGATACCATGCGCTTTGCTTCTCTGGCAGCTAATAGCGCAGCTGGCCTGCCCGTTGACTTCAAGCTGGAAGTTTCTCTGGACGGCGCACAGTGGACAACTGCTCTGAATAAGACAAAGCTGTCTACTGCTGACGCAGATGCTGATGGCCAGCACTATACCTTCCACTTCAATCCCACCAATTCTGTTCGCTTTGTTCGCCTTACCATCACCAAGATCGGCGAAGCTGCCAGCGATGAACTGGGCTACTGCGCAGCATTGAGCGAACTGGAACTGTACGGCACATTTGATCCCAACACCAGCATTAAGCCCGATGGCTATGGCAAGATTGACCTGAGTAAGGCTGTTATTCGTGCTACCAACTCCTACAATATGTGGGGTCATGGTGCCGGCAACCTGTACAACGGCGATAAGAATGCGAATATGTTCATCGCAACCTCCGAGGATGATGCTGACTTCTACGGCATGTTCAAGGACACTATGGTATTCGAAAATACCAGCAACGAGTTCATCAAGATCCGTCTGGACGGCATTTATGAGATCGACCTGATGCGCTTCCAGTCCCAGTGGGCTGGTATAGGCCTGGGTGTTCCCAACAGCTACACGCTGGAAGTGTCTATGGATGGAAAGACCTGGAGCACCGCTCTGTTTGTCGGCAGCAAGGAAGTTTCCGCTACTGACTGGTACAGCGATGAAATCGTTCCCGTGCAGGCTCGTTACCTGCGTCTGAAGTTCCACAACTTCATCGAACCCGGCGACCTGGGCTATGCAGCACACCTTAAGGAACTGGAATTCTATGGCACCCTGATTGAGAAGGATGAGATTGATCTGGACGTTCCCGCTCCCATTCCTCCTGCACTGGACGGCGACACTCCCGATGATCCTACCGGCACTGAGCCTCCCGTAGATGAGACCACCCCCGTCACTCCTCCCGCAACCGAGCCTCCTGCAGATGAGCCCGAGACCGATGAACCCACCGATGAGCCCACCGATGAGCCTACTGATGAACCCACTGATGAGCCTTCCGATGAGGAGCCTCCTGAAACCGGCGATAAGATCCTGGTGATCGTGCCTGTCATCCTGACGCTGAGCGTGCTGATGCTGGCAGCTCTGGTCTTGAATCGCCGCAAGATCGCAAAGTAATGAAAAGATCAATCAGCCGGGCTTCCGGCCCGGCTGACAGGAAGACTTAAGCGAGAAAGGAAGAAAATCCTATGAAAAGATTCTTTTGTATGCTGCTGTGCATCTGCATGCTGCTGGGTGTAGTTGCCTGCGCAAATACCACACAGACTGCCGACCCCACGGTTGCTCCTACTGACCCCACCACAGTAACCACTGAGACTACTGCAGCGCCTACGGATGCGCCTACCGATCCTGTTGATCCTACACAGGCACCTACGGATCCTTCTGATGTTGTTACTGAGCCTACTGCAGAGGCTACTGTCGCTCCCACTGAGAGCACGGTTGCTCCTACCCAGGCTCCCACCGTTACACCTACTGTAGCACCTACCAAGGAACCTACTGTAGCACCTACTGTAGCACCTACCAAGGCACCTACTGCTGCACCTACTGTAGCACCTACCAAGGCACCTACCGTTGCTCCCACTGCAGCACCCACCGTTGCTCCCACTGCAGCACCTACACAGCCTGTTCAGAATGAATATAAGAACCTGCTGTCCAACTTTGCTGATGGTGTAGATACGAAGGATAAGTACACCGCTTGGGGCTGGGATCCGGAAAATAAGTATATCGAAGCATCCCACTCTCTGGAATGCAACTGGGGCACCGGCGGTTATGGCAAGGTGTTCCTGGTTGACGGCGTCAAGACCGAAAAGGTCGAGCTGCTGTTTACCCAGGGCGTTTGGGTGTCCTGCACAATCCTGCCCGGCTGGGGCGAATTCTCCGGTGACCTTGATATGAACACCGTTACCTGGAAGAAGGGCGACCTGAACGAATGGCTGATCTTCGATCTGCAGACCACCTGCGTCGTTGACAAGGTTAACTTCAGCACCCTGTATCACAATGGTTCCCATGGTATGCCTGCTGATTTTACCATCCAGGTTTCCAATGACAAGACTAACTGGAAGACAGTTGTGGATATGGTTGGCTATGAACAGGACATTACATCCGAAGATCAGGTATTTACCTTTAATGCTGAAGAGTGCCGCTATGTGCGCTTGAACTTCACTAAGGGTTCTACCAAGATCGATAACAACCTGGCATACTGTGCCGCTCTGTCCGAGGTTGAAATCTGGGGTAGAGTTAAGTAAGAAAGGCGGGCGTTCCTAAATGAAAAATTTCAAACGCATCGCTACGTTGTGCCTGCTGGCAGCAATGGCCGTTGGCTTGTTTGGCTGTGCGGGCGCAGGCGATCTGACAATTGAGATCGATCGCACAATCACCGACAAGAAGCTTGAATATACCTTCTTCGCCAATGAAATGGCGGCCCGCAATGACGAAAACACTGTTGTTAACAAGTGGGAAGAAATGTTCAATGCAGAATTTACCTTTGAAGGTACCGGCGCAGACTGGATGGAATCCCTGAGCCTGCGAATCAATGCAGATGATATGCCGGATATGTTCTTCTTTGTTCCCAACGATACGAACTATATGACCGCATACACCAACTTCGTTGAAAAGCAGATGATCATTCCTCTGTCTGACCTGGCAACCAAGGAGGATACGCCTTATCTGTACGCATACCTGAATTCCCCGGAATTTGAAGATCTGCGTATTGATGGCAAAATGTACTTTATGCCTAGCTATACCGGTGTTTACAGCAACACCATTTATGTCCGCCAGGATTGGCTGGACAATCTGGGCATGAAAGCCCCGGAAACCATTGAGGAATTCGAGGAAATGCTCCGTGCATTTACTGAGGATGACCCCGACGGCAACGGCCGTAACGACACCTTCGGTATGACCGCTTCCAAGGTTTTCGAGTGGCTACAGTTCTTCCGCATTTCCTTTGGTGTACAGCCTGGCTGGTCTAAGGATGCCGACGGCAACTGGCAACACGAAGCCTTCACCCAGGAATACAAAAACTTCCTGGAGTGGATGAGAGGTCTGTACGAAAAGGGCTACATTAAGAATGAGTTCTATCTGTACGAGGAAAGCGATACCCTGAACGATTTCTACAATGGCAAGTGTGGCGTTCTGTTGTATAACGGCGGCCGTGCAACCGGCGGTGTCACTTACAATATGCGCCGACTGAACAAGGAAGCTGTTATCAATGTTTTGCCGATGCCCAACGGCGTTGCCCAGGGCGGCTACGTTACCAATGGTAACTGGTGGGGTTGCTGGAGCGTTGCTTACAGCGCAGAAGAGCCTATGCGTCTGGCGAAATTCCTGGACTATATGCTTAGTGAGGACGGCATGGCCGAGCGGCTTTACGGCCTGGAAGGCGTTCACTACACAAAGAATGCAGAAGGCAAGATCGAACTGAATTTCGAGGAAAGACTGAAGGAGCCTAAGTTCTTTGGCGCCACCGATGATGGCAAGCCTCGCGATTATTTTGCAGTTGGTGGCTACTTCGGCGCACCCTTCAAGATGGTTGACGGCTATCCCGTACAGAACGAAGACAGCTGCGTTTTCAGCGAACCGGAGCTGGCAGAAAAGACAATTCAATATGGTATGCAGAATCTGCTGCGTTACTTCCCCAGAGAGACGCTGAACCTGGGCGAGGAGTACGCCAAGACCTATTCCAAGATCGCAGACAGAGTTTACACCTATTCTGTTCGTATCGTGGCAGGTAACATCGGTGTGGACGAAGGTCTGGCACAGATGAAGGCTGCTGCGGATTCTGACGGCTACGCAAAACTGCAGCAGATCCTGAAGGATGCATTCGGATAAGGAGGAACGATTATGGATCGTGCTTCCCGCCCGTACCTGAACGGTATGGGATATGTATACTATTACAGTAAGGATGAGCTAAGTCCCGAGCGTGTAGCAGCGATGCTGAAGCGGCTGAATGTCAAGAGTGTCCGTGTCTGGAATCATATGACTTGGCTGCTGAAAGATCCATACACTGTCAACCGTGAAGTTGCCGACCGTTATCACGAAATGTACGCCATTTTGAAGGCTGCAGGCGTGGAGCAGTTGGTCGGTATGAACCACTACTGGTTCTACCCGAAACAAATGAATATGCCGGAGGGGGAATCCTCCGGCGTACCCGCCAGAGATACCGCTCCCGGCTCTGATTACCAGAGCTTTATGGAGCTGTACGAGACGGCGTGGCAGACGATGGCCCGGGAATTCCCAGAGGTAACCGACTGGGAAACCGGCAACGAATTAAATCACAAAGCATTCTTGCATCCGGTCAAGCCTATTGGCGAAGACGGAAGAGACTGGTTCACCATTGAGGAGCGTGCAGATATCTGCACCGATATGATGTTCCACGCAGCGCGCGGCATTCGCTCTGTACATCCGCAGGCCGGCATTATTATGCCAGGTATGGCTCCGGTAGGCGAGAGGGGAGACGGCGTGTTTGCAACCTCTATTGCCGCCGAGTATGACGGAATGGTCCAAACACTTACCCACATTTATGAAAACATCCGTAGCGGTGCTTTCGGTTCTACCAATCCCAGAGATTTCTTCGATCAGCTTGCTTGGCATCCTTATTTTGCTGAACAGGATGAGCAGGGAGCCTGGCATTGGAGAGTACCCAACGAAAAGTGGGTAGCAGTTAACAAAGCTGTTTACGATGTGGCTGTTGAGGCCGGCGATGACGGCGTTGGTTGCTGCCTGACCGAGTGGGGCTTCAATGACTGGGGCTCTGCGCAGGCGGATGAAGAACTGACCGAACACATCCAAGAGGGCTTGCGCCTGATCAAGGAGCAGATGCCCTTCGTCACCACGGTGCATGCCTATCGGTTCTTTGATAGTATGGGCTATGTGACCACAGAAAAAGACAACTACGCATTTTTTACAATGAAAGATGGATTGCTTAAAGCCAAGAAGAGGACGCTTGCACTGCAAGAGGCCTACGGCGGTGCCGGCGATCTGAATGAAACAATCTGACAAAAAAGGAGACAATAGTATGAAACATACTAATATTCGTCGTATCCTTGCTCTGCTGATGGCAGTGTGTCTGCTGGCTTCTGTGCTGACTGCTTGTGCACAGACTGACACGAAGGAGACCACCCCCACGGCAGCACCTACAGACCCCACTGTAGCTCCCACTGATCCTACACAGGCACCTACTGATCCCACTGACGCTCCTACCGATCCTGTGGATCCTACGGATGCGCCGATTGCGCCTACTGAAGCTCCGGCAACTGAGCCTGTCGAAACCCAGGCCCCCACTGCAGCACCTACTGTAGCGCCTACCGCAGCGCCCACTGCTGCACCTACCGTAGCGCCTACCAAGGCACCTACTGCTGCACCTACCGTAGCGCCCACCAAGGCACCTACTGTAGCACCTACCGTAGCACCTACCCAGGCACCTACTCAGGCTCCTGCAACCGAGCCTACTGGTGGCGTGGTCGACATCGTGATGCCGACACCCGGCGAGGACGGCACCTTCCAGGCTGACACCCAGTATATCTTTGGTGTTGGTTATGTTGAAGACCAGATGAACAACCGTGTCTCTGTTGACCAGGCTGTTTACATCATCCGCGCGCTGGGCGTTCGCAGCGTCCGTGTTTGGAGTGGTGCAAGCGTCTTCCCCATGGAAGATTGGCAGATCGAGCGCCTGCACGATCTGATTGCAAAGCTGCACGAAGCTGACATTCAGGTCCTGTTCAACTATTCCGGCTTTGAATTCACCGGCGGTGGCTGGATGTCTATGCCTCAGCGTGACACCACCGAAGGCTCTCTGTATCTGGAAGCTCTGAATAATTTCTATGCCAAGAGCAAGTGGCTGGCTGAAGAGTTCCCCGAAGTTGAATTCTGGGAAGTCGGCAACGAATGGAACCACAATCCCTTCCTGAACCCCGTAGGTTGGAAGGAAGACGGCACCGGCACACCTGCATTTACCATGTATGAGAAGGCACTGATCTCTGCAGATCTGGTCTACGCAGCCAATAAGGGTCTGCGTGATGGCGGCAGCGAAGGTGTTGTCATTGCACCCGCTATGGCACCTTCCGACGGTATGGATGGCGTGGCTATGTCCGACTGGCTTGAGTACTTCTACCAGGTCATCGAGAAGGGCGAGACCGTTTCCGGTTCTACCAATCCCCGTGACTTCTTTGATGCGCTGGCATGGCATCCCTACCTGGTTGCTGAGCCCGATATGGAATGGGTGGAGAACAACAACCGTCTGTACCAGATCGCTGTTGATCACGGCGACGCCGGCATCAAGGTCTTCCTGACTGAGTACGGTTTCCCCGATGGCGGCAACAGCAGAGCGGATGCAACCCAGGCACAGTGGATGGTCAAGGCCTATGAGCTGGTCAGACGCTATATGCCCTATGTTGAGTCTCTGCACTACTACCGCCTGTTCACCGATACTTCCCGTGGCGCTGACCTGTACGGCCTGATGCACCAGCCTGAGGATGGCTTCGGCTCCAAGGCTAAGGGCGAGGCCTATAAGGAAATGGCCGGTGGCCAGGGCGATCTGAACAAGTTCTATATGCCTCTGTATGAAGAGGGCGAAGAACCCGAAGAAGACTAATTCAGGAGGGACGGCAAATGCGCAAGATGAAAAATCGGTTGCTTGCCGGTCTTCTGGCAGCAGTAATGCTTCTAATGTGCGGCTGCGGCACAGATCTACAATCTACAGGTAATCCCACTGATCCTACGCAGGCTCCTACGGAGCCTGCAGGAGCAGATCAGGCCTATCTGTACGGCGTTAACTATGTCGACGCCCGTATGAGCGACCGTATTGCGGTCAACCAGGCAGTGAACCTGATCACCGCACTGGGCGCAAAGAGCGCTCGCCTGAACCCGGGTGTGGTAGAAACCGGCACCACGATGTTCGAGAGTGCAAAGACCCGCCTGCACTCTATGCATTCCTCTCTGATTTTGTCGGGCGTTGAGCAGATTATTGTGGAGATCCCCGGCCTGCCTATGGATGGCGCTATCGGCAATCTGGCACCCTATCCCGATCTGGAAGACGATGAGTATCTGGCCTTCCTGGATGAGGTAGAGGCAATGGTGGAAATGCTGGTGACAGAATTCCCCGAAGTGGAATACTGGCAGATTGGCAACCTCTTCAATGTGGACACCTTCCTGCATCCTCTGGGCTGGAAGGAAACCAATTCTCCCGTAGATGGCTTTACTATGGAAGAGAAGGCACAGCTGACGGTGGATATTATGTATCGCACGATGCGTGTTGTCCGTGCTAAGAGTGAAACCGCTACTGTGATTATGCCCGGTATGGGCGCACCCAACGGCGAAGATATGGCTGCATACCTGACTGAGGTTTACAATCAGATTAAGACCGGCGAGCGTGGTTCTGATAAGATCGAAGATTTTATGGATGCGCTTGCATGGCACCCGAATACGACCGCAGCGCCCGATCAGAGCTGGGTCGACGCCAACAACGCTCTGTATGCGATCGCTCAGAGCAATGGCGATGGTGACCGTGTGGTCTACCTGACAGAGATGGGCTTTGATGGCACTGAGAATGCTGCACAGCAGGCACAGTGGATCACCGATGCTTACAAGCTGGTAGCAGAGAAGATGCCTTATGTGGAGTCTATGCATTACTACCGCTTATTCAATGACGGTGAAGAGGCTTTCGGTTTGTTCAATGAGCCCAGAGGCGGTTTCGGACCTACCGAAAAGGGTAAGGACTTCCAGACTGCTGCCGGTGGCAGTGGTGATCTGGAGCGTTTCGTCATCAAGGAGGATCAGTACTCCTCTGGCGATAACGTGGCCATCAGCGTGCCTACTCGGGCATCCTCCTCCTGTGAGCATCCCGGCTGGGGCTGGAGCCTTTCCGGCATTAACAACGGTACCACCGAGCACGCCGGCTGGAGTAACTACTATGAGTTCGGCGAGAAGCCTTGGGTAACCTCTCCCACCGGCGGCGGCTCCAATGACTACAACAGCCCGGAATGGGTTGAGTTCCAGCTGCCCTATGCCTGGGAAGTCAACAAGGTCATTCTGTGGCCCAGAAACGATGTTGACCCCGATCACCATCAGATTATGGCAATGCCTCGCTGGACTGTTGTCGAAGTGTCCGATGACGGTGTCAACTGGACTGAGGTCGGCGAGCTGAAGATTGCGGAATCGGATATGAAGACATATCCTGATGATGTGCTCTTTGTGGATCGCAGCGAGAACCCTCCTCTGGAGATCAGCTTTGATGCGGTTACCACACGCTATGTTCGTGTGACATTCAAGCAGCTTTCCACTAAATGGCAGCATAGCGAAGGCAGCTACTTCGTCCAGTTGCTGGAAATTGAAATAATTATGGCATAAAGCATATTTAATGCAAATGCTCCCCATTTGCATCACGCAAATGGGGAGCAACTGCTTATTTAATGATTTCCTTTGCTATGTTGGCAATTGAGATTGTCATTTCCTCAAATAAGGGATCTGGAAGCCGCTGGGGCGCACCGGTTTCCAACGAGAAAACACCGTTAAAACCAATTTCCTTTAGCGCTGCACCCACACCGGGCCAATTGATGATGCCCTGATAGGGGAGCAGATGCAGATCCATACCACCGTAACAATCGTGAACGTGCAATACCTGAATGTTTGCACCTAATTTCCGGATACAATCTTCCACAGGTTCGTCGGCGGCAATGGCTGCGTGTCCGGTATCCAGACAGATTTTAAAGTGGTCATCGTTTATTGTGCGGACAAATTGCAGAATATCTGATGGCGTTGATAAAGAAAGTTTCGGCGCAGGCATATTTTCGAAGCAAATAACAATGTCGTGCGCTTTTGCAGCCTTCAGAAGCTGGGAGAAGAAGGTATAATTCAGTTCCCAGGTTCGCGGAGCATCATCCGTATCCCGATCTTCTTCTCCGAAAGGCATAATGGGGTGAACAACCCAGTTTTTGCAGCCCAGTGCTGCTGTCATAACGATTGAGCGCTGCATCTTTTCCATTCGCTCCTGCCGCTGCGCAGCAGTGGCATCCTGTGGTGGCCAGCGCCACGGGCCGTGTGCCTGCCAAATTTCAATACCGGCTTCCTGCGCAAGCTGCTTTTCCTTCTCCAGAATCAGGAGTGCTTCTTGCAACGTAAGCGTGTAGAAGGGCGAGTCGGTGTTGCTTAAGTTGAAATCTACTGCCGAGAAACCATGAGCTCGGATTTTTAGATATTTTTGTTCTCCAAAGCGATCATAGCCGCCCATAGTTGTACCGATACGCATAGAATCACTCCTTTTAAGTTGATTATACCGTATTGCGCAATTGAGGTCAATGGCAAGATCAATGCATTTGCTTCGGAAAGGAGTTGCATATATGATCCACAAAACCGTTTCCCTGGATACAAATAAGCCCCACCTGCAGTTGGAGGTGTTTCTGCAAGAGACCCAGGATGAGAGTAGACGCAGTGCAATTTTGGTGATTCCCGGTGGCGGATATGCAATCTGCTGCGCAGATCGGGAGGGTGGGCCTATTGCAGAGGCATTTGTTGAGCATGGCTTCAATGCGTTTGTGCTGCATTATTCCACCACTAGCAATAGCGATGAGAAATTTCCCGGGCAGCTGATCGAGGCATCAATGGCGATGCAGCACATTCGGCAAAATGCCCGGGAGTATCACATTGAGCCGGAGCGGGTGTTTGTCTGCGGCTTTTCTGCCGGTGGGCACCTGGCGGCAAGCCTGGGAACGATGTGGCATTTGCCGGAGGTCACAGACAAAGTCCCAGATGGCATCAACAAGCCCACGGGAATGGTGCTTGTCTACCCAGTGATTTCCGGAGCTTACCATCAAAGCTCTTTCCAAAGTCTGCTGCGTAAGGATGCGCCTACAGAGGAAGAACTTGCGACCTGCAGCATAGAAAAGCATGTGGATGGACGGTCTGTGCCTGCGTTTGTGATGCATACCTTTAATGACGAACTGGCGGATGTGCGTAATTCCCTGACACTTGCCAGCGCCTATAAAGAGGCAAATCTGTCTATGGAAATGCACATTTATCCGGACGCACCACATGGCATTGCCTTGGGCAATGCCATCACCAGTTGCGGGAATCCGAAGTGGGAAAATCCCGCCATTGCCCGTTGGGTTGCTGATGCGGCACGCTGGAGTAGGGAACTATAAAACGAAGATAGAAGGAAGATGCAGTGTTTTGTTTGAAATATTCTTAGCAACCTTGACACCGATGTTGGTAATGCTGGCGTGTATTTTGATCGGCTTTGCTCTGCGCAAGACTAAATTGGTACCAGATAATGCTGCCACGGTGATGTCCAAGCTGGAGGTGTATATATTCCTGCCAGCGCAGGTTCTGTATATATTCATTGCGAATTGCACCGTAGAGTCCATTTCTACCCAATATCCGCTGATGCTTTACGGAACTGTTGCTGTTGTAGCAGCGGTGCTTCTAGGTGCTCCGGTTTCTCGCCTTTTTGCGAAGGAGGAAAATCAGCGCGCCATATACCGGTATGGCCTGATATTCGCTAACTGTGGCTTTTTGGGTATGTCCATCGTACCCCAGATTATGGGCGAAAACGGCGCATATGCCTATATGTTATTCGTGCTGCCAGTCTATGTTGTGCTCTATGGATGGGGCATCGGTACGCTGATTCCCAGCGAAGTGGGGACAAAAGATGGCTTACTGAAACGCCTTGCAAATCCGACTATGGTTGCTATGGTCGCAGGCGCAATTTTGGGACTTCTGGGTGCAAAGCAATTGTTGCCGGGGTTTGTGATAACCACGGCGCAAAACCTTTCCAACTGCGTGGGCCCCATTGCGATGGTGCTCACCGGTTTCGTAATCGGTGGATATCATCTTCCGACGTTGTTGAAAAATAAGAAGGTGTACATTATCACTGCGCTGCGGCTGGTTGTGCTGCCGGCGATCCTGGTTGGCGTACTTTGGTGCGCAGGTGCAGATGGGCTGACAATGATGGTGACAATGTTTGCGTTTGCTTCGGCATTGGGGCTAAATACGGTTGTGATTCCTGCGGCTTATGGTGCGGACACCACAACCGGAGCATCAATGGCGCTGATTTCACATGTTTTATGTGTCGTAACGATTCCGGTGCTGTATGCACTGTTGAAACAAATTGCATAAGATGCTTATGGGGTGAGGGGCTCTGTGTGCCGCTATAAGCTGCTTACAAGTTAAACGGTGCTTTCCTTGGAAATATCCTTAAAACCCTATAGAACGCTTCTGTGAGCCTTTAGATGTATGGCACAATCATAAAGAAATTGCTTGATGTAATGAAGAAAGCAGCCCGTGAAAACACGATATGTGTCTTCACGGGCTGCTTTTGTGTTTATTGAGAATTCGACAGCGGCTCTCTGGCAAGGCGGCAAATCAGATCATAGGCAAATTCCAAATCAGCGATACTGCAGTGGATTTGTACGAAATGTGTGGTGCAGCAGACCCAACGCTTGCCTTTTAGCAATCGGAACACTCTGGGAAAGAGCGCTTTTTTTGACAGGTCTTGCAAAATATCCACCCCTTTCCACTAATCTTGATTTTATTATAGCATAATGAATGTAAAATGAAATATGGTAATAATGTTTTTTTGATTATCTCCGGAAAGGCAACCATAGAAAGTATGCTCCACACCAACGGAAGACCGCAGGCAGACCCAAAATACCAGCCGATAAGGCTAGTTGATATGCCAGAGAACCTTAGATTCTCCGGATAAAATATTGCTAACGCAAAACAAAATCGTCCATTCTGTCTAAGAAAGGACGATAGATCTATGACTTCTTTTTGGGATCAAAACCCTGTTAGTGTTCCCATTCTGTTCCCAAATCAGGAATTGTATCGAATTAAAATGCGGCAAAAAGTTAGAAAAACACCGGAAATCTTGAAGATTTCCGGTGTTTTAGTGGTACGCCGAAAGGGACTCGAACCCCCGACCTACTGATTCGTAGTCAGTCACTCTATCCAACTGAGCTATCGGCGCATAGGCGCATTCAAGCGCTCAAGTATAATAGCACACTGCAGGATAAAATGCAAGTACTTTTTTTGAAAATTTGGATTATTTTTTCCTGCGCCGTCTTTTGGGGCGTGATCTTACCAGCAAGATCAGCAAAATAATCAAAACTGCCAGAATAACGGCGGCAACGGTAATATCTTTTCTGCGCTGCGCTTCCTGCTCCAGGCGCTCCTGCTCCAGCCGTTCCTGCTCTAACCGCTCTTGCTCGATACGCTCCTGCTCCAGGCGCTCCTGCTCCAGGCGCTCCTGCTCCAGCCTCTCCTGCTCCAAGCGCTCCTGCTCCAAGCG
Source organism: Oscillospiraceae bacterium (assembly GCA_017436955.1). Classification (GTDB taxonomy): domain Bacteria; phylum Bacillota; class Clostridia; order Oscillospirales; family Oscillospiraceae; genus Faecousia. Next base: position 9,760 of record JAFSCD010000015.1, on the reverse strand, counting down.
CTCCTGCTCGTCGTAGGTGGTGATGTTCTCCAGAAAATCATTTTTCTGCACGTCCGCGCCGACGGTGGTGTGATACAGACCGAATTGAGAGGGGTTATACTTTTGAATTTGGGAAGCCTTGGTGATCTCACCGTCATAGCCGTTGAGCCAGGTACGGAAGCCCGTCCACTGTTGGGATACGTGGCAGGGGAAACCGTATTTTTGGGTCACCTGAAACGCGCTCAAGCCGTCAAAGACGTCCATGGGCTGATCGTAATCAATGGTGATGGCGTTTTCCTCATAAAGATGCAGATACAGCTTGGGGATCTCCCAGGTGCCGTATTTTTCCGCGGAATCGGGATATGCGTTGGCGTCACCGGTCAGCTTCACCGCTTTGGTGAGCAGGTCTGCGTAGACCTGATGCATTCCGTGACCGTATTCGCCCTTTAAGTCGTGACCCACAGCCACCTGGGGCTTAAACCGGCGGATCTGCTCCACAACGAAGCCCTGCAGATCATCCCGGGAGGTGCCGTAGCTGTTTTCGTAGGTTCTGTAGGTGTCCTCCAGATCATCAATACGGAAGTCGGCAAAACGTCCGAATACCGGGTATGCCCGGATGCCGACCGCCCACAGACCGTTGATCATCTCGTGGATGCGTCCGCTGGTGGTATTGCGGTGATCGGTCAGGTACACCACCTGCACCCGGCAATCCTTTGCTACGGCGTACATCGGCAGCAGACCTGCAAAGTAGAGCTGATCGTCATCGCCGTGAGTGGCAAAGAGGACGAGATCAGCGCCGTTTTCGTGGGGCGCAGACCATTTCTGGACGAAATCCGGCACATCCGTCCCGGAGAAGACATAGATCTCGCTCAACCGCACGCTTCCGTTGGCGAAATCCAGCGTAACAGACTTGGGCGCTGTGCCGAAGGCGGCGATCAGATCCACATATTCGTGGAGGATCTCGTCCTTGCCGGCTGTGTAGGTCTTGCCGTTGGCGGTGATGGTGTATTCACCGTATTCCAGGTCGAACAGCAGGTAAAGGCTGCCGATGCCCTGATCGTTGGAAAGGGTGATGGAGGCGTTGCCGGAGGAGGTCTTGTAGGAATCAATGTTCCCGTCTTTCAGAAAATCAAAGCTGCCGTAGCCGCTGCCGCTGAAGGCGGTGGAGGCGGTAATGTCCGCATCTTCAGGCGCGGCGCTGACGCCGACCGCAAAGCCTGCCATCAGCGCAAATATCAGGAAAAATGCAAATATTCTTCGCATATCGTACCTCCAAAGTTGGGATAGGCTTATTATAGCAGAGAATGCGCAGAATGTCAAAATCTTGCGCATTGATTTTCTTTGGGAGGGATAGTATAATTTCATTAGGAAGGAGGCGGTATGCGTGGATATTTTTGAAAAGTTGCCCCAGGCGCTGCTGCCTTGGTACTGTGAAAACCGGCGGGAGCTGCCCTGGCGGCAGGATAAAGAGCCGTATCATATCTGGCTGTCGGAAATTATGCTGCAGCAGACCCGTGTGGAGGCTGTGAAGGGCTATTACAGCCGCTTTCTGGCGGCGCTGCCCACGGTGGAGGATTTGGCAAACTGCGACGATGATGCCCTGCACAAGCTGTGGGAAGGGCTTGGCTACTACAGCCGTGTGCGCAATCTCAAAAAGGCGGCGCAGGTGATCGTGGCGGCAGGAAAATTCCCCACGGAATACGCCGATGTGCTTGCCTTGCCGGGTGTGGGAGAGTATACTGCCGGCGCCATTTGCTCCATTGCCTTCGATATGCCCACGCCGGCGGTGGACGGCAACGTGCTGCGTGTGATCTCCCGGCTGACGGAAGAAGAAACGCCCATTGATCAGCTATCTTACAAGGCATCCGTCCGGCAGAAGCTGATGGAAATTTATCCTGCGCAGGCTGGCGATTTTACGCAAGCATTGATGGAACTTGGCGCTACGGTCTGCGGACCCAACCGCAAGCCGGACTGTGAAAGCTGTCCTTGCAAGGAATTTTGCGGCAGCGCACTGAACGGCACCGCGGAGAAATTTCCCGTAAGGCTACCGAAAAGGGCGAAACGGGAAGTGGAAATGACGGTATTCATCCTGAACTGCGACGGTGAGTTTGCGCTGCAAAAACGGGGAAAGACCGGTCTGCTGGCAGATCTGTGGCAATTCCCCAATGTGCCGGGGAAATTGGAAACGGAGCAGGCACTGGCAGCTGTGGTGGCTATGGGTCTGCGACCGAAAAATGTGATCCGGTGCGTAGAGCGCAGCCATATTTTCACCCATATCATCTGGCAAATACGGGGCTACTACCTGGAGGTGGATGCGCCGACCGGCGATTTCACTTGGATGACCCGGCAGCAGATCGAAGCGGACGCGGCATTGCCTACGGCATTCCGACAGTTTTTTGAGTAAAAAAATTCGATGTTCATTTATGGAGAGATCGCTGTGATTATCAAACTCTACGAAGAAACATACAGAGATGACCTTATTTTTATGGTCTTGCAGGCGAAAGATGCGCTGGGAAGAAAACCCAGTATAAATGCAGACCTGCTGGACATCAAAACGAACTACTTTGACCGTGGGGATAAGTTTTGGATTGCGATCAATGAAGATGACAGAGTTATTGGCTGCATTGGGTACTCCAAAACGGATAACCCTTCGGAAGCCTTTCTCCACAGACTTTATGTGAAAGCGTCTGAAAAGCACAAAGGAATTGGAACAAAGCTTCTCCAAACGGCTGAAGAGGAGATGAGAGAGCAGGGAATAACGGTTTCCCTCGTTCATCTTGGTGCGCCCAAGGAGCAATGGTTTGAGTCTTATTCGTTTTATCCAAAGAACGGCTATCAGGAATATAAGCCCAGATATATGCGAAAAGACCTATAAATAAAAACAGGAGCGAGGTTATGGTATTCAAAGGAATCACCAGAGATTTTTCATTAGCCGGTCAGCAGCAATATGATACTATTGGCCAATTTTGGGATGAGATGGCAGATCAATACGGTCTGGAAAACCTGCAGGGTTTAGGTTATCAATGGTGCAATAATGTTATTTCCTACGCCATCGGCTTAAAAGACGGCTGTATAGACGGCTGCAATACAAGCATCGTTTTGCCTGACCTTGGATGGAAAACGGTGGTAGGGAAGACCAGCGACCTGAAAGAGATCTACGACGAGATATACAAAGACGGTGCGCTGCAGTTCGAAATTGAGACCTTTAGTGAAGACGGCACTTGCGAGATCCGATATTATAGAGTAAAAACCGATCTGTGACAAACAGATCGGTTTTCCTGTTTTCTGCAGCGGAAAGCCTCCCTTGTGTAAAGGGAGGTGGCAAAAATCTCAGATTTTTGACGGAGGGATTGTTTCAGGCAATAAGTAATAGAGCAGATGTAAGAATTGACAATCCCCCAGTCGCACTGTTCGTGCGACAGCCCCCTTTACACAAGGGGGCCTTTTTGCACAAACCCAAGATTTTGTGTTAATGCCCATCAAATAACACAAATGGTTGACTTTGGTATAGAAAAAGTGTATAATAGGAAAGCTAAAATGGATAACTATGGCAGGTAATATTTATGGCTACGAAAAGATATGAAGAATACGGAAACGACAGTATTTCGGTACTGAAGGACGAAGAGCGTGTCCGCAAGCTTCCTGCGGTCATTTTCGGCTCTGACGATCTGGAAGGCTGCAAGCACGCAGTGTTTGAGATCCTTTCCAATGCGGTTGACGAGGCCCGTGAGGGTCACGGCGACAGAGTGATCGTCACCCGTTATGAGGACCTGAGCATTGAGGTGGAGGACTTTGGCCGTGGCTGTCCTGTGGACTACAACGAGAAGGAAAAGCGCTACAACTGGGAGCTGGTTTTCTGCGAAATGTACGCCGGCGGCAAGTACAACAAGGGTGTGGAAAGCTATTCCTATTCTCTGGGTATGAACGGTCTGGGCGCCTGCGCCACCCAGTACGCCTCTGAATTCTTCGATGTTACTGTCCGCCGTGACGGCTTCCGCTACGATCTGCACTTTGAAAGAGGCAGAATCAAGGGCGGCATGAAGAAGGAGCCCACCGACCGTGGCAGAAAGACCGGCTCGCTGTTCCACTGGAAGCCGGACAATCAGGTATTTACGGATATCAATATTCCCGTGGAGTATTTCCGGGATATGCTGCGCCGTCAGGCCATTGCCAACAAGGGCGTGCATTTTATCTTCCGCAATCAGGTTGGCAAGCGGTTTGAGGAGGAAGAATTCTACTATGAAAACGGTATTCAGCAGTATATCGAGGAAACTGTAGGCGACGACGCCTTCACTATGCCCGTATTCTGGGAGACCGAGCGCCGTGGTCGTGACGCCGACAGCCGGGATGAAATGCGGCTGCGGATCACTGCGTCCTTCTGCTTCAGCAAAAAGGTCAGTATGGTGGAATACTACCATAACTCCTCCTGGCTGGAGCATGGCGGCAGCCCCGACCGTGCTGTGCGTTTCGGTCTGGTGGCGGCTTTCGACAGATATCTGCGTGAAAACAATAAGTACGGCAAAAACGAAAGCAAAATCATTTATCAGGACATTCAGGACAGCCTGGTAATGGTGACAAACTGCTTCTCCACCATCGCTGCCTTCGAAAATCAGACCAAGAAGGCTGTTAACTCCAAGTTCGTTCAGGAGGCGATGACCGCATTCCTGAAGGAGCGCTTTGAGGTCTGGTTTATTGAGAACAAGCAGGAGGCAGAGCTGGTCGCCAACCAGATCCTGATCAACAAGCGTGCAAGAGAATCCGCCGAGCGGGCAAAAACCAGCACCAGAAAGCAGTTAAGCACCAAGCTGGATATTTCCAACCGTGTGCAGAAATTTGTGGATTGCCGCAGCCGGGATTCCCAGCAGCGGGAGCTGTATATCGTCGAGGGCGATTCCGCATTGGGCAGCGTCAAGCTGAGCCGTGACGCGGAATTCCAGGGCATTATGCCGGTGCGCGGCAAGATCCTCAACTGCCTGAAGGCCGACTACAACAAGATCTTCGCCAGCCCCATCATTACCGACCTGATCAAGGTTTTGGGCTGTGGCGTGGAGGTGCAGGGCAAAAAGTCCAAGGAGCTGAGCTCTTTCGACGTTTCCCAGCTGCGCTGGAACAAGATCGTCATCTGCACCGACGCGGACGTGGACGGCTTCCAGATCCGGACCCTGATCCTGACGATGCTGTACCGGCTTTGCCCCACGCTGATCCGGGACGGATACGTCTATATTGCGGAATCTCCGCTGTTTGAGATCACCTACAAGGGCAAGACCTGGTTTGCCTACAATGAGGCGGAAAAGGCAAAGATCCTGCGTGAGGATCTGGATGGCAAGAAGCCCGACAGCATCCAGCGCTCCAAGGGTCTTGGTGAAAACGATCCCGAGATGATGTGGATGACTACCATGAATCCCGAGACCCGCCGGCTCATCAAGGTCATGCCCGAGGATGCAGAGCGCACCAGCCATTATTTCGATGTGCTGCTGGGTGATGCGCTGAATGAACGGAAAGTCTTTATTGCAGAAAATGGCGCCAGATATCTGGATCTGGCAGACATTTCTTAAGAGAGGTGCGCTATGGCACGCAAGAAAAAAGAAACAAAGGAGCAGGCAAGAAAGATCGACACCAGTAATGTGGTGGGTCTCGTAGGCTCTACTACGGAGCAGGCAATCTCCGAAACCCTGGAGCTGAACTATATGCCCTATGCGATGTCCGTGATCGTGTCCCGTGCGATCCCGGAGATCGACGGCTTCAAGCCTTCTCACCGTAAGCTCCTTTACACAATGTATAAGATGGGCCTGCTCAAAGGCAGCCGCACCAAGTCCGCCAACATCGTCGGCGCAGTCATGAAGCTCAATCCCCACGGCGATGCCGCCATTTACGAAACGATGGTGCGTCTTGCCAGAGGCAACGAGACCTTACTGCACCCGTTTGTGGATTCCAAGGGAAACTTCGGCAAGGTCTATTCCCGGGATATGGCTTACGCTGCCCACCGCTATACGGAGGCAAAGCTGGATCCCATCTGCGCGGAGCTGTTCCGGGACATTGATTCCGACACGGTGGATATGGTGGATAACTATGACGGCTCTATGAAGGAGCCCGTCCTGCTGCCCACTACCTATCCCAACATCCTGGTCAATCCCAATCTGGGTATTGCCGTCGGTATGGCAAGCAATATATGCTCGTTCAATCTGCGAGAGGTCTGCGAAACCGCCATCGCCCTGATGGAAAATCCCGACCACGATATTCTGCAGACTATGCCAGGTCCGGATTTCTCCACCGGCGGCGAGCTGCTGTTTGATGAAAATGTCACCCGTGAGATCTTCGCCACCGGTCGCGGCAGCTTCAAGCTCCGGGCAAAGTGGCGCTATCTGAAGGAAGGCAACCGCATCGAGGTTTATGAAATTCCCTATACCACCACGGTGGAAGCCATCATCGACAAGGTGGTAGACCTGAATAAGGGCGGCAAGATCCGTGAGATCGTGGATATCCGTGACGAGACCGATCTGCATGGCTTAAAGCTGACCATCGACCTGAAGCGTGGCGCAGACCCCGAAAAGCTGATGCAGCGGCTGATGCGTATGACATCGTTGCAGGACAGCTTTGGCTGTAATTTCAATATTCTCATCGGCGCAACGCCCAGAGTAATGGGCATCCGGGAGATCCTGGAGGAGTGGACCGCCTGGCGTACCCAGTGCGTAATGCGCCGCATCTACTACCAGGTACAGAAGAAGCAGGATCGCCTGCATCTTTTGAAGGGTCTGGAGCGGATCCTGCTGGATATTGACAAGGCTATCCGCATCATCCGGGAGACCGAGCTGGAAAGCGAGGTCATCCCCAACCTGATGATCGGCTTCGGCATTGATGAGATCCAGGCGAACTATGTTGCGGAGATCAAGCTGCGCAATATCAACAAGGAATACATCCTGAAGCAGACCAAGGCCATCTCCGAGCTGGAGAAGGAGATCGCGGAGCTGAACAGTACGCTGAAGAGTCCCAAGAAGCTGCAGAACGTGATCATTGCGGAGCTGAAGGCGGTCAGCGACCAGTTCGGTCAGCCCAGAAAGACCGAGATCGTCTATGCTTCTGTCGATATGGAGCCGGAGGAAGAGGAAGACGATACGCCGGATTATCCCGTAACGCTGTTCGTTTCCAGGGAAGGCTACCTGAAGAAGATCACCGCCCAATCCCTGCGTATGTCCGGCGAGCAGAAGTTTAAGGAAGGCGACAGCCTGGCGTTCAGCGTGGAGACCACCAACAAGGCGGAGATCATCGTCTTTACGGATAAATTCCAGTGCTACAAGACCCGATTGTCCGAATTTGATGACAGCAAGGCATCTCTGCTGGGTGATTATCTGCCCCAGAAGCTGTCCTTCGAGCCGGAGGAAAGAGTGGTGCAGGTGATCCTGCCCGGCGATTACAAGGGCTTCGTGCTGTTTTTCTATGCCAACGGCAAGGCTGCCAAGGTGCCGCTGAGCGCTTATGAAACAAAGACGAATCGGAAGAAGCTTACCGGCGCATACTGTGATAAGAGCCCGCTGAGATCGGTCATCGCTCTTAATACCGATGAGCAGGTGGCGGTGTATACCACAGACGGTCGCGCAACCGTATTCTCCACAGCCCAGCTGCTGCCCAAGACCACCCGCAGCACCCAGGGCGTCAATGTGATGAGCCTGAAGAAAAAGGCGGAATTGAGCCATGCTGTGCGCCTGGAGGAGTCCGGGATCACCAATCCCAGCCGCTATCGTACCAGAACACTGCCCAATGCCGGCGCGCTGCTGAAGCCGGAGGATGCTCCGGATAAACAGATTTCCTTTGATATTTGATGGGGGTAGTATGAAAAAACATTACCAAACGGCGCTGATGCTCTTAAAGGTTACCCTGGGAACGGCACTGTTCTCTCTGGGATTCGATCTGTTTTTGACACCCCATGAACTGAATGCCGGCGGTCTCAGCGGTCTGGCACAGATATTGGTCACACTGCTGGGCTTTGGCTCGGTTGGTTTGTTTACTGCCATTATCAATCTGCCGCTGTTCATCTTTGGCTATAAATGGATCGGCAAGAAATTCTTTTGGGGCTCGCTGTTTGGTATGGCGATGCTGTCGCTGACACTGGAGCTGTTTGCGTTGCTGCCGGTGCCACAGACCGATCCGCTGCTCAGTACGGTGTACGGCGGCTGCGCCTGCGGTCTGGGTCTTGGTCTGGTGTTTGTTGCCGGCGGATCCACCGGTGGCTCGGACATCATCGTAAGACTTTTGCAGCGCAAGTGGCAGCACATTCCCATCGGCACCATCAATTTCCTGTTCGATGCCACCGTGGCGGCGCTTACGGGTATCGTGTTTCACGATATGACCCGGGCGCTGTATACCGGAATCGCCGTATTTTTGTCCGGCAAGGTCATTGATATGGTGGTCTACAGCTTCGACTATTCCCGAGTGGCGATCATCATCACCGATTCCTATGAGCAGATCGCGGATCGGATTTTGGAGAAGCTGGAACGCGGCGTGACCTATCTGGAAGGCGAAGGCGCCTACAGCCGGCAGGAGAAAAAGGTGATCCTGACGGCGGTGAAGAAGCACCAGATGGCGGAGCTGAAGAAGCTGGTTTCGGAGATCGACCCCAACGCCTTTGTGATCGTGCAGGAGGCCCACCAGGTTTTGGGCGACGGCTTCTCCCACTATTCGAAGGAATCCCTATAAAACAGCAAAAAAATCAGGACACGCTTTTGCGTGTCCTGATTTTTATTATTTCATAGATGCAACATTCTTGCGCACCAGCGCTCTGCGGAGCCTTGCTTCTGCCAGCTTAATCTCGGTGTCGGTGGCCTGCTTGTCGTCCAAAACTGCCTGCGCACGCCGGTAAGAGGCCTCTGCACGGTCGGGATCGATCTGTTCTGCCCACTCGAAGGTGGTAGGGACGAGGGTCACAGCGCCGTTCACAACGCTCAGCATACCGCCGATGCAGGCGGCGTAGCGCTTTTGACCGTCAATGACGACGGTCGCCCGACCCATACCCAGCGGTGCCACGCAATTCAGGTGTCCGGCGAGAATACCGATGTCGCCGGAGGTAGACCGGACGATCAGCTCTTCCGCCTGACCTTCATAGGCAAGCCCGTCGGGCGTAACGATCTTTAGATTGAAGGGCGTCATTTGCTTTCACCCTTCCACTTTTCCACCACTTCATCAATGGTGCCGGCATAGAGGAAGCAGGATTCGGGAATCTGATCGTGCTTACCCTCAATGATCTCCATAAAGCCGCGGATGGTCTCCTTCAGCGGCACATACTTACCTCTGTAGCCGGTAAACTGCTCGGCAACGTGGAAGGGCTGGCTGAGGAAGCGCTGTACCTTACGGGCACGGTTAACGGTGATCTTGTCCTCTTCGGACAGCTCGTCCATACCCATAATGGCGATGATGTCCTGCAGCTCCTTATAGCGCTGCAGGATCCGCTGTACGCTGCGGGCTGCCTCGTAATGCTCCTTGCCCACGATTTCAGGGGAGAGAATACGGGAGGTGGAGTCCAGCGGATCAACGGCAGGGTAGATGCCCAGAGAAGCGATACCACGGTCCAGAACGGTGGTGGCGTCCAGATGGGCAAAGGTAGTGGCAGGTGCAGGGTCGGTCAGGTCATCGGCAGGCACATAGACTGCCTGAACGGAGGTGATGGAACCGTCCTTGGTGGAGGTGATGCGCTCCTGCAGCGCGCCCATTTCGGTGGCCAGCGTAGGCTGGTAGCCAACGGCAGAGGGCATACGGCCCAGCAGCGCGGATACCTCGGAGCCTGCCTGGG
>JAFSCD010000004.1 GCA_017436955.1 Oscillospiraceae bacterium | reverse complement strand
CGGATGATGTGGTAACGCACACCGGGAAGGTCCTTAACACGACCGCCGCGGATCAGCACCACAGAGTGCTCCTGCAGGTTATGGCCAACACCGGGGATATAAGCGGAAACTTCCATACCGTTGGTCAGACGCACACGGGCGATCTTACGCAGAGCGGAGTTCGGCTTCTTGGGAGTGGTGGTACGGACAGCAGTGCAAACACCGCGCTTCTGGGGGGAAGGCAGATTGGTAGCCTTGTTCTCCAGAGTGTTCAGACCTCTCTGCAGAGCAGGAGCGGTGGACTTGTAGGTGACCTGCTGGCGGCCATACTTAACGAGCTGATTAAAAGTAGGCATCAAATTTCTCCTTTCTTTTGTTCTCACCTAAAGGTGGCATATATTCTACGGAAGATCCGTTAGAACCGGGGTTATTCCACAATGGCGGCAGCTGCCGCACCCACATCAATGCCGCAGGCTGCACCCAGCGCAAGCATGGTGTCGACCCAGCGGATGGGAATGTGGTACTGCTGACACAGAGCGGCAATCGGCTCGGTCAGGAACGGGTCAGCGTTTTGGGCAAGAAACACGGCTCTCGCGCTGCCGTTTTGGAGCGCTTTGCGGAGCTGTTTTGCCCCTACGACCGTCTTTGATTTGCGCAAATCGGCCAAATTCCCGCATTTTGGGATTTTACTATCTTTTTTAGTGTCCATACAAGACCTTATTATACTCTGTTTTTTTGAAAAGTCAACAAATTTTATGTAATTTTTTCTACAAATTGGATACTCCCCTGCCCTGTCCACTCGGCAAAAACATAAGGCCGCTGCCCTTGGGCAGCGGCCTTTGTTTTTATTCAGCTTCCTCGGTTTCCTCGTCATCCGCGGTCAGCCGGGATTCGGGGGTGATACCGGGTGCGTAGTCACGGTATGCCATCATGCCGGAACCGGCAGGGATCAGCTTACCGATCAGCACGTTCTCCTTCAGACCCACCAGACGGTCAACCTTACCGCGGATAGCGGCATCGGTCAGCACCTTGGTGGTCTCCTGGAAGGATGCGGCGGACAGGAAGGAATCCGTAGCCAGAGCGGCCTTGGTGATACCCAGCAGCACAGGTGCTGCCTGCGCCAGCTGCAGCTCCTCTTCACCGGCGTCGATCCGTGCCTGGATGGCGGCATTGGCATCCTCAAACTCGAAGGTGTCAATGACAGTGCCGGTCAGCAATGCGGTATCGCCGGGCTCTTCCACCCGAACCTTACGCATCATCTGGCGGATAATGACCTCGATATGCTTATCGTTGATCTCAACGCCCTGCTGACGGTACACAGCCTGAACAGACTGCACCAGGTAATCCTGAACAGCCTCCACACCGGAGATACGCAGCACATCCTGGGGATACAGTGCGCCGTCGGTGATGGGCTCGCCCTTCTGAACGCGCTTGCCGTGGGTGACCTTCAGACCGATGGAGTAAGGCACCTGGTAGACCTTGACCTCACCATCCTCCGCGGTAACGGTGATTGAGCGCAGTGCGCTGCGGTGGGTATCGTCAATGGATACCATACCGGTGATCTCGGAGATCTGTGCCATCTTCTTGGGACGGCGTGCCTCAAACAGTTCTTCAACTCTGGGCAGACCCTGGGTGATATCGTCACCCGCGACGCCGCCGGAGTGGAAGGTACGCATGGTCAGCTGGGTGCCGGGCTCACCGATGGACTGTGCGGCGATGATACCGACAGCCTCGCCCAGGTCGACTTCCTTGGAGGTAGCCAGGTTCATACCGTAGCACTTGGCGCAGACACCCACACGGGCGCGGCAGCCAAGGATGGTACGGATATAGATCTTCTCGATGCCGGCATCCTCGAACTTCTGGGCATCCTCGGGCATCATCATCACGTTCTTGGCGTGCAGCAGCTCACCGGTCTCGGGATGCAGCACATCATTGACGGGATAACGGCCACGGATACGGTTGCCGAAGGAATCCACAACGTCGCCGTTCTTATCGTAGACAGCGCCTACCCAGATGCCGTTGGCGGTGCCGCAGTCGTGCTCACGGATGATAACATCCTGGGAAACGTCGACCATACGACGGGTCAGGTAACCGGAGTCAGCGGTACGCAGAGCGGTATCGGTCATACCCTTACGTGCGCCTCTACTGGAAATGAAGTACTCCAGAACAGACAGACCTTCACGGAAGTTTGCCTTAACGGGGATCTCGATGGTACGGCCTGCGGTATCGGCCATCAGACCACGCATACCGGCCAGCTGACGGATCTGTGCCATAGAGCCACGGGCGCCGGAGTCCGCCATCATATAGATGGGGTTGAACTGATCCAGATTGCCCTGCAGAGCGCCGGTAACATCAGCGGTGGTCTTTTCCCACTGCTGAACCACCAGACGGTAACGCTCTTCATTGGTGATATAGCCCTGACGGTAGAACTGCTCGATCTCAACGACCCGCTCTTCTGCCTCACGGACCAGCTGGTACTTGATCTCGGGAACCACCATATCCGCGATGGATACGGAGATAGCGCCCTTGGTGGAGTACTTGTAGCCCAGGGTCTTGACACGGTCCAGCATCTCGGTTGCGATGGTGAAGCCGTGACGGCGGATACACTTGTCGATGATCTTACCCAGCTGCTTCTTGCCGACCAGGAAGTCAACCTCCAGATCGAAAGCATGCTCGGGATCGCTCCGGTCAACAAAGCCCAGATCCTGGGGAATGGGCTCGTTGTAGATCAAACGACCGACAGTAGCGGTGATGATGCGGTACTGCATTTCGCCGTCGATCTCCTTGCCGTAGCGGACAAGGATGGGCGCGTGCAGACCGATGTTGCCATCTGCATAGGCTGCGATGGCTTCGTCCACGCTGGAATAAGCGTGACGGGGAGTAAAGGTGGCTTCTGCCTTGCCTTCCGCCTTCAGCTGCTTGTTGACAGCCAGGAACTCGTCGGCATCCACGATCTGACCCTTCTCCCATGCGGTATCGCCGGGATCGGCGATCACGACCTCCTCTGCACCCTTCTCTGCCTTGCCCAGACGGGTATAGGTCAGATAGTAAGCGCCGAGGATCATATCCTGGGTAGGAACGGTAACGGGCTTGCCGTCCTGGGGACGCAGCAGGTTGTTGGCAGACAGCATCAGCAGTCTTGCTTCCGCCTGCGCCTCTGCGGACAGAGGTACGTGGATAGCCATCTGGTCGCCGTCAAAGTCGGCGTTAAACGCGGTACAGCAAAGCGGATGCAGCTTCAGCGCGCGACCCTCGACCAGAATGGGCTCAAACGCCTGAATACCCAGACGGTGCAGCGTAGGCGCACGGTTGAGCATAACGGGGCGATCCTTGATGATCTCGTCCAGAGCATCCCAAACCTCGGTCTTGCCCTTGTCGATCATCTTCTTGGCGGACTTGATGTTGTTCGCCAGACCGTCGGCAACCAGCTTCTTCATAACGAAGGGGCGGAACAGCTCGATGGCCATTTCCTTGGGCACGCCGCACTGATACAGCTTCAGCTCGGGACCGACAACGATAACGCTACGGCCGGAGTAGTCAACGCGCTTACCCAGCAGATTCTGGCGGAAGCGACCCTGCTTACCCTTGAGCATATCGGAAAGGCTCTTCAGCGCACGGTTGTTGGCACCGGTAACGGCGCGGCCACGGCGACCGTTGTCGATCAGGGCGTCAACAGCCTCCTGCAGCATACGCTTCTCATTACGGATAATGATGTCGGGCGCATTGAGCTGGATCAGTCTCTTCAGACGGTTGTTACGGTTGATAACACGGCGGTACAGATCGTTCAGGTCGGAGGTGGCAAAGCGACCGCCGTCCAGCTGGATCATAGGCCGGATATCGGGAGGAATGACGGGAAGCACGTCCATGATCATCCAGCTGGGATCGTTGCCGGACTCACGGAAAGCCTCAACGACCTCCAGACGCTTGACGATGCGCAGCTTCTTCTGGGAGGACGCGGTCTTCAGCTCCTCACGCAGCTGTGCGGACAGTGCGTCCAGGTCGATCTGCTGCAGCAGCTTCTTAACTGCCTCGGCACCCATACCTGCCTGGAAATCGTCCTCGTACTTTTCGCGCATATCCCGGTATTCCTTCTCGGACAGCACCTGATTCAGGGTCAGGGGTGCGTCACCGGGATCGGTTACGATATACGCAGCAAAGTACAGCACCTTCTCCAGGATCTTGGGGCTGATATCCAGGATCAGACCCATACGGGAAGGAATACCCTTGAAATACCAGATGTGGCTGCAGGGAGCGGCCAGCTCAATGTGACCCATCCGCTCACGGCGAACCTTGGCCTTGGTAACCTCGACGCCGCAGCGGTCGCAGACCTTGCCCTTGTACTTGATCTTCTTGTACTTGCCGCAGTGGCACTCCCAGTCCTTGGTGGGTCCGAAGATGCGCTCGCAGTACAGGCCGTCACGCTCGGGCTTCAGGGTGCGGTAGTTAATGGTCTCCGGCTTCTTGACCTCACCGAAGGACCACTGCCGGATCATTTCCGGCGAAGCAATACCAATTTTAATTGCATCAAATGTTGCATCTGCCATATAGTATCGCCTCCTTAATCTTCGTAAGTGTCGGCATCGGAATCCTCCGCTGCGCCAAACACGTCCATAATGTCTTCCGGGCTGTCCTCGTCAATGACGAAGCCGGCATCCAGCACCTCTTCGGTGCTGCCCACTACCAGCTCACTGCGGTGATCGGCAGTGTAGGTCACGCCATCATCCTCGTCCTCGTCACGCAGCTCGATCTCGTTGCCGTCCTCATCCAGAACACGGACATCCAGGCACAGAGCCTGCAGCTCCTTAACCAGAACCTTGAAGGATTCCGGCACACCGGGCTTGGGAATATTGGCGCCCTTGACGATCGCTTCGTAGGTCTTGACACGGCCGGTCACGTCGTCGGACTTGACGGTCAGGATCTCCTGCAGAGTGTAAGCAGCGCCGTAAGCCTCCAGCGCCCAGACTTCCATTTCGCCGAAGCGCTGACCGCCGAACTGTGCCTTACCGCCCAGAGGCTGCTGGGTAACCAGAGCATAAGGACCGGTGGAACGTGCGTGGATCTTGTCATCGACCAGATGGTGCAGCTTCAAATAGTAGGGGCAACCAACGGTAACCAGGTTATCGAAGGGCTCGCCGGTACGGCCATCGTACAGAACGGTCTTGCCGTCCTCACGCAGACCTGCCAGCTTCAGGGTCTCACGGATGTCCTTCTCGTTGGCGCCGTCGAATACGGGGGTGGCAACGTTCCAGCCCAGCGTTTTTGCGGCGTAGCCCAGATGGACCTCCAGAACCTGACCGATGTTCATACGGGAAGGAACGCCCAGGGGGTTCAGCACCACGTCCAGCGGCGTGCCGTCGGGCAGGAAGGGCATATCTTCCTCGGGCAGAACACGGGAAACGACGCCCTTGTTACCGTGACGGCCGGCCATCTTATCGCCCACGGAGATCTTTCTCTTCTGTGCGATATAGACGCGGACGGACTTGGTAACACCGGGAGCCAGCTCATCGGAGTTCTCCTTGGTGAATACCTTGACATCCACAACGATGCCGCTTTCACCGTGGGGCACCTTCAGAGAGGTGTCACGGACTTCTCTTGCCTTCTCACCGAAGATGGCACGCAGCAGGCGCTCTTCGGGGGTCAGCTCGGTCTCGCCCTTGGGGGTGACCTTACCGACCAGATAGTCGCCGGAGCGAACCTCGGCACCGATGCGGATGATACCATCCTCGTCCAGATCCTTCAGGGTATCCTCACCCACATTGGGAATGTCACGGGTGATCTCTTCCGGTCCCAGCTTGGTGTCACGGGCTTCGGTCTCGTGCTCTTCAATGTGAATGGAGGTAAATACGTCCTCCTTAACAAGGCGCTCGTTCAGCAGAATGGCGTCCTCGTAGTTGTAGCCTTCCCAGGTAACGAAACCGATCAGCACGTTCTTACCCAGGGCGATCTCACCGCCGGAACAGGAAGGACCGTCAGCGATGATCTGGTCAACGTCAACACGCTCGCCAACCTCGACGATGGGTCTCTGGTTGATGCAGGTGCCGGCGTTGGAACGGGCAAACTTGGTCAGACGATAGTCGATCACATCGCCGTCATCATAACGGACGGTGATCTCGTCAGCGGAAACAGCGGTAACGGTACCGGGCTTTTCAGCCTTGATACATACCTCGGAATCCACAGCGGCCTTATGCTCGATACCGGTAGCGACCACAGGAGGCTCGGTGGTGAGCAGCGGCACAGCCTGACGCTGCATGTTCGCGCCCATCAGGGCACGGTTTGCGTCGTCGTTCTGCAGGAAGGGAATGAAAGAGGTGGCGATGGAGATCATCATTCTGGGAGAAACGTCGATATAGTCGATCAGCTCACGGTCGACTTCGATGATCTCGTTACGGTGACGGCAGGTAATACGGGCGTTTGCCAGGCAGCCGTTCTCGTCCAGAGGCTCGTTGGCCTGACCGATGTAGAAATCGTCTTCCACATCCGCGGTCATATACTCAACGATGTCGGTAACCTTGCCGGTAGCCTTGTCCACCTTGCGGTAGGGCGCTTCCACAAAGCCGTACTCGTTGATCTTGGCAAAGGTAGCTAGATAGTTGATCAGACCGATGTTGGGACCTTCGGGGGTCTCAATGGGGCACATACGGCCGTAATGGGTGTAGTGAATATCACGCACGTCGAAGGATGCGCGCTCACGGCTCAGACCGCCGGGACCCAGAGCAGACAGTCTGCGCTTGTGGGTCAGCTCAGCCAGAGGATTGTTCTGATCCATAAACTGGCTCAGGGGGCTGGAGCCGAAGAACTCCTTGATGACCGCGGTAACGGGACGGATGTTGATCAGGCTCTGGGGCGTGACAGCATCCAGATCCTGCACGGTCATA
Source organism: Oscillospiraceae bacterium (assembly GCA_017436955.1). Lineage (GTDB taxonomy): Bacteria > Bacillota > Clostridia > Oscillospirales > Oscillospiraceae > Faecousia. The sequence goes on along the minus strand of JAFSCD010000004.1, from coordinate 37,631 downwards.
CGCTCGCGGATCACGCGGTCCAGACGGCTGAAGCCGATGCGGAACTGGTTCTGCAGCAGCTCGCCGACGCAACGCAGGCGACGGTTACCCAGATGGTCGATATCGTCAGCGACACCCAGACCCATCGCTACGCAGTTGAGGTAGTTGATGGATGCCATGATGTCATCCACAGTGATGTGGTTGGGGATCAGGTCATCAAAACGCTCGGCGATAGCATCCTTCCAGCCATCGGCAGGCACGGTCTGCAGCATTTCCTGCAGCACAGCGAAGCAGACCTTCTCGGTGATGCCGTATGCTCTGGGATCGAAGTCCACAAAGCGAGCCATATCTACCATACCGTTGGCAAAGATCTTGGCTTCCTTATCGTCGACCTTGACGGTTGCCTCGTTGACGCCCAGATCGGACAGCTCGCGGGCACGCTCACGGCTGATCAGGTCACCGGGCATATTCAGGATCTCACCGGTCATGGGATCCGCGATGGGCTGCGCCAGAATACGGCCTGCCAGACGGGCAGCAATGTCCATCTTCTTGTTGAACTTATAGCGGCCGACCTTGCTGACATCGTAGCGGTGTGCGTCAAACAGCAGACCTTCCAGATGTGCAATAGCGGTCTCCACCGTGGGAGGCTCACCGGGACGCAGGCGGCGGTAGATCTCCAGCAAGCTCTCCTCACGGGTCTTGCAGGTATCCTTCTCCATGGTTGCCAGAATTCTGGCATCCTCGCCGAACATGGTCTTGATCTTCTCATCGGTGTCCACACCCATCGCCCGGATCAGGCAGGTAATGGGCAGCTTGCGGTTCTTGTCAATGCGAACCCAGAACACGTCAGAATTGTCGGTCTCATACTCCAGCCAGGCGCCACGGTAAGGAATGACGGTAGCGGTGTAGGTATGCTGGTCCGCCTTGTCCACCTCGTGTCCGTAGTACATGCCGGGGCTGCGGACGATCTGGGAAACGATGACACGCTCAGCACCGTTGATAACAAAGGTACCGCCGTTGGTCATGATGGGGAAATCACCCATGAAGATTTCCTGTTCCTTGATTTCGTCCGTTTCGGTGTTGCGCAGACGCACCCTTACCTTAATGGGTTTTGCATAGGTAGCATCCCGCTCCTTGCACTCCTCGATGGTATACTTGGGCTTCTCGTCCATGGAGTAATCCAGGAAACTGAGCTCCAGCTTACCGGAGAAGTCAGTGATTGTGCCGACATCCTTGAATACTTCCCGCAGACCGGTCTCCAGGAACCACTCATAAGAGTCTTTCTGGATCTTCAGCATATTGGGGATCTCCAGGATCTCGTCGTACTTTGCGTAAGACTTACGCATGGTCTTGCCGAACTTTACGTCCTTGACCATTGCCATATGGATCATCACAGCCTTTCTTTCGAATTGTGTGTTGCCTACTTGGATTTTGATACGCACGGCTAAGTTGTCAAATACTTGCAACTTAGCACTTGACAAACGCTTCATACCGTGATACGATGTCCACGATGGGGCGAATCGCCTAAAAGGGCATATTATCACAGTATGAAGAACATTGTATACCATTTTCCAAGCTTTGTCAATCCATATTTTTCATTTTGACCGGGAAATTTTCTCGGTTTTTTGTTTTTTCTATGATAAAAGCAGGACAGCACCGGCTGCCCTGCTTTTGTATTTTGTTTATATGATCATATACCTCATCCGCAGCAGTGTCATCCGCTTGCGCATAAAGGGCGAATAGTACATACATTCGCGGAAAAAGGCTTCATTCTTGCTGATGTCTGCCACGGTAATTTTGCAGCCCGCCTTTTTCATTGCCGTCTTGCATTCTTCGCAGGAAGGCACGCTGCGGATGATCTTTCTGATCTGATCCCAGCTTTCTTTCAGCTTTTTGGGGTCTACCAGGTCAATGATATTTTCCGGCTCGTTGAGCTTGCGCACATCCTGCGCCATGGGTCCGTAGAAGCGGTAGACGGCATCCCAGTCCACATCCTCATACCGGGTGTCGATCTGCGCTCTCTGCGCCAGCGCGTCATAGAATTTCAGTGTTTCCAGCGTGCATACGCCCACATCGTCGCCGTGGTAATTGGGGATGATACCGTCGATCAGCTCCTTGCACTCGATCACGTGGGAAATGATATGCTCCGCGCCGCTGGCAGGACGGGAATTCTGGGTGTAGCTCATACCGATGCCGGTCTTGAGCAGCGCCTCGAAGATCTTGCCGGCGGTTTCTTCGTCATTCTCGGTGACCTTATCCGCCAGCACCATCAGCTCGTCGATGGCCTGCCGGGTCAGCGCCGCCACCTTCTCGCAGTAATATTCGCCGGTAATGAGGGTAGACACCTGCCAGTCGATCAGCGCCACATATTTCGACACCATATCGCCAAAGCCGGCAGATTTCAGCGCCACCGGCGCATTGGCGAGAATTTTGGTATCGCCGATGATGACCTCCGGGCTTTTCGCCGGATAGCTGGCCTTAAAGCCCTTCTCCACCAGCGGCGAGCTGTAGGAGGCAAAGCCGTCCATAGAGGGCGCCGACGCAAAAATGCACAGCATTTTATTCTGCCGTGCAGCCGCCAGACGGCAGGGGTCATTCACAGAGCCGGTGCCAACGGAAAGGATCGCCACTTCCCTGCCCTTGATCTTTTCCTCCAGCTCCGCTACGTGGATCATATCCGCCACACGCAGGTTATCATAAATATGCAGCTCAACAGCAAAACCCTCCAGGCTTTCCAGGATGCCGTCAGCCGCCTTCAGAGTATTTTGATCCGCCACCAGCAGGATGCTCTTGGGGAAACCGTTCTCTTTCAGAATTGCTCCCACCTGATGCACCAGCCCGGAGCCGATGCGAATATCCTTGATCGTCGTTTCGTGCTTAACGCCGCAGGCACAGTTGCCCCGTGTGGCGTTGATGATCTCCATAATCGCAGACATAGCATTGCCCACCTTTCGTATTCTCACCGGTAGTTTATCACGGCGCAGAACTTTCGTCAATGCAAAAGCGGCGAAACAAACGCTGTCGCAATGTTTGCTTTTGTCCCAGTTTTACAGAGCTTCACGCATCCTGCTATTCCTCATCATAATACTGGTCAAATGTATTTTTATGATATTCATAGATCTTTGCAATTTCTTTGTCGGAGATCTCCCCGTTTACATACAAGTCCCCCAGCTTATAAGATTCACCATTTTTCAGTGCGTAGAGCGTACGGGAACCCAGCTTGAAAATATAGTCTCCAACCTCTTCTCTATTGCTTATTTGAATCTCTATTGTATCGCAAATAATGTAATATCCGTTATATTTTCCGTAGTAAAAGGTACATCCGCCCTCACCGTTCTTGTCCATCCATTGGGGCGGAGAAATACCATACTTACCGTATTCTTTCTCCAGTTGCTTCTTCTCCCACGGTGTAATCGGTGCAGGAAGTCGCTCGATAAGCATGGCGGATACTCCCAACGCCAAAGCAATAAGGAGAAATACCACAACTGAAATTATAATTACTTTCTTCATAACGAATTTCCTCTCGTTGGAACGATGCACATTAGGCCTATTAGTCCTATGTCATATAGCCGCAGTCGGCACACATCTGCCTATGGCCCATAGCGATAAAATAGTGTGCCAGAGTCTTTGTCGTTCCGCAAGCACAAGTAGAGGTGTGATAACTTGCGTTCATATAAGTGTGGGTGTAAGAATGCACGTTGCTTAACGCCTTATACGCATTCAACCGGCCACCGCTGACACAGTAGGATGACAGCGCACTAACATAATCCACAGTTCCCATAATTACAGATTTCATACGCGATCTCGAAACTACGCTGCATTCTGACAGCATAAGGGCAGCAACGCCGGCTACATGGGGTGCTGCAAAAGACGTTCCTGAATTTGCAAGTACTACCTCCGCTGTTGTGTAACTCCCATCGTTGGTAGCCATTCGGATTCCCTCTCCCGGTGCAAATAAATCTACTGATACTGCGCCCTTTCCGGGCTGTAGCGTGTTTCAATCAGGCAAAATCAATATCATACCGGGTTCCGTTGGAAAACAGAACGCCCCGGGACAGTTTGATCTGCAGTATACAAGTATTGATATCGCTAAAATCGTTATGTCCGTTATCAATCCACTGCGCGAACACCGCGCGCATCTTGTTTGCGATCTTCTTGTTCTCTTCGCTTCCGAAATACCCCAGATTCACGCCTTGTCCCTGCGCCGTAAACCATTCCCCCGCGATCGCAACTGTGGGATTGATCTCAATCTGCTTCATCTTGCCGGACAGACCGTGTGTAAGCACATAAAACGCGCTGTCAGAATAGAAAGCATCCACATTTCGCACATACGGCACGCCGTCTACAGAGGTCGCCAGTGCAATAATGCTGTCCTTACCAAAACGGTCGGTCAGGATTGCTTCTGTTTCTTTCGTTAATTTCGCCATTTGTTACAGCGCAGAGTAGCCGAAGCTGTTGACCAGCGCTTCGATTCTGCGGCCTCTCTTGCAGTAGGGGCAGTCACGGTAATCATAGCTTTCGTAGTCCGGCAGATCGTTGACGGAATAGACAGAGCGGACAACGTGACCCGCAACCTCATCCACCGCTCTGTACAGAGCGGCGATGCCCACGGCGGTGCCACCGTAGTAGTTGATGGCTTCCATGCTGCGCTCGGCGGTAAAGCCGGTAGTAACAGATGCCATCAGCACCAGAACGTGCTTGCCGCGGATCATAGGCACGATGTTCTCACGGAAAATGATCTGGGAGTTGGCGTTGTATTCCGGCTCCACCACATAAATGGTCTGGTGCTGATTCAGGGTGCAGAAGCCGGTCTTGGTCAGCTCCTCCGCAACGCAGGTGCCCAGCACCGCGGTGCCGTCCAGGCACAGAATGGTATCCACGGGGGTATTGTTGATAAAGTGGGACACCAGCTCCTTGGCGCTTTCCTTGGCCTCGGAAAGACGGGTCTTTTGATATGTAATATCAATATAGTAATTGATATGGCTGTGATTGGTTGCAAAGTGACCCTTGGCATAGCGCAGCGGCACACCTCCACGCATTACGGGCAATTCCTGAATTTCGATCATAAAAGTATCCTCCTTGTGGAAAAATAAAAGAGCGTTTCCAAGCTCCGGCAGAAGCGTTTTCGCCGGAGAACTCTAAAAACGCTTTTTTTCATAATAACCCATTACGCCAAAATTTGCAAGCACAAATCCCGGCAGAATCTTCCAAAATTTCGCTTTTATTCTTGTGCAAACTGCTTAAGCATCGGCTCCTGCCGCAGGAACTGGGCAGCGATGATGTGGCAGATCTTTTTCCGGCGGATCAGCTCGTGTACCTGGGCGAAGGTCGCCCACTGCACGTCATCGGTCTCCCCGGGCAGCAGCTTGATATCCTCCAGCGCCACCTGCCGGCGCAGGGCGTAAAAATCGTAGAAAACGCAGTTATCCCGCTCCGAGTACAGAAGCCGGAATTCCGATTCCTGCGCCTCAATGCCAGTCTCCTCCCGCAGCTCCCTGCGGATGGCCTGCAGGCTGGTCTCCCCTGCCTGGGCGCTGCCGCCGGAGTTTTCCCAGGTGCCGGCAAAGCTTTTGCCCTTGGCTCTGCGGGTCAGCAGCACCTTGCCGTTGCCATCGTAGACCCAAACGCAGACCACCAGACCGTACTCACCCTTCTTCCATGGCGTGCCACGGCGGTGGACTCTTCCGGTAAGCTGCCGGTTTTCATCATAGATATCGTTAATCTCCACACTGATCCCTTCTTCGCTCTATATATAATGGAGTATAGCACAAAGAAAACCCCTTGGCAACTACAACAAAAAATGAGCAGCCAAAAAAGCCGCCCAAGAAAATTATTGTATCAAATCTTAAATTCAATGTCAACATTTTTTCGTTCCATAAAATGTAAATCTGTATTTTACACAATTTGAAGCCTTCAACTTTATGCAAGTTTGCATATTGATTATTCATTTTTTCTGTGCTATTATATAGACACAAGAGGTGATACCAATGTACAGGTAAACCTACCGCTCAAAACAGTAAATGAGCGAACAAGACGCACCTTCGACTAAGGGAAATATTCTGACACATAAGGTCATCCCACTGACGGGACAGAAGAAAAGATGAAGTGGTGCAGAATGCATTTCGACAATCCGAAGGAAACGCGTCCAGCCTGATGAAAGAGAGGTTAACCAATGATGTTAGATACTAAGACAGAACAGAAATGACCCTTGGCTGAAAGTGGTTGCAAGACACGATCGGTCAAGGGTCATTTCTATTTTGTTTTAGAAAAAGGCTGCCCGGCAGGGCAGCCTTTCATTTTGTTATTCCGTGCCGTAGGCTTCTTCCCGTCTTTGCAGCTCCCGGTCGTAGGCTCTGCGCTCTTCCACCGAGTCAAAGATATACTGCTGGTTAAAGTCCGCCACTACCGTGTTGAACAGCTTGTCGTGAATGCCGCAGTTCGCCTGGCTGAACATGACGATAAACGCCTGGGTCATGGCGATCACCGCCACGATGGTGGAACCGCTGATGATCCAGATGCTGAAATTCGGCAGCATCAGCAGCGCCATAGGGATCAGCGTACCCACAAAGAACTTGCCCAGGATGGCACGGAAGATCACCTGCCATACACTGATGCGGACATGGTGCTTGTGCATTACGCAAAGCCCCAGGATCTTCTTGCCCAGGCTCTGTCCGTTTCCGAAGATCAGCGGCAGGATGACCTCCAGGATCACATAGCCCACCAAAAAGCCCACGCCCAGCGCAACAATGCGGATGAACACCACCATATTCAGTGTAAACCGGGCGGCATCATCGTTGTCCATTTCTTCATAGGCCTTGTCGTAATTGTCCCGCTCGCTTTGGGACAGAGACTGATACATCTCCTGGGTCATTCCGTCCAGGTCTGTGCCGTATTTCTGCTCGTATTTCTCAAAATGCGCGTTCAGATCCTCCATATAGCCGTTGTAGTTCATAACGGAAAACATACCGACGGCAACGCCGGCGGTGATCGCCACCAGCAGCACCAAATCAATTAAATAAGCGGCAAACCGCTTAATGGGCGGCGCCTTAAAAAAGTCTGACATTTTGAAACATTCCTTTCCCGATGCCTTCACATCTTGCTGATTATGTACCATAATAGCACAAGCTTTTGCAAAATTCCACTACTTTTTATGAACAAAACAGTTTTGTGTTGCTTTTTGATGGCAACGAGCTTATAATGGAGAAAACTGCCAAAGGAGTGTTAAATTATGGACGCTACACTTGCCAACATTCTCAAGCAATTTCCGCTGGATGGCGACGTCACAAGCTGTGAGCGCTACGGCTGCGGTCACATCAATGTTACCTACCTGGTGGTCTGCGCCACCGGTCACCGCTATATCCTGCAGAAGATCAACAATCACATCTTCAAGAACGTGGAAGCCCTGATGGAGAACATCTGCTCCGTTACGGAATATCTGCGGACGCTGATGAGCGACCCCCGCCGGGTGCTGACCGTTGTGCGCACCACAAGCGGCGCTTCCTGCTACCACGGCGAAGAGGGCTACTACCGTGTATATGAATTTGTGGAGGACAGCCTTTGCCTGCAGCAGCCGGAGACCCCCGAGGATTTCTACCAGAGCGCCGTTGCCTTCGGCGAGTTCCAGCAGCAGCTGACCGCCTTCCCTGCTGACACCCTTTCCGAGACCATTCCCAATTTCCACAACACCGTTGACCGCTACCGCATTTTCCACGAAGTCCTCGCCGCTGATCCTATGGGCAGAGCCAAGGATGTTCAGGCGGAGATCGACTTCGTTCTGGCACACGAAGCTGAGGCCGGCACGCTGGTACGTCTGCTTTCCGAGGGCAAGCTGCCCCTGCGTGTCACCCACAACGATACCAAGCTCAACAATGTTATGCTGGATGCCGCCACACGTACACCCCTGTGCGTCATCGACCTGGATACGGTTATGCCGGGTCTTTGCGCCTATGATTTCGGCGATTCCATCCGCTTCGGCGCAGCCACCGCTGCCGAGGATGAGAAGGATCTGACCAAGATGGAAATGAGCCTGGAGCTGTTTGAGATCTTCACCAAGGGTTTCCTGAAGGCTTGCCCGGGTCTGACCGAACTGGAAAAAGAGACGCTGCCTATGGGTGCCAAGCTGATGACCCTGGAGTGCGGTGTCCGCTTCCTGACGGACTATCTGGACGGCGATCACTATTTCAGTGTCCACCGTGAGGGTCACAACCTGGACCGCTGCCGCACCCAGTTCAAGCTGGTGGCAGATATGGAACAAAAGTGGGACAAGATGATGGCGATCGTCAAGGCGCAGTAAGCGCAAAACGGATACACGCCAAACAGCCCATCGCAGGGGCGTCTCACGAATCGCCTGTAAACTGAATCATCGACCGCAGCACCAAAACAGAACGGTGCTGCGGTTTGCTGTTTCAGGATTCAGAATTTACTTGCCGGTCCATGCATAAGCGGCAGGGGCTTTTCGGGCGATTCGTGAATCGCCCCTGCGAAAGTAGCCATATTTCCTTCCGCTTTTGCATCCGATTTTTTATATTTGTTTCTTCCCTTTTTCGCAAAGATGTGATATACTTTATGTTGGTATATTGTAAAATGCCAAAACACGCCAAAGGAAGTGAGCTTTATGTCCGATTTGTCCGGTATTTCCGTTGTCCTCCCCTCTTTGAACCCGGATGAAAAATTGCTGGCTGTCATTGACGGTCTGCTGCAATATGGCTTTACGGATATTATTCTTGTCAACGACGGCAGCGCTGCCGAGAATATGCATTATTTTGAAACCGCCGCCACCCATCCCGAGGTGCAGCTGCTGCACCACGAGGTCAATCGCGGTAAGGGTGCCGCGCTGAAAACCGCGTTTACCTGGTTTTTGGAAAACCGCCCCGACGCCATCGGCGTGGTAACGGTTGACGGTGACAATCAGCACCACGGCGAGGATACCCGTGCCTGCGCGTTACATATGCGCCAGACCAATCACCTGACGCTGGGTGTCCGGGACTTTTCCCAGGAGAATGTTCCCCTGCGCAGCCGTACCGGCAACCGCATCACCAGCGCCGTTTTCAAAATTTTCGTTGGTATGACCATTTCCGACACCCAAACCGGTCTGCGTGCCATTCCCCGGGCAGACCTGGAGATCCTGAACACCGTCTGGGGTGACCGGTTTGAATACGAGACCAATATGCTTCTGGCGCTGAAGGAGCACGGCATCCCCTTCGACGAGGTCAAGATCCGCACCGTCTACATTGAGGAGAATAAAAGCTCCCATTTCCATCCCGTCCGGGATTCCTGGCGGATCTACAAGCTGATTTTGGCGCATTTCTTCAAATACACCGTTTCTTCCCTGCTCAGCTCCGTCATCGACACCGCTGTGTACGTGCTGCTGGCGTGGCTGCTGAGCGGCGTAATGAACGATCCGCTGCTTACCACCGTTTCCATCACGGTCGCGCGTATTCTCTCATCGCTGTTCAATTTCTTTATGAATCAGAAGATGGTCTTTAAGAGCAGGCTGTCCACCGGCACATCCATGCTGCGCTACACGATCCTGGCGGTGGTCATCTTCGTCGGTCAGTTGGCGCTGACCTATGGCATTTACGCGCTTTTCGGTATCGGCGAAAGTCAGATCCTTCTGCGTGGCGTGATCTACGTCGCCGTTATGACCGCGCTGTTTATCGTCAGCTTCCTGGCACAGCAGCGCTGGGTCTTTGCCAATGAATACACCGCAAAATAAGAGGTATTTCCAAATGAAAAAGAGAAAAGTAATTCAAAATCCGCTGCTGCGCTATCTGCTGCGCGGTCTGCTCATCATCTTTACCGCCGTGCTGCTGGTAGCCGCCGGACTGATCATGACGCTGTTCACGGTTTTTAACGGTCCTTCCGACAGTGCCCGGGACATTTTGACCATGTCCCTGCTGGAGCCCAGCGCCACCAAGTGGATCCCCGGTCTTTTCCTGGGTGACGAAAAGGTGGAGCAGATCCGCGCCAAGAAGGGCACTGCCCTGCCCGATGATGTTTCCGGCTCTTCCCAGATCACCATCAACACCAATTCCAACGCCAACGCCGATGCCTGGAAGGATTATCCCGACGGCATCCGCATCGAAACCGTTCAGGGCGACACCTACACCGCCCACGTGATGCTGATCCGCAATCCCGCGGACGTGTATCTTGCAACCTCTACGGAGAATTTCTCCATCAACATCCCCGGCACCCGTATCCACAACCAGATCGAGACCGAAGGCGCTATTGCCGCCATCAACGCCGGTGCCTTTAACGACGACGGCACCAGCGGCAGCTATGTTGGCAGCCTGCCCACCGGACTTGTCCTTTCCCAGGGCGAGGTGGTATGGGATGACGGTCAGATCTACGAGGGTTTCGTCGGCTTCAACGAGAAGAACGAGCTGGTGGTCGCCAGCGCCATGAATGCCGCCAAGGCAAAGGAGCTGGGCATCCGTGACGGCTGCTGCTTCGGTCCCGTGCTGATCATGGACGGCCGCATCAACAACATCGAGTACAGCTCCAACTCCGGCTTCAACCCCCGTACCGCCATCGGTCAGCGTGCCGACGGCACGGTCATCTTCGTATGCATTGACGGGCGTCAGGTAGGCTCCCTGGGCGGCACCTATTCCGACCTTGTGGACATTATGGTGGAGTACGAAGCCGTCAACGCCTGCAATCTGGACGGTGGCTCCTCCTCTGTTATGCTGTACCGGGATACCTACGGCAAATACGGCAGCGACAAGAAGCATTGGGGCAACGATATTGCCATGATCAACAACTATTCCCTGCTTCAGCAGGATCCCAGAAGAATGCCCACCTTCTTTATGGTGCGCCCGGCAGAGAGTGAGGTAGAATAATGAATCAGGAAACTTCCACCGAGATCCGCCACGAGGAAATGCCCACCATTGAGGAGGGGCTGCGCCCCGGTAACTTCCCCCGGCGCCGCAATCGTGCCGCAGAGCGGGAGAAAAAGCTGCAGGCCGGCGCCAGGCGGTTTTACCGTGTTTATTTCATTACCATCGCGGTTGTGCTGTGTCTGTTTTTGCTGCTGATGATCCCCCTGCACAGCTGGCTGGTGCGCTTCGAGACCACCCAGCCCGACCATCGGAGCCAGGAGGTCTTTACGCAGCTGTTCGCCAGCCAGGATTGGGGCAAGCTCTACGATGCCGCCAAGCTGGCAGATACCGAGTTTGAGACCCGGGATGACTTCATCACCTATATGCAGGCCAGGGTCAGCGCCGCTGCCGACAAGGAGATCACCTTCTACGAAACCTCTGCCGGCTTGAGCAAGGATCACAAATACGTCGTCCAGTTAGGCAAGGACAGACTTGCCACCTTCACCCTTGCCGGTACGGTGGATGAAAAGTCCGGCAAGACCGAATGGTCCATCAGCAGCCTGCAGCTGGATATCGTCAGCAGCAAAAGCATCCGCATCCAGCGGCTGCCCGGCTATACGGTGCTGCTCAACGGCAAGGAGGTCAGCGATGCCTATCTCGTGCGCCTCATCTCCACCAAAGCCGAGGACTATCTGCCCGAAGGCGTCCACGGCTACGTGATCGAGGAGCTGTGTGTCGATGGTCTGATGGCAGAGCCCATCGTGGAGGTCAGAAACGAAGAGGGGCATACGGTCCCCACTGTATTCAGTGTGGCGGATAATTGCTATCAGCTGGATCTTCCGGTGGCGGAAATGACCGACGCCGAGAAGAACGTGATCCTGGGCGCTGCCAAGGCTAACGCGCTGTTTGCCATCCGCGCTGTCGGCACCGGTGAGCTGAGCAAATACTTTGACTACACCACCCAGATCTACAAGGATATCTGCAACACCCCCACCTTCATCCAGACCTTTGCGTCCTATCAGTTTGACGAGTCCGTAACCGAGATCAGTGATTTCTACCGCTATAATGACGATCTGTTCTCTGCCCGGGTGACCCTGCAGCTGGACATCACCCGTAAAAACGGCACCGTCAAGAGCCTTGAAATGAATACCACCTACATCTTCGCCAGAAATGCCGCCGGCACCTTTATGGTAAGCAACATTACCAACGTGGATCTGCAGGAGCAGCTGGCGCAGGTGCGTCTGGACTTCGATTGTGCCGGCACGATCGTGGACTCTGTGATGGTAGCTGCGGACACCGCAACCATCACCCTGCCCCAGGTTACCGCTGCCGATGGCAAAGAGCTTCTGGGCTGGGCGACCCGCGAGGTTGCAGCCAACGGCCAGGTCGCTATGAACATTCTGTTCGTTCCCGACGCAAACGGTACCGCTCCGGTTCCTTCCGGAACTTTGGAACCGATGACACTGTATGCTGTATTCGGCGAAGAAGGAGCGGTGCGTGATGACTGAAATTTTCGCCTGGTTTGCGGTGAATTTCGACCTGCCTATCCTGGATTGGATCGCCGCGAATCTTCGCTGCCCGTTTCTGGACATGGTGATGCCTCTCATCACGGTGCTGGGCGATGCCGGTATCTTCTGGATCGCCGTTTCCGTGATCCTGCTGCTGATCCCCAAAACACGCAGAGCCGGTCTTGCCATGGGCATCGCCCTGCTGATGGGACTCGTGGTGTGCAACCTGACCTTAAAGCCGCTGTGCGCCCGGATCCGTCCGTACGATTTCTACGGGCAGTCTATGCAGCTTTTGGTAGCCACGCCCCACGACTATTCCTTCCCCTCCGGTCACACCATTGCTTCCTTTGAAGCCGCCACCGCGTTGGCGCTGCACCATAAAAAGCTGGGCATTCCTGCCCTGATTTTAGCCGGACTTATCGCATTTTCCCGGCTGTATCTGTACGTTCACTACCCCACCGACGTGATCGTATCCCTCGGTCTGGGTATCGCATTTGCATTCATCAGCACCTGGCTGGCAAAGAAGATCGCCGGCAAGGTAACATTCATCCGGTAAGAAAGGAGTCGCTATGGGAAAGCCTGTTTTACGCATCATCATCCCCTGCTATAACGAAGAAGAAGTTCTTCCCATTACCGCCCCGATGTTCCTCGAAAAGCTGACCGCCCTTATGGAGGCCGGCAAGATCAGCCGCCGCAGCAAAATCCTCTTTATTGACGACGGCTCCAGGGACAAGACCTGGGAGATCATCCAGGCGCTTGCCCGGCAGGACAGCCACTTTATGGGCATTAAGCAAAGCCGCAACCGCGGCCATCAGAACGCGGTTCTGGCAGGTCTTATGGAGTCCAAGGATCACTGCGACATTACCATTTCCATCGACTGTGACGGTCAGGACGACATCAACGCCATGGACGAGATGGTAGACGCCTATCTCGACGGCTGTGAGATCGTTTACGGTGTCCGCAGCAAGCGGGATACCGATACCTTCTTCAAGCGCTTCACCGCCCAGAGCTTCTACAAGGTGCTGAGATCCATGGGCGTGGATTCCGTGTACAACCACGCGGATTACCGGCTGGTATCCAGCCGGGTGCTGCAGGAATTTGCAAACTTTAAGGAAGTCAATCTGTTCCTGCGTGGTATGTTCCCTCTGGTGGGCTTCAAGAGCACCAGCGTGTACTACGAGCGCCACGAGCGCATCGCCGGCGAGAGCCACTATCCCCTGCGCAAGATGCTGGCGCTGGCCTTTGACGGCATTACCTCATTAAGTGTCAAGCCCCTGCACCTGATCACCACACTGGGCGGCATCATCGCCGCGTTCAGCTTTATCGGCGTTATCTGGACATTGATCGTGGCGCTGTGCGGCAATACCGTTCCCGGCTGGGCAAGTATGACCTGCATCATCTGCTTTATCGGCGGTGTGCAGCTGATCTGCCTGGGTGTTATCGGCGCTTATGTGGGCAAGATCTTCCTTGAGGTCAAGCAGCGCCCCCGTTATATCATCAGTGACCGTACGGAGGATCGGTTATGAGCAAAAAGAAAGCGCCTTTGCGCAAAGCTGCTCCTGCCCAAACCGCTGAAGTGAAGAAATGGTGGCAGAAGGCCGATCCCCTGCTGCTGTTCTCCTTCCTGATAAGTACGCTGTTTCTGCTGGTGTGCAGCAAAAGCTCGCCGCTGTATCCCATGAACGACTGGGTGGATGTCAACTGCTTCTTTACCATGGGCAAATCCATCCTCCACGGCATCGTTCCCTACCAGGATCTTTACGAGCAGAAGGGTCCCGTGCTGTACTTTATGTACGCCATCGCCGCGCTGATCAGCGACAAGAGCTTCATCGGCGTATTTATGCTGGAAGTGGTCACCTTCGGGCTGTTCCTGTATTTCAGCGGCAAGATCGCGCAGATCTATCTGGGCAAGTCCCCTATGGCGTATTTCATCATCGTATTCCTGGCGGCGCTGATTCCCATTTCTCCGGCATTTTCCCACGGCGGTGGCTGTGAGGAGCTGTGTCTGTTTATGCTCACCTACAGTCTGTACAGCGTTTTGCTGGCGCTGAATGAGAAACGGCTGCTGACCTTCCGGGAAGCCTTCGTCAACGGCATCTTTGCCGCTGCGGTGCTGTACATCAAGTTCACCATTGTGGGCTTTTATATAGGGCTTGCGGCATTCGTGCTGCTGTGGTATCTGTCGGACGGATTCCAATGGAAAGCGCTTTTCACCACCATCGGTCAGTTTTTGCTGGGCGTGGGCGCGTTGAGCGCCGTCGTATTCGGCTATTTCGCCATTCACGGTGCTGTGGGCGACTTTATGGAGGTTTATTTCTACAACAACCTGAACCTCTACCCCCAGGAAACCGAGGGCACCAAATGGGAACTGATTGAGAAGTGTCTGGATACCACGCTGAAGAACAACTCCACCTACGGCTGGATGATCTGGCTGGGTATTCTGCTGTTCGCTATGGATATCAAAGCCCAGTGGAAGGGGCTGATAATGGCGTTTATGTCCTTCATCGGTCTTGCCATCGGCACCTACTGGGGCGGCAGAGGCTACACCTATTACGGACTGATCCTGGCTGCCTTCTGCGTGTTCGGTCTGATCGCCATCGGCAAGGCGCTGCAGCTGGTGCAGGGTAACCTTGACTTTGGAAAATGGCTGAATTCCACCGGTATGCGGTCGGTCATTATGATCGTTCTGGTATTTCTGCTGCTGAACCACAGCTATGACAAGAGCAGCAACACCTACCTGATGGAATACGAGAAAGACGATATGCCTGCTTATCGGTTCGCCAAGATCATCAACACGGTAGAGGATGCCAGGATCCTGAACTACGGCTTCCTGGACGGTGGCTTCTACTACGCGTCGGATGTGCTTCCCAGCTGCGAATTCTTCTGCACGCTGAATATCGAGCATCCGGATATGTGGCAGACCCATCGCAACGCCATGCTGAACGGTGAATTTGACTTCGTCATTACGCGCACCGTCTATTCATCGGATTACTGGAATCCGGAAGGTCTGGGCTACGAGCTGATCGACCAGGCTACCTTCTACTTTGAAGGTCGGGACTTCACCTATTATCTGTATCGGCTGATTGAAAAGTAATAAGATCCCCTGCAGTGCTGCTGCAGGGGATTTTTTGTCGAAGCTCCGAAATCTTTAAGAAAACTTAAGGATTCAGCCGCTGACAAAACCCGTTTGCTGTGCTATACTGGTCGGCGGCAAAGGAGGCTTCTTTCATGGAGTTTTTGACAAACTTGTTAAAGCTGCTCAATATGCAAATGGAAACACCCACTTGCTACGGCTTATTTCATATCACATTTTTCGCCGCCATGCTTCTGGCAACGGTTTATATCTGCGTTTTCCGCAAAAATGACTCTGCCAAAACGGTGCGGAAGGCGGTGTTCACCGTTTCGCTGATCGTGCTGATCCTGGAGATCTACAAGCAGATCAATTTCAGCTTCACCTTCCCGGAGGAAGGACTGAAATTTGAATATGCGTGGTACGCATTTCCCTTCCAGTTCTGCTCCACACCCATGTATGCCGGCATTTTGGCAGGTATCATCAAAAAAGGCAAGGTTCACGATGCGCTGTGCGCCTATCTTGCTACCTTTTCCGTTTTCGCCGGTCTGTGCGTGATGGTCTATCCCGGCGACGTGTTTACAGGTACCGTTGGCATCAATATCCAGACTATGGTCTGCCACGGCTCTATGCTCCCCATCGGTGCGTATCTGTTGTCCACCGGTCACGTAAAGCTGGAGCATAAGACCGTTTTGAAGGCGCTGTGCGTTTTCGCCGCGGCGGTGGGAATCGCAACCGTTATGAACGAGATCGCCCACGCCACCGGCCTGCTGGAAGCCAACGCCTTCAATATGTTCTACATCAGCCCCTACTGCGATCCCCACCTGCCGGTTTATTCCGAGGTGCAGAAGGTGGTGCCCTATCCCTGGTCGCTGGTCATTTACATCGCCGGCTTCACCGCTGCCGCCTATATCATTCTGCTGGCAGCCATGGGTATTCACCGCCTTGCCGCCGGCAAAAAGAAGATCACAGCCGCTGCCGCTGTCAACTGAAAAAAGGAATCGGTATGTCGCAAAGCATACCGATTTTTCTTTCTTTTAGGCTTGACATTTTTTGCCTTTACGGTATAATTGTATACAATAATACATAAAAGGAGTATTACCTATGCTTGAGATTTCCCCAAAGACGAATTTGCTGGAACACAAGTCCTATAAATACTCTCTGCAGGATGTGGCAGAGCCCAATCTGCAGCGGGATATTTATTCCTACGGCACCGTACCCAAGGTCGCCTTCAACCACCGCCGTGTTCCTATGAATATGCCGGAGGAGATCTGGATCACAGACACCTCTTTGCGCGACGGTCAGCAGTCCATCGAGCCCTATACGGTGGATCAGATCGTAAACATTTACAAGCTGCTTAGCAAGCTGGGCGGTCCCTACGGCATCATCCGCCAATCCGAGTTCTTCGTGTACAGCAAGAAGGATCGGGAGGCTTTGGAGCGCTGTATGGAGCTGGACCTGAAGTTCCCCGAGATCACCAGCTGGATCCGTGCCAGCAAGGAGGATTTCAAGCTGGTGAAGGATCTGGGCATCCGTGAGACCGGCATTTTGGTCAGCTGCAGCGACTATCACATCTTCCGCAAGATGAAGATGACCCGTTCCCAGGCGCTGGAGCATTATCTGTCTGCCGTCAAGGACGCCTTCGACGCCGGCATTATCCCCCGCTGCCACTTGGAGGATATTACCCGTGCGGATTTCTACGGCTTCGTGGTTCCCTTTGTCAACGAGCTGCAGAAGCTGTCCCGCGAAGCCGGGATCCCCGTTAAGATCCGCGCCTGCGATACCATGGGCTACGGCGTTCCCTACACCGAAGCCGCTATGCCCCGCAGCGTTGCCGGTATCATCTACGGTCTGCAGCATTACTCCGACGTTCCCAGCGAATGTCTGGAGTGGCACGGTCACAACGATTTCTACAAGGGCGTTGCCAACGCCTCCACCGCCTGGCTGTACGGCGCCTGCGCTGTTAACTGCAGCCTGCTGGGTATTGGCGAGCGCACCGGTAACGTGCCGCTGGAGGCTATGGTCTTTGAGTACGCGTCCCTGCGTGGCTCTATGGACGGTATGGATCCCACGGTCATTACCGAGATCGCCGAGTATTTTGAGAAGGACATCGGCTATAACATCCCCGTTATGACTCCCTTCGTGGGCAAGAACTTCAATTCCACCCGTGCCGGCATCCACGCTGACGGTCTTTTGAAGGACGCGGAGATCTACACCATCTTCGACACAGAAAAGCTGCTGAACCGTCCTGCCGTCGTGGAGATCAGCAAGACCTCCGGTCTTGCAGGCATCGCCTACTGGATCAATCAGACCTACCGGCTGAAGGGCGATGATGAGCTGAAAAAGACCGATCCTTTGGTAGTTGCGCTGAAGGCTTGGGTGGACAGCGAATACGACGCCGGCCGTGTGACTATGATCTCCAGAGATGAGATGGCAGAAAAGATTGAAGAGTTTGCCCCCGGCAGACTGCAGGAGGTTTAATATGGCACAATTTAAGGCAATTTCCCTGGCAGATCAGGTATTTGAGAAGCTGGAGGACAATATTATCACCGGCGTGTACGCCAGAGGTGAGATTCTCACCGAGCTGAAGCTGGTGGAGCAGCTTGGCGTCAGCCGCACTC
This sequence comes from Oscillospiraceae bacterium, assembly GCA_017436955.1. GTDB lineage: Bacteria > Bacillota > Clostridia > Oscillospirales > Oscillospiraceae > Faecousia. The sequence goes on along the minus strand of JAFSCD010000004.1, from coordinate 19,636 downwards.
CCATCCGGGAAGCTCTGCGCCGCTTGGAGCAGGAGCGTCTGATCCAGGATTGCCCCAAGGGCAGCCTGGTGCTGGGCATCACGCTGGAGGACTTAGAGGATATTATGAATATCCGCCAGCGGATCGAAGGTCTGGCAGCCTACCACGCCACAAAAAACCTGACTCCCGAAAGCGCGGAAAAATTCAAGCAGATCAGCGATCTGCAGGACTTTTATTACAGCAAGCAGGATATGGACAAGCTGCGTGAGATGGACGATGCCTTCCACGAGGCCATCTACGAGCTCAGCGGTCGCACGGTGATCCGGGATACACTGCGTCCCTTGCACCACAAGACCCAGCGGTACCGCCGCATCTCCATGTCCCATCCCACCCGTGTTGCCGCCACGATGCAGGAGCACAGGGCGATGTGCACCGCCATTCTCTCCGGTAATGCGGAACTGGCTGCGCAGCTGACAGAGCAACACATTGAAAATGCAAAGATCCATATGATGGCGGGGTGTAAATAATGGGAAAGACGATCGCACAGAAAATTATCGCAGCACACCTGATTTCCGGTGATATGACCACCGGCAGTGAGGTCGCCCTGCGGATCGACCAGACACTGACCCAGGATGCCACCGGTACTATGGCATATCTGGAATTCGAGACCATGGGCATTCCCCGGGTCAAGACCGAGTTCAGCATCGCATACGTTGACCACAACACCCTGCAGTGCGGCTTTGAGAACGCCGACGACCACCGGTATCTGCAGACTGTGGCCGCCAAGCACGGTGTCCATTTCTCCCGTCCCGGCAACGGCATCTGCCATCAGGTGCATTTAGAGCGCTTCGGAAAGCCCGGCAAGACCCTGATCGGCTCCGACAGCCATACCCCCACCGCCGGTGGTCTGGGTATGCTGGCATTTGGCGCCGGCGGTATGGACGTGGCAGTGGCTATGGGAGGCGGTGCCTACTATATCACCATGCCCAAGATGTTCAAGGTCAACCTGACCGGCAAGCTCAAGCCCTTCGTCACTGCAAAGGATGTGAGCCTGGAAATCCTGCGGATCCTCTCCGTCAAAGGCGGTGTGGGCGCCATTATCGAATGGGGCGGTCCCGGCGTCACGACCTTAAGCGTACCCGAGCGTGCCACCATCACCAATATGGGTGCGGAGCTGGGCGCCACCACCTCCATCTTCCCCTCTGACGAGATCACCGAAGCCTTCCTGCAGGCGCAGGGTCGCGGCGCTGATTTCACCGCTCTGGAAAGCGATCCCGATGCGGAGTATGACCGCATTATCGAAATCGACCTGAACGCCCTGAAGCCTCTGGTCGCCTGCCCTCACAGCCCCGACAATGTGGCAACTGCCGAAAGTCTCACCGCCACCAAGGTGGATCAGGTCTGCATCGGCTCCTGCACCAATTCCTCTTTGCAGGATCTTTTGAAGGTCGCCGCTATGCTCAAGGGCAAGACCGTTGCGCCCAGTGTCAGCCTTTCCATCTCCCCCGGCTCCCGTCAGGTGTTGACGATGCTCTCCGAATGTGGCGCATTGGCAGATATCCTTGCCAGCGGCGCACGGCTGCTGGAATGTGCCTGCGGTCCCTGCATCGGTATGGGCTTCAGCCCCAATTCCGCCGGCGTCAGCCTGCGCACCTTTAACCGCAATTTCCACGGCAGAAGCGGCACCAAGGACGGTCAGGTCTATCTGGTATCCCCGGAGACCGCCGTTGCCTCCGCACTGACCGGTTACATCACCGACCCCACCACTATGGAGCCCTATGCGCCCATCCAGATGCCCGCCCGGTTCCGCATTGACGACTCCGCTGTCCTGCCGCCTGCCAAGGATGGCAGCACCGTAGAAGTCCTGCGGGGTCCCAACATTAAGGAATTCCCCAAGGCAAAGCCCTTCGCCGATTCCCTGACCGCCACCGCCGTACTGAAGGTTGGCGACAATATCACCACCGACCACATTATGCCTGCCGGTGCCAAGATCCTGCCCTACCGCTCCAACATCCCCCATCTGTCCCAGTTCTGCTTCGAGGTCTGTGACAAGGAGTTCCCGGCGCGTGCCAAGGCAGCCGGTGACGGCATCATCATCGGCGGCAGCAACTACGGTCAGGGCTCTTCCCGTGAACACGCGGCTCTCGTGCCGATGTACTTGGGCATCCGCTGCGTCATCGCCAAAAGCTTTGCCCGTATCCACGTGGCAAACCTGATCAACGCCGGTATTCTGCCCCTGACCCTGGAAGATCCCGAAGATTATGAAATTCTGAATCAGGGCGACAGCCTGCATTTAAGCGATATCAAGGCAGGTATGGCAAACGGCAGGATCACCGTTGTCAATGAAACCACCGGCAAAACCGCGATCACGGTCTGCAACCTGTCCGACCGTCAGCAGCAGATCCTTCTGTGCGGCGGTTTGCTGAACTACACCAAGGAGGGCGGTCAATAATGGATATCATTCAGGCAAGCGAGGCCTTTCGAACACTGCTTGAGGAGCAGCTGGTAAGGCTGGAGAAAATGAACTGCGAAAAGACCGATTTTACCAAGAAAGAGGTCATCACCATCGGCGTGATCGACGGTGACGGCATCGGCCCCATCATCACCCGGCACGCCACCCGTGTTCTGGAAACGCTGCTGGCAGACAAGATCGCCGCCGGCAAGATCGTTTTGAAGAAGATCGAGGGTCTGACCCTGCAAAACCGTATGGCACAGGGCAAGCCCATTCCCGACGATGTGCTGGCCAACATCAAAACCTGCGACGTGCTGCTGAAGGGTCCCACCGAGACGCCCATGGGCGGCACTCTGGAAAGCGCCAACGTGACTATGCGCCGGGAGCTGGATCTGTATGCCAATGTCCGTCCGGTCTGTATTCCCGAAAAGAATATCGACTGGATCTTCTACCGGGAAAACACCGAAGGCGAATATGTCCTTGGCAGCCGGGGCGTGGAGCTGCCGGGTATGGCGGTGGATTTCAAGGTCATCACCGATCTGGGCACCCGCCGGATCGCCCGGGCAGCCTTTGAGTACGCCCGTCAGAACGGCAAGACCCATTTGAGTGTGGTCACCAAGGCCAATATTATGAAAAAGACCGACGGCAAGTTCACCGCGATCTGCCACGAGATCGCCAGGGATTACCCCGAGATCACCGTGGAGGATTACTACATCGACATTATGACCGCCAACCTGCTGATTGAAGGCTTCCGGGAGAAGTTCCAGGTATTCGTGCTGCCCAACCTTTACGGTGATATCCTTACCGATGAGGCTGCCCAGATCCAGGGCGGTGTGGGTACTGCAGGCAGCGCCAATATCGGCGACCGCTACGCCATGTTTGAAGCCATCCACGGCTCTGCTCCACGTCTGATTGCTGCAGGTCTGGGTGATTACGCCAACCCCACCAGCATCCTGAAGGCAGCCGCTATGCTGCTGCGGCACATCTGCTGCACCGCAGAGGCGGAAAAGCTGGAAGCAGCGCTGACCGCCTGCCCCGTTACCGTTACCGGCGACCGCGACGGCGCCACCTGCGAGGAATTCGCAGACGCACTGATGCAAATTCTCTGAACGTCAAAAGACCGACCACGGTGTGGTCGGTCTTTTATCTTTAAGATTCTCTTAAGTATTGCCAAATACAGGTGCTTTCGGTTGCGGTTTTTGTCGAATCGTGTATAATAGGGGTATGTTTAATTCACAACACATTTCATATATGCTCATCTCCGGCATCCTGACCGCTGCGCTCCTTGCGCTTGCCAGGATGCATATTCATGATGAGAAAAACAAAAACAGAATACTCCTCTTCTCTGCTGTACTGACCGTGATGCTCCATTACAGCAACTTGTGGGTGGATTACTTTGCTACCGGAGGAACAGCAACCGTGGAAAACAACCACATTCTGCCCGTTTATCCTTGCAATGTTGTTATGTGGATGCTGCTGGTCAGCGCGCTGATCAAAAATAAGCAGCGGCTTCTTTTCCGCATTTTAAGCGAGTTCTGCTTTTATGTGGGCACGCTTTGCGGCATTATAGGCATTGTCCTGAACTTTAATTTTGACAATAACCCCACCCTTACCGATTACTATGTGCTTAAGGGTCTGCTGAGCCATTCCACAATGCTCTTCGGCTGTCTTTATATGCTCTTTGGCCGGTACATCAAATTCCGTGTCTTTAATGTGGTCAGCATCTGCTCCGGTCTGGGTGTGTTTATCGCCTGCGGACAGGCGGTAAATACCCTTTACGAGCGCTGCGGTATGACAGCTCCGGACGGTATGTGGCTGAAGGGCAATGAATATATCGGCATCTGCCCCATCTACCTCGGCTTCCTGGCAGCGATCATTCTGTTTATCCCCCTGCACCTGCGCGAAATGCGGCTTCCCGTGGAAGAGCGTTGGTATACAAAACTTTTCCGGAGGAATCGTAATGAAAAACTTATTTATTAAGCTGTTTGAAATGTCCCATTTCAATACCGGCATTTCCATTACCCCGTTTTCCATTGCCCATATTGTCTATCTTGTGCTGATCTTTGGCAGCATTGTTCTGGGCTGGCTGTGCTTCCGCGGCAAGACCGCTGCGCAGAAGGAAAAACTGCTGCGCGCTTTGGCGTACGCGCTGGTGATCTCCTATATCTCCGACTTTTTCTTCCACGAATTTGTCTACGGCGGTCTGAACTCCGACAAGCTCCCCTTCCACATCTGCACGGTGCTTTGTCCGCTGGTTTGCTTTGCGCAGTTTAACCGCAACGGTCATAAACTCAAAGAACCTGTCGCGATCCTTTCCGCGCTTTCCCCGATGATGTATCTGTGCTACCCTGCCAGTGTCGGCACCGGCGAGCCCTGGTGCTATCAGGCTGTGCAGACTATGTTCTTCCACGGCGTACTGATGGCTTGGGGAATTCTCAACATCGCTCTGGGTGAAGTAAAGCCCGATATCCGCAAGTGCTGGCACAGCGGACTGATCCTGGTGGGCATTACATTCTGGGCCAAGCTGGGTAACACTTTGTTTACCGACCGCAACTGGTTCTTCCTGGAGGAGGACGCCCTCTACATCGGGCTGGTCGCCAATGGCATCATCCCCAAATGGTCGCTGATGATCATCAATCCCATCGTTTTCTTCATTGCTGTTTTGGCGGTCTACGGTGTGTGCTGCGCCGTCCGCTCCGCTTCGAAAAAGAAAGCCCCTGCGGCATAATAAAAACCCGACTGCAAACGCAGTCGGGAATTTTATTGCAAATTTTACATACGACCCAGGCCCCGTGCGCAGACCTCGCACACGTGCTTGTCCTTGAACTTGATCAGACCCTTGGAGGAATTGCAGAAAACGCAGGAGGTCTGGTGCTTCTGCAGAATGATGCGATCATTCTCCGTGAAGATTTCCAGCTCGTCGCGCTCGGCAATATCCAGGACTCTGCGCAGCTCAATGGGTAGCACGATTCTGCCCAGTTCGTCAACTTTGCGAATAATACCGGTGGATTTCATATATTTATACATCCCTTCAGATTATAATAAATTTCTTAACGGGTTATTTTCATTATAATCGGTTAATGTCCGTCTGTCAAACACTTTTTTACTATTTTGGCGAATTTTGGTGCATTTTTCAACGAATACCCCCCTCCTGCCCCACATAAACTGGTGATAAAAGGAGGGCTTGACCGTGGTAATGAGCTGGGTTTGGACTATAATTCTGGCAATTTCCGTTGTCTGCGCAATGTTTCTCGGTAACGGACAGCAGCTTGGCGCAGCGGTGATCAGCGGCGCGCAAAGCGGTATTTCGCTGTGTATCTCCATCGCGGGCTCTATCTGCCTTTGGACGGGCGTGGGCAAGCTGATGGAGCACGCGGGAATCACCCGGACGCTGTCTTTATGGATGAGGCCGCTGCTGAATTGGCTCTTTCCCTCCTCAAAAAAGGATACGATCTTGCGTGAAAAGCTCAGCGCCAACATCAGCGCCAATATTCTCGGGCTGGGCAACGCCGCCACCCCAATGGGCATCCAGGCGGCGCAGCGCCTTGCCGACCCCGGCAGACCCGGTCTTGCCACCGATGAGCTGTGCCGGCTCATCGTGCTGAACACCGCGTCCATTCAGCTCATTCCCGGCAACGTTGCTGCTGTCAGGGCATCCTTCGGCGCGCAGGCGCCCTTTGACATACTGCCGGCGGTGTGGGTCACCTCCCTTTGCTCCACCACTCTGGGGCTGACAGCCGCCTGGCTGATGGGAAAGGCGTGGCGTGATGCTTGATTACATCGTTCCCCTACTGTTGCTGACGGCATCGGTACTGGCGCTGCGCAAAAAGGAGAATACCTACGACCTGCTCTTAAGCGGCGCAGCCGATGGGCTGAAGCTGCTGCTGTCCATTACACCGGCGCTGATATTTCTACTGACAGCCGTGTCGATGCTCCGGGCTTCCGGGGCTGTGGAGCTGCTCAGCGCCTTTCTGGCGCCGGTTTTCCGCTTCTTCGGTATTCCGCCGGAAACCGCCATTCTGATCCTGGTTCGCCCCTTAAGCGGCAGCGCGGCGCTGGCAGTAGGCGCCGACCTGATGGCGCAGTACGGTCCCGACTCTCTCATCGGCAGAACAGCGGCGATCATGCTGGGCTCAACGGAGACCACCTTTTATACCATCAGCGTCTATTTCGGCGCGGCAGGCATCAAAAAAACCCGGTATACCATCCCTGCCGCCCTGATCGCCGACCTGACCGGCTTTCTGGCGGCATCGCTGACCGCAAGACTGTTCTTCTGAAAAGCCCTCCTTGTGTAAAGGAGGGTGGCAGCCGCAGGCTGACGGGAGGATCGTTCCTGCAAGACAATCCCTCAGTCAAAACCTTCGGTTTTGCCAGCTCCCTTTACACAAGGGAGCCTTTGCCCCGGCAATACACAGCATAATGAATGCGCCCTCCGCCCCTGCCTTTCATTTTTCTAATACAACGCAAAGGACTTCACGAAATTTCGTGAAGTCCTTTTGCTTTATTCCGCATCATATCTCTATATATTCGCACTGATACACGCTTTTTTCTCTGGTTCCGTTTTCGTAGCAGCGTTCATAAGACTTATGTATATGCCCGTGGAAATGCCACTGCACACCGCGCTTGAATACATAGTACGTAATTCCGATCAGCCCGGAATGTGCAGGGTCACGGTAAAAGTCCGACAGCATTACGTCATGGGAAAGCAGTACGTCCGCTTCCGGCATAGCCCGGGCAAACTGCAGGCTTTCATACTGCGTATGAGACGGAAACCGCTCCTTTTTGTAGCGGAAGCTGCCGTCCAGCCCGGCAAAGCGTACGCCCTGATACTCGCAGACCCTGCCGGATATTTCCTGCACACCAAAGCGGCTGTAAATATCAAACGCATCGTGGTTCCCCTTGATCGCCAGGATCTTCTCCCGGGGTATGCAATCCAGGATCACCGGCATCTCCGCGGCTGTCACGTCGCCCAGCAGCAGGCACAGATCAAAGTCCGCCACCGTATCCATAAAGGTTGGAAAGCGGCTTTTGTCAAACGCCAGATAGCCGTGTGTATCCGAGATCACGATCAGCTTTAAGCCCAGTTTTTTCTTTTCCGGTACTGCTTTTTCCTTCAAAAACCGCTTGTAAAATTCCTCATATCTCCGGATCTCGAAGGGATCCCACCTTGCGGCCTTTTTGCAAAACCATTCGATCCTGCGTTCTTCCGGTATTTTGAAGCCCAGCATACCCTGTCCACCTTTCCCTATTCTTGTGTTGATCTTTCCACTATTTTTCTTGACCGAGAAGCGCCAGCAGATCCTGCCGGTTACGGGCTTACCGATTTACTCCTGCAGCAAACGAAGCTTCATAAGCTCTCCTCTGATGGCGCCAAATGGAATATTCCGGGAGAAAATCAGATGATCGGTCGCCCTGGTAGACAGCGAAATCGAATATTCCCGGCACAGCCGCTTCACATATTCTGCCCGAAGCTGCCGATCCGGTGCAAGCAGTTTCACGATCCGCCACCCGTCAAAGCATCTGCTGCTGATTTTCTCCAGCATCGTTTCACAGCACGCCGGCGGACAATCCATCGCCATTACAACGGTCTTTCCTGCGCCGTACATTTGGCAGAGCCAGTTCGCCATTTCCCCCTGCGTCGCCGTTTTGCCTGCAAGGAACTGCGCATTATCCACGATCAGCAGATCATAGCTGCAAATCCGCTTGCCATAATCCAAGGATGTACCTTCCTTCAGCGCCTTGAGATACCCATCGAAAATAGCCTCCGGGGTCGTTTCCAGCACTTTTTTCTCCGGAAAATTCTCGCTATATTTTTCCGCAAGCGCGCCCAGCAGATGGCTCTTGCCGCAGGAGGACGGTCCGTACAGCACTGTGATCCCACTGTCCGCAGCTGTGGCGATCTGCATACACGCCGCATGCGCCTGCCGATTGCAGGCGCTGACTATAAAGCTGTCAAAATTATTCTTACCCGCCATATTCCACCTCCCGATATTTGGAAAGGAAGAAATCGCAGGATCTTTCGATACTGCGATTTCCAATCACATCATATGCTTATTTCTTTTCAATGGTATAGCCCAATGCCAGAATCATTTTCAGGGTCTGCAGCGCGGTATGGCGGTCATACTCCCGTTCCTCCTCGGTCAGCTCCGCATAAGGCACCAGGCAGGGCGTTGTCCGCTTCTCGTCATCGCGCTTCTCGCCATAAGTCCAGCCGTCGGCGATCCGACCGGCAGCCCAGTTTTCGTGGACATTCTCTGCCAGCTGCTCCGTAAGGTCGATCAGCTCCTGGGGCAATTCTACCGCACCGGTATCAATTGGCTTCGGTTTGTACATTTGCGCTCTCCTATTCAAAATCAAAGGCATAATAGTCGTACGTCTTAAAGTCGTAGCTACCGACTCCGTACCAAATTGCAGCGTAGGTTTCTTTCAGCGTCTGCAGATCCTCGTTGCTTTCCAGCCGCTTCAGCATATCTTTCATCTGCACCAGGCTGTAGCGCGCGGCTTCGTGGCACCAATTTACCGTCAGTTGATCCAGGGGATCGAAGCCGGTCTGATCCACCGCCGCAGCAGCCTGCATTTTCGCCTCAAAATGGTTTTTTTGCATCCGCAGCAGGGTGATCAGCTGCTTTGTATTCAGGTCTGCTACCTTAAATACGGCAAGCAGCTTCTTCTTGTTGCCATTTCCCTTCACCTGAATCGTGACCGGCCAGATCTCACCGCTGTCAGGCAGCTGCGCAGTCAAAGCAACGCAAGCGGATTTCTCGGTTTTCAGCAGTGTTTCCAGCTTCTCCTGCAAACGGCTGTTGCTTTCCAGTGCGGCGATCAAAAACCGGTAGGGGTCACATGCTCCTGACTTTAAGGCAAAGGCTACTGTCTTTGCGTCGTCCAATTTTCCAAAAACGTCCGCCACGGTGATCCGGTATGCACCCGGCAGTTCTTCGCTTACGGTCACAGACAGATCCTCGAAAAGACCGCCCAGGTTCGCCCGCAGGTAGGTGCTTTCGGCATCCTGCTTTGGCTTTTCCGCCTCCACCAGGCACGGATGGAGCTTCAGCTCCATATTCTTATGATTTGCTCCATTCAGCTGGAGATTCTTCTTGAATTCTGCGGTAAACTGATAGCCCATCGTACGGGTAAACGCCGTCCAGCGCCGATGCTCCAGCCACGCCAGCAGATGCTTTTTCGCTTCTGCAGCTACAAGCTCCTGTTCGGGCGCGTCCTCTTTTTTCGCTATCTGCTTATAGAGCCTGCACCGCTCTGTGATATATTTTTCGTGATCGCGCTGCGTAAGGGCATGGTCAAAAACCGACTCCCGGATCAAGCCCAGGGAAAACGCCTTGTAGCGGATGTGCATCGCTCTTGCCAGGTCTGCCCAATAGCTGTAATTGCGGCTTTCATCATTCTTCCGCTTTTTGTTGTCGACGATCAGCTGACTTTGGGCATTGTCATAGGCTTTGCCCGTTCCGATCGCCAGCAGCGCGCTCTTGGTCATATTGATATTGGCGTAGCTGTACACCTGCTCGATACTGCCGAAGGCGTACATATAAATGTCCGCAACGCCCTTCTGCCTGCACTGGTACGCCTTTTTCTCATTGAGCATTTCCACCAGTGCGGAATCAAACACCGCATAGGTGATCACCACATCGTCGCTGTCTTTCGTGTCCGTATCGCATACGGCCTCTTCCAGATGCTTTTTGCCAATTAAACGGCGGAGCTTTTCCGCGATGGAAATATTATCCGCATCATTACCCAAGGCCACGATGAAATAATCCGACTCCAGCAGCTTCTGCTCCCGGGCATCCTTGCTGTCCCAAAAGCCGTCCACCTTCACGTCCACCTTTACGTACCGGACGCTGCAGTAGGGTTTGTTGGGCTTTTCGACGCACATAAGCAGATCGGGCGTTTCCTCCCATTCGTCTGCCCGAAGCACCCGGACAGTGTCCCGAATCTCGGAATTGATATAGTCGATCTTCGACCAGAACGCCTCCTCCGTGTCGTTGGAGCCGATGTTGATGGTCAGTTCGCACTCGTCTGCCCAGCCGCCTTCGCTGCGGCTGATCAGCATCTGTCCAAACCAATACGCGCTTAAGAAGGCTTCTGTACCGATGGTGCCGTTGCCCAGAATCGTCAGGTTCAGCTTCGTTTTATCCTGCTTGCGGATCAGCGGCTCAAACAGTGGCAGATCCACAAACAGATTCTGCACCAAATTACGATAGGCATTGATGGGGATGATGGTGGGCTTTTCGCCGTCTTTGAACAGCGAAGCGTATTTTTCTTCGCCCAGCTTCTTGTTGATCTGTTTTTCAATTTTCACGTAGGTATCGGTTTGGACGAACAGATAAACTACGGCATTCTTGAGATATTTCGCATTTTGCTCTTCCACCAGACCCATCAGGGTTTGCAGGTTTCCAAGCTCGTTTTGGTCCATCAGGTAGAATTCGCGGTCGCCTTTTTCCGTCTTGGCAACATGGATCAGGTCATCCTGAAGGCAAATCGCGCCGAACTTTTTTGCTTCCAGCAACAGCTCCGATTCCTTTTCCTCCTCGTCATCCACATAGGTGTCCGTGAAGATCAGGATGGGCTTTTTGCCCTCTTTCGCATAATAACGGCTTTTTGCCAGCGCTAGAGACGCCGGATTCAATTCGCTGAAATAGCATTTCAGGCGCTTGCTGAAATGATTGACGAACCACAGCTGGATTTTGGGGAATTTGCTTGCCAGTATTTCCAGAATGATGGCGCCGCCGAAAACGGGCGCAGCCAGATTCTGCAGCGTAGCGAACACGACCATGATCGCTTGGGCAACGGGCAAAAACCAGCAGCCGGCAGGGATCAGCGCGGCAAGCAAGCCCTTGATTCCAAGGATATATGCGTCGTATTCTTCCTCCAGGCTGAATGTCCGGATGGCTTTGAAAATACTTTCTGCAAATTTTTCTGCCGGCTCCAGCTCCTGTGACGGGTTTTCGGACACAACGACAGAATAGTATCCAACAGCAAACCGAAGCAGGAAAATCGACAACAAGAGCCACCCGGCCACCGCCAGGGCGGTATTGATTCCGGTCCTGCTTTGTTTTTCAGGCGCTTGCCTGTTTTTCGCGGTTCGCTTGCATAGCCAAATGATGGCCGCGACCAGTACCAGCCAGGACGCGATCACAAAGGCTCCTGCAAATATTTTCTGTGTTAAATCCATCGTTGTGTCCCCTTTTTATCTTGATACAGGCAATTAAGCCTTGGACAGGATTTCGTCGATCTCGACGCCGTTCAGATGGTTTCTGGACATCAGTGCTTCCACCAGAGCGTCGATCTTGCTCTTGTTTTCGGAGATCAGCCGCACGGCTTCCGCCAGCTGTTCATTCAGAATACGGTTGACAGCGGCTCTGATCTCAACGGCCAGAGGGCCGTCGGTGATGGCGGCAGTGGGTACGACAGCAAGACCAAAGTCCGCATCCATACCGTAAGCGCAGATCATCCGCTGCGCCGTCCGCGTTGCATTGGCAAGGTCACCGGACGCACCGGTGGAGACGCCGTTGCGCTCACCGTAGTAAACGAGTTCCGCAGCCCGACCGCCCAGAGAGGTTCGGATAAGACCAAGCATATCATCAATGGTGTAGAGCTGCTTGTCCTCCTTGTCTGCGTGGCGCATATAGCCGCCGTGATTGCCACGGGCAACGATAGTCAGGTAAGAAGGTGTATCGCCGTTGAGCCAGTACAGCAGCGCATGACCTGCCTCGTGTCTTGCGGTGCACTCCAGCTGGGAAATGCCCCACTTCTTCACTTCGCCGCCGTTGAAGGTCTCGAAGGCTTCCTCCAGAATGTCATCGTTTACGACGGTGCTGCCCTCTCTGATGGCGGAGCGGAGTGCCAGCTCCACCACGGAGTCCAGCTCTGCCAGGCTCATGCCGGTGGATCTCATAGCGAGGCTGTCGATCTGCTGCGCAGAGATCTGCAGTGCCTGGTTCTTGGCGATCTTCATATTCAGGAAGCGGATTCTCTCTTCCTTGTTGGGCAGATCAATGTACACTCTTCTGTCGAAGCGGCGCATCAGCGCAGGATCCAGGCTTTTTCTTCCGCCGGGCTCCACATCGAAATTGGTGGCCGCCAGCACAAACACGGGCTTGGACGGATCGCTCACAAAGCCATCCATCTCTGCCAGGAACGCGGTCAGTACGTCCTCGCCGTTGGAGCCGGAATCGCTGCCGCCCTGACGTTCCTTGGCGATGGCGTCGATCTCGTCTACAAAGAGGATGGAGGGTGCGTACTTACGTGCCGTCTTGAACAGCTCGTGTACCTTCTCGGGGCCTGCACCGACCCAACGCTGCAGGAACTGATTGCCCTCGGCTGCGATAAAGGTCACGCCAGCTTCGCAGGCCATCGCCTTCGCCAGCATCGTCTTGCCGGTGCCGGGAGGTCCGTAGAGGATAACGCCCTTCGGCGCTTTCACGCCGGTACCCATATACTTCTTGGGATTTTTCAGATATTCAACGAAATATGTAAGCTCTTTCTTGGCATCCTCCGCACCGATGACGTCGGCAAAATGCACGTTGGGCTTGGACATGGAGCTCATAATATTCTTGGCATCCTCGGAATCCACGGCAACTGCCATGGCAAAGTCAAACAGCTTGATACCTGCTGACTGACCGTTCTCGCTGACGCTCTGCGCCGTTTCAAAGGACACCAGCTTATTCTCCCTTGCCAGCTTGACCATACTTGCCTGCTGATGCAAAATGGAGGCAATATTATCCAGCTGTGCGGCAAAAGGCGCTTCGGTGTCGCTCACGCCCAGAACGCCGCGCACGCCCTGGCGCATAAAGGAGATCCGCTCCTCCTCGTTCAGGGTGATGCCGTGATCCTCCAGCAAATATACGGGTACGGCACTCTGCTGCTCCTTCAGGAACTTGAAGAAATCTCTGGCAGGAGAGTCCACGTCCTCGATATTCAGATTCGTCATCGCTGCCACGGGCGCACCGTGTGCCATATCCAGCAGAACAAAATCAATGCTCTGCTTTTTGAATACTTTGGTAGCCTCCTCGGCATCCTGTACGCCGACAAACTCGAATTCCGGTGCCTTTTCCTTGCAGGCGGCGACGGTTTCCGGGCTTGCCACCATCAGGATCTTTGTCCGCTCGGATGCGGTAAACAAAGCGCGGATGTCGGCATTCGTCTGGTTCAGATCCACGCCGATGCGGATGTTCGTCACATTGTCCACACTGGTTTTGACCTTATCGGACGCGATCAGCCGCAGCAGCTCGTAAAGCTCGTCATTGAAGAAGGTCTCCGCTCTGGCGCGAATGGTTCTGGCATCGGCATTACTGCCTTCCGAGAACAGCAGTGCGGTATAAACGTGTTCATCAATATCAATATGGATGCCGGATTCCTTCTCCAGGCTCTTTACGTGCCGCTGGATCTCCTTCTTGGCAATGGCGCGCAGATCGTGAGCGCCGATGTGGTTGAACATTACCACATTACCGGAAGCAAAGCGGGAGCAAATGGCGCCCGGGAAGAAGGGCACACCGGTGGAAGGATTCACGTCGGTTTCCAGCGCCTTGATGATGACCTTTCTGGAAACGGTGGAGAAATCGCCGGTCTCGCTCTCGGTATACAGCTGTCTGCCGGCGTTGGTGGTCAGGATGATGATCGCATCGGAGAAGGAGATCTCCTTATCCGTAAAGTTGTCGCGCAGTCTGCCTGCGTCCAGCATCTGCAGGAACAGATGGATAACGGAAATATGCGCCTTTTCGATCTCATCGAACAGCAGCACGCACTTGGGGTGCTCTGCCACGAAGCCGGTAACATTACCTTCCTTCGCGCCCTTATAGACCTTATCGGAGCCGCAGAATTCCAGATTTGCTTCCTTATCGGAGTATTCACTCATATCGAAGCGCTGGAACGGCAGCTGCAGTGTTTCTGCCACCTTCTCCGCCAGGAAGGTCTTACCCACACCGGGAGGGCCTGCAAACAGGAAGGTCGCACGGGGACGCTTGCGGGACTTGTCGATCATCGACAGCATATTTGCCTGGAAAAAGCCGGTGACAAATACGTTGATGGCATTGTCCTGACCGTAAACGCTTTCCTTCAGTTGCGACCGGATGCGCTTGATCTCAGCAACCAGGGCGCCCATTTCCGTCTTTACGCCTTCATCAGGCTTCGTCTCCACCTTCGGTGCCACGCTGGGCACAACGGGAGGTGCTACCGGCGGCTCCGCAGGCGTTTCAGCGGGTGCCGGCTCACCGGCTTCCTTTTTTCTCCTGGCTTCGGCGACCAGCGCTTCCAGATCTGCCTGGATGCTGTTGCCCTTGGCAGGTGCCGGCTCATCGGCCTTCTCCGCAGGCTCTGCCGCGGCGGCAGCTTCCTTCGCGAAGGCATCACGGATCGTCTCGCTGGGATCCTCCTCGATAAAGGTCATCAGCGTAACCGCGTCCAGCAGCGGCGATCCGGCGCTTTCCGCGCTGGCAGACGCCTTCTGCATCTTATTCTTCATATACAGATCGTCCAGGAATACTCTGCCGCTTTCCTGGCAGATGTAGGACATCAGGGTCTCTCTGGCTGCCTTGGTATCCTTCACCAGTTTTCCGATCTTGGCGCTTAAGGTCTTCAGTTCGTCAGCCACTTCACAGTCGGCGCCCTGATCCGCAGGGGCATTCATCTGATCCAGAACCGCCACCAAAAACCGCTCCGCAGTGAAGGGAGGATTCTTCGCGTTGCCCAGCTTTCTGGCTGCGTCCATAAGCATCGTCAGTAATTTACTGGTTTTCATTTCTGCCATAATTGTCTCTCCTTTTTCCGTTGGTATCCATAAATCGCGATGGTTTTCAGCCGGATCGACCCAACCTGCCCATCGTACATTTTTACCATTTTATTATAGTTTCCATTGGCTTACTTGTCAAGGCAAAGCACCGGCGGAAATCCACGATCACCGCCGGTTTTTTGCTCTGTTTTCAATTAGTTGCTCCAGAGGTTTTTCAGCGCTCTGGACAGCGCTTCGTCATCCAGCTCCTGAATGTTCTCCAGCAGCCGGATATCCATATCCTTCGCCCTTTGGCGCACGTACTTCCCTGCCTCGCCCATACTGTCGATGGATGTGGCCACCAGCACCTTTTTCGCATACTGTCCGCCGAAGTGTTCCGCCACAGAATCCAGCTTATACAGCTCGTCGGAAGTCACGTAGCCGTTTTTGCAGGAGATGAACACCGGGATCACATCGTGCATCAGCAGCACGTCGATCTCGTTTTCCGTGTCCACAGATTCCTCGGCTTCCTCATCGTGGAATTCGCCGTCCCAATCGATCAGCACGCCGTTGATGGCATCGTTGTAGACCGGGATATCATCCTTGTCCAGCACCTGCTTCGCGGTAACGAACACCTTCATTTCCAGAGCTTGTCCGGCTCTCGTCAAGCACCGCTTCACCTGCGGATCCTTGAAGGTGACCGTCAGGGCGGTTGCATCCTCCCGGTAGCCGGTCAGCAGCCCGGCGTTGCGCAGCTGCGCGATCAGGCTCTTTACGGGTCTGTACTGATTTCTGTTCTGGAGCATATAGCGATCCAGGTCTGCCCGGGAAACCGTAACCGTCAGCCCATCCGCATCGGTGCTGCCGATGAGCGCCGCCACCGCAAAAATGCCGATCTGAATGTTCCACAGCCGTACGTTGTCCCTGCACAACTCCCAGATCACCGAAAGATCCTGCAAAAATCCGTCATTTAAGTCCCAGCGGTAGGTTTTCGCTTCCTCCACGCCGCCATAGACCACATCGCCGCCGTAGATCCGCACATTTTCCTCCACGCTCAATACCGGCGTTTCCCGGAAGATGGTCTTTCCGTCCTTATCGTAATCGTAGATGGCGTTGTTGCGCAGATTGAACTTATGGATCTGGATGTTTTTGTCGGGGTGCTGCGCGCAGACGACGCCCAGCGCCAGGATCAGCAGCTCCTCACCGCCGGTGATATCAAACACGCAATCGTCGTAGGTCTCCACCAGCTCCGTCAGCAGCGCCACCGCATCGTCCAGATTACTTTTGGAAACGGTCCTGAAAAGGAACTCTATTTCCTGACCCCGGTCGGCAAATACGCGCTGATACCGGGCAATATACCGCTTCATCAGCTTGGAATTGTCGCCTATGTAGATCACGCGCTGGGGCGCATAGGTCAGGCAGGCACTGACGTTTTCCGTCGATTGCCTGTCAAAAAACTCAATATACGTCATAGTATTTCTCTCCTTACGCGAGCTTTTGTCCTATTATAGCATTTCGGGTCGAAAAACTCAACTGCAATTAAGGAAACCGGCTGCTTTGCAGCCGGTTTAGAACGGTATGGCGGCGTCCTCGGGCAGCCGCAGGTGCAGATCATCTTCCTCGGTAAACCACGTTAAGTTGTAGCGCTGTATCCATTTCTGAAACGCCCCGTTGAGAGCGGGCGTGGCGCTGATGTCGCCGTTGTCATAGGTCCGTGCCTGGGCGATCTTTCCCTCGAACATTTCAATGGCAGCCACGAGCCTATCCTTCCTGCGGACACCCACAACGGGCGAATTGTGGGGACGCCATTCTCTCAGGCAGTTGTTCAGATGCTCCGCCGCAATAGCATAATCGTTGCTGCTTCGCAGCCACATAAAGGTAAAGCCGTCGATCACGCAGTCCTTGATGGTCTCATCGGGACGGCGCATAGGAAGGGAGTAAATACTGTCCGAATTTTTCTGATCGCCATTATGCTCCCACTTTTGCCGCGTCTGCAGGCGCATCCGCTCACTCATACAGCAATATTCAATTGCTCTGTTGCACAAAAAGCTCCAGTTGTCCTCAATATTCGCCAGCAAAACCGGCGCACCCTTGACAGCGCAGAAATCACGCAGAAACAGCAAAATGCCGGGACGCAAATGCAGCTCCGACAGCACCTCGTATACACGCGGCTGCTGCAGGAAGCGCACCATCAGATTGGCATCGCCGATGGCTTCCCAGACCAGCTCCGCTTCGGGAAGATAGAAGAACAGCCCCGGATCCTCAAACAGCGCACGCCGCAACGATTTCATCTGCGGAAGCGCCGAATTCTGGCAGAGCGCATCCAAATTGTCCGCCAGATGCAGCCTTCTTGCTCTGGCACGGAAATCCTTGTCGATCCGGAAGGAATTTTGCGCATAGGGAATACTGGCGTAAAAGCTCCTGGGATAGCCCACAAACACGGTCATCTGAAACAGCTTCTGTACGTCCATCTGCCGCCAGGTGACGGGCAGCTCCCCGCCCCACATTTCCCGAAACAGCCGCAAAATATTGCGCTGCACCAGCTTGTTCTGGGTCAGGAGCTTACAGGAAGCGCCGCCCGCAAGCAGCTCGGGTGCTTCCGTAATATCACGCCGGCACAGGATCTCTCCCTCGGCGTTTTCCATTTTGATGTACACAGCGCCTCTGCCCAGATCAAAGGTCAGCACCTCGTAGATCGGGAAGCTGATCCTGATCTCGCTGATTTTGCCCCAGTTCAGGGACAGCAGCTCATCGAGCTGGGAGACCTCGCTTTTGAGGATGATCTTCCTGCCGGCGGCAGAAAGCTGCACGTGCCGTGTGGCAGCGCTTTTGAAGGATTTATTCTCGCATTTGGGGCAAGTGAATCTGGAAAGGGACATAATGGGCGGCACGATCACCAGCTCACGCATCTGCGCCTCGTCAAAGATGGACATTTGCAGCGACGCCCAGTTGCTGATCTGCGCTTTGGTCAGCCGTGCGGAAAAGACACCGCTGACAGCCGAGCGGTTGAAAAGGGGTGAATCCGCGTTGGCCGCGTAACGGCTTGCGCAATGGGGACAGGTCAGCCATCTTGCGTGCAGCTCGGCATTCTCGCCGTGCCGCATAGCCTTGGTATAGCGTCTGATTCTTTTGGAAAGCAGATATTTCTCCGCTTCCCAAACTTTCATATATTCAATTTCATCGTCCAAACGGAAACCGAATGGGATATGAAGGTCAATGGTTTTCTTCATCCGTGCCTCCTGTTCTTATGGGATGGATTTTTCTGCTGTAATAACCAGAACAGCCCAAGCTTCGCTTTTTCGCAGGGGGGGATGATAAAAAATAAAAAGAAGAGCACAAAAAGACCTCACAAGTGAGGTCTTTTTGTTATTCAATCACATTGATCTGGCACATACGCATCGTTGTCAGTGCCGCATTGTGGGTGTCCACCGTTACGCCTGCACAGCAATCGGCAGGCACATAGATCTCCTTTTCAGGGAAATGCGCCTTTAAGATCAGCGCATTGGAAACCACGCAGATATCGGTGCAAAGACCGATCAGCGTGATGTCAAAATCCGCATCCCTCACGGCGTTCTTCACCAGCCGGGGCAGGTCTACCGAGCCGAAGGTAACTTTCTCCACCTTGGTGTAATCCTTCCCCTCCAGCGCGTTTGCTATGGTCTTGTCCAGTTCCCAGCCTGCCGTGCCCTTGATGCAATGCGGAACAGGCAGCTTGCTGCCCTCTGCTGTTTGCATATAATTTTCAAAATGGGTATCGTAAGTAACGAAAATATCGCCGTCAAAGTTTTTGATCAGCTTCGCGGCATTTTCCCGGATCGCAACCGCTTCCGCCGTTCCCAGCGCGCCATCGACAAAATCCTTTTGAATATCAACAACGATCAAAATGTGTTTCATAGTATCACCGCCTTGGTTTCAGTATAGCATAAATGTGGAAAAGGTGCAAGAATAAATGAAATATGGCTTAAGCCATATGAAAAAATCCCTATGGATTATGAAATATTTTGCTGTCACAAAATGTGAAATGAAATTCGTTCTCTCACACGCCGCAGGCGTATTTCACTGCCGTAGGCAATTTCACACGCGTTAGCGTATTCCACTCGTTCCGTGAGGAACGAATTTCATCGAAAAAGAAAAGACAAGTCTTTCGACTTGTCTTTTCTGGAGGTACCGGCCAGATTTGAACTGGCGGATCAGAGTTTTGCAGACTCGTGCCTTACCACTTGGCTACGGTACCGTATGAAATAAGGAACGCGTTTTTCTGCGTTCCTCATCTTTTTTGGAGCGGGTGACGAGGCTCGAACTCGCTACCTCCACCTTGGCAAGGTGGCGCTCTACCGGATGAGCTACACCCGCATCTTGGTTCCCAAAGGGAACCATGGTGCCTCCGGTCGGAATCGAACCAACGACACGCGGATTTTCAGTCCGCTGCTCTACCTACTGAGCTACAGAGGCATATTGAGCAGAGCATTTAGCTCTGCTCAGAT
>JAFSCD010000014.1 GCA_017436955.1 Oscillospiraceae bacterium | reverse complement strand
GAAGCAGTTTTGAAGTGGTAACTTTTTTGATTAACAAATAACAAAATTCCCGGAATGCTGACGCATTTCGGGAATTTTTTGTGCAGTTAAGCGGAAAAGGGACCGTTCAAAACCATTTTATCACTATGGTGCGCTGCCCTTCCGAGGTGGCTTTTATCCCTTCTCCCGGGGAGAAGGTGCCCCAGTTCGCAAACTGGGGCGGATGTGGAATGCGGGCAAAAAACTTAAATTCAGCGTAATTTCAAGGCCTCTGCTACATTCATCTGCACGCCGTTCCACACCCGTCAGCCTAACGGCTGACACCCTCTCCCCGGGAGAGGGGATAAAAAAGCTGCTGTTTTCTAACAGCAGCTTTCTTATTTCCTTATCAGCCTTCCAGAGCCATAACCTTGTCGATTCTTCTCTGGTGGCGCTCATTGTGGGAGAATTCCGTGCCCAGCCAGGTGTCCACGATCTCCAGCGCCAGCATCTGACCCACCACGGCAGCGCCGATGGCCATCATATTGGTATCGTTGTGCTCCCGGGTCATACGGGCGCTCATCACATCGCTCAGCAGCGCGCAGCGGATGCCCTTCACCTTATTGGCGGCGATGGAAACACCGATGCCGGTGGTGCAAAGCACGATGCCCCGGTCACATTCGCCGGCAGCCACAGCCTTGGCGGCAGCGCCTGCAAAATCGGGATAGTCGCAGGAATCCAGGGTATAGGTGCCGAAATCCTTGACTTCGTAGCCTGCCTTTTCCAGATGGGGGATCAATACTTCCTTCAGCGCCAATGCGCCGTGATCACAGCCGATGGCAATTTTCATAATCCTTTTCTCCTTTGCGTTAGATAACATACCCGCCGTTGACGGGAAGAATTTGTCCGGTAACAAACGGCGCCTCCACGAGATAGGCGATGGCCTTCGCCACGTCCTCCACGGTGCCGTTGCGTCCTACGGGCGTTTCCTGCGCCACCGCGTCCAAAGTTTGCTGATCCAGCATCGCGCACATATCCGTCAGGATCAGACCGGGCGCAACGCAGTTGACCCGGATGCCGCTGGGAGCGAATTCCTTGGCCATAGCCTTCGTCAGCGCGATAATAGCGCCCTTGGTGGCAGAATAGGCGGTCTCGCAGGATGCGCCCACCTGACCCCACATGGAGCTTACGGTAACGATGCAGCCGGATTGCTTGCGCAGAAATCCGGGCAGCGCAGCGTTGACACAATTATAAATGCCCTTGACGTTTACGTCGAACATCCGATCCCACAGCGCAGGCGAGGTGTCCTGCATCAGACCAATATGGGCAATGCCGGCATTACAGATCAGGATGTCCACATCGCCGATTTTGGCAAAGGCTTCCCGGACCGCGTCGCCGTCTGCCACATCGGCACAATAGGCTTCCGCGCCGGTTTTTTCCGCCACAGCTTTGGCGGCTGCGTGATTTTTTTCATACAAAAAGCAGACCCGGTGACCCTTGGCAGCAAACAGCTCTGCTGCTGCCGCGCCAATGCCCCGGCTGCCGCCGGTAATGACTACGGTTGACATATTGCACCTCTTATAAAATCGCTTTGCGCCCTTGCCTCCCTCTCTGAGGGAGGTGGCACAGCGCAAGCCGTGACGGAGGGAGCGGCGTTACCCTTTTCGTACACTCCCCCAGTCAGCCTGTTCGGCTGACAGCCCCCTCAAAGAGGGGGCAAGGTATTCGCACTCTCTGGGAGTGGGTATGCAGGTCTTATCTTCTGCGGCTCTTTGTGCGATGATCCGCGCGGATGCCGGACAGCTTGGAGTCGGACTCTGTAATAAAGGCTCTCAACCGCTCTTCAAACAGCTGATCCGCCGTCTTGGGTGCCGGCGGCGGTGTGGGCGTCACTTCCCGGCGGACGGGTCTCGCGGCAGGGCGGGGTGCCTCTGCCTTGGGTGCGCCTTCCCGCTGGGGCTTGGCCTCCAGCCGCTTTATGGACAGATTGATCTTGCCGTTTTCGTTGCTGATCACCATCACACGCACATCCTGACCCTCGCTTAAATGCTGGCGGATATCGCTGACATAGGCATTGGCGACCTCGGAAATATGTATCATACCGGTCTTGCCCTCCGGCAGCGCCACAAACGCGCCGAAATTGGTGATGGTCTTGACCTTGCCCTCTAAAATCGATCCGACGGTTAACTCCATAGGTTTTTGCTTTCCTCCAAAAATATTACTGTTCCGGTTTCGGTTGAATCACGATGGTATCCTTGTCCACATAGCCCTCATCCTTGGCGGCATCCTCCGCGCCTTCCGAGGAACCCAGATTTTCCAGTTTTTCTTCCAGTTGGTTCAGCTCGTACTCCAACTGCGCGGCGTGCTGCCTTGCTTCTTCTGCCCGCTTGTTCAGCGTGTGGATGGTTACGCTCAGCGTCAGAAGCGCCACCATACACGCCACCACCATCACGACCACTACGGTCTTGGTGCGCCGGCTGCTTTGGACGAACCGTACCCGTACCCGGCGAAGCAATCGCATCAGCTTCTTCATAACGCTGTCTCCTTTTCTGTAGGTTACAGCTTATTGTAACCTTTTTTCGCCCGGTTGCAAATAGTTTTTTTGCAATTTTTCTGAAAAATCTATAAATTTTTCGTATAGACAGCCAAAAATACCCAAAGAAACGCCGCAAGATCCGGGTAGCCGTCAGCTCCCAAAAGAAAATACCCACACCTAACCCCACTGTATATCCGAAGCGCAGATCGCCCCTGCAGATGCCAAATGCCAGATACACCCATCCGGCGCCCAGCGCCGTCAGGAACAGCAAGTCCGGGATCGTGGTAAGCTTCGGGCGCAGCGGACGGAGGAAATCGTAAACGAAGCCCAGCTGCATACCAATGAGGCAGGCCGCAAGAAAGCGGTCTGCCGCCAAAGCCGGTGCGGTCATGTGGTTAAGCGGCGGAACCAGCCGCCGGTCTGCCGGGCTTCCTCGTACACGATGGCAGAAACGGTGCCGTCCACCGCCACCTGACCGCCGTCCAGCGCCAGCTGGCGCAGCTGCAGACCCTGCCCGTGGACGGTCATCCGTCCCAGTTCAGTGCAAAGCACCACCGCGTTTTCATCAAAGCTGACCACCTCGGTCACCCCGGTCATTGTCAGTTGCCGCCGCTCATTGAGAATCAGCTTGTGCGGCAGCTGCAGTTTCTCGTCTCCCATACCCATCCCTCCTGGGAAAAGTGTATGCGCAGCGAATTTCAAATATGATTGTAGGGGGGAAGAGAACCTGCCCCCTACACCCTCTCCCCGGGAGAGGGTGGTTAAGGGGCGATCTTTCGATCGCCCCTGCAAAAAATGGGTGACCTCAACAGATCACCCATTTTTATTACTTTATTTTCTTCAAAAAATCTTCCAATCGGTCCATACCCTTTTGCAGGTCGGCATCGCTGCAGCAGTAGGAGATCCGCAGGTAGCCCGGGCAATCGAAGCAGGAGCCGGGCACCGTTGCCACCGCCGCTTCCCGGATCAGCCGGGTGCAGAATTCCTCGTCCGACATCCCGAACCGGGAAATATCCACAAACACGTAAAAGGCGCCCTTGGGCTCCGGGAAGGAAAGTCCCATCCCCTTCAGCCGGTCGCAGACGTAGGCTCTGCGCTTTTCATACACCTGCGCCATCGCCCGGGTAGAGGTCATCAGGGCAGCCAGGCAGGCATCCTGGGCAAAGGTGGGCACAGCCGCCACCTGCGCTGCGTGCAGAAGCAGCAGCCGCTGCATCACCTCGGCTTCGCCGATGAGATAGCCCACACGCCAGCCGGTCATGGCCCAGGGCTTGGAAAAGCTCTGGCACAGCAGGATCTGGGGCTTCAGGTCGGCATCCAGGCTCAGATCCGGCACCTTTTCCGCGCAAAGACCCTGGTACACATTGTCGCAGATGACAAAGATATCCTTGCCCAGCACCGCTGCCTTCACCGCTGCCAGAGAATCCTCTTCCAGCACAGCGCCGGTGGGATTATTGGGCGAATTCAGCACGATGGCCTTGGTCTTTGGTGTGATCGCCTTTTCCAGCGCCTTCTGTGTCAACTGAAAACCGTCGGGTTTTGTATCCAGCAGCACCGGCTTGCCGCCGGCGATGGTAACGATGGATGCGTACAGCGGAAACGCCGGCGTGGGGATGATGACCTCCTCACCGGGATTCAGAATGCCCAGCAGCGCCGTAAACAGCGCTTCCGTAGCGCCAACCGTCACCAGCACCTGCTCGGCGGTGCATTCAAAGCCCCGGAAGCTCTCAAACGCCGCAATTTCCTGCCGCAAGACCTCCACGCCCTGATTGGGGGCATAGTGGGTGCGGTTTTGGAAAATCGAGGTCAGCGCCGCCGCCTTGATCTCCTCCGGCGTGTCGAAATCCGGCTCGCCCAAGGTTAACATAACACAGTCATCCACCGTCTTCGCCAGATTGGTATACAGACGGATACCACTGCGCTTCAACGTGGACAAATTCTGATTCAGAGGGATCATACATCCACCTCCGCAACGGTTTCAAAAAGGTCAGCGCCTTTGCACAAAAGGGCATCGTCAAAGTCGAAATTGTCGCTGTGCAGCGCCGGCACATCCCCCAACCCTAAAAAGAAGAACACGCCGGGAACGCAGCGCTGATAGCAGGCAAAATCCTCGGCAGTCATACTGGGTGCGGCCAGCTCGTTCCACTGCACCGCTTCGCGCAGCTTCGCGTAAAGCGCCGGGTCATTCATCACCGCGGGATAGCCCTCGCTGAAGTGGAGCTTTGCTTCGCAGCCGAACTCCGCCTCGATTTCTGCGGCAATCGTGCGCAAATTGCTCTGCATCTGTGCCAGGATCTCCTCCTGGAATGCACGCAGAGAGCCCTCGATATGGCAGTGGGCAGAAAGCGCGTTTCTCACGGTGCCGCTGTCGAACTTGCCGAATTTCAGCAGCCGGTAGACCTGCGCCGGATAGCTTTTTTCCATTTCGCAGGCCCGGGTGTAAAACGCCACGCCGGCAGCGGTGGCATCCACGCCCTGCTCCGCCTTGGCAATGTGGGCGGATCTTCCGTAAATATCCACAGTCACTTCCGTGCCGCTGCTCATCAGCTCATTGGGTCGGGAGAAAATTTCTCCTTTCGGCAGACCCGGCCATACGTGCATACCGAAGATCGCCTTTACATTGTATTCCGCCAGCACGCCGCTGTCGCAGATAGGCTTGGCACCGCCGGGCGCTTCCTCCCCGGGCTGGAAGATTAGCAGAACATTGTTCTTATTCTCCTTTTTGGCATCCAAACGCCGCGCCAGCTCCAGCAGGATCGCCATATGCCCGTCGTGTCCGCAGGCGTGCATCACGCCGGGATGGGTGGAGGCATACTCTGCCCCGGTATTCTCGCAGATAGGCAGCGCGTCGCAATCGGCACGAAACGCCAGTGTGCTTTCCGCACCGAAATCAAACCAGGCGCACAGACTTTCCGCCGTGGGAGAAAACAGCCGGCAATTCAAGCCCTGCAGACTGCTGCGCAAATATTCCATTGTCTTGGGGAGCTGAAGCTCCAGCTCCGGGATGCTGTGCAGTGCCCGGCGGTCAGAAACGATCTGCATAACGGCCTCCTGAATGGAGAATTTTTCATTATTATAGTCTATTTCCGTCCATGTGTCAATTTCCGGGGTTGTCTTTTTGCGAAAAAGGTGGTACGATAACGAAAACGAAAAAAGGAGCGATCCGCTATGAACGCCCAGGAAATTATCGAATATATCCGCACCTCTGAAAAGAAGACCCCCGTCAAGGTCTACGTTTGGGAAGAAACGCCGGTCCAATTCCCCGGCTGCCACGTGTTCCCTGCAGGCGAAAACTGCAAGATCGTCTTTGGCGACTGGAAGGATATTGCCCCGGTGCTGGAAAACAACACCTTCGTCCATCTGGAAATTGAGAACAACTGCAGAAATTCCGCCATCCCTATGCTGGACGTGAAGGACATTCCTGCCCGTATCGAGCCGGGCGCCATCATCCGGGAGCAGGTTCAGATCGGCAAGAACGCCGTGATCATGATGGGCGCTGTTATCAACATCGGCGCCATCATCGGCGAGGGTACCATGATCGATATGGGTGCCATTCTGGGCGGTCGTGCCACCGTGGGCAAGAATTGCCACGTGGGTGCCGGCGCTGTACTGGCCGGTGTTATCGAGCCTGCCTCCGCAACCCCAGTTGTGGTGGAGGATAACGTGCTGATCGGCGCCAACGCCGTGGTGATCGAAGGCTGCCGCATCGGTGAAGGCGCCGTGGTCGCCGCCGGCGCTGTGGTGGTTGGCGACGTGGCGCCCAATACGGTGGTTGCCGGCTGCCCTGCCCGGGTCATCAAGGTCAAGGACGCAAAAACCGCCTCCAAGACCGCCCTTGTGGACGCCTTAAGAGAGCTGTAACAATCTGCAACAACGGCCC
Source organism: Oscillospiraceae bacterium (assembly GCA_017436955.1). GTDB lineage: Bacteria > Bacillota > Clostridia > Oscillospirales > Oscillospiraceae > Faecousia. The sequence continues at coordinate 26,425 of JAFSCD010000014.1, read as the reverse complement.
CGGTGGGAACTCCCCACCGGGGTCTTTATGCCTTCCCCTGGGGGAAGGTGGCGCGGCGTTCAGCCGTGCCGGATGAGGGTAATAACCGCAGCTTTTGCTGCGGCATATTTTCGATGTGCCGTGTTTCCCCTCATCAGTCAAAAATCAAAGATTTTTGCCAGCTTCCCCCAGGGGAAGCCTTTGCTGCATTTCTTTATATCCGTATGTTACCTTTGCACCTTTTTCCTGCTGTGGAATATCTTGGAATGAGCGGCAAAACGCTCGAAAAATTTCTTGGAGGTATTCGTTATGTGCAACAACAACTGCTTCGGTGGCAACAACTGCTGGTGGATCATCATCCTGGTTCTGCTGTTCGTCTGCGGCTGCGGCAACGGCAGCAACGTATGCAGCACCAACTGCGGCTGCTACAGCAACGGCTGCGAGCGCTGCTGATCCCAAAAAAGAGCGCCCCAATCGGGGCGCTCAAATTCTTCTATAAAACGATGTGTCATTCCTTTATCAGCGCGTCTTCCAGGGTGCGACCCAGGCTGTAATGGAAAATGCCGTCCCGGGCCGGTGCCAGATCCGGCAGCGCACCGCGCTGCACGAACACCGCGTCACTCTGGAACAGGATGGGGCAAAGCTGCCCTTCTTCCATCACGGATTGGTACAGCTTGTAGAAGTTACCGGCATTGGTCATAGCATCCAGACTCATCTGGTACAGCGCCGGGTCTGCCAGACCGCCGTAATTCAGGCTGGTATAGGTGCCGAAAAACGCGGAAATATCCATATTGGCAGACAGCTTGGTCTGCCCCAGATACAGGTCATACTCCGCATATTGCAAATTCTCCACAAGATCCTCCGCGGAGCTTTTGATAATGGACACCTTCAAACCGCCGGCTCGGAGCATATCCGCAATAGCAAGACCGGCACGGTGGCGCACGACGTCATCGCCGTTGAGCAGGATCGTAACGGAATTGTCCTCCAGCTGGGCATTTGCCACCGCCTCGGCAAACAGCTCCGGCGCGTAGCTGTAACGCTGTGCCAGCGAGGAATTGTACCAGGGCGACAGCGGCGATGCCGGCAAGGATGCCGGTCGGGCGATGCCTTGATAATAGGTCTCTGCCAGCAGCTCCCGGTCGATCGCGTGGGTCAACGCCCGGCGAATGGCAGGATCGGAGAAAATTTTACTTTTTTCGTTACAGACCAGATACAGGAATTTGCCGTTTTCGGCGCTCCACAGCTCATAGTCGCTGCGGTAATCCGCATAGCGGTCAGAGCCGGGGTCGGATACCACCAGGCTGACACCGTCAAACTCAAAGGCATCCCGGATCTCGGCAGGCGTCTCGCCCTTCACCAGGGGGATCACGTCGCCGTATACCGGCAGCTGGGCTTTGCACCACCAGGCGCTTTGCCGCCGCAGATACGCCTCCTGACCGTTGATCTCCAGCCGGTAAGGACCGGTACCCAGGGGTCTGTCCGCCTTCAGCTCCGTTTCCTTCACAATGGGGATATCCAGCAGCAGAGGCAGCTCCGCCATAGGCGTTTTGAGCTGGATCTCAATGCCGGCGCTCACCACGGAAATGGATCGCACCTGCTGCAGCCGACCGCCGTACCAGTTGCTTTCCATGGCTTCATTCAGGCTTGCCGCCACATCGTTGGGGGTCACCCGGGTGCCGTCGGAGAAGCAGGCCTCCTCCAGATAGAAGGTATAGGTTTTTAAGTCCGGGGTCACCGAATACTGCTTGCACAGCACCGGCTCCGCCTCGTAATCCCGGTTGACGCTGAAAAGACCCTGGTACACCAGAGAAAGCAGCGCCCGGTTGGCGGTGTTTTCGCACTGATAGGGATTCATCTGCCCGGTGGGATCGTAAATCAGCGACAGCGCCTGCACAGTATTGTCCGTTCCGCCGGGCTGGATGCCGTCGGTGTCGCCGAAATAGGTGGGCATAGTGGGATCTCCGGCGTTTTGCACGCCGCAGCCGCACAGCAGCATCGCCACGCACAGCACGATTATGAAAATACGCTTCACAGCGATGCCCCCTTACATACAATGATCGCGCCCTGGGATCCCCGGTTTTTGCCGGTGATCCGGTGGGACCAGAACCGGGTGCTTTCGCATTTGGTGCAGCAATCGCTGATGTCGATGTGCTTTACACCTGCCCGGCGCAGGAATTCCGCGTTGATGGCTTTTAGGTTTACATAATATTTTCCGTTTTGGGTACGGATGTGGCTGTTTGCCCTTTCGCCCAGGGCTTTTACCATTGCCTGCGGCACATCCGCATCGGTCTCAAAGCAGCACCAGCCGATATTGGGACCGATGGCCGCCCGGATGTTCCCCGGCTTTGCGCCGAAGGCTTCTTCCATTCTCCGCACGGTCTTGCCGGCAATATCCGCCGCCGTTCCCCGCCAGCCGGCGTGGACCGCGCCCACCGCGCCGGTGACCGGATCGTGGAGCAAAATCGGCGTGCAATCGGCGGTAAACACCTTCAGCGCCACACCGGGCTGCGCCGTGATGAGCGCATCGCACTCGGGGTAATCATGATGGTCGATACCCAAATAATCTTCCGCTGTTACCACACGGACGATATCCGAATGGGTCTGCCGGGTGCAGATCAGCATTTGGGGGTCAAAGCCGATGGCTTCGCCCAGGATCTGCAGATTTTTCTCCACATTCTCCGCTTTTTCGCCCGGATGCAGCCCGATGTTCATCGCTGCAAACATCCCGGTGCTGACACCGCCCAGACGGGTGGTGAACGCGTGGGGCGCCGTGATCCCTTCGGCGGTCAGATATTCCAATATTCCCTTTTTCTGAATGATCACCGACATAGCCGCTCCTAAAAACCGGTGTCATTGCGAGGAGCCGAAGACGACGCGGCAATCCCCTAAAAATTCCGAAAAGCTTGGGGAATTGCCACACCAGTGTGCGCACTGGTTCGCAATGACAATAATACTTACTGTCCCAGCTTATCCTTCTGCAGGCAGCACTTTTTGTATTTCTTGCCGCTGCCGCAGGGGCAGGGATCGTTGGGTCCTACCTTTTTGTCCTTATTGCGGACGGGCTTCTGCTTCACAGTGCCGTCGGAGGCGGAGGTGCCGGTCTCCTTGGCCACCTTCTCACGCTTGACCTCCTGCTGGGGACGGATCTCCACCGTAAACATCCGGCGCACCGTTTCCTCACGGATGGCTGTGATCATGGCCTGGAACATCTGATAGCCCTCTTCCTTGTACGCCACCACGGGATCGTGCTGACCGTAGGCACGCAGACCGATGCCCTGCTTCAGATCGTCCATAGCGTCAATGTTGTCCATCCAGTACTCATCAACCACACGCAGCATGACCACCCGCTCCACCTCACGCATGGTGGCAGGGGTAATGGCGGCTTCCTTCTTCTCATAGGTAGCCAGCGCCTGGGCGTAGATGGCTTCGGTCAGGCTGTTTACATCCAGCTTGTTGGGCGCAACGAAGCTGCCCTTGGGGAAATAGATGCCCTCAAAGTGCTTCAGCAGCTCACCCAGCTGCCAGGCAGGAATATCGCCGCCGTAGGTGCTGAGCACATCGGCAACGGTAGATGCCACCACATCCTCCAGCATGGACAGCACGCTCTGCCGCAGATCCTCGCCATCCAGCACCTTCTGGCGCTGGGCGTAGATGACCTCACGCTGGGTATTCATAACGTTATCGTACTCCAGAACGTTCTTTCTGGCGCGGAAATGGCGACCTTCAATGCTTCTCTGGGCGTTTTCCACCGCATTGGAAAGCAGCTTGGCATCAATGGGGGTATCCTCATCCAGACCCAGGGTGTCCATCATGGACATCACACGGTCGGAGGAGAACAGCCGCATCAGATCATCCTGCAGGCTCAAATAGAAGCGGCTTTCGCCGGGATCACCCTGCCGACCGGCACGACCCCGGAGCTGATTGTCGATACGCCGGGATTCGTGGCGCTCCGTACCGATGATGAACAGACCGCCGGCATCCCGCACCTTCTGCGCTTCCTCGGCAATAGCGGCTCTGTGCTTTTTCAGCAGCCGGTCATATTCCGCGCGGACAGCAAGGATCTCGGGATCGTCGGTCTCCGCGTAGGAATCGGCTTCTGCCAGCAATTCCTCGGGAATATCCTGCTTGCCCAGCTCGGTCTTTGCCAAAAATTCCGCGTTACCGCCCAGCATGATATCCGTACCGCGTCCTGCCATATTGGTGGCGATGGTAACGGCGCCGAACTGACCTGCCTGGGCGACGATCATCGCTTCCTGCTCGTGATACTTCGCATTCAGCACATTATGGGGAATCCCCTCTTTTTTCAGGTATTTGCTTAAGATCTCACTCTTTTCAATGGAAATGGTACCCACCAGCACCGGCTGTCCCTTGGCGTTGCAGCGCTTGACCTGCTCCACGATGGCGCGGAACTTGCCGGCCTCGGTCTTGTAGACCGTGTCGGGATGGTCAACACGTGCCACCGGCTTGTTGGTGGGGATCTCCACCACGTCCAGCTGATAAATGGCGGCGAATTCCTCACTTTCCGTCAGCGCCGTACCGGTCATGCCGGACAGCTTGTCATACAGCCGGAAGAAATTCTGGAAGGTGATGGTGGCCAAAGTTCTGCTTTCGCTGGCAACCTTCACCCGTTCCTTGGCTTCGATGGCCTGGTGCAGACCTTCGTTATAGCGGCGACCGTACATCAAACGGCCGGTGAACTCATCCACGATGATGATCTGTCCGTCCTCGATGACGTAGTCGATGTCCTTTTTCATCAGACCCCGGGCCTTCATCGCCTGGTTGATATGGTGCGACAGCGTGGCATTTTCCGCGTCTGCCAGATTTTCCACGCCGAAATATTTCTCCGCCTTGGCGATGCCTTCCGCGGTCAGGGAAACGGTGCGGCTCTTTTCATCCACAAAGTAGTCGCAATCGTAATCATCGTGAACTTCCTTGTCCTCGGTCTTGGCAAAGACCTGCTTGCGCAGGGTGGATACGAAATAATCCGCCATTTCATACAGCTTGGAGGATTCTTCGCCCTTGCCGGAGATGATCAGGGGTGTTCTTGCCTCGTCGATAAGGATGGAGTCCACCTCGTCCACGATGGCAAAGGCGTGACCGCGCTGTACCAGCTCCTGCTTGTAGATGGCCATATTATCGCGCAGGTAATCGAAGCCCAGCTCGTTGTTGGTGCAGTAGGTGATGTCGGCGGCGTAGCTGACTCTGCGCTGATCCGGGGTCATGGACGGAATGATCAGACCCACGGTCAAGCCCATATAGCGGTGCACCTTGCCCATCCATTCCGAGTCACGCTTGGCAAGATACTCGTTGACGGTGACGACGTGTACGCCCCGACCGGTCAGCGCATTCAGGTAGCAGGGCAGGATCGCCACCAGGGTCTTGCCTTCACCGGTCTTCATTTCGGCGATGCGACCCTGATGCAGAATGATGCCGCCGATGAGCTGCACAGGATAGGGCTTCATACCCAGCACACGCCAGGCAGCCTCCCGAACAGCGGCAAAGGCTTCCGGCAGCAGATCGTCCAGGCTTTCGCCGGCAGCATACCGCGCCTTGAATTCGGCAGTTTTCGCCTTCAGCGCCTCTTCAGACAGCGCAGCGTATTCGCTCTCCATTCCGAGAATCTTATCCACGATCGGCTGAATCTTTTTGATCTCCCGTTCAGAACGGGTGCCGAACAGCTTTGTAATCAGTCCCATAAACGCATACCTCGTCGAATTAGTATTTCAAAATGGCTATAACATTCCAGTTTAATACATTATAACACGGCTTTGCAAAAAATCATAGCCTATTTGTAAATTTTCCTTTCGCCCCTGCGGATGCACCGAAGTTTTATCGTAGGGGCTGATTTCCAATCCGACCGTAAACCTGCGGCGGGAGTAAACCCCCGCCCTACAATCGGTCTTTAAGGGTTGCCGTAGGGCGGGGCCTTGGTCCCGCCGTTTTCCTCGTAATGACAGAAAATCCCCACATTTTTACAAATCAAAGTATTGACCCCAAGCCGTTGCTGTGGTATATTTAGGGGTAATAAATCTACACCTATTACCATCAGGAGGAGATCAAAATGGCACATTATATGTCCGAGCCCAGCCGTACCTTCAGCGAATATCTGCTGATCCCCGGCTACACCTCTGAAGATTGCATCCCGGCAAACGTTTCCCTGCGCACGCCCCTTACCAAATTCCGCAAGGGCGTGGAGGAGCCGGCAATTTCTCTGAACATTCCTTTGACATCTGCCATTATGCAGTCTGTCTCCAACGATACCCTTGCCATCGCTCTGGCGAAGGAAGGCGGCATCAGCTTCATCTACGGCTCCCAGTCCATCGAATCCCAGGCCGCTATGGTGGCACGGGTAAAGGGCTACAAGGCCGGCTTCGTCGTGTCCGCCTCCAATCTGACGCCGGAAAACACCCTGGCTGACGTGCTGGCGCTGAAGGAGCGCAACGGTTTCTCTACCGTAGCCATCACCGAAGACGGCACCGCCACCGGAAAGCTCCTGGGCATCGTCACCGGTCGTGACTACCGCGTGTCCCGTATGGATCCTTCCGAGAAGGTGGGCAGCTTTATGACCCCCCGTGAAAAGCTGATCGTGGCTCCGGCGGATACCACGCTGAAGGAAGCCAACGACATCATCTGGGATCACAAGCTGAATAGCCTTCCCATCGTGGATGAGAACGATCACCTGATGTATTTCGTATTCCGCAAGGACTACTCCTCCCACAAGGCGCATCCCCTGGAGCTGCTGGACAGCAAGAAGCGCTATCTTGTGGGTGCCGGCATCAACACCCGTGACTATGCCCAGCGTATTCCCGCGCTGCTGGACGCCGGTGCGGATGTGCTGTGCATCGACTCCTCCGAGGGCTACACCTGCTGGCAGCAAAAGACCATCGCCTGGGTCCGGGAGCATTACGGCGACAGCGTGAAGATCGGCGCCGGCAACGTGGTGGACCGTGACGGCTTCCGCTTCCTGGCAGAAGCAGGCGCTGACTTTGTCAAGGTCGGCATCGGCGGCGGCTCCATCTGCATCACCCGTGAGACCAAGGGCATCGGCCGCGGTCAGGCGACGGCGCTGATCGAGGTGGCTGCAGCCCGGGACGAGTATTTTAAGGAGACCGGCATTTATGTGCCCATCTGCTCCGACGGCGGTATCGTTCACGATTACCACATGACTCTGGCGCTGGCTATGGGCGCTGACTTTATGATGCTGGGTCGCTATTTCGCCCGGTTTGACGAAAGCCCCACCAATAAGGTGATGGTAAACGGCGCATATATGAAGGAGTACTGGGGCGAAGGCTCCAACCGCGCGCGGAACTGGCAGCGCTACGATCTTGGTGGCGCCACCAAGCTGAACTTTGAAGAGGGCGTTGACTCCTACGTTACTTACGCCGGCTCTCTGCACGATAATGTGGAAGCATCTCTTTATAAGGTCAAGTCCACTATGTGCAACTGCGGTGTCATCACCATCCCCGACCTGCAGAAGGAAGCCAAGCTGACCCTGGTCTCCGCCACCTCCATTGTGGAAGGCGGCGCCCACGATGTCACATTGCGCTCCACCTCTGCCGCAAAATGATCCACAAGGGCGTGTTGCTTGTCAACACGCCCTTTCGTTGTCCGTAGTGTGTCATTGTGAGTCTCCCTGCCCTTTTTGTGCGGCAATCCTTTGGGTTTCTTTCCCAAGAATATTGCATTTCTCCGGGTTATGTGCTATATTTTATAGGTTAAGATATTTATTGTATATTCTAGACACTAGAAGGAGCTATTTTCTATGGCATCTCAGGAAAACATCCGCAATATTGCCATTATCGCCCACGTTGACCACGGCAAGACCACTCTCGTGGACGAAATGCTGCGGCAGGGCGGTATATACCGTGAAAATCAGGTGACCCAGGACCGGGTCATGGACTCCGGCGATCTGGAACGTGAGCGTGGCATCACCATTCTCGCCAAGAACACCGCCGTCACCTACAAAGACGTCAAGATCAACATCGTGGATACCCCCGGTCACGCCGATTTCGGCGGCGAGGTGGAGCGCATCCTGAAGATGGTCAACGGCGTTCTGCTGCTGGTGGACGCCGCCGAAGGTCCCATGCCCCAGACCCGTTTTGTGCTGCAAAAGGCGCTGGAGCTGGGTCACAAGGTCATCGTGGTGGTCAACAAGATCGACAAGCCCGATGCCCGTATCGACGAGGTAATGGACGAAGTCCTGGAGCTGCTGCTGGACCTGAACGCCACCGACGAGCAGTTCAACTCCCCCACCATCTTCTGCTCCGGCAGACAGGGCACCGCTGCCTACGGTCCTCACGAAGCCGGCACCGATCTTAAGCCGCTTTTCGAGACCATCGTCAATTACATCGACGCCCCCAGGGGCGATGCCGATGCGCCGCTGCAGCTTCTGGTGTCCTCTATCGACTATAACGAATACGTAGGCCGTATCGCCGTGGGTCGCATCGAGCGCGGCACCATCAAGGTCAATCAGGAGGTCGCCATCTGCGACTATCACAACCCCGAAATGCGATCCAAGGGCAAGGTGGTTGCCCTCTATGCCTATGACGGTCTGGGTAAAGTACCGATCCAGCAGGCAAGCGCCGGCGAGATCGTGGCGCTGTCCGGTATGGCGGACATCACCATCGGCAGAACGCTCTGCGCGCCGGACGCGCCGGAGGCCCTGCCCTTTGTGAAGATCAGTGATCCCACCATCGAAATGACCTTCGCCGTCAACGATTCTCCCTTTGCCGGCAAGGAAGGCAAATTCGTCACCTCCCGGAATCTGCGTGACCGTCTGGAGAAGGAGCTTCTGAAGGATGTTTCCCTCCACGTCACCGAGCAGGGCACCGACGCCTTCAACGTAGCCGGTCGCGGCGAAATGCACCTGAGTATCCTGATGGAGACCATGCGCCGGGAAGGCTTTGAATTCTCCGTTTCCACACCCAGAGTGCTGACCAAGGAGATCGACGGCAAGCTCTGCGAGCCCATCGAGCGGATGGTCGCGGACGTGCCGGAAGCCTGTATGGGCGCGGTCATTGAGAAGATCGGTCGCCGCAAGGGCGATCTGTTGTCCATGACCCCGATGGGCAACCGCTACCGGCTGGAATTTTTGATCCCTTCCCGGGGTCTGTTCGGCTACCGCAACGAATTCCTCACCGATACCCGCGGCGAAGGCATTATGAGCAGTATTCTGGACAGCTATGCCCCTATGAAGGGCGAGATCGAGCGCCGTCAGGTAGGCTCTCTCATCAGCTTTGAAAGCGGCGAAGCCGTCACCTACGGTCTGCACGCCGCGCAGGAACGGGGCACGCTGTTCATCGGTCCCGGCACCCCGGTCTACGCCGGTATGGTGGTGGGCATCTGCAGCCGCAACGAGGATATGACCGTCAACGTCTGCAAGAAAAAGCAGCTTACCAATATGCGTGCCTCCGGCTCGGATGAAGCTCTGCGCCTGACCACGCCCAGAGTGCTGTCTTTGGAGCAGTGTCTGGAATTTTTGGCTGACGATGAGCTGCTGGAATGTACGCCCAAGAGCCTGCGCATCCGCAAGCGGGAGCTGGATCACGCCACCCGTATGCGCAACCTGATGAAAAAGCGCAACCAGGAGCAGTAACACACCGTACCCCTATACCTTCCCCCGGGGGGAAGGTGCCCGAACGAACGTGAGGGCGGATGAGGAATGCGGGCAATCATCCTAAATTAGCAAAACCTCAAGACTTCTGCGGCATTAAAATGCACGCCGTTCCACACCCGTCTTTTGCTCCGCAAAAGCCACCCTCTCCCCGGGAGAGGGTATGACATCACCCCCTGAAAGGTGGATTTTTATGAACAAAAAACGTCAATATATTCTCATCGCTGTATTGGCTGCCGTTTTGGTGGTGAATCTGGTGCTGGCCTTTTGCCTGGACGCGATGACGCCCGATGTGCCTACCGAGCCGCCTGCCACCGAGCCTACCACAGCGCCCACCCAGGCGCCCACTGAAGCACCCACCCAGGCGCCTACCCAGGCACCCACCGAGCCGCAGTCCGAAACCTTCCTGCTGACCTTCACCGGCGACAGCACCCTGGGCACCGAGGAAGGCGATTGGGAAGGCTCCGATAATTTTGTCAACACCGTCGGTGTGGTTTACGATTACCCCTACCGTAATGTGGCGGACATTTTTGCCGCTGATGAATGTACCTTCACCAATCTGGAAGGCGTTTTCGCGGAAAAGGGCGTCGGCACCGCCCAGGACAAGCGCTTCCGCTTCCGGGGTCCGCTGGCGTATACCCAGATCCTCACCGGCAGTTCCGTGGAAGTCGTCAGCCTTGCCAACAACCACACCTATGACTACGGTCAGCCCGGTCTGACCTCCACGAAGAACGCGCTGGATGCCTCCGGCATCAAATACGCCGAGCATCAGGGCAGCGTGCTGTTCACCACCAAAAACGGTCTGAAGATCGGTATGTACGCCATCAGCTTCACGATGGACGAAGCCGATCTGCGTGAAGAAGTGGCACAGCTTCGTGCCAACGGCGCGGAGATCGTCATTCTTGCGCTGCACCGCGGTGACGAGGGTATCTACAGTCCCAACGAGAATCAGATCCATATCGCCCACACCGCCATCGACGCCGGCTGCGATATTGTTTGGGGTCACCATCCCCACGTGCTGCAGGAGATTGAGGAATACAACGGCGGTATCATTATGTACAGCCTGGGCAATTTCTCCTTCGGCGGCAACCGCAATCCCCGGGATAAGGATTCTGCCATCGTGCAGCAGGAAGTGATCCGGGAAAGCGACGGTACTGTACATCTGGGTAAGCTGAACATTATCCCCTGCTGTATCAGCTCCACCTCCAACTATAATAACTACCAGCCCACGCCTTACGCAGAGGGTACTGTAGAATACGAGCGGGTGCTGTCCAAGCTGCGCGGCACCTTTACCGGTCCGGATATTCCGCCCAACTATGCCGATCCCACCGAACCGCCTACGCAGGCACCCACCCAGAAGCCTACGAAGGCACCTACCGAGCCGCCTACAGAGGCACCCACCCAGAAGCCCACGAAGGCACCTACCGAGCCGCCCACCGAGGCGCCTACCCAGGAGCCGACCCAGGTGCCCACCGACGCGCCTACGGAACCGCCTACCCAGGCGCCGACCCAGGCGCCCACCGACGCTCCCACCGAGCCGCCCACGGAACCGCCTACCCAGGCGCCCACCGACGCTCCCACCGAGCCGCCCGTGGAGCCTACCGAGCCGCCTACGGAGGATTCCACCGAGGAGCCCACGGAAGACATCGTGTGGACGGAGTAATTCCGCCGCACCGAAGGATTGAATGTAGGGGCGGATGCCCACATCCGCCCTCTTGTCTCCCCCTTTGGGGGAGCTGGCAAAAAATCTTTGCTTTTTGGCTGAGAGGGTCGCCCCTACAGCAAAAAGCCATCAAAAATCCCATAAAACAGAAAAAATATATTGACCTTCTTGATTTTTTCGGCTATAATACCCTAGCATGACCAATTATGGTCAAAAAAATATGTGTCGCTGCGGTCAAATTTGACTGTCGAGCATAAATGTGTTTAACAGGAGGTGTATCCCAAGTGAAGCGTACCTACCAGCCCAGCAACCGCCATCGTTCCAAGGTTCACGGTTTCCGCCAGAGAATGGCTACTTCCAACGGTCGCAAGGTTCTTGCCCGCCGCCGTGCAAAGGGCCGCAAGGTTCTTTCTGCCTGATAGCAGCTTTTGGGTTTGCCAAACAGCACGATGATCGCTCAATGCGAAAATGGGAGCTATAAGCGGGGCGAATGTATCTTTCGCCCCGCTCCCTTTTTAATGGGGAGAATACTATGAAATTTTCCAGGAGTCTTAAACTCAATCACATCTTTCAGCGGCTATACCGTTCCGCCGGCGTTGCCAACGGCTACGTTGTGCTTTACGCCCGGAAAAACGGGACATCCACCAATCGGGTGGGCATCACCGTCAGCAAAAAGCTGGGTCATGCTGTGGTCCGTAATCGGGTACGCCGCCGTCTGCGTGAGGTCTACCGCCTTCACGAGGACAAGTTCCAGTCAGGCTGGGATATTGTTGTGGTTGCGCGCTCCAAAGCCGTCAACGCCGGGTTTGTAAGACTTTCCGCTGCTTACCTGCAGCTTGCGGAAAAGCTGGGTATCCTTCTGCCCACGGACAGCGAAACGTGAGGTTTTTTATGAAAAAGCTTTTTCTTTCCCTGATCCGCTTCTACCAACGCTCCGTTTCTCCCAACACCCCACCATCCTGCCGTTTTATACCCACCTGCTCCGCCTACGCCTACGAGGCTATCAACAAATACGGGGCGCTGAAGGGCGGTTGGCTCGCTTTGAAGCGGCTGCTGCGCTGCAATCCCTTCTACAAGGGCGATCCCTACGACCCCGTTCCGTAATTAAGGAGAATGTTTAATGACGAAGATCATTACTGTCCCGTTTGGTTGGCTGCTGTCTTTCCTGTATGACCTGACCAACAACTACGGTGTTGCGCTGATCATCTTTGCCGCTCTGGTGCAGCTGATCCTGCTACCCATTTCCGCAAAGACCAAAAAGAGCACCATGAAAATGTCCCGCATACAGCCCAAGATCCAGAAGATCCAGGAAAAGTATGCCGACGACAAGCAAAAGCAAAATGAAGCCATCCAGCAACTGCAGAAGGAAGAAGGCGCAACTATGGGTTGCGGCGGCTGTCTGTGGAGTCTTGTTCCCCTGCTGATCCTGATCCCCCTGCTGCAGATCATCCGTCAGCCCATCGTTTACCTGCTGGGCGAATCCGCGGAGAACGCAGCGGCGATCGTCGCCTATATCAAGGAAGCTGCACCCCAGCTTTTCTCCGGCAACACCTACTATGACGAGGTGGTTGCCGCACAGCTGATCCCCCAGTTTGCCGAGCAGCTGAAAACCGCCGTACCCGGCATCAGCGCCGATGCGCTGCAGGGTATCAACTTCTCGTTCTTAAGCCTGAACCTGGGCACTACGCCTCCGTTCAACATTTTCGATTCCACCGTCTGGGCGTGGGACTGGGCACACATCGGTCTGTTCCTGATCCCGCTGTTTTCTGCCGGTCAGCAGGTGCTGTCCATGTTTATTTCCCAGCGTGCCAACAACTCCGTGATCACCGATGAAAACGGTTTGGAGGACAAGGAGACCGCCAAGAAATCCCAGAGCAATCAGTCCAGCAAGGTCATGATGTGGATGATGCCCGCCATGTCGCTGTGGATCGGCTTTACCGTTCCTGCCGGTCTTTCCGTTTACTGGTTCGTCGGCGGTGTTCTGCGTATGGTCGAGGATATCTTCCTGACCAAGCACTACCGCAAGATCTATGACGCCGAGGACGCCGAGCGTCTGCAGAAGCATCTGGCAGAGCAGGCTGCAGAGGAGGAAAAGGAGCGCCTGCGCGCAGAGCGCCGTGCCGCCAACCCCGACGGCATCACCGAAAACACCAGCAAGCGCAAGCTGCAGAAGAAAAAGCAGCAGGCGGAAGAGGCTGCACAGGCCGCCGCAAAGCGCGAATATGAGGCAAAACGCGGTATCGTGACCGAGGAGACCCCGGAAAAGACCACTCTGTCCGGAATTCCTGACCGTCCCTACTGCAAGGGTCGTGCCTATGACCCCAATCGCTACGCCAGCGAAACTACGGAGGAATAAATATGGAGAAAACCATTATTACCACCGGCAAGACCGTTGATCTTGCCATTGAAGCCGCCTTGGCGCAGCTGGGTCTGGATCGGGACAGCGTTTCCGTTCAGGTCATCAGCAGAGAAAAGTCCGGCTTCCTGGGTATCGGCAATCAGCCTGCGAAGGTCCAGGTGACCTACGAGGCTCCCGATCCCGCTCCCGAAGCACCCCGGGTTGCCCTTTCCAGCGCTTCCCGCAGCAAGCCCAAGGCAAAGCCCGTTGTGGCTGCACCTGCTCCCACGCCTGCTCCCGTTGCGCCCAAGGCAGAGCCCAAGCCTGCCAAGCCCGAGCGCAAGACCGCACCCAAGGCAGAAGCACCCAAGGCGCCTGCCGAGCCCAAGGTCTACGCCCCTGCGGAGCCCGGCTCTGTGGAGGAGAAGATCGAGATCTTCCTGAAGGGTCTTTTGGAGCATATGGGCTCCGATGCCGTTCCCCACGCCTGGAAGGAAGACGGCAACACCTACAAGGTAGAGTTCACCGGCTCCGACCTGGGCTACCTGATCGGTCGCCGAGGCGATACGCTGGATGCGCTGCAGCATCTGGCAAACTACTCCGTAGGTCGCACCGTAGAGGGTCACATCCGCATCAATGTGGATGCCGAGGACTACCGCGCAAAGCGCGAGGACAGCCTGAGCCGCTATGCCCGTAAGAAGGCACAGCAGGTGCTGAAGGCACGCCGCCGCACCACCCTGGAGCCGATGAACGCTTACGAGCGTCACGTGATCCACTCTGCCCTGCAGGATATGGAGAATATCACCACCCATTCCACCGGCACCGAGCCCAACCGCAGAGTTGTGATTGAGTTTGTAAGATAATGTTTTAGGCGCACTGATTTGTAATCAGTGCGCCTTCTATTTTTTCTCCGATCAAGATGCACCAAAGGGTTATCGTAGGGGCGGATGCCCACATCCGCCCGTTATTTCACTGTGCGTTTTCGGGTCGATGTGGGCATCGACCCCTACATACACGCCTTTCGATTTGTACATGTGGGGGTAGGTTTCCCGTTCCAGCATTTTTCCCCAGGGGAAGCCTATAAAAAACTGCCGCAACTTGCGTTGCGGCATAACCTCAATATTGCAGAAACCGGCGCAGCTTGTCCTCTGCACGCCGCAGGGTGCGGCTGACCGTGCTTTTATTCACGCACCGCTCTTTGGCAATCTGCTCCATAGTCAGCTCCCGGAAATAGTAGGCGATCACCGTGTAGCGCTGCAGCTGCGTCAGCTCCTCCCGGATCACCCGGTGAAGCCGCTGCTGCTGTATCTTTTTGGGTAAACGGACGGACAGCTTGCCGTCAAAGCGTATACTTCTCACTGCGCCAATACCCCCTTTCGTAATAATGCTCCGTCAGCTCTGCCAGATCATTCATCTGGGTCAGCATCGGGGTCAGTTCTGCAATTCTGCGTCTGATATGCCAGATCTCCTCCGGGTCATCTGCTTGCGCCAGCATTTGCCGAAGCAGCCGAAGCCGCTCCTGCAGCAGCCGGGCGGATTCCCGGTACTCCCGGCTCATTTCCGCCAGCTTCACGCTTTGTCTCTTTGGCAGCGAATGCAGATCAGCCCCGGGCTGTACAGTTCCCCGCCACATACCCCGCAGAAGCCTGCCGGACGCTGCGCCTGGGGGTCTATGTACAAAACCGGCTCTATGGTTTGCGCCATCTACATCCCCTCCTTGTGGAAAAATCTGCGGTTTGCCCCTATTTCCGCATTGAGTATACTACACAGATCGTGTAATTTACGTCGAATTGTGTAGATGTTTGCTTTCATCTGTTTTTTTGGAAAAATCTGTGCTATACTGGGTTTAATTCTAAAAACGAGGTGGTAATATGTTAGGTGCAAGGATCGCAGCACTGCGGCGCGCGGCAGGTATCAGCCAGTCGGAACTGGCAAAAATGCTGAAGATCAGCCCCAGCGCTGTGGGAATGTACGAGCAGGGTCGCCGGGAGCCGGCGCTGGATGTGCTTGCGGAGATGGCGAATATTTTCGGCGTAACCATTGATTTTCTGGTTACCGGCAAAGCAGGTTCCTCCGAGGAGGAGACCAAGCTGACCCAGCTTCTTCTGGAACGGGTCAACGCAACCGACCTGCGGCTGAACAACCGGGGCGTGCGCCCCTTCTCCCGGGAAGAGCTGGCTGTTCTTTTCGCCGCGATGCTGATGGAGCCTTGACGGATCGCCGCCTTTTGGTTATGATATAAAAAACGGAAAGGCGGTGCGCTATGGAAAATACATATATGCTGGAAGCCCTGGCGCTGGCAAGAGAAGCCGCCGCCGAGGGTGAGGTGCCGGTGGGCTGTGTCATCGTAAGAGGAAATGAGATCGTCGGTCGGGGTCGCAACCGCCGGGAAGCGGATAAAAACGCCCTTGCCCACGCCGAGATCGAAGCCATCAGCGATGCCTGCAAAAATCTGGGCGGCTGGCGGCTGTGGGATTGCACCCTTTACGTGACTCTGGAGCCCTGTGCCATGTGCGCCGGCGCGATCCTGAACGCGCGGATCCCAAAAGTGGTCTACGGCGCATCCGACAAAAAATACGGCGCGGTAAATTCCGTCTGCTCGCTGTTTTCGATGGAATTTAACCATCATCCCGCGGTAGAATCCGGAGTGATGGAGGAAGAAAGCGCCCGGCTGCTGCAGGAATTTTTCCAAAACCTGCGTCTGGAGCTGAAAGACCGCCCCAAATGGCAAAAACCCAATACGTAAAGAGAATTGATGTACAAGCATCAATTCTCTTTTTTCTTCCCCTGGGGGAAGCCTTTCATTTTCTAATCTTTTGGAGGAAGCTTATGGATCGTAATTTTCGGCTGCGGCTGGCAATCGGCATCTGCGCGCTGCTTTTGTGCCTGCAAAGCGGCATTTTTCATACACTTGCCGCCGCCCTGAGCCAAAAAGAGGTGGTGAGCCTGCTGCTGTTTCTGCAGACCGGGCAGATGCTCCATATCTCCGAGCCGGCGCCCACATCACCGGAAACGCCAACCGAGCCCCCAACGCAGCCTACCGCGCCACCGGACAACCCCACTTTTTCCACAGAGGATCTGGTAGCTGTGCAATATTTTTGCGATTACCGCCCGGATCTGGAGGCTTTGCTGACAACGCCGCTTTCCTTTTCCCTGCGCGGTGACGCCCCCTCTGTTCTGATCCTCCACAGCCACGCCACCGAGAGCTACGCCGGCACGGAAAACTACCGCAGTCTGGACGACCGGGAAAATATGATCGCCATCGGCGCCGAGATCGCCCGGGTGCTGGAGGCCAACGGAATTGCCGTGATCCACGACGAAAACTACCACGATCACCCGGACTATGACGCTTCCTATTCCAGCGCGCGCAGCAGTATCCGGAATTACTTGGTGCAATATCCCACCATCCAAATGGTGCTGGATATCCACCGGGACGCCTCCGACAGTACCGCCGGGCAGCTCGTTACCTCTGCCACCGTGGGTGGACAGGAATCTGCCCAGCTGATGATGGTGGTCGGCACCGACAGCAACGGGAATCATCACCCCAACTGGCAGAAAAATCTGGCTTTGGCGCTGCAGTTATCTGCCCTTCTGGAGCAGGAAAATCCCGGCATCAGCCGCCCGGTTTCCCTGCGCGGCGAGCGGTTCAATATGGATCTGACCTCCGGCAGCCTGCTGATCGAGGTGGGTGCCGCCGGCAACACTTTGGAGGAGGCGCGCCTTGCCGCCAACGCTCTGGCACAAGCCATCGTGACGCTTTCTAATTGACGCGCCCTTGCCTCCTCCTTTGGGGGAGGTGGCGCGGCGCAAGCCGTGACGGAGGGAGTGTCGTAATTGTGAAGGACAGCAAGCTATGGCGTTTGCGGTTTCCTCTTTGCTGTATTGACCCGGGGCGTTTTTTGCCGTATACTAAACAAAAGGAGGTGGTCAGATGCGTATCGCGTTTGCCCGGCTGAACGGTCGGGACGGGCATACCGTCGGCAGAGAATTACTGCAACAGCTTTGCGGCGGCGAAATGCCGGAAATTGCGGTAACAGAGCTTGGAAAGCCCTATTTTGCGGATAACAAGCTGCATTTTTCCATTTCCCATACCAAGCGCCACGCCTTTTGCTGCCTGAGCGCGCACAATGTGGGTCTGGACGCGGAGGAGATGGACCGCAGGGTCTCTCCGGCGCTTTCCGGGAAAATCCTGTCGCCCACCGAGCAGCGCAGGCACGCCGCTGCTGCCGATCCCAACGCCGCCATTTTGCGGCTTTGGGTGCTGAAGGAAGCCTACGCCAAGCTGACGGGCAAGGGCTTGGGCGACTATCTGTACCAAACCGATTTTGACCCCGATGACCCCCGAATTATGATCATCGACGGCTGCTACGTTGCCGTGATGGAGGAGAAAGAGAATGCTGTTTGACACCCACGCCCATATGGACTCACGCTCCTTTAACGAGGATCGGGAGCTGCTTTTGCGCAGCCTGCCGGAGCAGGGGATCACCCTTCTGATGAATCCCGGCTGCAGCCTGGAATCCTCTAAAAAGGCAGTGCGGCTGGCGACAGAATATGCCTATATCTACGCCGCCGTTGGCTCTCATCCCGATGCCGCTGACGAGGTAAATGATGCCGTTCTGGAAGAATATCGGATGTTATGTAAACTTAACTCCAAGGTGAAGGCCATTGGCGAGATCGGTCTTGACTACCACTATGAGGACATTCCCCGGGCGCTGCAGCAAAAGGCGTTCATCGCCCAGCTGGCGCTGGCGCAGGAGCTTGACCTGCCGGTGATCGTCCATGAACGGGATGCCCACGAGGACGGAATGGCCATCATCAAGCAGTTTCCCACTGTGAAAGGCGTGTTCCACTGTTATTCCGGCTCGGCGCAGATGGCGCAGGAGCTGGTGAAAATGGGCTGGTACATCGGCTTTACCGGGGTGCTGACCTTCAAAAACGCACGCCGCGCCGTGGAGACCGTCCAGGCAATTCCCATTGACCGCATCGTGCTGGAAACCGATTGCCCCTATATGTCGCCGGAGCCTTTCCGGGGTCGGCGCAACGATCCGGGCAAGCTCTACCGGATGGCGGAAAAGCTGGCTCAGATCCGCGGTATTTCCACCGAAGAAGCCGCCCGCATCACCTTCGAAAACGGCAAACGGCTGTATAGGATCTAGAATAACAACAAAAACGCTGTCATTGCGAACCAGTGACCGATGTCACTGGTGTGGCAATCTCCTTCTGTTCGGGGGATTCCCACGCCAGTGCGCGCACTGGCTCGGAATGACATTCTTTTTTGTGCCATTACGGGGGTCTTATTTTTTTGCAAAAAATTCACGGATTGTACTTTATCTTACGGGTGTAATATGTTATACTGTTTATAAGTATACCATAATGGAGAGAAATCGCTATGCTGGAACTTTTGGCTCCTGCCGGCTCCATGGAAGCGCTGCACGCAGCCGTACAGAACGGCGCCAACGCAGTGTATCTGGGAAGCGGCGCATTTAATGCCCGTCAGGGCGCGAAAAACTTCACATTACAAATGCTGGCGGAGGCCGTTAAGTATTGCCACATCCGTGGCGTTGCCGTCCATCTGACGCTGAACACCCTGGTGTCCGACCGGGAGCTGGACGAGGTGACCCAGCTGATCCGCCACGCAGCTTCCGTAGGCGTGGATGCCTTCATCGTGCAGGATCTGGGCGTGATCCAGCTTTGCCGGCAGATCGCACCCACCATTCCGCTGCACGGCTCTACCCAGATGTCCGTCCACAGCTTGTCCGGCGTACAGTTCTGCGCCGCCATGGGTATGTCCCGGGTGGTATTGAGCCGGGAATTGAGCCGGGAGGATATCGCCTTTATCTGTGCCAAATCTCCCATTGAGATCGAGGTTTTCGGTCACGGCGCGCTGTGTATGTGCTATTCCGGACAGTGCTATATGTCCGCGGTGATCGGTCAGCGCTCCGGCAACCGGGGCTGCTGCGCACAGCCCTGCCGTCAAAGCTACGGCTACAGCCGTCACGAAGGCAAGTACCCCTTGAGCCTGAAGGATAATTGTCTTGTCCACTATCTGAAGGATCTGCAGAAGATGGGCGTTGCCTCCATCAAGCTGGAGGGTCGGATGAAGCGGGCAGAATACGTAGCTGCCGTTACCGCCGTATACCGGCAGGCGCTGGATGACGGAAACGTGACCCGGGAAATGCTGGACACCCTCGCCGCTGCCTTTAACCGGCAGGGCTTTACCGACGGCTATTACACCGGTCAGACCGGTCCCCAGATGTTCGGCATACGGGAGGACCGTTACGATAACCCCGGTTGGCTGAAGCAGATCCGCGAAAGCTACGAAGCCACCGAAAATCCGCTGGTAAACGTAGCTTTCGATGCCACCATTACCGACCAGACCTGCACCCTGACGGTAACCGACCCGGAAGGTCGCAAATGCACGGTCAGCGGTCCCATGCCCCAGGTGGCGCGCACCACGCCGCTTACGGAGGAGGCGCTGACGGAGCGATTGCAGAAAACCGGCGGCACGCCCTTTATCTGCAGCAGCGTTACCGCGAAAATTCAGCCCGGCGTGACCTTGTCCGCCGCCGCTATCAACCAGATGCGCAGAGACGCCCTGAATCAGCTGCTGGCGATGCGGGCCCGTTGGGAGCCGCCGAAGCTGAATCGCCCGGAGAAAATTCCCCATTATGAGGGTCGCCGGGCAGGTCCCAGTCTGACGGTGCAGATCACTCAATTAAATCAGATCACCCCCAATCTGCTGGCGCAGAAGCCGGAGGTGCTTTACGTGCCGCTGCACCTGCTGGTGCAGCATCCGGTGGCGTTCCGGGAGCTGATGCAAAAGCTCACCGTTGCAGCCGTTTTGCCCAGGATCGTTCACGATCACGAAATGGCAAAGCTGCGGGACGATCTGCGTCTGGTTGCCAATATGGGCATCCGGGAAGCGCTGGTGGGCAATCTGGGTCTGGTGCTGCCGGTTCGGGATGCCGGTATGCGGATCCGGGGCGATTTTGGCTTGAATCTTTACAATTCCGCCTCCGTGAATCTGATGAAAGAGCTGGGCGCAAAATCTGCCACCTTAAGCTTTGAGATGACGCTGCCCCAGATCCGGGACGTCAGCAAGGCAGTGCCCTGCGAGATCTTCGCCTACGGTCGGCTGCCGCTGATGGTGACGGAAAATTGCCTGATCCGCAATCGCACCGGCACCTGCACCTGCAGCCATGCCATTACCCGGCTGGTGGACAAGACCGGCGCGGATTTCCCCATCATCCGTGACGGTGACAAGTGCCGCAGCGTGCTGCTCAACGGCAAAAAGCTGAACTGGCTGGACCGGCAGAAGGACCTGAGCAAGCTGGGCGTCTGGGCCATCCGGCTGTACTTTACCACAGAAAATCCCCGGGAGGTGGATCAGGTGCTGGGTGCCCTTGCCAATCCCCCGGCGTTTGACCCCGGCTCCTGCACCAGAGGTCTGTACCTGCGGGGTCTGAAAGAAAAGGACTAATGTATGAATTTGATTCTTGCCTCCCAATCGCCACGGCGAAAGGCGCTTTTGGAATTATTCCGGCTGCCCTTTACGGTGCAGGTCGCGGATATTGACGAAACTATGGACTTGAATAAGCCCCCCTATGACGAGGTTGCCAGAGTCAGCCGCTGTAAAGCGGAGGCTGTGGAGCGGTCGGTCGGAGATATCGTCATCGCCGCCGACACCATCGTAGTCTGCGAAGGAAACGTGCTGGGCAAGCCCCGGGATGCGGCGGATGCCAAGGCGATGCTGCGGCTGCTGTCCGGACGGGATCATCAGGTGATGACCGGAATGTGCGTGCTTCGCGGCGACACCGCCATTACCGCCACCGAGGTTACCGACATTCATTTCCGGGAACTGTCCGATGCGGAGATCGACGCCTACGTCGCCACCGGCGAGCCGATGGACAAGGCAGGCAGCTACGGGATCCAGGGCGGTGCGGCGCTGTTCGCCGAGAAAATGGTAGGCGATTACTACAATGTAATGGGTCTGCCGGTGTGCCGGCTGTGGAAGATCCTCCACGAAATTGCCCCCGAGCTGATTTAAGAAAAACAAAGAACTGTCATCCTGAGCGAGCATAGCGAAGCGATTTAGATAAACGATTGCCGGTGGCAATCGCACCATAAAAATATGCGAGTCGAAGGATCCACGCACTGCAATAGCTGCGAAGATTCCTCGATTCCGCTTCGCTTCACTCGGAATGACATAGTATTTCGGTACTCCGAGGAGAAAACTATGAAATATTACTTCACAACCAAAGTGAAAGTCGTTCTGATCGTGGCTGTTTTGCTGACGGCAGGTCTTGCCATCATCGGCAACCTGCTGGGCAAGACCCCTGCGGACACGGCTGTGCAGGGCATCCTGACGCCTCTGCGCACCGGTGCCAGCAATCTGACCGCCCAGGCAGAGCGCTTCTACAACTATATGTTCCGCTATGAAGCGCTGGAGGCGGAAAATGCCGCCCTGAAGCAGCAGATCGCCCAAATGAAGGAAAACGCCCTGCTCAACGACTCTCTGGAGCGTGAGATCGAGCGGCTGAAAAATCTGCTGGGTCTGGAGCTGGATAAGGAAGGCTACGAGCTGGTGGATGCCTACATCATCTCCCGCAGCTCCACGGACTGGACCAGCTATTTCACCGTAAACAAGGGCAGCAATTTCGGCATCGAGCCGGGTATGTGCGCCATCACCGCCAACAAAGAGGTGGTGGGTCTGGTGACCGAGGTAGGTCCCAACTACTGTATCGTCAAAACCGTGCTGGACTCCTCATTGAGCATCAGCGCGGTGCTGGCATCCTCCGGCGACAGCGGTCTTGTCACCGGCGGCTACTCCCAGGGCTATGAAAATATGCTGCGGATGGACTATCTGCCCAGCTCTGCCGTTATCCCCAACCGGGATCAGGTGGTAACTGCCGGCTCTGTGGTGTATCCCAGAAATCTGATCATCGGCAACGTCGTCGGCGTCGGCTTTACTGACACCGGCGTTGAAAAGTACGCAATTCTGGAGCCGGCGGCAGATATTGCCAAGCTGGAGCAGGTATTCATTCTCACCCAGTTCGGAAGGTCGTAAAATTATGTTCTTCAAACGAAAGCACGAGTTCCGGCCGGACAAGAACCGTTCCTGGCTGCGGAATCTCTATATGACAAAGCAACAGCGGCTGCGTGTGCTGAAATGGCTGCTGATCACAGCTGCGCTGGTGTTTCTGTCCATCGTGCAGGATGTGATCATGAGCCGCATCAGCATCTTCGGCACGACCACCGACCTGGTGCCCTACGGCATTTTGCTGATGTGCATCATTCTGGACCCGGAGGTGGGCTGTGTTTTTGCGCTGGTAAGCTCTTGCGTTTATCAGTTCTCCGGCTCTGCGCCGGGGCCCTACGTGATCGCGCTGCTGACGGTTTTCGGCGTAGTTGTCGCCATTTTGCGGCAGAGCTATCTGCGCTACAGCTTCGGCTCCGTGTATCTGGGCGCGGTCACGGCAATTATGCTGTATGAAATCGCGCTGTTCGTGGCAGGACTGTTCCTGGAGCATACCACCGCCGGTGCATTTCCCCGGTTTTTGCTGACCGGTGGGCTGGGCGCTGTGGTGGTTCCCGTCTTGTATCCGGTATTCACCGCCATCGGCAAAATCGGAGGTGAAACATGGAAAGAATAACACGCTCACGTATCACCCTTATCCTGATCGCTTTCTGTGTTGCCCTGGGCTTCTTCTCCTTCAAGCTCTATGATATGCAGGTAGGACAGACCGGCGGCAACGTGGACAACACCAAGATCTTCGTTACGGAGACCCGTGTGAAAGCCGCCCGGGGCAATATTCTGGATCGCAACGGCAACGTGCTCGTCACCAACCGCGCCAGCTATGACCTGGTGCTGAATCACTATATCATCTGCTCCGCCCCCGATACCAATCAGCGGCTGCTGGAGCTGGTACAGCTTTGCCGGGAGATGGATATCCAGTATAACGACCATTTCCCCGTTACCATGGAGCAGCCCTTCGAGTACACCTTAAGTGACTATAACTCCACCTGGCAGAGCTATTTTCAGGCGTATCTGCCGAAAAAGAGCGGCGGTCTTGATTCCGATATTACCGCGCCGCTGCTGATCCGCAAGCTCCGCGCCAGCTACAACATTCCCGAAAGCTGGTCGGATGAGGACGCAAGAGCCGTTATCGGCATCCGCTATGAGCTGGATCTGCGGCAGGGCATTATTGAAACGCTGCCTCTGTATATTTTCCTGGAGGACGCCAGCACCCAGGAGCTGTACGCCCTGCTGGAGCTGAACACCCCCGGTCTGATCACCGAATCCTCCACCGTCCGGGCGTACAATACCAAATACGCCGCCCATATTCTGGGCTACGTTGGCGCTATGACCAAGGATCAGTGGGAGAATATTTACAAGCCGCTGCCCGGTTATCCGCTGGATGCTTTGGTTGGACAGAGCGGTCTGGAGGAAGCCTTTGAAGAATATCTCCACGGCGTGGACGGCATCCGTGTGGACGAGCGCACCGCCGACGGCACGCTGGTAAATTCCTACTACAAAGTGGTGGACGGCGTGGAGCAGCGACCCATCAACGGTCAGAATGTGGAGCTTTCCATCGACCTGAACGTACAGACCACGGCGGAGGAACAGATGAAAGCCCTGTTCACCGAGCTGCGGCAAAGCGGCGAAAATCTGGCAGAGGGTGAAAAGAAGCCCGACGGCTCCGATGCCGAAGGCGGCGCAGTTGTGGTAATGGACGTAAAGACCGGTCAGCTGCTTGCCTGCGCCAGCTATCCGACCTATGATCTGTCCACCTTCCGGGAAGATTACAACAATCTTCTGGAGCAGGACTTTGCGCCCCTTTACAACCGGGCGCTGCAGGCCACCTATCCGCCCGGCTCCACCTACAAAATGGCAATGGTGATCGCCGGCATTGACAGCCAGGTCATCACCCGTACCCAGACCATCGTGGATCAGGGTACTTACCGCAAGTATGAAGCCTCCGGCTTTACCGCCGACTGTCTGGTCTGGAGTACCAGCCACGCCACCCACGGCTCTATCAATGCTATGGAAGCCCTGCGGGACTCCTGCAACTACTTTTTCTATACCGTGGGCGACAAGCTGGACATCAATGTGATCGACCGGGTCGCCAAGGGCTTGGGTCTGGGCGAAAAGACCGGCATCGAGCTGGCGGAAAAGCCCGGCATCCGTGCCAATCCCGAGAATAAGCTGGCGCTGTACAAAGGCAATACCGACCTGGGCAACTGGTACGCGGCCGACCAGATCATGGCATCCATCGGTCAGTCCATCAATTCCTTCACGCCCATTCAGCTGTGCGCGTATACCTCCGCGCTGGCAAACCGGGGCGTGCGGTATCAGGCAACCTTCCTGAGCCGTGTGCTGGATGCGGACTATTCCAGCGTTATCTACACCAACGAGCCGGTGGAAGCCAGCCGTCTGGTGATCTCTGACGAGGCCTATGCCGCCTACACCGAGGGTATGCGCCTGGTGATCACCGAAGGCGCTGTCCGCAAGTATTTCCAGGACTTCCCCATCGCCGTTGCCGCCAAGACCGGTACGGCGCAGACCGATGCCGGCGACGCCTACTCCGACAACGGTGCATTCGTGTGCTACGCGCCATACGAAGACCCGGAGATCGCGGTGGTGGTCTACGGTGAGAAGGCCGGTCACGGCTCTACCATGGCGCAGATCGCCAAAGCTGTACTGGACGCCTATTTCTCCGACGTTCTCAGCGAAGGCGCCGCTTCCGGCGAAAATACGGTTTGTTAAAAATATTATCTTAGCCCCCTCTATGAGGGGGCTTTTACTATGCCTTCCCTTGGGGGAAGGTGGGCTCGCGCCAGCGAGGCCGGATGAGGGCAATAACCGCAGCTTTTGCTGCGGCAAATGCTTTATGTGCTATAATTCCCCTCATCAGTCAAAAATCAAAGATTTTTGCCAGCTTCCCCCAGGGGAAGCCTTTTTTCTCAATCTTTCTTACATACAAAAAGCCCTGTGGAAAATTCCACAGGGCTTTTCATTATGTTCTATCGCTTAATTACAGCTGGGGACCTGCAGCGACCAGAGCCTTGCCCTCGTCATTGCCGGTGTACTTGACAAAGTTTCTCTGGAAGCGGGCTGCCAGATCCTTTGCCTTCTCTTCCCAAACAGCGGGATCAGCGTAGGTATCTCTGGGATCCAGGATGCCGCTGTCAACGCCGGGCAGAGCGGTGGGAACCTCCAGACCGAAGTAAGGAATGGTCTTGGTATCTGCCTTCAGGATGGAGCCATCCAGGATTGCGTCGATGATGCCGCGGGTATCCTTGATGGAGATGCGCTTGCCGGTGCCGTTCCAGCCGGTGTTGACCAGGTAAGCCTTGGCGCCGGACTTCTGCATCTTCTTGACCAGCTCTTCGCCGTACTTGGTGGGGTGCAGCTCCAGGAAAGCAGCGCCGAAGCAAGCGGAGAAGGTGGGGGTGGGCTCGGTGATACCACGCTCGGTGCCGGCCAGCTTGGAGGTGAAGCCGGACAGGAAGTAGTACTGGGTCTGCTCGGGAGTCAGGATGGAAACGGGAGGCAGAACGCCGAATGCGTCAGCAGACAGGAAGATGACATTCTGTGCGTCAGGACCTGCGGACACGGGGCGGACGATCTTCTCGATGTGGTGGATGGGGTAGGAAACACGGGTGTTCTCGGTGACGGAGCCGTCAGCGAAATCGCACTTGCCCTCTGCATCCACAGTAACGTTCTCCAGCAGAGCGTTGCGGCGGATCGCATTGTAGATATCGGGCTCGGACTCTGCATCCAGGTTGATGACCTTGGCGTAGCAGCCGCCCTCAAAGTTGAACACGCCAT
>JAFSCD010000013.1 GCA_017436955.1 Oscillospiraceae bacterium | reverse complement strand
AAGCGCGCCCAGCAGATGGCTCTTGCCGCAGGAGGACGGTCCGTACAGCACTGTGATCCCACTGTCCGCAGCTGTGGCGATCTGCATACACGCCGCATGCGCCTGCCGATTGCAGGCGCTGACTATAAAGCTGTCAAAATTATTCTTACCCGCCATATTCCACCTCCCGATATTTGGAAAGGAAGAAATCGCAGGATCTTTCGATACTGCGATTTCCAATCACATCATATGCTTATTTCTTTTCAATGGTATAGCCCAATGCCAGAATCATTTTCAGGGTCTGCAGCGCGGTATGGCGGTCATACTCCCGTTCCTCCTCGGTCAGCTCCGCATAAGGCACCAGGCAGGGCGTTGTCCGCTTCTCGTCATCGCGCTTCTCGCCATAAGTCCAGCCGTCGGCGATCCGACCGGCAGCCCAGTTTTCGTGGACATTCTCTGCCAGCTGCTCCGTAAGGTCGATCAGCTCCTGGGGCAATTCTACCGCACCGGTATCAATTGGCTTCGGTTTGTACATTTGCGCTCTCCTATTCAAAATCAAAGGCATAATAGTCGTACGTCTTAAAGTCGTAGCTACCGACTCCGTACCAAATTGCAGCGTAGGTTTCTTTCAGCGTCTGCAGATCCTCGTTGCTTTCCAGCCGCTTCAGCATATCTTTCATCTGCACCAGGCTGTAGCGCGCGGCTTCGTGGCACCAATTTACCGTCAGTTGATCCAGGGGATCGAAGCCGGTCTGATCCACCGCCGCAGCAGCCTGCATTTTCGCCTCAAAATGGTTTTTTTGCATCCGCAGCAGGGTGATCAGCTGCTTTGTATTCAGGTCTGCTACCTTAAATACGGCAAGCAGCTTCTTCTTGTTGCCATTTCCCTTCACCTGAATCGTGACCGGCCAGATCTCACCGCTGTCAGGCAGCTGCGCAGTCAAAGCAACGCAAGCGGATTTCTCGGTTTTCAGCAGTGTTTCCAGCTTCTCCTGCAAACGGCTGTTGCTTTCCAGTGCGGCGATCAAAAACCGGTAGGGGTCACATGCTCCTGACTTTAAGGCAAAGGCTACTGTCTTTGCGTCGTCCAATTTTCCAAAAACGTCCGCCACGGTGATCCGGTATGCACCCGGCAGTTCTTCGCTTACGGTCACAGACAGATCCTCGAAAAGACCGCCCAGGTTCGCCCGCAGGTAGGTGCTTTCGGCATCCTGCTTTGGCTTTTCCGCCTCCACCAGGCACGGATGGAGCTTCAGCTCCATATTCTTATGATTTGCTCCATTCAGCTGGAGATTCTTCTTGAATTCTGCGGTAAACTGATAGCCCATCGTACGGGTAAACGCCGTCCAGCGCCGATGCTCCAGCCACGCCAGCAGATGCTTTTTCGCTTCTGCAGCTACAAGCTCCTGTTCGGGCGCGTCCTCTTTTTTCGCTATCTGCTTATAGAGCCTGCACCGCTCTGTGATATATTTTTCGTGATCGCGCTGCGTAAGGGCATGGTCAAAAACCGACTCCCGGATCAAGCCCAGGGAAAACGCCTTGTAGCGGATGTGCATCGCTCTTGCCAGGTCTGCCCAATAGCTGTAATTGCGGCTTTCATCATTCTTCCGCTTTTTGTTGTCGACGATCAGCTGACTTTGGGCATTGTCATAGGCTTTGCCCGTTCCGATCGCCAGCAGCGCGCTCTTGGTCATATTGATATTGGCGTAGCTGTACACCTGCTCGATACTGCCGAAGGCGTACATATAAATGTCCGCAACGCCCTTCTGCCTGCACTGGTACGCCTTTTTCTCATTGAGCATTTCCACCAGTGCGGAATCAAACACCGCATAGGTGATCACCACATCGTCGCTGTCTTTCGTGTCCGTATCGCATACGGCCTCTTCCAGATGCTTTTTGCCAATTAAACGGCGGAGCTTTTCCGCGATGGAAATATTATCCGCATCATTACCCAAGGCCACGATGAAATAATCCGACTCCAGCAGCTTCTGCTCCCGGGCATCCTTGCTGTCCCAAAAGCCGTCCACCTTCACGTCCACCTTTACGTACCGGACGCTGCAGTAGGGTTTGTTGGGCTTTTCGACGCACATAAGCAGATCGGGCGTTTCCTCCCATTCGTCTGCCCGAAGCACCCGGACAGTGTCCCGAATCTCGGAATTGATATAGTCGATCTTCGACCAGAACGCCTCCTCCGTGTCGTTGGAGCCGATGTTGATGGTCAGTTCGCACTCGTCTGCCCAGCCGCCTTCGCTGCGGCTGATCAGCATCTGTCCAAACCAATACGCGCTTAAGAAGGCTTCTGTACCGATGGTGCCGTTGCCCAGAATCGTCAGGTTCAGCTTCGTTTTATCCTGCTTGCGGATCAGCGGCTCAAACAGTGGCAGATCCACAAACAGATTCTGCACCAAATTACGATAGGCATTGATGGGGATGATGGTGGGCTTTTCGCCGTCTTTGAACAGCGAAGCGTATTTTTCTTCGCCCAGCTTCTTGTTGATCTGTTTTTCAATTTTCACGTAGGTATCGGTTTGGACGAACAGATAAACTACGGCATTCTTGAGATATTTCGCATTTTGCTCTTCCACCAGACCCATCAGGGTTTGCAGGTTTCCAAGCTCGTTTTGGTCCATCAGGTAGAATTCGCGGTCGCCTTTTTCCGTCTTGGCAACATGGATCAGGTCATCCTGAAGGCAAATCGCGCCGAACTTTTTTGCTTCCAGCAACAGCTCCGATTCCTTTTCCTCCTCGTCATCCACATAGGTGTCCGTGAAGATCAGGATGGGCTTTTTGCCCTCTTTCGCATAATAACGGCTTTTTGCCAGCGCTAGAGACGCCGGATTCAATTCGCTGAAATAGCATTTCAGGCGCTTGCTGAAATGATTGACGAACCACAGCTGGATTTTGGGGAATTTGCTTGCCAGTATTTCCAGAATGATGGCGCCGCCGAAAACGGGCGCAGCCAGATTCTGCAGCGTAGCGAACACGACCATGATCGCTTGGGCAACGGGCAAAAACCAGCAGCCGGCAGGGATCAGCGCGGCAAGCAAGCCCTTGATTCCAAGGATATATGCGTCGTATTCTTCCTCCAGGCTGAATGTCCGGATGGCTTTGAAAATACTTTCTGCAAATTTTTCTGCCGGCTCCAGCTCCTGTGACGGGTTTTCGGACACAACGACAGAATAGTATCCAACAGCAAACCGAAGCAGGAAAATCGACAACAAGAGCCACCCGGCCACCGCCAGGGCGGTATTGATTCCGGTCCTGCTTTGTTTTTCAGGCGCTTGCCTGTTTTTCGCGGTTCGCTTGCATAGCCAAATGATGGCCGCGACCAGTACCAGCCAGGACGCGATCACAAAGGCTCCTGCAAATATTTTCTGTGTTAAATCCATCGTTGTGTCCCCTTTTTATCTTGATACAGGCAATTAAGCCTTGGACAGGATTTCGTCGATCTCGACGCCGTTCAGATGGTTTCTGGACATCAGTGCTTCCACCAGAGCGTCGATCTTGCTCTTGTTTTCGGAGATCAGCCGCACGGCTTCCGCCAGCTGTTCATTCAGAATACGGTTGACAGCGGCTCTGATCTCAACGGCCAGAGGGCCGTCGGTGATGGCGGCAGTGGGTACGACAGCAAGACCAAAGTCCGCATCCATACCGTAAGCGCAGATCATCCGCTGCGCCGTCCGCGTTGCATTGGCAAGGTCACCGGACGCACCGGTGGAGACGCCGTTGCGCTCACCGTAGTAAACGAGTTCCGCAGCCCGACCGCCCAGAGAGGTTCGGATAAGACCAAGCATATCATCAATGGTGTAGAGCTGCTTGTCCTCCTTGTCTGCGTGGCGCATATAGCCGCCGTGATTGCCACGGGCAACGATAGTCAGGTAAGAAGGTGTATCGCCGTTGAGCCAGTACAGCAGCGCATGACCTGCCTCGTGTCTTGCGGTGCACTCCAGCTGGGAAATGCCCCACTTCTTCACTTCGCCGCCGTTGAAGGTCTCGAAGGCTTCCTCCAGAATGTCATCGTTTACGACGGTGCTGCCCTCTCTGATGGCGGAGCGGAGTGCCAGCTCCACCACGGAGTCCAGCTCTGCCAGGCTCATGCCGGTGGATCTCATAGCGAGGCTGTCGATCTGCTGCGCAGAGATCTGCAGTGCCTGGTTCTTGGCGATCTTCATATTCAGGAAGCGGATTCTCTCTTCCTTGTTGGGCAGATCAATGTACACTCTTCTGTCGAAGCGGCGCATCAGCGCAGGATCCAGGCTTTTTCTTCCGCCGGGCTCCACATCGAAATTGGTGGCCGCCAGCACAAACACGGGCTTGGACGGATCGCTCACAAAGCCATCCATCTCTGCCAGGAACGCGGTCAGTACGTCCTCGCCGTTGGAGCCGGAATCGCTGCCGCCCTGACGTTCCTTGGCGATGGCGTCGATCTCGTCTACAAAGAGGATGGAGGGTGCGTACTTACGTGCCGTCTTGAACAGCTCGTGTACCTTCTCGGGGCCTGCACCGACCCAACGCTGCAGGAACTGATTGCCCTCGGCTGCGATAAAGGTCACGCCAGCTTCGCAGGCCATCGCCTTCGCCAGCATCGTCTTGCCGGTGCCGGGAGGTCCGTAGAGGATAACGCCCTTCGGCGCTTTCACGCCGGTACCCATATACTTCTTGGGATTTTTCAGATATTCAACGAAATATGTAAGCTCTTTCTTGGCATCCTCCGCACCGATGACGTCGGCAAAATGCACGTTGGGCTTGGACATGGAGCTCATAATATTCTTGGCATCCTCGGAATCCACGGCAACTGCCATGGCAAAGTCAAACAGCTTGATACCTGCTGACTGACCGTTCTCGCTGACGCTCTGCGCCGTTTCAAAGGACACCAGCTTATTCTCCCTTGCCAGCTTGACCATACTTGCCTGCTGATGCAAAATGGAGGCAATATTATCCAGCTGTGCGGCAAAAGGCGCTTCGGTGTCGCTCACGCCCAGAACGCCGCGCACGCCCTGGCGCATAAAGGAGATCCGCTCCTCCTCGTTCAGGGTGATGCCGTGATCCTCCAGCAAATATACGGGTACGGCACTCTGCTGCTCCTTCAGGAACTTGAAGAAATCTCTGGCAGGAGAGTCCACGTCCTCGATATTCAGATTCGTCATCGCTGCCACGGGCGCACCGTGTGCCATATCCAGCAGAACAAAATCAATGCTCTGCTTTTTGAATACTTTGGTAGCCTCCTCGGCATCCTGTACGCCGACAAACTCGAATTCCGGTGCCTTTTCCTTGCAGGCGGCGACGGTTTCCGGGCTTGCCACCATCAGGATCTTTGTCCGCTCGGATGCGGTAAACAAAGCGCGGATGTCGGCATTCGTCTGGTTCAGATCCACGCCGATGCGGATGTTCGTCACATTGTCCACACTGGTTTTGACCTTATCGGACGCGATCAGCCGCAGCAGCTCGTAAAGCTCGTCATTGAAGAAGGTCTCCGCTCTGGCGCGAATGGTTCTGGCATCGGCATTACTGCCTTCCGAGAACAGCAGTGCGGTATAAACGTGTTCATCAATATCAATATGGATGCCGGATTCCTTCTCCAGGCTCTTTACGTGCCGCTGGATCTCCTTCTTGGCAATGGCGCGCAGATCGTGAGCGCCGATGTGGTTGAACATTACCACATTACCGGAAGCAAAGCGGGAGCAAATGGCGCCCGGGAAGAAGGGCACACCGGTGGAAGGATTCACGTCGGTTTCCAGCGCCTTGATGATGACCTTTCTGGAAACGGTGGAGAAATCGCCGGTCTCGCTCTCGGTATACAGCTGTCTGCCGGCGTTGGTGGTCAGGATGATGATCGCATCGGAGAAGGAGATCTCCTTATCCGTAAAGTTGTCGCGCAGTCTGCCTGCGTCCAGCATCTGCAGGAACAGATGGATAACGGAAATATGCGCCTTTTCGATCTCATCGAACAGCAGCACGCACTTGGGGTGCTCTGCCACGAAGCCGGTAACATTACCTTCCTTCGCGCCCTTATAGACCTTATCGGAGCCGCAGAATTCCAGATTTGCTTCCTTATCGGAGTATTCACTCATATCGAAGCGCTGGAACGGCAGCTGCAGTGTTTCTGCCACCTTCTCCGCCAGGAAGGTCTTACCCACACCGGGAGGGCCTGCAAACAGGAAGGTCGCACGGGGACGCTTGCGGGACTTGTCGATCATCGACAGCATATTTGCCTGGAAAAAGCCGGTGACAAATACGTTGATGGCATTGTCCTGACCGTAAACGCTTTCCTTCAGTTGCGACCGGATGCGCTTGATCTCAGCAACCAGGGCGCCCATTTCCGTCTTTACGCCTTCATCAGGCTTCGTCTCCACCTTCGGTGCCACGCTGGGCACAACGGGAGGTGCTACCGGCGGCTCCGCAGGCGTTTCAGCGGGTGCCGGCTCACCGGCTTCCTTTTTTCTCCTGGCTTCGGCGACCAGCGCTTCCAGATCTGCCTGGATGCTGTTGCCCTTGGCAGGTGCCGGCTCATCGGCCTTCTCCGCAGGCTCTGCCGCGGCGGCAGCTTCCTTCGCGAAGGCATCACGGATCGTCTCGCTGGGATCCTCCTCGATAAAGGTCATCAGCGTAACCGCGTCCAGCAGCGGCGATCCGGCGCTTTCCGCGCTGGCAGACGCCTTCTGCATCTTATTCTTCATATACAGATCGTCCAGGAATACTCTGCCGCTTTCCTGGCAGATGTAGGACATCAGGGTCTCTCTGGCTGCCTTGGTATCCTTCACCAGTTTTCCGATCTTGGCGCTTAAGGTCTTCAGTTCGTCAGCCACTTCACAGTCGGCGCCCTGATCCGCAGGGGCATTCATCTGATCCAGAACCGCCACCAAAAACCGCTCCGCAGTGAAGGGAGGATTCTTCGCGTTGCCCAGCTTTCTGGCTGCGTCCATAAGCATCGTCAGTAATTTACTGGTTTTCATTTCTGCCATAATTGTCTCTCCTTTTTCCGTTGGTATCCATAAATCGCGATGGTTTTCAGCCGGATCGACCCAACCTGCCCATCGTACATTTTTACCATTTTATTATAGTTTCCATTGGCTTACTTGTCAAGGCAAAGCACCGGCGGAAATCCACGATCACCGCCGGTTTTTTGCTCTGTTTTCAATTAGTTGCTCCAGAGGTTTTTCAGCGCTCTGGACAGCGCTTCGTCATCCAGCTCCTGAATGTTCTCCAGCAGCCGGATATCCATATCCTTCGCCCTTTGGCGCACGTACTTCCCTGCCTCGCCCATACTGTCGATGGATGTGGCCACCAGCACCTTTTTCGCATACTGTCCGCCGAAGTGTTCCGCCACAGAATCCAGCTTATACAGCTCGTCGGAAGTCACGTAGCCGTTTTTGCAGGAGATGAACACCGGGATCACATCGTGCATCAGCAGCACGTCGATCTCGTTTTCCGTGTCCACAGATTCCTCGGCTTCCTCATCGTGGAATTCGCCGTCCCAATCGATCAGCACGCCGTTGATGGCATCGTTGTAGACCGGGATATCATCCTTGTCCAGCACCTGCTTCGCGGTAACGAACACCTTCATTTCCAGAGCTTGTCCGGCTCTCGTCAAGCACCGCTTCACCTGCGGATCCTTGAAGGTGACCGTCAGGGCGGTTGCATCCTCCCGGTAGCCGGTCAGCAGCCCGGCGTTGCGCAGCTGCGCGATCAGGCTCTTTACGGGTCTGTACTGATTTCTGTT
This sequence comes from Oscillospiraceae bacterium, assembly GCA_017436955.1. Classification (GTDB taxonomy): domain Bacteria; phylum Bacillota; class Clostridia; order Oscillospirales; family Oscillospiraceae; genus Faecousia. The sequence goes on along the minus strand of JAFSCD010000013.1, from coordinate 21,064 downwards.
CTGGAGCATATAGCGATCCAGGTCTGCCCGGGAAACCGTAACCGTCAGCCCATCCGCATCGGTGCTGCCGATGAGCGCCGCCACCGCAAAAATGCCGATCTGAATGTTCCACAGCCGTACGTTGTCCCTGCACAACTCCCAGATCACCGAAAGATCCTGCAAAAATCCGTCATTTAAGTCCCAGCGGTAGGTTTTCGCTTCCTCCACGCCGCCATAGACCACATCGCCGCCGTAGATCCGCACATTTTCCTCCACGCTCAATACCGGCGTTTCCCGGAAGATGGTCTTTCCGTCCTTATCGTAATCGTAGATGGCGTTGTTGCGCAGATTGAACTTATGGATCTGGATGTTTTTGTCGGGGTGCTGCGCGCAGACGACGCCCAGCGCCAGGATCAGCAGCTCCTCACCGCCGGTGATATCAAACACGCAATCGTCGTAGGTCTCCACCAGCTCCGTCAGCAGCGCCACCGCATCGTCCAGATTACTTTTGGAAACGGTCCTGAAAAGGAACTCTATTTCCTGACCCCGGTCGGCAAATACGCGCTGATACCGGGCAATATACCGCTTCATCAGCTTGGAATTGTCGCCTATGTAGATCACGCGCTGGGGCGCATAGGTCAGGCAGGCACTGACGTTTTCCGTCGATTGCCTGTCAAAAAACTCAATATACGTCATAGTATTTCTCTCCTTACGCGAGCTTTTGTCCTATTATAGCATTTCGGGTCGAAAAACTCAACTGCAATTAAGGAAACCGGCTGCTTTGCAGCCGGTTTAGAACGGTATGGCGGCGTCCTCGGGCAGCCGCAGGTGCAGATCATCTTCCTCGGTAAACCACGTTAAGTTGTAGCGCTGTATCCATTTCTGAAACGCCCCGTTGAGAGCGGGCGTGGCGCTGATGTCGCCGTTGTCATAGGTCCGTGCCTGGGCGATCTTTCCCTCGAACATTTCAATGGCAGCCACGAGCCTATCCTTCCTGCGGACACCCACAACGGGCGAATTGTGGGGACGCCATTCTCTCAGGCAGTTGTTCAGATGCTCCGCCGCAATAGCATAATCGTTGCTGCTTCGCAGCCACATAAAGGTAAAGCCGTCGATCACGCAGTCCTTGATGGTCTCATCGGGACGGCGCATAGGAAGGGAGTAAATACTGTCCGAATTTTTCTGATCGCCATTATGCTCCCACTTTTGCCGCGTCTGCAGGCGCATCCGCTCACTCATACAGCAATATTCAATTGCTCTGTTGCACAAAAAGCTCCAGTTGTCCTCAATATTCGCCAGCAAAACCGGCGCACCCTTGACAGCGCAGAAATCACGCAGAAACAGCAAAATGCCGGGACGCAAATGCAGCTCCGACAGCACCTCGTATACACGCGGCTGCTGCAGGAAGCGCACCATCAGATTGGCATCGCCGATGGCTTCCCAGACCAGCTCCGCTTCGGGAAGATAGAAGAACAGCCCCGGATCCTCAAACAGCGCACGCCGCAACGATTTCATCTGCGGAAGCGCCGAATTCTGGCAGAGCGCATCCAAATTGTCCGCCAGATGCAGCCTTCTTGCTCTGGCACGGAAATCCTTGTCGATCCGGAAGGAATTTTGCGCATAGGGAATACTGGCGTAAAAGCTCCTGGGATAGCCCACAAACACGGTCATCTGAAACAGCTTCTGTACGTCCATCTGCCGCCAGGTGACGGGCAGCTCCCCGCCCCACATTTCCCGAAACAGCCGCAAAATATTGCGCTGCACCAGCTTGTTCTGGGTCAGGAGCTTACAGGAAGCGCCGCCCGCAAGCAGCTCGGGTGCTTCCGTAATATCACGCCGGCACAGGATCTCTCCCTCGGCGTTTTCCATTTTGATGTACACAGCGCCTCTGCCCAGATCAAAGGTCAGCACCTCGTAGATCGGGAAGCTGATCCTGATCTCGCTGATTTTGCCCCAGTTCAGGGACAGCAGCTCATCGAGCTGGGAGACCTCGCTTTTGAGGATGATCTTCCTGCCGGCGGCAGAAAGCTGCACGTGCCGTGTGGCAGCGCTTTTGAAGGATTTATTCTCGCATTTGGGGCAAGTGAATCTGGAAAGGGACATAATGGGCGGCACGATCACCAGCTCACGCATCTGCGCCTCGTCAAAGATGGACATTTGCAGCGACGCCCAGTTGCTGATCTGCGCTTTGGTCAGCCGTGCGGAAAAGACACCGCTGACAGCCGAGCGGTTGAAAAGGGGTGAATCCGCGTTGGCCGCGTAACGGCTTGCGCAATGGGGACAGGTCAGCCATCTTGCGTGCAGCTCGGCATTCTCGCCGTGCCGCATAGCCTTGGTATAGCGTCTGATTCTTTTGGAAAGCAGATATTTCTCCGCTTCCCAAACTTTCATATATTCAATTTCATCGTCCAAACGGAAACCGAATGGGATATGAAGGTCAATGGTTTTCTTCATCCGTGCCTCCTGTTCTTATGGGATGGATTTTTCTGCTGTAATAACCAGAACAGCCCAAGCTTCGCTTTTTCGCAGGGGGGGATGATAAAAAATAAAAAGAAGAGCACAAAAAGACCTCACAAGTGAGGTCTTTTTGTTATTCAATCACATTGATCTGGCACATACGCATCGTTGTCAGTGCCGCATTGTGGGTGTCCACCGTTACGCCTGCACAGCAATCGGCAGGCACATAGATCTCCTTTTCAGGGAAATGCGCCTTTAAGATCAGCGCATTGGAAACCACGCAGATATCGGTGCAAAGACCGATCAGCGTGATGTCAAAATCCGCATCCCTCACGGCGTTCTTCACCAGCCGGGGCAGGTCTACCGAGCCGAAGGTAACTTTCTCCACCTTGGTGTAATCCTTCCCCTCCAGCGCGTTTGCTATGGTCTTGTCCAGTTCCCAGCCTGCCGTGCCCTTGATGCAATGCGGAACAGGCAGCTTGCTGCCCTCTGCTGTTTGCATATAATTTTCAAAATGGGTATCGTAAGTAACGAAAATATCGCCGTCAAAGTTTTTGATCAGCTTCGCGGCATTTTCCCGGATCGCAACCGCTTCCGCCGTTCCCAGCGCGCCATCGACAAAATCCTTTTGAATATCAACAACGATCAAAATGTGTTTCATAGTATCACCGCCTTGGTTTCAGTATAGCATAAATGTGGAAAAGGTGCAAGAATAAATGAAATATGGCTTAAGCCATATGAAAAAATCCCTATGGATTATGAAATATTTTGCTGTCACAAAATGTGAAATGAAATTCGTTCTCTCACACGCCGCAGGCGTATTTCACTGCCGTAGGCAATTTCACACGCGTTAGCGTATTCCACTCGTTCCGTGAGGAACGAATTTCATCGAAAAAGAAAAGACAAGTCTTTCGACTTGTCTTTTCTGGAGGTACCGGCCAGATTTGAACTGGCGGATCAGAGTTTTGCAGACTCGTGCCTTACCACTTGGCTACGGTACCGTATGAAATAAGGAACGCGTTTTTCTGCGTTCCTCATCTTTTTTGGAGCGGGTGACGAGGCTCGAACTCGCTACCTCCACCTTGGCAAGGTGGCGCTCTACCGGATGAGCTACACCCGCATCTTGGTTCCCAAAGGGAACCATGGTGCCTCCGGTCGGAATCGAACCAACGACACGCGGATTTTCAGTCCGCTGCTCTACCTACTGAGCTACAGAGGCATATCGAGCGGAGCTTGCGCTCCACTCAGATGCTTTATGGCGACCCCGAACGGACTCGAACCGTCGACCTCCAGCGTGACAGGCTGGCGTGCTAACCGACTGCACCACAGGGCCAGATGTATGGTGGGAACAACAGGGCTCGAACCTGTGACCTCCTGCTTGTAAGGCAGATGCTCTCCCAGCTGAGCTATGCTCCCAAACCGGCCGCATCCGCATATTGCTTCAGCGACGGGTTTTATTATACACATCCTATATCTGTTTGTCAAGCATTTTTTATTAGTTTTTTGGAGGAATTTTTCCCTCACAAAACGCCCTGTTTCTCCTGATCGCAGCCGCTTGCCGCCATGCCGGCAGCATAGGCGGTCGCCCAGGCGATCTGCAGGTTAAAGCCGCCGGTATAGGCATCGCAATCAATGATCTCACCGGCAAAATACAGCCCGGAGATCAGCTTGGAGCCCATGGTCTTGGGGTCTATCTCCGACACCTTGACACCGCCGGAGGTGATGATAGCCTCCGCTACCGGGCGCTTGCCGGTGATCTGCAGGTCAAAGCCCTTCAGATTTTCCACCAATGCCCGGCGCTGCTGCTTGGTCAGGCTGTTGGCCTGCATCCCGGCATCAATTTCACATCTGCGCAAAATCACCGGGATCATAGACCGGGGCAGCAGATCTGTCAGCGCGTTTTCCATGGTGCGGTTTTTATACATTTCCAGATCACGCAGGATACGGCTGTCCAGCTTGCCTTCCTCCAGCGCCGGCTTCAGGTCGATCACCAGCCGGCAATTCCCCTTGATATGCGCGCTGGCGCTGAGCACCGTAGGACCGCTGATGCCAAAATGGGTAAACAGCAGCTCGCCAAAGTCCTTATACAGCACCTTGTTCTTCTCGTTCAGCAGCTTCACGCCCACGTTCCGCAGGCTGAGACCCTGCATCTGCTGACAGTCCTCCCCTGCCGTCTCCAGCGGCACCAGAGAGCCTTCTGTCTGCGTGACGGTATGCCCCAACGCAGCGGCCATAGCGTAGCCGTCGCCGGTGGAGCCGGTGGTGGGATAGCTCAAGCCGCCGGTAGCCAGGATCACCCAGCTTGCCCGGATACATTCACGGTCAGTGCGCACGCCGCAAACGCACCCGTTCTCTGTCAGGATCTCCCTGACCCGGGCGGTGCGGACAGTAACGTTCTGCCGCCGCATTTCATTTTGCAGGCAATCCAGCACGGATTGGGAACGGTCAGTCACGGGGAACACGCGGTTGCCCCTCTCCACCTTCAGCGGGCAGCCTCTTTTTTCAAAAAAGGTCATCACCTTATCCGGTGGACAGGCTGCCATAACGCTAAACAGGAATCTGCCGTTTCTCGGCACATTCTGCAGGACCTCCTGGGCGGTGCAGGCATTGGTCACGTTGCATCTGCCCTTGCCGGTGATCAGCAGCTTTTTACCCAGGCGGTCGTTGCGCTCCAGCAAAAGCACCTTCTGTCCCTGCCGGGCTGCGGTGATGGCCGCAAACATACCTGCCGGACCGCCGCCGATGATAATGCCGTCAAATGTCATAGCGTATCGACCTGCTTTTCGTAAACATTGTATTCTTCCCAAATATGCTCCAGGGCGTTGAAGGTGCGTCCCAGCTCCTTTTCCCGCTTGGCTGCCAGCGCGACGATCAGGGCGTTGACAAGGCTCAGCGGCGCCACCAGGGAATCCACCAGGGACACCATATCGCTCTTTGCCAGCAGCACGTGATCGCAATTCTGACCCAGCGGCGACAGCCGGCTGTCGGTGACACCGATGACCGTAGCGCCGGTGGAACGGCAATACTGTGCGCCCTTGGCAGTGGTGGAGGAATATCTGGGGAAGCTGAATGCGATCACCGCATCCTCCGCGCCCACGCCCACGATCTGCTCAAACATTTCGCCTGCGCCGGAAGCGGTAACGATATGAACGTTGCGGAACATATAGTTTAAGTAATAGCCCAGGAAATTCGCCAGCGCCGCAGCAGACCGCACGCCCAGAATATAGACCCGCTTGGCCTTCAAAATGGCATTTACCGCCGCCTGAAATTCATTTCTGTCCAGAGTCTCGCCGGTCTTGCGGAGCTTTTCCATATCCGCCTGCAGCACCATGGAAACGATATCCTGGTCACCGATACGGTCATTTGCCACCTCGATGCGCTGCACGGAGGTCAGCCGGTTGACGACCATCTCCTGCATAGCCTTCTGCATACTGGGATAGCCGTCAAAGCCCAATTCCACCGCAAAGCGAACCACCGTGGATTCCGATACGCCCACAGCCTTTCCCAAACGGCTGGCGGTCAAAAATGCCGCCTTGTCATAAAATTCGATGATATACTGTGCCAAGCGCCGCTGACCCTTGGAAAACTCGGGCATTTTGCTTTGCAGGACGGACAAAATATCGTTACTCACTACGATGCGCCTTCTTTCGGTCAATGATTGCAACCATCATAACAGTTTTCCTGCATTTTTGCAAGACGTTGACGCAAAAATTGCAAAAATCGTCTCCGGTTGGAGACGATTTTATATGCTTTCTATTTCTTCCTTCGTTAAGTACCGCCATTTGCCCAGGGGCAGATCTCCCAGCTTCAGGCTGCCTTCGATGATACGGCGAAGCCTGGTGACACGCAGGTTTGCCGCTTCGCACATTCTGCGGATCTGCCGGTTTCTGCCCTCGTGGATGGTCACCAGCAGCTTGGCTTTGCCGCCGTCTTCCCACAGCAGCTTCACCTCCGGCTTGCGGATGGTATAGCCGTCCAGCGTAATGGGGCGTGCCAGAAGCGAAAGCGCCGCATTGTGATAGCCGGTGATCCAAACCTCATAGGTCTTATCTACATTGTGCTTCGGGTGCATCAGTGCGTTGGCAAAATCACCGTCATTGGTAAGCAGCAGCAAGCCCTCGGAGTCCATATCCAGCCGTCCTACGGGATAGACCCTGGCAGGACAATCCGCCACCAGCTCCATCACCGTTTTTCGGCCCCGGTCATCGGTGACCGTTGTCACGTAGCCTCTGGGCTTATGCAGCAGGATGTACACGCTTTGGGAGATGGATGGGAGCGGTCTCCCATCCAGTAAGATCTCATCCACATCCGGGTCGGCGCTTTCACCCAAAAGTGCCACCCGACCGTTGACGCTCACCCGTCCGTCGGTAATCAGCTTTTCCGCCGCACGCCGGGAAGCTACGCCACGGCCGGACAATATTTTCTGCAATCGTTCCGTCATAGCGCACCTCCCAGTAAGCGTTTCCAAAACGGTATCTTTTCCTGCTGTCTGATCTGCTCCACCGTTTCGCCGTAAATAAGGCGAATCTTGCCGATGGGCTTTTCGTCCAAAAGAATATAGGCGTAGCCGGCATCGGCGCCACGCACCACCGGCGCATAATCAAATTCCGACCCGGACAGCAATATCCGGGGCTGCTCCTGCGCCGTCAGCGCGAAGCTAAAATCCTCTGCCGCCACCAGCTGCACCGTATCGGCATCGCCGGACAGCACGCTGCGCTGTCCCAGAATATCCCCGGCACGGACAATGACCCGGTTTTCATACCGCCGGAACGCATCCTCCAAAAGCAACTGATGGTCTGCCCAGTCGTTGCCGTCATTGATGGTGACGCAGATCAGCCGCCGACCGTCACGCCGGACGCTGGACACCAATATCCGCCCTGCGGCCCTGGTATAGCCGGTCTTGACCCCATCGGCGCCGTCGATGCGCCACAATAGCTTATTGTGATTTTGCAGGCTCCGCTCCCCTATCCGCACGGATTTTGTGGATACCGTTTGCGCGAAGATGGGGTTTTGCATCGCCACTGCGGTCAGCACCGCCAGATCCCGTGCCGTGGAGTAATGATTCGGGCTGTCCAGCCCATTGGGATTTTCAAAATGGGTACCTGTCAGCCCCAAACGATAAGCCTTATCGTTCATCAGCTGCACAAAGCCTTCCACCGTACCGCCGCAGTAAATTGCCAGCGCCACCGCCGCATCGTTACCGCTGTGGAGCATCATACCGTAAAGAAGCTCCTGAACCGTCAGGATCTCTCCTTCTTTCAGGTATATGGAAGAGCCTTCGATACCCACAGCCTTCTTGGGGATCCGCACCCGATCCAGCACATTACACTGCTCGCAGACCACCAGAGCGGTCATGATCTTGGTGGTGCTGGCGATCAGGCTGCGGCTGTAAGCATCCTTTTCATAGATCACCCGACCGGTTTCGGCATCCATCAGGATCGCCTTCTGCGCAGAAATCGCCTGCACCCGGCAAGGTAGTAGCGCAGCGGCCGCCACCAGGGCAGCCGCCGTCCGAATCAGTCGTTTTTTCATTCTTCTCACCCACGGCTAGTATTGCCGCAGGAGGAAGAATTATTCTGCCTTCTTGGTGTGAGAATCCACAAAAGCTGCGATCTTATCCAGCACGTCGGGCACCTGCTCCACCAGTCGGTCCACCGTGGTATTGGCAGGCGTTGCCACCGGCAGCATCCGGACAGAGCCTTCCTTCACGATCAAAAAAGCGATGGGCGTCACCTTGACGCCGCCGCCTGCGCCACCGGCGAAGGGGTTTTCCTGCTTGTTGACATTCCGGGAAACATAGTCGCTGCCACCGCCGCCAAAGCCCACACTGACCTTGGAAACGGGGATGATGGTTACGCCGTCAGCCGTGGTGATGGGCTCGCCGATGACGGAATTGACATCTACCATCTCACGGATCTTTGCAATGGTATTTTCCAGCATATTGGGAAGGGTTTGGCTCATTATACAGCACCGCCTTTTCTTAATTTTACAATTTTGAAGTATTCACGCAGCACCCGGATGCCGTGACGCGCGCCAAGGTGCAGGAGTCTGCCCAGAGTGATCGTCAGCTCCAGGTGGGCATCTACCAGGATCTTTTCCGCAGTAAAGTCGCACTCTACCTGCAGATCGCGCTCTTTGATTATGAAAAACCGTTCCAGCACCGGCACGAGATTGCCAAGTGCAGCCCAGGCTCTTCCGTAGTTTACCGCCAGATCGCAGGGGTCATCCCCTGCCAGGATCACTCTGGCCTGCAGCTTTTTCACCCGCAGCTTGCGGCAAAGCAGGTCGCCCAAAAAATCCAGCACCGCTTCCACCAGAGGGAAGAAATCCGAAAAGCTGCCGCCTTTTTCCGCTTTGCCGGCAGACTTTTCCTTCGGCTTGGCGGCTTCGTCCTCTTTGGGCTTCATTTTCTTCTTTTGGGTCGGGTACAGCACCGGGCGAAACGGCCCTAAGATCAGCCAGGCGGCTGCACCGCCTTCGTCATACTTCGCCTTGATACCCAGCGGAAGAAATGCCAGCGCCGCCAATACAGCCGGCACCATCAGCCACCACATCAGGCTTCCTCCGTGGCTGCGGCAGGCTCTTCAATGACCTGCTGCTCCATTTCTTCCACGATTTCCGGCTCGCCGAAGCTGACCTTTTCAATGGGCGGCAGCTCCTCCAGCGTGGAGATGCCAAAGGTACGCAGGAAATTCGGTGTGGTGCGGTACAAAATGGGTCTGCCGGGCACGTTCAGTCTGCCGGCTTCCTCGATCAGCTTTTTATCCAGCAGCGCGCCAACGGAGTAGGAGCTGTCCACACCGCGGATCTGCTCGATCATCGCCTTGGTAGCGGGCTGATAGTAAGCGACGATGGTCAGGGTCTCCAGCTGGGACGCAGACAGCTTCGGCGGCTTTCGGGTCTCCAGCGCCTTGGTAATATAGTCCGCCATTTCGCCGGAGGAAACCATCTGGTAACCCTTTTCCAGCTTCAGAATACGGATGCCTCTGCGCGCAAACGCCAGCTCGTCCGCCAGCGCGTCGGCAGCGGCAACGATCTCTTTAACATCGGTTTCCAATGCCATTGCCAGACGAGATGCCTCCACACGCTCACCGGCAGCGAAGAGGATCGCCTCAATGGCTCTTTGTAATTGTTCCAGTTCCATCAGGACTCCTCCTTTACCGGGATTTCCGCATCCAGCACACGGACGTTGGGATTCTCGCCGGAAACATCATCCTCCAGCGTTACAGAGCCGACCTTGCACATCTCCAACACCGCCAGGAAGGTGGCAACGATCTCGGAGCGGCTCTTGTTGCCCCGAAACAGATTTTTCAGCTTTTCCACGCCACGCAGCACAAGCTGCCGCAGCACCTCCCTGACCTTACGGGTCACGGGATAGGGCTCCTTGCCGACGATGCCCTTGAAATTCACCGTGGGCGGCGGCAAACGGCGCTGATTGCGCTCGGCGATCTCATCCAGCGCGCGCAGCATATCGTTGACCTCGTGCTGATAGCGGTAGGTCTGGCTTCTGCTGATGGGCTCCGGATGCTTGACAAACAGGCAGCGGCCGATCTCATTTCTCGGCTCCAGCCAGCTGATAGCGGTGCGGATCTGCTCAATGGCCTCCTTGCGCTGGCGCTCGATCAGCGATTGCCGCAGGATATCCAGCTCGGACTGGGCTTCTTCCCGTTCCGCGGCAGACAGCAGCATCTTGGTCTTGATCAGCATCAGGTGGGATGCCATGGTGATAAACTCACTGGCGATCTCCATATCCAGCCGCTTCATCTCGTCCAGATATGCCAGATACTGCTCCAGAATGGCCGTGATGGAAACGTCCTGGATCTCTATTTTATTTTTGCTCAGCAGCAGGAAAATGACGTCCAGCGGACCTTCAAAATCCTCCATTTGCTCCGAGCGCGTATGGACAATTCCTTCCAAACGGTACTGCGGCTCTCCCATAGTGGCTCCTTATAGTCATAATTGAAAACATTATAGCATTCTTTTCTCCCGTGCGCAAGTCTTTCCCTGAATTTTCCCCAAAAGTACAGCGCTTTTATACAAAAAAACAGAGGTCTTGCGACCTCTGTTTTTTTATTCTTCATTCTCGCCGATGGACATAATGTCGTAGGGCGTGGTCTGGTAGACGAAATAATTGAGCCAGTTGGAAAACAGCAGATTGGCGTGACCGCGCCAGCGGACGATGGGCACCTGGGTGTCATCGTCATTGGGATAATAATTTTTCGGTACGCCGATGGGCAGACCCTGGTTTTTATCCCGCAGGTATTCGCTTTGAAGCGTCAGCGGATCATACTCGGAGTGACCGGTAATGAAGATCTGCCTGCCGCCCTTGGTGGAAATGGCGTAGACGCCGCTTTCCTCCGAGGATGCCAGGATCTTCAGCTCCGGCACCTTTTCAATATCCTCACGCAGCACCGTAGTGTGCCGGGAATGGGGCACCCAGAACTGATCGTCAAAGCCCCGGAGCAGGATGGACCGCTTATAGTCAGCCGTATGGGGAAATACGCCGAACATCTTCTCTGGCAGCGCCACCTTATCCACACCGTAGTGGTAATAAAGTCCTGCCTGTGCGCCCCAGCAGATGTGGAAGGTGGAATGGACATTCTTTTTGCTCCACTCCATAATTTCGCACAGCTCCGGCCAATAGTCAACGTCCTCAAACGCCAGCTTTTCCACCGGCGCACCGGTGATCACCATGCCGTCAAACTTGCGGTCCTTCAGCTCCGCAAAGCTCTTATAGAACGACAGCATATGCTCCTGGGAGGTATTTCTGGACTGGTGCATCGTGGTATGCATCAGCGTCAAATTCACCTGCAGGGGCGTATTGCCCAGCAAACGGCTCAGCTGGGTCTCCGTGGTAATCTTGGTGGGCATCAGATTCAGCAGCACGATCTCCAGCGGACGGATATCCTGGGTCAGCGCCCGGTTCTGGGGCATTACGAATATATTCTCCTGCTGCAGCGTTTCGGCTGCCGGCAGATCATTGGGGATTCTGATAGGCATGAAGCGCTTCCCCCTTTCTAAAGATATGTTACCTTATCTTACAAGATATTCTCCCATTTGTCAATTCTCGTCCCCTGATAGTAATGCATCAAAATTTTGCCGTAGCTGCTGCCGCTTTTCGCCATAGCGTCTGCACCGTATTGGCTCATACCCACCCGATGCCCTTTGCCAAGGGTCTCCACGGTGATGCCGTCCGCGTCCGCTGTCATCAAAAAAGCGGTGGAATTTAAGCCCAGCAAAGCACGCAGCCGGGTGCCGGTGTAGGTAATGCCGCCGATCACCATGGTCTGCACGCCGTCGCCGGGGGTAAATGTCCGTTTCCCCAGCCAATCCTTCGGTGTGCCGGACAGCTCACGCCCCAGGGCTTCTTCAAATTCTTCGGCAGTAAAGCGGGCCTCTTCCCAGTATTGGTCTGCATTTTCCTCACCGGGGCTGTCCACCGCCTGCAAATAGGGAATCGCCTCGCCCCATACCGCCAGCGCGTCCTCCGTTCTGCCGCCGGAGCAGGAAAAATAGGTAGCCTCGATCAGCTCTCCGTCATAGGTCAATACTTGTCCCTCCGTAAGCGCTACTGCCCGGGCAATTTTATCATAAGCCGCAGCGGGCTCCCCACTTTCCAGAAATTCCTCTTTCGTCATATACGCCTGGCAACATCCGGGATCGGTGCAAACCGCCGCGTCTGCGTGGTGATCGCGCCGAAGCAATCTGCGCAGCGCATAGGTGCGCGCCACCACCGCCTGGGCTTTCAGGGCTTCCTCTTCAAATTCTGCCGGCATTTCCGCCAGAACCACGCCCAGCACATACTGCTCCAGCTCTGCCACGTGAACGTCACCCTGCTCCGTCAGCATTGGCAAATATGTAGATCGCGCCGTTACCGATTGCTGGGTCTGGGGCTGTGTGGCTTCCTGCGTGGGCAGCGGCTGCTGCGTCGGCTTCGATGCCCGAAGCAGCACCTGGGGTAAGATCACGCCCAGCGCCACCGCCACCACGATGGGCTTCCACTTTTTATCCATATGCATCCCTCCGCGCTTATTTTATCAGCCGGACGGAAGGGAATTTGTCGAGACCTGGCGAAAGGCTGTCCAAAATTAACCGCCTTCTTGACATCCTCCACCGGGATTAGTATAATTTATACAGAATTCTATCTGAACGGAGCGAACAGAATGAATCGAGCCCTGAAACGAATTTTACCGATCCTGCTTGCGATCGTAATTATATGCAGTTGCATTTGGTATCTGTTTGTGTATGACCGCGGCTTCACCCGTGACTTTCTGTTGAATCAGGCACGGTATTTTGAAGCGCACGGTCAGCACGAGATCGCCGCCTGGCTATATACCACCGCCTATTCGCAAGTGGATGATAACGAGATCATCGCCATTGAGCTGGCAGAGCATTTCAAGTCCATCGGCAACTATACCAAAGCAGAGATCACCCTTCGGGACGCCATTGCCGACGGCGGCTCGGCAGAGCTGTACATCGCCCTTTGCAAGACCTTCGTAGAGCAGAACAAGCTGCTGGATGCCGTGGATATGCTGGACAACATCAGCAACCCCACCATCAAGGCAGAGCTGGATGCAATACGTCCCAAGCTGCCCACCGTCAGCGCCGAGCCCGGCTTTTACAGCCAGTATATCACCGTCACGCTTTCCGATTACGAAGGCAAGCTCTACGCCACCACCGACGGTACCTACCCCTCCACCGGCAGTTCGCCCAGCAGCGGTGAATTTACACTGGTAGGCGGTGAAAACCGGATCTTCGCCCTGGTCTTGGGTGAAAACGGTCTGGTAAGCCCCCTTGCCATCTACGGCTACACCGTTGGCGGCGTGGTGGAGGAGGTCACATTGAAAGACAGCGTGATCGATGCCGCTGTCCGCAAGAAGCTGGGCGTATCCGCGGATGCCACACTGCAATCCGATCAGCTTTGGAAGATCACATCCTTAAAGCTGACCGGCGGCGTCAAGAGCTACGAGGATCTGGCATATCTGACCGGGCTTGAGACCCTTACCATCCAGGGCGGCACCGGCGATTCTCTGGAAGGTCTGCGGAATATGGCGTACCTTTCCACCCTGACCCTTACCGACTGTCTGGTCAGCACCGAAGATCTTCAGGTCATCGGCGCTTTGCCCAGCCTGACAAAGCTGACCTTAAGCGGCTGCAGCCTGTCCAACATCGAACCCCTGGGCACCGCATCCAAGCTGACTTACCTGAACTTAAGCAACAATACCATCCGGGATCTGTCGCCGCTGTCGTTTATGACCGGTCTGAAGGAGCTGGATGTCAGCCATAACGCGCTGGATTCCCTGAATGCCCTTAGCACACTGTCAGCCCTCAAGACGCTGGATGTATCCTACAATGCGCTGTCCTCCCTGACCCCCCTGGGCACCTGCGAATCCCTGACGAAGCTGTATGTGGGCAACAACGTTCTGGAAAGCCTTTCCGGCGTTGAAAACATCCCCAAGCTGTCCACACTTTCCGCGCCCTTCAATTCCCTGACCGACGTTACCGCGCTGCAGACTATGAACTCCCTGACCAATCTGGACATTTCCAATAACAAGCTGACGGACATCAGCTGTCTGGCGTCCTTAAATAAACTGCAGAAGCTGAATTTCTCCCGTAATGAGGTAAAGAAGCTGCCGGAGTGGGAATTGGATTGCGCGCTGGTCACCATTGACGGCTCTTACAACAAGCTGGGCTCCATCACCACCCTTGCCGGCTACAAGCACCTGAACGAGGTGATCATGGACTACAACCAGCTTTACTACGTCAATTCCCTTGCCAACTGCCCCAAGTTGGTGAAGGTCAGCGTCTACGGCAACGAGATTTCGGACGTCTCCGAGCTGACCAAGAAGGACATCATCGTTAACTACAACCCCGGTTACTAAATCAAAAACCGACCTATGAAACATAGGTCGGTTTTGTTTTATTCCGGCGCGGCTGCGCCCAAGGCTTTCTTGTGTAAAGGGAGGCTTTTTGTCTCCATTCTTACAGCTGCAGCATATAATGCGTAGCATCCGCTTTTGTAAAGCCGGCTTTTTGGAACATTCGCTGCGACTGTGTGTTGAAGGTGTAGATCTGCGCACGCAGTTGCGGAATGTTCTTTTCTTTTGCCAGATTTATGATTTCGCCGATCACCCGTCTGCCGATGTGCCGATTCTGGAACGGCTTTGCGATCACAATATTGATCTCGCCATCGGGCTGCAGGCACACATCACCGCACAGACGATTCTTATACTTGATATAAAACAGATCTCCGTGCCTATCCAGATACTTGTACATTCCCTTCAGCAGGGGCAGATCGTACACCGTATCCCGGTTATCCACCTGCCTGCACAGCTCCAGATCCTGATACCAGGCAAGCGCCGTCTTGTAATTGGGATAGTATCGGACAAGGGTGATCTCCTTATCCACGATTCTGTTGCTCACTGAATATTCTCCAGTACCAGCTTCAGCGCCGCTTCCGCTGCCTGACGGCGGACGGACTCCCGGTCGCCGGTGAAGTGGAATTCCTTGACCTCGTGCTTTGCCGCACTGTCAAAGCCCACGAACACCGTGCCAACGGGATTGCCGAAATCATCACCGCCGGGACCTGCCAGACCGGTGACCGAAACGGCTGCGTCTGTATTCAGCGCTCTGCGTGCGCCGACCGCCATCGCCTGCGCCACCGGCGCGGAAACCGGGCCGATATTCGCAAGCATTTCGCCATCGACGCCCAAAACCTTCTGCTTGACCTCGTTGGTGTAGCTGATAATGCCGCCCTTATACACCGTGGATGCGCCGGAAATGCCGGTCAGCAGCTGCCCGATCATACCGCCAGTGCAGCTTTCCGCTGTTGCCAGTGTTTTTCCGGCGAGAGCCTGAATGACCTCAGATGCCAGTTTCATCATGGTACTTCACCGTAACCTTTTCATAGGTATCCAGCGCCTTTTGGATCAGCGCTTCCCGGTCGAGATCGCGCTCCGCGTGGATGACCTGACCTAAGGTGGGCTTGGTCTTGGGATGCTTGGGGGTAAAGACGGTGCAGCAATCCTCATAGGGCAAAATGGAAGTTTCCAGTGTGCCGATTCTCCGGGCGATGGTAACAATCTCCTCCTTGTCCATACCCACCAGGGGCATAAATACGGGAATATCCACCACTGCGCCGGTAACGGTCATGGCCTCCATAGTCTGGGATGCCACCTGACCCAGGTTTTCACCGGTGATCAGTGCGCCGCAGCCGTGCTGCTTTGCGATACGCTGGGCGATCTCCATCATAAAGCGCCGCATGATCAGGGTAAAGAACTCCTCGGGGCAGTTGTCCCGGATGGCTTCCTGGATTTCCGTGAAGGAAACGATATCCACCGTCATCCGACCGCTGTAGCGGGTCACCAGCCGTGCCAGCTCCAGCACTTTATCCTTGGCAAGCTGGGAGGTGTAGGGATAGGAGAAAAAGTGGACGCACTCGATCTCCACACCGCGCTTGGCGATCATATACGCCGCCACGGGAGAGTCGATGCCGCCGGACAGCAGGCACATCGCGCGTCCGCCAACGCCGGTGGGCAGACCGCCGGCACCGGGCTGCGCGGGACCGTGAACATAGGCTGCCAGATCCCGGATCTCCACATACACCGTATAGTCCGGATCATGCACATCCACAGCCACACCGGGATGGGCTTCTGCCAGGCGACCGCCGATCTCCTGGGAGATGGCGATGGAGGTCATGGGGAACCGCTTGTCCGAGCGCTTGGACTCCACCTTGAAGGACTTGGCACAGTCCAGATCGTCACCCAGATACTCCTCCACGGCAGCAAAAATGGCATCCATATTCTTCTCGCAGGGGCGGCAGCGGCAAAGGCTGACAACGCCGAAAATGGAGTTGCAGGCTTCCCATGCGCCGTCGATGTCGCAGGCATCATCCATGGGCTCCACATAGACTGTGGACTGGATCAGATACACATCGAAATTGCCGTAGGCCTTCATCCGGCGGCGGATATTTTGCCGCAGTTTGCTTTCAAATTGCCGCTTGTTGGCGCCTTTTAAGACGATTTCGCCTAATTTCAACAGAAAAATCTCTTTCACTTGTGATTCCTCACTTTATCAAATTTCCAGGTTTACCACCCGGTACTGGATGGCCTCCGCAATATGCTTGGGCTGAATATTCTCACTGCCGTCCAGGTCGGCGACCGTTCTTGCCACCTTCAGGATGCGGTCATAGCTTCTGGCGGTCAGGCCAAGGGTATCAAAGGCCTGCTTCATCAGGGCGGCACATTGATCGTCCAGCTCGCAGAAGGCACGCATCTCGTCCGGACCCATCCGGGCGTTGCACATATTGCCCTTGCCGTTAAAGCGCTGATGCTGCCGCGCTCTTGCGGCATCCACACGCTGCTTGATAGCGGCAGACGGCTCTGCCTCCGCACGCTCCCGCAGCTCCTCAAAATGCACCGCCGGCACTTCCACCACGATGTCGATGCGATCCAGCAACGGACCGGAGATCCGGCTGCGGTACTCACGGATCGACCGCTCCGAGCAGGTACAGCGACCGCTGGGGTCACCGCTCCAGCCGCATTTGCAGGGATTCATAGCGCACACCAGCATAAATTCCGACGGATAGCTGACAGCGCCGGAAACCCGGGAGATGGTAACGATGCCGTCCTCCAGGGGCTGGCGCATCATATCCAATGTATCCTTCTTAAATTCCGGCAACTCGTCAAGAAACAGCACGCCCATGTGCGCCATGGATATCTCGCCGGGCTTGGGATTGGTGCCGCCGCCGGCAAGACCGGCATTGGAGATGGTATGGTGGGGTGATCGGAAAGGTCTATGGGTCACCAGCGGATTTTTCGCCGTCAGAAGTCCCATCACAGAGTAGATCTGGCTGACTTCCAGAGATTCCTCCCAGGTCATATCCGGCAAAATGGAGGGCAGCCGCTTGCTGAGCATACTTTTGCCGGAGCCGGGAGGTCCGATCAGCAGCACATTGTGGCTGCCGGCTGCGGCAACCTCCAGCGCGCGCTTCACATTTTCCTGACCCAGCACGTCCTTAAAGTCCGCAATATTGGTCTGGGTTTTTTCGGGCAGCCAAAGCGGCTCCTCTTTCAGCTCCGCTTCGCCGTTCAAGCCTGCTACCAGCTCCCGGACAGTGCGGATGCCGTAAACCGCCGGACCTCTGGCAAGGGTCGCTTCCGCCGCGTTTTCATAAGGCACGAACAGCGCCTGAATACCCTCTTTCTTTGCAGCCAGCGCCATGGGCAGCACACCGGGCACCGCCCGAAGCTGACCGTCCAAACTGACCTCGCCGATAAATGCGGAGCTGGACTTGGGTCTGCGGACACCGCCGGAAGCCGCCATAATGCTCAAAAGAATGGGCAGGTCGTAATGGGTACCGGCTTTCTTCACATTGGCAGGGGCGAGATTGACCGTGATCCGGCTGGTAGGGAAAGTAAGACCGGAGTTCTTGGCAGCAGCACGGACACGCTCTCTCGCCTCTTTCACCGCCGCATCAGGAAGACCGACGATATCAAAGCCGGGCAGACCGTTGGAAATATAACATTCCGCCACCACGCCGGTGCCGCGAATACCGTTGATTCCCAAGGTTTTCACGCTGCAGATCATAGATACTCTCCCCTTTTCGCTCTTTTTAAGCATTATACCGCATTTAGGGCAAGAATACAAGCAAAATTACATCGTTCCGCACTCCGTTGCCCCACTTTTTTCTTGACGCATTTTCCTTTTTGTGGTATTTTATTGGTGAATAGTTGCATATATCTCTATTCAAATTTTCATATCAGGGAGGTCATCGACGATGCGTAAAAAAACAGTTGTAACCGTCATCAGTATTTTGCTTGCCGTAATCTTCCTTGCCGGTGCGGTATACCATTTCCCCTGGCCGACCAAAATCGACAAAACGCTTACGATGACCAAGCTGGATGACGAGGGCAACGAGCTTGGAACTTTTGATATTCACATTACGGGAACAAAGCTGAATTATCTATTCCAGGAAGAACGCTATGTTCTGGAAATCGACGATTTTGATACCTTACGGGACATCAAAATATCGGATACCGGCGACCTTCGCCCGGGCGGCATTATCTCCCGCTTCGGCAAGGAGCTGGGCAGAGAATTTTTAAGTCTTTCTTTTGCCGGAAACGGCGCACCCGGCGATGCCTTTGACTG
The DNA here is from genome assembly GCA_017436955.1 of Oscillospiraceae bacterium. GTDB lineage: Bacteria > Bacillota > Clostridia > Oscillospirales > Oscillospiraceae > Faecousia. The sequence continues at coordinate 2,479 of JAFSCD010000013.1, read as the reverse complement.
GGCAATCATGGAATTGACCTTCACGGAAGAGCTTGACTGTTTTGTCCTGTCTTGTCGCTATGGCGGTGAAAAGTGGTACTATGTCACATCCACCAGCGGCGATCACACCACCCGGGAGATCATCGAGTACTTTATGGGTCTCGTCCCCGGCTTGTGATGCAATTGTAGGAGGTGTGAAACTTGCGTAAAAAGACATTCAGAATCATTGGACTTGTTCTTCTGATTGCCGTTGCAGCAAGTCTAATCCCCTGGCCTTGTCCCATCATCCGCACACTCACCGCCACCAAGCTGGATGCCCAGGGCAACAGCATCGGCACTGTAGAGATTTCAATGCGTGGCTTCAAAACCCATTCTCTCATTTTCGGTGAAAAATGGTACAACCTGAAGATTGGTGCATTTGAAGGCTATCTCGCCACTGAACTCCAAATGAGCAGATTTAATAGCCCTTCTCTAGAGGACTACAAATCCCTCACAGGTGCCGTCAACAATGTCACATACGAAGGCGATCTGGAGCAAGCTATCAGGGACGACGCTTTGATCCACACTTCATATATGTACACCATCTGCCATTCCCCCGATTATGATATGTGGCTGCTCAAAATGGACGATACCTGTTACATTGGATCTCTCAGCGGCGATCACACTATCCAGGAGATCGCTGAATACTACCAAGACTACCTGCCGAAGAAATAACTGCATACATAACGGAGAGTGCTTCGGCATTCTCCGTTTTCCTTTGCCTGCCATTTCCTTGCGCAAAATATCTGTATTTTTGTTTACTTTTTCCTCGAAAGGAAGGGGAATTTCCCTTTACAAACGAAACCGAAAGTGCTATGATATATGGGACGAAATTTGAATACTTTAGGAGGTATTTCACATTGGCAAGAAAATTTAAGACAATGGACGGCAATACCGCTGCTGCCCACGTCAGCTATGCCTTTACCGAGGTTGCTGGCATCTACCCCATTACCCCCTCCAGCCCCATGGCCGATAACGTCGACCAGTGGTCCGCTGCAGGCCGTAAGAACATCTTCGGCGATACCGTTAAGGTCGTCGAGATGCAGTCCGAAGCAGGTGCTGCAGGTACCGTTCACGGCTCTCTGGCCGCCGGTGCGCTGACCACCACCTACACCGCTTCCCAGGGTCTGCTGCTGATGATCCCCAATATGTACAAGATCGCCGGCGAGCTGCTGCCCAGCGTATTCCACGTCTCCGCACGTACCGTCGCTACCCAGGCACTGAACATCTTCGGTGACCATTCCGACGTTTACGCCTGCCGCCAGACCGGTTTTGCTATGCTGGCCGAGTCCAACGTTCAGGAAGTTATGGATCTGGGCGCTGTCGCACACCTGGCTGCTATCGAAGGCCGCGTACCCTTCATCAACTTCTTCGACGGCTTCCGTACCTCCCACGAGATCCAGAAGATCGCTATCTGGGATTACGAGGATCTGAAGGAAATGACCAATATGGAGGCTGTGGCCGAGTTCCGCAAGCACTCCCTGAACCCCGAGCGTCCCGCTATGCGCGGCTCTCACGAAAATGACGATATCTTCTTCCAGCACCGCGAGGCCTGCAACAAGTACTACACCGCTCTGCCCGCAGTTGTGGAGAAGTATATGCAGATGGTCAACGCCAAGCTGGGCACTGACTATCAGCTGTTCAACTACTACGGCGCACCTGATGCTGACCGCGTCATCGTGGCTATGGGCTCTTTCTGTGACGTTGCCGAGGAAGTCATCGACTATCTGAACGCGCACGGCGAGAAGGTGGGTCTGATCAAGGTCCGTCTGTTCCGTCCCTGGAGCTCCAAGCACCTGCTGGCAGCAATTCCTGCCACCACCAAGAAGATCGCAGTTCTGGACCGCACCAAGGAGCCCGGCTCCCAGGGCGAGCCTCTGTATCAGGACGTGGTCATGGCTCTGGCCAAGGCCGGCAAGAATGACATCACCGTCATCGGCGGTCGTTACGGTCTGGGCTCCAAGGATACCCATCCCGCTTCCGTCTTTGCCGTGTTCGCAGAGCTGGCAAAGGACGAGCCCAAGCACGAGTTCACCATCGGCATCGTTGACGATGTGACCAACCTGTCCCTGCCCGAGACCGTTTCTCCCAACACCGCCGCAGAAGGCACCATCGAGTGCAAGTTCTGGGGTCTGGGCGGCGACGGCACCGTTGGCGCTAACAAGAACTCCATTAAGATTATCGGTGACCACACCGACAAGTATGTTCAGGCATACTTCCAGTACGACTCAAAGAAGACCGGCGGTATCACAATTTCTCACCTTCGTTTCGGCGACAAGCCCATCAAGTCCCCCTACTACATCAACAAGGCTGACTTCGTTGCATGTCACAACCCCTCATATGTAGAAAAAGGCTTCAAGATGGTTCAGGACGTTAAGCCCGGCGGTGTATTCCTCATCAACTGTCAGTGGAATGAAGAATAGCTCGCTCAGAAGCTCAACGCTGAAACAAAGAGATATAT
>JAFSCD010000012.1 GCA_017436955.1 Oscillospiraceae bacterium | reverse complement strand
GCGGTTGCGGTACAAGATCCGGTTAAACTTATCCGAGAAAAACGACAGCGTAATACCGACGGTAAACAGCGGCGCAACGATCAGGATCACCAGCAGCACCGCCTTGTACAGCCCGATATAGCTTACCGCAAAACCTTCAAAGCCGGCAAGGATCTCGCTGGGGCTGGTATTGAGCAGCATAGCGCACATGCTCTCCACCAAAGTCAGACCCAGGGCATAGGGCTGCCCGGCATAGTAGGGATAGATCAGTGCCATCAGCATCAAAAACACGCATACGCCCAGCGCACGCACCACCCGGGTCATCTCCCTACGGTTGCGGATGGTCAGAATCACAGCCACTACCGCAATCATCAGCGTCAGCACCGCGCAGACCGCCAATATCCACTCTTGGTTCATAGCTTCACCTTCTCGTCAGATAAATTCGCCTTTCAAGAATACTCCGCGTGCCAGACCACATCCGTAAAGCCTTCCTTGTCCTTGCCGAAGAAGAAATAGGCAACGCCGTCCATTTCGTACAGGAAGGAGGACTCGGTGGCAAGCGGATCATACTGCAGCAGCAGCCGGGGCGGTGTTTCCGCGTAGCCCCAGTCATAGGGCTCGCCCAGCAGCTTCATACCGTCAGCTTCTTCATCCACCGGCGCAAATTCCACCAAAAACGGGCAGTTTAAGCCTTCGGGGATGGGCGATTGCAGGTTAAACTCGTCAATGATCATCCGGGGCTCATCCTTGCTGTAGCGCACCACCGCCTCCTTGGGCGTCCAGGCAGAGCCGTCGGCTGCCTTGATGAAGAAATAGAGCCAGCCTTCGTGGGGCAGGCGGTTTTCTGTGTCCAGATGGGCGATGTCCGCCAATCTGATCTGCGCCAGGAACACCTCGTCCGCCTCGATCTCGTCCTCCATCCGGAGGGGGATCACCGGATCGCCGAAAAACCGGCTGGCAGTGAGGTCATATTCCCCCTGTGCCTTTATCAGTTTCATTCCAATAGCCATAGTTTTTCCTCCCGAATCAGTCAAATCGCCAGCGGGGATTCATCACAGCCGGCGAGCGCCAATAAACGCCTTTTTCAGCCAGACCATCCCGAAGCATTGCCCAGCGATGGTGGCAGGAGCCTCTGCCAAATGCGGTCATTTCCTCCGCGACTTTCTCCTCCACCTCGTCGATGACCGCCAGATATTCAGGCGTCATCTCCACGGGGTCCCGTTTCATGGTGCGCTTGGAGGCGGAAGCGAAGGTGTGGGAAAGGGTCGTTTCATCCAGCACCGTGGCGGCACGCTGCTTTAAGTCCTCGCAATCATCGTCCACATAATAATTCCGCGCTCTTACCGCATCGGCAAACAGCTGTCCTGCGTCCTCCAAAGGCTCTGCGCCGGCAACGGCGGCGTGAAATGCGGCGGATAAAAACTCGGCGGCATAAACGCCCCGACCCAGCCAACGGTATTGCTCGCCCAAAAAGCGGCAAACCGCTGCGATGTCCGTCAGGGTATCGGCATCCGCTTCCACCAGCTTCGCCGCATAGGGGCGGATCCGGGCTGCCATTTCGTGCAGCGCGGGAATATCCTTATAGTCCGGATACTCGTTATTCCGATCCGGGCGGTTTTGCATTTGGTGAAACAGCGCTGCCAAACGGGCGCTGTCTTGTTTTGAAATCTGCATAAGCTATGCTCCTTCAGGTATTTTCACGGAATTTGTCGTAAAAAGAGTCATCCAGGCTGCCGCGGTTTTCCGGCATCCCCTGGGAGCAGACGCGTCCCCGGGTGTAAAAGAGCAGTTCCCGGCGGGATTTCATCATCCGCTGGCAGGCGTATTCAAAATTATCCAGCTCTGCCCGCTCAAGCGCATCTCCGGTCAATGCCAGATATTTTTCCAGATAGTATTTTGCCTTTTCGCTGTCGTGAAGCACCTGCCAGAAATAGCCGAAATAGGCTTCAAACAGAAAGCGCGCCGCTTCCGGATGCCCCAGCTCTGCCGCCTTTTCCAGCAGTTCAATGCCCTCCAGGGTCTTGGGATGCGCTTCCTTCGGGAATACATCGAAGGGCGTATCGAAGAATTTCAGCTGACCGGCAAGGCACAGAAGATCGCCATTCCCGGTGTCCAAAGTGACCGCTTCCAGCAGCTGCCGGGTGATGGGTTTGCCGAAGGTCCGGTAAAAGTCCAAGAATTCCTCCGCAATCTTGTAGCCCATGGCGGCAGCCTTCTCCAGCCATCCCATACCGATGGCGGCATCCGCTTCCCTTTCGCTCCACAGCAGCAGGATCTTGCCCAGCATAAAGGCGCCTCTGGCTTCGCCGGCCTCGGCGGATTCTTCAAAATTTTTCAGGGCTTTTTCGTAATGCCTGCCCCAAACCGGCGGCTCCAGCATTTTGTATTTTCCAAATTGATAATCTGAAATTTCCAAGTTCATCGCTTTATTTACCTCGGCACTCTGTCCGGATCGTCAGTCTGTGGATCTGTTCGTAATCGTAATCCTCGTCATAGATTTTGGCATGTCCCTCTGTGATACGCTCAAAGACTTTTTTCTCGCCGGAAAGCTTCAGCGTATGGATTGCGCTCTCCTTGCCATCCAGAAAGTCCTTGTCCACCACAAAGGAGACCTCATCTTCAGTAATGGCCACAATCTCCAGCTTTTTATATCGGGGATAATCGCCTTTGATCCAGGTCATATCCTCATCATAGGAAAGAATGCCGACGCGGATGGGAAACCGGTATGTGGTCTCATCTCCACCACCAAAGGTTCTATAACAATCCGTAAGGGTGATAAACACCTGCTTCTTTTCTGCCATTTTCAGTCGCCTCCAAAATTTTCGATTTTGCTAAGGGTAATCGTATAGAACAGTGGATTGGGCACGATGCCCTTATGGTACATAAACTTGGCCTTGACTACGGCATCGCCCTGTTCCAGGCAGAGCCGCTGACCGTTAAAAATCACTTCGTTGCCTTTGATAGTTATGTCCTTGATATTGTCGCCGCCAGCCACATTTCTGCCGAAGGGCTCGCCCTGCAAAGGATGGATACCATCTTCAAACGGGACAAGTCTTTCACTGTCGGGGATATTATCATAGATATTATCGCAGTGCAGATGAATTCGGATATAGCGCCTCAGCCATTGTCTTTCTTCTCCTGCAGCTTATTAACAACCTGTGCCAGGACATCTGCATCCGAAGATCCCTTGTAACCGCACTGCTGACAAATATAGCGGAAATCATTTGTCTGATACAGGTCACCGGAAAAGCCGAATCGCTTTTCCATTGCGCCACCGCAAACAGGGCATTTCATTTCTGTGCCCCTCCCCTCAAAGTCCGAACATGCCCTTTTTCAGGTCTATCAGATATTCATAGCCGCCGTCCATAGATACGGGGCGGTAGTAGACACCCCGACCCTTTGTAACGGTCCAAGTCTTGTTGTACTGTTCATTCTGATAATGCACGGTCACCACCGCGCTATCTTCCGTAACAGAATCAATCGTGAAGTACATACTGCCCCATCCCATATCCGGCACTCTGCCGGGGACAACAGGAACTTTCGCAAGATTCGTGGTTCTTGTGGGCGCATCCACCGACCAAAATTGCTCCCGGATTACCAGCTTCATATCTCTTGCCTCCCAGAGCATAACATTCAACCCGTCCGTCTTGCCCTCCGGCACATAGGTGACCGTCAGAGTCTCCATCATTCCACCGGAGCCGTCAGCGATCAGGCAAGGCAGCTCGTCCACAAATTTCGTAGTCTCCCCGGAGTACAGCGTTACATCCCTATTCTCATTGCCTTCAAAATGAAAGACGACGGCATTCTCCTTGATTTCGGTGATATAAAGTAGCGCAGTCAAAACCTCGCAGACCTTACCCACCTTGGCGTAAACATAGCAGTCATACATCAGGCGGCCATCTTCATCATCATGAAGGATCAAATGTAAAACCGGTTTCATACGCCGCCTCCTTACGAATGCGCCTGCACGGCCGCATCGTCATCAAAATAATAATCTTTCAGAAAATCCTCCGCAGGCGGATAGCCGGTATCGGCGGCAAGCTGCATCCAGTAAAGCGCCTTTTCCACATCCGCTTCCACGCCGTGACCGGCATAATAGCGCATCGCCAGCGCGTACATCCGGTGGGGCTTGCCCATCTTGGCCTGCTTGAACAGAATACGAAGCTTCTTCGGTTTTCCCATGGTGATCATCCCCTTTTCCTTTCTCCACATTGTACCACTTTAGCGCATACTTTGCAAGCGTTTTGCAAGATACTTTGCTTGTATTATTATTTCGCTTTTTCGTGCATAATAGTGCCATAGAGAGGTGAAGAACTATGTTGGAAATCGAAACCAGTTATCCGTCTGTCAACAAGACCTTCCGCATCCCTATCAACATCGTGGAGGAGCTGGAAAAGATCGCAGGCGAGCACAATACATCTGTTAACAAAGTGGTTGTTCAGTGTCTGGAATATGCCCTGGCAAACATCCGGACGGATACAAACTAACCGACAGGCTGCCGTCACAGACGGCAGCTTTTTTCAGCGCCTGAACGCAAAAACGATGCCGGTCGGAATTCCTTAAATTGCACAAGTATATTTTCTCAATTTCCATTATAGCTTGTCGCTTTGTAAATATCAAGTGTCGCATTTTGCACAATTTAAGATCTGCGGCTTTTTCTGTAAAATATTTAAGGGTGATGGGATAATGCAAGCTGCGCAGATTACAACTGAAAAAGCAGAGCGCTATCGCGACCTTGGATACGCGATCGCCTACTACCGCAAGCGCAAGGGCTTAACGCAGGAGCAGGTCGCGGAGCTGATCGGTATCAGCCGGCAGCACATGGGTGCCATTGAGGCGCCCAACATGGTACGTGCCGTGTCCCTGGACGTGCTTTTCAGCATTGCGGACGTGCTGGAGATCGAGCCCTATAAGCTGCTGAAATTCTCCCCCGAGAAATGATGGATACATAAAGCCCCCGGGTTGCCAAGCTTGGCAACCGGGGGGCTTGTGTTATTTAGATTGCTCCGCCGGCCTTTCGATTCCCGTACGGCAAACAGAAGAAAACTGCTCCTTAAAGTTTTTTCGCAAAGCAAATGATACGGTTGACCTCATCAAAACCGCTATGCAAATGGAAAGCAAGACTTTGCGTATTGTTCATCTCGCAATCGCTGGCAAACTCCTTGCAGCCACGCTCCTTTGCCCATTGTTCGCAAGTACGGAGCAGCAGCCTTCCATAGCCTTGACTTCGAAGCGCTTTTTCTATGTAGACCCCTTCAAGGTATCCGACCGGCGACGATTGGGTGCCTTCCACATAATCAGTCCGCAGTTGGCATTGCGCAAAGCCAACGGCTTTTTCTTCAACATACAGCAGGAATACCGCAGCATTCTTCCCGGCCAGCAACTGTTCAAAATCAGCGGTCAATTCAGTAACGGTATGCGTTGACCACATATTCACCGCCAGCTTTGCAACGGTTGCTGCATCCTTGGCTCCGGCTTGTACGATCATTTCTCATTCTCCTTTGCGGTGTTGATGGAGGCAATCAGGATACGACGGATCGTACCGCATTGATTGTAAAGCTCAACGGCGGTTTCTCTGTTCAAAATATTGGATTTCACAAACAGCTCCAACCAATATTCCGTTTCGAAGCATTCTTTCAAGGCAATTTGTAATTTTGCAATAAAGTCGGGCTTTCCGTGAGCATAGTTGGCTTCGTGGATATTGGCACCGATGGAGGTTGCAGAGCGCTCTAATTGATTTACAAGGGAGTAATGTCCTTTGACGGTTTCGCAGAGTTGAATAATTTTAATGGCAAAGTCCATAGATAAATCAACAAGCTTGTTTTCTTTCATATCAATCACCTCTGCAAACATTATAACACATTGAATGAAATATTGCTACGCAATATGAAATAATCCTGCGGATTATGAAATATTTTGCCTTAATGGCAAAATGTGAAATAAAATAAATCCCTCATACGCGAGCCGCGTATTTCATAGCGTCAGCTATTTCATAACGCGAAGCGTTATTTCACAAATCCCGCAAGGGATTTATTTCATTGAAAAGAAGCACCTTTTGTCTTTCGACAAAAGGTGCTTCTTTTCTGGTGACCCGTACGGGAATCGAACCCATGTTACCGCCGTGAAAGGGCGGTGTCTTAACCGCTTGACCAACGGGCCTGGTAGCGGCGACCTGACTTGAACAGGTGACAGACCGGGTATGAACCGGGTACTCTACCAACTGAGTTACGCCGCCATATAAGCGCCAACCCCAACATTCGCCAAGATTAGCTTTGTCATTATATACAAGACTTATTCATTTGTCAAGTAAAAAATCAAGAATTTTTGGGGATACTGTCCCATAGGTGATGAAATGAGATTTCTGAAAAAATGCATCCTCTTTTACCTGGGAGGAATGGCGTATATGACCCTGGAGTTTGCCTGGCGCGGACGAAGCCACGGCAGTATGTTCGCCCTGGGCGGCATCTGCTTTCTGCTGCTGGGCAAGCTCTACCGAGGCTGCCGCCGGGTTTGTCTGGCATGCAAGATGCTGCTGGGTGCCGGCATCATTACCACCCTGGAGCTGGTAACCGGGCTGCTTTTCAACCGGGACTATGCCATCTGGGATTACCGGAAGCTCCCCTGCCAGTTCCGGGGGCAGATCTGCCTTATGTTTTCCCTGCTGTGGGTGCCGGCGTCGCTGGCCGCGATGCTGCTGTACGATCGGGCAGAAAAGGCAATAAAATGGGGACGGCAGCGCCGTCCCCGATAGGTGTATTATCCCAATACCTTTTCAAAGGTCTCCCGCAGGCTCTTCACACGGTCATCAGCAAAGGGATCCTGCAGTCCTGCGGATTCCGCGAAGGAAACGATGGACAGTGACTCCGTGGTCAGATTCTCCTCCAGCAGCTTCTTGCCGGCGCCGACTTCAGCATCCTCCGCCTGATAGATCTGCATCGCCAGATCGTTGCTCACCACATAGCTGACGATGTACATCGGCGCCACGAACAGATGGGAAACGGCAACATACTCCCGGTTTCCGTAGCCCAGATCGCCGAAGCCGTAGCCCTCGACGATCTCGGAGTACAGCGCCCGGACATTTTCCACCGTGGGCTCCTCCAGCTGATAGAGCCGATGCTCAAACTGGGCGTATGCCGACTGCTCCACGAAGGTGGAGAGGCTGCTTGCCAGCTTCAGCGCCTTCAGTTCCTCGCCGTCATCTGCGTAAAACAGGCTCAGGTACTCCATACCCTGGGAGAACACCTCTGCCACGTCAATACCGCAAACCATACCGCTGGAGGCATAGTCATTACAGAAATGACCGAACTCATGGGCAAAGGCCAGCGGATCCGACGCATTTCCCTGGGGATTTACGAACACAAAGGGCACATAGTAATACGGCAGGAACGTCTCGAAGGAGGCGTTGTATTTATTGGGACCGTAGGAAATATCGTAGTAGCCGCCGTCCTTCAGCGTGGTAAAGGCCTGTGCGATGATGCCGCCCATATTATTGGCGGTGGATTCCACGTAAGAGAACATTTCGCTCTCGGACCATTCCTTATCCAGTGCCGACAGAACGCTTGCGGGTATCTCCATATACAGCTGCGCCAGTTCATCCCGGACGTCGTCCATATAAGCCATCGCCTGGGTGGGGGTATAATCCCGGTCATAGTAGAATTCGTAGGCAAATTCCAGATAGCTGTCATAGCCCGTATACTTCGCCATCTCATTTCGTACCTTTACCAGGTCCACCAGCACCTGCTCCATCTCCAGGGCAACGGGGCTGTCCAGGTAGTAGAAAGAGGAATACTCCAGCGCCTGGGCAGCGAGAGAATCATACTCGTTCTGCAGCTTCATTTCCTGCTCCATCAGCTGGGTAAAGGTCTCGTCCCAAAGGCTCTGACCGCTGTAAGCATCGAAAAAGCCGGCGCCAAAGTATTGCTCCGCTTCCAGCTGGGATTTCAGGCTGCTTCCCGCCAATGCGTACATAAGCTGATCCATACCGGCATCCACCTCTGCAGAGTTTTCCAGACAGAAGCCGTATTCTTCCGCCCAATAGATGTCCTTCAGATCCTTATAGTAGTAGATATTTGCCAACTTGTAGTTGGTGTAGAAGCGGTAATAGATATCGTACAGCACATACACCTTATCCATCAGCGTGCTGGCTTTGGTGTCCGATTTGGCGCCTTCTGTGCAGATCTCAAGCTGATCGCGGAATTCGTCCATATCCGGACGGGTGTATTCCATTTCCGAGAAGGGCACCAGATTCTGCCCCAGCAGGCTCTGCAGCCATTCCTGCCACGCCACCGGATTGCAGCCGGTAAACAGCAGCGCCGCCACCAGCAGCACCGCCACCAATTTCACAAAGCGCTTCATACCGTTACGCCTCCTTTTCTTCTCTTTAATATTACAATACCACACCGCCGCGCCGGTTGCAACAAAAATCCGCGAAACACTTTACAATCCGGCGAAAAAATGCTAAAATATCCGTACCAACTGTAAGGAGATGTGCTTATGTCTCAGCTGAACAACGATCTGTACGCCATTATTCGGTGCGGTATCCAGTTCCGGGGCGAAAAGACTGCGCCTCTAGGTCTGAAAAGCTGCCATATCAGCTATCTGTCCCGGATTTGCTGCTACCCCGGCATCTCCCAGGACCGGCTGGCACAGATGATGTTCATCAACAAGAGCAACGTTGCCCGGCAGGCTGCGGCGCTGGAAAAGGGCGGTTTCATCACCCGGACACCCTCTCCTTCCGACAAGCGTGTGCTGCAGCTGCACCCCACCGACAAGGCGCTGGAACTGATGCCGCAGCTGGAACAGATCGTGACCCAGTGGGATGAGCAGATCATGGCCGGTCTTACCCAGGAAGAGGTGCAGACCGTTTCCGCCGTTCTGCAGAAGATGAAGGACAACGCTGCGCGCTGGGTCACGGAAAAATAGATGGAAATTATCGGCAAGTTTCACAGTTGTTTTCCCCAAAAAAGCGCGGAAACTGTCTATTCTCCAAATTGACTTTACAGCCCTTTCATTATATAATATTTTCGTAAATAAATGCAGCCTTTGCGACTGACGGATCAGTGGAGCACCACACGGAGCGAGGGCAGGAAACGCAAGCCGACCGTCTGGGCGCACTTACCATCTCAGATGGGGAAAGTGTGTCCATTTTTTATTTTTCAGATCGGAGGATTCTTTATGAAAAAAGTAGCGATCCTGATGGGCAGTGACAGCGATCTGCCGGTAGTTCAGAAAGCCGCCGATACGCTTTCTTCCTTCGGCGTGCCCTATGAAATGCACGTCTACTCCGCCCACCGTACCCCGGTGCAGGCAAGAGACTTCGCGCTGGGCGCACGCAATAACGGCTTCGGCGTCATCATCGCCGCAGCAGGTATGGCTGCACACCTGGCAGGTGCCATCGCCGCCAACACCACCCTGCCCGTTATCGGCATTCCCATGAGATCCTCTACATTCACCAACGGCATTGATGCTTTGCTGTCTACCGTGCAGATGCCCTCCGGTATTCCGGTGGCTACTGTAGCTGTGGACGGCGCAGTCAATGCCGCTTTGCTTTCTGTTCAGATCCTGGCTGTTGAGGATGCGACCCTGGCCGAAAAGCTGGATGCCAAGCGTGCCGCCGATGCGGAAAAAGTGCTGCAAAAGGACGCCGCGCTGCAATAACCGTTTGTAAATACCATTCACATATACATTTTGAAACGAGGTAACAATTATGGAAAACCTGAAGCTGCTGTACACCGGTAAGACCAAGAACGTTTACGCCCTGCCCAACGGAAATTGCCTGCTGAAGTTCAAAGACGACTGCACCGGCAAGGACGGCGTGTTCGATCCCGGCGAGAATGCCGTGGGTCTGACCATCGAAGGCGTGGGCGACGTCAATCTGCGTATGTCCATCTATTTCTTTGAGAAGATCAATGCCGCCGGCATCCGCACCCACTATGTCAGCGCTGATCTGGCAAACACCACTATGGAGGTCCTGCCTGCCAAGGTGTTCGGCAAGGGTCTGGAGGTCATCTGCCGTGAGCGCGCTGTCGGTTCCTTTATCCGCCGTTACGGCGCACTGATCGAAAGCGGCGCCAAGCTGCCTTCCTATGTGGAGACCACCTTGAAGGATGACGAAAAGGGCGATCCGTTGATCACCAAGGACGCGCTGGTAGCCATCGGCGTTATGACCGACGAGCAGTATGAGGATCTGAAGGCTATGACCCAGGCCATCACCAGGATCGTTGCTGACGATCTGGCGGAAAAGGGTATGGAGCTGTATGACATCAAGTTTGAGTTTGGCTACGATCCCGACGGTAACGTGATGCTGATCGACGAGGTTGCCTCCGGCAATATGCGCGTTTACAAGGACGGCGAATACGTGGATCCCATGACCCTGAACAAGCTGTTCTTCGCATAAGCATTTACCCCGTTTTTTGAGAGGAGATCCCCTATGGGCGGTTATTTTGGTATAGTATCCCGTCACGATTGTATGGAGGATGTGTTCTTCGGCACAGACTACCATTCTCACCTTGGCACCCGCCGTGCCGGCATCGCCGCATACGATGCCGGGATCGGTCTGCAGCGTGAGATCCACAGCATTGAGACCACCCCCTTCCGTGCGCGCTTCAAGGATATTTTCGAGGAGATGCAGGGCACCTCTGCCATTGGCTGCATCAGCGATATGTATCCCCAGCCGCTGCTGATCCGCTCCAAGCTGGGCACCTTTGCCCTGTGCGTTACCGGTGCTGTGAACAACGCAGAGCAGCTGGTAAAGACCTATCTTGCCGACGGCGGTCACTTTGACGCCATGACCGGCGGCGCTATCAACGTTACCGAGCTGATCGGTGCGCTGATCAGCCTGAACAATGATTTCGCCGAGGGTATCCGCCTGGTGCAGGCGGTGGTGGATGGTACAGCCTCCATTTTGATCCTCACCGGCGACGGCTCCATTATCGCCGCCCGTGACAAGATGGGTCGCCTGCCGATCTGGATCGGTCAGCGTGAGGACGGCTACAGCGTATCCTTCGAGCCTTTCGCCCATCAGAAGCTGGGCTTTGAGGATCTGCGGGAGCTGGGTCCCGGTGAGATCGTCAAGCTCACAACAGACGGCGTTACCACGCTCTCACCTGCCGGCAAGGAAATGCGTATGTGCGCATTTTTGTGGAGCTATTACGGCTACTCCACCTCCTCCTACGAGGGTGTGAACGTGGAGCTGATGCGCTACCGCAACGGTGCGCTGATGGCACAGCAGGACAACTTAAAGGATACGGTTGCCGACGTGGACTACGTGTGCGGTATGCCCGACAGCGGCACGCCCCACGCCATCGGCTACGCCAACGCCAGCCATCTGCCCTTTGCCCGGGCATATATCAAATACACCCCTTCCTGGTCCCGCAGCTTTACCCCTTCCAAGCAGTCGGACCGTAACCGTATCGCAAAAATGAAGCAGATCCCCGTGCCCGCGCTGATTCAGGGCAAGAATCTGCTGTTTGTGGACGATTCCATCGTCCGGGGCACCCAGCTCCGGGAAACCGTGGAATTTCTCTATGAGAGCGGCGCCCGGTGTGTGCATATGCGCTCTGCCTGTCCGCCCATTTTATTCAACTGCAAGTATCTGAATTTCTCCCGCAGCAACAACGAAATGGATCTGATCGCCCGGCGCATCATTATGGAGCTGGAGGGCGAAGAGGGTTTCCATCACATGACCGAGTATTGCGACGGCAATACCGAGCGGGGCAAAAAGCTGCGCCAGGCCATGGCAGACAAGCTTCACCTGGGCTCGCTGGACTTCCAGTCTCTGGAGGGTGTCATCGAGGCCATCGGCATTGACCCCTGCAAGCTTTGCACCTACTGCTGGACCGGCAAAGAATAATAATCATCAAAAGGAGCTTTCAAATGGATCACAAAAACTCCCAATCTGCCAGCTACGCCGCTGCCGGTGTGGACATCACCGCCGGCTACCGGGCTGTTGAACTGATGAAAAAGCACGTTGCCCGCACCCGTAACGAAGGCTGCCTGGACGACGTAGGCGGCTTTGGCGGCTGCTTCGGTCTGCCCATCGCCGGTATGGAGGAGCCCGTGCTGGTCTCCGGTACTGACGGCTGCGGCACCAAGGTAAAGCTGGCAATCTTAATGGACAAGCACGATACCATCGGCATTGACGCCGTTGCCATGTGTGTCAACGATATTATCTGCGTTGGCGCCAAGCCGCTGTTCTTCCTGGACTACATCGCCTGCGGCAAGAATTTCCCCGAGAAGATCGCTGCCATCGTCGGCGGCGTAGCCGAAGGCTGCGTCCAGTCCGGTGCCGCGCTGATCGGCGGTGAGACCGCGGAGCATCCCGGTCTGATGCCTGTTGAGGACTACGATCTGGCCGGCTTTGCTGTCGGCATCGTGGATAAGAAGAAGATCATCGACAACACCCGTATGGCAGCCGGTGACGTGGTCATCGCGCTGGCATCCACCGGTATTCACTCCAACGGCTTCAGCCTGTGCCGCAAGGTGTTTGATATCGACAACAACAATCCCGAGCTGTACGTTGCCCGTGACGAGCTGGGCGGCAAGACCATTGCCGAGACCCTGCTGACCCCCACCAGGATCTACGTCAAGAGCGTTCTGGCTCTGCTGGAAAAGGTGGATGTGAAGGGCATCTCCCACATCACCGGCGGCGGCTTCTATGAAAATATCCCCCGCAGCATCCCCGACGGTCTGTGCGCGAAGATCGACAAAGCGGCAGTAAAGATCCTGCCTATTTTCGATCTGATCGCTTCCTGGGGCAACATCCCGGAGCGGGATATGTTCAATACATACAATATGGGCGTTGGTATGAGCATCGTGGTTCCTGCCGATCAGGTGGATACCGCTCTGCGGATCCTGACCGAAAACGGCGAGGACGCTTATGTCATCGGCTCCATTATCGAAAACGAAGAAAAGGTGATCCTGGAATGAGCACGAAAATTGCTGTTCTGGTTTCCGGCGGCGGCACCAATCTGCAGGCGCTGCTGGACGCGCAGGCGCAAGGTAACCTGGGCGGCGGCGAGATCGTCGCGGTCATCTCCTCCAAGGTGGGTGCCTATGCGCTGCAGCGGGCGGCAAATGCCGGAGTCGCAGGCTTCGTCCTGCCCCGAAAGGAATACGCCGATAACCGGGCGTACACCGTGGCGATGGTGGAAAAGCTGCGCAAATTGCAGATCGACCTGGTGGTGCTGGCCGGCTGTATGGTCATCTTCACGGAGGAATTGGTCAAAGCCTATCCCAACGCCATCATCAACGTCCATCCGGCGCTGATCCCCGCCTTCTGCGGCGAAGGCTATTACGGACTTCGCGTCCACGAAGCCGCGCTGCGCTACGGCGTGAAGCTGTCCGGCGCAACGGTGCATTTCGTCAGTGAGGAATGTGACGGCGGTCCCATCATCGCCCAAAAGAGCGTGGCTGTTTTGGCGGATGACACCCCCGAAACCCTGCAGCGGCGCATCATGGAGGAAGTGGAGTGGAAGCTGCTTCCCGAAGCTGTGGCGCTGTTTTGCCAGGGCAGGATCACCGTCAAAGGCCGCAGGGTCATTATCAAATAAGGAGATACGATTATGAACGTTTACGAGATCAAGTCTATGGCAGAGCGCCTGGACGGCAATACATATCCCGGTCGCGGCATCGTGCTGGGCATCACCCCCGACGGCTCGCACGCCGTTGCCGCCTATTTTATTATGGGTCGCAGCGTCAATTCCCGGAACAGAGTGTTCATTCCGGAGCCGGACGGCATCCGCACCGAAGCCCACGATCCCGCGCTGATGAAAGATCCGCACCTGATCATCTATCATCCCGTCCGGGAGGTCGGTCAGGGTCTGATCGTCACCAACGGCGACCAGACCGATACCATCTGGCAGTATCTTGCCCGGGGCGAAAGCTGGGAAGCTGCCCTGCGCACCCGGATGTTTGAGGATGACGGTCCCAACTGGACGCCCCGTATCTCCGGTTTGCAGGCAGGCGACGGCAGCTACAAAATGTCCATCCTGAAGGCCGCTGACCCCGATGGCAACGCCTGTGCCCGTTTCTTCTGGGAATATCCTGCCACCGCCGGTCTGGGTCATTTCCTGCACACCTACGTGTGTGACGGCAATCCCGTGATCCCCACCTTCCAGGGCGAGCCGGAACGGGTCAGTATCCCCGATGATATGGATGCCTTCACCAAAGAGCTGTGGGAGAATCTGGACGAAAACAACAAGATCTCCCTGTTCGTCCGTTACACCGACCTTAAGACCGGTGAAAGCAAGCAGACCATCATCAACAAGCATCAGTGAGGTACGATTATGGAAAATTTTGAACTGAAATACGGCTGCAACCCCAACCAGAAGCCTGCCTGCGTGTATATGCACGACGGCAGCGAGCTGCCCTTTGAGATCCTCAACGGTCGCCCCGGCTACATCAATTTTATGGATGCCCTGAACTCCTGGCAGCTGGTCAAGGAGCTGAAAGAGGCCACCGGTATGGCCTGCGCCACCTCCTTCAAGCATGTTTCCCCCACCTCCGCCGCTGTTGGCAAGCCCCTGTCCCCGGAGCTGAAAAAGGCCTGCTTTGTTGAGGATGTGGAAGGTCTGGATGAGAATCCTCTGGCATGCGCTTATGTCCGTGCCCGTGGCACTGACCGTATGTGCAGCTTTGGCGACTGGGTCGCCCTTTCCGATGTTTGCGACGCGCTGACCGCATCGCTCATCAAGCCCGAGGTTTCCGACGGTGTCATCGCCCCCGGCTATACCGACGAGGCTCTGGAGATCCTGAAATCCAAGCGCAAGGGCAGCTACAACATCGTCAAGATCGACGAAAATTACGTCCCCGATGTGCAGGAGCGCAAGCAGGTGTTCGGCATCACCTTTGAGCAGGGTCGCAACAATTTCAAGATCGGCGCGCACCTGCTGGAGAATATCGTCACCGCCAATAAGGAGCTGCCCGAAAGCGCAAAGATCGACCTGATCGTGGCGCTGATCACCCTGAAGTACACCCAGTCCAACTCCGTCTGCTACGCCGTGGACGGTCAGGCCATCGGTGTGGGTGCCGGTCAGCAGTCCCGTATCCACTGCACCCGTCTTGCCGGCGGCAAGGCAGACACCTGGTTCCTGCGGCAGCACCCCAAGACGCTGGGTCTGAAATTCCGTGAGGATCTGGGTCGTGCCAACCGGGACAATGTCATCGACGGCTACATCAACGGCAACGAAGAGGATGTCTGCGCCGACGGCATCTGGCAGAACTACTTTACCGAGCAGCCCCAGCGGCTGACCGAGGAGGACAAAAAGTCCTGGCTGTCCACCCGGCAGGGCGTGGCGCTGGGTTCCGACGCCTTCTTCCCCTTCTCCGACAATATCAAGCGCGCCCACGCCTCCGGCGTCAAGTACATCGCCGAGCCCGGCGGCTCCATCCGTGATGATCTGGTCATCGAGGAGTGCGACAAGCACGGTATGGTAATGGCCTTCACCGGTATGCGCCTGTTCCATCACTAAACATATTTTACAAGCCGGTGGAAACACCGGCTTGTGGTGCGAAATAAATACAGGAGATCTATGCTATGAACCTTCTTGTTGTTGGCGGCGGCGGCAGAGAACACGCCATTATCCGCTCGCTAAAGAAAAATCCCCAGGTGCAGACCATTTATGCTCTGCCCGGTAACGGCGGTATGGCAAAGGACGCCACCTGCTATCCCATTTCTGCCACGGATATCGACGGCATTGTTGCCTTTGCCCGGGAACACGCCATTGATTACGCCGTGGTGGCGCCGGACGATCCTCTGGTTTTAGGCTGTGTGGATCGGCTGAATGCGATCGGCATCCCCTGCTTCGGACCCAGGGCCAATGCCGCCATCATCGAGGGCAGCAAGGCTTTTGCCAAGGAGTTGATGAAAAAGTACGCGATCCCCACCGCTTCCTACGAGATCTTCACCGAGCTGGACAAGGCACTGGCTTATCTGGAAACTGCCGAGATCCCTACCGTTATCAAGGCGGACGGTCTGGCTCTGGGTAAGGGCGTCATCATCGCCCAGACCCGGGAAGAAGCCAAAGAAGCGGTTACCGATATGATGGCAAACGCCAAGTTCGGCAAGTCCGGCTCCACCGTTGTGATCGAGGAATTCCTTACGGGTCCCGAGGTCAGCGTGCTGGCATTTACCGACGGCAAGACCGTGAAGCCTATGGTATCCTCCATGGATCACAAGCGGGCTTTGGACAATGACAAGGGCTTAAATACCGGCGGTATGGGCACCGTTGCCCCCAACCCCTACTACACCGCGGATATCGCCGCGCAGTGTATGGAGCAGATCTTCCTGCCCACGATCAATGCGATGAATGCCGAAGGTCGCACCTTTCAGGGCTGTCTGTATTTCGGTCTGATGCTGACCCCCAAGGGTCCCAAGGTGATCGAGTACAACTGCCGCTTCGGCGATCCCGAGACCCAGGTGGTGCTGCCGCTGCTGGAAAGCGACCTGTTGACGGTTATGCAGGCCACAACCGACGGCACGCTCTCGGAAACCGAGGTCAAATTCGCCGATCAGCACGCCTGCTGCGTGGTGACCGCTTCCAAGGGCTACCCCTTAAGCTATGAAAAGGGCTTTGAGATCAGCTTCACGCCGGAAGCGGAAGCGCATACCTTCGTTGCCGGCGCAAAGCTGGAAAACGGCAAGCTCTTAACCGCCGGCGGTCGTGTCACCGGCACCACTGCCGTTGCCGACACCCTGGAGGCTGCCGTTAAGGAAGCCTACCGAATCGTCGAAGGCGTGCAGTTTGAAAAGGCATTTCGCAGAAGCGACATCGGCCGCAAGGCTTTGCAGGCTTAAGAAACAGGAGGAAACCAATATGGTTTATCGCGTATATGTAGAAAAGAAGGCAGGTCACACCCACGAAGCGGACAGCCTGCTGAAAGAGGTTCGTGATTTCCTGCAGATCCCGGCGCTGGAAAGCGTCCGTGTGCTGAATCGCTACGATGTGGAGCAGATCGACGAGGCGCTGTTCCGCTATGCGGTCAGCACCGTGTTCTCCGAGCCCCAGGTGGACGATGTTACCTATGCTGTTCCTGACGGACAGATCGTATTCGCTGTAGAGCCCCTGCCCGGTCAGTTTGACCAGCGGGCTGACTCTGCCGCCCAGTGCATCCAGATTTTGAGCCAGGGCGATCGTCCTCTGGTGCGCTCTGCCAAGGTATACGTACTGTCTGGCAATTTGAGCGATGCAGACATTACCGCTATCAAGAAATACGTCATCAACGCCGTGGAAAGCCGGGAAGCATCTCTTTCTATGCCCGAGACCCTGGTGATGGAATATGCCATTCCCGAATCTGTGGCTACCGTTACCGGCTTCATCCGGATGGATGAGGCGGAGCTGTCCGCACTGCTGGACAAGCTGGGTCTTGCCATGGATCTGGACGATCTGAAGTTCCTGCAGAATTACTTCCGGGAGGATGAAAACCGGGATCCCACCATCACCGAGATCCGGGTGGTGGACACCTACTGGTCTGACCATTGCCGTCATACCACCTTCTCCACCATCATTGACGATGCGAAAATCGACGATCCTGCCGTTGCGGAAGCCTACCGGCGGTATCTTTCCGCCCGTGTGGAGGTCTACGGCGAGGAAAAGGCCGCCAAGCGTCCCCAGACCTTGATGGACATCGCCACTATCGGCGCAAAAGTGCTGAAAAAGCGGGGTCTGCTGCCGGAGCTGGACGAGAGCGAGGAGATCAACGCCTGCTCCATCCACGTCAGCGCCAAGGTCAACGGCGAAGAGCAGGATTGGCTGCTGATGTTCAAGAATGAGACCCACAACCATCCTACCGAAATCGAGCCCTTTGGCGGCGCGGCTACCTGCATCGGCGGCTGCATCCGTGATCCGCTGTCCGGTCGCGCTTACGTCCATCAGGCTATGCGTGTCACCGGCGCCGGTGACCCCAGAAAGCCCTTGAGTGAGACTCTGCCCGGCAAGCTGCCCCAGCGCAAGCTCTGCACCACCGCCGCCGCAGGCTATTCCTCCTACGGCAACCAGATCGGTCTTGCCACCGGTCACATCGCGGAGATCTACCACGACGGCTTTGTCGCCAAGCGCCTGGAGTGCGGCGCCGTTGTTGCCGCTGCGCCTGCCTACAATGTCCGCCGTGAGCGCCCCGCGCCCGGTGATGTGATCGTCCTGCTGGGCGGTCGCACCGGCCGCGACGGCATTGGCGGTGCCACCGGCTCCTCCAAGAGCCACAATATGAAATCCCTGACCACTATGGCATCCGAGGTGCAGAAGGGCAACGCCCCCGAGGAGCGGAAGATCCAGCGTCTGTTCCGCAACGCCCAGGTCACACGGCTCATCAAGCGCTGCAACGACTTTGGTGCCGGCGGCGTATCCGTCGCCATCGGCGAGCTGGCAGCCGGCTTGAGAATTGATCTGGATGCCGTCCGCAAGAAGTACGACGGTCTGGACGGCACGGAGCTTGCCATCTCCGAATCCCAGGAGCGTATGGCTGTTGTGGTCGCTGCCGAGGATGCGGATAAGTTCATCGCCTTTGCCCAGGCAGAAAATCTGGAAGCCTACCGTGTTGCCATCGTTACCGAGGAGGAGCGGATGGTAATGCAGTGGAAGGGCAACGTGATCGCCAACCTTTCCAGAGCCTTCCTGGACACCAACGGCGCAAGCAAGCACACCGACGTGGCTGTCAGCAGGAAAGACCTGACCGCTTTGCGCCGCAGCCTGTACTGCAGTCTGCGTGAAATGGCAGGCGATCTGAAAACCGCCAGCCGCCGCGGTCTTGTGGAGCGCTTTGACGGCAGCATCGGCACCGGCTCCGTGCTGATGCCCTTTGGCGGCAAATATCAGGCGACCCCTGCCCAGGCGATGGCAGCCAAGCTGCCCACTCTGCCCGGTCAGGTAACGGAGCAGGGCAGCGTAATGGCCTGGGGTATGGATCCCGACCGGATGTGTATCGACCCCTACACCGGCGCCCACGATGCCGTTTACAGCTCCGTAGCCAAGCTGGTCGCCGCCGGCGCTGACTATAAGAAGGCGTACCTGACGCTGCAGGAGTTCTTTGAGAAATTGAGAAATGAGCCGGGTCGCTGGGGCAAGCCCTTTGCCGCTCTGCTGGGTGCTATGGATGCCCAGTTGGAGCTGAATGCCGCTGCCATCGGCGGCAAAGACTCTATGTCCGGCACCTTCCTGGATCTGGACGTGCCGCCCACGCTGATCTCCTTTGCCATTTCCCCCATTGATACCGACCAGGTACTGACCCCCGAATTTAAGAAAGCCGGCAGCCCCGTGTACATCTTCGCTCCCACCGAAAACACCCCCGACAGCAAAAAAGCCGCCTGGGAAGCCTTCCACGCCCTGCACGCAGCCGGTAAGGTACGCTCTGCCTGGGCGGTGGAAAACGGTATCGGTGAAGCGGTGATGAAGATGTCCTTCGGCAACCGCATCGGCTTTGCCGCCTGCGGTAACGTGACCGAATGGCACGTTCCCTTCTACGGCTGCATCGTAGCCGAAATGGCCGAGGAAATCGACTCTGCCTACGCAACCAAGATCGGCCAGACCACTGCGGAAGCTGCTATCGTTTTGGGCAGCGACAGCGCTTCCATTGAGGAGCTGCTGCAGCTGAATGAAGCTGTGTTGGAGAATGTTTATCCCACCAAGGTCAAGTCCGATGTGGGCACCGTTGCTCCCATCGCCTGCACCGAGAGCTTCACCGCCGCACCTGCCATCAAGACCGCAAAACCCAAGGTGCTGATCCCCGTCTTCCCCGGCACCAACTGCGAATATGACTCCGCCCGTGCTATGATGCGCGCCGGCGCAGAGGCTGAGATCGTAGTCATCCGCAATCTGACCGCAGAGGATGTTGCACGCAGCGTGGAGACCGTGGCCGCAAAGATCGCCGAGAGCCAGATGATCTTCATCCCCGGCGGCTTCTCCGGCGGCGACGAGCCCGACGGCTCTGCCAAGTTCATCACCGCATTCTTCCGCAATCCGGAGATCAAGGAGCAGGTCACCCGCCTGCTGGAGAGCCGGGACGGTCTGATGCTGGGTATCTGCAACGGCTTCCAGGCGCTGATCAAGCTGGGTCTGGTGCCCTACGGCAAGATCATCGACACCGATGACACCTGCCCCACCCTGACCTACAACAATATCGCACGCCACCAGTCCAAGATCGTGCGCACACGGGTGTGTACCAATAAGTCTCCCTGGCTGGCAGGCACCGAGGTCGGCAGCATTTACAACGTGCCGATCTCCCACGGCGAGGGTCGCTTCTTCGCGTCCCAGGAGCTGGTGAAGCAGTTGATGGAGAACGGTCAGATCGCCACCCAGTACGTGGATCTGAACGGCGACCCCACTATGGATACCGCCTTCAATCCCAACGGCTCCGTGTACGCCATCGAGGGTATCATTTCTCCCGACGGCCGTGTGCTGGGCAAGATGGGTCATAGCGAGCGCTGGCAGGGCGGTCTTTACCGCAACGTCCCCGGCGAGTACGATATGCAGCTGTTTGCATCTGCAGTAAAGTATTTTAAGTAAAGCATAAGCGGAGGCGTTTTTCGCCTCCGCTTTTCCCTTCCCCGTTCTCCACAACCATTTTTGTTGTTATGTAAACTGTTCAATTTTAGCGCCGCAGTTTATTCTGGGCTACACTCCCCTTTGTAGGGGCGAGCATTGCTCGTCCGCTTTTTCTTGCCCTGTTTTGGTGTTATGTAAACTGTGGAATTTTAGCGCCGTGCTTTATATGGGCTGGCATCCGTCGCCAAAGCCTTCTCCTGGGAGAAGGTGGCCTCGCGACAGTGAGGTCGGATGAGGGCGTTCCTTCTTCCAGGAACGATGGATGCCCCTCATCAGTCAAAAATCAAAGATTTTTGCCAGCTTCCCCCAGGGGAAGCCTTTTTGCATCGTTAGGCAGAAGATCCGTCCTCTGTTTTTGGCGTTATGTAAACTGTACAATTTGAGGCGCCATTCATTTCTTGAGCAACCGACCCTTACTTGTGCCCATCGCCCGCCTCGCCGCACAGGCTGTTATCAAGGGCGAATATTTCCTAATAAAATCCTTCCTATCGGACAGATGGTGTGCTATAATGCTATTAAGAGGTGAGGAACTATGGTCGACAAACGCATACGCCAAATCAACGAGTACCTGTTTTGCAATACAAAGACGATATACCGGTTGCGGAAAATACAAGAAATAAAAAGAGGTGGAAAAGAAATATGCGCTTATGCTGTTTCTCTTGCAAAAAGTGAACCACTATCTTTGGAAGAGCAGGTACAGCAGTTTTATGATAACTGCAAGAACGTGTTGGTACCAGGCGAGATACTGACAACAGAGGATCGGTGCTTTCGTATTATAGCAGATAGCTTTGAGGTCGCTTATTGTCTGGAAGCATGGAGAAAAACCGCAGACAAAGTGGCCTATATTGAATGCGAGCAAATCAAAATCGAATTGCTGCATCGTATGAGTTGTGAGCAGGCTGCAAGCGTGTTTAAGGAAAAAGAAATTGATCCGTTAAAGATTATCGAATCCTTGGAAACACTAAATCATTACACCAACCCGGCAGACAAATACGCTGCTCTCGCCAAATTCCCCCTTTTTTGTATAGCAGCACAGGACGCTATTGAGGGCTAACTAAATAAACTAAAAAGCGCCGTGGAGATTTCCACGGCGCTTTTACATTACTATTTTAGAACTTGCACTTTTCGGCAATGTATTCCTTCAGCTCGCTGATGGGGATACGGACCTGCTCCATAGTATCACGGTCACGGACGGTGACACAATCGTCGGCAGGGGTGTTCTCATCGCCAACGGTCTGGAAGTCCACGGTGATACACAGCGGTGTGCCGATCTCGTCCTCACGGCGGTAGCGCTTGCCGATAGAGCCGGCATCGTCAAAGTCCACCATAAAGTCCTTACGCAGCTCGCGGTAGATCTCCTCTGCCTTGGGGCTCAGCTTCTTGGAAAGAGGCAGGATGGCAGCCTTGAAAGGTGCCAGCGCCGGATGCAGACGCAGCACGGTACGGACATCGTCCTTGCCGTTCTTATCCTGACCCACGACCTCCTCGTCATAGGCCTCGCAGAGGAATGCCAGTGCCACACGGTCGCAGCCCAGAGAAGGCTCGATGACATAGGGGATATAATGCTCGTTACGGTCGGGATCGAAGTAGGTCAGCTTCTTGCCGGAAGCCTCCTGATGGCGACCCAGGTCGTAATCGGTACGGTCAGCGATGCCCCACAGCTCGCCCCAGCCGTTGCCGAAGGGGAACTGATACTCGATATCGGTGGTAGCGCGGGAGTAGAATGCCAGCTCCGCAGGATCGTGATCACGCAGGCGCAGGCTCTCTTCCTTGATACCCAGGCTGATCAGCCAGTTCTTGCAGAAATCCTTCCAGTAAGCAAACCACTCCAGGTCGGTGCCGGGCTGGCAGAAGAATTCGCACTCCATCTGCTCAAACTCACGGGTACGGAAGGTGAAGTTGCCGGGGGTGATCTCGTTACGGAATGCCTTGCCAACCTGGCAGACGCCGAAGGGCAGCTTCTTACGGGTGGTGCGCTGGATGTTATCAAAGTTGACGAAAATACCCTGTGCGG
Source organism: Oscillospiraceae bacterium (assembly GCA_017436955.1). GTDB lineage: Bacteria > Bacillota > Clostridia > Oscillospirales > Oscillospiraceae > Faecousia. The sequence goes on along the minus strand of JAFSCD010000012.1, from coordinate 114,102 downwards.
TCTCCGGACGCAGATAGGCCACAGAGGAGGAGTCCTCGGTAACGCCGATCTTGGTCTGGAACATCAGGTTGAAATTACGGATAGAGGTAAAGTGATGCTTGCCGCAGTTGGGGCAGACAACATCCTCATGCTCCTCGATAAAGGCGTTCATTTCCTTGGTGTCCATAGCATCCACATTGACGCTCTTGCCGGACTCAGAGGCGCTGATCAGCTGGTCAGCACGCTGACGGGAGCCGCAGCCCTTGCAGTCCACCAGCGGATCGGAGAAGGAACCCACGTGACCGGTGGTGACCCAGGTGGTGGGGTTCATAATAATGGCAGCATCCAGGCCTACGTTGTAGTCGGATTCCTGCACAAATTTCTTTAGCCAAGCCTTCTTGACATTGTTCTTGAATTCCACACCCAAAGGACCGTAGTCCCAGGAATTCGCCAGACCACCGTAAATTTCAGAGCCGGCGTAGACGAAGCCGCGGTTCTTGCACAGATTTACGATCATCTCCAGGGTTTTTTCGCTGTTTTTCATTTATATATCCTCCAAAATCGGGTAATTGCTGTATTTGACACCTTATTATACCGACTTTCCTGCGGTAAATCAAGTGTCGTTTTCATTTTCCTCTTCCCGGGCTACCAGGTCCGGACCCAGATCTTCTGCCATCATTTCGTACACCCGGTTGCCCAGGGCAACGGTGGTCATTCCGGCATACTGCTCCGGCCAGATCACATCCAGCAGATGCAGCTCCACGTCCGTTGCCTTCAGCTTGGGGATATTGGGAATGACCTGCAGGGAATTTTTCAAAGTGCAGACCACGATGGGCACCTGGGTCTTTTGGGCGATCTTGAATACGCCGCTGCGGAAGCGGTGCAGCTTTTTATCCTTGTGTATGTAGCCTTCCGGGAACACGGCGATGGACACCTCGTCATCCTTGATGAGCTGGATGCACTTTAAGATGGTCTTTAATGCCTCCCGGTCATTTTCCCGGTTGATGGTCTGGCACATGATCTTGTGCATCGCCTTACCCACCAGGAACATCGTAGCATTTTCCCGTTTGGAGATAAACGCCAGCTGGCTGTCGGCAAAGCTGTGCAGCAAAATTACCGGGTCGGCAAGGCTGGTATGGTTACACACCAGCAGGAAGCGCCCTTCCCTGGGCAGCTTTTCCAGACCCGTCGTATGGATCCGCAGCCGCACCGCCGTTTTGACGGCGCTGATATAGAGCTTCATCATAGTGCGGTAGAATTTGCTGTCGTGCTGCTGTTCCTTATTCTGATCCACCAACTGGCACATCAGCCACAAGAAGCCGAACGCCAGCGCCACCAGCACCAAAAATGCCGACGCAAAGCTTACCGGCACCACCCACAGCCAGTGCAGCCCCTGGGCACCAAAGCCCATAAGCGCCGCAAACAGCACAGAGAGCAGCACGATTCCGCCTAACAACATATTGCATCCTCCAAAAGCATAATTTTTACTTATTATACTCCCTTTCCCACGCAGAAACAAGTGCAAAAAGCAAAGTTGGGACTAGAAATGTCCTTAATTTTCTGCTATAATACATAAAGTATTGCCTGATGGAAAGGAAGAGAGAAATATGGGTATTTCCGCATCCGCACCCTGGAGGGAGTTTTACGGCAGCACCCCTGCCACCATCGACTATCCCCATGTAAGTATGTATCAGCTTCTGCGCGAGGCCGGCAAAAAGTATCCCGGCAACGTGGCTTACAGCTTTATGGGCAAGGAAACCACCTATGCCGAATTTATGAAGCGCATTGATGCCGCCGCCAAGGGTCTGCATCAAATGGGCATCGGGAAGGGTGACCGGGTCACCATCTGCATGGCCAATACACCCCAGGCGCTGGATTGCTTCTACGCGCTCAACCGCATCGGCGCCATCCCCAATATGATCCATCCGCTGTCCGCTGCGGAGGAGATTGCCTTTTATCTCAACGTTTCCCACAGCAAGGCCATCTTGACCCTTGCACAGTTTTATGATAAAGTTGCTTCCATCCTTCCCCAGGTGGAGCAGCCCGTTACCGTGCTGATCGCCCGGATCGCCGACGAGCTTCCGGCGCCGCTGAACCTGCTGTACCCCATCACCGCCGGCGGCAAGGCCGACAGAAAGCCCAGGGGCAACGGCTATACCCTGTGGTACGATATGGTCAAGGCCGGCAGGAATGCCGTTTTGCCGGAGCACGACAGCAAATTCAACGATTGCGGCGCCATCCTCTACTCCGGCGGTACCACCGGCACCACCAAGGGCATTATGCTGTCCAACCTGAATTTTAACGCCCTGGGTCTGCAGACTATCGCCGCTTCCGGCTACGAAAGCGTTGCCGGTATGAAAATGCTGTCCATTATGCCGGTGTTCCACGGCTTCGGTCTGGGCGTTGGCATCCACACCGCGCTGATCGGCGGTGCCACCTGTATTCTGATCCCCCAGTTCAGCGTGAAGGTTTACGCCGACACCCTGAAAAAGCAGAAGCCCAACCTGATCCCCGGCGTACCCACGCTGTTCGAGGCGCTGCTCCGGGCAGAGGATCTGGAGGGCGTGGACTTGAGCTTCCTGAAGGGCATTTTCTCCGGCGGTGACAGCTTGAGCCCGGAGCTGAAGAAGAAGGTGGATGCCTTCCTGAAGGAGCATAACTGCGACCAGCAGATCCGGGAAGGCTACGGCACTACCGAGTGCGTTACCGCCTCCTGCCTGACCCCCAAGGATTACGCCCGCAGCGGCTCCATCGGCGTTCCCTTCCCCGATACCTTCTATAAGATCGTCAAGCCCGGCACCTGCGAGGAATGTGATCCCAACACCGAGGGCGAGATCTGCGTTTCCGGTCCTACCGTTATGCTGGGCTATATGGATCAGCCCGAGGAGACCGCCCAGACCCTGCGTTCCCACGGTGACGGCCGCATCTGGCTGCACACCGGCGACCTGGGTCATATGGACGAGGACGGCTTCGTCTATTTCCGTCAGCGGCTTAAGAGAATGATCATCACCTCCGGCTACAATGTCTACCCCTCTCAGCTGGAGAATATCATCGACGGCCACGAAAAGGTGCTGCTGTCCTGCGTTATCGGCATCAAGGACGAATACCGCGGTCAGCGGATCAAGGCATACGTAGTGCCCATGCCCGGCATCGAGCCCACCGAGGAGCTGAAGGCAGAGCTTTTGAACTACTGCGCCGCCAAAATGGCAAAGTACGCACTGCCCCGTGAGCTGGAATTCCGTACCGAGCTGCCCAAGACCCTGGTGGGTAAGGTGGCCTACCGGGTGCTGGAGGAAGAAGCCGCCAAAGAGGCTGAAAATCAATGAAAAAACGAATCTGGGAACTGGATGCCTTCCGGGGCATCTGCATCCTCGGTGTAATCGCGGTGCATTTTGTCTATGATATGGTAGAGCTGTACCGGCTTGTCCAATGGGACTATCCTGCCATCTTCACCTTTATCCGGGATTGGGGCGGTGTGCTGTTTCTGCTTTTAAGCGGCATCTGCGTCACGCTTGGCTCCCACAGTGTCCGCCGGGGACTGATCGTCTTTGGCTGCGGTATGCTCATTACCGCTGTTACGGTGGGAATGTACCTGCTGGATATGCAGGGAAAAAGTATTATCATCTATTTCGGCGTGCTGCATTGTCTGGGTGTTTGTATGCTGCTGTGGCCGCTGTTCCGCAAATTTCCCTGGTGGGCGCTGCTGCTGTGCGGTGGCGTGCTGACCGCCGTGGGCTTTTGGCTGCGGACGCTGCCCGGTGCGGTGCATCCTTATTTGACGGTGCTGGGTCTGCCCCAGGATGGCTTTCTTTCCGCAGACTATTTCCCGCTGCTTCCCTATTTCGGCTTTTTCCTGCTGGGCGCCGTTCTGGGTAAGACGGTCTATCGCAGCAAGGAGAGCCTTTTCCCAAAAGTCAACGAAAACAATATCTTTATCCGCTTTTTCAGCTTTTGCGGCAGGCAGTCCCTGTGGCTGTATTTGCTGCATCAGCCCATTCTCAGCGGCATTTTCTATCTGATTCTTTTCCTGAAATAATCTCCCTCCTTGGAGGCAACTATGAAAAAGCTAATCAATCCCATCCATTTGCCCCTTTGGACGCTGCTGACCGGTGGCGTCGGTCTTTTGCTGCGCGTATGGCTGATGACCTCCGGCGTAGACCAAAAGGGCTTCGTCATCACCAGCCACGCGGCGGCCTGGCTGCTGTTCGCGCTGGTGCTGGGCGTAATGGTGGCGCTGGTTTTCCTCACCAAAGACTTGATGGAAGCCGGCAAATACGAATTTAATTTCCCTGTGTCGGAGGTCAGCTGCTATGGCGCATTTGTGGCAGCTGCCGGCATCGGCATCGGCTCCGTTGTGGATATTTTTCTGTCTGCGGATACGCTGGAGCTGGTGGTTGCGTTGGCAGGCATCGTCGCGGCAGCCCTGCTGGTACTGACCGGCATTTTCCGCCGCAAGGGCACTCCCCCTTCCCTGCTGATCCACATTGGCATCTGCGTATATCTGATGCTGCGGCTGGTAAGCGATTACCGCCACTGGAACGCCGATCCCCAGATCCTCGACTACTGCTTCCAGCTGGTAGCCACCGCCTGCCTGCTGCTGACTACCTATCAGCGGGCCAGCTTTGACGCCCGGGAAGGCAAGCGCCGCCCCTACGCGTTTTTGAATCTTTCCACCATTTTCTTTAGCTGCATCTCTCTGGTGGGCTGGAGCAATATTCTGTTCTTCCTGTCTGTCATCGTATGGCAGATGACAGACCTTTGCAGCCTGATCCCGCTGACACTGGATGATATTTCCTTTGGCGAGGAGGACAGCGAATGCTGATCCCGGAGTATGTGCTTAGCTGCCTGAACAGCCTTGAAAACAAGGGCTTCCCCTGCTATGCGGTGGGAGGCTGTGTTCGTGACGCGCTTTTGGGGCTGACACCCCACGATTATGACCTTTGCACCGCCGCAACGCCGGCGCAGATCAAGGAGATCTTCAGCGACCACGATCTGGTTTTGGCAGGCGAAAAGCACGGCACCGTAGGCGTTATCACCCCGGAAGGCGTAGTGGAGATCACCACCTTCCGCACCGAGGGAGATTATCTGGACAACCGGCATCCGGACACGGTGACCTTTGTCACCGATATCCGCCAAGATCTGGCGCGCCGGGATTTTACCGTCAACGCCATGGCGTACTCCCCCACCCGGGGACTTGCCGACCCCTTTGGCGGTCAGGCAGATCTCAATAATAAAATCCTGCGTGCCGTTGGCGATGCCGGCGCACGCTTTACAGAGGATTCCCTGCGGATCTTGCGCGGCGTCCGGTTTGCCGTCCGCTTCCGGCTGACCCCGGAGCCTGCCACGGAACGGGCGATGACCGAGCTGGCACCGCTGATGGAAAATCTGGCCCGGGAACGGGTCTTTTCAGAGTTATGTCAACTACTTACCCTGGCAACCGCCGAGGATCTGCTGCGCTTTGCCCCAGTCTTGACCCAGGTCATCCCGGAGCTGAAGCCCACCATTGGCTTCCGGCAACATTCGCAGCATCATATTTTTGATGTGTTCACCCACACCGCCCACGTAACGGAAGCGGTCTGCCGGGAGCTGCCGCTGCGGTGGGCTGCGCTGCTCCACGATCTGGGCAAGCCTGCCTGCCTGAGCATTGATGAAAACGGCGAAGGACATTTTTACGGTCACGCCTCCGTGGGTGCTCAACTGGCAGACCGGATCCTGCTGCGGCTGAAGGCACCCACAGCCCTTCGGGAACGGGTGGTATTTCTCGTGAAGCACCACATGGATTCCATTACGCAGGAGCGCAAGCCGCTGCGCCGGCTGCTGAGCCGCTACGGAGAAGAAGCGCTGCAGCAGCTGATGGCACTGCAGACCGCCGACTTTACCTGCAAGGGCGTATGCGGCGAGGCCTTTGATTTTGCCGAAATAAAAAAGACCATCGCCCAAATCGTGGCAGAGGAAAGCTGCCTTTCGGTGAAGGATCTGGCGGTGGACGGTCACGATATGATGGCGCTGGGCATTACCGGTCCTGCCATCGGCCGCACCCTGAACGCCCTGCTGGATGCGGTGCTGGAGGAAACGCTGCCCAACGAGCGGGAAGCGCTGATACAAGCCGCAAAAACACGAGGTAAACACTATGTCGATTGCTGAAAATATCGCCGCCATCCGTGCCCAAATGGATGCCGCGGCATTGGCAGCCGGGCGGGATCCCAAATCGGTCCTGCTGTGCGCCGCCACCAAGATGAATGACGCCGAAGCTGTCCGGGAAGCCATACGCTGCGGCGTGGACTGCTGCGGTGAAAACCGGGTACAGGAGCTGGTCGCCAAGCTGGCTGACGATGCCTACCGTGGCAGACCGGTGCATTTCATCGGTCACCTGCAGACCAACAAGGTAAAGCAGGTGGTGGGAAAGGTAGATCTCATTCAAAGTGTGGACAGCCTGCGGCTTTTGCAGGCCATCCAAAAGGAAGCCGCGCGGCAGAATATCTGCCAGAATATCCTGCTGGAGGTCAACATCGGTCAGGAGGAAAACAAGACCGGCTTCACCGCAGGTGAGGTCTGGGAAGTTCTTGAAGAGATTGCACATTTTCCCAATATTGCCGTAAACGGTCTGATGGCGATCCCGCCCATCTGCCGGATCCCGGGCGGAAATGACAAATTTTTTCAGGAAATGTATAACCTTGCTGTTGACATAACGGCAAAAAAAGGCGATAATGTATCTATGGAAATTCTGTCTATGGGAATGTCCGGCGATTTTGCGGACGCGATCCGCTGCGGCAGCACCATGATCCGCGTGGGTACTGCCATCTTCGGCGCCCGACAGTATTGATGCACAAAAGCAAAGCACATAGGAGGAAATGATCAATGGGTTTTTTGGATAGCTTAAAGAGATTCGCACAGCCCTACAGCGATGACGAATTTGACGATTACGAAGAGGAAGAGGGCGTCGATACCTTCGAAGAAGAAGATGTGGAGGATGAGCGTCCCGCACGCCGCCGTTCCTTCTTTAATTTCGGCACAGCCGATGAAACCGAATACAAGGCACCTGCTGCCTCCACCGCCACCGGCACCACCGGCACCGGTCGTTCCGGCTTCAGCGGTCAGGTGGTAAGCCTGGGCAACCGTCAGGAGGTCGTCCTGTTCCGCCCCACCACCTTCAATGACACCTCCAGAGCCGCAGACGATCTGCGCAACAAGAAGGCCGTCATCCTGAATATGGAGAACGTGGACAAGGCTATGGCACGCCGCGTTGTGGACTTCCTGTCCGGCTGCGCCTACGCCGTAGACGGCAAGGTAAAGAAGGTCGCACAGTCTACTTACCTGTTCTGCCCCCACAATATGGAAGTGGTTGGCGATCTGGAGAATCTGCAGGCGGAAACCGAGAGTTACATCTAACCGTTTTCCGGGAAAGGACAAAATATGTTTACACCCCAACAAATTGAACAGATCTCTTTCGGCAAGCAGACCTTCGGCGGCTACGATATGCAGGCCGTTGACGAGTTTCTGGAGCCGTTGACCGAGGATTACATCACCCTTTACAAAGAGAACGCCCTGCTGAAGAACAAGATGCGTGTTCTGGTGGCAAAGCTGGAGGAGTACCGCCAGTCCGAAGCCAGTATGAAGGATGCGCTGATCAATTCCCAGAAGGCTTGCGACACCATGATCAAGGAAGCGGAAGCCAAGTGCGCACAGATGCTGGCCGAGGCCAACGCCGCCGCCATCGAAAACGCGAAGAACGCCGACGCGCTGATCGCCCAGGAAACCGCCCGTGTGGAAGAAGCACGGCGTGCCGCCGCTGCCAAGATCCAGCAGCTGGAGGATCAGCTCCGCGCCTGCCTGCAGATGCTCTCTGACATCCGCGAGGCCAACCGCCCCGCACCCGTCAAGGCCGGGCCCGGCGCTCCCCAGATGTATGACTACGATCAGGAATCCGGCGCTGCCGAGCCTGCTGTGGATCCTGCCGATGCAGTGGCAGATGAGATCTCTTCCAATCTGGCTGCTATGATGGGCACCACCGAGGACACCGCCCCCAAGGCCGAGCCTCGCCACCCCGTCCAGTCTACCACCAGCCGGAAGTTTGACGGACTGAAATTCGGTCCCAACTACGATCCCACCAACCCCGATAACAACAACGGTAATACGTAAGCTATGACGAGGACACAGCGTTCTGCCATCCCCTCTTAAGAGAGCTGCCGGTCGGTGCAAGGCAGTGATGGCGGCAGAAGGTTATCCCCTCCGAGCTGCGCACTGAACCCCACCAGGGCAGTAAGCTGCGCCGGTCGCGCCCGATACCGCGCACACGAGTGCCGGCTAACCGCCGGAACAAGAGTGGTACCGCAGAGGTAAAATGCCTTTGTCTCTTATCATAGGGACAAAGGCTTTTTTATTTTAAGAGGAGAGTATCTATGGCTATTAAATTCGATTCAGGCGCAGTTTCACAGCTCCTGCAAAAAGCCAAGGACGCCGGTATGAGCGCCGCAGAAAGTGTTGAAAAAGGCGCTATCGCTCTTTCCGAAAGAGTAAAGGACGCCGGTTTTCAGGAACGCTTGAAAAAGTATGCGCCCCTGTTCCCGGAGGAATATACCGCCGCTGCTTTCGTCCTGCCCCGTTTGATTACAGTTGTCGACGAGTCAGTACGCCGTGGTATTGATGTGTGCGAAGGCTCTGTCGGTTGGCGAAGCGTAGAAGCTGAAACAGAAATCCTGCATCTTTACAGCACCGCCGCTGAAATGAAGGAAATTGAATTTTATCCTGCCGTTACCGTCGGTGCCACCTATTATGTTGATGCTTTTAATTCCAGTCGCTACATTGATGTCGATTGCATTTTCCAGAAAGCGCACGAAGAGCGTCTCGCGGAGCTGGAGCAGATCGCTTTTTCTCTGGGCGCTAAATCCTGCACCATCGAAATTACTGAAACGCAGCAGGATTCCAGTTCCACAAAGTCCGGTGGCAATATGGGTGTTGGAAAGCTTGGTTTCAAGGCTGACAAAGCGGACAACACAGCCAGCTCCCAAATGCGCAGCGGCAAAATCACAATCACCTTTAAGACCAGCGCCGCACCGCAGCGACCTGCGCTTAAGTGGTTTGCAAATGATGAAACCATCAAAAACCTTATTGAAATCCGCTGTGCTGACCCCGGCAGATTTACGCACAAGGAGCTTCTGCTGTCCGGCTCCACATTTGCTACCATGTCCCATAATACCGCTGCCGCGATCGACGGTTTACGTGGAGTAAAGGGCGGCTTTTCCATGAAGAATCAGGCTACGCAGGAGCGTTCCAGCTTGCTGATCTTCTCTGTCGCATTTGAATAACTACAAACACAATATGGAGGTATCTTCCAATGGAATACAAAAACACAATCATCACCCCCAAGACGGACTTTCCTATGAAAGCCGGTCTGCCTGCCCGGGAGCCCGGCATGCTGGAGCGCTGGCAGGAGCAGGATCTTTACAACGCGCTGCTGGAAAAGAACAAGGGGCTTCCTCCCTTCGTTCTCCACGATGGTCCTCCCTTCAGTAACGGTTTCATTCACATGGGTCACGCCCTGAATAAGACCCTGAAGGACTTTATCATCCGCAGCCGTGCCATGATGGGCTACTACACACCCTACGTCCCCGGCTGGGACAATCACGGTCTGCCCATCGAGCGTGCCATCGAAACTTCCAAGAAGAAGCTGAACAAGGATATGTCCGTTCCCGAATTCCGCACCGCCTGCGAGGCTTTCGCCGAGGATTTCATCCAGAAGCAGATGTCCGGCTTCAAGCGGCTGGGCGTTGTGGGCGATTGGGAGCATCCCTACCGCACCATGGATCGGCATTTTGAAGCCCAGGAGGTCAAGGTCTTTGGCCGGATGTTCGACAAGGGCTTCATCTACAAGGGCTTAAAGCCCGTCAGCTGGTGTCCCTACTGCTCCACCGCCGTGGCGGAAGCGGACATTGAGTACAAGGACGATCCGTGTACCACCGTTTACGTCAAGTTCCCCATGCACGACGATCTGGGCAAGCTGTCCGGCTTCGATCTGAGCAAGGTCTATTTCCTGATCTGGACCACCACCACCTGGACGCTGCCCGGCAATATGGGCATCAGCCTCCATCCCCGCGAGACCTACGCCCTGGTCAAGCCCGATTACAGCGATGAGATCTTCATCGTCGCCGAGGCGCTGGCAGAAAAGGTCATGGGCGCCGGCGGCTACACCAGCTATGAGATCCTTGCCACCTACCCCGGCGCATTCTTCGAGAAGATGCTGGCAAAGCATCCCTTCCTTCCCAAGACCTCTCTGCTGATGACCGCAGAGTATGTTACCATGGATTCCGGTACGGGCCTGGTGCATACTGCTCCCGGCTTCGGTGCCGATGACTACCAGACCTGTATGCGCTACGGCGTTGAACTGGTGGTGCCGGTGGACGATCACGGTCGCCACACCGAGTATGCCGGCAAGTACGCCGGTCTCAAGACCGAAGAATCCAATCCCATCATCCTGGCGGATATGAAGGAAAGCGGCGTGCTGTTCGCATCCGAGGACGTTGTCCACTCCTACCCCCACCACGATCGCTGCAAGAAGCCTACCATCTTCCGCGCAACGCCCCAGTGGTTCTGCTCCGTGGAATCCTTCAAGGATCAGGCGGTGAAGGCCATTGAGAACGTGCAGTGGTATCCCGCCTGGGGCGAGGACAGAATGGTCAGTATGATCCGCGAACGTGCCGACTGGTGTATCTCCCGTCAGCGCCGCTGGGGTCTGCCCATCCCGGTGTTCTACTGTGACGATTGCGGCAAGCCCGTCTCCAATCCCGATTCCATTGCCAAGATCTCCAAGCTGTTCGACGAGCACGGCTCCAACATCTGGTTTGAAAAGGACGCTATGGAGCTGATCCCCGAAGGCTTCACCTGCCCCCACTGCGGCGGCAAGACCTTCACCAAAGAGACCGATACGCTGGACTGCTGGTTTGACTCCGGCTCCACCCATTTTGCATCCCTGATGCACCGCACTCCCGAGCTGTGGCCTGCAGATGTATATCTGGAGGGCGCTGACCAGTACCGTGGCTGGTTCCAGTCCAGCCTGCTGACCTCCGTCGGCGCACTGGACCAGGGCGCACCCTTCAAGCAGGTGCTGACCCACGGCTGGGTGGTTGACGGTCAGGGCAGAGCGATGCACAAGAGCCTGGGCAACGGCGTTGACCCGGCTGACCTGATCAAGGATTTCGGTGCGGATATCGTCCGTCTGTGGGCGGCAAGCTCCGACTATCACGCAGACGTCCGCTGCTCCAAGGAGATCTTCAAACAGATTGCGCAGAACTACCTGAAGTTCCGCAACACCGCCCGTTACTGCCTGGGCAACCTCAGCGATTTCGACCCCAACAATCTGATCGCTGCTGCCGATATGGAAGAGCTGGATAAGTGGGCGCTGACAAAGCTGAATGACCTGATCGCCCTGTGCCGCAAGGCGTACGAGAACTATGAGTTCCACGTGATCACCCACGCCATCAACGATTTCTGCGTGGTTGAGCTCAGCTCCTTCTATCTGGATATCATCAAGGACCGTCTGTACTGCGACGAAGCCACCGGCAACCGCCGTCGCAGCGCACAGACCGCACTGTACCTGATCGTGGATACCATGGCGAAGCTGTTTGCGCCGATCCTGGCCTTCACCTGCGATGAGATCTGGCAGGCTATGCCCCACCGTGAGGGCGATGATGACCGCAATATTCTGCTCAACCAGATGCCCACCGATCTGCGCGCCTACCTGCTGCCCGAGGCAGCTATGGATAAGTGGGAGACGGTGATGAAGCTGCGGCAGGATGTCAACGGTATTCTGGAAAGAGCCCGCGCCGACAAGCGCATCGGCAAGGCGCTGGAAGCCCACGTTTCCCTGCAGGGCAGCGACGCGCTGAAGGCAGCCTGCCAGGGTCTGAACCTGGCGGAGATCTGCATCGTGTCCTCCTGCGACTGGAGCGCACCGGAAGCAGGCGCCGAGGTCGGCAACGGTGTCAACTACCCCGACCTGCTGATCGGTGTCAGCGAAGCCAAGGGCGCCAAGTGCCCCCGCTGCTGGATGCACTCTTTGAGCGCCAACGCGGATGACCTGTGCGACCGCTGCGCAAGTGTCGTTTCCAAGCTGGATATTGAAATCTAAACAGCAAAACCGGGGCGATTTTCGCCCCGGTTCTTTTTCGGCAAAAAGGCGAAAAAAACACTTGACAAACGCAAATCCCACCGCTATAATAAGCGTGTTCTGTTCAGCTGCCGGTATAGCTCAGTTGGTAGAGCAACTGATTTGTAATCAGTAGGTCGGGGGTTCGAGTCCGTCTACCGGCTCCACCAGAGCTTACGCTCCAACAGACTCGAATGATCAAATGCAACGCGGATGAGCGTTGCCGGCGAGGGCTTGACCGAGCCGCTCCTTGATTGAACGAGTCCGTCTACCGGCTCCACAGACTTCCGAAACAGAATTGAATATGGGGGAGTTCCCGAGTGGCCAAAGGGGACAGACTGTAAATCTGCTGCGTATCGCTTCGATGGTTCGAATCCGTCCTCCCCCACCAGAAAAAAGCACTTGCAATCGCAAGTGCTTTTTTCAATGATATCCGTTCCTTGCGGAACGGGTGATATATCTTCGATATGATATCCACCTTCGGTGGATGATATATGCCTGCGGCATATTAAGGAACGGATATTATTTCATATTTTCACAAAGTGGAAATATATCATACGGCAACGCCGTATATCATATCGCACAAGCGATATATCATTTGGTGTAATCTTCGCCGCAGAAAAGCGAATCCGTCCTATCTGTGTTTTACCATATTTTTCTCTTTGTAATCACTTGACAAACAAGTGTCCTTGTACTATAATACTCCCAACCGAATAGTAAACCGTTGAGGCGGGGATAAAGGCAATGATGCCCATACAGAGAGTCTGTGGTGCTGAGAGTCAGGCAGGAAACAAGTTGTCAAATGGGCCGCTGAGGGTGCAGTGAAATGTGAATTCCACAGAGTATTCTGCAACGTGCGGGCATACGTCAGTTGCCGGGGATATGATGGTATCCCGTCAAGCGCATAGGTTTTCCTATGAATTCAAGGTGGCACCGCGGATCGTAAATTCGCCCTTGACAGTATTCTGTCAAGGGCTTTTCATTTTTAGGAGGTACATACTATGATTCTGAACAATGTGGATTTTGAGACCTATTTCCGTCACTACCCCGACGAGGGCGGCTTTTTCGGCAAATACGGCGGCTGCTATATCGCCCCGGAGCTGCAGAAGGCTATGGAGGAGATCACCCAGGCCTATTTTACCATCGCCCAATCCCGGCAGTTTATTGCCGAGCTGCGCCGGATTCGCAAGGAGTTCCAGGGTCGCCCCACCCCGGTTTCCCATCTGGAGCGGCTGTCCAACAAGCTGGGCAGCGTGCAGCTTTACGTCAAGCGCGAGGACTTGAATCACACCGGCGCCCACAAGCTGAATCACTGCATGGGCGAGGTGCTGCTTGCCAAGTATATGGGCAAGAAGAAGGTCATCGCCGAGACCGGCGCCGGTCAGCACGGCGTGGCGATGGCTACTGCCGCCGCCTATTTCGGTCTGGAATGTGACATTTATATGGGCGCCGAGGACATCAAAAAGCAGGCGCCCAATGTGGCACGTATGAAAATTTTGGGTGCCAACGTGGTAGAAGTCACCGAAGGTCAGCAGACTTTGAAAGAAGCTGTGGATGCCGCGTTTGCCGCCTACGCCAAGGAATATAAGGACTGCATCTACTGCATCGGCTCCGTGGTGGGTCCGCACCCCTTCCCCATGATGGTTCGGGATTTCCAGCACGTGGTAGGCGAAGAAGCCCGGGCGCAGTTTGTGGATATGACCGGTCATTTGCCGGATGCCATCGTTGCCTGCGTGGGCGGTGGTTCCAATGCCGCCGGCTTCTTCTCCGGCTTCCTGAATGACCCTGTGGAGATCTACGGCATCGAGCCTTTGGGTCGCGGTGCCACACCCGGCGACCACGCCGCCAGCCTGCAGTACGGCTCCGAGGGCATTATGCACGGCTTCAACAGCATTATGCTGAAGGACGAAAACGGTGATCCCGCGCCGGTCTACTCCGTTGCCAGCGGTCTGGATTACCCCTCCTCCGGTCCTGAACACGCATTCTTACGGGATTGCGGTCGTGTCAAGTACGATGTCATCAATGACGAGGAGACCATCGACGCCTTCTATGAGCTGGCGCGTATGGAGGGCATTATCCCCGCCATCGAAAGCGCCCACGCCGTTGCCTACGGCATCAAGCTGGCACAGCGGATGGGTAAGGGCAGCGTGCTCATCAACCTCTCCGGCAGAGGCGATAAGGATATGGACTACATCATCGAAAAGTACGGTATTCGATAAATAAACAAGCTACACCTTGGCCCCCTCTTTGAGGGGGCTTTTTATACCCTCTCCCGGGGAGAGGGTGTCAGCCGCAGGCTGACGGGAGAGGAACGGCGTGCAGCAAAACATCGCCGAAGTCTTAAAACTGTACTCAATTTAAGATTACCGCCCGCATTCCTCATCCGTCAAAAATCAAAGATTTTTGACACCTTCCCCCCGGGGGAAGGCATTTCCGTACAAAAAAACGGGATGCTTTCGCATCCCATTTTTATTTACTTGCCCGGGTTGCCGGCGGTGTCTGCGCCGTCGCCAACCAGACCCAGACGTCTGGCGGCATCCTCGCGCATCTTGTACTTGAGGACTTTGCCTGCCGCGTTCATGGGGAAGCTGTCCACAAATTCAATATACCGGGGTACCTTGTGCCGTGCCATACTGGCCTTGATATAGGCGGTCATTTCCTCCACACTCACGCTGCCGGGGGTCTTAAGCACAATGCTTGCCAGGATCTCCTCGCCGTACTTCTTATCCGGCACGCCGATGACCTGCACATCCTGCACCGCAGGGTGGGTGTAGATAAATTCCTCGATCTCCTTGGGGTAAATGTTCTCACCGCCGCGGATGATCATATCCTTCAGCCGTCCGGTAATGCGGTAATTGCCTGCGCTGTCCCGACAGGCCAGGTCGCCGGAGTGGAGCCAGCCCTCCGCATCCACCGTATCCTTGGTGGCCTGGGGCATTTTGTAATAGCCCTTCATAGTGTTATAACCACGGGAGCAGAACTCGCCGTTGACACCGTCCGGCACTTCCAGACCGGTATCCGGGTCGATGATCTTGCAGCGCACGTGGGGGAACGCATAGCCCACCGTATTGGTGCGCACATCCAGCGGATCGTCCCAGGCGGACATAGTAGAGCCGGGGGCAGATTCCGTCTGACCGTAAACGCTGACGATGCCGGTCATATTCATCTCATCCGGCTGGGCTGCGCGGCGCATCAGCTCCGGCGGACAGCCTGCGCCCGCCATAATACCGGTACGCATATGGGAGAAATCCGTCTTGCGGTAATCGGGATGGTTGAACATGGCGATGAACATTGTCGGCACGCCGTTGAAGCAGGTGATCCGCTCCTGATTGATGCACGCCAGCGAGGACTTCGCGGAGAAATAGGGCAGCGGACACAGCGTAGCGCCGTGGGTCATAGACGAGGTCATAGACAATACCATGCCGAAACAATGGAACATAGGCACCTGGATCATCATACGGTCGGCGGTGGACAGACCCATCCGGTCACCGATACATTTGCCGTTGTTCACTACATTGTAGTGGGTTAACATAACACCTTTGGGGAAACCCGTGGTGCCGGAGGTGTACTGCATATTGCACACATCGTTGGGCTGGACGGCAGCCGCCATCCGTGCCACCTGCTCCGGGCTTACCAGCTCCTTGCGTGCCATAGCCTCCTCGAAGGTCAGGCTGCCGGGCTGCCGGAAGCCAACGGTGATGACGTTCCGCAGGAAGGGCAGCCGCTTGCAGTGCAGCGGCTCACCGGGCTTGGTGGTGGCAAGCTCGGGACACAGCTCGTTGATGATGCCACGGTAGTCAGAATCCAGACAGTTTTCGATCATCACCAGAGTATGGGTATCGGACTGGCGCAGCAAATACTCCGCCTCGTGGATCTTATAGGCGGTATTTACCGTTACCAGCACCGCGCCGATCTTGGTAGTCGCCCAGAAAGTGATGTACCAGGCTGGTACATTGGTCGCCCAGATGGCCACCTTGCTGCCGGCCTTGACGCCCATAGATACCAGAGCACGGGCAAAATCATCCACATCCTTCTGGAACTGGCGGTAAGTCCGGGTATAGTCCAGCGTGGTGTACTTGAAGGCGTACTGATCCGGGAATTCCTGCGCCACACGGTCCAGCACCTGGGAGAAGGTCAGGTCGATCAGCTCGTCCTTTTTCCAGATATACTGACCGGAGCCATCGTGGTTAAAGTAGAGGGATTTCTTCTGGCTTCTGGGGCTGCCGAAGCGACTCATATAGTTTACATAATACGGGAAGATCACATCCCGGTCCTGCAGCTCCTCCTGCCACACCGGCTTCCATTCCAGCGAGAGGAAGCCGTCATAATTGACCGAGGACAGCGCACGCATCACATCGTCAATGGGCATAGTGCCCTCGCCGATGACCTGATAGACGCCGGTATCATCGGAGTCACGCAGGTGGACGTGGCACACATAGCTGCCCAGATTTTTGATGGTGGTATCGCCGCTTTCGCCAAAGTCACGGTAGGTGTGATGCACATCCCACAGCGCGCCCATATAGTCGCTGGCGAAGGTATTGAGCAAATTGCGCAGTCTGCCGGTATCGGCGTAAATGCCGCTGGTTTTCAGCAGCAGCGTTACCTGCAGCTTTTCAGCAGCCGGCAGCAGTGCCTGCAGATTTCGCACCACCTGCTCCTCATTGTCAGTCAGCGCGCAGGCTGCCACATAAGACACCTGGGTATTGTGGGCTACCTCCAGCAGGGAAAGCAGATAAGAGACGCAGCTATCATCCAGCGAAAGATCATAGGAGGTATCAAAGCAAGGGATGCACAGCTTCTTTTCCCGCAGCTGTCGTGCCGTTGCCGCTGCCTGATATTTATGAAAAGGACCGCTCCGATCCAGCATCGGATCGAATTTCGGCAGATTGTAGACCTCAATGCCGGAAAAGCCCATTTCCAGCGCGGTCTGCATCATTTCTTCCCAGGAAAGGTCTGCCCAGCCCCGGGTAGAAAAGGAAAGTTTCATACCGTTTCCTCCTCATAGACGATCTTGTTCAGGGCGCTGATGTAGGCATGGATGCTGGCACCCACGATATCCGTAGAGATACCCCGACCGGAGTATACCTTGCCGCCGGAGCGCAGCTTCACCACGGTCTGACCCATAGCCTCACGACCCTCGGTCACCGCCTGGATCTGGAAATCATCCAGCTCATAGTGGCAGCCGGTGATCTGCTCGATCGCCAGAAACGCGGCATCAATGGGGCCGTCGCCGATACAAACGCCCTCCAGCACAGCACCATCCTTGATTAGGCTCAAATGGGCTGTCGCGGAAACGGTATTGCCGGCAGTGATCACGTAGGTTTTCAGCGTATAGGTAGGCGGCACCTGCATCGCTGCGGAAGCCACGATGGCATCCAGCTCCTTGGCGCTGACCTTTTCCTTCTTGGCGGCGATGGTGCGGAAGGCTTCAAACACCTTCTGGGCGTCCTCCTCGGACAGATCGTAGCCCAGATGCTCCACGACCTTGATAACGCTGCCCAAATCATCGTGAACGGTCAGATACATACCGGGATCCTCATCACGGACGCCATTGTCAAAAGGAGAGGTCTTCCTGCGACCGGTCTGGCACATCCAGGCGATCTGCTCTGTGATGCGATCCAGCTGGGTGCTGCTGACGGTGCAGGCCGCCTCCAGGCTTTCACCCCGGGCGGTAAGGATCCGGGCGACGTTGGCAAGAGACGCGCTACCCACGGGATAAGCAGCGGTCTTCACCTCCGCTGCGCCCTGACGGATGGCGGCAACGGCGCTGGAATCTGCCATTTTCAGCCCATCGGAGCAGCAAACGCCCACATCCACACCGGCAAGGCAGGGATTGGCGGCGCAAACCTCGGCTACAAAGGCAGCGAACTCATCCGGCAGCATCGTGCCGGCGGCGTCGCACAGCGTAACGGTGGTAGCACCGGCTTCCACGGCAGCGCTGATTGCCTGACTCAGGAACGCGCCGTCGCTACGGGTTGCATCGTCGGCAATAAATTCCACATCCGCGCAAACCCCACGGCAGGCGGCTACGGTCTGCGAAATTGCCTTCAGCATAGCATCGGGCTTTTTATGGAACAGATACTCCATCTGCACGGAGCTGACCGGTGCGCAGACCTGCAAACGGGGCTTCTTTGCCTCCTTCAGGGCGCTCCAGGTCTGATTTACGCTTTCCGTCTCCAGCTGTACCGGCACGGCAACGGTGCTGGCGGTAACGGCTGCGGCGATGGACTTGATCCGCAGAGCATCGATCCGGGCGCTGGTAATGCCCTCCAGCTCGATCACGCTGACACCCAGCTTATCCAGCAGCTTGGATAGCTCGATCTTCTCCTTAAAGCTCAGGCTGAACTCTCCGGTCGCCTGCTTCATTGTCACATCGCTGATTCGGATCTGTCTCATAGTAAGTCCTCCTTCAATAAAAAAGCCCTGAGATCCTCTGATCTCAGGGACGAATCGGTAAATTCGCGGTACCACCCTGCTTATCCCCCGAAAAGGGGATCCCTCATCGGGCTCCAACAAGCCCTAGCTCTGTAACGGGAGCGCCCGGATCTCATTACTGGCGGATGCGTTCACAAGACCAACTCGGGAATCAGACTGCCAATTCCTTTTGCACCGGCTCACACCAACCGCCGGCTCTCTGGAGCAGTATACGAAAGGGCAGATTTTCCTTCACTGTCTTTATTTTTATTATAATGTAGTCATTTAACCACAACAAGCCCGGTTTGTCAATATTTATCACTGAAAAATATGTACAAAAAATCCTCACCTACCTCCACTTGTTTTGTACACAAATACATTTGACTTTCTGCCGCGTACATATTGACATTTGATTTTCGTTGTGTTACATTATGTGCAATGGTAAAAAGCTTTGACGAAGACGGTCAGATCTTATCGTTTTCAGAGAGCCGGCGGTTGGTGTGAGCCGGCAGCGCAGGATCTAAGTACCCATCCCTTCCGAGCCGGAGTGCTGAACGGTTTTTCAGTAAGCGCTCCCGTATGCCTGCGTTAAAGGATAGGACTTGATAGAGTCCGATGAGTGGCGGCGCAAGCCGCAATTTGAGTGGTACCGCGGGTTTATTCTCGTCTCAAGAGTTTTCTTGAGGCGTTTTTTTATTTCTTATTGTTTCAGAAAGGAGATCCCCCATGACCAACACAAATACCTCTACTCAGCTTATGGATATCGCAACGCGCATCAGAGGTATGCGAGAAATTCTGGGCTACAGCACACATAAAATGGCTGAGCAAACGGAGGTGTCTGAAGACATTTACCGCCAGTATGAATCCGGCACTGTGGATCTGCCCTTTACATTTTTGCACAAGTGCGCCAAGGTTTTCGGTGTGGAGATCACCGTTCTTCTGGAAGGTCAGAGCGCCAAGCTTTCCGGCTATACCGTTACCCGCCGGGGCAAGGGTCTTGTAACCGCCAGCGAGGATGGCATCACCATTCAGGATATGGCTCCTATGTTCCGCAAGAAGCTGGCTACCCCCTACTGGGTCACCTATCAGTATTCTGCCGAACTGCAGAACAAGCCCATCCATACCACCACCCACGCCGGTCAGGAGTTTAACCTGGTGGTCAAGGGCGCTATGCGCATCCGGATCGGCGACCACGAGGAGGTCCTGCACGAGGGCGACTCCGTTTTCTACCGCTCCTCCACCCCCCACGGTATGATCGCCGTGGATGGCGCGGATTGTGTGTTCCTTTCCATGATCATGGCATCTGACACCACCGACCAGCCTCTGTACATCGGTCAGAGCCACACCGGCAAGCGGGAGCAGAAGCTGCTGTGCAACCGGTTTGTCAATGCGCAGGAGGACGAAAACGGCATTTTCCAGGGTATGACCTTCTCCGACGAAGAGAGCTACAACTTCGCTTTCGACACCGTGGACGCCATCGCCCGTCAGGAGCCGGAAAAGCTGGCGATGCTGCATATCGCAGGTGATATGACCGAGCGCCGCTTCACCTTTAAGGATATGAAGGACGCTTCTTCCCAGAGCGCCAACTATTTCAAATCTCTGGGCATCAAGAAGGGTGACCGGGTCATGCTGGTGCTGAAGCGCCATTATCAGTTCTGGTTTGCCATTTTGGGTTTGCACAAGCTGGGCGCCATCGCCATCCCCGCCACCAACCAGCTGATGGAGCACGATTTTGTATACCGCTTCCAGGCTGCCGACGTGTCCGCCGTGCTTTGCACCGCTGACGGCAACACCGCCGAGCAGGTGGAGCTGGCAGAAAGGTCTGCCAATATGCCCCTGACCAAGATCCTGGTAGGCGGCAGCCGTGCGGGCTGGCACGATTATAACGAGGAATACAAGCTCTTCAGCCGCCGCTACGTCCGCACCGAGGATGCGCCCTGCGGCAGCGATCCTATGCTGATGCTGTTCACCTCCGGCACCACCGGCTATCCCAAGATGGCTACCCATTCCTACAAGTACGCGCTGGGTCACTACGTCACCGCCAAATACTGGCATCTGTGCGAGCGCGACGGTCTGCACTTTACCATCTCCGAGACCGGCTGGGGCAAGGCTCTGTGGGGCAAGCTCTACGGTCAGTGGCTGTGCGAGGGTGCTGTGTTTACCTATGACTTTGACCGTTTTGATGCAGAAAAGATCCTGCCTATGTTCGCCAAGTACGGCATCACCACCTTCTGCGCACCGCCTACGATGTACAGAATGCTCATCAAGCAGGATCTGAGCAAATACGATCTTTCTTCCATCCATCACGCCACCACCGCCGGCGAAGCGCTGAATCCGGAGGTGTTCTACCAGTTTGAAAAGGCCACGGGTCTGCGGATCCACGAAGGCTTCGGTCAGACGGAAATGACCCTGGGCATCGCCAATCTTTACGGCGCCAACATCAAGCCCGGCGCTATGGGCAAGCCCGTTCCCGGCTACGGCATCGACATCGTGGATGCCGACGGCAACCCCGTGGAGGACGGTGTCAACGGTGAGATCGTCATCCGCACCGATCCCAAGCCTACCTGCGGCGTATTTCTGGGCTATTACCGCAACCAGGAAGCCACCGACAGCGTATGGCACGACGGTATGTATCACACCGGCGACGTGGCCTGGCGTGACGAGGATGGCTACTACTGGTATGTGGGTCGCGCTGACGATGTGATCAAGTCCTCCGGCTACCGGATCGGACCCTTCGAGATCGAATCCACCATTATGGAGCTGCCCTACGTGCTGGAGTGTGGCGTTTCCGCTGCGCCCGACGAGGTGCGCGGTCAGGTGGTTAAGGCCAGTATCGTGCTGGTACCCGGCGTGGAAGGCACGGAAGCGCTGAAAAAAGAGATCCAGAACTACGTCAAGCAGCACACCGCTCCCTATAAGTACCCCCGTATCGTGGTGTTCCGGGATGAGCTGCCCAAGACCATCTCCGGCAAGATCCAGCGCAACAAGCTTTGATCCCTGCAGGCAAGGGCAAAAAGCAGCATAGATGGGGCAGTTTTTGTGCAACTGTCTGCCAGACATTTCTTGACAACAACCCCTATAAATGTTACACTTTTTCTGTTAAGCATTTGATTCAAAAAGTATTTTACGAGGTGCTCTATGAAACAAAATATGACCGGAGCAGACTACAAAATTAAAGAGGTCGCCGCCAGAATCCGGGAACTTCGGCTGGTGCACGGACTTTCTGAAGAAGAAATGGCTGCCCGGACAGATCTTTCCGTAGAAGAATACCGCAGCTGCGAAGCCGGTGAACGGAATATGAGCATCGCTTTTCTGTATCGGTGCGTTCTGATTTTCGGCGTTGACTTTTCCGACCTGCTGGAAGGCCGCAGCGCGAAGCTGCGCTCCTATGCATTAACAAGGCGAGGCGAAGGTCAGCGCATCGAGGAAGCCCATCATATGGTGGGCTACAACCTGGCGGCGGATTTCCGCAACCGTATCGGTCTGCCCCTGTATATGGAGCTGAAGTACCACGACGGTGCAGAACACAAGGACATTGAGCTGGTTACCCACGAGGGTCAGGAATGTGACATCGTGATCTCCGGTACCATGCGCATCCAGATCGGCAGCAAGACCGAGATCCTCCACCCCGGTGACAGCATTTACTACGATTCCGGTACGCCCCACGGTATGATCGCCGTCGGCGGCGAGGACTGTACGTTCTACGCCTTTGTGCTGAGCAATTCCGCTGCCCGTGACGGCGAAGCCGCTGCCGCTGTGGAAACGCCCGGTACGGGTCTGACGCCGGACAAAAAGCCCCGGATCTACCGCAATTTCATCGACCCCACGGTGGAAAACGGCAAGCTGCAAAAGATCGCCTTCCACGATGAGGACAAATTCAACTTTGCCTTCGATGTGGTGGATGCGCTGGGTCGCAGCAAGCCGGATAAGCTGGCGATGCTGTACGTCGCGCAGGACGGCACCGAGCGGCGCTTTACCTTCCGGGATATGAAGAAGGAATCCGCAAGAGTTGCCAACTATTTCAAGAGTTTGGGCATCAAGCGGGGCGACCGTGTGATGCTGGTGCTAAAGCGCCACTATCAGTACTGGTTTGCTGTACTGGCGCTGCACAAGCTGGGCGCTGTGGCGATCCCTGCCACCAATCAGCTGCTGGAAAAGGACTTTACTTACCGCTTCCAGGCCGGTAACGTCAGCGCCATTCTTTGCACCGCCGACGGTATCGTTGCCGATGCCGTGGATGCAGCCGCTGCTTCCTGCCCGGGTCTGAAGCATAAGATTTTAGTAAACGGCAGCCGGGATGGCTGGCACGATTTTAACGAAGAATATCCCATCTTCAGCTCCCACTTTGCAAGAGCGGAAGATGCGCCCTGCGGCAGCGACCCCATGCTGATGTTCTTCACCTCCGGCACCTCTGGCTATCCCAAGCTGACAGCCCACAACTACAAGTACCCTCTGGGTCACTTTATCACCGCCAAATACTGGCACCGGGTCAACCCCGACGGCCTGCACCTGACCATTTCCGACACCGGCTGGGCAAAGTCCTCCTGGGGTAAGATCTACGGTCAGTGGCTTTGCGAGGCAGCCATCTTCGTGTATGATTTTGACCGTTTCGACGGCGAGAAGATCCTGCCCATGTTCGCAAAGTACAACATCACCACCTTCTGCGCACCGCCTACGATGTACAGAATGTTGATCAAGCAGGATCTGAGCAAGTACGACCTGAGCTCCATCCAGCACGCCTCCACCGCCGGCGAAGCGCTGAATCCCGAGGTGTTCCGTCAGTTTGAGCTTTCCACGGGTCTGAAGATCATGGAAGGCTTCGGTCAGTCCGAAAGCACCCTGATCATCGGCAATCTGGCCGGTGACAGCCACAAGTTCGGCGCTATGGGCAAGCCCGTTCCGCTGTACAACGTAAAGCTGCTGGACGCCGAAGGCGCCGAGGTGGAATCCGGCGAGACCGGCGAGATCTGCATTGATATTTCCCAGGGTCTGCCCTGCGGTCTTGCCTATTGCTACGAGGGCAACGAGGAGATCACCGCGGAGACCTGGCGTGACGGCTTCTACCACACCGGCGATCTGGCGTGGAAGGATGAGGACGGTTTCTTCTGGTACGTGGGTCGTGTGGACGATGTGATCAAGTCCTCCGGCTACCGTATCGGACCCTTTGAGATCGAAAACGTCATTATGGAGCTACCCTACGTTCTGGAATGTGGCGTTTCCGCCGCACCGGATGAGGTTCGCGGTCAGGTAGTCAAGGCCAGCATCGTGCTGATCAAGGGCTACGAAGGCACCGACGAGCTGCGCAAGGAGATCCAAAACTACGTCAAGAGCAGAACCGCGCCTTACAAGTACCCCCGTATCGTGGAATTTAAGGAAAGCCTGCCCAAAACCGTCAGCGGCAAGATTATCAGAAAGCAGTTGTAATTTTATGGACCACAAGCGTCTTACTTTATTTGCCGGCCATTACGGCAGCGGCAAGACAAATATCGCTGTAAATTATGCTCTGCACCTGGCAAAAGAGGGCAAAAAGGTCTGTATTGCGGATCTGGATATCGTCAATCCCTATTTTCGCACCGCGGACAGCGCCCGGCAGCTAAAGGATGCCGGCGTGGAGCTGATCGCGCCCCAGTTTGCCAACTCCAACGTAGATCTGCCTGCGCTGCCGGCAGAGGCCTACCGGCTGGTGGAGGATCGCAGCAGCTTCGGCGTGATGGATATCGGCGGTGATGACCGGGGCGCCTACGCCCTGGGTCGGTACGTTCCCTTTATCCAAAAGGAAAACAACTACCGGATGGTTTTCGTAGCCAACTGCTACCGTCCGCTGACCCAGACTCCGGCGGATGCGCTGGATGTGATGCGGGAAATCGAAGCCGCCTGCGGTCTGAAATTTACCGACATCGTCAACAATTCCCATTTGGGTCCGCTGACCGACGGAAGCACCGTGCTGGAAAGCACCGGCTATGCCGAAAGCTTAAGCACTATGACCGGGCTGCCCGTCTTTATGACCACCGTGCGTGCCGATCTTGCCCCGGCAGTCAGCAAGCACATTCCCAATGTATTCCCCCTGCAGCTGCAGGAAAAATATTTCGATCTCCCCGATCAGAAGCTGTAAGCTGCTGGTCGTATACCCAAAAAGGAGGAATCCCAATGGCAAAAGTTACATTCAATACGGATCTTTGCAAAGGCTGCGGCCTGTGCGTATCCGCCTGTCCCAAAAAGCTTCTGGTGATCGCCGAGGACCAGATCAACAGCAAGGGCTACTCCCCTGCAGTTATGACCGATATGGAAAAATGCATCGGTTGTGCATTCTGTGCCACTATGTGCCCGGACTGCATCATCACCGTTGAGAAATAAGGAGGCTTATATGGCGCAGAGAATTCTTATGAAGGGCAACGAAGCCATCGCTGAAGCCGCCATCCGTGCCGGCTGCCGCCATTACTTCGGCTACCCCATCACCCCCCAAACAGAAATTGCTGCCTATATGGCAAAGAAAATGCCCAAGATTGGCGGCGTTTTCCTGCAGGCAGAAAGCGAGATCGCTTCCATCAATATGGTCTACGGCGCTGCCGCTGCCGGTATGCGTGTTATGACCTCCTCCTCCAGCCCCGGAATCTCCCTGAAGGCAGAGGGCTTAAGCTATATTGCCGGCTCTGACGTACCGGCGCTGGTGGTCAATGTCCAGCGCGGCGGTCCCGGCTTGGGCGGTATTCAACCCTCCCAGTCCGATTATTTCCAGGCTACCAAGGGCGGCGGTCACGGCGACTACCGGATGATCGTGCTGGCACCCGCCTCCGTGCAGGAAATGGCTAGCCTGACCATCAAGGGCTTTAATCTGGCAGACAAATACCGGATGACCGCTATGATCCTGGCAGACGGCACCATCGGTCAGATGATGGAGCCCATCTCTTTCGAGGATGCCGAGATCGAAACCTACGAAAAGCCCTGGGCGCTGACCGGCACCAACGGCGAGCGCAAGCACAACGTCGTCAATTCCTTGTACTTAAAGCCCGAGGCTCTGGAGGTTACCAATTTCCAGCGCTACGAGCGCTATAAGCACATTGAACAGACCGAGGCAATGTGGGAAGAATATATGATGGAGGATGCAGATATCTGCGTCGTCGCCTTCGGTATCGCTTCCCGTGTCGCCAAGAATGCCATCGTTGCCGCACGGCAGGAGGGCATCAAGGTAGGTCTGATCCGTCCCATCACTTTGTGGCCCTTCCCCAAGGCTGTGCTGAATAAGGCTGCCGATCAGGTCAAGGGCTTCGTCAGTGTAGAGCTGAGTATGGGTCAGATGATCGAGGATGTGCGCCTGGCAACCGAATGTAAGCGCCCCGTAGCGCTGTGCAACCGCTGCGGCGGTATGATCCCCAGCCCCGACGAGGTGCTGGAAAGCATCCGTAACGCCGAGAAAGGAGTGTTCTGATCATGGCAGTTGTTTTTCAAAAACCCAAGTCCCTGACGGACCTCCCCTTCCATTACTGTCCCGGCTGTCCCCATGGCATCATCCACCGGCTGGTTGCCGAGGTCATGGACGAACTGGGCATCGAAGGCAAGACCATCGGTGTTGCTCCCGTAGGCTGCGCCGTTATGGCGTATGACTATTTCGCCTGCGATATGATCGAAGCGGCTCACGGTCGCGCACCCGCTGTTGCCACCGGCATCAAGCGCTGCCGTCCGGAGAATGTGGTCTTCACCTATCAGGGTGACGGCGACCTGGCTTCCATCGGCATGGCAGAAACTGTCCACGCAGCCGCGAGAAATGAAAATATCACCGTAATTTTCGTCAACAACGCCATTTACGGTATGACCGGCGGTCAGATGGCTCCCACCAGCCTGCCCGGTCAGGTCACCCAGACCAGCCCCTACGGTCGCGATGTAAACCATTGCGGCTGGCCCATCAAGGTATGCGAAATGCTGTCCACTCTGGAGGGTCCCGAGTATCTGGCACGTGTGGCTGTCAACAACGTCAAAAATGTAAACGCTGCCAAAAAAGCCATCAAAAAGGCCTTCCAGAACCAGATCGAGGGCAAAGGCTTCAGCTTGGTGGAAGTGGTTTCCGCCTGCCCCACCAACTGGGGTATGACTCCCCAGAAGGCGCTGGAATGGGTGGAAAGCGATATGCTTCCCTACTACCCCATCGGCGTTTATAAGGATCGCTCCGCTGCAAAGGAGGATGCCAAATGAAAACGACGCAAATTCTGATTGCCGGCTTCGGCGG
The DNA here is from genome assembly GCA_017436955.1 of Oscillospiraceae bacterium. Lineage (GTDB taxonomy): Bacteria > Bacillota > Clostridia > Oscillospirales > Oscillospiraceae > Faecousia. Next base: position 87,346 of record JAFSCD010000012.1, on the reverse strand, counting down.
ACAGGGCATTCTGTTTGCCGGTAAATTCCTGGCTTACAAGGGTCTTTTGGAAGAGCTGCAGGTATCCTGGCTGCCTTCCTACGGTCCGGAAATGCGCGGCGGCACCGCCAACTGCAACGTCATCATTTCCGAGCAGCCGGTAGGCTCTCCCATCGTGACCAGCCCCGACGTGCTGGTGGCGATGAATCTGCCTTCTCTGCAGAAATATGTGGATACCGTTGTTCCCGGCGGACAAGTTTATGTAGATTCTTCCCTGATCGGCGTGCAGGTGGCACGCACCGACGTGCAGGTGTTCTACATTCCTGCAACCGCTATGGCAAGAGAGCAGCACATCCCCACTCTGGCCAATATGATCATTATGGGTCACCTGCTGCAGAATCACCCCGAGCTGTCCTTTGAGGGTACGGCTACCGTGGTGGAAAAGCTGGTGCCTCCCACCAAAGCCGCCCTGGTCGAGCTGAATATGAAGGCGCTGACCCTGGGCAAAGAATATACCGTGTAACCCATTTCCCAATCATCTTAAGGAGGAAAATTATTATGAATGCAATGACCGAAATGAGCAAATACCGCCACGAGAAAGTTCTGTTCATCAACAACGAGAAGGCCGGTCTGAAGGCCATCATCGCCGTGCACAACACCAATCTGGGTCCTGCCATCGGCGGCTGCCGTCTGTTCCCCTACGCATCCTACGACGACGCGCTGTTTGACGTTCTGCGCCTGAGCCGCGGTATGTCCCACAAGAACGCAGTTGCCGGTCTGCCCCACGGCGGCGGCAAGGGCGTTATCATCGCCGATCCCTCTGCAAAGACCGAGGCTATGTTCGAGGCCTTCGGTGAAGCTGTCAACAACCTGGGCGGCGACTATATCACCGCCGAGGACGTGAACACCACCTGCGACGATGCGCTGATCATGCTGCGCAAGACCAACCACATCTGCGGTCTGCCCCAGAACAGCGGCGACCCCTCTCCCTTCACCGCCCGCGGTGTATGGCAGGGCATCCGCGCTACCGCCAAGGTGGCTCTGGGTCGTGACGATCTGGAAGGTCTGACCATCGCTGTGCAGGGTCTGGGTAAGGTCGGCTACGATCTGTGCCGTCTGCTGCACGAGTCCGGCGCCAAGCTGATCATCGCCAACCGCAGCAATCAGGAAGCTGCCGCAAGAGCTGTTGCCGAATTCGGTGCAACCATCGTCCCCACCGAGGCCATCTACTCCCAGGAGTGCGACATTTTCTCCCCCAACGCCATGGGCGCGATCCTGAATCCCACCACCATTCCGCAGCTGAAGTGCAAGGCTGTTGCCGGCGGCGCAAACAACCAGATCCTGGACGATGCATCCGGTCTGGCACTGAAGGCTCGTGGCATCTTCTACGCTCCTGACTTCGTCATCAACGGCGGCGGCGTTATCAATGCCGCGGCAGAGGTTGACGGTCCTTACAACAAGGACGCCGTTCTGGCAAAGGTGGACAACATCTACGGTTCCATCGAGCACATTCTGTCCGAATCCAAGGCTACCGGCGAGCCCGAGGGCGTCATCGCCACCCGTTACGCCGAGTCCCTGATCTACGGCTAATTTGCAAAACAAAAAGCTCCTACCGTTTGGTAGGAGCTTTTGTATATTCAATTCCGTTCCCCGATATTAAAACGGCGGGACCAAGGCCCCGCCCTACAGCAACCATCGATGGCCGATTGTAGGGCGGGGGTTTACTCCCGCCGCAAACACGGACGACCGATGGTCGCCCCTACATTTATAAATGCAAAATTCGTTCTGCTGTCTTGTGGCCGATCTGGTCGAACTCGGCGTCGGTCAACTTTAGTTGCAGGAAACGGTTGGTCTCCACCACGGGATCCCACAGCGGATAATCCGTGCCGAATGCCATCCGCTCCGCGCCGAAGGCACGGATATACCTTTCCGCAACGCCGTCGTCCATAAACATCAGCGAGCTGGACACGTCGAACACGCAATTCGTATCTTTCAGCAATTCAAAGGCGGTTTCGTACATGCTGTAGCCGCCAAAATGGGCAGCGATGACCTGCAGCCGCGGAAACAGCTCCAGAAGATGCTTCAGCCGCGCAGGATGGGAATAATCATACCGCTTGTCGCCCATGTGGAGCATCACCGGGATCCTGCCGGACACGGCCTCGTACATCGGGAACAGCCGGGGATCGTCGATACCGAAGGTTTGGAAATCCGGGTGCATTTTGATGCCGCGCAAGCCCTGCGCCATCACATATTCCGCCTCGGCAGCGATATTCTCCATGCCGGCGTGGACGGTACCGAAGCCGATAAACCGGGGCTGCGCAGCCACCTGCTCCAGAATAAAATCATTGATATGCCGGGTCCTGTCGGGACGCATCGCCACCGGCAGTACCACAAACCGGTCAACGCCGGCCCTGGTGCCCAGCTCCAGCAGGGTCTGGGCTGTGCCGTCCATCTCCCGGGTGTCCAGCTGATAAAAATCCCGGATGCTGGCAGCCGCCTTTGGGGCGATGGCGGTGGGATAAATATGGGTGTGGATGTCAATAAGCTTCATATTTCGCCTCGTAAAAGTGGTTTTCCTTATTATACCACAGCCTTCTCTGATTGCAAGAATCCCTTTACAAAACCCCGCAAATTTGGTATAATTCTTACACATTAATTGTGAAAACGAGGCATTTTTATGAAAATTGTCATCGCAATCGACTCTTTTAAGGGCAGCTTGACCTCCCTGCAGGCAGGTTCTGCCGCCGCAGAGGGCATCGCCCGTGTATATCCCCAGGCGCAAACCGAGATCTTCCCGATTGCTGACGGCGGCGAGGGCACAGTCATCGCCCTGACCACCGCTTTGAACGGCAAATTGCAGCGCGTGGAAGCTATGGATCCGCTGGGGCGTCCCATTACCTGCGAATACGGCATTTTGCCGGGACAGACCGCTGTCATCGAAATGTCCTGCGCTGCCGGCATCACCCTGCTGTCTGCCGCAGAGCGCGATCCTATGAAAACCACCACCTACGGCGTGGGTCAGGTCATCGCGGACGCCATTTCCCGTGGCTGCCGGGATTTCATCGTGGGCATCGGCGGCAGCGCCACCAATGATGGCGGTATCGGTATGCTGCAGGCACTGGGCTTCGGGATTCTGGATGAGACCGGTGCGCAGGTCGCCCTGGGCGGTGCTGGTCTGGAGAAGATCGCCGCCATTACGGCAGAAAACGCCCTGCCGGAGCTGAGCGACTGCACCTTCCGCATCGCCTGCGACGTGACCAATCCGCTGTGCGGCGAATCAGGCTGCAGCGCCATCTACGGTCCGCAAAAGGGCGCCGATCCGGAAGTGATCCGGAAAATGGACGGCTGGCTTGGCAGCTATGCCGATAAAGTCAAGACCGTTTTCCCCCATTCCGACAAAAATATGCCCGGCGCAGGCGCAGCAGGCGGTATCGGTTTTGCGTTTTTCTCCTTCCTGGGCGGCAAGCCCTACAGCGGCATTGATCTGATCCTGGGTGAGCTGCGCATTGAGGATACCATCCGCACCGCCGATCTGGTGATCACCGGCGAGGGTCGGCTGGATGCCCAGACGGTTATGGGCAAAGCCCCCATCGGCATCGCGAAGATCGCCAAAAAATACAGCAAGCCCGTTATCGCATTCTCCGGCTGCGTTACCCCGGAGGCCGGTGTGTGCAACACAAGCGGCATCGACGCGTTTTTCCCCATCGTCAAGGCTGCCTGCAGCCTTGAGGCCGCTATGGACGTCCAAAACGCCTACCCCAATATGGCAGACACCGCCGAGCAGGTATTCCGTCTGCTGAAAATGGCAAGAAAAGGAGCTGCATTATGAGCAAGAATAAGGAACTGATCCGCACTGTCAAGTTCACCCTGTTTTCCATCAGCGCCGGCTTGATCCAGATCGCCTCCTTCACCCTGATGAACGAGGTGCTGCACTGGAATTACTGGGTCAGCTATCTGACGGCACTGGTGCTGTCCGTGCTGTGGAATTTCACTTTGAACCGCAAGGTCACCTTCCATTCCGCCGCCAATGTCCCCATCGCGATGCTGAAGGTCGCCGCTTACTACGCCGTATTTACGCCGCTGTCCACCTGGGGCGGTGCAGCGCTGGAGGGTATCGGCTGGAATGAATATCTGGTGCTGGCGCTGTCTATGCTGGTGAATTTCGTCACCGAATATCTCTACCAGCGGTATTTCGTTTTCGGCAAAAGCCTGGACACGGCGAAATAAACTCCAAATACCGGAATTTGTCCTTGCAAAATAGATGTTCGCATCATAATATATTAAAAAGCAAACCGAGAAAATGAAATTTGACAAAAATGTTTAAGTGCTGAAATTCAAGGGAGGTATGCTGATGAAGAAAATCTTATTTTTTGCACTTATGTTCATAGGCCTTTTTGCTGTTTCGTTGGCGTGCAATTGGATATTCGGTGAAAGTGTACATCTTGCCAAAATGATAATTTCCTCTCTCGTTTTTGTTCTGATCTACTCTGCGTTCATCCATTATTTCAGAAAAGGAACGAAGGAGAGTTAATTGCGTAGCGAAGAATTGATAGAGGAATGTAGGGCGGGGGCTTGCTCCCGCCGTCAACAGAAATAATTACCGCCGCACCAAAAATTACGGTGCGGCGGTTTATTATTCGTCCATTCGTTATTTGATGCTCAATGCGTCCGGTGTCGCTGTGCAACAGATACGAAACCTGGGAAAAAGCGGCGGGAGCAAGCCCCCACCCTACACAATCCCTCAGTCACGCTGTTCGCGCGACAGCTCCCTTTACACAAGGGAGCCTTTCCGCCATCCCAAAACTGCAGAAAGAAAGCCTGCACAACACCCACGAAGGGTCTGTGCAGGCTTTTTCTCTCTTGTTGTTCTGTTTTCACAAATTCATCGGGTTTTATCTCATTCCTACGATCACCGTCAGCACGGCGAAGAGGATCACCGTCATCAGGGTCATAGCAGACAGCGCTGCGGAGATCTGTACCCGCTCCTCCGGCTCGTCGGCGAACACGGGGATCACGTAAGGCGGCGGCAGAATGAACATCAGCATTGCCGCGCCGGTGAAGAACATATCATTCAGCACCGTCTTGTTCAGCAGCACCACGATGCCAAACAAAATCGCCGCAATTACCAGCCGCATACCCATCAGCCCGGCAGTTTTCCGCCAGGGGATCTCCTTGATGACCAGATCATAACCCACGGTCAGCAGGATGATCATACCGGTGGGCGCGCTTACAAAATCTGTTGCGGAATCCAAGATCCCGGCAACGCCCCAAGCCTGCAGCTTACCGTACAAGCCCGTAGCGCCGATGAGCACGCCGATGAGCACCGCCCACAAAATGAGGGTGGTCGCCATATCCCGACCGATGGACTTCCAATCCGTTTTGCCGGAAATGAGGATCTTGAACAGTGTAAACACAAATAGTGTCTGTCCGATATCCGGCAGCGCAAAGGCGGAAAGACTTTCGCCGGGGAACAGCAGGCTAAACAGCGCATAGCCCAACATCCCCGCCTCGAAACCGGTGGCAAGGAAGGGCGCAAGCCGGCTCTTCATACCGCTGATACGGATGATGAGCTTTCCCAGAGCCAACGCCACACAGCACAGACCGAACATAACCGCCGGCAGGATCAGCGCCGCCATCGAATACTCGGCTGTAGCAAAGGCATTTACCAGCACCGCAGGCAGAGTGATGTTGATGACGACCTTTTTTAAGGTGTCCACGCCGCTGCGGGTCAAAAAGTTCCGGCTGCGGCACAGCATTCCCAGAAAAAGCGCCAAAAACACCGGCAGCGCCGTCTGGATGATAGAAATTACCTTATCCATAAATTACTTGATAACGCCCTTCTGCAGGATGATGTTGGCGTAAATAGCGGTTTCGCCGGTCTGCAGGATGCAGTAGCAATCCTTGGCCTCATCGTAGAACTTGAAGCGGTCGATATTGCCCACAGCTGCCGCGCCGCGGTCATCGTGTTTGGCAATGATGGACTTGTACTCATCCCACACGGGAATCACCAGATCCTTGTCGCAATCCATCTTTTCCATCAAAATGGCAGGCTGCTCCACGTAAGTATCCAGCGGAAATACCTGCAAAATGGCATCCAGCAGCTCCGGCACGCCGTGACCGTCAGCCCGCAGGAAGATGGCGTTCTTTGCCTTCGCCATGGATGCGCCGGGGAAATTGCCGTCGCCGATGCAGATGCGGTCGCTGTGACCCATTTCGCACAGCACCTTCAAAAGCTCGGGAGAAAGGATGGAAGGAATGTTCTTAAGCATAATATTTACCTCCAAAAATCGGTTTTTCAAAAAGTGGCAGTCCGGAGACTGCCACTTTTATTGGTTTGGAACTTACTTGTACAGAGGACCGTAGGTAGCGCAGGCGCGGTAATCCTGACCTTCCTTGTCCATGCCGAATGCGTTCCATGCGGCAGGACGGTAGATCTTCTCCTCGGGAACGTTGTGCATGCACACGGGGATGCGCAGCATAGAACACATGGTGATCAGGTCAGCACCGATGTGACCGTAGGAGATGGCACCGTGGTTGGCGCCCCAGTTCATCATGACCTCGTAAGCGGTCTTGAAAGGAGAGCCTTCCTTGCCGTCGCAGCGAGGTGCAAACCAGGTGCAGGGCCAGGTGGGGTTGGTGCGCTCCATCAGAACGTCGTTGACCTTCTCGGGCAGGTTGACAGTCCAGCCTTCCGCGATCTGCAGAACGGGACCCAGACCCTTGACCAGGTTCAGACGGATCATGGTAACGGGCATTTCAGCGAAGGTGTTGAAGTGGCTGGAGAATCCGCCGCCGCGGAAGTTGTCGAAGCCGGCCTCGCACCATACGGTAGCGTCGGTCATCTTCTTGATGTCTTCCTCGGTGACTTCCCACCATTTCTTCATAATGGCGTTGCCGTTCTCATCGGTGCAGACACCGGAAGCATCCAGGCAGGCTGCGCCGGAGTTCAGCAGGTGGATGATACCGTTGGATTCAGCGGCCTTGCCCTCCAGCTTGTAGCCGGTAACGCGCTCGGTAGCCTCGCCGGACCAGTAGGTGCGGACGTCGGCGAAGATCTGTGCCCGGTGGGTCAGCAGGCGCATCATCAGCATACCCATACCGTTCAGAATATCGTTCTCGGTAGCCAGGGTGTAGGGCTCACGGGCGCCTTCATAGTCGAAGGTGGAGCTGAGCAGTGCCTCGGGGTAGTCACAGTTGGGCCAATGGTCGGTCCACTGACGCTGACCCTGGAAGCCGCCGGCGATGGCATTGTGACCGACCTTCTCTTCCTCAAACTTGTCCGACAGCTTGTGATTGCCTGCCATCAGATCCTTGATGATGCAGTACATCTTAACGGTGAACTCCCACTGCTTTTCCTTCTCTTCGGGGGTGAACTTAATGCGGCGCTTCTCGCCAACGAAATCGACTTCCTCGACATTGTCGTCGCGGCCTTCCTTGCAGTGCTCCTTGGTCCATGCCAGAGCCTTCTGGTAGTCCTCTTCGCAGTAGATGCCTTCTTCCATTCGACGCAGGATCTCCACCTCGTCAACGGACTCAACACGCATACCGAAGTACTTTTCCAGCATATCCTGGTCCATGATGGAGCCAGCGATGCCCATGCACTGGGAGCCGATCTGCAGATAGCTCTTGCCACGCATGGTAGCAACAGCAACAGCAGCGCGACCGAAGCGCAGCAGCTTCTCCTTGACATCCTCGGGGATCTCGGAAACCTGATCGCGGTCCTGAACCTCGTGACCGTAGATGCCGAAAGCGGGCAGACCCTTCTGTGCGTGGCCGGCCAGAACGGCAGCCAGGTACACAGCGCCGGGACGCTCGGTGCCGTTGAAGCCCCATACGCCCTTAATGGTGTGGGGATCCATATCCATAGTCTCGGAACCGTAGCACCAGCAGGGTGTTACGGACAGGGTGATGGAAACGCCTTCCTTGCGGAACTTGTCAGCGCAGGCTGCAGCCTCGGGCACACGGCCGATGCAGGTGTCAGCCAAAACGACCTTAACGGGCTCGCCGTTGGAGTAGTACAGATTTTCCTCAAACAGCTTCTTGGCTGCCTCTGCCATTGCCCAGACCAGCGGCTCCAGGGATTCACGGAGCATCAGAGGGCCGCGGCGGCCGTCAACGATGGGGCGAATACCGATAACGGGATATTCGCCGATGTATCTGTTCTTTGCCATAATTTTTCCTCCTGATTCTAGCCGCGGATCACGCGGCAAATTTACTTTTTATAAAAAACGCGGTGCGTCTTTATACAATATAATAATATATTACTCCGGTGCAAGGCGGCATTTCAGCCGTGTTGTCCGGGGCGGACCGTCATAACCGTTCAGCCGCTCGATCAAATAGGCGGCGGCAGTCTGACCGATCTCCTGCTCCGGCTGATGCACCACCGGCAGCGGCGGTCGCATCATCGCGCAGACCTCCACGCAGTCAAAGCCGAAGATGTCCATATCCTCGGGAATACGCACGCCCCGTTCCCGGGCGGCGGTAACCAGACCGATGGTAATATCGTAATTGGTCGTAAACACTGCCGTAGGCGGCTCGTCCAGCGCCAGCAGCGTTTCGCAGCCGCGGTAACCGGTAGCAAAGGCATTCTGGTCACTGATAACCAGCTCATCATCAAAAAGGATCCCGTGATCCGACAGCGCCCGGAGGTATCCGCCCAGACGTTCCTTGGCAGTGAATACGGACTTGGGACCGGTGATGATGGCGATCCGGCTGTGTCCCTTCTCGATGAGCCGGGAAACTGCCTGATAAACGGCCTCGCCGTTGTCCACCAGCACCGCATCACCGGCAACGCCGGGAATGATCCGGTCGATCTGTACCGTGGGGATGCCGATACTGGCAGTCAGCTCATAAAATTCATCGCAGGAAAGATCCTCGGGGATGTAAACCAGACCGTCAATGCCGTTGGTGATCAAGAAGCGGAGGTTGTCCCGCTCCAGACCGTAGTTGGAGCCGTACACGGAGATCTGGGTGTGATAGCCGTGTTCACGGAGAGTCTTGTCCAGCGACATGACCACAGTGCCGTAAAACGGTGCCGCCATATCCGGCAGCAGAACACCGATGGAGCGGCTTCGCTGGATCTTCAGGTTCCGCGCAAAGGGATTGGCGCGGTAGTCCAGCGCTGCGATGGCTTCCCGGATGGCCTGGGCGTTATCCGGACGCACGTTTCCGCCGTTCATATATTTAGAAATGGTGGAAATCGACACGCCGGCCACGCGGGCAACGTCTTTTATGGTCGCCATTTGGTACTCCTTCCGGTCAGAAAACGAAACGATTCGCGCAAATTCTGGTTATCCTGCCCTCTTTACAATATATAATATATAAAAACAAATTTGTGCTGTCAATACAAATTTTGAAAAAAGTTCTTGATTTTTTTAGTAAAGTTTATTATATTATAGAAAAGGTCATTAACAATTTCATGCGTTGATGTTATTTTTAACAAAAAAATCACTTCGCTTTTGGTGATTATTTTTGGTCTTTGTACACCCCGTACAAACGAATCGTTTCGCTTTTGGTGAAACTATCGTAACGGGATTTTTTACCTTTATTTCGTACGCGCCTCCTTCGGGTGGCAGCGCAGCAAAAACAACACAAGAAAGGTGATTTTTGAATGGGCGAAACAATTTTGAAGATGCACGGCATCCAAAAATACTTCCCCGGTGTTCACGCGCTGGACAACGCACAGCTTGAAGTGCGTTCCGGCGAAGTGATGGCGCTGGTAGGTGAGAACGGTGCCGGCAAGTCCACACTGATGAAGATCCTGACCGGCATTTATCCCAAAGACGGCGGCATCATCGAGTACTTCGGCGAGGAGATCGAGCTCAACGGTCCCAAGGACGCACAGAGCAGAGGCATTTGCATCGTCCACCAGGAGCTGAACCTGATGCAGCACCTGACCGTCGCGGATAACATCTTTATCGGTCGCGAGTCTTCCACCGGTCTGTTTCTGAATCAGGCGGAACAATACAGAAAGACCCAGGAATTGCTGGACAAGCTCCATCTTTCCATTGATCCCAAGGCTGTTGTCCGTACACTTTCCGTTGCAAAGCAGCAGATGGTGGAGATCGCAAAGGCGCTGTCTTACAACAACACCAAGCTGCTGATTCTGGACGAGCCCTCTGCCGTTCTGACAGACACAGAGATCGACGACCTGTTCACGTTCGTTGAGCAGCTGAAATCCACCGGTGTCGGCATCATCTACATCTCCCACAGAATGGATGAGCTTCAGCGCATTACCGACCGTATCACCGTTATGCGTGACGGTCAGTACGTAGGCGTTCTGGAAACTGCCGAGACAGAGATCGCCGAGGTTGTCCGTATGATGGTCGGTCGTACCATTTACGAAGAACCCAAGACGCAGTCCGCTGTTCCTGCTGACGCTCCCATCATTCTGGAATGTGAGCATCTGAACTCCATCGACGTCAAGGACGTTTCCTTCCACCTGAAGAAGGGTGAGATCCTGGGCTTCTCCGGTTTGATGGGTGCCGGCCGTACCGAGACCATGCGTCTGCTGTGCGGTGCTGACCCCATGACCTCCGGTGTGATCAAGCTCAACGGCAAGCCCGTCCGGATCAAGACGCCCCGGGACGCGGTCAAGCACGGCATCGGCTACCTCAGCGAGGACCGCAAGCGCTACGGTCTGTGCCTGAACTTAAGCATTACCGACAATACCGTGATGCCCAGCCTGGGCACCCTGTTCAAGGGTCTGTTTATCAATGACCGTGCCGCCGACCGGTATTCCGAGGAATATATCGAAAAGATCAAGACCAAGACCCCCTCTACCAAAACCCGGGTCGGCAGTCTGTCCGGCGGTAATCAGCAGAAAGTCGTTATTTCCAAATGGCTGCTGCGCGATTGCGATATCCTGATCTTCGATGAGCCTACCCGCGGCATCGACGTAGGTGCCAAGAGCGAGATCTACAAGCTGATGAATCAGCTTGCCGCCGAAGGCAAATCGATTATTATGATCTCCTCTGATATGCCCGAGCTGCTGCGTATGTCCGACCGTATCGTGGTTATGTGCGAGGGTCGCAAGACCGGTGAGCTGGACATTTCCGAGGCTACGCAGGAAAAAATCATGACTTTTGCAACCAATAGATAAGTGGGGGAATTAAATTATGAGCAACACAACAACCAAGGGCGCCCGTCTGGGCACCAAAAAGCTGGATATGCAGAAGCTGCTGGCACCTATGGCGCTGGTAATTCTGTACATTCTCTTCTCTATCGTAGGTGAAAACTTCTTCACCTGGCATACTGCGGAAAACATCCTGCAGGCTTCCTACTACATTGGCTTTATGGCCTTCGGTGTTACCTTTATCATTATCACCGGCGGCATCGACCTGTCTCTGGGCACGGTCATGATGTGCTCTGCCTTGCTGGGCGGCTACTCCTTCAAGGTTCTGCACCTGCCTATGTACGTCAGCATTCTGGTAACGATCTTCACCGCAGTCGCTTTCGGCTTCCTCAACGGCATTCTGATCGCCAAGCTGAAGCTGCCTCCCTTTATCGCTACCCTGGGCACCCAGATGATGTCTGCCGGTCTTGGCTCTATCCTGACCAAGGTTCAGGCACAGACATGGCCCCCCGTTACCGACCCCACCGGCGGTTGGTTCAAGAAGATCTTTGTCCGCACCAAGCTGTTTGATTTCCTGCCCATTGGCGCTGTGTGGCTGCTGGTATTCTTCATCATCGCCGCACTGATCCTGCACAAGACCAAGCTGGGTCGCTACTTCTATGCCATCGGCTCCAACGAGGAAGCTGCCCGTCTGTCCGGTATCAACGTTGACAACTGGAAGATCGCTGCTTACACGCTGTCCGGCTTCTTTGTAGGTATGGCTGCTCTGTTCTATGCCGCAGTCTACTCCACCATTACTCCCGGCGTTGGCCAGGGTCAGGAAATGCACGGCATTACCGGCGTTATCATCGGCGGTACATCCATGGCCGGCGGCTCCGGCACCATGGTCGGCTCTCTGATCGGCGTGTTCATCATGTCCACCCTGAAGACCGGCCTGTCCGCCTGCGGCCTGCAGGCACAGTGGCAGACCTTCTTCACCGGCCTGGTTGTTATCGGCGCCGTTCTGCTGGATATCTACCGCACCAAGACCGCAAGCAAGGTCAAGAGATCTTAATTCCGTATAAGCGCGCACAAAATTGCGCTTAGAATAAATATTAAGGAGGAACCCTCAATGAAGAAACTTATCGCATTACTTCTGGTTCTTGTTATGGCTACCGCTCTGGTCGCTTGTAACAACACCACCGACAACCCCGGCACCACTGACGATGGCAAGCTGTACATTCCCGTTATGGCTAAGGGCTTCCAGCATCAGTTCTGGCAGGCTGTTGCCAAGGGCGCACAGGATGCCGCTGACAAGTACGGCGTCGAGATCTACTTCGACGGCCCCGCTTCCGAGACCGAGATCCAGGCTCAGGTTGATATGATCAACAAGGAACTGGCCAAGAACCCCAAGGCTATGGCTCTGGCTGCTCTGGACACCGAAGCTGTCGGTGACATCCTGGCCGAGTGCGCTGAGAAGAACATCCCCGTCATCGGCTTCGACTCCGGTGTTCCCGGCGATACCTCCGGCGCTGTTAAGGCTACCGCTTCCACCAACAACGAGAACGCTGCTGCTATCGCTGCCACCAAGTTCGGTGAGCACGAGGGTCTGGTTGCTGCCATGAAGGCCGCTACCGTTGAGAACCCCGTCCGTATCGCTGTTCTGTCCCAGGACGCAGTTTCCGCTTCTGTTACCGGCCGTACCACCGGCTTCGTTAACAAGATGAAGGAGATTGCTGCTCAGCACGGCACTGTTGCTGTTATCGGCCACGACAAGTGGAAGGACGGCGACGCATCTGCTGCTTCCATCATCATCGAGGTTGCTATCTCTGCTACCACCGAGGCTGGCGACGTTCAGAACGCTGCCAACACCCTGCTGGCTAAGAACGACCTGATCGCTCTGTTCTGCTCCAACGAAGGCACCGTCACCGGCTTCCTGGCTGCTACCAGCGACGGTGAGGATCTGGCAGACGGCGGCAAGTATGCTGACCTGGTAGTTGCTGGCTTCGACGCCGGTGCTGGTCAGAAGGCCGCTGTTCGCAACGGCTGGTTCTACGGCTCCGTCACTCAGGATCCCTACCACATCGGCTACTACGCTGTTGAGATGGCTGTTGCTGCTGCAAAGGGTGAAACCGTTGCTGACAAGGACACCGGTGCTCAGTGGTATGACTCCACCAACATCGACAACGAAGACATCGCTCTGTTGGTATACGACTAATCGGTAAGAAAAATCGAATTAACGGTTAATGAACACCGACCGGCACCACTTCGGTGGTGCCGGTTTTCTTAAGCCATCCCTTACACAGAGGCGGTGGCGAAAATCTTTGATTTTTGACGAAAGGACTGTCGCAATCCTTCAGTCTCGCCTAACGGCGAGCCAGCTCCCTTTACACAAGGGAGCCTTGGATCTGCAAACATCCAAAACAAAGCAAAAATATTAGAAAAAATCGTTTTTTCCATTCCCTTTTCCGGATATGTGTGATATAGTAATGGGTGGAGAAGAATACGCCCTTGCCTCTCTCCGGGAGAGCCAACCATATCACCGTTGATCGCTGCAGATGATCCTTCATCTTTGGCGATGAGCAGTGATACAAGGAGGTAATGCAATGGCAAAAGTACGCAATATGATCGCCTTTGACCTGGGCGCCAGTAACGGACGCGCGATCCTGGGTCAGTTTGACGGCGAAAAGATCACCATGTGCGAATTGCACCGCTTTGAAAACAACTACATAGAAATGAACGGCGTCTACTATTGGGACACCCCCTACCTGTACAATCAGCTCAAGCAGGGTCTGCTGAAATTCAAGCAGGGCGGCTACGGCGAGCTGGATTCCTTCGGTATCGACACCTGGGGCGTTGACTACGGTCTGCTGGACAGAAACGGTCAGCTTGCCGGCATCCCCCGGTCTTACCGTCTGGGCACCCAGGAGGACATCGACGCCGTCGAAGCTGTCATTCCTGCTGACAAGCTGTACGCGCGCAGCGGCATTGACACCACATTGACCTTCAATACGCTTTATCAGCTCTACCGCAGAAAGAGAGAAAATGATCCGGCGCTGGAGATCGCAGATACCATGCTGCTGACACCCGATCTGCTGGGCTATTTCCTCACCGGTGCCAAGGGCACGGAGTACACCATCGCCACCACCACCCAGCTTTACAATCCCACCACCAAGGATTGGGATTGGGAAACCATCCGGGAGCTGGGTCTGCCGGAGCGGATCTTTACAAAAATCGACAAGACCGGCACCATCCGCGGCTATCTGCGCAAGGAGCTGTGCGAGGAGCTGGGCTTGAACACCGCCGCATTCGTTGCCGTCGGCAGCCACGATACCGCTTCCGCCGTTGCCGCCATTCCCGGTACGGGCAGTTTCGCATTCTGCTCCTCCGGCACCTGGTCGCTGTTCGGCGCGGAAATGGACAAGCCGGATCTTTCCCCCGAGGCTGCCGCCGCTCATTTCTCCAATGAGGGTACCATTCAGGGTGGCTTCCGCCCCTTAAACACCATCATCGGTATGTGGATCATTCAGGAATGTCGCCGTGATTGGCTGAAGAGCGGTATGGACATCAGCTGGGATGAGGTCGTGAATCAGGCAAAGGCTGCCGAGCCGCTGCGTTCCATCATCAATCCCGACTCCCCCGAGTTCTACGCCGGCGGCAATATGGAAAAGAAGATCCAGGAATTCTGCCGCAAGACCGGTCAGCCCGTCCCCGAAACCGTAGGTCAGGTTGCCCGCTGCGTATACGAATCTCTGGCGCTGAAATACCGTCATGCCCTGGAGGGGCTGGAAAAGATGAAGGGTCAGCGCATCGACTCGCTGAACATCGTGGGCGGTCCCATCAACAACCGCTTCCTGAATCAGCTGATCGCCGACTCTCTTGACCGGGATGTAATCACCGGTCCCGTGGAAGGCGCTGCCATCGGTAACCTCCTGACCCAGGCTATGGCACTGGGCGATATCGCTGACCTTACCGAACTTCGTCAGGTCGTGCGCAATTCTGAATCCGTTGAAGCCTGGAGACCCAACCACACCGTGGCTTGGGAAGCAGCTTATGAAAAATTATTGAATTTACTGTAATAAGGAGAGATCATTATGAGCGTAGATATGACAAAGTGGCAGGAGCTTGCCAAGCAGAACATTCACAACCGTCCCACCGGCACCGGTCGTCTGGCCGGTAAGATCACCATCGTCACCGGCGCTGCACAGGGCTTCGGCAAGGGCATTGCGGAAGAGCTGTACAAAGAGGGCGCTACCATCGTCATCGCTGATATGAATCAGCCTCTGGCCGAGCAGGTGGCTGCCGAAATGGGCGAGCGTGCCTGCGCCATCCCCGTCAATGTTTCCGACGAAGAGAGCGTTGCCAATCTGGTAGCGCAGACCGTTGAAAAGTTCGGCGGTCTGGATCTGATGGTGGCAAACGCCGGCGTTGTCCGCAGCGGCCCCATCGCTGAATTTGAGAAGAAGGACTTTGAGTTCGTCACCGCTATCAACTACACCGGTCTGTTCCTGACCTGCAAGTACGCTGCCATCATTATGGAAGCACAGCACGCGGCTGACCCCGAAGCTACCTTTGACATCGTGACCATCTCCTCCAAGTCCGGTCTGGAAGGCTCCAACAAGAACTTCGCCTATGCAGGCTCCAAGTTCGGCGGCATCGGTCTGGTGCAGAGCTGGGCAAAGGAACTGTGCGTATACAACATCAAAGTCAACGCCGTTTGCCCCGGTAACTATCTGGACGGTCCGCTGTGGAGCGACCCCGAAAGAGGTCTGTTCGTGCAGTATCTGGCAGCCGGCAAGGTGCCCGGTGCCAAGACCGTTGCAGACGTCCGCCGCTACTACGAGTCCCTGGTTCCCATGAACCGTGGCTGCCTGCCCATTGACGTTGCCCGTGCCGTTATGTACTGCTGCGAGCAGAAGTACGAGACCGGTCAGGCGATCCCCGTCACCGGCGGTCAGATCATGCTCAGCTGAGGTAAATCAATATGATCGATATTGCGATTTTAGAAAAGCTCAACGCGCCTGCCAAGGCTCAGCGCCTTGCCAATCTGGCGGAGGTGCTGAAAACCACCACTTTCCCCGAAGCCGTACCCCAGTACATCAATAACCACATCCACACCACCTACTCCTTCTCCCCCTACTCCCCTACCGCCGCTGTTTACGCAGCCCGTATGGAGGGTCTTTGCACCGCCGGTATTATCGACCACGATTCCATTTCCGGCGCCGAGGAGTTTCTGGAAGCTGCCAGGATGATCGGCATCCCCGTTACCATCGGTATGGAATGCCGTGTATCCATGGACGGCACCCGGCTGGAAGGTCGCCGCACCAACAACCCCGATCAGGTCGGCGTCAGCTATATGACCATCCAGTCCGTTCCCCACGACAAGATCGCAACCCTGACCGAGTTCTTCCGTCCCTATCAGGCAGCCCGTCATCTGCGCAACCGCCAGATGATCGAAAAGATCAACGCGCTGCTGCCCGGTATCGAGCTGGACTACGACCGGGATGTTCTGCCCCTTTCCGAGGCAGCCGACAACGGCGGCGTCACCGAGCGGCACCTGATGTACGCCCTGGCCAAGAAGCTGGTAGCACAGGTGGGCAAGGGTGAAGCGATGGTAAAGAAGCTGGGCGATATGGGCCTGACCCTTTCCGCCAAGCAGGAAGCCCAGATGCTGGACACCGCATATCCCTTCTACGAGTATGACCTGCTGGGTATCCTGAAGGGCGCGTTCGTGCCCCAGATCTTCATTGATGCCACCGACGAATGTCCCAAGCTGCCCGATATGGTGAAGCTGTGCGCTGACGTGGACGCCTATCTGTGCTACGCCTATCTGGGCGACGTGGGCGACAGTGTCACCGGCGACAAGAAGGCACAGAAGTTTGAGGACGATTATCTGGACGATGTTTTTGAATGTCTGAAGGAAGAGGGCGTCAAGGCCGTTACCTATATGCCCACCCGCAACACCCCGGCACAGCTGGAGCGCCTGAGAGGTCTGTGCGATCAGTACGGTATGTTCCAGATCTCCGGTGAGGATATCAACTCTCCCCGGCAGAGCTTCGTGATCAAGGCTATGGAAAACCCCATGTTCCAGAACCTGATCGACGCGACCTGGAAACTCATTGAACACGAAAACAAATAACAGGAGGAATGTTTTTATGAATACAAAAGCAGTAAGAATCCACGGCAAGAACGATCTGCGCCTGGAAGAGATCACCCTTCCCGAGATCGGTCCTGATGACGTCCGCATCCGCGTTGTTTCCGACAGTCTGTGCATGTCCAGCTACAAGGCAGCGCTGGAGGGCGGGGATCACAAGCGCGTTCCCAACGATTGCGCCGAGCATCCCACCATCGTCGGTCACGAGTTCTGCGGCGACATTATCGAAGTCGGCGAAAACTGGAAGCACAAGTACAAGGTGGGTGACAAGTTCGTCATCCAGCCTGCCCACTACTATCAGGGCTCCCAGGAAGCACCCGGCTACTCCTATCAGTTCTGCGGCGGCAACTCCCAGTACGGCAACGTTCCGCTGCCCACCCTGCTGATGAACTGCCTGCTGCCCTACGATTCCGATACCTACTACTACGGCTCCCTGGCTGAGCCCTTGAGCTGCGTTATCGGCACCTTCCACGCAATGTACCACACCAAGGCCGGCTCCTACGTCCACGAGATGGGCATTAAGGAAGGCGGCAAGATGGCTCTGCTGGCATCTGTCGGTCCTATGGGTCTGGCAGCGATCGACTACGCTATCCACTGCGATCGCCGTCCCAGCCTGCTGGTCATCACCGATATTGACGAGGCTCGTCTGGAGCGCGCCGCTTCCATCTACACCGTGGAAGAGGCTGCCAAGAACGGCATCGAGCTGCACTACGTCAACACCCGTATGGAGAACGCCACCGAGTACCTGCGCAGCCTCACCGGCGGCACCGGCTACGACGATGTGGTCTGCTTCGCTCCCGTCAAGCCCGTTATCGAGCAGGCTGACGACATTCTGGGCTTTGACGGCTGCCTGAACTTCTTTGCCGGTCCCACCGACTCCAAGTTCAAGGCTCCCTTCAACTGGTACAACGTCCACTATCTGTACACCCACGTGGTTGGCACCTCCGGCGGCAACACCAACGATATGCAGGAAGCCATCGCTATGATGAACGCCGGCAAGCTGAATCCCTCCGGTCTGGTTACCCATATCGGCGGTCTGAACGCTGTTGTGGACACCACTCTGAACCTGCCCAGCATCCCCGGCGGCAAGAAGCTGATCTACAACCACATTGATCTGCCCCTGACCGCGATCACCGAGTTTGAGGAAAAGGGCAAGACCGATCCTATGTTCGCAGAGCTGGACCGTTTGTGCAAGGCAAATAACGGTCTGTGGAACCCCGAAGCAGAAAAGTACCTGCTGGCCAACGCAAAGAAGATCTAAAGACGTTTATTATGCGCCGGTGTTCCCATCGGCGCATAATTTTTAAGGAGATAGCTTATGAATTTAGAATCTGCTGTCATCGGCATTGAGCTGGGCTCCACCCGGATCAAAGCCGTTTTGATCGACGAAAATCACGAGGTTCTGGCATCCGGCGCCTACTCCTGGCAGAACAGTTTGGAAAACGGCGTTTGGGTCTATCCGCTGGAAGCGGCTGTTGCCGGCGTGCGTGCCTGCTACAGCGAGCTGCGCAACCAGGTGGAGGCAAAATACGGTCAAAAGCTGCACCGTGTTGCCGCCATCGGCATTTCCGGAATGATGCACGGCTATCTGGTTCTGGATAAGGATGGCAGGCAGCTTGCCCCCTTCCGCACCTGGCGCAATACCATCACCGCCCAGGCCGCCCAGGAGCTGGCGGAGCTTTTCAAGTTCAATATTCCCCAGCGCTGGAGCATCGCGCATCTGTACCAGGCGATCCTCAATAATGAGGCGCATCTGCCCCATATCCACAAGCTGACTACTTTGAGTGGCTATATCCACCATCTGCTTACCGGTCAGTGGGTCACCGGCGTAGGCGAAGCCTCCGGTATGTTCCCCTACGATGAAGAAAGCAAGTCCTTCGACCCCATCCGTGTGGCACAGTTTAACGAATTGATCAAAGAGAAAGCGCTTCCCTGGACACTGCTGGACATTATGCCGCAGATCGTCCAGTGCGACACCCAGGCAGGCTGCCTGACTGCTTCCGGCGCGGCTCTTCTGGACGAAACCGGCACTCTGGAGTCCGGCATCCCCATGTGTCCGCCGGAAGGCGACGCCGGCACCGGTATGGTGGCGACCAACGCCGTTGCACCCCGTACCGGCAGCGTCAGCGCCGGCACCTCCTCCTTCTCCCTGCTGGTGCTGGATAAGCCCCTGAAGGGCTACTATCCCGAAATCGACGTAGTCTGCACCCCTGCCGGCAAGACCGTGGCAATGGCGCACACCAACACCTGCACCTCGGAGATCGATGCCTGGGTGAAGCTGATCGCCGATTGCGCGCAGTCTATGGGCTGGCAGGTGGATATGAACACCCTCTACACCAATTTGTTCCACAAAGCGCTGGAGGGCGCGCCCGATTGCGACGGTATTATTTCCTTCAATTACTTTGCCGGCGAGCCCTTGTCCGGCACCGAAACCGGTCGCCCCATGGTGGTGCGTCTGCCGGAGAGTAAAATGAACATCGCAAACTTTATGCGCAGCCAGCTCTACGGCGCCATCGCCACGCTGAAGCTGGGTATGGATATGCTGGCTGAAAAGGAGCAGGTGGAAACCGACCGTCTGATGGGTCACGGCGGCTTCTTCAAGACTCCCGGTGTGGGTCAGCAGATCCTTGCTGATGCGCTGAATGTGCCCATCACCACGATGGAAACTGCCGGCGAAGGCGGTCCCTGGGGTATGGCACTGCTGGCCGCCTATATGCGGCGGCACGAAAACGGCGAGGCGCTGGAGGATTATCTGCAAGCCAAGGTATTTGCCGATGCCAAGGGCAGCTGCCTGAATCCCGATCCTGCAGGTGTTGCCGGCTTCGACAGCTATATGGTGCGCTATAAGGCCGCATTGGCAGCGCAAAAAGCCGCGGCGGAAATGAATTGACAAATTCCGCCTCAGGGCTTACAATATTGCTATTCTACATTTGAGGTGATCCCCATGGACAAGAAACTGCATCTTGAGACCCTTTGCATCCAGGCAGGCTACAGCCCCAAAAACGGCGAGCCGCGCCAGATCCCCATTTACCAGAGCACCACATTCAAATACGCCACCTCCGAGGATATGGGCAAGCTGTTCGACCTGGAGGCTTCCGGTTATTTCTATTCCCGTCTGGCAAACCCCACCTGCGACGCCGTAGCTGCACGGATCGCAGCCCTTGAGGGCGGTACTGCCGCTATGCTCACCGGTTCCGGTCAGGCTGCCACCTTCTTTACCCTGTTCAATATCGCCTCCTGCGGCGATCATATCGTTTCCAGCTCTGCCATCTACGGCGGCAGCTATAATCTGCTGGCTGTGACCATGAAGCGGATGGGCATCGAGACCACCTTCGTGGATCCCGATTGTACCGAGGAAGAGCTGAATGCCGCCTTCAAGCCCAACACCAAGGCTGTTTTCGGCGAGACCATCGCCAACCCTGCCCTGACGGTGCTGGACATCGAGAAATTTGCCAAGGCTGCCCACGCCCACGGCGTTCCCCTGGTTGTGGACAACACCTTTGCCACCCCCATCAACTGCCGTCCCTTTGAGTGGGGTGCTGACATTGTCACCCACTCCACCACCAAGTATATGGACGGTCACGGCAGCGCCGTCGGCGGCTGTATCGTAGACAGCGGCAAGTTTGACTGGACCAAGTATCC
The DNA here is from genome assembly GCA_017436955.1 of Oscillospiraceae bacterium. Taxonomy (GTDB): domain Bacteria; phylum Bacillota; class Clostridia; order Oscillospirales; family Oscillospiraceae; genus Faecousia. The sequence continues at coordinate 66,518 of JAFSCD010000012.1, read as the reverse complement.
CGACAAATTCCCCGGTCTTTGCACTCCCGATGACAGCTATCACGGTGTCACCTACACCGAGCGTTTCGGTCTGGAGGGCGCATTTATCACCAAATGCACCGCCCAGCTGATGCGTGACCTGGGCTCCGTCCAGTCTCCCCAGAGCGCTTACTACCTGAATTTGGGTCTGGAAAGCCTGCCCTTGAGAATGCGGCAGCATTGTGCCAACGCCCAGGCCGTTGCGGAGTATCTGCAGAGCAACGAAAAGGTTGCCTGGGTCAAGTACTGCGGTCTTAAAGGCGATAAGCACTATGCATTGGCGCAGAAATATCTGCCGAATGGCTCCTGCGGCGTTGTTTCCTTCGGTCTGAAGGGTGGCAGAAAGGCTGCGGAGACCTTTATGAAGCATCTGCAGCTGGGCTCTATCGAGACCCACGTTGCCGATTCCCGCACCTGCTGCCTGCATCCCGCTTCCGCTACCCATCGGCAGATGACCGATGCCGAGCTGGATGCCGCCGGTGTCGGCGCCGACCTGATCCGCTTCAGCTGCGGTCTGGAAAACGCCGAGGATCTCATCGCCGATCTGGAACAGGCCATCGCAAAGGTATAAATCAAATTGACCCGGTAGATCGCTCTACCGGGTCTTTTTCTGTTGAGGTTTTTTCCTATCTATGCTATAATGCAGGCAAAAGCGCAAGGGGAGGAATATGTATGCAATACACCGTTTTGGGCAAAACCGGGTTGAAGATCTCCCGGATGGGCTTCGGCGGTATTCCCATTCAGAGAATTGACGCCGAAGGCACGAAAAAGCTGATGCGATCCCTTTTGGACGAAGGTATCAACTACATCGACACCGCCCGTGGCTATACCGTCAGCGAGGAATATCTTGGCTTCAGTCTGGAGGGCATCCGGCAGCATTTTGTGCTTGCCACCAAAAGTATGTCCCGGGATCGGGCGGCTATGGCACGGGATATCGACATCAGCCTGAAAAATCTGCGCACCGACTATATCGACCTGTATCAGGTGCATAATCCGGGGCTGGCGGATCTGGAAAAGGTCTGCGCTGCCGGCGGCGCGCTGGAAGCGCTGCTTGCGGCGAAGGAAGCCGGCAGGATCGGGCATATCGGCATCACGGCGCATACGGTGGAGGTCTTTGAAAAGGCGCTGGAGCTAAGCTGGGTGGAGACCATTATGTTCCCCTACAACATCGTGGAGACCCAGGGCGAAGCGCTGATCCGCCGCTGCAGGGAAAAGGGCATCGGTTTTATCTGTATGAAGCCCCTGGCCGGCGGTGCCATTGAGGATGCTACGCTTGCGCTGCGTTTTGTGATGCAAAATTCTGATGTTTCCGTTGTGATCCCCGGTATGGCGGAGGAAGCGGAGCTTGCGCAAAATATCGCCGCCGTCAGCGACCTTTCCCCATTAACCGGTGAAGAGCTGGCAAAAATGCAAGCCATCCGCGACACCCTGGGCACCCAATTCTGCCGGCGCTGCAATTACTGTGCGCCCTGCACCGTGGGTATTCCCATCAGCGGCATATTCCTGATGGAAGGCTACCTTTCCCGTTACGGTCTGGAGGATTGGGCAAAGATGCGCTACGCCGGCTTTGCCAAAACCGCCTCGGATTGTATCGGCTGCGGCGTCTGCGAGACCCGCTGCCCCTATGATCTGCCCATCCGCCAAATGCTGCAGCACGCCGCCCAAGCTTTTGGGAAATAAAGCATTCATTGCAAAGGCCCCCTTGTGTAAAGGGGGCTGGCAAAAATCTTTGATTTTTGACTGGGGGATTGACAATCCCTCCGAGCAGGCTTACGCCTGCCCACCTCCCTTTGCACAAGGGAGGCTTCCATAATGTAACCCCCAGAATGGTAAACATTCTGGGGGTTTGTATTTACTGAATTTCCTTGCCGCCGAGGAATACACGCTTGCCGGTGTAGTCGCCGCGGCAGATGATGAAGTCTGCCTGCTTGCCGGTGGCAATCGAGCCGACACGGTCGGTTGCGCCCAGTGCGGCAGCCGGATTTGCGGTGGCTGCGCGAACCGCGTCTTCCTCGGGGATGCCGAAGAGAATGGCGTTGCGCATACCGTCAAACAGATTGGTGGCTGCACCGGCGATGGTGCCGTCAGCCAGCCGGGCAACGCCGCCCTTTAAGTAAGCCATCTGTCCGCCCAGCTCCAGCTCGCCCTCGGGCATACCGCAGCAGCGCAGCGCATCGGAGATCAGCACCATCCGCGCGCCGCCAAAGATCTGGAATGCCAGCCGTACAGCCGCAGGATGGATGTGCAGACCGTCGCAGATCAGCTCCGCACGGACGTGGGGATTCTCGGCAGCCGCCGGGATCACACCGGGATTTCTGTGGTGGATGCCGGGCATACCGTTGTACGTGTGAGTCAGGTGGGTAGCGCCCAGACCGAAGGCGGTCTTGGCGTGGTCGTAGTCAGAATCCGTATGGGCAACGGAAACGGTACACAGCTTGCTTGCCTTTTCCACAAACTCTGCCGCGCCATCCAGCTCCGGCGCCACATCCGCGATGCGCACCAGACCGCCACAGCCTTCATACAGCTTCCGGAAGCCTTCAAAGTCCGGCTTTTTCAGGTAAGCGCCGTTCTGTGCGCCCTTCTTCTTCTCGGAGAAATAAGGACCCTCCATGTGGATACCCAGCACCCGGGCGCAGCCCTCGGGCGCTTCCTCCACAAACTGCTTTGCGGTGGCAAAAGCCTTCGCCAGTGTCTCGTAAGGCAGAGTCATAGAGGTGGGCGCAAAGGAGGTAACACCGAAGGAAGCTAGCTTGGCAGCCATCTTCTTCAGGCCCTCGTAATCACCGTCGGAAAAATCCGCACCGGCAGCGCCGTGGATGTGGGCGTCCACCAGACCGGGAATGACGGTAGCGCCATTGAGGTCGATGGCATCTTCGGGGACCTCCTGAGGCAGGATCTCACCGAATACGCCGTCCTTTACCTCAAACGCGCCGATATGGAAATGGAAATCGGAGCAATAAATTCTCGCGTTCTTGAAAAACATAGGTTTCTCTCCTTTTAGCCGATATCCGGCAGGCTGGCAGCCGCCACAGACTGACCAACACGGCGGGTGTTCTCATCGGGCAGCATAACGGTGATCTGCTTGGCAAGCTCGGGGAACTCGTCAGCCAGTACCTTCTGACAAGTAGCCAGGATGGTGTCGCCGCCCTTGCCGGACATAACACGACCCAGCACCATCATCCGCTTCAGGTCATAGAACTTGGCATACTGCTGCACGGCGTAAGCCAGATACACACCGATGTCATGGAACACAGCCTGGGCACGGGGATCATCCTGCTCCATCAGCGCCTGAACCACCTTCAGCTTCTGGGCGGGGGTCAGGGTGGGGTCGATCTCGATGCCGGCTCTGGGCGCCAGCTTGATGACCGCATCCTGGCTGAAATACTTGCAGCCAACACCCAGGTCGGTAGACCACTCGTCCACCAGGGCGTTCTCGTTCAGGTCAACGGGCGCAAATGCCAGCTCGCTGATCCAGCCCAGAACATTTTTATCCTTGTCCACATAGCCGACAGCCTCGCTGGTACCCATTGCCAGACCCATAATGCAGCCGCAATCCATACCCATAGCGCCGGCCAGAGCGGAAACGTCACCGTCGTTGGCAACAACGATGGGCACATCACCGATCTCGGCAGCGGCACGGTCAAACACAGTCTTGACCTCGTCCCAGCGCTCTCTGGGAACGCAGTAGAAAATGCTGGAGATCATGGGCGCGTTGCCGATGAAAACGCCGGCAGAGGAAACGCCGATGCCGTCAACACGGGGCATCTTGGAAGCAGCGGTGCGGAAGGAATCCAGAATGCCCTGATACTGATAGTTGGGATCGGGATTCACCTTGGGCAGCCAGACGACCTCCTCGGAGTAGACCACCTCGCCGTCGATGACAGCGGACACCTTGCGGTCAGATCCGCCGGCATCAAAGCCGATGCGGCAGCCGTTTACGTGACCGCCGATGGGACGGGGCGCTTCATTGGCGGCAGGGCACTTCTCCAGAGGCAGATCCAAGATCTGCAGCGGCTGCTCATACAGCTTCTGGAAGAAATCGTAGTCAAACGCGCGCTCACCTTCGGGGGTGTAAGCCTTCTGCAGCTTCTTTGCGATGTCGCTGCAGCCGCAGATATACACACGGAAGCCGCCGATGGACCACAGCAGGAACTTCATATAGCGCTCGATAAAGCGGTAATCCGCCGCTGCCATTTCGGCAGTGCCGTGGATCTTCGCGTTGCGCACAGAGATGAAGCCCTCGTTGCGCTCAACAGCGATGGCTACGGGAACGGTAGCGCCTTCCTGATACGCATCCATCCACACACCAAAGGGGATGAATTCGGGGTCCAGTTTGGGCACGTGCTTGTAATTGTAATTTACGCCAAGATAGTTCATTTTGAGTTCCTCCTTAGTGCTTACTGCTTACGCATCTTTGCTGCGGTCTCCGCAACGATTCGGTTCATATCGTCCCATTTTGCCTGCATATCCATAGCCAGCTTGATCTGGGTGCGGGCGCGGATCAGGTTGTGCTCGGGATAGCTGGTCTTGAAATACAGGTCGCCGTCAACAAAGTCCTTCAGGAAGCGGACAGCCACCTCCAGGGTCATGATCAGCGCGCCCATGGGAAGCATTTCCACTTCCTTGTCCGTCAGAGACGGTGCCGCTTCCAGATAGCCCTCGGTGTAGACCCGGAACAGATCCAGATCCAGCTCCATCTTGTCCACATCCGTCTCATCCTCTGCCGCGGTGGCAGCGCCGTAACGGATGGCATCGCCAAAATCGTGGACGCTCAGACCCGGCATAACCGTATCCAGATCCAGCACGCACAGCGCCTTGCGGGTTTCCTTATCCAGCAGCACGTTGTTCAGCTTGGTATCATTGTGGGTCACGCGCAGGGGAAGCTCGCCGCTTTCCCGCATAAGCTGCAGCGTGCCCGCAATTTTTTCCTGCTTCAGCAGGTAAGCGATCTCTGCCTTAGCCTGGGCTACGCGGTCACAGGGGTCCAGCTCCAGAGATGCCCGGAACTGACGGTAACGGTCAATGGTGTTGTGGAATTCCGGAATGGTCTCATACAGCGCTTCCGCCGGGAAATTCGACAAAAGCTGCTGGAAACGGCCGAAGGCCAACGCGCTCTGGTAAAAATCCTCCGGTGTTTCCGGGGTGTCCAGCGCAAAGCCGCCAACATAGTCGCTCATACGCCAGAATTCGCCGTTACGGTCTCTGTGATAATAGGTGCCCTTATATGTAAGGATAAAGTGCTGCGCCTGCCGCTTGTCCTCCACCCGTTGCCGCAGATATTCCGTTACGGCACTGATATTGCCCATCAGCCGGATGGGGTTGCGGAAGACATATTTATTGATCATCTGCAGGACGTATTCCTTGCCGGCGTCCGTGGTGATCTTCAGGGTCTTGTTGATATGTCCCTGGGTCAATTCCTCGCAGGAAACAGGATTGCCTTCCATTTGAAACGCATAGGCTGCTCTTTCAATTTGCAATTCGATTCCACCTTTATCTCGTTTTAGGCGGTGGCACACGCAAAGTCCCACCATACCATTTTTATTGTAGCACACCGCTACGGGAAATGCAATCCAAATTATTCCACCTGGAGCATAGAAAAAAGCTGTCATTCCGAGTGAAGCGAAGCGGAATCGAGGAATCCTCGCACCCAGTTAGTGCCAAGATCCTTCGGCTCGCTACACTCGCTCAGGATGACAGCTTTATACTTTTACTTATCTTCTTCGGGGACAAAGTCCAGCGTAATGGATGTAATGTCCGTATGCAGCTGGGTGTACTTGACGCCGGCAGCATCCAGCATCCGCTTGGAGGCCAGATTGCCCATGGTATCCTTGTACTTATCCGACAGATAAAACACTTCCTTCACACCGCTCTGGATAATGGCTTTTGCGCACTCGTTGCAGGGGAACAGCGCCACATAAATGCGGCTGTCCCGCAGGTCACGGCCATTGGCATTGAGAATGGCGTTCAGCTCCGCGTGGACAACGTAGGCGTACTTGGTATCCGCACCGGTGCGCTCCCAGGGAAACACATCGTCGCTGCAGCCCTTGGGCATACCGTTGTAGCCGGTGGAGATGATGATATTATCCTTCGATACGATGCAGGCGCCTACCTGCGTATTGGGATCCTTGCTGCGGCGTGCTGCCAGCATGGCAATTCCCATAAAATATTCATCCCAGCTGATATAATCTGTACGCTTCATATTTATCCTCCGTATCAGTCAAACAAGTCTTTGATGGCATTGAAAAACTTTTTGCGCTTGGGGGTATCCTCAACAGATTCATCCAGCTGCCGCAGCAGCTCCTTCTGCTCCTTGGACAGCTTGGTAGGCGTTTCCACCACCACGGTAAACCGATGGTCGCCGCGGCGCCGTGGATTGTTCACCACCGGAACGCCCTTGCCGCTTAAGGTAAATACCGTACCGGTCTGGGTGCCTTCGGGAATGGTAAAGTTGACCTTACCGTCCAGGGTCGGCACCTGGATCTCCGCACCCAGCGCTGCCTGGGCGAAGGAAATGGGCACCTCGCAATACACCGTGTAGTCCTCACGGCTGAAAATGGGATGGCGGCGGATATGCACATCTGCCAGCAGATCGCCGTTGGGACCGCCGTTGGTGCCTACGCAGCCTTCGCCCCGGACACGGATGGTCTGTCCTTCGTTCACACCGGCAGGTACATTGACCTTGATCTTCTGGGTGTGGCGCACCTTGCCCTTGCCACGGCAGGTGGCGCAGGGATTTCTCACAAATTTACCCCGTCCGCTACACTGGGGACAAGTAGACGTGGACTGCACAGCCATACCCATAAAATTCTGGGTGGTGCGCACCTGACCGGAGCCGCGGCACATAGAACAGGTCTCCATTCTGCCGTCGGCAGAGCCGGTACCGGAACAAACGGAGCAATTCTCGATTCTGGGAACCTGCACCTCTTTTTCGCAGCCAAAGGCGGCTTCTTCAAAGGTCAGGTCCAGCCGGGCGCCAACATTTTCGCCCCTGCGGGGTGCGTTGGCGTTGGCACGCCGGGATGCGCCGCCGCCGAAGAAGGAGCCGAAAATATCGCCCAGATCGCCAAAATCACCGAAACCGCCAAAGCCGCCGTAGCCGCCGCCCTGACCTGTGCCGTAGCTGGGATCCACGCCGGCAAAGCCGAACTGATCGTACTTGGCGCGCTTTTCATCGTCGGACAGCACCTCGTAGGCTTCTGCTGCTTCCTTGAATTTTTCTTCTGCTTCTTTATTATCCGGATTGCGGTCGGGATGGTATTTCATCGCCAGCTTCCGGTACGCTTTTTTTATGTCCTCGGCGCTGGCGCCCTTCTGCAGCCCCAGCACCTCATAATAATCGCGCTTATTTTCTGCCATATGGATTCACCTCGTTGAGCGCTTCACAAAGGCCCCCTTGTGTAAAGGGGGCTGTCAGCGAAGCTGACTGGGGGATTGACAATCCCTCCGTCACGCCTGACGGCGTGCCACCTCCCTTTACACAAGGGAGGCTTCTACACCACAACAAGGGGCGGCGGATGCCGTCCCTTGCAGGGTAGTTTTATTTAGTCAACCGTTTCGTAGTCGGCATCCACAACGCCGTCATCACCGGGCTGGTCGCCGGGCTGACCCTGACCGCCTGTCTGCTGATACAGCTTCTCGGATACAGCGTAGAAAGCCTTCTGCACTTCCTCGGTAGCAGCCTTGATGGCAGCCACGTCGTTGCCCTTATTGACTTCCTTCAGGTTTTCGACGGCAGCCAGAATGGGTGCCTTATCCTCCTCGGTGAGCTTGTCGCCCAGCTCGCCCAGGGTCTTTTCGGTCTGGTAGATGGTCTGGTCTGCCATATTGTGGGTATCCACTTCTTCTCTGCGTGCCTTATCCTCGGCAGCATACTCCTCGGCCTCACGGACAGCCTTATCGATGTCCTCCTGGCTCAGATTGGTGGATGCTGTGATGGAGATGTTCTGCTCCTTGCCGGTGCCCAGATCCTTGGCGGAGACCTTCACAATGCCGTTGGCGTCGATATCAAAGGTAACCTCGATCTGGGGAACACCACGGGGTGCCGGAGCAATACCGCTGAGCTGGAAGCGACCCAGGGTCTTGTTGTAAGCAGCCATTTCGCGCTCGCCCTGCAGCACGTGGACGTCCACGGAGGTCTGTCCGTCAGCAGCGGTGGAGAATATCTGGCTCTTACGGGTGGGGATGGTGGAGTTGCGCTCGATCAGGCGGGTGAACACGCCGCCCATGGTCTCGATACCCAAAGACAGAGGGGTAACGTCCAGCAGCAGGATGTCCTGCACATCGCCGGTGAGAACGCCGCCCTGAATGGCTGCACCCACAGCAACGCACTCGTCGGGGTTGATGCCCTTGAAGCCTTCCTTGCCGGTGATTCTCTTAACCGCCTCCTGCACAGCAGGAATACGGGTGGAGCCGCCAACCAGCAGCACCTTATCCAGCTGGCTGGGCTTCAGACCGGCATCGGACAGCGCCTGATTGACGGGCTTCAGCGTGCGCTCCACCAGATCGGCGGTCAGCTCGTTGAACTTGGCACGGGTCAGTGTCACGTTCAGGTGCTTGGGGCCGGTGGCGTCAGCGGTGATATAGGGCAGGTTGATCTCGGTGGAGGTCATACCGGACAGCTCGATCTTTGCCTTCTCGGCAGCTTCCTTCAGGCGCTGCATAGCGACCCGATCCTTGGACAGGTCGATGCCCTCGGCCTTTCTGAACTCGGCAACCAGATAGTCCATAATTCTCTGGTCGAAGTCATCGCCACCCAGCTTGGTGTCGCCGGAGGTAGCCTTGACCTCTACAACGCCGTCACCGATCTCCAGAATGGAAACGTCGAAGGTGCCGCCGCCCAGGTCGTAGACCATGATCTTCTGCTCATTTTCCTTGTCCAGACCGTAAGCCAGAGCGGCTGCGGTGGGCTCGTTGATGATGCGCTTGACCTCCAGACCGGCGATCTTACCGGCGTCCTTGGTGGCCTGGCGCTGTGCATCGGAGAAGTAAGCAGGAACGGTGATGACCGCCTCGGTAACCGGCTGACCCAGATAAGCCTCGGCATCTGCCTTCAGCTTTGCCAGGGTCATAGCGCTGATCTCCTGGGGCGTGTAAGCCTTGCCGTCGATGGTGATCTTGTAATCCTCACCCATGTGGCGCTTGATGGAAGCAACGGTGCGGTCAGCATTGGTAACAGCCTGGCGCTTTGCCACCTGACCTACCATTCTCTCACCGGTCTTTGCAAATGCAACAACGGACGGTGTGGTACGACCACCCTCGGCGTTGGCGATCACAACAGGCTCGCCGCCTTCCAGAACTGCCACGCAGGAATTGGTAGTACCCAAATCAATACCAATAATCTTACCCATAATAAATTTCCTCCTATATAAAACTTAAATTGTAAACAAAATAATGGACAATGGAGAATGGACAATTGACAATTTACGGTGTCGGCAAAGCCGACTTGTATAAAACATTCGCCAAAGGCGAAACCTTCACTGTCCATTGTCAATTTTCAATTGTCAATTTAATTGGCCACCTGCACCATGGCGAATCTTACGATCTTATCGCCAATGCGGAAGCCCTTCTGGAACACCATAGAAATGGTGTTTTCGCCAAAGGCATCATCCTCCGTGTGCATTACGGCATTGTGCATATTGGGGTCAAAGGTCTCCCCCACCTGACCGAAGATCTCCACGCCCAGGGCGGTCAGGATCTTTGTCAGCTCGGTCATTGTCATTTCTACGCCCTTTTTGTAGGCGGCGTCCTCGGTGGGCTGATTCAGTGCCCGTTCCAGATTGTCGTACACCGGCAGGAGCTTCTCCACCGCATCGGCTCTGCCGTTGGCGTAGGAGCTTTCCTTCTCCTTTAAGGTGCGCTTGCGGAAATTGTCAAATTCCGCTGCCAGCCGCAGATGGGAATCCCGCTCCGCGTTATATTTCTCTTCCCAGGGATCCACGGTCGGCTCCACTACGGTTTCTTCCGCAGGGGTCTTCGCCTGCTCCTCGGGATTTTTCTTCTTTCTAGCCATATTTGCCTCCTAATAACGGATCATTCTTCCGCTTCCGCTGTGGGGAGCTGTGCCTGCTCCGGCTTGTTGAACATTTTGCTCAAGCTCTCCGCAAAGTAGCTCAGCCGGGCGGTGACCTTCGCGTAATCCATACGGGTGGGACCGACTACGCCGATCATACCCTGCAGACCGTCGCCGATGTCGAACTTTGTCATAACAACGGAGGTATCCTTCAGCTCTTCAGTAATATTCTCCGGTCCTACCAGCACCTTTGTGCCACTGGCGTTTTGCATCACCGCCGGCAGATTGCTCAACGCGCCCTCATCCAGAGAGGAAAGCACTCGCTGTGCTTTGTCGATGCTTTGGTATTCCGGCTGTTCCAGCAGCCGCACGTGACCTGCCACCGCCATATTGGCACTTTCCTGCCGGCGCAGGGTGTCGATGACGAATTCCACCACCACCGGCACCAAGCTGGCGCCCATTCCTGCCGAGTTCATTACCCGCTCCATCAGATTGGGTGTGAATTCGTCGGCACAGATCTGCGTCATAGTGGCGTTCAGCACCGCACCCAAAAGCTTCAGATCGGTTTCTTCGATGGCGACCGGCAGCTTGATCAGCTTGTTGACCACCTCTTCGGTGCTGAGCATCGCGACCAGAATAATGCTGCCTTCGCCGGCTTTGATCAGGTCAAACCGCTTTACGGTGACGCTGGCGCTGCGGGACGCAACGGAAATTGCCGGCAGATCCGTGGCCTGGGATACCAATCTTGCCACCTTTTCCATCAGTTTATCCACACGCTGCATCTTTTCCTCGATGGCGTCATTGATGGACTGTGTTTCATCCAGGCTCAGGCGGTAATCCGCCATCAGCTCATCCACGTACAGCCGGTAACCGGCTGCGGAGGGAACTCTGCCTGCGCTGGTATGGGGCTGTTCCAGATAGCCCATACTGGTCAAGTCCGCCATTTCGTTGCGGATGGTTGCAGGAGAATAGTTCATATCCGGCAACTGGGCAATGGCTTTCGAGCCTACCGGCTCGGCAGTCCGGATATACAGGTCTACGATACAGCGCAGCACCTTCTTTTTCCGTTCAGTCAGTTCCATACCGGTCCTCCTTCGCGATATTAGCACTCTACTCACTCGAGTGCCAAGCACACTATACAACAGAGTGCTAAAAATGTCAAGCCTTCATTTATAAATAATTTTTGAACAAAGAATATTCTTGCTATTTTTTCTGCAATCGTTTACAATAAATGGGTAGTACTTTTATGCGAGGTGCCGATATGAGATGCATTGGATTTGACAATGAACAGTATCTGCAGACCCAGTCTGCCCATATCCGGGAGCGGATCAGCGCCTTCGGCGGCAAGCTGTACCTGGAATTCGGCGGCAAGCTGTATGACGATTACCACGCAGCCCGTGTGCTGCCCGGCTTTCAGCCCGACAGTAAGCTGAAAATGCTGCTGCAGCTGAAGGATCAGGTGGAAATGGTCATCGCCATCAACACGGCAGACATTGAAAAGAGCAAGGTTCGCGGCGACCTGGGCATCACCTACGATCTGGACGTGATCCGGCTTATCGGTCTGTTCCGGGGTCTGGGGCTGTATGTTTCCAGCGTGGTGCTGACCCGTTTCAACAAGCAGGTCGGTACCCAGGCGTTCCAGGAGCGTCTGGAGGGTATGGGCGTGAAGGTGTATCACCACTACGCCATCGAAGGCTACCCTGCCAACATCTCCCACATCGTCAGCGACGAAGGCTACGGTCGCAACGAATATATCGAAACCACCCGTGAGCTGGTGGTGGTCACCGCACCGGGTCCCGGCAGCGGCAAGCTGGCCACCTGCATGAGCCAGCTCTACCACGAGCATAAGCGGGGCGTTCAGGCCGGCTATGCGAAATTTGAGACCTTCCCGGTATGGAATCTGCCGCTGAATCATCCGGTAAATCTGGCCTATGAAGCCGCCACCGCCGATTTAAGCGACGTGAATATGATCGACCCCTTCCATCTGGACGCTTACGGCAAGATCACCGTCAATTACAACCGGGACGTGGAGGCCTTCCCCGTACTGCTCGCCATGTTTGAGAAGATCCTGGGGCAGTGTCCCTACAAATCCCCCACGGATATGGGTGTCAATATGGTCGGCAGCTGCATTACTGACGATGACGCCGTAAAGGAAGCCTCCCGGCAGGAGATCATCCGCCGGTATTACGATGCCATCTGTGCCCACAAGAAGGGCAAAGGCTCCGCCGAGATCGTAGCGAAGCTGGAGCTTCTGATGAAGAAGGCAGGCGTGGATATTTCCAGCCGCCGGGTGGTAGCCGCCGCTCTGAAACGGGCGGAAGAGACCGGGCTGCCGGCCGCAGCCATCGAGCTGCCCGACGGTCGGATCATCACCGCCAAGACCTCCAATCTGCTGGGCTCCTCCTCGGCGCTGCTGCTGAACGCGCTGAAGGCGCTGGGTAATATGCCGGACGATCTGCACATAATTTCCCCCATCGCCATCGATCCCATTCAGCACCTGAAGGTGGATCACCTGGGCAACCGCAATCCCAGACTCCACACCGACGAGACCCTGATCGCCCTGTCCATCAGCGCCGCTACCAATCCCACCGCCGAGCTGGCGATGGAGCAGCTGAGCAAGCTCCGTGGCTGCGAGGTCCACTCCTCCGTGATCCTCTCGCCCGTGGATGAGCGCACCTTCAAGCGGCTGGGCATCAACCTGACCTGCGAGCCCCGATATCAAGGATGAAAGGTAGAAAAGCTATGTATACGATTAAAAATGAATTTCTGACCGTCACCGTCGCCGCTCTGGGCGCAGAGCTGATGTCCATCGTGGCTGCCGACGGCACCGAGTACATCTGGCAGGCCGACCCCAAGTATTGGACCGACCGCTGCCCCAACATCTTCCCCTCCGTGGGTCGTTTGACCGAGGGCAAGTACCGGCTGGACGGCAACTGGTACGAGCTGGGCTGCCACGGCTTTGCCTGGCGCAGCGAATTTGAGGTCGTGAAGCACGAGCCGACCTATCTGGAAATGCGGCTGATGTACAGCGACGCGACACTTGCCGTGTATCCCCGAAAATTCGTCTTTACCATCGCATACACTCTGCGTGGCGACACGCTGGATACCCTTTATAAGGTAGAGAATCTGGACGACAAGGATCTGCCCTTCGGCATCGGCGGTCACCCCGGCTTCAACGTGCCGCTGGTACCCGGCAAGCAGTTTGAGGACTATCAGCTTCGCTTCAGCGAAAAGTGCCAGCCGGAGATCTTCCTGCTCTCCCCCCAGTACCTGCTCAGCGGCGAGGTCGCTCCGTATCCGATCCAGGACGATCAGATCATTCCCCTGCGCCATTCTCTGTTCGACATTGACGCAATCGTACTGCGCAACGCCGCACGGGAGGTCACCCTGGAAACCGAGGGCGACAGCCACAGCGTTACCGTCACCTACCCCGATATGCGCTACATCGCCTTCTGGCACGCACATCAGACCGATGCGCCCTACGTATGCGTTGAGCCCTGGTGCAGCCTGGCATCCATTGACGGTGTACCTGCCATCTTCGAGGAGCGCCCTGACCTGCTGCATCTGGCACCCGGCGCCACCTACGAAAACAACTGGTCTATCCGCTGCAAATTTTAACGCTTGAGCGGACCGCTGCCGCAGTCCCTTAACATCCGCAAATTTTTTCAAAAAAAGATTGAAAAAACATTCGTTTTGCGTTATAACAATGTTGTTGTTTTTATTCTGTCGGGAATGCGGATGCGATTCCCACGAAATGAGGTCTTTTTATGGAACGAAAAGTCGGTACCACCTCCAGAGGCATTCGCTGCCCCATTATCCGGGAAGGCGACGACCTGGCTGATATCGTTGTAAACAGCGTCATCGAAGCCGCCGCGTGCGAGGGCTTCTGTCTGAATGACCGGGATGTTGTGGGCATCACCGAGTCCGTTGTGGCGCGTGCCCAGGGCAACTACGCCTCCGTAGGCGCCATCGCCAAGGACGTCCGTGCCAAGCTGGGCGGTGAGACCATCGGTGTCATCTTCCCCATTTTGTCCCGTAACCGTTTTGCCATCTGTCTGCGCGGCATCGCCATGGGCGCCAAAAAAGTCGTGCTGATGCTCAGCTACCCCTCCGACGAGGTGGGTAACGAGCTGGTATCTCTGGACAAGCTGGATGAAGCCGGCGTGAATCCCTACAGCGATGTACTGACGGAAGAAAAGTACCGGGCGCTGTTTGGTCAGAATCTGCACCCCTTCACCTTGGTGGACTACGTGCAGTACTACGGCGACCTGATCCGGGAATGTGGTGCCGAGGTGGAGATCATCTTCGCCAACAATCCCAAGGTGATCCTGAACTACACCAAGCACGTGCTTACCTGCGATATCCACACCCGTGCCCGTACCAAGCGGATCCTGCGCGCCGCCGGCGCAGAGGTGGTCTGCGGTCTGGACGATATCCTCACCGAGAGCATCGACGGCAGCGGCTACAACGAAAAGTTCGGTCTGCTGGGCTCCAACAAATCCACCGAGGATAAGATCAAGCTGTTCCCCAAGGAATGTGGCGATCTGGTGCTGGACATCCAAAAGAGATTTTTGGAGCGCACCGGCAAGCATATTGAGGTTATGGTCTACGGCGACGGCGCCTTCAAAGACCCCGTAGGCAAGATCTGGGAGCTGGCTGACCCCAGCGTCAGCGTTGCCAACACCCCGGGTCTGGAGGGTACGCCCAACGAGCTGAAGCTGAAATATCTGGCAGACAATGATTTTGCCGACCTCTCCGGCGACGCGCTGAAGTCTGCCATTGAGCAGCGCATCCGGGAGAAGGGTGATCTTGCCGGCTCTATGGCATCCCAGGGCACCACGCCCCGCCGGCTGACAGATCTGATCGGCTCTCTGTGCGATCTGACCTCCGGCTCCGGCGACAAGGGCACGCCCATCATCCTGGTGCAGGGCTACTTCGATAATTATACGAACTAAAAAGCAAACCCCGGTAGGAAAACCTACCGGGGAATTTTTATGTATGGGTTTTGCCTCGGCCCCCTCCCTGAGGGGGCTGGCAGAAATCTCTGATTTCTGTCTGGGGGAGTGTCCTATAACATCAACGACACTCCCTCCGACTTTTGCTTCGCAAAAGCCACCTCCCTCAAAGAGGGAGGCAAGGTATAGTTTTAGAAAAAGCTGGTAACAAAAATCTCAATACCGATCAGAATCAAGATCACACCGCCGAAGATACCGGCCTTGCCTGCCAGTTTGGTGCCCACCTTCTTGCCGATGACAATGCCGGCAAAGCAGATGACAAAGGTCACCGCCGCGATCAGGGCTGCTGCCAGCAGCGCCTCCGTCAGGCTGTATTCCACAATGGCAAAGCCCACCGACAGCGCGTCAATGGAGGTGGCAATTCCCTGCAGCAGCAGTGCCGAAAGGGTCAGCGTAATATTACAGATCCCCTTGTTTTCACACTTTATGCTGTCCAGGATCATCTTGGCGCCGATATAGCTCAAAAGTCCCAGGGCGATCCAGGGGATCAGCTCCTCCAGCACGCCGAATACCTGCACCAGGTAATGCAGGCACACCCAGCCCAGCATAGGCATCAAACCCTGAAACACGCCGAAAATGCCGGCGATCATCACCATTTTCCGCAGGCGCATATAAGATTCATTCAGGCCGTTTGCCAGGGACACGGAAAACGCATCCATCGCCAGACCGATGCCCAGCATCAGGTTTGTAAAATAGAACATAAACTCTGTGGGCATCGCTGACCCTCCGTCCGTAATTTTCCCGCTTACCTTATCATACGGCATAAAAATTGTCAATATGCGTCAAAGGCCCCTTGCGAAAGGCAGGTGCGGAACGGTGCGCACCAATCAATGCGTCCGTCGGTGCGGCGGCACCAAGGCACCGCCCTACATATCATCTCCAGACGTGTACGTAGGGCGGGGGTTTACTCCCGCCGCAACCTGTGTCACTCGCTGCGTCCGTCATTCTGAACGAAGGCGCAGCACCTTCCTTGGCACGATGCAGGCGCAACAAACATCGGCGCACCTTTCGGTGCGCCGGTATGTATTTTATTCGCCGTAGCCCATGGGGTTGGTGCTCTGCCACAGCCAGGAATCCCGGCACATATCCGCCAGGGTCTTTTCTGCCTTCCAGTGCAGCTTTTCAGCGCTCTTGGCAGGATCGGCATAGCAGGTGCCGATATCGCCGGGGCGGCGCTCTACGATCTTATAGGGAACCGCGACACGGTTTACATCAATAAAGGTGTGTACCATATCCAGCACGCTGTAACCGGTGCCGGTGCCCAGATTGAACACCTCGCAGCCTGCATTTTCGGTGGCATACTTCACAGCCGCCACGTGACCTCTGGCCAGATCCACAACGTGGA
Organism: Oscillospiraceae bacterium; assembly: GCA_017436955.1. GTDB lineage: Bacteria > Bacillota > Clostridia > Oscillospirales > Oscillospiraceae > Faecousia. Next base: position 50,131 of record JAFSCD010000012.1, on the reverse strand, counting down.
TATAGTCCCGGACGCCGGTGCCGTCAGGCGTATCGTAGTCATTACCAAATACGTTCAGCTGCTCACGGCGACCCACCGCCACCTGGGTGATATAGGGCATCAGGTTATTGGGGATGCCACGGGGATCCTCACCGATGCGGCCGCTGTGGTGCGCGCCGATGGGGTTAAAGTAGCGCAGCAGCACGATGCTCCACTCCTTGTCGGCGTGGCTCATGCCGGAAAGGATCTGCTCGGTCATATACTTGGTCCAGCCGTAGGGATTGGTGCAGTGACCAGTGCGGCTGGTTTCCTTCAGAGGCATCTCATTGTCAGCGGTGTAGACGGTGGCGGAGGAGGAGAAGATCAGATTCTTCATGCCCACTTCCTTCATCACCTTGGTCAGCACCAGGGTGGAATTCAGGTTGTTATCATAGTACTCCCAGGGCATGGCAACACTTTCGCCAACGGCCTTCAGACCGGCAAAGTGGATCACGCAGGAGATCTCATTTTCCGCAAAGATCTGCTTCAGCAGCGCTTCATCACGGACGTCGCCCTCATAGAATTTCAGGGTCTTTCCGGTCAGCTCCTGCACACGCTTCAGGCTTTCGGGATTGGAGTTGCACAGATTGTCAACAACTACTACCTCGTAGCCTTCATTCAGCAGCTCAACGCAGGTATGGGAGCCGATATAGCCGGCACCGCCGGTAACCAAAACCTTCATAAATATTACCCTCCGATCGGTATTTTTTATTATTTTACTGCAGCAGAATAAAAAAAGCAAGCATAGGCAGGTATCATTCCCTATTTTATCTTGCTATTTTTCGATAATGCAGGTATAATGTAGTTAGTGGAATTATACGCATTGGCACAATGTGCCGGATATTGTCCCGTATGTGAGGGGATTGCTTTATGCCTACAAAAAAACGCATCCTGCTGCTGACGACCGGCGGCACCATTGCCTCCGTTGACGCAGGAGAGGGTCTTGAGCCCCGCCGCTCCGACGTGATGGAGCGGGAACTGAATCAGCTTCGCACTTACTATGATATCACCGTGGAGGATGTGATGTGTCTGGATTCCTCCAACATCCAGCCGGAACAATGGCAGACCATTGCGCAGCACATTTTCCGGCGCCGCAGTGATTTTGACGGTGTGGTGGTCTCCCACGGCACGGATACCATGGCATACACCGCTTCCGCAGTCACCTTTATGCTGCCGAACATCGACGTTCCCGTGGTATTTACCGGCTCCCAGCTTCCGCTGTCGGATTTCCTTTCCGACGGACCGGACAATCTGCGGACAGCCTTTGCTATGGCAGCCTCCGGCCAAAGCGGCGTATTTCTGGCCTTTGACCGGAAAATTATGCTGGGCTGTCGGGCTGTGAAGGTGAGAGCCTCCGGCTTCTCCGCTTTTGAAAGCATCAACGCCCGGTATGCAGGTCAGGTCAGTAACCAGGGTCTGGTGCTGGATCCCCGGGTGCTTCCCAAGTATACCGGCGCGCCTGCGCTGGCTACCGGGATCAGCACCGAGGTCTTTCTTTTGAAGCTGACCCCCGGTCTGAATCCTGCCATCTTCGATATGCTGGCAGGCATGGGCTATAAAGGCATCGTCATCGAGGCCTTCGGTCTGGGCGGTGTTCAGGTGCTTCGCAAGGGCTTAAGCGGTATTCAGCGTGCCGTGGAAGCCGGTATCAGCGTGGTGATCATCACCCAATGCCTGTACGACAGCTCCGACCTGAAGGTCTACCAGGTAGGCAACAAGCTGCTGCAGCTTGGCATCATTCAGGGTCGGGATATGACCTCGGAGGCTGCTATGACGAAGCTGATGTGGGCCATCGGTCAGGGAATGCAGCCCCAGGAGATCTCCCGTCTGTTCTCCCGTAGCCTGGCAGGAGAGATCACGCAAGCTTAACAAGTTTTCTGTCATTCCGCGCCGGCGGGCACGCCGGCGTGGGAATCCCCTAAATTCTTCTGCCATTTCCCCGGATAGGAGGTTTTCTATGGACACCATTTATGTAACCGGTCACCGCAATCCGGATACGGATTCCATCGTTGCCGCTATGGCGTATGCCGCGCTTCGCAACGCTTTGGGCGACCGGGAATACGTCGCCGCCTGCCTGGGGCGTGTTTCCGACGAAACGCAGATCGTTTTGGATCGCTTCGGCTTTCAGCCGCCCCAGCTTCTGCGCAACGTCCACACCCAGGTGAAGGATCTGGAATTTGATACGCCGCCGGTGCTTTCCGCTGCCGTGACTATGGGCAGAGCCTGGGAAACTCTGGGCAGTGTCAGCGGTATTGCCGCCATTCCTGTTGCCAACGATGACGGCACGCTGTTCGGTATGCTGTCGCGGGAAAATGTGGCGCACTACAATATGAGCCTTGCCACTGCCGGCAAGCTGGAATCTGTGCCGCTTTTCAACGTCCTCTCCATTCTGGAGGGCAAGGTGCTCAACGCCGCCGGCGACCGCACCGACGCCATCTCCGGCGAGGTATGCATCGCCCTTCCCCAGCAGCAGGAAACGTTGCTGTTCAATTCCCCCGACTCCATCGTTTTGTGCGGCCACCAGCCGGAAATGATCCGCAGAGCTTTGGAAATGAACGTCAACTGCCTTGTACTGTGCCAGGCAGAGCTCAGCGAGGAGCTGCGCGATCTTCCCACCAGCACCTGCATTATTTCCACCCCCTACGATGCTTACCGCACAGCACGGCTCATCTTCCAGTCCACGCCCATCAGCCGCATCTGTAACACCAAGGGTCTGATCTGCTTCCATCTGGAGGATCGGGTGGACGATGTCCGCGAGCAGATGCTGAAGCACCGCTATTCCTGCTATCCCATTTTGGACAGTGAGGAAAAAGTGGTTGGCGTTTTGAGCCGGTATCACCTGCTGCGACCCCGCAGAAAGCGGATCGTTCTGGTGGATCACAACGAGTTCAGCCAGTCCGTTCCCGGTCTGGAGGAGGCGGATATTCTGGAGATCATCGATCACCACCGCCTGGCAGATATTCAGACCACCAATCCCATCTATGTCCGCAACGAGCCGGTGGGCTCTACCAACACCATTATCGCCGGTATGTTCCAGGATCGGGGTCTGATGCCCTCGCCCAGGCTGGCCGGAATGATGGCCGCCGCCATTTTGTCGGACACCGTTATGTTCAAATCCCCCACCTGCACCGAGCGGGATATCCGCACCGCAGAGCGGATGGCACGCATCGCCAACGTTTCTTTGGATGAGCTGGGACGGGAGATCTTCTCCTCCTCCGTGGAGGGCAAGTCTGCCGAAGAACTGCTGCGCGCCGATTACAAGGAGTTCCACATCGCCGGTCACGGTCTGGCGGTGGCGCAGATCACCTGCGTGGACAGCCCCAGGATCCTGGAGCGCAAGGAAGAGTTCCTTGCCCTGATGCGCCAGATGAAGGCGCAGAAGAATTTCTCCATGGTGATCCTGATGCTGACCGATGTGCTGATGGAAGGCACACAGCTGATCTATCTGGGCAGCGACGAGATCATCGAGCAGGCATTCAGCATCGAGCCCAAGGACAATACCGTGTTCCTGCCCCGGATCATGAGCCGGAAAAAGCAGATCATCCCCATGCTGTCGGCGCTGTGGGGCTAAAGACAAATTTTCAAAGGAGAGCACTATGGGTTTTCGCCGCTTGCTGGGAAACGACCAGCTGAAACAGAATCTGACAAACGCCCTGCACAGCGGCCATATTTCCCATTTTTATCTCATCAGCGGACCGGCAGGCTCCGGTCGGCATACCCTTGCCCGGCTGCTGGCTGCGGCGATCCTCTGCCCGGGTCAGCAAAAGCCCTGTATGGGCTGCAGCACCTGCCGCAAGGTGATGGCGGACACCCATCCGGATTTTATCACCGTCAATGACCCCACCCACAAGACCATCCCCGTGGATATGCTTCGGGATATGCGTGAGGATCTGTTCATCCGTCCCAACGAGGCAGCCCATAAGATCTATATGATCGACCAGGAGATGCGGACGGAAGGGCAAAACGCCCTGCTGAAGGTGCTGGAAGAGCCGCCGAAATACGGTGTGTTCATCCTGATCACCGATAACGCAGAGAGCCTGCTGCCGACTGTGCGCTCCCGGTGTACGCCGCTGCAGCTGCAGCCTCTTCCGGAGAAAACGCTGCTGCAGGCGCTGCAAAGCGAATTTCCCAACGCGACCGGAGACGATCTGCGTGCCGCCGCTGTACGAAGCTGCGGCTTCCTGGGGCAGGCGAAAAAGCTGCTGGACGGCAGCGTTGCCGTTGCGCCCCAAACCGAGAATTTTGTCAAAAGCTTTTCCCAGAGAGATCCGCTGCTGCTTGTGCAGACCCTGGTCCCGATGGAAAAGTGGAAGCGGGATCAGATGATCCCCACGCTGCAGCATTGGCTGGAGCTTTTGGAAGGCGCGCTTTCCTGCCGGGCAGGTATGCCGGGCGTGGATCCGCTGTCACGCACCTTAAGCGCAAACCGCAGCTCTCAAGACCTGATGCAGGCCATTTCCTGCCTGCAAAAGGCCATTGAATATGCCCAGGGAAACGTCTCCATCGCCGCCGTTTGCGGCTATCTTTCCTGGACCTTGCGCTAAAAAAAGCCTCCCTTGTGCAAAGGGAGCCTTAGGCGCTACCGCGCCAGCAGAATAACTGGAAATTGTACTGCCCATTGGGCAGAGATAAAGGAGTTACACATGGAAGAACAAATCACGACCTCCGGCGTAGAGGTGGTGGACATTCAGTTCCGCCCCGGTCAGAAGGTATACTATTTCGGTCCGGCAGGGCTGACCCTGCGTGCCGGCGATCACGTTATTATCGATACCGCCCGGGGTCCTGAATACGGCATCTGCACCGGCGGTAACCACCGCATTCCCGAAAAGGACATCGTCTCTCCCCTGCGCTGCGTGCTGCGCATCGCCACAAAGCAGGACGAAGCCACCATGGAGGAAAACCGCAAAAAGGAAGAGGAATCCTTCAACACCTGCCAGAAAATGATCGAGGAGCAGGGTCTGGATATGCAGCTTGTCAGCGCCGAATGTGCCTTTGACGGCAGCAAGATCATCTTTTTCTTCACCGCCGACGAGCGGGTGGATTTCCGCGAGCTGGTGAAGAATCTGGCATCTGCCTTCCACACCCGCATTGAGCTGCGGCAGATCGGCGTCCGGGACAAGGCCAAAATGGTTGGCGGTCTGGGCATCTGCGGCAGACCCTTCTGCTGCGCCAGCTTTCTGGATGATTTCCAGCCCGTATCCATCAAAATGGCAAAGACCCAGAACTTAAGCCTGAATCCCACCAAGATCTCCGGCACCTGCGGACGGCTGATGTGCTGCCTGAAATACGAGCAGGAGGCCTATGAGGATCTGCTGCGCACCGCGCCCAAGGCAGAGTCCTTCGTGGACACCCCCGAGGGTCGCGGCACGGTGGTGGAGGTGGATCTGCTGCGCCAGCGGGTCAAGGTACGTATGGAAAATCAGCCGGAGGTGATCTCCACCTTTGCCAATGCCGACATCGCCATTCTGCGCAGCGGCAAGGCCAAGAAGAACGATCCTCCCATTCCCGATGACCTGGCGCCCATTTCCGGCTCGGGCAAGCGCCGCCGCAAAGAAACGCCCGAGGAGGAATATCCCAAGTTCGAGTCCTATCAGGTGCGCTATAACGACGGCACCGTGGAGGAAGCGCCCGTTCTGCCGGAGGAGCCCCAGGAGGAAGCGCCGGCAGCCGAAAGCAAGAGCCACAGCCGCCGCAGCCGCAGAAACAGAGGCAAAAAGCCTGCCGCGCAGACCGCTGCTCCTGCCGCAGAGCCTGCCGCCGAGGGTGGCGAAAAGCCCAAAAAGCACAACCATCACCGCCGCCACCGCCATCACCATAAGCCCAAGCAGAATAACGGGCAGTAACCCCCTTGGCTCTCCCAAAGGGGGAGACAAAAAATACCCCCCGGAGTGTCATACACCCCGGGGGTTTCTTTATCCGTTTACGCGGTTTTCAATTTTCGTCAACGCGCTTTTCATGGCTGCGTAATCTTCTGCCGTCACGGTATCAATGCTGTAATTTTCATACGCCTCTATGGACTCCCGGATCCGCAGCAGCCTGATCTGCCCGGCTTCGTTTTCATAATGGTACACCGGCACGTAGTCAAAGCCGGTGACGGACACCTCTCCGGTGGCACCGCTTCGGGTGATCTCCATATCCAGGATCACCGAGTAATTGGTGCCGGCCTTATCGCCGTCGCCCAGCAGATCGCCCAGAGAATACGCAACGAAGATGCCGGTCTCCTCGTCGAAGCCGATCTTCTGCACGTAATGGGGATGGGTGCCCACGATGGCATCCACGCCGCCTTCTGCCATAATTTTCACGATCTTTTCCTGGGTCTTGCTGATCTGATCGTTAAATTCGCTGCCCCAGTGCAGCAGCGCTATGGTAATGTCCGGCTTCTGCTTTTCAATGGCTGTCAAAACCGATTGGATACCTTCCTCGTCCACCTTCTGGTAGGAGCTGTTGTAATCCTCGTACAGCAGATTGACACAATGCTCGCTGCCACTGGGCAGACCTCTGCCATCCATACCCTTGGTAAAAGCTGTGATGGCGATCCGAATACCGTTTACCTCCCGGATCAGGAAGCCCTGATACCGCTGGAACTGTTCCTGGGTGGCGTATGTGCCGACGCTTTGCATACCGGTGCTGCGGATGCCCTCCAGCGTAGAGGATAAGCCCAAAATGCCGTTGGTGATGGATTTGGAATTGGCGGTCTGCAGAATATCCACGCCGGCATTTCGCATCGCCTGCACCAGCTCCACCGGAGCGGAATTGTGCTTGGAGCCGTAGGGCTCCTCGTAAAGGTTGCCCTCAAAATTCAGTGTGGTCAGGTCGCCGCCGGAGAGAACCGGCATCAGATCCAGGAACACGTCGGCATAGTCATAGTTGCTGCCGCCGGCAGCCACCACCTTATCCGTCACATTTACATCGCCGCCGGCTACGAAATGGATCACCGTGTCCGTTCCGGTGCCGGAAGCGCCGTCACCCGGCGTCTGCGCATCGGCAGGTCGGAAAACGATCGCCAGCACGATACCGGCCACCACCGCCAGCGCGGCAACCGCAATACCGATCTTTGCGCCGGCAGAAAGCCGGTTGTTATTCAGTTTTCTGCCAAAAAGCGCCATAATCTTCCCTCCGCGGTTTTTTCGTTTCTATCTTACACCATTTAGGGGAATAACACAAGACCCATTATTCATTGACATATCCAACATTTGCATTTATAATAAATACATTATAAATGCAAAGGAGTTTTTGTTATGAAACGGTTATCTCCCGGTGTCAGATTCCTCCTTGGTCTTGTTACGTTCATACTGTGCGTTGCGCTGTTTTTCGCCACCGTGGCAGGTATTCTTGTAGCAAACGTGGTGCAGATCGTATCTTCCCAGGATAATCTGGAGAATCTGCTGCGGCAGGTGCTGTTTGTGGATATGCTGCGACCGGCTTCCACCCGGAACGCGCCTCTCGGCAGCGCCCCTGCGCTGCGAAAAGCGCCCGTAAGAACGCTTTCCCCTGCGGATATCCGTCTGGCCGAGCCCAGCGATGCCACCTCCATCGTGGAGTGGGTCTATGACGCTCTGTCCGAGGATTTCGGTGATGAGCTGCAGGTGGATCTGGACACCGTGAAAGAATTCGTAGAGCGCTCCACCCTGGACGATTATCTGGTGGAAAAGGGTGCCGGGCTCATCAGCGACGTGTTCACCGGTGAAAGCACCGTTACCCTGGGTGCGGATGAGATCAAGGCAAAAATTGAAGAAAACGCCGACCTGATCGAGGAATATTTCGGCATCGCCGTGGATATGCAGGTGGTGGAGGATGTGACCACCATCATTGAAGATAACGAGTATGTTGCCCGGCTGGAAGAAGAGGGCATCGTCAATGTCCTGATGAATCCCGACGGCAACAGCTACCCCGACGGTGAAGAAAATCCCAACAATGCCGACCAGCAGATGCTTCAGCAGGCGCTGGATACCGGTCGGCAGGTGCTTTCCGTCACCACCGTGATTGCCTGTGCTGTCAGTATTCTGCTGCTGATCGCGCTGATCCTGCTGACCAATATGAAGCAGATCTGGGTGGGTATGAACAAGATCGGTATTACACTGATGCTGGCTGCGCTGCCCTTTGTTGCGCTGACCGTGGCTGTTTGGGTCATTCCTGCCGGCTGGGCTGGGCTGTTTGCGCTGCCTGCCATTACTGAAATCGCTGTCAATGCCCTGGTGGGCATCAACTACATCATCTGCTTCGGCGTGTTTGCGCTGGGTCTTGCGCTGCTGATCGCCGGCATTGTGACCTACTGCGTTGTAAGATCCAGGCGCAAGAAAGCGCAGACCCTTGCACAGCTGGAGGAAGCCGTGATGGACGCAGCACCCCTGCCTGCGGTGGAATTCCCCGTTGAAGAAGCCGCCGAAGAAGCAGAGGAAGCTGCCGCGGCGGATGAAGAAGCCGCTGATGAAGTTGCCGAAGCGGAGACCTCCGACGGAGAAACCGCTGAAACGGTATAATTTACACACAAAAACGCACCCCACCGGGGTGCGTTTTTTATGCTCAATTTGCGGACGCCCGAGGACGGGTGTCCCTACGATACCCATTCGGTGCATCCGCTAAAAATCCGGGACGAAACTCTGCGTTGCGGAGTCGGCTTCCTGCGTAAAACCCTCCAGACCGTTCAGGTACATCCAGCTCAAAACCGCATCGTACTCTTCATCGCTGACCCGGCGGTCAAAGGGCGCGTCCAGGCCACCCATGGGCGTATACTGCCGCATCAGGCTGACCAAAACCTCTCCGGGGGCGAAATTCTCGCCGATCCAGTCCAGCACCTTCAGGGAATTGTCCACACAGCCCGGCAGGATCAAATGGCGAATGATGACACCTCTTTTCACCTTATCCCCCTGCCATCGTACCGCGCCAACCTGCCGCACCATCTCCAAAATGGCTGCCGTTGCCACCGGGAAATAATCCTTCGCCCCGGAAAGCCGGGCCGCCAAAGCGCCATCCGCGTATTTCAGATCCGGCAGATAGATATCCACCTTTTCGGCCAGCCTCCGGAGGGTCTCCACCCTCTCATAGCCGCCGCAGTTATACACCACCGGCACGGGCAATTTTTCTTCCAGCGCCGGCAGGATCGTGGGCAGATAATGGGTAGGCGTCACAAGATCAATATTCTCCGCGCCCTGCGCGATCAGCTCTTCCATCATCGCGCGCAGCCGGGCGCTGTCCACCGGCGCGCCCACGGGCTTTCCGGAGATCGCCCGGTTTTGACAGTATTTGCAGCCCAGTGTACAACCGCCAAAGAAAATTGCGCCGCTGCCGCCATCGCCTGCCAGCGCCGGCTCCTCCCACTTGTGGAGCATCACTTTTGCCACCAAAGCCGTATCACTGCCGCCGCAAAAGCCGGCTTCGCCCTTGGTGCGGTCCACACCGCACTGCCGGGGACATAAACTGCAGCTTGTGTAATCCACAGCGCCCACCTCCTTTTTTGTTATTGTAGCACCCTTTTTCTCAATTCTCAAGCTTTACCCCGGCGCATTTTTGTGCTATGATACAAAAAAGAAAGAGGTGTTTTCTATGCAGATCCGCAACGCAACCAAAAACGACATTCCCGGCATCCTGCATCTGCTGAAGCAGGTGGGCAAGGTACACAGCGATCTTCGTCCCGACATCTTCCCTGCAGGCACGCTGAAATATGACGAAGCGGCGCTGCTGCAGCTGCTGAAAGATACCAGCCGTCCTATATTTATCGCTGAGCTGGATGGGGAGGTTGCCGGCTACTGCTTCTGCGTGCACAAGGTGATCGGGGATACCTCTGTGTCCGTCGGTCGGCAGGAGCTGTACATCGACGATCTGTGCGTGGACGAAAATCACCGCCGTATGGGGCTGGCAAAGGCGCTCTACCACCACGCGCTTGCCTACGCCAAATCCCTGGGCTGCACCGCCCTGAATCTGAATGTCTGGTGCGGTAACGATGGCGCAATGCGCTTTTACCAGCAGATGGGTATGCGTCCGCGCAACATTATGCTGGAAGTTCCCCTGGAGGAATGAAAATGCTGATCAAAAATCAAATTTACGAAGCCACCATCGTGGACTATACCGCGGAAGGTCAGGGCGTCGCCAAAATCGAGGGTTGCGCCGTGTTCATTCCCAACGCCATCGTGGGTGAAAAATGCACGGTGCGCATCGAGAAGGCGCAAAAAACCTGGGCTGCCGGTAAGATCGTGGAGCTTCTGGAAAAATCCCCCCATCGGGTGAACCGGGAATGCCCCGTTGCCAAGCTGTGCGGCGGCTGCGATTTCTGGCATATGGATTACGAAGAAGAATCCCGGCTGAAAGCCGACCGGGTAAAAGCTGCGCTCAACCGCATCGGCGGCGAAAATTTGACGGAACTGCCCATTCTCTCCGCACCCACCTGCTACGGCTACCGCAACAAGGCGCAGTACCCTGTCGCCGCAAAAAAAGGCAGAGCCTACACCGGCTTTTATCGCGCCGGCACCCACAGCGTGGTGGAAAGCGGCCGCTGCCTGATCCTGCCGGAAATTACCGACAAGGTCAAGGACGCCGTTCTGGATTATGTAAACCAATATCGTGTCACCGTCTACGACGAAGCCACCCAAAAGGGTCTGCTGCGGCATATTTTTGTCCGTAAGGGCGAGGTTTCCGGGCAGATCCTGGTATGCCTTGCGGTCAACGGTCGAAAGCTGCCCCACGTACCCGATCTCATCGACCGGCTGAAGCAGATCCCCGGCTTTACCACACTGGTAATCAGCGTCAACACCAAGGACACCAACCTCATTCTGGGTGACGAATTTATCACCCTCTATGGCCCAGGCTATATCGAGGACACCCTCTGCGGCTTAAAATTCCGGCTGTCGCCCCGGTCGTTCTATCAGGTGAATCATCATCAGGCCCAGCGGTTGTACCAAGCCGCCATCGAGCTGGCAGGCATCACGAAGGATGACACCGTTCTGGATCTTTACTGCGGTGTCGGCACCATCACTTTGTCTATGGCAGCCGCTGCCGGCAAGGTCATCGGCGTGGAGGTGATCCCCCAGGCGGTAGCGGATGCCAAAGACAATGCCAGGCGCAACGGCATTGAAAATGCAGAATTTTTCTGCGGCGATGCCGGTGAAGCGGCGCTGGCGCTGGCGAAAGAGGGTATCCACATTGATGTGGCCATCGTCGATCCCCCCAGAAAGGGCTTGAATGCCGATGCCATCGAAGCGCTGGCGCAAATCGCGCCCCGGCGGATCGTGTATGTATCCTGCGACCCGGCAACGCTGGCAAGAGATGTTGCACTCTTCAAAGCGCGCGGTTACGCCCTGCAAAAGGCAATGGCCGCCGATTTGTTCCCCCGGTGCGCACATGTAGAATCCATTGTTGCAATGATTAAGGAGTGAAATTATGGAATCAATCACCTTTGAAAACTGGCTGGACTTACACGGCATCTATAACAAGCTCAAAGAACAATATTCCCTGGAGTTGACCTCGGCACTCGCCTTAAATGCAGGCTTCGGCTGGGATCGGGATGTGCTGACAGGAGAAAGCCCGTTGGGTCGGTTTTATCTCTACTTTAACGGCGTGGATGCCGTTCTGGATTATGATAGTGAATGTGGCTCTTCCGGCGATCATTGGCATCCCTATGACAATGATCAAGCCCTTGCGTATGTTGTTCACTTTATGGAGGGTACGATTCTGCACCTGCCCAGAACAACACCAGAACCCATTGCAGCGATTCACAATATGAAGCTCCACGCAGAGCCCTTTGCGATGATCAAAAGCGGCGCAAAGACCATTGAGCTGCGGCTTTTTGACGAAAAGCGGCAGCAGATCAGGGAAGGCGATCTCATCGTCTTCACCTGCACCGCCACCGGCGAAAAGCTGACCGCCGAGGTGCAAAAGCTGCACCGATTTGCATCGTTCGGGGAATTGTATCAAAATCTTCCCCTGCTCAAATGTGGCTACACCGACGCGGATGTGGCTTCCGCACACCCCGACGATATGCAGGCCTACTATTCCGAAGAAGATCAGCAAAAATACGGCGTAGTGGGCATCGAGCTTACCTTATCGTAATATGCCGCGCTCATAAGGGCTGCCGTAGGGGACGGGCTTGCCCAGACCCGCAGACGCACCAATGCCTTCTCCCGGGGAGAAGGTGCTGAGCAGAGCGAAGCGGATGTGGAATGCGGGCGGTTATCTTAAAATCAGCAGCAACTAAAGACTTTTGTGGTGTCGAAGATTGTGCCGTTCCACACCCGTCTTTTGCTTCGCAAAATCCACCCTCTCCCCAGGAGAGGGTATTGCAGACGAGCAACAAAAAGCCCCTACAGACTTCAGATCCTATTGAAATCCGGCAGCGGATGCTGCCGGATTCGTTTTTTTTGATCTATTTTGTGATATATTCCCACTTTGGATCGTCATATAGACGAGATCTCAAAACCGCAGAAGGAGGTGGTCGCTTGGAGAACAGCGAAATCATCCGCTTGTTTGAAGCTTATTCCGATGATGTTTTCCGGCTTGCGCTGAGCTTTTTGCGCAACCGGCAGGACGCGGAGGATGTATGTCAATCCGTATTTTTGAAGCTAATGCACTATCCCCAGCCGCTGAAAGCCGGCAAAGAAAAAGCCTGGCTGCTGACCTGCACCGCCAACGCCTGCAAGGACCATCTGAAATCCTTTTGGCGCAAGCACGTAGTAGAATTGGATGACACGATGGAATTCTCCAGCGACACCGACAAAACGCTGTGGGAAACTGTCAATTCCCTGGCTCCCAAATACCGGGCTGTGGTCCATCTATACTACTATGAAGGCTATACACAAGATGAGATCGCGCAAATACTGCACATATCCCGCACGGCTGTACAGACCCGTATGAGCCGTGCCCGCAATCAGCTGAAGGAGGTGCTGAGTAAATATGAATAATCCTTACCGCAATCTAATGGAACAAAAATGCCTGTCAGAGCAGGCGAAGCAGGATTTTTACAGTTCTTTGTCCTGTTCTGATGCAAAAAAAGTCCGGCGTTTTCCGCTTAAGGCTGCGATCGTCGCGGCGTGTATTCTGCTGATGATCCCGATCACAGCGCTGGCTGTGGAAAACATTTTCGGCATCAGCGTCGTGGATACCATTACGGGAAAAATGCTGAACGGCAGACCCGGCATCGGCTATGAGGTGAACTACCCCACCGCAACCGCCCGTCCTCTGTCGGATTTCCCCGAAGAACTGCAGACTCTGGACGGCAACAAGACCGTTACATTCAACTCCTGGCAGGCGGCAGAAGCAGAGCTGGGCTTTACGCTGGTCAACAACGAGCTTTTTTCCTCTCCCCATATGATAAAATCGACTGCCTACAATTTAAGATACGATGGAATCGGAGAGCGCGTCCACTGCTTTACCCGATACAACGGAAAAGACGGTCAATTATACCGCGCCACCGTAACGGCAGCTTATCTGTATCAAGGGACTGCCATCACGCTCCAATCCACCGTCACCTGCAGCCACCCGGCGATCTCCAAAGAGCAGGAGTATGAGATGCACTGGTCCGGTGTCCTTTACGAATCGCAGGATGTAGCGCAGATCTCCCAGGAGCAATACACTGCCGCCAACGGCATTACGGCAACCATTGTCACAGCCGAGCGCAACGGCAACAGGCCCACCCAGTATGAAGCTGCCTTCTTTGCCAACGGCGCATCCTACAACATCACGATCCATTCCTATGACGCTGTCCGGGATGCCTGGACGAAGGATACACTGATCCGTATCCTGGAAGCCTTTGTTTTCTGAACAATTTAAGAGCCGGCAGCATTGTGCGCTGCCGGCTTTTTTCATCTTAAATTTCTCTTACCATTTCGTACTGCTTTGTGACCTCGGCAAAGCCCAGGGACAGCAGCATTTGAATCACAGCTTCGCAACCGCAATCCACATTTTTCGCCATTAAAGTGGGATATTGGGCTACCAACGCCGAGACAACCTCCTTGAGCGCCTCCAGATCATTATAGTGCAGCTGCACAATGGCTCCATGCCGCTTTGCATAGATGCAATACGCTTTATCCTGCAGATACCGCACCTCGTAAAGCCGGGGATTTCTTCCAATGGTATGGGCGGTATGCTCAAAGGACGGCGCCACCGAATACCGGGTTTCAAACGCCAAAAATTCCAGATAAGGCGCAACCGCCACACGGTCGCTTCCCTCACCGGCACCCGATGCCACCAGCACGGAATATTCCCGGCTGACGCAAAAGCCCTTCTTGCTGTAAATGGACACCGCATGATGGTTGGATTGCAGCGCTTCCAGATAGTATTTTGCGATGCCACGACTCTGAAGCCGGGCGCAGGTGTAATCAAACAGCGCCGAGAACACCTTTTTGCCCCGATGGTCGGGAATCACGCCGGTGCCGGCATCGAATACCACATTTTCATTTTTATATACGCCGCCGGAATTGAGAATGACCGCCACCAATTCCTCACCGCAAAATGCGCCGAAAGACAGCGACAAATCCACTGCGCTGGCCGTCAGATAATACTGCAGTGATTCCGGCGTGAAGGAGATGGGCTGCTCGTAATCCGAAAACGCCAAATTCAGGCACTGCGCCAACTGCGGGAGATTTACACCTTCCAAAGCCCGGTAAGTGTACATCACATTTCCCCCGCTTGCTCGGTTTCCTTCGGTGCGACCACCGGCTTGCCGTTTTCATCCAGCAAAACCGCCAGACCGCCGCCATAGCCGCCGCTGCGGTACAGATAATGCACGCCGGTCTCTTTATCCATCCAGATCTCCATTGTTCCCATACTTTGGCTGTAAACTCTTACAAACCGCTTGTCCTTTTTCATAGTAACCTCCATTTATTTGATGCAGCGGGTGGCGATGAATGACGGCACGTTCAGCGCGTGCAGATGCCCCTCGCCGTTGGTGTCCTCGTAAAGATCCGTCAGGGTGAAGCCAGCCTTCAGCTGACCGCCGAGCTGCTCCTCCAGGGTGTGGGAAAACTGGATGCCGCAATCATTTCGCATCATCATTTCATACTTTTTCTTATCCTTCAGCGGATTGAAGGGCAGCGCGTATTTCACCTGCGTTTCATCCTCGTCAAAGAGATAATTGATGCCGGTGTCATAACCGCCCAGGAAGATGCCGCCCTTTTTCAGCACCCGGTAGCACTCCCGGAAAATGGGCTCCACTTTCTCCACGTAGCAGTTGGAGACCGGGTGGAAGATGATATCGAAGCTGCCATCCGCAAAGGGCAGGGGCTTCGTCATATCCGCCTGCACGATGTGGATGTGGTAGCCCTCTCGCAGCGCCACCAACCGCTCGCTTTCGCACTGGGCGTCAGCATAATCCAGCACCGTACACTCTGCCCCCAGGGCGGTGAAAATGGGCATCTGCTGACCGCCGCCGCTGGCAAGACCCAGCAACTTTTTGCCCTTCAGGTCGCCAAACCAATGCCTGGGAACGGTCTTCGTGGGGGTCAGGTACACGCCCCATTCCCCATTTTTCGCCTTTTCAAATTCCTCGTGGGTGATGGGGATACCCCACTCCCAGCCCTCGTGACACCATCTGCTGATGGTCTCGGCGTTGATTTTTTGATAGTCCATAGTTACAGTTCCTTTTCAGACGGATCATCCATACAGTTCTTACAGGATCATTGTATCACCCCTGCGCAGCAAATGCAAGGATTGACAACATCCACACCGGGATTGTACAATAGAAAAAACCTCTTTTGGGAGACGAATGTTATGACAAAATATTATATTATGATGATTTTCGCCACCGCGCTGCTGGCTGTGGAGTTTTCTCTACAAAAATTGTACCAAAAGCGGTGCGGCACCAGCCCGAGAGCCGGCCTGACCTTTAACGCCATCAGCGGTTTGGTCAGCGGATTGATCTTTTTTGCGGCCAACGGCTTCCGCCTGGATGCGCCGCTGTTTGCGGTACTTATGGCGCTGATAATGAGTTTTTGCCTGGTTGGCTATACGCTGCTGGGCTTCCGGGTTATGAAAGCCGGCAATATGGCGCTTTATACCATGTTTTTAATGACCGGCGGCATGGCCGTCCCTTACGTTTGGGGACTTGCTTTCCTGGATGAGACCTTTAGCGTTTTGCGTATGCTAGGCCTTTTCGTAATGATCGCTGCCATTGTGCTGTCCAATCTAGCGGACAAGCGCACCAACTTAAAAATTCTGCTGCTGTGCTGCATTATTTTCTTCCTCAACGGTGGCTGCAGCGTATCTTCCAAACTGAGTCAGACCCCCAACCCCTACGGCGTTGTCTCCCCCACGGTTTTTGCTTGCCTGACCGGTCTGATCCGTTTTGTCCTTTGCAGCATTACCCTGCTGTTTACCAAGAAAAGCGATGACCAGGCTCAGCAAACCGTTCCTTTCCTGAAAGTTTTTCCGCTCATCGTATGCGCAGCTATCGTCAATGGTACTTTCTTCGTGCTAGAACTCCTTGGCGCGGTTCATCTGCCGGCCACGGTGCTGTATCCCATTGTTTCCGGCGGCAGTATTATTTTCTCCACCTTTGCCGCCAGAGTGCTGTTTCACGAAAAACCCACGCTTCATCAAAAAATCGGCGTTGCGCTGTGTTTCCTCGGCACCTGCCTGTTTCTTTGATTTTTAGGAGGATTTTATGATCATTTCCGGATTGCAAAAAATGACATTATTGGACTATCCCGGTCGGGTGGCCTGCACAGTGTTCCTGCAGGGCTGCAATTTCCGTTGCCCCTTCTGCCACAACAGCGGTCTTTTGGGCGCCGCGCAGGACGAGACCATCCCGGTGGAAGAGCTCCTTTCCTTCCTGCGCAAGCGCACCGGTATCCTGGACGGCGTGTGCATCACCGGCGGCGAGCCTACTCTGCAAAGCGATCTTCCGGCGCTTCTGCGGCAGATCAAGGCGCTGGGCTACCATATTAAACTGGATACCAACGGCAGCAACCCCACTATGCTCAAAGCGCTGGTGGAAGAAAACCTCGTGGACTACGTGGCAATGGACGTCAAAAACTGTCCCGATCGCTACGGTGAGACCACCGGCCTGCCCCAAATGAGCGCCGGCATCGAAGAAAGCATCGCATTTTTGCTAACGGATGCGGTGGACTACGAATTTCGTACCACGGTGGTGGAAGAATTCCACACAGAGGAAAATATTTTGGCGATGGGTCAATGGCTTGCGCGGATGGGTCGTCCAAAAAGGCTGTTCCTGCAGCCCTACGCTGACCGAGACAGCGTTTTGGCACGTGGCCTGAGCACGCCCACTGCCGAAAAATTAAGCCGTTTTAAGGCAGCTCTGGCGCCTTACGCGGAATTTGTCGAGATTCGTGGTGCAGACTAAACCACAAGATATTGTTTCTTGCAGGAAAATTTTACACAATATATTGAATTTCTCTATTGACAACAACACAATATGTAGGTATAATACAGGCACTGTCGACTTTTCAGGCATTGCCTGTATTTCTATTTTAATGGAGGTAAGATTATGTATCGTGTACAGAAGAGAGACGGCGGCTTTGTCGATTTTGATATCGCCAAGATTTCTGCTGCCATGACCAAGGCGTTCGACGCCCAGGACCGTCAGTACCACCCCAGTGTGATCAATCTGCTGGCGCTGCAGGTCGCATCCGATTTTGAGCCCAAGATCCAGAACGGTGTCATCTCCGTTGAGGACATTCAGGACAGCGTGGAGCGCGTTCTGTCCGACGCCGGCTACGCCGACGTTGCCAAGGCTTACATCCTCTACCGTAAGCAGCGCGAGAAGATCCGCAACGTCAACGCCGCTCTGCTGAACTATAAGGATCTGGTGGACAATTATCTGCAGATCGCTGACTGGCGCGTGAAGGAAAACTCCACCGTTACATATTCCGTGGGCGGTCTGATCCTTTCCAACTCCGGCGCCATCACCGCCAACTACTGGCTGTCCGAGATCTACGACGAAGAGGTTGCCGAAGCACATCGCAGCGCCGCGCTGCATCTGCACGACCTGAGTATGCTCACCGGCTACTGCGCAGGCTGGAGCCTGAAGCAGCTGATCCAGGAAGGTCTGGGCGGCGTTCCCGGTAAGATCACCTCGTCCCCTGCCGGCCACCTGTCTACTTTGTGTAACCAGATGGTCAATTTCCTGGGCATTATGCAGAACGAATGGGCAGGTGCCCAGGCATTCTCCTCCTTCGACACCTATCTTGCTCCCTTCGTCAAGGTCGACAACCTGAGCCAGAAGGAAGTCAAGCAGTGCGTGCAGTCCTTCATCTACGGCGTCAACACCCCCTCCCGTTGGGGCACCCAGGCGCCCTTCTCCAACATCACGCTGGACTGGACCGTGCCTGCTGACCTGAAGGATCAGCCTGCCATCGTTGGCGGCAAGGAGATGGACTTCACTTACGGCGATTGTAAGCGCGAAATGGACATGGTCAACAAGGCCTTCATCGAAATTATGATCGAAGGCGACGCCAACGGCCGTGGCTTCCAGTACCCCATCCCCACCTACTCCATCACCCGTGACTTTGACTGGAGCGAGACAGAGAACAACAAGCTGCTGTTCGAAATGACCGCCAAGTACGGCACCCCCTATTTCTCCAACTACATCAACTCCGATATGGAGCCCTCCGACGTCCGCTCTATGTGCTGCCGTCTGCGTCTGGATCTGCGTGAGCTGCGCAAGAAGTCCGGCGGCTTCTTCGGCTCCGGCGAATCCACCGGCTCCATCGGCGTGGTTACCATCAATCTGCCCCGTATCGCTTACCTGGCTGTGGATGAAAAGGATTTCTACGCACGGCTGGACAAGCTGATGGACATCGCTGCCCGCAGCCTGAAGACCAAGCGCACCGTCATCACCCAGCTGATGGAAAACGGTCTGTATCCCTACACCAAGCGGTATCTTGGCACCTTCGCCAACCACTTCTCCACCATCGGTCTGATCGGTATGAACGAGGTCGGTCTGAATGCACGCTGGCTCCGGGCTGACCTGACCCACAAGAAGACCCAGGAATTCGCAAAGCAGGTTCTGGATCATATGCGTGAGCGTCTGTCTGACTACCAGGAAAAGTACGGCGATCTGTACAATCTGGAAGCTACCCCTGCCGAGTCCACCACCTACCGCTTTGCCAAGCACGACAAGGCAAAGTATCCCGATATCATCACCGCCAACGAGAACGGCACCCCCTACTACACCAACTCCTCTCACCTGCCCGTTGGCTACACCGAGGATATCTTCACCGCTCTGGAGATCCAGGACGATCTGCAGACCCGTTACACCTCCGGTACTGTTTTCCACGCCTTCCTGGGCGAGAAGCTGCCGGATTGGAAGGCTGCCGCCGCTCTGGTGCGCAAGATCGCGGAGAACTTCAAGCTGCCTTACTACACCATGTCTCCCACCTATTCCGTCTGTGCCGACCACGGCTACCTGACCGGCGAGCATTACAAGTGCCCCCTGTGCGGCAAGACCACCGAGGTCTACAGCCGTATCACCGGTTACTACCGTCCCGTCCAGAACTGGAATGATGGCAAGAGCCAGGAGTACAAGGACCGCAGAGTTTACGATATCGAGCATTCCGTGCTGCCCCTGCGCAACACAGAGGAAACGGCAGCAACTGCAGAGACCTGCACTTGTGAAGCAACACCTGCCCCCGTTACCGGCAAGGTCATTCTGATCTCCCGTGTCACCTGCCCCAACTGCCGTGTCGCGGAAAGCCTGCTGACCAAGGCCGGCGTTGCGTACGAGAAGCGCATCGCAGAGGAAAATCTGGATATGTGCCGTGAGTACGGTGTCAAGGGCGCTCCCACCCTGATCATCACCGACGGCGAGAATTTCCAGAGCTTCTACAGTGTCCCCGAGATCAAGAAGTATCTGGCAAGCCTGTAATGCACTACAATCAAAAGGGTCGGGTCTCCCGACCCTTTTACATGCGCAAACAATTTGAATTGACAATTGATAATTGATAATTTTGGTGTTTCCGACCATAATTGTCCATTATCCATTGTCCATTTATAGGAAGGACGATGTGTTATGTATGATATCGTTGTTGTTGGCGGCGGTCCTGCAGGACTTACCGCTGCCGTTTATGCCCTGCGCGCCGGCAAGACCGTTCTTGTGATCGAAAAGAACGGCTTTGGCGGTCAGATCGCCTATTCCCCCAAGGTGGAGAATATTCCCGGCACCATCCAGATCAGCGGCACCCAGTTTGCCGAGCAGCTCACCGAGCAGGTGCTGAATCTGGGCGCGGATGTGGAGTTGGAGACCGTCACACACGTGGAAAAGACCGGCGGCAGCTTCACCGTCACCACCGAGGAAGGCAGCACCTACGAAGGCGGTGCCGTGATCCTTGCTGTGGGCGTGAAGCACCGAATGCTGGGGCTGCCCGGTGAGACCGAGTTGGTGGGCAACGGCATTTCCTTCTGCGCGGTTTGTGACGGTGCCTTCTACGCCGGACAGAACGTGGCTATGATCGGCGGCGGTAACTCCGCGCTGCAGGAAGCGCTGCTGCTGAGCGAGGTGTGCAACAAGGTCACCGTGGTGCAGAATCTGGCGGATTTCACCGGTGAAAGAAAGCTGGCGGATGCCCTGCTGGAGAAGGAAAACGTCACCGCCCTGTTCAGCACCGTGGTCTCCGAATACATCTGGAAGGACGGTCAGCTCACCGGTCTTAAGCTGCACAACGACGCCACCGGCGAGGACAGCCAGATCGACGTGGACGGCGCCTTCCTCGCTGTCGGTCTCGTTCCCGAAAATGACGCCTTTGCCGACCTGGCAAAGCTGAACGCCTGGGGCTATTTTGACTCTGCGGAGGATTGCTGCACCCAGACCCCCGGTCTGTTCGTTGCCGGCGACTGCCGCAGCAAGCGGATCCGCCAGGTGGTGACCGCTTCTGCCGACGGTGCCATCGCCGCCATGGCCGCCTGCCATTACCTGGATAATGTATAACACTTCAGCCCCCTCCCAGAGGGGGCTTTTTCTTGCAAGGGCGACCCTCGCGGCCGCCCAATATCCCCTCTCCCGGGGAGAGGGTGGATTTTTGCGAAGCAAAAAGACGGGTGTGGAACGGCGTGCACTTAAATACGGTATAGGTCTTCACAACGCACTTAATCTAAGTTTTCTGCCCGCATTCCACATCCGGCACGGCTTACGCCGCGCCACCTTCTCCCCGGGAGAAGGTCGTGTGCGGGAAACCGAGTAAATTCCTTGCATTTTGGTTGTAGCCGTGGTAAAATAAATAAGATATTTTGTAATGAAGGAGGGTTGGGCAGATGCGCAAGCTGATTTGTCTTTTTCTTTGTATCCTGATAATGGCTGTGCCGGCATTGGCTTTTGACGGCATTACCTCTGCCCAGAGCCAGACCGTAGTCAGTACCGATGGCTCCTGCCGGGTATCCATCACCGCTACGCTGCAGCTAGGCTCCGGTTCCTCCGCGCCGGCATTTCCGCTGCCGGAAAACGCCAGCGACATCTCCGTCAGTATTCCCCACGCCAGTATCACACGCAGCGGTGGCTACCGGAATGTGGATCTTTCCAGCCTGGGCGCAGGCTCTCACACCTTGACCTTCCACTACACCCTGACCGATGCGGTCACCGCCGACGAAAAGGGTAATTTGTTCCTGACGATTCCGCTGACCTGCGGCTTCGGTCTGCCCATCGAGCATCTGGATTTCTCCATCGAGCTGCCCGGCGCATTGGAATACCGCCCGGCTTTCAGCAGCACCTACTATCTGGAGACCGCCGAGTCCATTATCGACATTCTGCCTTCCCAGAGCAACGTGATCGCCGGTGTGATCGATCAGCGCCTGCAGGACCGGGAGTCCCTGACCATGACGCTGCAAGTCACCAAGGATATGTTCCCGCTGGTGTCCACCGGTCGCTGGTCTATGGATACGGTGGATATGCTGATGGCCATTACTTTCCTGCTGGCGCTGGCGTACTGGCTGATCACCATGCGGTGTCTGCCGCCGCGGCGCAACCGCAGAGCGCTGCCGACGCCGGGTCTGAATGCCGGCGAGATCCCCTGCCGGCTGTCCGGTCAGGGTATGGACCTGACCCTGGCTGTGCTTTCCTGGGCGCAGATGGGCTATATTCTCATCCAAACCGACAGCCACGGACGTGTACGGCTGCGCAAGCGGATGGATATGGGCAACGAGCGCAGCGCTTTGGAAAACAAGCTGTTTCGCAAGCTGTTCGCCCAGAAAGATACTGCGGACGCCACCGGCTATCGCTATGCCCAGCTTTGCCGCAAGGCCATGGGCTTCCGCGCCGGCACCGCTTTGACCTATAAGCCCGGCAGCGGCAATTCCCGGGTGGTGCAGGTGCTGACGGTGCTGATCGGCACATTGGGCGGCGTTTCTATGGGTATGGCATTTGTTCACGATACCGCCTGGAAGGTGGTCTTGGCCATTTTCCTGGGCATCCTCGGCACCATCGCCGCCTGGCAGATGCAGTCTGCGGTCAAGGGCATTTTCCATCGCTACAAGCTGCCCCTGCTGATCGGTCTGGGCTGCAGCCTGCTTTGGTTTTTGTTGAGCTTGCTGGCCGGCGAATGGCACACCGGTCTTTTCGTGGTGCTTACCCAATGGCTCGCTGCCTTGGCCGCCGCATTTGGCGGTCGCAAGACCGACAGCGGTCAGCAGACCATGTCCGAGATTCTGGGTCTGCGCAAATTTATGCGCAGCGCAAAGCCTGAAGAGCTGCAGCGGATCCTGGACGCCAACCCCCACTATTTCTACGATCTGGCGCCCTATGCGCTGGCGCTGGATGCGGATCGGGCCTTTGCGCGCCGGTTTGGCAATACGCCGCTGCCGGAATGTCCGTATCTGACCATCGGCACAGATGAACAGCTGACGGTGAAGGAATGGGCGCAGCTTCTGCGGGACACCGCCGATGCCATGGACGCGCTGCAGCGGCGCTTGCCCATCGACCGCCTGCTGGGAAGATGAGGTGGCTATGAACGGAATCGTAATCGTGGACAAGCCGCAGGGCTGGACCAGCCAGGATGTGACCGCACGGCTGCGCCGGGTATTCGGCACACGCAGGATCGGTCACGGCGGCACGCTGGATCCGATGGCAACCGGCGTTCTGCCGGTGTTCGTGGGTCGGGCGACCAGGGGTGTTGAATTTTTTGAACACGCCGAAAAGACCTACGAAGCCACCCTTCGTCTGGGTCTTGCCACCGACACCGAGGATATCACCGGCACCGTGCTGGAAGCGCATGCCGTTGCCGTTACCCACGCAGAATTCCTGGCGGTTTTAGACCGGTTTCGGGGCGAGATCATGCAAATTCCTCCGATGTACTCGGCGCTGAAAGTAAACGGGCAAAAGCTGTGCGACCTTGCCAGAAAAGGCAGGGAGGTAGTGCGGCAGCCCCGTCCCATCACCATTTTCGAGTTGACCTGTCTGGATTTTTCCGGCGATACCGCCCGTCTTCGGGTGCGCTGCTCCAAGGGTACCTATATCCGCACGCTTTGCAAGGATATCGGCGCTGCTTTGGGCTGCGGCGGCTGTATGGCTGCCCTGCGCCGGGTCAGTGCCGGAGAATACGGCATGGAAGCCGCTGTTCCGCTGCAGGAATTGCTGGATGCGGAAGATCCGGGAAAGTACCTGCAAAACGTGGACACGCTGTTTTCTCACTATCCTGCCGTTACTCTGACGGAAAAGCAGGAGCAGCGCTGTCGCAACGGCGGCAGCTTCACTCTGAATTTGCCCGACGGTCGCTACCGGGTCTATAGCCAAAGCGGCGAATTCCTGGCGCTCTCCCAAGTTGAGTCCGACGTTATGTCAACCATTAAGAGCTTTTTTGAGGTCTAACCGCATCCCGTGGCTCTCCCTCTGGGAGAGCCAAGAAGATATCTTTTCCTTGGAGCAAAAATATGAAAGAAAAATCCATCTATGCCCTGGGTTTTTTTGACGGTGTCCATCTGGGGCATCAGGCGCTTTTGCGCGAATGCTGCCGTCTTGCCCGGGAATTGAACAGAAAGCCCTGCGCCATCAGCTTTGACAGGCATCCCATGTCCCTTTTTACGCCCACGCCGCCGCTGCTGATCAGCTCGGCAGCCGACCGGGATACGCTGCTGCGCCGCTACGGGATGGAAGAAGTGCTTTTCCTTCCGGTCGTCAAGGATGTTATGTCAACCCCGTGGCAGGATTTCCTGCTGGGGCTGATCGAAAAAGGCGCCTCCGGCTTCGTCTGCGGCGATGATTTCCGCTTTGGCAATAAAGGCGAAGGCGACGCGGAAAAGCTGCGTGCCTTCTGCGCGGAACGGGGCTTTCCCTGCGTGATCGTGCCGGAGCAGCTTGTTGACGGCAGACGCATCTCCTCCACCTATATCCGCAGCCTGCTGGAGCAGGGCGATATGGCAACGGCGGTGAAGTTTCTGGGGCATCCCTACATTCTTACCGGCACGGTGCAAAAAGGGGTCAGCCTGGGTCGCACTTTAGGCACACCCACCGCCAACCTTCTTTTCTCCAAAGAGCAGGTAGTGCCGAGATTCGGCGTATACGCCTGCAGGATCACCACCGACCGGGGAGAATTTATGGCGGTCACCAATGTGGGCACCCGACCCACGGTGGAAGGTCAGGGCGTTACCGTTGAGCCCTGGATCCTGGATTTTGACGGCGATCTGTACGGCAAGACCGTGGAGCTTTCGTTCCACTATTTCCTGCGCCCGGAGCAAAAATTTGATTCTCTGGATGCCTTACGGGCGGAAATTCACCGCAACGCAGAGCAAACCCGGGCATTTTTCAAGGATTCTACGGCAAAAATGTGAAAAAAGTGAAAGTTTTTCTTTACATTTGGGAAAACTTATGATACGATACACAGGCTGGCCTGGTGCCGGACGATATTTTTATGCCCACTGCTCAGTTGCAGGACCTTTTCACCGGCCTCAACTTGGCTGTCGGGAAATACTATGTAAAGGTGGAAAAAACTATGATCCTGAAGGAAAAGAAGACCCAGGTTATCCTGGACAACGCAACCCACGAGGGCGATACCGGCTCCGCTGAAGTCCAGATCGCTATCCTCACTGCCCGCATCAACGAGCTGACCGATCACCTGCGCGTGCACAAGCACGACAACCACTCCCGTCGTGGTCTGCTGATGATGGTTGGTAAGCGCCGCAAGATGCTGGACTATCTGGCAAAGAAGGACATCAACCGTTATCGTGCCATCATCGCCAAGCTGGGCATCCGTAAGTAAGTTTTTTGGAAAGGGCGACGGCAACCGTCGCCCTTTTTCAAGAAGCAAGGAACTCTCGGGAGCGGCTTAGCAGTTGAAAGTGGTGCTGACAATCGGCGCTAGTTTCAAGTGCTAAACCTCCCGAACAATTACAAATATACAGGAGGTAAAACAAATGGTTACTCGCAAACAGTTCCCCAATCACAAGATTTTTGAGACCGAGATCGGCGGCCGCACCTTTACCGTAGAGACCGGTAAGGTGGCCGAGCTGGCCAACGCCGAGTGCATCTGCCGCTACGGCGACACCGTGGTGCTGGTTACCTGCACCTGCAACCCCATCCCCAAGGCCGGTATCGACTACTTCCCTCTGACCATCGAGTTTGAAGAGAGAATGTACGCCGTAGGCCGCATCCCCGGCTCCTTCAACCGCCGCGAGGGCAAGCCCTCCGAGCGCGGCATCCTGAACAGCCGTATCATCGACCGTCCTATGAGACCTCTGTTCGATGAAGAGCTGCGCAACGACACCGTGGTCACCTGCACCGTTATGGCAAACGATTACGAGAACCCCGTTGAGATCGTGGCTTCTCTGGGCGCTTCCATCGCCATCGCTTCTTCCGATGTACCCTGGAACGGTCCCGTTGCCACCACCAACGTTGCCCACATCGGCGACCGCTATGTCATCAATCCCTCCGCTGACGAGCGCGAGGCCTGCGACTGCTTCGTGTGCATCGCTTCCACCTTCGAGAAGGTGGTCATGATCGAGACCGAGGCCAACGAGGCTCCCGAGAGCATCGTTTACGAGTGCATCCGCATCGCTCACGAGACCAATATGGAGATCGTGAAGTTTATCAACACCATCGTTGCCGAGATCGGCAAGCCCAAGTTCACCTTCGAGAAGGCTGCCGTTAACCATGACCTGCTGGACGACCTGATGGCGTACGGTCTGGGTCAGATCGAGTACGCGCTGGACACCGATGACAAGAACGTCCGTGAGGAGCGGCTGACCGCTGCCCGTCTGGACTTCCAGGACAAGTTCGGCGAAAAGTACGAGGACTTTGAGACCCATATCGAGGTCTGCCTGTACAAGATGCAGAAGAAGGTAGTCAAGAAGTGGCTGCTGGCCGGCAAGCGTGTTGACGGTCGCGGTATGGATGATATCCGCGCGCTGGCTGCCGAGGTCGGCGTTCTGCCCAGAGTTCACGGCTCCGGTCTGTTCACCCGCGGTCAGACCCAGGTGCTGTCTATCTGCACCCTGAACACCCTGTCCGCTGCACAGAAGCTGGACACCATCTATCAGGAAGAGACCAAGCGCTATATCCACCACTACAACTTCCCCGCTTTCTCCACCGGCGAAGCCCGTGCTGCCCGTTCCACCTCCCGTCGTGAGATCGGTCACGGTGCTCTGGCAGAGAAGGCTCTGCTGCCCGTGATCCCCTCCGTTGAGGAGTTCCCCTACTCCATCCGTGTGGTGTCCGAGGTGCTTTCCTCCAACGGTTCCACCTCCCAGGGCTCCATCTGCGGCTCTACCCTGGCACTGATGGACGCCGGTGTTCCCATCCGCCGTCCCGTTGCAGGTATCTCCTGCGGTCTGATCTCCGACCAGGAGACCGGCGAGTGGAGAACCTTCACCGACATTCAGGGCGTTGAGGACTTCCACGGCGAAATGGACTTCAAGGTTGCCGGTACCACCGAAGGTGTTACCGCCATCCAGATGGACCTGAAGAACAAGGGTTTGACTATGGAGATCATCGCCGATGCTCTGGAGCGCTGCCGTGTTGCCCGTCTGGAGATCCTGAATGAGATCATGATCCCCTGCATCCCCGAGCCTCGTCCCGAGGTCAGCGAGTTTGCTCCCAAGATGATCAGCATGAAGATCCCCGTGGACAAGATCCGCGAGGTCATCGGCTCCGGCGGCAAGACCATCCAGAAGATCTGCGCTGACACCGGTGCCAAGGTCGACATTGAGGACGATGGCTCCGTGTTCATCTCCGCTGTTGACTCCGCTGCCGCTTACGCCGCCAAGAAGATGGTGGACGACATCTGCTTCGTTCCCGAGGTTGGCAAGCTGTACTACGGCAAGGTCGTCCGCATCCTGCCCATCGGCGCATTCGTCGAGATCGCTCCCGGTCACGACGGTATGGTGCACATCTCCAAGCTGGAGAACCGCCGCGTTGAGAAGGTCGAGGACGTTCTGAATCTGGGCGATATGACCTGGGTCAAGTTCATGGGCTTCGACGAGAAGGGCCGTGCAAACTTCAGCCGCAAGGACGCCCTGAAGGAAATGGCCGACGCCGAGTAATTTAATAAGAAAAGCCGACACGCGAAAAGCGTGTCGGCTTTTACAGTATCAGCCTCCCTTTACACAAGGGGACTTTTTCCAAAATCTTGTGCTATTTTACAAAATTTTCTCCCACATCTTGTGTTTCGACAAATTTTGCAAATAATATGTGGTATTATGTCGGCGTCGGCAGAGAATTCAGGCGCACCACAGCGACAGTGGCGTCGTCCGTCCTGCCTTCGCTGCAAGCCAGCAGCTTCGCCGCCAGTTCCCCGGGCGGCTGTGCAGCATCCTCCAGGCAGCGGAGCAGAGATTCCTCTCCCTCTGCTCCGTCGCTCAAAAGCACCAGCATCTCCCCTCTGCGCAGGGACAGTTGCTCCACCGTTTCCCGGCAATCCGTTACCGACAGCCCGGGCGGTGGTGTGGCTGTCCCGATTTTTATTGCCGCGCCTTTGGACATCAGATAAGACGGCGCTGCGCCCCACTTATACAAGGTCGCCTTGCCGGTATCCAGCCGCAGCTCCGCCAGGTCGATGGTTGCCGCTCCGGCTCTGTCCAAAAGCGCGCAAAGGCTGTTGACGCTGCGCAGCGCAAACTCCGGCGGATAGCCGGCGCACAGCAGCTTCTTCAGCATATTCCCCATGATTTTCCCATCCCGGGCAGCCTCCGCGCCGGTGCCCATACCGTCGCACAGCAGAATATAGTATCTGCACTCCACGCCGGCGAACACCAGGCAGCGATCCCCGTTCATCCCCTCCTTGGCAGCGGAGCAGACCGCCATTTCCGGCTGATAAAACTGCTTGGGTGGGTCACGGCGCTGCGCCAGGGTATCGGACAGATCCTGCAGATATTCCGACAAAAAGCGGTACTGCTGGGTCACCGCAGCCCGATATTCCTCACGCCGGTCACGGTCGGCACGGATAGTGCGCAGCTGCTCCTGGGCGCGGCGCAGCTCCTGCAGAAGCCTGCCGGCTTTGCGGCAGCCGGTGGGCAAGCCAGCGCCGTTGCCCAAGGGTCTGTGCAGCAATTCCACCGGCAATTTCTGACCCTGATTTTTACATTTGTTGCGGAAGGGGCAGCCGTTGCAGGCACGCTCCACCGCCTTGGCTATGATGGTCTCCTCGTCAATGGGATACTCCTCCACGTCCAGCAAAAGCCGCTGGGTCTCGTGCAGCACCGAGGACGCCATCTCCAGTCGCACCTGGGCAAAGCCGGTTTCACCCCGGCGATGGGACAGCCCGGCCTTTCCAGGGATCCAGTAGGAGATCACGCCGCCCAGCAGCAGCCCCGGCAGCGGCTGCAGATCAAAATAGCCGCAGAGCAGCATGATCGCTACGTAAACCACACCGCCGGCAAGGCAAACGGCGCCTTTTTTCAGCCCCGGGATCAGCCGCACCATATAGGCAAGGCACAGAACGGCGGTCATGGGCGTGGGCGTGATCTGCGCCAGATCCAGCGCAAGCCCTGCCAGCGCTGCCGCCGGAAACGCCCCGGTGACCGCCAAAACCCCGGCAGCGATATAGCCAAAGCCCAGATAGGGTACCGGCATCACCTGCGCCAGCGCCAAAACGCCCACACCGCAGACCAGCCATTCGATTACCGGATCCCGGCGCTCAAAGATCGCCGTGAACAAAAGCGTTCCGAAAACCGCCAGCGCGATACGCAGAAAGTACATCAGTATGGGTGCGGTCTCCTGAAACAGCAGCTGAAATATCACACCCGATACCGCCACGGTGACGCCTGCCAGCGCCGGCAGCAATACGGGCATCGTCCGCAAAAACTGCCGACCGCCCAGCAGCACCGCCGCCGACAGCCCCAGACACAGCCACAGTACGCCCTGCGTACCGGCGCTGCCCCAGAACAGTATATAGCCAGCCATACCGCCGGCAGCGATCAGCACAGCCGGCCAGCCGGACACGGCGCACAAAAGCCCCAAGGTCAGAGGCTGTGCCATATTTCCCAGGCTGGCGGCACTTAAGAAAAATCCCGAGAGTATGTATGCCGCCGTTTGGGCGATTGCGTGAACACGGGGATTTCGTATCCACCGCCGCAGCGTCCGCTGCCACCGCCGGACGTAGATTCCCAAGGCTACCATCATTTGTACCACGATCCTTTCCCTTCGATATCTAAATCCTATCACGGCGAAGGGGAATATTTTGTCGGAATCCGGCTGGAGAAAAAGATTCTTGCATCACACCATGGCAGGGTGTATAATATGGTAAATTGGAGGTGGCGATTTTGGGAAGAGAATTTGAGCTAAAATTTTCCGCCGATGCCGAGTCCTTTGCGGCTTTGGGCGCAAAATGGGAGGATCTTACGGTGATTTCTATGGAGACCACCTATTTTGACACACCTGCCGGCGACCTTTCCCGGCGGCACATCACCCTGCGGCGGCGTATGGAAAACGGCGTTTCCGTATGCACCGTCAAAACGCCCGACGGCGGCTGCGGTCGTGGGGAATGGGAGCTGGAATGTGAAAATATCAAAGCCGCTGTTCCGATGTTATGTAAACTTGGCGCGCCGGAATCGCTGCTGGCGCTGACCCGAGAAGGTCTGGTGATCTCCTGCGGCGCCCGTTTTACCCGACGGGCAAAATTGCTGACGCTGGATGGCTGCACCGTGGAGATCGCGCTGGATGAAGGCGTACTGCTGGGCGGCGGTCGGGAGCTTCCCCTTCGGGAAGTGGAGGTAGAGCTGAAAGCCGGCGACCAGGCAGTTGCGGTGGCATTCGCGCAGGCGCTGGCGGCTATGTACCACCTGCAGCCGGAAGAAAAAAGTAAATTCGCCCGGGCGCAGAAATTGGCGAAAGGAGAATGACTGTGGGTAATTTTGACACCTTATTCGCAAAATATGACCGGCTGGTGCTGTTTGACACCGAAACCACCGGCTTGTCCTTCAGCCGGGATGAGATCATTGAATTTGCCGCCGTTGTGGTGGAATGTCGGAACGGCAGCGCCACCGTGGTGCGTGAATATGACGAGCTGATCACCCTGACCCCCGGCAACACCGTTCCGCCGGTGATCGAAGATCTGACCGGTATTTCTACCCAGGACATTCTGGACCGGGGCATCCCCAAGGCGCGGCTGTGTGCCGATATTGCCGAAATGATCGCCGGAAACACCCTGCTTTTGGCGTATAACGCCCATTTCGACCTGAGCTTTCTTTTCTACCTGCTGCTGCGCAATGGCGATCCCACCATCCTCAAGGGCAAGGACAAGCTGGATCTTTTAACGGTTTACAAAGACCGCCACAGCTATCCCCACAAGCTGTGTAACGCCATCCAGGTCTACGGGCTGGAGGGCGAGGTGGTCAACTCCCACCGGGCGGTGGACGATGTGCTGGCAACCGTGGCGGTGATGCGGGAAATGGAAGCGGAACGGGACGACCTGATGTGTTATGTAAACCTTTTTGGCTACAATCCCAAGTATGGCATTGCCGGCAAGCCCATCGGCTCGGTTACATACAAGCCCCAGGGCTATGACCCTGTGCAGCCGCTGTACGAATTGTAAACAAAAGACGGAGGGAAGTAACAATCCCTCCGTCAAAAATCAAAGATTTTTGCCACCTCCCTTTGCACAAGGGAGGCTTTTTTATTGTATGTATGGCGGATCGTTCCTTATCCGCCTTTTCGCATCAGACCGCTGCGCTATTCGGTGATACACTTGACAGAAAATGTACAGGATTTCCTCTGTCGTCACAGATTCCGCGCTGTCCTTTTCTGTCCAAACCTAGTATGCCCCACGGCGCAAAAGCTATGCAAAATTATTTTTCGATATGCACGTTCAGGTGCGGATAGCTCATCTGCACGCCGGCGGCGTCGAAATCGGCCTTGATCTTCTGATTCACCGCAAACAGCGCTGCCCAGTAATCCTCGGTCTTTACCCAGAAGCGCAGCGTGTAGTTGATGCAGCTTTCGCCGTAGCTGACCAGCACAGCATAGGGCTTCTCCGGTGCTTCCAGTACGAAGGATGCGTCAGCAGTACCCACCAGGGTGTCGATCACCAGCTGTGTCGGTGTATCGTAAGACGCGGAAACGTCAATATCCACACGGCGGCAGCCGGTTGCGGTATAGTTGACGATCTGCGCAGCCACAACAGCGCTGTTGGGGATAGATACCAACTTGTTATCCGCGGTGGTCAGCTTGGTATACGCAATACCGACCTCCTGCACAGCGCCGGACTGACCTGCGATCTCCACAAAGTCACCGGAGCCGAAGGGATGGGTGTACAGCAGTGTAAAGCCGCCGATCACATTGGCAAGCATATTCTGCAGCGCCAGGGAAACCGCCAGTGTCAGCACCGATGCCAGTGCCACGATACCCGTCACGTCCACACCCAGAGAGGATGCAACGATCAGTGCCAGCAGCACAAACAGCACTGTCTTCAGCAGGCCCTTCAGCAGGCTGTGGGCAGCCTTTTCCAGCTTGGATTTCTGCAGCAGCTTATCCAGCAGATTGTTCGCCAGGCGGATCAGCAGCAGACCCACCACTGTGATAATAACCGCCTTCAGCACCACTGCCAGCAGGGATGCGCCACTGGTTGCGAGCCAGATTTTCAGTTCTTCCAACATAGAAAGTCCTCCTTTTTATTATGTGTTATTTGCATTATAACAGCTTTTTTGCCCGGAATCAACCGCTCATAAAAAGTTTCTCTTTTCTATTTCATAAAGTTCTGCTATAATATAGGCACAAAACGCGATGCAGCAGGAGGTTTCCCATGTACAACATTCTGATTTGCGATGATCAGCCGGATATTGTCAGCGCCCTGCGGATCTACCTGACCCAGGAGGGTTATCATTTTTTTGAAGCAAATACCGGTCTGCAGGCCTTGGAAATTGCCCGCCGGGAGGATATCCACCTGATCCTGATGGACGTGATGATGCCCCAGATGGACGGCGTTGCCGCCACCGAAGCGATCCGGGAATTTTCCAACGTGCCCATTATTATGCTCACCGCCAAGTCCGAAGTGGAGGACAAGGTGCTGGGTCTGAACGTGGGTGCGGATGACTATATCACCAAGCCCTTCGAGCCGGTGGAGGTGCTGGCAAGAGTCCGCTCCCACCTGCGCCGCTACGCGCAGCTTGGCAGCCGCACGGAGGAAAATCCTTCGCTGATTGCCATTGGCGGCATTTCTCTGAACGACCGCACCAAGAGCGTAACGGTGGAAGGCGAGCCGGTGAGTCTGACCCCCACCGAATACAGCATTTTGCACCTGCTGATGACCCATCCGGGTGAGGTTTTCTCTACCAAAGCGCTGTACGAAGCCGTCTGGCAGGAGACCGCGCTGGGCAACGAAGGCTCGGTAGCCGTACATATCCGCCACCTGCGGGAGAAAATCGAGATCGACCCTTCTGATCCCCGTTACCTGAAGGTAGTCTGGGGTCAGGGCTACAAGATCGAAGGAGGTCGGCACGCCTATGAAGCATAGTCTGACCGTTAAATTCATCGTGATCCTGCTGACGGCGCTGTCCGTCGTTTCCGCCCTTGCCGGCGGTGTCAGCATCATCGCCATGGAGAACGCCAATCTCTATGTAGATGACGTGAGCAAGCTGCAGGATCTGGAGTATGAATCCATCGCCAAGACCATCGCCCAGGATTACGCGGAGCTGTATGCCGTGGAAACCTTCGGCAATCTTCCCTATCTTCTGGAGCGCAGTCTTTTTAACGATCCCCAGGAGCGAAGCGATGCGGATCACTGGTATGTAACGCTGTCAGAGGGCGAAACGCCCCTTGCCAATGCCGGCACCTCCGGCGGAAACGCGGCATTTTCCAAAACCTATACCATCCAGCCGCTGTACCCCATCATCCACATCCCCCAGGAGGACGACGAGCAGGAGGTCCAGGATCCCACCGCGCCCACCGAGCCGGACACCTCTCCAACTGACTATCTGTATCGGGAAACCGAGACGATATGGGAAAACGGCGGTCTTTCCAGCTATACCCTCTATTACTATGAAGCGCCGGAATACACCGTCACCGTATCCCTGCAGCCCAACGTTCTGATCAACTCCAAGCTGCAGCTGCTGACGGATATGTTCCCCTACCGCTACGCATTTATCAGCATTTTTGCCGTGAGTCTGATCCTGTTCGCTGCCGGTCTTTCCTATCTGTGTATCCACGCCGGCCGCACCGAGGACGGCACCGTCCAGCCCGGCGGTCTGAACCGGCTGCCGCTGGATATTTACACGGTGCTGGTGGGCGCTGCCATTGCCGGTCTTTATATGCTGTTCACCCGGCTTTCCGTCTGGATCAACAACGCCGGTCCCCATCTGGGCAATCTGAGCCTGATAGGTGCTGTTCTGGTTGGCATCAGCGTGTTGGCGCTGGCACTGATCCTGTGCTTTGCCGCGCAGGTGAAGATGAAGGACGGTTTCTGGTGGAAACATTCGCTGCTGGGGCGGCTGCTGATGCTGCTGTGGCGCTTCCTGCGGTTTTTGGCAGATGGCGCCGCCAAGGTGATCTCCCTGATGCCGGTGATGTGGAAATGGCTGGTTACTGCCGTTTTGCTCACCGTCAGCGCCGGTGTTTTCGGATTTCTTGCCGATCGCTTCCAGGGTGTTTTCACCGTGCTGCTGATCGCGGATATTGCCGCCTGCATCGGATTTTTGTGCTATTGCGGCTATGCCATCGGCAGCCTGATCAAGGGCATGGAGCAGATGGTAAGCGGCGATCTGCAGTGCAAGATCTCCACCCGGTATCTCCACGGCAGCTTCCTGACCCTGGCGCAGCATCTGAATTCCCTTTCCGAAACGGCGATGATTGCCGCGGAAAACCAGATGCGCTCCGAGCGGATGAAGTCCGAACTGATCACCAACATTTCCCACGACATCAAAACGCCGCTGACCTCCATCATCAACTTTGTGGATCTGCTGAAAAACGCCCCCAACGAGCAGGTGCAGGCAGAATATCTGCAGGTGCTTTCCCGGCAATCTGCCCGGATGAAGAAGCTGATCGAGGATCTGATGGAGTTGAGCCGTGCCAATTCCGGCAACATCACCGCCCACATCACCCGGCTGGACGCCACCGAAAGTGTCAATCAGGCGCTGGGCGAATTTTCCGACAAATTCGAAGCCGCGCAGCTGGAGCCGGTATTCCAGCCCCCTCAGACGCCGGTATTTATGCTGGCAGACGGTCGGCTTGTATGGCGTGTGCTGAGCAACCTGATGAGCAACGCCGTCAAGTATGCCCTGCCCGGCACCCGGCTGTATATCGACCTGACGCAGACGGAGGATCAGGTCCACCTTTCCCTGAAGAACATCTCCCGGGAGCCTCTGGACATCAGCTCCGAGGAATTGCTGGAGCGGTTTGTCCGGGGTGACGTGGCACGCAACAGCGAAGGCAGCGGTCTTGGCCTGAACATCGCCAAGAGCCTGATGGAGCTGCAAAACGGCTCTCTGCAGCTGCAGCTGGACGGCGATCTTTTCAAAATCACCCTGATTTTCCCCAAAATTCCCTGAAAAATTTACAATTTCGTCATTTTCTGTTCAAAAGTGTATTGTATGATATTTTCAGAAAGCAGGCGGAAGCCGCAAGCCGCTTACTTTCCCCGTGAGTTTTTTCTCTCTCTTCTTTCTAACCCTTTTGGGGAGGTCCGCTGCATTTTGCAGCGGACCTTTCTATATTGACTTTTCCCGCCAACACCGATATAATAACAAAAACCAAATACGACAGTTCGCAACCATCCTGTCGATAAACAAAACTAGGGAAGGTATGGGGCGCTGTGCGCCCTTTTTTTGTCTTATGAATCAGAGAATCCGTATTTTGACCCAGGGCGCCCTGCTGGCAGCACTGTATGTGGCGCTGACCTATCTGCAAAATCTGCTCGTGCCCGGCTCCGCATCTATGGCGATCCAGTTCCGGGTATCGGAAGCGCTGTGCGTGCTGGCATTTTTTACGCCGGCAGCCATTCCGGGACTGACCGTGGGCTGCCTGCTGTTTAACATTTCCTTCGCCGGCGCGCTGCCGCTGGATTTTGCGGTAGGCAGTGCCGCCACCGCATTGGCTACCGCCGGTATGTGGATGAGCCGCAAATGGACCATCCGGGGCTTCCCCCTGCCGGGTCTGCTGCTGCCGGCGATCGCAAACGCCGTTTTGGTGGGCTGGGAGCTGTCGGTCTACGTAGGCGGCGGCTTTTGGCTCAACGCCCTTTATGTGGCGATCGGCGAGGCTGCTGTGCTGCTGACGCTGGGCAGTGCGCTGTACTACACTCTGAAAAACCGCCGGCTGGACGAAAAATTCTTAAAATAAAACCGGCATCAACCGTGGCATACTATTCCAAAAGGATGTGAGACCGTGATCAACTTCCAGAAATTCGACCCCCAGACAAAAGCAGGCTATCTGCAGGCGCTTGCTGCCTCCGGTGAACGGGGCTGTGAATATTCCTACGCCAACCTGAATCTTTGGGGACGGCAGCGCGTGGCTGTTGTGGACGGCTTTTACGTGCTGTTTTCCCAGTTTGAGCGCTTGAGCATCTACCCCTTCCCCGTAGGCAGCGGCGATATCCGCCCGGTGCTGGACGCCATTATTCAGGACGCACGGGAACGGGGCATCGTCTGCCGGCTTTCCGGCTTGACGCCCGGGGATACAATGCTGCTGGAGGAGCTTTATCCGGGTCAGTTCCGCTTCCATCCCGACCGGGATTACTGCGACTATGTATACGATATCAACGATCTTGCCGACCTGAAGGGTCGCAAATATCAGAAAAAGCGCAACCACAGCAACCGCTTCTGGCAAAGCCACCCCAACTGCACCTCCCTGCCCATTACCGCCGAAAATCTGCCGGCGGTGGAGGCAATGGTGGAAGCCTGGTACGCCGGCAAAATGGCCGCCGACCCCAACAACGACTATCACCTGGAGAGAAAGGCGCTGCAGCGTGCCTTCAGCCGTATGGACGAGCTGGGTCTGGAGGGCTTGGTGCTGGTGGAGGACGGCAATATTCTGGCCATGACCATGGGCTCTGCTCTGTCGGCAGATACCTTCGACATCCATTTTGAAAAGGCGATGGACTACGCCGACGGCGCGTATCCTGCCATCGCCCAGGCATTTGCCGCCCATCTGCGGAGCGCCCATCCGGAGCTGCGCTTTTTGAACCGGGAGGACGATATGGGCATCCTGGGTCTGCGGCAATCCAAGCTCAGTTATTGCCCCCACCATCTGGTGGTAAAATTCTGGGCACGGCTGTGGGAGGACGACGATGAGGATTGATTATCCGCTGCCGGAGCAGCTTGACGGTCTGCGTAGCTTGTGGAAAGAGGCGTTTGGGGATACGGATGCGTTTCTCGATATCTTCCGGGACACCGCCTTTTCCCCGGATCGCTGCCGATGCGTAACCGTTGACGGGCAGGTTGCCGCTGCCCTTTACTGGTTTGATTGCCGGTTTGAGGGCAGACCGCTGGCATATATTTACGCCGTAGCAACGGGAAAGACCTTTCGCAAAAGGGGTCTGTGCCGCTTGCTGATGGACGATACCCGGGCGCTGCTTTCGCAGCTGGGCTACAGCGGTATTCTGCTGGTGCCGGAAATGCACCTGATCGGTATGTACGAAAGTATGGGCTACGCGGTGTGCAGCTACGTGCAGGAATTTACCTGCCGCCGCAGTGACCGACCCGTAGCCATACGAAAAATAGACGCCGGCGAATACGCCGCTCTGCGCCGGCAGCTTCTGCCATCCGGCGGTGTCCGGCAGGAAGGGGAAAATCTGCGGTTTCTTGCCGCCATTACCGATCTGTATGCCGGCGACGGCTTCCTCTACGCCGACGATGCGGAGCTTTTGGGCGATACCAATGCCGCGCCGGGCATTCTTGCCGCTTTGGGCAAAGACAGCGGCTTGTTCCGCTGCCCCGGCGGTGACATTCCCTTCGCCATGTACCTGGCGCTGGACGATAACGCCGCCCCCACCTATTTCGGCCTGGCGTTTGATTAAGGTTTTATCGTAGGGGCGACCGTAAGCACGGCGGGAGTAAACCCCCGCCCTACAGTGATGCTCCCCGGTTGCCGTAAGGTGGGGCCTTGGTCCCGCCGCAAAAACAGGCGGATTGGAAATCCGCCCCTACAATAACCTCTCTGCACTTCCGTAGGGGCGATTCACGAATCGCCCGGGAACATAAAGAAGCCTGCACAAAAAGTGCAGGCTTTTGATTATTTCTTGTAAATATCTTCGTCCGTCACCGGAATCTCTCCGTTTGCTTCCTCGTATTCTTTGACGCAGAGCTGGGCAAGGTACTCCAACTGCGCATTCAAAGAACGCTTATTGCACTTGGCAACATACGCAATCTTGTATAGAAGCTCCGGCTCAAAACGGATACCCGTTTGAATTTTGTTCGTTGCCATACTAACACCTCGCTAATAATATGATAACAGTATAACAACACAATCCTTGAATTTATACAAACAAAGTGTTATCATATTGTTG
Organism: Oscillospiraceae bacterium; assembly: GCA_017436955.1. GTDB lineage: Bacteria > Bacillota > Clostridia > Oscillospirales > Oscillospiraceae > Faecousia. Next base: position 12,323 of record JAFSCD010000012.1, on the reverse strand, counting down.
GGGAGGTGGTAAAATGTTGGATTTATTTCAGGAGATTGCACAAGCAGATGCGGCAATAATCGAAGATATACTGGATGCGGTCATCCGGCGATATGCGGTACTGTACCCTGAATGGGAGCTTAATGTTTTCTCGGTGCAAAAAGATACGGATGAAGATGCGCAAATTGAAAGAACGATCCGTTTTCTGGAAAGCCTCAAAAACAATCCCTAGCGGGCGGATGTGGGCATCCGCCCCTACATTCAAGCCTTCGGTGCTTCCGCAGGGGAAGCCATAAATCCTTAATTTCATCTTAAATCGCCGGAGAAATCCGGCGGTTTTTGCATAAATGCTGGACATTGTGGTGAAAAAATTATATAATGACCATACGGCATCCGCCGGAAAAACCCGATCGGAGGGCTTACATATGAAGCTCAACAACAAACGCACGATTCTGGTAGGCTTTGCCTTCTTCCTGATCCTCGCATTCTGGCAGGCTTACGATACCATCGTTCCGCTGATTTTGACCAACAAATTCGGTATGTCCCAGTTCTGGTCCGGCGTGATCATGGCGCTGGATAATATTCTGGCGCTGTTCCTGCTGCCGCTGTTCGGCACGCTGTCCGACAAGCACAAGAGCAAGTCCGGTCGCCGCACCCCCTTTATCCGCTTCGGCACCATCGCCGCTGTGATCCTGCTGGTGGCGCTGACCTTCGCGGACGCTGCACAGCTTAAGCAGATCCACGAGGTCTCCGTGGTGGATGACCCTGCCGCGCTGGAGCTGATCTATGACTCCCAGGCAAATCAGGAGCTGGTACGCCCCAACAAGACCAAGGCTACCTTGTCCGAGGAAAAGTTCATCCTCTCCGAGGAGATCTCCCGTGAGGACTTTATTGCCATCCGCAGCACCGTGGAACAAGACGGCAAGGAAGTGTCCAATCCGGATTATGTAAACTACGTTGTGCCTGCGCGCCAGGCTTACGTATGGCAGAAAACCGCGCAATCTCCCCAGCCGCTGATCCTGTTTATCGGCATTTTGCTGCTGCTTCTGGTATCCATGGCTACCTTCCGCTCTCCTGCGGTTGCGCTGATGCCGGATGTGACCCTCAAGCCGCTGCGCAGTAAGGCAAACGCCATCATCAACCTGATGGGCTATGTTGGCGGCATCTGCGTGATGGTGCTGGGTATGATCTTCGCCACCGGTGCCGAGGAGAACTATATGATGAGCTATACCGGCTATTTCTGCGCTGTGGCAGGTTTGATGCTGGTAGCTTTGATCGTATTCCTTTGCACCGTCCGTGAGCCCAAGTGGGTTGCCGAAATGCACGAGGAAAGCGTCCGCCTGGGTCTTTCCGAGGAGGAAGAAACCGAAACCGGCGCAAAGCGGAAGCTGACCGGCGCCGAGAAGCGCTCCTTGCTGCTGGTGCTGGCATCGGTGGTGCTGTGGTACTTCGGCTACAACGCCATCTCCTCCAAGTACAGCGTCTACGCCACCAACATTTTGAGCAAGGACTTCAACCTGACCCTGACCATCGGCACCGCCGCCGCCATCGTTTCCTTCGTTCCCGTTGGCATCCTTTCCTCCAGGATCGGCAGAAAGAAGGCCATCCTCATCGGCGTTGCTCTGCTGGCTGCCGCCTTCTGCTCCGCCATCTTCGTAGGTCCCACCAGCTCCGACATTCTGATCTACGCCATCTTCGTACTGGCAGGCATCGCCTGGGCCACCATCAACGTCAACTCCTTCCCCATGGTGGTGCAGATGTGCTCCGAAGGCGACGTGGGCAAATACACCGGCTACTACTACACCGCTTCCATGGCTGCCCAGACCCTGACGCCTATGCTGTCCGGCTATATGATGGACAAGCTGGGTATGGGCGTGCTGTTCCCCTATGCCGCCATTTTCGTGGCAGGCTCCTTCGTGACGATGCTGTTCGTCAAGCACGGCGACGCCAAGCCCGAGGCCGCTTGATCTATGTGGTTTATTATCGTAATTTTTGCGCTGACGCTGTTTTACCTCTTCGCGCTCCACGGGCGAATGGGACACAGCCGGATGCGCAGGCTCCGCAAATTTTCCTACGCCCACCGGGGTCTGCACGGTGAAAGCGCGCCGGAGAACAGTATGGCTGCCTTTCGTGCTGCCCGGGATGCCGGCTACGGTGTTGAGCTGGATGTGCATCTGCTGAAAGACGGCACGCTGGCGGTGATCCACGACTATTCCCTGCTGCGCACTACGGGTACGGATGGGAAGATCGAGGACTTAACCGCAGCGGAGCTTCCCAATTTCCGTCTTGCCAACGGCGAGCCGATCCCGCTGTTTCGCGATGTTTTGGCATTGTTTGCCGGGCAGGTACCACTGATCATCGAGCTGAAATCCACCGTGGAAAACTTTGCCGCGCTGACAGATGCGGCGGTGGCTGCCATGGAAGGCTACGGCGGTATCTGGTGCATGGAGAGCTTTGATCCCCGGTGTGTACGGCAGCTCAAGAAGCACCACCCCCAGGTCATTCGGGGGCAGCTTTCCGAGAATTTTCTGAAATCGCCGGAAACTCCGCTGTCCCTGCCGATGAAGCTGGCGATGGCGCTGCTGCTGCCGAATTTTCTCACCAGCCCCGACTTTGTGGCATATAAATTCGCCGACCGCAGGATGTTCAGCCTATGGCTTTGCCGCAGGCTGTGGCGCATCCCCACCATCACCTGGACACTGAAGTCCGGGGAGGAATTTGACCTCGCCACAGAGGATGGACAGATCCCCATTTTCGAGGGCTTTCTTCCCTAACAAAAAAAGAAATGTCATTCCGAGGACCGCCAGGTCCGTGGGAATCCCCTAAATAGCCAAGGGATTGCCACACCGGTGTGCGCACGGGTTCGCAATGACAGATGCCTTTTATACAAGAAGAGCGTGCTGCAGCAGCAACACGCTCTTTTCGTTTACAGTTTTTCGATCCAGTTGATCTGCAGGTCGCCCAGCCAGTCGGCGATCATACCATCCAGATCCTCATCCCGCAGCACGGCAGGCTGATGGGCGTCGAAGCCGATGATCGCCTTTGCGCCTTCCTCCGCCACCATTTCCCAGAACAGCCGGTTGGGATAGTTCCGCTTTGCCAGCAGACCCAGCAGGTTGAACTCCAGCGGCACATCCAGCGCTTTTGCCTCCCGTATCAGGGTGCGCATATAGGTCTTGTAGATCTCCGGATCGCCGTCAAAATTGATGATATCCGGGTGGGCAAAGCAGCTGAACACCCCGGTGTGCAGCGCTTCGCGGCATTGGCAGACGTACCGGTTCAAAATTTCCTCGTCGTCGGTGGGCCAGCCGGTGTAGAAATCATCCTCCTCATCCCCCAGCGCGTGCTGACCCAGCAGAAAATAATCGAAGGGATACTGCTTAAGTGCCGCCACGGTCTTGGCAAAATGCGCAGGATAGTACTCCAGCTCCAGACCCAGCTTGATGTCGATCTGATCCGCATATTTCTTTCGCAGGGAAAGAACGGAAGCCACGTAGTCCTCCAGCTCGCTCATGGGCATCCGGAAGGTGGAATAATAATCGCCATCGAATATATATGGGCTGTGGTCGGAAAAACCCAGAATCCGCAAGCCTCTGTCCAGCGCCGCCAGGACAAACGCCTCGTCCTCGCCAACGGCGTGCCGACAGCGCACAGTATGGGTATGATAATTGGAAATCATATCCTCGCCTCCTTTTCATTATGGTATCACAAGCCCGAAAGGGTGTCAAACGGCATTTGACTAATTCCTGATTTCGTGGTAATGTAAAGTATCAAGAAAAATCGGGGCGTGCGCTATGAAAGACTACTTCCACATTAAAATGACAAAGCAGGAGATCGACGCGTTTTCCAATTTGGGTCTTGCCCATCTGGGTGACGGCGTTTACGAGCTGCTGTGCCGCACCTATCTGTGTACCAGGGGCGAGCATACCGTCAAGCGGCTGCACAAGGATGCGGTTAGTCTGGTTACCGCGCCGAAGCAGGCTACGCTGGTGCAAAAGATCCTGCCCCACCTGACCGAGGAAGAAGCCGCCTATTACCGCCGGGGCAAAAACGCCCACTCCCACGCGGCGCCCAAATCCGCCACGCCCCAGGAGTATGCGATGGCGACCGGTCTGGAGACCTTATTCGGCGCGCTGTATCTCGCCGGGCAGACCGACCGGCTCAATGAACTCTTTCAAATGATGATGGAGGCTTAAATGGCATTTGACGCTTTTTATATGTCCTGCGTGCTGGAAGAGCTGCGCGCCTTTCAGGACAGCCGGGTGGAAAAGATCCACCAGCCCAGCCGGGACACCGTGATCCTTTCCCTGAAGCATCGGGACGGTCGGGCAAAATTGCTGCTGGCCGCCAATCCCGCTGCGCCCCGGCTGCACATCACCGCCACCGGCTTTGAGAATCCTGCCCAGCCGCCCATGTTCTGTATGCTGCTGCGCAAGCATTTATCCGGCGCAAGGCTGACGGATATCCAGCAGCTTCCTATGGAGCGCGCGGCTGTTTTTACCTTTGAATGCTTTGACGAGCTGGGTGATCCGGTGCGCAAAAAGCTGGTGGCAGAGCTGATGGGTCGCACCTGCAATCTGTATCTGCTGTCCCCGGAGGCTCGGATCATCGACTGTCTGCGCCGGGTGGGTCTGGACGAATCCGCCAAGCGGCAGGCGCTGCCGGGGCTATACTACCAGCCCCCGGAAGCCATCGGAAAGCAAGACCCCAAAAAATTATCCGCTTCCGATTTCTTGGAGATGTTATGTAAACCGGGCGCGGACCTGCTCTGTGACCGGCTGATGGACAATCTGGGCGGTCTTTCTCCGCTGATCTGCCGGGAGGCTGCACTGTTTGCCGCCGGATGCGTGGATGCGCGTCTGGAGGGGCAGGAGCTGCCGGCGCTGGCGGAAAAACTGGCGCTGTGGTTTTCTGAAAACCTCGCCCATCCTGCTCCCCACTACACCTGCGCCGCTGACGGCACGCCCAGGCAATTTGCCTTCTGCCCCATCCGCCAGTACAGCGAATGTAAGTCCGGCGAGGGTTTCTCCGCCCTTTTGGATCTTTTCTACACCGTCCGGGACCGACGGGACGCCATTCGGCAAAAGGGTCAGGGTCTGCGCAAGACCGTGCAGAATCTCTGCGCCCGGCTGACGAAAAAGCTGGCGATCCAGGAAGTGGAGCTGGAGCAGACCTATGACCGGGAGCGGCTTCGTCAGCTTGGCGATATCGTCACCGCCAATTTGGGTCGTATCGTCAAGGGGCAGACCGTACTGCAGGCGGAGGATTTTTACGATGAAAATATGCCGCTCATCGACATCCCCATCTCCCCCATCCTCTCGCCCCAGCAAAATGCGGCAAAATTCTACAAAGACTACTCTCGTATGAAAAACGCCGAAAAAGAGCTGACCCGGCAGATCGAGCTGGGTACAACGGAGCTGCAGTATCTGCACAGTGTGCTGGATGAGCTTGACCGTGCCGGCTCCGAGGCGGAATTGGACGAGATCCGGCAGGAGCTGCAGGCCGGCGGCTATGTGAAGCCCGACAGCGGCAGGAAGAAAATGAAGCAGCAGAAGCTGCCGCCTATGCGCTTTGAATCCACCGACGGCTTTGCCATCTATGTGGGTCGCAACAACCGACAGAATGACGAGCTGACCTTCCGCTCTGCCCGCAAGGACGATATCTGGCTCCACGCCCAGAAGGTTCACGGCAGCCACGTCATCATCGCCTGCGCCGGAAAGCCGGTTCCCGACGATACGGTCACCCAGGCAGCCCAGCTGGCGGTATATTATTCCGAAGCCAAAGGCGGTCAAAACATCGCCGTGGATGTAACGCCTGTCAAGCAGGTAAAAAAGCCGGCAAACGGCAAGCCGGGCATGGTGATCTACCACACCTACCGCACCGTATACGCCAACCCCTACCCGGATATCGTGGTGGATGCGCTGAACGCGGAGAAAAAGGAAGAATGCTAATCCCAGTCCCCTCGTACGAGGGGACTGTAATACCTTCTCCCGAGGAGAAGGTGGCCTCGCGACAGCGAGGTCGGATGTGGAATGTGGGCGGTAATCTTAGATCAATTAAAGTTTTAAGACTTATGCAGCACTTTGGTGCACGCCGTTCCACACCCGCCCCTGCGGGGCACCCTCTCCCCGGGAGAGGGGTGGCGCAAAAACTTTAAAATCTTTTGAAACTTTTTTCATTAGCCCTTGCGTTTGGGGCGCATTTGCGGTAACATATAGGCAGATATTTTTTAGGAGGCATTTACAGAATGATCAAGGTTGACATTTCCAACGTATGGGGTCAGCTGTCCCTGCCGGATCTGCTGGCTATCGAAGGTGAGATCGCCGCTGCCCACGAAACGCTGGCAAAAGGTACCGGCGAGGGCAACGATTTCCTGGGCTGGCTGAAGCTGCCCGTAGAAAAAGAAACCCCCGAAATGCTGCGCATCCGCGCCGCTGCTGAACATATCCGCCAGAACTCCGATGTATTTGTTGTCGTGGGTATCGGCGGCAGCTACCTGGGTCCCCGTGCCGCCATCGAGCTGATGCAGGGCTGCAACCACAATATCGGCAAGGGCAAGGGCAATCCCCAGATCTTCTTTGCCGGCAACGGTCTGTCCACCCGCGGCTGGAACGAGCTGATGCGGCTGCTGGAGGGCAAGGATTTCTCCCTGGCTGTCATCTCCAAGTCCGGCACCACCACCGAGCCTGCCATCGCTTTCCGGGGTCTTAAGTGGATGCTGGAGCGCAAGTACGGCACCGATGGCGCCAAGAAGCGTATTTATGCCATCACCGACCCCTGCAAGGGCGCTCTGCGGCAGATGGCTACCGAAGAAGGCTGGGAGACCTTTGTGATCCCGCCCGACGCAGGCGGTCGCTACAGCGTACTGACCGCTGTCGGTCTGCTGCCCATGGCAGTTGCCGGCATTGACATCCGCAAGGTAATGGCCGGCGCATACGAAGCCAAGCAGACCTATGACAATCTGCGTTCTCTGGAAAATCCCGTGTGGCTGTACACCGGCATCCGCAATCTTCTGTACCGCAGCGGCAAGTGCATCGAGATCCTGGAGTCCTTTGAGCCCGGCTTCAAGATGATGGGCGGCTGGTGGCAGCAGCTGTTCGGCGAATCCGAAGGCAAGGACGGCAAGGGCATTTTCCCCGTCACCGCCGAGTTTACCGCCGATCTGCACTCTCTGGGTCAGATGATCCAGCAGGGTGAGCGGAATATTTTTGAGACTATGATCCGCTTTGACGCGCCCCAGCAGAAAATGGTCATCGGCTCCGATGCCAAGAATCTGGACGGACTGAACTATCTGTCCGGCAAGACCCTGGACTTCGTAGACGAGAAGGCTTTCCTGGGCACCCTGGCAGCCCACGTGGACGGCGGCGTTCCCGTTATCACCATGGACATGGGCGAGCTGAACGACGAGAAGCTGGGCGAAATGTTCTATTTCTTCGAGCTGTGCTGCGGCGTTTCCGCCTACATTCTGGGCGTGAACCCCTTCAACCAGCCCGGTGTGGAATTCTACAAGCGCAATATGTTCCAGCTTTTGGGCAAGCCCGGCTATGAGGTGTAAATTTTTCATAAAAAGCTATTGCAAAATCGCTCCATAGCTGTTAGAATTAGTATATAGCCATTTATGGCAAGCGAAGGAGGACTATTCCGATGATTCATCTTATTATGGGCCTGAAGGGCTCCGGCAAGACCAAGAAAATGCGCGACTCCATCGAGGCTGCTCTGGCAACCGCCAGCGGCGACGTAGTCTGCATTGAGTATGGCAAAAACCTGACTTATGAACTTAACTACCGTGTCCGTCTGGTGGATTCCAAGGAGTACGGTATCAAGAACAGCGATATGCTGAAGGGTCTGCTCAGCGGTCTGCACGCAGGCAACTTCGATATTACCAACGTGTACATCGACAACCTGTACAAGACCATCGGCGATGACCGCGCCGCAGCAGAAGAATTCGTCGCCTGGTGTGCTGCTTTTGCACAGACCAACAACATGGAGATCACCATCACCATTTCCGACGATCCCGCTCTGGCTTCCGACGTCATCAAGCCCTATCTGTAAGACATAAGTTACCGAAATACCGCTGTGGAAACCCACAGCGGTATTTTTATATGTTTTGCGTCTTTCTAAGCCGCCCTCGTCAGAGGTGGTCTTTCTTAAGTTTCAAAAAATAATCCTTGACAAAGGTCTTTCCCTATGCTAAAATACCTCCGTAATAAAGAAGGCTGAACATCCGCCTCACCGTTCGCAAACGCAAAACGGTTAATATTCCACCTTCCCCACGGGGATAAAGTGCGAGTATGCGGATGCTTTGGCATCCGCTTTTATTTGTTTTTGGAGGTGCTTACCATCGCTAAGTTAGATCATCAGCTCAATGAGGAGATCCAGGACAAGGAGATTCGTCTGATCGGTGCCGACGGTACCCAGCTGGGTATTATGTCCGCTGCTGAAGCCAACGCCATGGCGGAAGAGCAAGGTCTCGATCTGGTCAAGATCTCTCCCAACGCTGTCCCCCCCGTCTGTAAGATCATGGACTATTCCAAATTCTGCTTCGACCAGAAGAAGCGGGAAAAGGAAGCCAAGAAAAATCAGAAGGTGGTGGAAGTGAAGGAGATCCGCATGAGCCCCAGCATTGACACCAACGACTTCAACACCAAGGTAAAAGCTGCCATGAAATTCCTGGCAGACGGCAACCGTGTCAAGGTCAGCGTCCGCTTCCGCGGTCGTGAGATGGCACATACCAACCTGGGCGAGAAGCTGCTGATGGATTTTGCCGAAGCCTGCGCTGAGATCGCAACTATGGAGAAGAATCCCAAGCTGGAAGGTCGCTTCATGGCAATGTTTTTAACCCCCAAGAACACCAAATAACACGAAAGATACGGAAGGAGAACCTACTATGCCCAAGCTTAAGACCCATAGTGGTGCAAAAAAGAGATTCAACCTGACCAAGACCGGTAAGGTTAAGAGAGCCCACGCTTACAAGAGCCACATCCTCACCAAGAAGACCACCAAGCGTACCCGTCGCCTTCGCACGACTGCCTATGCTGACGTAACCAACGTCGAGGCAATCAAGAAGATGATTCCGTACAAATAAGGCGAATAGGAGGATACAGAAATGGCAAGAATTAAGGGCGCGCTGATGACGCGCAAGAGAAGAAATGCTACCCTGAAGCTGGCTAAGGGCTATTGGGGTTCCAAGTCCAAGCACTTCAAGATGGCCAAGCAGCAGGTCATGAAGTCCGGCAACTACGCTTACGTTGGCCGTAAGCTGAAGAAGCGCGACTATCGCAGACTGTGGATCACCCGCATCAGCGCTGCTGTTGCTCCCTACGGTCTGAACTACTCCACCTTTATGAACGGTGTGAAGAAGGCCGGCATCGAGCTGAACCGCAAGAGCCTGTCCGAGATGGCTATCCAGGACGCTACCGCTTTCGCCGCTCTGGTTGAGAAGGCAAAGGCTGCTCTGAACTAATAGCTGAAAGCCCTGCCCATTCGGCAGGGCTTTTCGTTACATAAATGCCTCCCTTGTGTAAAGAGAGGTGGCGCGGCGAAGCCGTGACGGAGGGATTGTAACAATCCCCCAGGCAAAAATCAGAGATTTTTGCCAGCCCCCTTTACACAAGGGGGGCCTTTTTCTCAATGAAAGGAGTTGACCGAATTGCAGCTACACCACATCGCCAACCGGGATGGGCGGCTTTCCGCCATTTTACGGGAAGATATGAAGCTGTCTGCCGGGCTGATGAACAAGCTCAAGTGGCAAGACCGGATTCTGGTCAACGGTCAGCCCCGGCATACGGATTTCTCCGTCAAAGCGGGCGACACGATCACCGTACTGATGGACGAGCCGGAGCCTCAATATCCAGCAGAAGCCGGCGAACTGACGATCCTTTATGAGGACGACCACATCCTTGCGGTGGATAAGCCGGCAGGGATACTGATCCACCCTTCCCGCAGCCGGGATACCGGCACGCTGGCAAATCTTGTGATCGGCTATTATCAGAAGATCGGGCATAGCGGTGCGTTTCATCCCGTGACCCGGCTGGATCGGGATACCTTCGGCATCGTTCTGCTGGCAAAAAGCGCCTACGCCCACGCTCTGCTGCAGGCAACGCCGATCCAAAAGACCTACCACGCCCTGACCTACGGCTGCCCGGAAGCAAATGAAGGCACCATTGACGCGCCCATTCAGCGCTTGCCTCTGCCCAGCCTGCTGCGGCAGGTGCATCCCGACGGCAAGGAAAGCATCACCAAATTCCGGGTGCTGCAACGGGGCATCGTCAGCAAGCTGGCGCTGCAGCCCGTTACCGGTCGCACCCATCAGCTGCGTGTACACTGCGCCTGGATGGGCTTCCCCATTCTGGGTGATCCCCAGTACGGCAGCGCCGCTTCCCTCTCTTTTTCAAGGGATCTCCCCTATCAGCAGCTTTGCGCCAGGCGGTTGGATTTCATCCACCCCATCACCGGTGAAAAGCTGACGCTGGAAAGCAAAATGGATGTCAGCGCTGTAATGACATGCGGTTAGTATATCATTGTGAGGAGGGCGAAGCCCGACGTGGCTATCCCCGAAGGCTTGGGGGGTCCCCCGTACCTGAAGGTCATCGGAATGACCGCTTAACTGCAGATTCTTAATTTACTATGAACTTTTCTGGTGAAGTATTGTAAACGCCACACCGAATGGTATAATATTACATGGAAAGGGGCGATTGCTTTGAAGAAGATGCTGTTTATTATGAATCCCTACGCAGGCACGCGCAGGGCAAATAAGCACTTAACCGATATTCTTACCGTGTTCAATCGCGCCGATTTCGCCGTGACTGTCCATATGACCGCCGGACCCGGCGATTGTGAACGGGTAACCCGGGAAATGGCAGAGGGTATGGACGTCCTCGCCTGCGCCGGCGGTGACGGCACCTTCAGCGAAATGGTCAACGGCCTGCTGCAGCTTGGGCTGGACATTCCCGTAGGCTATATTCCCTGCGGCTCCACCAACGATTTTGCCAATGCGCTGGGGCTTTCCAAGGATCCCCTGCAGGCTGCCCGGGATATTGCGGAAGGTCAGCCCATGCGCTACGACGTGGGTCAGTTCGGGTCGCGGTACTTTACCTATGTGGCATCCTTCGGTGCCTTTACCCGGGCATCCTACGCCACGCCGCAGAACATCAAGAACGCCCTGGGTCACGCCGCCTATCTGCTGGGCGGTATTCAGGAGCTGTCCCAGCTTCACAAGGAGCACGTCCGTATCGAAACCGACGATCAGATCATTGATGACGATTTTCTGTTCGGCGCCATCTGCAACTCCACCTCCGTCGGCGGCATTTTGACCCTTGACCCCAATCAGGTGGATATGGCAGACGGCAAATTCGAGCTGCTGCTGGTGCGGGCGCCCAAGGATATTCTGGAAATATCCGAATGTATCAGCGCCCTGCAGAGCAAAAAATACAACTGCGCCATGGTGACATTTTTGAGCGCCGCCGGGCTGCGGATCGTATCCGACCCGGAAATGTCCTGGACGCTGGACGGCGAGCAGGCTGCCGGCGCCAAAGAGATCACCGTCTCAAATCTTCAGCACGCCATCCGCGTGATCACAAGGAGTAACCATGTTCAACACAACACTTTGCTACATCACCCGGGGAGACCAGGTATTGATGCTCCATCGGACAAAAAAGAAGAATGACATCAATCAGGACAAATGGATTGGCATCGGCGGCAAATTCGAGGGCTGCGAAGCGCCAGAGGAATGTCTGCTTCGGGAAGCCCGGGAAGAAACCGGTCTGACCCTGACCTCCTGGCGCTGCCGGGGCGTCATCACCTTCCTGACCGGCGATCCCAGCCAGGGAGAGTATATGTACCTGTTCACCGCCGACGGCTTTGAGGGCGACCTGAAGGAGTGCGACGAAGGTGATCTTCAGTGGGTCAGCCGGGACTTTTTGGATCAGCTTCCCAAATGGGAAGGCGACCAGATATTCCTGGATCTGATCTGGCGTGATGCGCCCTTCTTCCTGCTGACGCTGCGCTATGACGGCGACAGATTGGCGGAAGCCATCCTGGATGGTAAGAAAATTCGATAAAATAAAAGCCCGTGGTTGGGCAGTGCACCATAGTGATAAATTGCCTAAAAAGGCGTGGATTTCCTCGATATTACACCAAAAGCCCTTGAAATCCACCCAGGATTTCTGCGATCTTTTGTCTTATCTCGAGAAAACCCCCATCCTTTTTTAGGTGCGAAGCAGTTTTGAAGTGGTAACTTTTTTGATTAACAAATAACAAAATTCCCGGAATGCTGACGCATTTCGGGAATTTTTTGTGCAGTTAAGCGGAAAAGGGACCGTTCAAAACCATTTTATCACTATGGT
>JAFSCD010000011.1 GCA_017436955.1 Oscillospiraceae bacterium | reverse complement strand
GTATTCCTGATTGGACAGCATCTTGCGGACGGTGTTCTGAGCCCAATGATACGGTCGGCTTAAATCGGGATTGCCCGATTTGTTTCCGCTTTTCCTAAAGGCGTACACGCTTGGGCAGAGGATCTTCTCGGCAGACAGCCTGTCGCAGATCTTCACGATTCCGATGCCGCTTGCGTACATCTCAAAGATCCGTTTCACGATAGGTGCGGTTTCGGGATCGGGGATATACTGTTTCGGGTTATTGGGGTCTTTCATATATCCGTATGGAATGGTGGTTCCGACTCGTTCTCCGCGCTCACCTTTAGCACGCTGTACGGCTCTGATCTTGCGACTTGTATCACGGGCATAAAAATCGTTGAAATAATTCTTGATGCCGGAGAAGTCGCTGACACCGTTGGCACTGTCCACACCGTCGTTGACGGCGATAAAGCGAACGTCGTATTGGGGGAAGGTGATCTCCATCAGCATTCCCGTTTGCAGATAATCTCTGCCGAGACGGGATTGGTCTTTCACGATGACGATTCCCACCTTGCCGTGTTCGATGTCGTTCATCATACGCTTGAAATCGGGACGGTTGAAATTTGCTCCCGAGTATCCGTCATCCACGTAGAAGTGGATGTTCGGGAATCGGTGCTGTTCTGCGTACTGCTGTAAGATTAACTTTTGATTCTTGATACTGTTGGATTCGCCCTGCAGATCATCCTCTTGGGACAGGCGGCAGTATATGGCTGTTATTAAATTTTTGCTTTCGGTTGATTTCATTACACGTTTCCTTTCCGAGTCGAGTGCGGCTCTGTCAAATCAAACCGAATAGGATACGGCAACAACATATCACAACTCGGTCAAGTAGTCCAGCAACTTTGCTGAAACAGTTTTGTTAACTATTTCGACCGTTGATAAGGTATTTCAGTTTGTCCTTTGCTTCTTCTGTTTCTCCACTGACAGAGAAACAAGATAACACGGGATACTGCTTTCCCTCTACGGTCAGCACGTAACCGAGACCGATATGCTGTTCTTCTCCTAATTCTCTCTGTATTTTCAAATATTTCTCTCTGCGCTTTTTCAGTAATTCAAAATCCATACTCTGTTCTCCTTTCTCAGCCCTTCTGCCAATAGTAGGCATCTTCAAATCCAAGCGTTCCGTTAATCCGTTTCACTTCGTCGATACAGCTTTGGCGAAGGTTAGCAAGACTTCCTTCTTCTATATCACAGTGAGCCGCGAGGACATTCATCGTGATCGCCATCTCCACCGCCAGCTTGAACAGCATTCTGCACATTCGTGTTTCGCTGCTGTCCACGATAGCCTTCATCGTAGAGACCATATAATTCGGCAGCATTCCCGGACTGTTATCTGCCCGTAGATAACCGACATATGCGTGTATTGCTTTCTCAATAAATTCCGACTGGCTCCGGCAGTCATCGTCCTTGTACATTTCTTTCACGGTTTCCATTGTTTTCGGTTTTACCCAGAGGGGAAATTTGATTTTGTTATTGGTTGCCATAGTAAATTCTCCTTTTCTGTTACGGCACCTATTACAGCGCCTACGATTTTCCTTGTTTTACGGCACTTTTGGCAGTTCACACCGCCTAAATTGGCTCCTTCTCCTCTGAAGTGGTACCACTTCAGAAAAAGAGCAAAAATGCCGAAAACCCTTGTGCGGTCGGCGTTGCCGCCCGCTGTGAAACGAGTCGTGGGGCGTTTACGACCCCGACTCTTTCTCCTGCTTGATTTTCGACCCATCGAAAATGCCTGAAAGCTGCCTTACCTCACACCGTGTTTCGCCGTTCCAATCTTGCCTCCAAATCGCCCGAAACGGGCGGTTTTCTTATTTGGCGGGTGTTTCCTCGCTTCTCGGCTTTCCTCGGCACACAGGCGGTCTGTGGGGGACACACGGGCGCTCCGTGGGTGTTGTCTATTCTCTTTTTTCTGTTGTAGTAGTTCCTGGGTTTTGTTCTATGGGTTTTCTTCTTGATAGGAAATTCTGACACTATCCCAATGAAAGATCTACTCTACTCCAAAAGGTTTGCCACGTAGTAGAGGTTGCTCGTCCTCGTTCCGTCCTCACGGTATCGCTGAATCTTTTTCACAAGACCGAGGGACGAGAGATTTTCAACAGCAGAGTCAACGGTTTTCCTATCCATCCCACACTCCTTTGCGATGACTCTCCGCGAGGGAAAGCAGGAGCCGTCCTTGCTGTCACTGTGCCGAAGCAGACAGCAATACACGGTGAAGTCTCTCGGCTTCAGTTCTAAATCAAAGATTCGATTAGGAACCATAAAGAAATTTTTGTGCTGCATCCAATCCTCCTTTCGTTTGTGTTGATTCTGAATTTTGATACAATCATCTGCATTCCACCTTTCGATTTTTATGTAATCATAGCGAGGGTAAAACAAAAAGACTCGCACATACATCAAGACGGAAACACAAATGAGCGAACGGTTTGGTTCGCTTAAAAATGTTCCGTGCCGATGTATGTACGAGTCTATAACTCTAAATGGATGATCGTCGTCTTTCCAACGAAAGGGTGACAGTAGTAACTGCCGTGGCACATATTATTCAATTTTCAGCCGATCTCTCGATGCCTTTATTATACCATACGCAGGAAAGTTTTGTCAAGGTAGGGTGAATAAAGTGTGCGAAATATGGGTATAGTAGTTTATTTGAATTGCAACAAAAAACGTCCTCATTACAAAAAAGTAATGAGGACGCGTACATTAGATTTATGAAAGCTGCTTTTTCAATTCTTGAAAGCTTTCCAAAGCACTTTGCAGATTCTCAATAATATCATCGGCAAGCACATCGGGATCGGGGAGATTATCAAGATCAGCAAGCGACTTATCCTTAATCCAAAAGATATCCAAGCTCGTCTTATCACGTTTTAAAATCTCGTCAACACTAAATCTACGCCAGCGACCATCGGGATTTTCTTCCGCCCATGTTTCCTTACGTTCATGACGATTTTCGGGATTGTAGCACGCAATAAAATCAAGCAGATCTGCATCTGTCATAGGATGTTGCTTCAATGTAAAATGGACATTGGTACGGAAATCGTAAATCCAAATTTCCTTAGTCTGCATATCAGGACTCGCCGGACGCTTATCAAAGAAAATTACATTTGCCTTAACACCCGGCTTGTAGAAGATGCCGGTCGGCAAACGAAGTATGGTGTGCAGATCGGTGGTCTGCAATAATTTCTTGCGCACTGTTTCTCCGGCACCGCCTTCGAAGAGAACATTGTCCGGAACAACAACCGCAGCCTTTCCCGTCGACTTCAAGATGGTGTTGATGTGCTGAACGAAGTTGAGCTGTTTGTTGGAACTGGTTGTCCAAAAATCTTGACGGTTATAGACCAATTCTTCTTCCTCTTCTTCACCTTCCTCATTTGTCATCGTGATGGAAGACTTTTTGCCGAAAGGAGGATTGGTCAGTACATAGTCTACACGGTAGCCGGGATCTGTCAAAAGAGAGTCCCCATGCGCTATCGGTATATTACCGTAAATATCTCCGATATTATGCAGATAGAGATTCATCAGAGACAGTTTGAATGTGACGGCAACAAGCTCGTTACCGAAGAACGTTTCGTTCTTAAGGAACTCTTTATCCTCACGGTCAAGCGTATAGTTTTGCGTGATAAATTCCTGTGCAGCGAGGAAGAAGCCACCGGAACCGCAACAAGGATCGGCAATCGTTTTCTTCGGTTCGGGACGGATACACTCAACCATAGCGCGGATCAAAGGACGTGGCGTGAAGTACTGTCCTGCGCCACTCTTGATATCTTCTGCATTCTTTTGGAGCAAGCCCTCATAAATCTCGCCCTTAACGTCGGAAGACATAGACACCCATTTTTCTTTATCTATCATCTGGACGATACGGTAAAGAATAGCGGCGTTACTGATCTTGTTACTGGCTTGGGCAAAAATCATTCCAAGAATGCCGCCTTGCTTGGCAAGTTCTTCAAGGGTTGCTTTGTACTGATCTTCAAGCTCTGCGCCTTTCAACGTGCTCATATCCGACCAGGTATAACCTTGCGGAATACCTGTTTCTTTTTTATACGGCGGCTTGGAATACTCATCTGACATTTTCAGAAAGATGAGATATGTAAGTTGTTCAAGATAATCTCCATAGGATACACCATCATCACGGAGAGGATTGCACATTCCCCAAACCTTAGAGATTATTGTTGTTGATTGTTCAGACATTATTTCTCCTCATCCTTCTTTTTATGTGTAAGCGTTAGATCGCCCAGCTTAATTTCACCGAAAAACGGAAGCAGAATTGATATTATAAAAATACCGACCATAATCAATCTCTCGGTGTTCAGTTCATAAACACCCATTGCATCAAGTATTGCAACTGCAAGAACAACAAGCGGGATGATCCCCCAACAAACAATTCGCAATCCATTGATATATTTCTTTTTTCGCTTTTTCTGAGCGGTGATCAACTTGCTCTTAACGCCGGTTTTTATTAGATCGTATGATGGGATATCGGTTGGCCCACATTCAGAAATCGGCAAGTCCGGATTCTTTATTTTTTCAGTGAAATCGTAAAAATCAAATTTGCTTTCTCCCGTGCTTACAGCAGCACAGGTTCTTACAGGATAATCTAAACTATCGCTATATCTGCGCAGCTGATTAGCAACCGCATCCAAACTGTGTTGGTTGTTAACGTGTTTGCATTCGATTATCATTAGCGGAATATCTGTTGTTTTATCTACTATGACAAAGTCAAAGATATTGTTGCGATAACGCCAATCTGTAACGATTGAATCTTCGGGATAACCTGCTTTTTTCAACTCTTGTAATACAAGAAGTTCCAATTGTCGTTCTGCACCTCTTGCCATCAGTTATTTCACCTCTTTTGCCATTGAGCGACTGTCGTTTTGAGAATAATTATCTCGTCCTAAGAAAACGGGAGCATCCATTTTATAAGAAATCACTTTTATGTATCCAACATTTATTTCAAAAGTTATCTGCAGACTTTGCTCATAATGATTTCCTAACAGGTCATCGAACAGAAAAATCAACCTTGAGTCATTTACACTTGTGTTATCCTGGCGAGCTGCGTTGAACAGCATATTTTCGCTACAGGATGTATCACATCGGAGCAATGCGGTTGGCAAGGAATGCTTGAAGCTTCCGGTAGCAGAATCCGATCTGCACTGCAAATTGTTTGCCATACCTAATCCGATGTTTGTGATTTTTATGCTTGCGCCGGAGGAGATACTATTTTCATTGTTTGATGGTGTGATATTCAACCATATGCCCGGAACATTTAGTTCGCCACGTTCGCTTGTGATCCATTTATCAATCTCAACTTGAAGATATGGTATTTTTTCAAGTCTTTTAGATTCTGCCTCACGCTGTTGGCCATCCTTGATTGTCCACGCCACACCTACAAGTGCAATAAAACCGCCATAAATAGCACTAACCAAAACGAGCACCACGTTTTGCATTGATGCATCCGGAATAATGTATATCAAATACACGGTCAAAGCAATCGTAATCACAAAATCGTGTATCAGCATCCATTTGTATTTAATTTTTTGTGAAAGGAAGGAAGAAGCAACGCTATACAGCAATATTAGCAGAGCAATACCGCCAAATACAAATTTTCCTATATCCCAATTCGTGCATACGGAAATATAAAAAGCATCTGCAAGCCAGTAAAACAGAACATATTGAATTTTTGCTTTTGTAAAGTCAACGGTAGAACTTTGCTTTTCTTGCTTGATTCTTTTGGCAAGATCAAACATTCCATTGATCGAAAACGGGATAGCAACAAAGAGTATAATGGCTATTGCGATCCACCAATTATAAGCAGTATCGAAATAGTTGATGATGATTGCACTAAGAAAAACAACAAAAGCTACGATGGAGGATCCTTTGGTAAAGTCGTCAAGATTTTTCTCCCATTGCTTTTTCTCAGGTGGATTTTTGGAGTGTTTTTTATGTAGGAGAAGATCAATAAGCAAAGAGATCACAAGCGCAGGTATCCACACCCACAATACCACATCAGATGGAATAAACCTATTCAAAAAGGGGATACCTGCTACACAAAGATATGGTATTCTCGCAAGTATTTTCAAAACCATCAGTACAACAGGCTTGATTTTTTTGCCTAACGAACACAAAAAGTCCTTGATATTGTGTTTTGATATTTTTTCTTTTGCTTTTTTGACTTTCTCTTTCATAGCATAAATCCTTACTAAAAACTTTCCTCAAACGCTTTTTTCAAAATGCTCTGCCTCATAGCTTCAGCTTGTTGCAAGGCGATGTCGACCGTTTGCTCAATGCTGTCGCAAATAGTCATCCTTGCTTCAATTTTAGCAATTACAAGTTGCTGTTCTTCTACAGAGCAATAAGGAACTATCAAATTTTCCAAAGTGTCCAAATTGATGTTCTTTTGGGCGGTTGCTGGTGCGAATGCCCATAACCGCAACTTTTGTGATTCAATAAAATACTTAATGTACTCTGGAATAATGTGTTCATACGGAGTAAAACCGACTACGCTATCCGGGAAACAAGCATCAATACCTAAAAAAGCTGTTTCAGCTATGTTTGCGGCTATGGTAATACATAGAGTTCCTTTGGGCCACAATTTGCTTTGTTGCAGACCGAACTCACCATACATCTTTGAATATTCAGTAATGTATTGTTTAGCTGCTTTAACCTTTCCGGTTTGCAAAAAAGGATACTTCCCACCCTCAAATAATTTCGGATCATTTCTTGGTCTGTGTTTTGATTTTCCACGTCCTAAATCGCCCAAATTAGAAAGTGCAATATATTGCCATTCTTTTGGGATAGCAGGCAGACTTTTAGTTTCTTCTTCAGATGCCCACGACAATTCCACATCGCAAGGGATATGTGCTGTAAATTTTCCTTCAAAAGCTTCTTTAAGCACCGCCTGACGATACACCGCAAGCTGTTGCTTCGTCTTTTTTAGCGTTTCAACACCGTTATCAAGCTCAGAGAAAAGCTCATCAACTTTTGAAACGATGCGTTTTTGTTCATCGATATCGGGAATAGGAATTTCGATGTTTTTCACTACGTCTTGCGTTATAGCTTTAAATGTTGTACCAGTTCCTTTTTCTTGGAGCTGAACTTCATAATAACGAAAAAAATACAACAAATATTTCAAATCAAGGTCTGCTGATGGCCGAATAGCGGTCAGTCCTCTACCAATACATACTTTTCCTGGGGACAAGTTTGTTGCTCCGACCGGCGCTCTAACAGAAAGCAATATATCATCTTTTTCCGCGATTTTTGTGGGTTGAGAACAATACACACGTATGGTAGGGTATACCTCTCCAAAGTCAGCTTTTCCCTGAAAAAAAGGTATTCCTATCCCCTCGGTGTTGTAGTATTTTGATTCTGGAGACTGCCCTGCAATAACCGTACAGCATTCTTTTAATTTCATTGTGAGCATAATGATTACCCTTATATAAAACGCTTTTGGCTTCTAGAGTTCAATTCTGAGATAGCACGAAGTTGAGCTACATCGGATTGACGTTTTAGTTCATTATTATAATTACCACTTGTTTTACAGTGAGGACATTCAAAAGTTCCGTCTTTATGACAATTTATCTGGATGAGCTTTTGTTCGCTGTCCCAGCAATGAGAACAATAATAC
The DNA here is from genome assembly GCA_017436955.1 of Oscillospiraceae bacterium. Classification (GTDB taxonomy): domain Bacteria; phylum Bacillota; class Clostridia; order Oscillospirales; family Oscillospiraceae; genus Faecousia. The sequence continues at coordinate 74,136 of JAFSCD010000011.1, read as the reverse complement.
AAATTATTTGTGTCTCCCTCTATGGTGACAATAGGTTCTTCGTGACGAATTATTTTCTCAGCGATATCTTTTGATTTCTTTAATGCAGCGTTTTCTTCACGCAAACGAGCTACCTCTGCTTGTAAATCTAACGCCTGCGCACTTAGATCAAGCAACTGACGATATAATTCCACATTATCTGCCTTTTGCGCTACATTTATAGCATCCTTAAATGCATCATAAAAACTCATGTTTAGACTCCTAATCGATTTTTATTTTCTGTGCTGAATTGCCTTTGATTTCAATTGCCCAACCATTCTGCCATTCTTCGTATAAGCGAGAAAAATCTGGGCTTTTCTTTGTCAAAACTGACGTTCCAGTATAAATTCCAGTAGGTTCTATAATGACCTCGCGATTAGTTTCGGATAAGGTTTCTTCAAATAAAACAAAATTCGAAATAATCCTGTGGTCGGTTGTTGGAATGTACCAACGCTCAACTTTTTCGGCGACAATCTCTTTGATTCTTTCTCGTTGTGCATTGGACATTTGCGCGCCCAATATAATTCCTACAAGTTGCGTGGGATCAATATGAAAAAGTCGTTGATGTGACGGCAGAGTAAGTTTTTGACCCGCAAGCCATTGCACACCGCTTGACAAGACAACTCTTGATTCTTGTTCATAGTCCCAAACCGAATGTTTTTGTAGATAGTTTTTGGCGTGTTCGGCTCGTGCTGTTTCAATTTCTTCCGGCGAATGATTATCACCAGCAACACTTGCGGGAAAGCACATAAATCCATCTGAAGATTTAGGAGTTGAAACGTACTCCACATCTTGTATTTCAAACGCATCCGGAACTACAAATGTTAACCTTGGCAAAGGCAGAGTTGCGGTTTGTGTACGTTTCCAATTTGGATTTTGTTTAATTTTTCCATCAATCGGTCTATACACGAGGCAAAAACCTTTATGATTATTAGCATAATGCGACCACAACAGAAAGTTATCATTTGCCTTGGAAAAAGAAGCAAAGTAGCGTTCTTCGGGTGAATACCACATAACATAATTCTGTATTGCTTCCAACATAGATGGCAAAATGCGTCGTTCGTAAGTTCTTGCACCGATGTCTACAAATTCATTTTTGGGTATTCTCAAAACATTTTCTATTGGCATTGGCGCTTTTGATAAAAAATATTGAACGATCCTTTCCTTTAAAGAATCAAGTGGTTTAATGTTATATGCTTTTAACGCTTCGTTAATTAAATTGTTCCACAAATCTTTATCTGCAGAAAAAGTAGCAAAGGTTTTCCCTTCATAAGGATCGTTGCATTCTTCACGGGAAGCGAAATACAGTTCATCATAAATGAGTTCCTTCACTGACAATTCGCTGCCCGAACGGTATCTGTAATAAAACATATCACGCCACCAATTCTACATTCATTTCCATCAAAATCGCTTCATACTGATCTCCGAACACCTCATAGAACCGTCCGAGACCACCTTTGCGATCAAAAGGATTAAGGTCAAGGTCGCTCGTTTCAATGCTCAAAGATACGGCAATGTGGTCTTTGACAAGACGAAGCCATTCCATCTGCTCGTCCGTGAAATGTACTGCACCTGCGTTGCGGCGGAGTGTCCACTGCATGAAGTTATAGTTCACTCTGTCTGCAAAGGGTGCAAGATTTTCGGTATATCCCATTTCAAAACGAATGATGGATATAAGGTCGGACAATTGTGCCATCGTACCACGCTTTACTTTTTCGGGCTTCTTAATGGCATAACAGTCCCACAGACGCTCCACGGTGATTCCTTTGAATTTCAGCTTCTCATATAATGCTTTCAATCCATCAATCGCCATCGGGCGGTCTTTATATTTTTGGTCGTAGATGATACGCAGAGCGATAATTTCATCTCTGTTCTCGTCAATAAACTGGCGGAAAGAAGATATAACACGATCTGCATTTTCCTCTTGCTGCGAGTCGAATCCGGCAAACAGAACCTCGTCAAGATTGACATTGTCAATGACCTGTTCGTGGCTACGACGGGTGATTTCAAGATAGTTACGAAAATCCGGGTTGTGGAACGGTGTAACCGCTTCGTTGAGAAGTTCTTTTTTTGCCGAAGCGAGTTGTTCTTCGCTTGGAGCGTCTGAGCCGGTATCAGTCCTGGCTTTTGTTAGAATAACATCTTCATCAAAAACGTTTAACAAGCGTTCTGCGATTTTCCCTACAGGACAGTCGACCATTTCTTCTGCTGTTTTGCGCTCGCTTGTTGTCATTTGAGCATTCAAGCGAATCAGACGATTAGCAAGTGAAGTGAGTGTATCTTCACTCTTATCACCAAGAGCGACATTCATCATCAATTCTTTCATGCTGACGGAGGGTTTGCGTTCAAGAGTACGAGTGTCGGATTTTTTGGATTTTGTAACACCAACGGCATCGACAATAACAAAATGGTCTTTGTTGTCGGTTGCAGAGGGAGTGACCTTTTGGAGATCGTCTTTGGAAAGTGTACGGGTTCCTCGACCTTTCATCTGCTCAAAATAGTTCTTGCTACGCACATCACGCATGAAGATCAAGCACTCAATCGGCTTAACATCCGTTCCCGTAGCGATCATATCCACAGTAACGGCAATGCGGGGATAGTAGTCATTACGGAAAGAACTCAACACGCTTTCGGGGTTCTCTGCAGAATAGGTAATCTTTTTACAGAACTCATTTCCTTCGCCAAATTCCTCGCGGACGATTTGAATGATATCATCAGCGTGGCTGTCTGTCTTAGCAAAGATAAGGGTTTTCGGCACTTCTTTACGGCGCGGAAATAGCGTGGTGAATACATTTTCCTTGAAAGAACGAATTACCGTCCGTATCTGACTGGGATTAACAATATCTCTGTCAAGCTGCGTTGGCTTGTAGTCCAAATCTTCGTCCAGTTCTTTCCAGCGTTTTTCACGAGAAAGGCGGCTTCTTATCTCAATTCGCTGTTTCATAATATGAGCGCCGTTCTTGCCCACATTGGTTTCGATGAGGAAAATATCCTCTCCAACATTGACTCCGTCAATAATAGCCTGCTCACGGGGATATTCGCTAACTACATTTTCATTAAAGAACGCAAAGGTACGCTTGTCCGGTGTAGCAGTCAAGCCGATGATAAAGGAATCAAAATATTCGAGAACCTGATTCCAAACATTGTAAATAGAGCGATGGCATTCGTCAACGATAATGCAGTCGAAGAATTCCGGCGGATACTTTTCGTTGTAAACGACTTCTTTCGGTGCTTTGGAATCTGCGGTAACATACTCGTTAAAAGAGATTTCTTCCGCGGATTCGTTCAATTCCTCTCCTTTGAGAATGGAGTACATTCTTTGAATGGTGCTGATGCAGATTTGTACACCATCGGGAATGTAAGAGGACTTGAGTCTATGTACGCCGTAAATCTGCGAAAACGGGCGAGGATCATCAGTAGGTTTATAGGCAAGAAACTCTCGTTCTGCTTGTTCGCCAAGGCCTTTGGTATCAACGAGGAAAAGAATACGGTTCATTTTGCCGTATTTCAAAAGTCTGTATGCGGCGGTAATAGCAGTAAAAGTCTTTCCGGCGCCAGTAGCCATTTGCACCAATGCTTTGGGACGATTGTCAGCAAAAGAAGCATCAAGATTTTCAATTGCTGTAATCTGACATTTGCGGAATCCCGTCGGATCAAATTCCGGGAAACGCTTCATGTTATTGCGGATGGTATCGGGCTGTTTTAAGAGAGCAAGAAGCGTTTCGGGACGATGAAAAGAGAACACCGTTCTGGATCGATATTTGATATCGTCATAGTCGGTAAAGCGAGTCAACTTGTCTGTTGCTTCATAGGCAAAGCGAATGCGATATTCGTTTTTGATCCACTTAAAAGTGCTGGTTGCATAACGAGCAGACTGACTCTCGACAGAGGTGATGTTTTCGCCCAACTCGCTTTTCTTGGCTTCAATAACTCCTACCGGGATTCCTTCCAAAAACAGGGCATAATCTACCGGTCCGGTGCTTGTAGGAAACTCACGTACAGCAATGCCAAGAGAAGCCGAAAGATTAAGGGATTTAACATCCTGAATCGTCCAGCCGGATTCTATTAACTTTTTATCAATTGTAACTCGCGCTTTATCTTCAGGTTTCATAAAACACTATCTCCATCACATTCTTATTCTGCTGCTTGTCCGCTTTTGATCCAATCATCTACTTCGCTAACTTTGAATTTCCAGTTGCGACCGACTTTGTGAGCGGGCATATTTTTGTTCGCAATCCAAACAAGCAAAGTATCTCGACTGATACCGAGGTATGCGCATATTTCTTTTGTGGAATACCACCGATCCGGCATATCTGTTTTTGTAATCATTTCCATATCTCCTATGAATACAATTCTGCAGAATATATTATAGCATATATCTCATTTGTTTTCAATGGGTTTTGTCGGATTTTGTAGGGTTGCAACCGATTTTTGCTTGATTTGTCACAAATAAAATTCACCATAGACTCATTTTTGAATCTATGGTGAATTTAAATTATCCTATTTGATTTTCTTTTTGTCCGTTTGATTTCCGTATCCAGTGAGTGATTTATACTTGAGATCATTTGTATTTAAGCGTAGCCGATATAAATGTCGTAGCAGTCGCTGCCCGTGGCTTCTGCCCAAATCCACACGTCGGTGATGTCCTCGTCCATTGCATAGCGATTCAATCTGCTTTGGATATCTCTTTCGAGGTAAATGCAATGTGATCCTGCTCGGATCGGGTTGTCCCAGCAGTCCAACGCTGTGTCGCTCAGCACGAGTCCCTTGCTTTTGGCGTAGCTCATTGCATATGCAATCCAGTGATCAATATCGAAGGGAGCAGGTTTTTCAGTAGGTTCCAACTCGGTTACCTTCGAAGGTTCCGTTTCGGCTTTTAGTTCATCCTTGTGCGGTTCAGTTTTCGTCGTTTCTTTTTCCGCAAGTTGTGGTGTTGTGCTTGTCACCGTTTCCACGATCGGAGGAGTAGCATTTTCTTCAACGGCGCTTGTTGTAGTTGTTGTTTCTTCTGTAGGGCGTGTCGTTGTCGGCTCTGTAGCGACCACGGTCGGCTCGGTTACCTGATCCTCATTCTCGGTTGTGACAGGCTCTTTTTCTTTCTCTGTCGGCTCTACCGCCGTCACGGGCGGTGTTGTTTCGAGCGGTGTTTCTGTTATTACCGTTTCCGATACCGTTGTCGGCGGACTCTCTGTAGGAGGCGGTGCGGTGTTGATACCGCATCCCTCCATACTCAAGAGTACCACACAGCAGAGAAGAAGGATTATTAGTTTTTTCATATATCATCCACCGTTTCTAACCCTTCCATTGCTTCAACCATTATTCGCACTGCAAGGATGAAGCCATCCCTGAATGCATCTCGTTCGGTCAGTCCCGACAGTTCGCTCTGACAGTCTTTGAATTTTTCGAAAGTTTCTTTCTGCTGCTCAGTGAGCGTTGCCATTAGGCTTTCCTCGTTTTTGCATATGAGCTTTACGAGTTGATCGACTCTCGAACCGCGCTTTATGTACCTTTCGTGCGGACTGATGTTACCGTAATACAGATCTTCAAGTGTTGTCATGTGCGTTGCACCTCCTTTTTGCAACACAAACACATACCACAACACTTTCCACAAGTCCAGCGATTTTCGACATAAAATTCAAAAAAAGTACCGCATTTCTGCGACGCTTTCAATCGAGTTCACTTTTCTATAATCAAACAATGCAAAAGACAGCATAGCCATCATAGACTATGCTGCCTTTCTCTGTTATCCTATTCGGTTTTCATATTTCTCCGTTAAGGACATCACGCTTTACGCTGTGCGATTTTTATTTTGAATTGTGAACAAATTGCGTTTTGTATTGCTTTTCCCGGGATTCCGTGGTAGAATTTTGAATATCAAAAGCCCGGAAACGGGAGGAAGAGGTTACTATGCAGTGTAAATACTGTCAGGCCGAGATGGAAGAGGGTAACAGCATCTGCCCCGTCTGCGGCGAAGACAACGAGGAAAGCTCTGTCAGCAAAAAGCTGAAGGTGATGAAGATCCTCACCTTTAGCTTTATCGGCGCTGTTTTGCTGTGCGTGCTTGTCAGCCTTGTGAGCTACGGCACCAGCGGAAGATTCCTGCCCGGATTTTTGCGGAAAAACGATATCAATTACAAGAAATCCTACAGCGTATCCCTGGAAACGCTGGACACCGGCATTGGCAACAGCAGCTTTATGAGCGGTCGGGATACGGTCGTCGCCACCGTGGGCGAGCGGGAGCTGACCAACCGGATGCTGCAGGTGTATTACTGGGATCTGGTAAGCAGAGCCAGCTTTGCTGACCTTGACAAGAACGAACCGCTGGACACCCAGTATTATGACCCGGATACAGAAAAGACCTGGCAGCAGTACTTCATCGAGGTGGCCATCGAGACCTGGATGCGGGATATGCTGGTGCTGGATATGGCAGATGAAGCCGGCTTTGAAATGCCCGAGGTGTATGTTACCCAGTTTGACACGCTGGAAAAGGATATGCTGTCTACCGCCGTTTCCAAGGGCTACACCACTTTGGAGGATTTTCTGAAGGAAATGACCGGCACCGGCACCACCTTCGAGATCTACTATGAATTCCTGTGGACCTACTTTATGGGCGGCTCTTACTGGAAAGAGTATATCGAGACCCTGGAAGTGGATATGGCGGATATTGAGGCGTATTACGAGAAAAACGCATCCTCTTTGGTGCTGGACGATTATTTCCAGGTCACCAAGGACACCGGCAAGCTGGTGGACGTGCGCCACATCCTGATCCAGCCGGAGCAGGATATCAAGGACGAGGACGGCAAGGCAACGGGCTCCTCGGAGGAAGCCTGGGAAGCCTGCCGGGTAAAGGCACAGGAGATTCTGGATCAATGGCTGGCCGGCGACGCGGATGAGGATGCCTTCGCCGCACTGGCAACGGAAAAGACCGAGGATGGCGGATCCAAGTCCAGCGGCGGTCTTTACACCGATGTATGGCCCGGTAGGATGGTGGAAGCCTTCAATGACTGGTGCTTCGATGAAAACCGCCAGAGCGGTGATTACGGTCTGGTAAAGACATCCTACGGCTACCACATTATGTACTTTGTGGGCGCCGAAGAGGGCTGGATCCGGATGTGTACCACCGGCGCGCAGTCGGACAAGGCATCGGAGATCATCGACGGTATTGTGGAAAATACCACCATCAACGTAAATTACAAGAAGATCGCGATCGCGGATATAGAATAATCGGCAAGTCCCCCGAAGATCAGCTTCGGGGGACTTTACTTTCCGGTCGCCTTGTGGTAAAATGGGGCGTACAGAAACCGATAACGACCCTTGAGTTGAGGTGTTAGATATGACAAATCCCAACAGACAGAGAAGAAGACGCCGCAGGAAAGCCCAGCAGATGAATATGCTGATCGGTATCCTGACGGCGGTGCTGATCATGGTGGTGATCCTGGCGCTGTGTATGAACCAGAGCCCGGGATCCTCCGGGACCGGCGCCACCGAGCCTACGGCACCGAAATATTCCCAGCTTACAGTAACGGCGCCGGAACAGCAGACCTTTGTTTCCACGCAGCCGAGCGTGACCTTTGCCGGCACCTCCGATGTGACGCAGCCGCTGACCATCGCCGGCACCGAGGTAGCGCGTGACAGCGACGGCGCCTTTACCCATACGGTGCAGCTGCAGCAGGGTGTGAACGAGATCACCGTTTCCCATAAGGAGCAGAGCGTTACCTACACCGTTGAGTACCGCTACGCGGTTCAGAGCTATTCTCCTGCGGAAAAGATCAGCCATTATAACTGCGGCACCACCGTGGAGGTGAGCCTGACGGTTCGCCAGGGCAGTACCGTGAAGGTCATGCTGGGCAGCGAAAGTGTGGTCATGCAGCCGGCTGCCGACCAGCAGGGCATAACAGCAGGCTTTGTGCGCTACGAGGGCGCATATCCGCTGCCGTCGGACAATACCCAGGATCTGAATCTGGGTAAGCTGACGTACACCGTTACCTGCGACGGCATCACCGAGATCTATTATTCCGCGGATGTTATCTGCAAAAAGTCGGCAGAGATTTTGGCATCTGATCCCGGCGTAACACCGGATTACGGCGACTATATTGACGTGGGCTCCGGCTATATCGCGGAAATCGTCAACAGCACCGCGGAAACCTTCAACGGCGCGACTACCGACGATTATTCCGACCCCCGGAACAACTATCTGCCCGAGGGTACGGTGGATTACTGCGATAAGGATATCGTTACCCAGGGCAATAATTCCTACCGGCTGCTGCGCTGCGGCAGACGGGTGTATATCGAGAAGCCCAATTATCCGCCACCGGGTCAGAAGGCCGCAGTGGTGGAGGTCTACCGGGGAACGCTGCCGGATCATAATGAGCTCGGCTTCGTGTCCATGGAAGTGGTGGACAATCATACGGTCCTGACTCTGGACTGCCTGTGGAAAGCGCCGTTCCTGCTGGAATTCGGTCCCCAGGAGTACATCAACACCGCTGACCGTGATTTTCGCGTCACCCAGGTCACTGCGGAGTATGTGGAGATCACCTTCTGCTACGCCACCGTTTTTGAAGGTACGGTCGAAGTGCCGGCGGACAATCCGCTGTTTGCTTCCGCACAGCTGACGCAGAATGAATCCGATTGCGTGCTGCGGCTGAATTTGAAGAAAACCGGCGGCTTCTACGGTTGGGATGCCAAGTATAACGACCGGGATCAGCTGTGCTTCAGCTTCCTGAATCCCACATCGGCAACCAAGGCGGACAATGCCTACGGCGCAGACCTGACCGGCACCTTGGTGCTGCTGGACGTGGGTCACGGCGGCTATGACGGCGGCAGCGTTGTCACACTTGCCGACGGCACCAAGATCGATGAGGCAGAGCTGAATCTGAAGCTGGCACTGGCTGTGAAGCAGGAGCTGGAAAGCATCGGCGCAACGGTGGTGCTCAACCGCAACGGCGATGATTCCATCTCGGTGGATCAGCGGATCTTGCACCTGAAGAAAACGGCGCCGGATCTGTGCGTTGCCATCCACCAAAACTCCATCGGCGGCTATCCCGACCATCGGGGCGGACAGGTGCTGTACTTTACGCCCTTCTCCCAGCCGGCGGCGCAGCATATTTACGAGCAGACCAATGCAACCGGCATCTATCCCAAGACCACGCTTGACTGGAATCTGTACTATATGGCACGGCAGTCGGTGTGTCCGCTGGTGCTGACGGAAAATGGCTTTATGACCAATGCCCAGGATCTTGCCAATATGGTGGATGAAACTGTGGTGCAGAAGAAAGCCGAAGCCATCGCCCAGGGCGTGGCGAACTATTTCCTGAGCATTTGATTACGAAAAAGCTCCCCTGACAAGGGGAGCTTTTTTATATGGAAATTGGTGCATCGCTCCACACTTTGGTGTGGAAAATTTCCGTGGCGATGGCGCGAAATTCATCCAGGTCTGTGGTCTTGCGCAGCCGCTTCCACAGCTTTTCGCTGTCTGCAAAGTGGGTGATGAGAAAATGCCAGTTTTCTTTTAAGCGGAACATGGCATTCCTGCTGCTGCCGAAGGCGTCGGTGTAGGTGTCCAGCAGCGCGTTGTGGAATTTTTCCAAAGCTGCCACGTCCGTGCCGCCCACCAGCATACCGGGGTTGCCTACAAGGGCGCGGCCGATCATTACGGCATCCACTTGCGGATATTTTTGGGAAATGCGGTCCGCATCCGCCGGCGATAAAATATCGCCGTTGAAGCAGAGGGGATTCTTGCTGCTTTGGACGGCATAGGCGAAGCTGTCCTCGAAAATGCCGCCGTCGTAGAATTGCTTGCGCACTCTGGGATGAACGGTCAGCTCCTGAATGGGATAGCGGTTGAAAACATCCAAAAGTGCCGGAAATTCGGCAGGATCCTCCAGACCCAGCCGGGTCTTGACGGAAACGGGCAGGGGCGAGCTGCTGAAAATTTCCTCCAAAAAGGCATCCAGCACGCCCGGATCCCGGAGCATTCCGCTGCCTTTTCCCTTGGATACCACGGTGCCGGAGGGGCAGCCTAAATTGAGATTGACCTCGCCATAGCCCCGGTCGGCACAGATCTGCGCCGACCAGAGAAAATCGTCAGCCACCCTGGTCAGTACCTGCGGTACAGCGCAAAAAGCCTCGCTGTCTGCCATGGGCAGCTCCCGATCCTCCTTGTGGGTTAGAGTGCGGTGGACGGTAGGGGAGAGAAAGGGCATATAGTAACGGTCCACACCGCCGAAATAGCGGTGATGCACCCTGCGGAAAATGCTGTCCGTTATGCCCTCCATCGGGGCGAAATAGTAACGCATATGTTTCTCCTGAACTGCCGCAACGCAATGGGACTGAAATAGGACAGCCCTACCGCAGCGGTAAGCCTCCCTTGTGAAAAGGGTTGATTTCCCCGACAGCGGGGAAAATGTCCGCAAAGCGGACAAAAGGGGCGCGGGCTCGGCAGAGCTGGCAAAAATCTTTGATTTTTGACGGAGGGATTGTTTTGCTGGGACAATCCCCCAGTCGTGACTTGCGCCCCGACAGCCCCCTTTACACAAGGGGGCCTATTATGCCACTGACTGAGCCGGTGGCTTTTGCTTTTTAGATCTCCACGATGACGGGCAGGATCATGGGGTTTTTCTTGGTGTGCTTGTACAGGAAGCCGGACAGATCGTTCTTGATGGCGGATTTGTAGGTTGCCCAATCCCGGCTGCGCCGGCGGTTACACCGCTCGATGGCCTCCAGAGCCACTATCCGCAGATCCTCCATCAGCTCCTCCGATTCTTTGACGTACACGAAGCCACGGGTGATGATGTCGGGACCGGTGATGATGCTGCCGTCCTGACTGCTTAAGTTGACGCAAACCACGATCATACCGTCCTGCGCCAGATGCTTGCGGTCACGCAGAACGACGCTGCCCACGTCACCGATGCCGGTGCCGTCCACGAATACCTTGCCGGCAGGTACGGTGCCGGTGATCTTGCAGGTGCGGGCGCTTAACTCGAACACGCTGCCAATCTCGCCGATCAGAATATGCCGGGGATTCATACCCATCATCTTCGCCAGCCGGCCGTGCAGCTGCAGATGCCGCTGCTCACCGTGAACGGGAATGAAGAATTTGGGCTTGGTCAGCGCGTGGATGATCTTCAGCTCTTCCCGGCAGGCGTGACCGGAAACGTGCAGACCCTCGCTCTTTTCGTAAACCACGTCCGCACCCTTGCGGTACAGCTCGTTGATGATCTTGGAAACCGCCTTCTCGTTACCGGGGATGGCAGAGGCGGAGATGATGATGCGGTCACCGGCCACGATATCTATCTGCTTATGGGTGGAAAATGCCATCCGGTACAGCGCGGACATATTTTCGCCCTGGGAGCCGGTGGAGACGATCACCACCTTGTTGTTGGGAAGGCTCTTGATGGCGGGCAGATCCACCAGCGTACCGGGCTTGACCTTCAGGTAGCCCAGCTCCTGGGCGACCTTCAGCATATTTTCCATACTTCTGCCGGTGACGGCGACCTTCCGCCCGTAGCGCTGGGCGGTAGCCAGCACCGCCTGAATACGGTGCATATTGGAGGCAAAGGTGGTGACGATAATGCGCTGATCGCAGTTTTTGAACTGGCGATCCAGGCTTTCGGCTACGATATTTTCGCTGGGGGTATAGCCGTCCCGATCCACGTTGGTGGAGTCGCACAGCAGCGCCAGCACGCCCTGATTGCCCAGCTCGCCCAGTCGTGCCAGATCGGTCATACCGCCCTGGGCGGTGGGGTCGATCTTAAAGTCACCGGTCATAACCACAGTACCCACCGGGGTGTGGATGGCGAAAGCCACCGCGTCCGCGATGGAGTGATTGACGTGGATGAATTCCACCGTGAAGCAGCCGGCCTTGACTACGTCGCCGGGCTTATGGGTGATGAGCTTGACGGTGTCCTGCAGATGCCGCTCCTCCAGCTTCAGCCGGATCAGACCGTTGGTCATGGCGGTGCCGTGGATGGGGCAGTTGATCTGCTGCATACAGTAGGGGATAGAGCCGATGTGATCCTCGTGACCGTGGGTAACGAACATACCACGCAGCTTCTTCTGGTTGGCGACCAGATAGGAAAAATCCGGGATCACCAGATCCACGCCGTACATATCCTCCTCCGGGAAGCCGACGCCGCAATCCACGATGATCATATCCTTGCCGTATTCCAGGACAGTGATATTCTTGCCGATCTCATCCAGACCGCCAAGGGGAATAATCTTCAGTTTTTCAGACAAATTGTATACTCCTTTCAATTTTGACAACAAAAAGACCAGCAGCCACTCGCCACCGAGCCGGCCCTGTATCGCCATTTCGGAGGAAAATGTCCGCGTGATTATGAAAAAACGGTTTTGCCCGGGACTCGATACCCGGCGCCTGTAGGCATAGTATAACACATTTTTACCCGAAAGTATACCATTATTTTTCTGTCGGATTCCGCCGGAAGATTTCCCGAGAAAATCCCGGAAAAAATGATAAAACAGTTGCGTACCGTGCGTAAATTTGCTATAATATCCGTTATAGTAAGAGTAGTATGGGGTTTGATACCCATTTGGGAGGCGAGAAACGTGAACAAGAAGTTGGAAAAGGCATTTTGGCCCGGACTTTGGGTATACTTTGCGGCTATGGTGCTGTTTGTGATCGGCGCTGTTATTTTCGGCAATTACACACTGGCTGCCGCGGAAGCCGGCATCGCCGCGGCGTTGGGCGCGTTTTATATTGTCTGCCGCATCCGCCGCCATAAGCTGCTGCAGAATGTGGTGAAGGATGCCTTCAACCTACCGGAAAATGCAGGCGGCGTGGATACGCCGTTTCCTATGGTGCTGGTGCGCCTGGGTGATGAGAGCATCCTCTGGGCAAATGAGCAGTTTTGCAGCATCACCGGCTACCAGGATCGCTATCTGGAGCAGCGGCTGACCTCCTTCGTGCCCAATGTGACGCTGGACTGGCTGGTCTCCGGCAAGAGCGAATATTCCTATGACGTGACCTTGAGCGGTCGCCGCTACCGGATATACGGCAGCGCCCTGCGCGCCGATGACCCGGACAGCACTATGATGGGCATGCTGTATTTCAGCGACCTGACAGAGCTGTATCAGGTACGGGATGAGTATGTCCGCTCCCGTCCCGTGGTTTCCATCATTTTGGTGGACAACTATGAAGAGCTGACCAAAAATCTGCCGGAAGGCGCGATCTCCAGCCTCAACGCCCGGATCAACGACGTGATCTCCAAATGGACGGAGGATTTCCACGGTCTGCTTCGCAAGCTGGAGCGCAACCGTTTTCTGTTTGTGTTTGAAAAGCGGGATCTGAAGCGGGCGATGGATGAGAAATTCTCCCTGCTGGAGGAGATCCATGAGGTGGAAAATCCCACCGGTCTTGCCGCATCCATTTCCATCGGCATCGGCGTGGACGGCGTGAATTTTGAAGAAAGCTATGACTTCGCCGCACTGTCCATCGAAATGTCACTGAGCCGGGGCGGTGACCAGGCGGTTATTAAGGATCGCTATAATTTCAGCTTCTACGGCGGTCGTGCTATGGAAGCGGATCGCAGAAGCAAGGTCAAGTCCCGTGTTACCTCCAATTCTATGATGGAGCTGATCGGGCAGAGCAGCCAGGTGTTCATTATGGGTCACAGCAACGCGGATCTGGACGCCATCGGTGCTGCTATGGGCATCAGCTGTATGTGCCGCAAGAAGGGTAAGAAGGCCTACATCGTTCTCGATACCCAGAACAACGCGGCGCAGAATCTGATCGAGGAGATACAGCAGATCCCGGAATATTCCCAGGTATTTATTTCCGGTCAGGACGCGCTGCTGCAGTGCGACAACCACAGCGTGCTGATCGTTGTGGATACCAACCGACCGGATCAGGTGGAGTGCAGACCGCTTCTGGAGACTATTTCCAGAGTCTGTGTGGTGGATCACCACCGCAGAGCGGCGGATTATATCGACCCGGTGGTGCTGAACCTTCACGAGCCCTATGCGTCCTCGGCTTCCGAGCTGGTTACGGAGCTGCTGCAGTACGCAGTGGAAAAGAAGGACGTGCTGCCCATTGAGAGCAAGAGCCTGCTGGCCGGTATTTTCCTGGATACCAAGAGCTTTAACGTCCGTACCGGCGAGCGTACCTTTGAGGCTGCGGCGGTGCTGCGGCAGTGGGGTGCCGATACCGTAGAGGTCAAGAAGCTGCTGCAAAGCGACTTCCAGGACACCATGGCCAAGTACCAGATCATCAAGGCGGCACGCCTGTACCGGCAGGAGCTGGCGGTGGCGGCGCTGAATACCACCACCTCCCGGGCGTTGGCTGCCCAGGCGGCGGACGAGCTGCTGAACATATCCGGCATCACGGCATCCTTCGTGCTGTACCCGGATGCGGAGGATGTATACATCTCTGCCCGTTCCATCGGAGATGCCAACGTCCAGATGATCCTGGAGCCCTTGGGCGGCGGCGGCAATACAGCCACCGCAGGCGCACGGGTCAGAAATACTACGGTCAAGGATGCGCTGGACGCGCTGATCGAATCCATCAACCAATTTTACGAAACCTAATTGAGGAGAATTTGCTATGAAAGTGATTTTACTGCAGGACGTCAAAGGTCAGGGCAAGAAGGGTCAGCTCATCGAGGCTTCCGACGGCTATGCCCGGAATTTCCTGCTGCCCAGAAAGCTGGCTGTGGAAGCAACCGCAGACGCAATGAACACCAAGAAGATGAATGACAAGGCCACCCAGGAGCGCATCGCCCGGGAAAAGGAAGAGGCGCTGGCAATCTCCAAGAGATTGCGTGAGATGACCGTTGTGGTGAAGGCCAAGGGCGGCGGAGCAGGACGTCTGTTTGGCTCTGTTACCAGTCAGGAAATTGCCGATGCGCTGGCAAAGAGCGCCGGCATCAAGCTGGATAAGCGCAAGATCGTGCTGGGCGAGACCATCAAGTCCGTCGGCACCTACACCGTCACCTGCAAGCTGGGCTATGAGATCAATGCGCCCCTAACGGTGAAGATCGAGGAAATCTGATTTTTTCCCATTTTTAAGAGAGGAGAAAGAACATGGACGAATTGTTGGGCAAACAGATGCCCCAGTCTCTGGAAGCAGAGCAGGCGGTGCTGGGCGCCATTTTGATTGACAGCCGCTGCATTGCGGATGTGATCGGAATTCTGCGGCCGGAGGACTTTTATCTGGAGCAGAACCGGCAGATCTATAACGCCGTTTATACGATGTTCAATTTCTCCCAGACCATTGACCCGGTTACGGTGCTGGATAAGATGCGGGAGCTGGGTGTATACCAGGATAATTCCCGGGACTACGTTATGCAGCTGATGGAGATCACGCCTACCGCTGCCAATGTGGTGCGCTATGCCAGAATCGTTCGGGAGAAGGCGATGCTGCGTGCGTTGGCACGCGCTGCTGCCGAGATCAGTGATGCCGCCTATGCCCAGGAGGGAACCTCCGAGGATATTCTGGAAATGGCGGAAAAAAAGATCTATGACCTGAGCAAGGGCGAAAGAACAGAAACCCTGGAGCACATCGGCACGGTGCTGCGCCGCTTCTTTGACCAGGTGGCAGAGCTGAGCCGCTCCGATGCGCTGATCCCCGGTCTGTCCACCGGCTTCGTGGATCTGGACAGACGCCTGAACGGTCTGAACAAGTCCGACCTGATCATGATCGCTGCCCGTCCCAGTATGGGTAAGACGGCGTTTGCCCTGAATCTGGCGGTGAACGTTGCCAAGAAGTATAATAAGACCGTTGCGGTCTTTAACCTGGAAATGTCCCGTGAGCAGCTTGCCAAGCGCCTGATCGCCAGCGAGAGCTTTGTGGAGCTGCAGAAGCTGTCCACCGGTAAGCTCAGCGATGACGAGTGGACCAAGTTCTGTATGGCGTCCTCTGCTTTGAGCCAGACGGATATCCGCATTGACGACAATCCTGCGGCAACGGTGGCAGATATCAAGGCCAAGTGCCGCCGCCTGGGTGACAGCCTGGGTCTGGTGATCATCGACTATCTGCAGCTGATGTCCATTCCCAACGCCGGCAAGGGCGGTCTGGAGAACCGCGTGCAGGTGGTCAGCGAGATCTCCCGTGGTCTGAAGGTCATGGCGAAGGAGCTGAATGTCCCCGTGATCTGCCTGAGTCAGCTGTCCCGCGCGGTGGAAAACCGTGCCGACAAGCGCCCCATTCTGGCGGACCTGCGTGAATCCGGCTCTATCGAGCAGGATGCTGACTCGGTGCTGGCGCTGTACCGTGATGATTACTACAACAAGGATACGCCGGAGCCCGGCGTGGT
Source organism: Oscillospiraceae bacterium (assembly GCA_017436955.1). GTDB lineage: Bacteria > Bacillota > Clostridia > Oscillospirales > Oscillospiraceae > Faecousia. Next base: position 57,850 of record JAFSCD010000011.1, on the reverse strand, counting down.
GGAATGTATCGTGCTGAAAAACCGCCAGGGCGAGACCGGTACCATCAAGCTCCAGTGGCTGGGTCAGTACCAGCTGTTCTCCGACAAGGAGTGGAAGCATGATTAATGCTCTGAAAGAGCAGCTCAAATGCCTGACGAAGCCCGGTGACCGGGTGGTTTGCGCGGTTTCCGGCGGAGCGGACTCCATGGCGCTGCTGTGGGGACTGTATCTGCTGAAGGAGGAGCTGCAGCTGCAGCTCTCGGCTGCCCATTTCAATCACCGGCTGCGTGGCGCGGAGTCGGATGCGGATGAGCAGTTTGTCCGGGAATTTTGTGAGCGTTTCGATATTCCGCTGCATATTGGCAGCGCCCGGGTTACGCCCGGCAAAAAAGGTCTGGAAGCGGCTGCCCGGGAGGCAAGATACGCCTTCCTGAAAACGCTGCCCGGCAAGATCGCCACGGCACATACTGCGGACGACAATGCCGAAACCGTACTGATGCATCTGGTGCGGGGTACGGGCTTGAAGGGCCTGGGCGGTATTGCGCCGGTAAGCGGTGTGCTGATCCGCCCTATGCTGAACATTACCCGGCAGCAGGTGGAAGCGTTTTTGCAGGAATACCACATTTCCCATATTGAGGACAGCACCAATGCCGGTGACGATTTTCTGCGCAACCGCCTTCGCCACCGTGTAATGCCGCTGCTGCAGGCGGAAAATCCCCGCCTGGCGGAAAATGTGTCCGCAATGGCGCAGCGGCTGCGCCTGGATGAGCAGGTGCTTTCCCAACAGGCGGAATATGAAACGCTTCCCGATGTAACGCAGCTTAAGCAGCTTGCGCCGGCAGTTCGCAGCCGGATGCTGGAGCGGTTTTTGAAGGAAAATGGCGTCCGAGAGCCGGAAGCCCAGCATATTGCGCTGGCGGAAAGCCTGGTGTTTTCCCCCAAGCCCTCGGCTGTGGCGGAATTTCCCGGCGGTGTCCGGATCGCAAGGAATTATGACCGGCTTCAGGTGCGCGCGGATGCGGCGCCTTTGGATACCTTTCGTCTGCCGCAAAGCGGTACGCTGGAGCTTCCCGGCTGGCGCGTTACGGTATCGCCGGCCCGGGAGATCGTGAATACCGGGGATACCTTCACCGTTACGGCGCAGGGTGAAATGTGCATCCGCTGCCGGAAAAGCGGCGACGCGATCCGCCTGCACGGCGGCACCAAAACCCTGAAAAAGCTGTTTATTGACCGTAAGATCCCGGCACAGCGGCGGTCACAGATCCCCGTGATCGCGGATGAAGCCGGTTTGTTGGGCGTGTACGGCATCGGGGCCGATCAAACCCGGATGGCAACCGCGTTGCCTGCTATCCAGATCCGTTTGGAGCAACTGGGATAAAGAAGCATAGGAGGATATAAAAATGGAGAGAGACATCGCAGAAGTTTTGCTGTCGCAGGAGCAGCTGCAGACCCGGATCAGGGAGCTGGGTGAGATCCTGACGGCAGAGTATGCCGGCAAGAACCCAATCGTAGTGGGCGTATTGAAGGGTGTCGTGATTTTTTACGCCGATATGATCCGGCAGATCAAAGTACCGTGTCAAATGGACTTTATGCGGGTATCCTCCTATCAGGGAACGCAATCCACCGGCAAAGCCGTTTTCGGCGGCAAAATGTCGGAAAATATTGAAGGACGCCACGTGCTGATCCTGGAGGATATTTTCGACACCGGCAATTCCCTGAATTTCCTTTACAACCACTTGATTCAGAAAAATCCGGCATCCATCAAGATCTGCACATTGCTGGATAAACCCTCCCGCCGTAACCCGGAGATCACCCTGAAGCCCGATTGGGTGGGCTTTGAGGTGCCCAACGCTTTCGTTGTGGGCTACGGTCTGGATTATAATGAAGCTTACCGGAATCTGCCGTATATCGGCATTTTGAAGCCGGAAGTATATGCGGAATAAGGAGAATCCATTTTGAAAAAACGCAGTTTATTCTCAGTTCTTTTGTACGTTGGTGTTCTGGCGCTGGTGCTGTCACTGGTGCTGGGGCTGTTTAATCTGGGGCAGGACGACCTGACCTATTCCCAGATCGTCGAGCTTTTCAACAAAGAGCAGGTCAAGAGCTTCGTTGTGGAGGAGCAGACCATCACCTTGCGGCTGCACAACAACTACAACGGCAAGGACAAGCTGTCCTGCCCGCTGGCTGACCCCGAGAGCTTCCGTCAGGAGATGTGGAGCACCATTCAGGAGCAGACCAAGAATGGCGTGCTGGAAAGCTATGACTTTTTGCCGCAGGAGGGCTTTTCTCCCTATGACCTGATCCTGCCGCTGCTGATCGTAGGCGCGGTGCTGCTGTTGCTGTGGGTCCTGCTGATGAGCCGGGCAAACAACAGCGGTCACATGGCTAATTTCGGCAAAGCCCGGACGGTTATGGGCGTGCCCGACGGTAAAAAAGTCACCTTTGAAGACGTGGCAGGCGTGGATGAAGAAAAGGCGGAGCTGCAGGAGATCGTAGACTTCCTGAAAGATCCTGAAAAGTTCACCAAGATCGGCGCGAGAATCCCCCACGGTCTGCTGCTGGTGGGACCTCCCGGTACCGGCAAGACCCTGCTGGCAAGAGCGGTAGCCGGTGAGGCAGGCGTGCAGTTCCTCTCCATTTCCGGCTCTGACTTTGTGGAAATGTATGTAGGCGTAGGCGCAAGCCGTGTCCGTGACCTGTTTGAGCAGGCCAAGAAGATCGCTCCGGCCATCATCTTTATTGATGAGATCGACGCGGTGGGTCGCAAGCGTGGCTCCGGTCTGGGCGGCGGTCACGATGAAAAGGAGCAGACGCTTAACCAGCTGCTGGTGGAGATGGATGGCTTCAGCCACAATTCCGGCGTGATCGTCCTTGCGGCTACCAACCGCCCGGATATTCTTGATCCTGCGCTGCTGCGTCCCGGTCGTTTTGACCGCCGGATCCATATTGGCGCGCCGGATGTCAAGGGCAGGGAAGAGATCCTGAAAGTCCACGCCAGGAACAAGAAGCTGGATGCCGGTGTGGATCTGCGGATCGTCGCCCGTTCCACCGTAGGCTTTACCGGCGCTGACTTAAGCAATCTTTTGAATGAAGCGGCCATTATGGCAGCCCGGGATAACCGCCCGGTGCTGACCATGGAGGACCTAAACAACGCCATGATGAAGATCCTGGCTGGCCCTGAAAAGCGAAGCCGTGTCCGCAACCGCCGTGATCTGCATGTTACGGCGCTGCACGAGGCAGGTCACGCGGTGGCGATGTACAATCTGCCCACCCAGGATCCGGTGCTGCACATCACCATCGTACCCCGTGGCAACAGCCTGGGCGCCACCTGGCACGTGCCCAGGGATGACGCTTCCAACCTGACCCGTAATCAGATGTTCGAGGAGATCGTGGCGCTGCTGGGCGGTCGCGTGGCGGAGGCGCTGTTTATCGGCGATATTTCCGTTGGCGCATCCAATGATATCGACCGTGCTTCTAAGCTGGCGCGGGATATGGTGGCTCACTACGGTATGTGCGAGGCGCTGGGTACGGTTTCGTATCTGGACGACGGCGAAGTATTCATCGGCAGAGATTACCAGATGACCAAGCGCTATTCCGAGCAGTTCGCCGGCACCATCGACGAGCAGGTGAAGCAGCTGATGGACAAGGCGTATGCCCGCTGTGCCGAGCTGCTGAAGAAGGACGAGGATAAGATCAACAAGATCATCGCGTTCCTGCTGGAGCACGAATCTATGTCCGGCTCCCAGTTCGTTGCCTGTATGGAGGACCGTGAGATCGGCGAAGCCGAGCTGGTCAGCATGTTCCAGACCGACGAAGAAACGGAAGAATAAGTAAAACGCACCTGCAGTTACTGCAGGTGCGTTTTGCGTTTACAGTACATAAAACAGAATACAGATCAGCTGCAGGGTGCTTCCCAGCACTACAAAAATGTGGAAAATGCTGTGAAACCAATGCTTTTTGGAGCCGATGCCGTAGAGGATCGCACCCAGGGTATAGGCGATGCCGCCGGCAAGTAAAAAGCCAAAGCCGGTATCCCCAAGCACCGCCCGGGTCTGTGGGATAAAGGGCAGGATCGCCCAGCCCATACCGATGTAGCAGATCATAGAAAACACATTATATTTCTTAAGATCAATGGCGGTCAGCACCACCGCCAGAGCGGTCAAGCCCCATTGAAATGCCGCCAAGCTCCAGCCCAGCAGGGGATATGTGGGGCGCAGAGCCACCAGGGCGATGGGGGTATAGGTGCCGGCGATCAGAAAATAGATGGTGCAATGATCCAATACCTGCATCACCTTTTTGCCAAGCCCCGGACGCAGCCCGTGATAAATGCTGGACATCGCGTACAGCGCCACCATAGAAAAGCCATAGACAGCAGCGCAAAGAATACCCCACAGCGACTTGTGGACAGCGGCGATCCAGCAGCAACCCAGTAGCGCCAGTACCGCAATACCGCCGCCCACGATGTGGGTCACCATATTCATACATTCTTCACCACGGGTGTAGTCCGGCAATTTCCGATCGCATAGTTTCGTGCGTTTCATAAAGCTACCTGCCTTGTTCCAAAGGATAGTTTTATTATACCGCCGCTGACCCGGGAGTCACCCTACCGAAGGCATTTTTGCCTCTCGAAAGGGGAGAACAGCAACTCTACCGCCGGTAGAATACAGAAAAAGGTTGACTTTTCCGCGCTTTTCCGTTAGAATGCTCTTAACCATGGCTGAGGTCGCGGGGTTTATCAGTACTGCTTTGGTTTGGCAATTGCCGGAGCAGGAAAGGAAACACCGCCGAAGGGTGCATTGACGCCAGACGATGCACGCTGGGACTGCGCAGAATATGCGCAGGACTGCCATCCAAACGGATGGAGCGCAGATCAGGGGAATGCAGAAGCTATGCCCTGTGTCGCTCGGACACGGGGATTTTTATTTTTCAAAGGGATGATTACTATGAAAAAGACACCGTTTATAACTCTGGAAAAAGCGCGCGAGATCGCACTTGAGATCCCCACGCCCTTTCACGTGTATGACGAGGCCGGCATCCGGGCCAATGCCCGTGCGCTGAAGCAGGCGTTTTCCTGGAACCCCGGCTTTAAGGAGTATTTTGCTGTGAAGGCGACGCCCAATCCCCACATCATCAAGCTGCTGCACGAAGAAGGCTGTGGCTGCGATTGCGCCACCTATACGGAGCTTTTGCTTGCCGAGGGTGTGGGCATTACCGGTCACGACATTATGTTCTCCTCCAACGTGACCCCGGAGCTGGATATGCGCAAGGCGCTGGAGATGGGTGCATACATCAATTTGGACGATGCCACCTACGTGGAATTCCTGGAGCGGCTGTGTGGCGGCAACGTGCCGGAGACGGTGTGCCTGCGGTGGAATCCCGGCGGCTCCTTCAGCCTGAGCAATACCATTATGGATATGCCCAGCGACGCCAAGTACGGTATGACCGAGGATCAGATGGCCGGCGCCATCTCCCGGCTGATGCAGCTGGGCGCGAAGCACTTCGGTGTCCACGCGTTTCTGGCATCCAATACCACTACCAATGAGTATTATCCCGAGCTGGCATCCCGGCTATTCCGCCTCATCGTGCGGCTGCGCAACGCCACCGGCGCCCATTTCTCCTTCGTCAATCTGTCCGGCGGCATCGGCGTTGACTACCGTCCCGAGCAGCCCAAGTGCGATATCGCCGTCATCGGTGAGGGCGTACATACGCGCTACGATCAGATCCTGGTGCCTGCCGGTATGGGCGATGTGGCGATCTTTACAGAGCTGGGTCGCTTTATGCTGGCACCCTACGGTCACCTGATCTCCACAGTACTGCATAAGAAACACATCTACCGGGAGTATGTGGGCCTGGACGCCTGCGCATCCGATTTGATGCGCCCTGCCATGTACGGTGCTTACCATCACATCACCGTGCTGGGCAAGGAAAATGAGATCCTGGATCACGTTTATGACGTCACCGGCGGTCTGTGCGAAAATAACGATAAATTCGCCATTGAGCGCAGCCTGCCCCGTATCAAGGTGGGCGATATTCTGGCGATCCACGATACCGGCGCCCACGGCCACGCCATGGGCTATAACTATAACGGCAAGCTCCGCTCCGCCGAGGTTTTGCTGAAGGAGGACGGCAGCTTCCAGCTGATCCGCAGGGCAGAAACCCCGGAGGACTACTTTGCAACGCTGCAGGGCTTTGGATTTGAGTTCAAATGCTAATTGGTGAAATTGCACAAAAACAAGTAGAAAAATTCGGCGTGTGATTTTCAGAATTTACAAAATATTATCTCCTTTTCGGCTCCCGATGTGCTATAATATTCTCGGATGGAAGGCCATCCGGAAAAGGAGCCCCTTATGAATAATATTTTATTTTTTCTGACACCGAAGGCGATGTGTGCCTTCCTGCAAGATGACTATACGATCCGTCAGGCATTGGAAAAAATGGAGGCGGCGGGCTATACGGCGCTGCCGATCCTCAATAAGCGGGGAGAGTACCGCGGTACATTAACAGAAGGCGATCTGCTGTGGGCGGTCAAGAATATGTGCTATATGGATATGCGCCAGGCGGAAGCCCACCGCATTATGGAGATCAGCCGCCGCAGAGACCATTTGCCGGTGCGGGTCACCACCTCTATGCAGGATCTGGTGGAGCGTGCCACCAATCAGAATTTTGTCCCCGTGGTGGATGATAAGGATACCTTCATCGGTCTGGTTACCCGGGGCAGCATCATTAAGTTCTGCCGCCAAAGACTCTTCGCGGAGGACTAATTTAACACCTGCTTACCGCACCTCGGTGATCCCATCGGGGTGCGGTTACTTTTTTCGGTTTTCTGCCAGCTTACACTTGATTTATTCGCCATTTAGGGGTATAATTTATGCTACAAAGGTATGTGCATTTTTGGCACAAAAGCGAGCTTGAATGAAAGGGATGGCTGCTTGCCCGGGAGGGCAGGGGAAGCCACCGGATAAAGAGATATGAAGTACTATTCTGACAATCACAACCGCAAAAAGCGCCGCCGCGATCAAAGACGGGGTCTTTACACCCTGATCGGTATTCTGGCAGCGATTTTGCTGATCCTCGTGCTGGTGCTGGTGTTTGTCCGGCCCAGGGTTACGCTGTATTCCGAGGTGACGATGGAGGCAGGCGGCACATTCCCCACGCCCCAGAGCTTCCTGGCGGAAAAGCGGAACGTCCAGATCAATTATGCCAACACATCGGCTGTCAAGCCCAATGTGCCCGGTGTTTACGATGTTATGTTAACCTGCAACGGCGAAGAATACGCCTCCAGGATCCGTGTGGTGGATACTGTCGCACCTACGGGTACCGTGCAGGATATCAATGCTTTGGGTCACATCCCCGAGGCAAAGGATTTCGTGGTTTCCTATAATGACGCAACAGAGGTGAGCATCAGCTTCCTGACCGAGCCGGACAAGAGTAAGGACGGCAATCAGACCGTTACCATCGTGCTGACGGATATGGGCGGAAATACCACCCAGCTGCAGGCAACGCTGACCCTGACCGTGGACCGGGAAGCCCCGGTGATCACCGGCGTTGCGGATAAGATCGTCTATTTGGGTGAGTCGGTTTCTTACCTGAGCGGTATCACCGTTTCCGACGATATGGATCCGGAGCCCACGGTAGAGGTGGACAGAAGCGCCGTGGATCTGACGAGCCTGGGCGAATATCCCATCACCTACACCGCCACCGATGCATCCGGCAATACCACCGTGGTGTCCTGCGTGGTGAAGGTGCTGGAGAAGAAGGATTACTACGTGCCTTATGAGACCATCTACCGGGAGGTGGATGAGATCCTGGCGGAAATCATTACCGAGGATATGAGCCTGCAGAAAAAGGTATGGGCGATCTATGTGTGGATCCGCACCAACAACACCTACGTCAACCACTCCGATAAGGAGGATTGGATGCAGGCTGCCCACGTGATGATGACGGAACATAAGGGCGACTGCTTCAACTACTACGCGCTGTGCAAGCTGATGCTGGATCGGCTGGGCATTCCCAATATGGACGTGCGCAAGGTGAAGAATTATGAAGGCGACAGCGACCATTACTGGAGCCTGGTAAGCCTGGACGGCGGCAACACCTGGTACCACGTGGATACCACGCCCCGTACCAATCCGGCCTCCTTCTGCCTGGTGACGGACAAGTTTATGGATGAATATTCCGCCGCCAACGGAAACTGCTTCAACCGGGACAAGACGCTGTATCCTGCCACACCGGAGGAAGAGCTATGAGAAAGCCGGATGAAATGATGCTGGGTGTCATTGGCGGTCTTGGCCCCATGGCAACGGCTTACTTTATGGAGCTTATTACGGATATGACCGATGCACGCACCGATCAGCAGCATTTGCAAATGCTGATCTACAGCGCACCGTCTATTCCGGACCGTACCCGGTATATACTGGACAATACCTGCGAGAATCCGCTGCCGGAAATGCTGCGCATCGGAAAGCTACTGGCGCAGCAGGGCGCACAGCGGATCGCCATTCCCTGCGTGACGGCCCACTATTTTGTGAATGAGCTGGAAAGCGGTATTCCCGTGCCGGTGATCAACGGCGTCCGGGAAACGGCGCTGCACCTGAAGGATCACGGCATTACCAAGGTAGGCATTATGGCCACCGACGGTACCGTCCGGTCCCGGGTGTTCCACCGGGAGCTGGAACAGCAGGGGATAGAGGCGGTCGTACCCTCTGCCGACAGGCAGGCGGATGTGATGCGCCTGATCTTTGATGACATCAAGGCCGGCAGACCTGCGGATATGGCGCGCTTTAACGCCGTGGCCGGTGAGCTGCGGCAAAACGGCGCCCAGGCCATCATTCTGGGCTGCACCGAGCTTTCCCTGATCAAGCGGGATAATGCCATCGGCGCAGGCTTCCTGGATGCTATGGAGATCCTGGCGCAGCAGGCGGTTTTGCAGTGTAAAAAGCCGCTGAAGGAACAATACCTGCATTTGATCTCAAAATAAAAGAGGTATTTGCTTATGCAAACCAACATTTTGGAATATCTGGAGCAAACGGTACTGCGTGTGCCGGATAAGGTGGCATTCTCCAATGAGGAGACCGGGCTGACCTTCCGGCAGGTGTATGACCAGGCGCGCTCCATCGGCACGTTCTTGCACCGGGAAGGCTTCTGCAAGAAGCCGGTGGTGGTGTTTATGACCAAGCACCCCAAGACCATTGCCGCCTTTTTCGGCGCGGTCTACGGCGGCAATTACTATGTGCCTCTGGATGAAGAAATGCCCCGTCACCGCATCGAGCTGATCTTCAAGACCTTGGAGCCCGGTGCGATGATCTGCGACGAGACCACCGAGGCTATGGCAAAGGAAATGGACTTTGCCGGCAGCATTTACCGGTACGAGGACATCGCCTTTGGCGAGGCTGACGAAGCGGCGCTTGCCCGGATCCGGGACGAGCAGCTGGATATCGACCCGATCTATATCGTGTTCACCTCCGGCTCCACCGGCATTCCCAAGGGCGTGATGGCGTGCCATCGCTCGGTGCTGGACTATGTGGAGCAGCTTTGCGATGTGCTGAAATTCAATGAAAATTCCGTATTCGGCAACCAAACACCGCTGTACTTTGATGCCTGCCTGAAGGAGATCATCCCCACCATCAAGTACGGCGCATCCACTGTGCTGATCCCCAGGCAGCTGTTTATGTTCCCCATCAATCTGGTGGAATTTTTGAATCAGCATAAGATCAATACACTTTGCTGGGTGGTGTCGGCGCTGACCATGATCTCGGCGTTCCGCACCTTCGACACCGTGAAGCCGGAGCATCTGCACACCATCGCCTTCGCCAGCGAGGTATTCCCCATCAAGCAGTTTAACCGCTGGAAGGAAGCGCTGCCGGATTGCCGCTTCATCAACCTCTACGGACCTACGGAAACCACCGGCATCTGCTGCTATTACGAGGTAGACCGGGAATTTTCCATGGATGAGAGCCTGCCCATCGGCAAGCCCTTCCGCAACACCCAGATTCTGCTGCTGAATGAAAACGATGAGATCGCGGCGCCCGGTGAGCAGGGCGAGATTTGCATCCGTGGCACCCGGCTGACTTTGGGCTACTACTGCAATCCGGAAAAGACGGCGGAAGCCTTCGTGCAGAACCCCCTAAACAAGCTGTATCCGGAGCTGATCTACCGTACCGGGGATCTGGCGAAATATAACGAGCGCGGTGAGCTGGTATTTCTGTCCCGCAAGGATTTCCAGATCAAGCACATGGGTCACCGCATTGAGCTGGGCGAGATCGAGGTCATCGTGAATATGCACCCGGATGTGGCATCTGCCTGCTGCGTGTTTGACGCGGTGAAAAAGAAGATCGTGCTGTACTATGCCGGCACCTTGAGCAGCGCCGATATGGCGGTGTATATCAAGGAAAAGCTGCCCCGGTATATGGTGCCCAATGTGATCCGTCAGCTGGAGGCTATGCCCCTGACGCCCAACGGTAAAATTGACCGCAACCTGCTGAAAAAGTGGTACGAGGAAAATAAATAAGAAGGAGAATATTTATGGAAACACTCTTGCAGATCCTGCAGGATCTCCATCCTGAGGTGGACTTTGAGACCGAGGAGCATCTGATCGACAACAAGATCCTGAACTCCTTTGATATCGTCACCATCGTAGCGGAGATCGATTCCGAATTCGATGTTGCCATCCCGGCAGAGCATTTGCTGCCGAAGAACTTTAACTCCGCCAAGGCGCTGTACGCCCTGGTGCAGAAGCTGATGGACGAATAATATGCAGATCACATCCTTTCGTTTTTTGCTGTTTGTAGCGGCAGTGCTGGCGGCATATTACCTGATCCCCAAAAAGGGTCAGTGGATGCTGCTGCTGGCGGTCAGCTACTGCTTCTATCTGTGGGCAGGAATTGAATATCTGGGCTTTATCCTGCTGACAACGGTGAGCACCTATGCCGCAACGATGGCTATGGCTGCCAACCAGGATAAGCAGGCAAAATTCCTGGAAGAAAATAAGGAAACCCTTACCCGGGAGGATCGCAAGGCCAGCAAGGTAAAGCTGAAAAAGACCAATCGGGTCTATCTGGTTGGTTGCCTGGTGCTGAATTTCTCGGTGCTGGCGGTGTGCAAGGCGCTGCTGATCGAGCCGTTTCAGACGGCGGCTGCAGCCGGTACGCTTTCTTTCTTGAGCATTGGTCTGCCGCTGGGTATTTCCTTCTATATGTTCCAGAGTATGGGTTATGTGGTGGATGTATATCGACAGACCACGCCGGCAGAGCGCAATCCCTTTAAGCTGGCGCTGTTCGTATCCTTCTTCCCACAGCTGATCCAGGGCCCCATCAGCCGCTTCGGACAGATCGCGCCCACACTGTACGCACCCAAGAAATTTGACGGCAAGCAGCTTTCCTTTGGTCTGCAGCGGATGCTGTGGGGCTATTTCAAAAAGCTGGTGATCGCTGACCGGATCGCGGCGGCGGTGATCGCGCTGCGCGGACCGGAGCATACCGGCGTGGCGTTTTTCCTGCTGACCGTATTTTACGCCGTACAGATCTACGGCGATTTCACCGGCGGTATTGACATTACCATCGGTTTGGCGCAGACGCTGGGCATCGAACTGCCGGAGAATTTTATCCGCCCCTATTTTTCCAAGAATATTGCCGAATACTGGCGGCGCTGGCATATCAGCCTGGGCGAGTGGATGAAGGATTACATTTTCTATCCCGTTTCGGTCAGCAAGCCCTTGCTGCAATTAAGCAAAACCGCCAGAAAGAAATGGAGATCCTTCGGTCAGCGGCTGCCGGTTTACGTGGCTTCCGTTGCCACCTGGTTTGTCACCGGTATCTGGCACGGTCTGACTCCCAATTTCGTGCTGTGGGGTATGCTCAACTGCTTCTTCATCGTGCTTTCGGAGGAATGTGTCGGGCTGTACGAAAGATTCCACAACCGCTTCCACCTGAAGGAGAAGAAGTGGTACGGCGGCTTTGAGATCCTGCGGATGTTCATTTTGATGAACCTGATCCGCATCGTGGATCTGTTCCCCAATGTGAGCGACTATTTCTCCCGCATCGGCAGCCTGTTTACCACCTTTAATTTCCACATTCTGTGGGACGGCACTATGCTGAAGCTGGGGCTGACGGAGCTGGATTACATCATTTTGGCTTGCGGCATCGTGCTGATGTTCGTAATCAGCCTGATCCAGGAGAAGAAGGGCAGCATCCGGGCGCTTCTGCTGCAGCAAAAGCCCGTACTGCGCTACGCGCTGATCTTTGCTCTGCTGGTGATCGTGCTGCTGATGGGCAGCTACGGCGTGGGCTATAACGCCAGCGCATTTATCTATAACGCATTCTAGGAGGCAGCTGTGAAAAAGAAATCAATTCTGATCCTGTGTGCCTCTTTGGCGGTCTGCATCGCCCTTTTGTGGCTGCTGCAGGCGCTGCTGATGCCCAAATATATGGGCAGCGTGAAAGAAGGCGCGCTGATCGGCGAATACTATGATAACGCCGGCAATAACGATGTGGTTTTCATCGGCGATTGCGAAGTATACGAAAACTTTTCCCCCATTACGATGTGGGAGGAATACGGGATCACCTCCATCATCCGCGGCAGCGCCCAGCAGATGATCTGGCAGTCCTACTATTTGATGGAAGAGACCTTCCAATACGAAACGCCCAAGGTAATGGTGTTCAACGTGCTGTCGATGAAATACGACACACCGCAAAGCACCGGCGACCAGACCCAGCGCGAGGCCTATAACCGGATGACGCTGGACGGTATGCGCTGGTCGGATTCCAAGTGGAACTCCGTTCTGGCTTCCATGACCGAGGAGGAAAAGGAATGGCAGGGGCAGTGGAGCTATCTGTTCCCCTTGCTTCGCTATCACGACCGCTGGTCGCAGCTGACCGCTGAGGACTTTCAGTACCTTTTCAAAAAGGATCAGGTGTCCGACAACGGCTACCTGATGCAGACCGGCGTGAAGCCCTATGAGGATGAGCACGTTCAGCCGCCGCTGGTGGACTACACCTTCGGCGAGAACAGCTACTACTATCTGGACAAGATGGTTGAGCTGTGCAAGAGCCACGGCACCCAGCTTGTGCTGATCAAGGCACCGTCCCTGTACCCGGTATGGTGGGATGAGTGGGATCAGCAGATGGTGGAATATGCCGAAAAGCATGATCTTTTGTATGTGAATCTGCTGGAAACCCAAGAGGAGATCGGCATCGACTGGTCGAAGGATACCTACGATGCAGGCTTGCACCTGAATGTTTACGGTGCGGAAAAGCTGGCATCCTATTTTGGCAGGATCCTTGTGGACGAGTGCGGCGTGGCTGACCATCGCGGCGATGATACCGTCAGCGCGGTCTGGGCAGAAAAGGTGGCTACCTACTATGCCCGGAAGGAAAAACTGGAAGCACAATCTTAAACCCGGAGGAAAAAGATATGAAAAGATGGATGGCATTTTTGCTGGTGCTGTGTATGGCAGTGGGTTTCGCTGCCTGCTCTACACCGGAAGCACCCACCACCGACGGAACCACCCCCAATGTGGGCAATCCCGGTGACCCCAATGCTTACTACTTTACCCATAAGGGTACTGACATCCGCCTCAACGGCGATATGGAAGCGATCTTAAAGGCGATCGGTGAGCCGAAAAAATACACCGAGGAGACCAGCTGCGCTTTCACCGGTCTGGACAAGACCTACACCTATGACAGCTTCGTTATTCAGACCTATCCCAAGGGCGATAAGGATTATGTATATATGTTCTGGTTCCTGGATGATATGGTCGAAACACCCGAAGGCGTGAAGATCGGCGACACCCAGGCGGCTGTGGAAGCGGCCTACGGCACCGATGCCTACAACGGCAAGAACGCCTTTATCACCAAGAAGGATAATTATTCCATGACCGTGATACTGAAGGACGGCGTTGTCAGCTCCATTCAGTACACTATCGTGATCGGCTGATGGATCGGGCAGAGAGAGCAGCGCAGCTGTTTCTGCAGGGCTACAACTGCGCCCAGGCTGTGGCGGTGGCGTTTTCCGACCTGACGGGCCTGGATGCGGCGCTGTCCGCAAAAATGGCGTCGTCCTTTGGCGGCGGTATGGGAAGAATGCGTGAGGTCTGCGGCGCGGTCAGCGGTATGCTGCTGGTGACCAGTTTGCTGTACGGCTACAATCAGCCGGAGGATACGAAGGGTAAGAAAGAGCTCTATGCTTTGGTGCAGAGCCTTGCGGAGCAATTCCGGCAGCAGAACGGCAGCATCATCTGCCGTGAGCTTCTGAATAATCCTCCCAGCGATCCCAACCCCAGCCCCAGAACGGCGGAATATTACCGCCAGCGTCCCTGTGCGGCAATGGTGTATACGGCGGCAAGTATTTTGGATGCGTATATTCAGGCGCATCCGGTGGAGAATTGTGTATGATAGATGTAGTTGCGATTGGTGAACTGTTGATCGACTTTACCTGCCTGCAGACAGACGCGGACGGCTATCCCACGATGGCAGCCCATCCCGGCGGTGCGCCGGCCAATTTCCTGGCGGCACTGGCGAAGTTCGGCGCAAAAACCGCGCTGCTGGGCAAGGTGGGCAAAGATGCCTTTGGGAATATGCTCATCGGCAGCCTGGAGAAAGCCGGGATCGACACCCGGGGCATCGTGCAGGACAAGGCTGTGTTTACGACCCTTGCCTTTGTAACGCTGGATGCGCAGGGTGACCGGGAGTTTTCCTTTGCCCGGAAGCCCGGTGCGGATACTTGCCTGAAATTTGAAGAATTGCGGCTGGAGCTGATCGACGAAGCCAAAATCTTTCATTTCGGAACCTTGTCGCTGACGGATGAGCCTTCCCGGTCTGCCACCGTGCAGGCGGTTGCCTATGCCCGGCAAAAGGGCAAGCTGATCACCTTTGATCCCAATTTGCGCAAGCCGCTGTGGCCTGCGCCGGAAGCTGCCAAAGAGCAGATGCTGTGGGGTCTGGAGCAGGCAGATGTGGTAAAGATCAGCGATGAGGAAGTGGATTTTCTCTTTGGCTTGAGCCCGGAGGAAGGAGCAGAGTATATTCTGGCGCATTTTGGTGTGCGGCTGGTGTTTGTTACCTGCGGCGCAAAGGGCTGCGTGTTCAGGAGTGCCGGCGAGAAGGGCTCTGTGGGAGCTGTTCCCGGTATTTGCGTGGTGGATACCACCGGCGCCGGCGACATTTTCGGCGGCAGCGCGGTTTGGAAATTACTGACGGAGCAGACATCGCCGGAGCAGTTGAGCGAGGCGCAGCTGCGCGAAATCGCGGCATTTGCCTGCACGGCGGCGAGCCTGTCCACCACCCGACCTGGTGGCATATCCAGCGTCCCGGAGCTTGCGTCAGTTTTGGGAAAAATGAAAGAGCAGGAGGCCGGTTTGTAAAAAAATCGGCTCCTCTTGTTTTTCTTTCTGTGTGGAAAAAACTATTGCAATATGGGAAAACTTATGGTATAATCCCAAAAGTGTCCGATGCGCGCTAGCGCTTACATTGGGATGTCGCCAAGCGGTAAGGCACCAGACTTTGACTCTGGCATTCGTAGGTTCAAATCCTGCCATCCCAGCCAGCTCAACCTCTGAAAGTGGGATATCGGAGAAGAATCAGTATCCTACTTTCAGGGTTATATATGACCCGCTAGCTCAGTTGGCAGAGCAATTGCCTTTTAAGCAATGGGTCTGGAGTTCGAATCTCCAGCGGGTCACCAAAAAAGCCGATACCCTACGGGGTATCGGCTTTTTTGCACCCGCGGAGATTCGAAAAATAAAATGCAACGCGGATGAGCTTGCCGGCGCCAGCTGGATGGCGCCGAACCTTTATTTTTGCCCGTGGCAAAAATGCAAACGAATCTCCAGCGGGTCACCCCCGAAGGGGAGCTTGACCAGGGGCCACGCCCGAAGGTGGAGAAGAGAAGCGTTTATTTTTGCCCGTGGCAAAAATGCAAACGAATCTCCAGCGGGTCACCCCCGAAGGGGAGCTTGACCAAGGGTCACACCATAAAATCGTTGTTATTTATTACAATCCCTCCGGCTGTGCCTGCGCACAGCCACCTCCCTTTACACAGGGGAGGCTTGCGTGCAGGTCGCGCTCAATGGAAAGCCCACCTTTACATCCCAATGCAAATATGCTATAATTGGAAAAAACCCAGGAGGAAGCTATGAGCAAAATAACCCTGTTTTTTATCAATTTGTTACTGGCAACGGTGCGGCTGTTTTGGCTGATCCTCATTTCGGCTGCGTTGCTGATCATCGGCGCCATTTGGTCGGATACCGTTTTTATGATCGGTCTGGCGGTCGCCATTACCAATGTGATCGTTGCGATCGTGTATGCCTTTTATTTGCTGCACGTTGCGGATTACCGCAGCGAGGATGACCCGGAATTTAACGAAATGATGGATAAATTACGGGCAGACCCCAAGGCGTTTCTGCAAGAAGTCGTGGGTGCCAACGAAGCCAATAAGGCGCTGCACGGCGAAGCGCTGCTGCAACTCGGCGATGAGGAGCTGTGTGAAACCGTGTATCTGCAGAATCTGGATATCGCCGCTGAAGCGGAGGATGCACAGCAGGAGCTGGCGCAGTTTTCCGGCGCTCGCAGAACGGTGTATATTTTGGAAATGTTTGACGCGGAGGTGCAAAACGGCGGTCTTTGCCAGTTCTTCGTGAATTCCACACGGACTATGGCGCCCTATGTCAGCCGGGCGCTGGAGGATGTGGGCGCGCAGACACACAAGGATCTCTTTGACGGATTTATTGCGCAGAATAATATTGATGTTTCCGATCTGGAATCCTTCCGGATCTTCAAAGCAAGAGACTTCAAAAAGCAAGCCAAGCGATATGATTTCGACGCCTTTGACGAAGCCTATTACGCGCTTCCGGCGTTGCAGGACTTTGTGATTGCCTATATCAAAAGCCACATCACGGAATTTTAATACAAACAGCGCAGCAGATCATCTGCTGCGCTGTTGTCAGTAATAGAAGGGCGGTCGGATATACCGCTCGTGACTTCGTGGCGAAGGTCGGGCGTGGACGCCGGATACCAGTCCCAGCATGGCGTAGGTGGTAACGATGGAGCTGCCGCCGTAGCTGAAAAACGGCAGCGTCAGACCGATAACCGGTGTAACACCCAGGCACATACCCACGTTACAAAAAACCTGGAAAATCATAGCGGAAGCGGCGCCAAAGCATACCAGCCGCCGCATATAGTCCTTGCTGTGGACACCCACCCAAATGCAGCGGATGATGATCAGCAGCAGAAGACCCACCACCAGCATACAGCCCACAAAGCCGAGCTCTTCACCGATGGAGGAGAAGATATAGTCCGTGTGCTGGGCGAACAGACTGCCGCTCTGGGTGCGGTTGCCGTTGAAAAGACCCTGACCGCTGAAACCGCCGCCGGTAAGGGATTTTAAGCTCTGGGTGGTGTGCCAGCCTTCGTCCAGACCCTCGGGGTCGATAACTTCGGGCATAAATACGTACAAAATACGGTTTCGCTGCTCTTCCGAGAAGAAATTGTATAATACGAAAGGTCCGCCGGTGGCCAAAAGCCCCAGACCTGCCAGGATCCAACCCCAGTTGATACCGCCGGCAACGACCATACCGAAGAAGATGCCGCCAAAGATCAGCGAAACGCCCAGGTCGGAGGAAATGAGCCAGTTGCCCATGAAAAATACTACCAGATATGTGGTGACGTGTAAAACCGACAGCGGCGCTGACGCCCGGTTTTGGTGGGATGCCATTATGGATGCGGTGATCAAAATGTACAGGATCTTGCAAATTTCCGCAGGCTGGATATTGATGTGAATGATGGGAATTTCGATCCAGCTCTTGTTACCGGTGTTGTTATCCGTGCCGAAGGGCACCAGCGCCAGCAGCAGCAAGGCGCTGATGATCATCAATGTCCGCCGATGTTCGGAAAATACATCCGTATCAATGCTGGACATGATGGCGTAGAAAACAACGCCGATCAGGGTGGCGCCGATCTGGACGGCGATATATCGGGTGGAGCTGCCGAATTTCGGGGCGTTGGTAACGCTGGCGATGATCAGCGTGCCGAAGGCGGATGTGGCAAGGCACAGCATCAGCAGCAGCATATCGCCTTTGCGGAAAAACTTCTTCAGTTCCTGAATAAAATCGCGCAAGCTATCCGCCTCCTTTCGTTAAGCCGTGGGGGTCAACTCTCCACGGCTTCATTCTACCATTGATTCGACCAAATGTAAAGCAAGGAATTGTGAACAGAAGGCAAAAAACTCCCCACGGAAAACCCGTGGGGAGAATTGCTTATGCCAGATAAATTGCCTTGCAGGCCAGCATGGTCTCGTAGCAATCCAGCTTGGAGACCAGCTCGATGGGTGCGTGCATGCTCAAAACGGGTACGCCGGCATCCACGGTGACGATATTGCGGTTTGCCATATAGGCTGCAACGGTGCCGCCACCGCCCTGATCCACCTTGCCCAGCGTGGCGATCTGCCAGATAACGCCGGCGTTTTCAAAGGTGGTGCGGATGTGACCCATAGCTTCGGCGGAAGCGTCGGAGGCGCCGCCCTTGCCACGGGAACCGGTATACTTGCAGATGGAAACGCCGTAATTCAGTGCGGAGTTGTTGCGGCGGTCGCAGGTCTCCGGAAAGTTGGGGTCGAAGGCGTTGGAAACGTCGGCAGACAGGCAGAAGGAGTTGGCGAAGCACTGGGTCAGCTTGACGCCCTGGGCATCGCACAGAGTCTCCATAAAGTACTCAAATGCCTCGCTCTGCATACCGGAAATGCCAACGGAGCCGATCTCTTCCTTGTCAGCCAGAATGCAGACGCAGGTCTTGTCGGGGGTGCCGATGGTGAAAAGAGCCTCCAGCTCGGCGTATGCACATACCCGGTCATCGTGACCGTAAGCGCCGATCAGGCTGCGGTCCAGACCTACCTCACGACAGCGGCCGGCAGGCACGATGGTCAGCTCGGCAGACAGGAAATCCGCCTCGACCAGACCGTACTTTTCGTTCAGGATGCGCAGGATATTCAGCTTGACCATATCGCTGCCGTCGCCTTCCACGGGCTCGGTGCCCAGGATCACGTTCAGCTGTTCGCCGGCAATGCCCTTTGCCAGGGGCTTCTGCATCTGGTCAGCCGCCAGGTGGGGCAGCAGATCGGAAACCATCAGCACGGGATCGGTGTCGTCCTCGCCTACGGTAACGGTGAGCACCGTGCCGTCCTTGCGATAAACAACGCCGTGCAGCGCCAGGGGAATGGTGACCCACTGGTATTTCTTGATGCCGCCGTAGTAATGGGTCTTGAAGAAGGCGATTTCAGAATCCTCGTAAAGGGGATTGGGTTTAATGTCCATACGGGGAGAGTCCACGTGGGCGGCGCAAATATTTGCGCCATCGGCAAGGCTGCGCTTGCCGATGACAGCAAGCATAATGGACTTGCCACGGTTATTCAGATAGATCTTGTCGCCGGGCTTGGCATCCATACCGGGTGCAAAGGGCTTGAAGCCAAGCTTCTCGGCTTCAGCGGCAGCCCAGGTAGTGGCCTCGCGCTCGGTCTTGCACGCGTCCATAAATGCCATATAGCGCTTGCAATAGGCTTCCATTTCGGCGCGCTGCTCCGCACTGATGCGGGCATAGCCGTTCTTGGGGGAAGCCAGCAGGGATTCACGCAGTTCGTCAGCAGTCATAAGTTTCAGTTCCTTTCGTATTTAGTCTGCTTTCATTATACCCAAACGCTGTAAAAATGCAATACATTTTGTTGCGAATGCATCTAATTCGCCGCAATTTTCCAGAGTGTAGCTGCATTTTTCGCGATACCAGCCGTCGGAGTGCTGTGCCGCGATCCGCTTTTGAGCGTACTCCCGGGAGATGCCGTCCCGAGCCATCAGACGCTGGATCCGCAGCTCCTGCGGTGCGGTGACCGCTACGGTCACATCGCAAAGGGCGTCCAGACCGCTTTCAAACAGACCGATGGCGTCAATGGCGGCAAGCCGGGGCTTTGCCGAAAGGATCCGCAAAACCTCCTGCCGGACAGCGCCGTGGGTGATGGTATTCAAGTCCTGCAAAGCCGCGTCATCGGCAAACACAACTGCGCCCAGCTTTTTGCGGTCCAGCTGACCGTCAGTGACGGTGCCGGGAAAGCGTGCGTCGATGGTCTGCAGTAAGGTCTGATCTTCACGCAGGAGCTGATGGTAAATGGCGTCGCAATCCATAATTACGCCGCCGGCAGCCGCGATCTGCTGCAAAAGGGTGGTCTTGCCGCTGCCGGAGCCGCCGGTAATGCCCAGGATCATACCTCTACCTCCGCATCAATGATGTGGAAGGCAGCCGCCTTTTTCAGCCGGTTTTGTACCGCGAAGGCAACGCCGTCACCTTCCGGACAGCGCGCGAAAACCTGATGGATGGACGCATCATCCAGTTCGCGCAGCGCGGCAAACAGACCGGCGCAGAGGGTCTCCACGTCGGCTTCCCTGCCGTAGGAGAGGGGATCGCAATCGGCGTAAAGGGGCAGCTCTTCCTCAAAACACAGCACCCGGTCACCGGGAACAAAATGTCTGTGGATATATTCCGCCGCCTTTTCCCGGCTGCCTGCAACGATGACCACCGGCTCTGCCGGGGCATAGTGGCGGTACTTCATTCCGGGAGCTTTCACCACGGTATCCCGGTCGATGCTGGCGGTGACCGCCTTGTCGATGAGAAGATCGCCCAGAACAGCCTTCAGCTGCTCCGGCGTAATGCCACCGGGACGCAGCAGACGGGGACGGGCTTCTGTCAGATCCACAATGGTGGATTCCACACCCACACGGCAGGCGCCGCCATCTACGATCAGCGGAATCTTGCCGGCGTGATCGTCATAGACGTGCTGTGCGGTGGTGGTGGAGGGCTTGCCGGAAATATTGGCAGAGGGCGCCGCGATGGGAACGCCTGCACGGCGGATGATTTCACGGGTAATATCGCAATCCGGGCAGCGGACAGCCACCGTGGGCAGGTTTGCCCGGGTGGACAGCGGAACGATATCCTTTGCCGGCAGCACTATAGTCAGCGGGCCGGGCCAAAAGGCCTTCGCCAATGCGTAGGCAGCTTCGGGGATATGATGGCAGAACAGCGCCATCTGCTCCGGATCTGCGATGTGCAGGATCAGCGGATTGTCCTGGGGGCGACCCTTCACTGTGAAAATTTGGGCAACGGCATCCGGGTCCAGACCGTTTGCACCCAAGCCGTACACCGTTTCCGTGGGCAACGCCACCAGACCGCCGTTTTTCAGAATATCGGCGGCAATTTGGGCGGTATTCAGTTCATTTGCGGACAACACAAGTGTTCTCATAAAAAAAGTCTCCTGAATACTAAAAACCTAACGATTGCAAATGGCGGATAATATGAAGATAGTGCATACTCACGCCGGTGAGCTTGTCCTTGCGACCGTACACGCCCACCATTTTGAAATGATCCAGATCATCGCCCAGGTCACCCTGATATTCACCCCATTGGCTGGAGGAAACAGAAACCATACCGTCGGTGGCATCCTGCTCGCAGTGACGGGAAACCTTGTAGGGCAGATACAGCAGGGATTTTTTCTCGGTCAGGGTGGAGGAATAGCTCTGGTAATACACCCCGGGCATATCGGGGGTGTTCCGGTTGAACTGCTCCATAGCTTCCGGGGTCAGATCCTTGCCAAGCTGCAGAATGTCCGGCTGCTTGTCGCCGCAGATGCGGAAGAAAAGATCGTTGAAAAAAGCCACACTTTTCGCCGCAAACGCCGGCATTTTCAAAAGCTGCGCGCTCAATCCGGAGCCGTGATGGGGCGTAGAAAGTGTGGTAAGGGATGCCACACTGTTTTCCATACCCAAATGGGTGATCATATACCGGCAATCCACGCCGCCCTTGGAATGGGCGATCAGATTGACCTTTTCGCAGTTTTCTTTTGCGAGGATAGCAAGGATCTCCGCCTTCAGCTGCAGGGCATTGGTGGCAACGCTGCCGACACCGTCCTGATTGGTCACATATACGGTAAGACCCTGTGCCTTCAGGTGGTCGGAAATGCCGCGAAATGCGTGCCAGAACAGAAAATCCTTCACCATCATTCCGTGAACAAGAACGATGGGATATCGGGTCTTGATCATACCATCACCTCCATGGGAAAGATGATTTGGAAAAGGGCAGCTGCCTGCGCAGCTGCCCCTCTGGTTTTGAATTTAGACAGTGGGCTGGTTTGCAGCTTCGATGATCTTCACGAACTTTTCGGGAACCAGGGAAGCGCCACCGATCAGACCGCCGTCGATGTCGGGCTGTGCCAGCAGCTCGAAAGCGTTCTTCTCGTTCATAGAGCCGCCGTACAGAATGGAGATCGCACGGGCGTGCTTGGAGGAGTACAGCTTGCGAACAACGGTGCGGATGTTCTCGCAGACTTCTTCAGCCTGCTCGGGGGTGGCGGTACGGCCGGTGCCGATTGCCCAGATGGGCTCGTAGGCGATAATGACCTTGCGGATCTTGTCCTCGGCGACACCCTGCAGACCCAGCTTGATCTGCATAGCGATCCACTCGTCGGTGATGCCTGCCTCGCGCTGCTCCAGGCTCTCGCCGCAGCACATAATGGGGGTCAGACCGGCTTCCAGAGCGGCCAGGACCTTTGCGTTGACGTCAGCGTCGGTCTCGCCCATAGCACGGCGCTCGGAGTGACCGATGATGACATACTTGCAGCCGGCGTCAACCAGCATATTGGTAGCGATCTCGCCGGTGTAAGCGCCGGAAGCGTTGGCGTTGCAGTTTTCTGCGCCGATGCCTACACGGGTCTCACGCATAGCGCGGACAGCGGCAGGGATGCAAACGGCAGGAACGCACAGTGCGATGTCGCACCAGCGGCCCTTGGGCATAATGGTCTTGAGCTGTGCCATAAACTCCTTGGTCTCGGAGGGGGTCTTGTTCATCTTCCAGTTGCCGGCGATGACGGTCTTGCGGTACTTTCTGTTCATTTTCATTCTCCTTATATGTTTACATCGAGATCCCGATGTGTGTTTACAAATTTAATAGTAGGGCGGTATTTT
The DNA here is from genome assembly GCA_017436955.1 of Oscillospiraceae bacterium. GTDB lineage: Bacteria > Bacillota > Clostridia > Oscillospirales > Oscillospiraceae > Faecousia. The sequence goes on along the minus strand of JAFSCD010000011.1, from coordinate 34,886 downwards.
GCCGCCGTTGCTCGGGGAAAGGGTATGTAGCGGCGGGAGCAAGCCCCCGCCCTACATAAATACTTTTTAATTACTTGTCCTGCAGGCAGGCAATACCGGGAAGCTCCAGACCTTCCAGGAACTCCAGGGAAGCGCCGCCGCCGGTGGAGATGTGGGTGATCTCGTTTGCGAAGCCCAGCTGCTCGCAGGCAGCAGCGCTGTCGCCGCCACCAACGATGGTGATGGCATCGGAATCAGCCAGAGCCTGGGCAACCGCGATGGTGCCCTTTGCCAGAGTGGGGTTCTCAAATACGCCCATGGGGCCGTTCCAGACAACGGTCTTGGCGTTCTTCACAGCCTCTGCGAACAGAGCGCGGGAAGCCTCGCCGATATCCAGACCTTCCTTGTCAGCGGGAATTGCATCTGCGGGAACGGTCTCAACGGCGATCTCGGCATCAATGGGGGAGGGGAAGCCGTCAGCAACGACGGTGTCGATGGGCAGCAGCAGCTTAACGCCCTTGGCCTCTGCCTTTGCCATCATTTCCTTGCAGTACTCGATCTTCTCGCTGTCCAGCAGGCTGTTGCCTACGCCGTAGCCCTTGGCAGCCAGGAAGGTGTAAGCCATACCGCCGCCGATGATCAGGGTGTCCACCTTCTCCAGCAGATTGTTGATAACATTCAGCTTGTCAGAGACCTTGGCACCGCCCAGAATGGCGACGAAGGGCCGCTCGGGGTTAGCCAGAGCCTTACCCATAATGGAAACTTCCTTCTGTACCAGGTAGCCGGAAACAGCAGGCAGATAGTCAGCGACACCGGCAGTAGAGGAGTGGGCGCGGTGTGCGGTACCGAAAGCATCGTTTACGAAGATGTCAGCTAAGTCAGCCAGCGCCTTGCTCAGCTCGGGATCGTTCTTGGTCTCACCCTTGATGTAGCGGGTGTTCTCGATGAGCATTACGTCGCCGTTGCGCAGAGCGGCAGCCTTTGCCTTGGAGTCCTCGCCGGCAACGTCAGCAGCCATAATGACTTCCTTGCCCAGCAGCTCGGAAATGCGCTCGGCAACGACCTTCAGGCTCAGCTCGGGCTTCCATTCGCCCTTGGGCTTGCCCATGTGGGAGCACAGGATGACCTTGGCACCATGCTCAACCAGATAGCGGATGGTAGGCATAGCGGCAACGATACGCTTGTCAGAAGTGATCTTGCCGTCCTTGGTGGGCACATTGAAGTCGCAGCGGCACAGAACGCGCTTGCCGGTTACTTCAATATCTTCGATAGATTTCTTGTTGTAGTTCATACTAATTCCTCCAAATTATCGGGATCAATCCCGCATTTTTCCATAATCCTGCAGCCCGGGAAAATCCAGCTGCCGCAGTGCTTCGAACACCGTAATGGCCACAGCGTTGCTTAAATTCAGGCTCCGGGCGTCAGCGCGCATAGGGATGCGGACACATTCGTCATAATGAGCAGAAAGAAAGTCCTCCGGGAGACCTTTGGTCTCTTTGCCAAAGAATAGGTAGCAGCCATCGGAGAAAGCGGCTTCGGTATAGCCTCTGGGCGCTTTCGTGCTTAAGCACCACATTTTCCTTACATCGTTCTTCGCGAAAAAATCGTCCAGGCTTTCGTAATCGAAAACCTCTACCATATTCCAGTAATCCAAACCGGCACGGCGAACAGCTTTTTCCGAAATGTCGAAGCCAAGAGGGCGGATCAAATGCAGCCGGCAGCCGGTGGCAGCGCAGGTGCGTGCGATGTTGCCGCAGTTTTGCGGGATCTCCGGTTCTACCAGTACGATGTTCAGCATTCTTTCACCTCAAATGGGGGTCGTGTGGGTTGCGTTCCTATTGTATTCCAAAGTTTTCACAAAATCAATCTAAAAATTGCATTTTTTCAAACTTTTTTTGCAAAATACAGAAAAATGGGTTTTTGCGATATATAATTGTAAGAAATGTATGAAAATTTTTATATTTCCGTGATTTCAAGGAAAGAATGTTCGGGAATGGCGGACAAGTGTCCACGGAAGAACAGGGGAAATTATGAAACCTGCAAAGAAAGCGACCGGGATTGCCGCCGCGGAAGAAAAACGGGCGGCAAAAGATTGACTTTTTGCCACATTTGTGAAATAATATGGAAGCGAAATTATAGATAAGAGGGGATTCATTTATGATCCAATCCAGAACACATAACTGCGGCGAGCTGCGCCTTGCAGACGCCGGTAAGAAGGTAACCATTGTCGGCTGGCTGGAAAATGTCCGCGAGGTCGGCTCCAATTTTGCGTTTTTGATCCTGCGTGATTTCTACGGCACCACCCAGGTGGTGATCGAGACCGAGGAAATGATGCAGACCATCAAGGGCATCAACAAGGAGTCCACCATCTCCGTCACCGGTACTGTCCGTGAGCGTGAGAGCAAGAACGCCAAGCTGCCCACCGGCGAGATCGAGGTCACGCCCGAAGCCATTACCGTTCTCGGCAAGTGCCGCCACAATCAGCTGCCCTTTGAGATCAACAAGTCCAGAGACGCCGATGAAAACGTGCGTCTGAAGTACCGCTTCCTGGATCTGCGCAATCCTGCTGTCAAGTCCAATATCATCCTGCGCTGCCAGGTGGTTGCCGAGCTGCGCCGGCTGATGACCGAAAAGGGCTTTTTGGAGATCACCACGCCTATCCTGACCGCATCCAGCCCCGAGGGCGCCCGTGACTATCTGGTACCTGCCAGAAATCACCCCGGTAAGTTCTATGCGCTGCCCCAGGCTCCCCAGCAGTTCAAGCAGCTGCTGATGACCTCCGGCTTCGACAAGTATTTCCAGATCGCACCCTGCTTCCGTGATGAGGATGCCCGTGCTGACCGTACCCCCGGTGAATTCTATCAGCTGGATATGGAAATGGCATTCGCTACCCAGGAAGATGTCCTGAGCACACTGGAAGACGTGCTGGTGCCCGTATTCAAAAAGTACGGCAAGTACGAGCGTGTTTCCGAAGCACCCTTCCGTCACATTTCCTTTAACGACGCTATGGAGCGCTATGGCTCCGATAAGCCCGACCTGCGTATCGACCTGGAGGTTCAGGATATTTCCGCAGAGGTTCAGGGCTGCGGCTTCGGTCCCTTTGAGGGCGCGACCGTTAAGGCGGTCGTGGTGGATGATTTCACCCAGGCAAGAAAGTGGATCGACAAGCTGCTCGTCGATGTTGAGGTACAGACCGGCAATAAGGCCTGCTGGATTAAGGTGGACGAAAACGGCGAGCTGACCGGTGGCGTCTCCAAGTTCCTGACGGAATACAAGGACGTGCTGACCGCCAAGCTGAACCTGAAGCCCGGCTCCTTCGTATGTATGGCTGCCGGCAAGAAGGAGGCTGCCCAGAAGACCGCCGGTGTCATCCGCACCCTGCTGGGCAAGCGCGTGCCCGGTCACTTTGATGAAGAGCAGTATGCCATCTGCTGGATCGTTGACTTCCCCATGTACGAGATGGGCGAGGAGTCCGGTCAGCTGGAATTCTGCCACAATCCCTTCTCCATGCCCCAGGGCGGTATGCAGACCCTGCTGGAAGCCGAGGGCGATATCGAGAAGCTGCTGGCCATCAACGCCAACCAGTATGACCTGGTCGTTAACGGCTATGAGTCCGCGTCCGGCGCTGTCCGTAACCACGATCCCGAGATCATGGTCAAGGCCTTCCAGATGGTGGGTCTGGGCGAAGAGGATGTGAAGGCAAAGTTCCCGGCGATGTACAACGCCTTCACCTACGGCGCACCTCCCCACGCAGGCGCAGCTCCCGGCGTTGACCGCCTGATCATGCTGCTGACCGGTGAGGAATCCATCCGTGAGGTCATCACCTTCCCCATGAACAAGAACGCCCAGGATCTGATGATGGGCGCACCTACCACCGTGGAGAAGCATCAGCTGGACACCGTGCATATCGCACTGGTGGAGGAATAAAAAATAAGGCCTGCCGCAGAAAGGCGGCAGGCTTTTTGCTCGCCTCCCTCTGACGAGGGGGCAGAGGCAAATGCAAAAAGATGAGCCGCTGCGGTTGCAGCGGCTCCAACAAAGAGGAAAGAAAAAGGAAGAAACTTCAATCAGTTCAGCGCCAGAAAATCGGCAGGGTTAATGATCTCATCGTTGCACGATACACTAAAGTGCAGGTGGTCACCCAGCGCGTTTTCCAGCAGGGCGGTATTCCCCACGGTACCGATGGTCTGACCCAGCTTTACACTGCTGCCGGTCTGTACGGACAGGTCGCTGCTTAAGCTGGAATAGGTGGTCACGTAGCCACCCTGGTGACGGATCACAACGGTCATACCCATGGTGTCGTCCTCAAAGACGGAATACACCTCACCGTCTGCGGCGGCATAGACCGGCGTACCGGCATCCGCGGCAATATCAATGCCGTTGTGGACACGCCAATCCCGGGTGGTCTCATTGTAGCTCAACGCATCCATGGAATAGCCGGAGATGGTCTGCCCGGAAACGGGCCAGCCGGTCTTGATAGGCGTTTCGGTGGATTGGGTGGGAAGCTGACCGTCAGGCTGGGTGGCGATGGCGGCAATATCGTCGCCGCCCGGTTCAATGACACCCACGTCGGTAGAAGGGTCTTGCGTTTGCGCGTTTGCGTTTCGGTAGTACATATAGCCGGAGATCCCGATGGCGACAGCGCACAGGATCAGGGCTATGTAGTAGCCCTTACCGGCAAATTTGCCTGTGTTTTTTCTGCTTTTCATAGTAAGCACCTCCGAAGCTCATTATTGCCGATTTTCTGGTTTCTAAACCAAACAATGGAAAAATTTCCGCAAGCGGAAAATATTCTGCCCCTCGGGGGATAAAAGCAATTGACAACCGGGAAAATTTCAGTATATTTATAATTGTCGTATTATAGCGAAAATAACCTAAAGAAACGGGGGAGGATAATGTCCAAGGAACTCATCAGGCTCCAGGATCTTACCATGGAGTTCGACGGGGAGCGTATACTCGACAGTATTAATCTCTATATCAATGACCATGAATTTTTAACCTTACTGGGCCCCTCCGGCTGCGGTAAGACCACAACGCTTCGTATTATCGGAGGCTTCCTAAATCCCACCTCCGGCACGGTCATCTTTGACGGACAGACCATCAACGATGTGCCGCCCTATAAGCGGCAGATCAATACGGTCTTCCAGCGGTACGCACTGTTTCCGCACCTGAATGTGTTTGATAATATCGCATTCGGTCTGCGTGTTGCCAAGCTGCCCAAGGAAGAGGTAAACGAGCGGGTCAACCGGATGCTGGAGGTCGTCAGCCTGCGTGGCTACGGTCATCGCCATATCAATTCGCTTTCCGGCGGTCAGCAGCAGCGCGTCGCGATCGCAAGAGCTCTGGTCAATGAGCCGAAGGTCTTGCTTCTGGACGAGCCTCTGGGCGCACTGGATCTGCGCCTGCGCAAGGATATGCAGATCGAGCTGAAGCGGATCCAGCAGGCGATGGGCATTACCTTCGTCTATGTCACCCACGACCAGGAAGAAGCGCTTTCCATGTCGGATACCGTGGTGGTTATGGACAAGGGTCGCATCCAGCAGATCGGCAGGCCCGAGGATATATATAATGAGCCGAAGAATGCCTTTGTGGCGGATTTCATCGGCGAGAGTAACATTCTGGACGGCGTTATGCTGTCTGACTATAAGGTCCGCTTCTTTGGCCGTACCTTCCAGTGCGTTGACAAGGGCTTCGCCCCCAACGAGAGCGTGGACGTGGTGATCCGGCCGGAGGACATCGACATCGTTGCCCCGGAAGAGGGACATCTGGTGGGCGTTGTTACCAGCGTGACCTTCAAGGGACTTAACTACGATATCATCGTCGAATTCAAGGGCTTCAAGTGGCTGATCCAGACTACGGATTTCCACGGCGAAGGCTCTACCATCGGCATTCGTTTGAACCCGGAAGATATCCACATTATGCATAAAAGTGAGTATTCCGGTATGTTTGGCGATTACAGCTCCTACTCAGCCGAGTATGACGAGCTGACGGAGGATGCCGAAGATGAGGAAGAATAAGTCTGTACTGCTCAGTACTCCCTACATCCTGTGGATGCTGGTGTTTACGCTGATTCCTCTGGGCGTGGTAGGCTACTACGCGCTGACGGATCCGGAAACCGGTGGGTTTACCTTGAGCAATATCTGGGAATTGGGCAAATATCTGCCGGTGCTGGGACAGTCTGTGCTGTACAGCCTGGCATCTGCGCTGATCTGCCTGATCCTGGGCTATCCCGTGGCGTATTATATCGCCCATCGGGGTCCCATCGTCCAGAAGATCCTGTATATGCTGGTAATGCTGCCGATGTGTATGAGCTTTTTGCTGCGCACACTGGCGTGGGTGGGTCTTTTGCAGGACACCGGCATTATCAACAGCTTTCTGCAGGCTATCGGCATCGGTAAGCTGCAGCTGATCCGCACACCCGGCGCGGTGATCCTGGGTATGGTGTATAACTACCTGCCCTATATGATCCTGCCGCTGTACGCAACGCTGGTGAAGCTGGATCACCGGCTCATCGAGGCCGCGGAGGATCTGGGCTGCACCCCGGCAAAGACCTTTGTGAAGGTGATCCTTCCATTGTCCGTGCCCGGCATTTTCTCCGGCATCACCATGGTTTTCGTGCCGGCGGTCTCCACCTTCTATATCTCCCAGAAGCTGGGCGGAACGGACACCGTACTGATCGGTGACCTGATCGAGCGGCTGTTCAAGCAGGGCGACAACCCCAATCTGGGCGCCGCGCTGAGCCTGGTGCTGATGGCGCTGGTATTTGTCTGCACCGGCATTATGAGCCGCTTCGGCGGTGAGGAGGAAGGCGGTGTCATCGTATGAAGAAGACAAACCGTATCCTCACCATTTTGATGTTCATTTTCCTGTATATCCCTATGGTGGTGCTGATCGTGGCATCCTTCAATACGGGTAAGGACATCACCAAATTCGAGGGCTTTACCCTGCACCAGTATGCGGAGCTGTTCCGGGATGAGGATCTGCTGCGGCTGCTGGGCAACTCCGTGCTGATCGCGCTGCTGTCCACCGGTATTTCCGTTGCCTTCGGCACCGTGGCGGCGGTGGGCATCCACAGCCTGAAGCCGAAGATGCGCAAGGTGGTTATGAGCCTGACCAATATCCCCATGACGAACCCGGATATCGTTACCGGTGTCAGCTTAAGCCTGCTGTTTGTCTTTGTGGGCTCCGGGCTGCTGGGTCAGCGGGAAAGTCTGAATTTCTGGACGCTGCTGATCGCCCACGTGACCTTTGGTCTGCCGTATGTGATCCTCAATGTTATGCCCAAGCTCCAGCAGATGGATGGCAGCCTGACGGATGCCGCCATGGATCTGGGCTGCACCCCCGTGCAGGCGTTTTTCAAGGTCATTCTCTATGAAATCCTGCCCGGCATCGTCTCCGGCGGCATTATGACCTTTACCATGAGCCTGGACGATTTTGTTATCAGCTATTTCGTGACCGGCTCCGATTTCGTTACCTTGCCGGTGGAGATCTACACCTACACCAAAAAGCCCATCCAGAACAAGGTCTACGCAATGTTCACACTGCTGTTTTTGCTGATCTTCGTGCTGATGGTGGTGATGAATCTGCTGCAGATCCGTGCCGGCCGCAAGCGGGAGACTATGCGCTCCGTTTCCAGAGGCCGGATGATCTTCCGCCGTGTGATCGCCGGCGCCGTGGCGGTTTGTCTGCTGGTGGGCTGCTGCGCGCTGATCTTCAGCAACAAGCAGGAAAAAATCACCCTGAATGTGAAAAACTGGGGTATGAATATGGCCGACGGCAGCGACGGTACGCTGGATATCGTCAAGGCCTTTGAGGAAAAGTACCCCCACATCGAAGTGAATATGTCCTACTACGAGTCCAACGAAGCGCTGTACTCCCAGCTCAACAACGGTGGCATTACGGTGGATGTGATCATCCCTTCGGACTATATGATCGACCGGATGATCCAGTCGAATATGCTGCTGGAGCTGAATTTCGACAATATCGAAAACTTCCGGTATGTGGACGAGCAGTTCAAGAATCCTGCCTATGACCCGGAGAATAAATACTCCGTGCCCTATACCTGGGGTACGCTGGGCATCCTGTACAACACCAAGTATGTGGATGAAGCCGACCTGACCGGTTGGGAGCTGCTGTGGAACGAAAAGTATGCCGGCAAGATCCTGATGATCGACAATTCCCGGGATGCCTTCGGCATCGCCCAGTATCTGCTGGGCTACAGCATCAATACCACCGACAAGACCGAGCTGGATGCCTGCGCCCAGAAGCTGGCGGAGCAGAAGCCTCTGGTGCAGCAGTACGTAATGGATCAGATCTACACCATTATGGAAAATGAGGAAGCCTGGATCGCACCCTACTACGCCGGCGACTGTATGCTGATGATGGAGGAAAATGAAGATCTGGCGTTCTATCTGCCCCAGGAGCAGGGCTTCAACCTGTTTACGGATGCTATGTGCATCCCCACCTGCTGCAAGGAAAAGGAAGCCGCCGAGCTTTTCATCAATTTCCTGACGGATCCGGAGATCTCCGGTGCCAATATGGACTATATCTGCTACGCATCGCCCATTTCCGCAGCCCGGGAGCATATGGAGGCGTACCTGGCAGAAAGTGAGATCGTGTATCCCAGCGAGGATGTCCTGGAAAAGGGCACAGCGTATGCCTATTTGTCGGAGGAGATCACACGCTACGTAGAAGGCTTGTATCAATCCGCGACCAAACTCAACACATTTGGATAAGTGCAAAACAAAAATCCCGAAATGCTGAGGCATTTCGGGATTTTATTTTATGTATTTCGTTTTTTCAGATACAGGATCACGGCGCAGCCGCCGATCAGCAAGCCCGCCAGAACGGCGGAGAAGGTCAGGCTGCTGTCTTGATTATAGTGAATACCGGAATCGGAATCCATCTGCGGCACCGGCTTGGTGGGTGCGGCGGTGGCAGCCTGCGTCGGGGACGTAGGCACCCAGGACTCGGGAATGGTCACGGAGGAAGGCTCCGTTTGGGTGGGAAGTGTTTGCTGGGGATCATCCGTAGGCGCAACCGTAGGCTGCGGTGTAACGGGATCGTTGGGCTGCGCAGCGGTGGGGGTAGTGGGCTGCGCTGTGACGGGATTGGTTGGCTGTGCAGCGGTAGGCTCGGTGGGTTGGGTCACATTGGGAGTCGCCGGCTGTGTCGCCAAGGGCTTTGTAGGCTGCGTGGTGGCAGCGGTGGGCGTCTGTGTGGTGGCAGGCGCTGTGGGCGCTTCGGTTGCTACGGGTAACGTAGGAACCTCCGGCAGAGGCTGCGTTGCTGTGGGAGTGGTGGGCGCGGCGGTAGGTGCCGCCGTTGCCGGCTGGGTGGGCGCGGCAGTGGCTGCCGGCTCTGTAGGCGTCGGCTCTGTGGGGGCTTCTTCGGTAGGCGCCTGGGTCGGCTCCTCGGTAGGCGCCTGCGTAGGCTCCTCCGTAGGTTCTTCGGTGGGTTCTTCCGTAGGTGCCTGGGTCGGCTCCTCGGTAGGCGCCTGCGTTGCCGGAGGCTCGGTAGGCTCCGTTTCCGGCTGGGTTTCTGCCGGTAGTGTTTCCACAGGCTCGGTGGGATCCTCCTGCGTGGCGAAAATACTGCCGGAAAGCATACCAAGCAGCAGCACCGCGATCAGCAGCAAGCGCCAGATATTCTGTTTTTTCACGCAAAGACCCCCTTCTGCAACGTTTTGTCTATGCTAAATTATACATGGAAACGCTTTCTTCGTCAAGAAGCAGTGTTGTGACAAAAAAAGATTGCGAAATCTAGAAAAATGTGGTATGCTGTATAAGAATGAGAAAATGGGCGGAATAGACCGTTTTTTCGGGAGGAGGGAAGCCGCTGTGCCGAATATTTTGAGCGTGGGAATCGACATCGGAACATCCACCACACAGCTGGTTTTCAGCCGGATCTCTATGGAAAATATGTCGGGCTACTTCTGCGTTCCCCGAATTTGCATCGTTGACAAAGAGGTCATTTACAAAAGCCAGGTACATCTGACACCGCTGAAAAATGCCGCCTTCATTGATGGCGAAGCCATCCGGGAGATCGTGGCGGAGGAATTCCGCCGGGCAGGCTTTACCCCCAGGGATGTGGATACCGGCGCTGTGATCATCACCGGTGAATCCGCCCGGAAGGAAAACGCTGCCGAGGTGCTGGAAAAGCTGGGGGGCTTTGCCGGAGAATTCGTGGTCTCCACCGCAGGTCCTGATCTGGAATCCATTATCGCCGGCAAGGGCAGCGGCGTATTTCAGTACACCATCGACAATGCCTGCACAGCCGCCAATCTGGACATCGGCGGCGGCACCACCAATATCGTATTTTTCGACAACGGCGAAACCGTGAGCAAGGGCTGCCTGGATATCGGCGGTCGGCTTATCCGGCTGAAAAAGGATCTGACGGTGGAATCGGTCAGCCCTGCGGCTGCCAAAATCGCGCAGCATCTGGGTATCCGCCTGACCCCCGGTCAGCGGACGACGCTCCCGGATCTTGAAAAAATTACCGATAAAATGGCTGATCTGCTGGCGCAGGCGCTGTACATAAAGCCCCAGGAGCCGCTGCTGCAGGCGGTAAGAACGCCGGGAAGCGCCTGGCTGGAGCTGCAGGGCAAGCGCATCAACCGCATCTGCTTCTCCGGCGGTGTGGCAGACTGCATCGCAAAGCCGGACGGCGATCCTATCCCGTACGGCGATATCGGCGTGCTGCTGGGAAGATCCATCGCAAAAGGCGATCTGACCCGAAGCATCCCCACCTTGACCGGCACAGAGACCATCCGTGCCACCGTGGTGGGTGCCGGTACCTATACCACCACCATTTCCGGCAGTACCATCACCTATGCCCGGGAGCTGTTCCCTATGAAGAACATTCCGGCGCTGAAGCTGAGCCTGAAGGAGCAGGATGCTTGTTTTGAAGGAAGGGTGCAGCCGCTGGTGGAGAAAATCAAGTGGTTTTTGCAGCAAAGCGAGTCGGAAAAGCTGATCCTGGCGCTGACGGGCGCGGCGAATCCGGAGTATAAAGAACTGAAAGCCCTGGCGCACTGTCTGTGCGAGGCCATGGATACGGCACTGCCTGCCGGTACACCGGCGCTGATCGTGCTGGAGCAGGATATTGCCAAGGCGCTGGGTATTTTGATGGAAAAGGAATTGAGTGGGCGGCGCAAAGTGGCCTGCATTGACGGGATCAAAGTAGAGCAGGGCGACTATGTAGACCTGGGAAAGCCGATGCTGAACGGTTTGGTGATCCCGGTGGTAGTCAAGACTCTGTTATTTGGGTAAGGAGCGTGAAATATGAAGCTTTCGACGGTTTTAGCCGGCAAAACCTTCACTTTCCGGTCGGTTAAAGAAGTGTTGGCAAAGGCCAACGAGGAAAAATCCGGTGACATTCTCGCCGGCATCGCAGCCACCTCCGATCTGGAGCGTGTGGCGGCAAAACTGGTGCTGAGCCATCTGCTGGTGCGCGATCTGCGGGAAAATCCGGTGGTGGCGTATGAGGATGACGAGGTCACCCGGATCAATCAGGATTCCATCGACCCGGCGGTCTACAATACCATCGCCAACTGGACCATGGCAGAGCTTCGGGAATATATCCTCAGCTATGAATGTACCGAGGATGACCTGCATCGCCTGAGCAGAGGTCTCACCAGCGAGGTCATCGCCGGCGTGTGCAAGCTGATGAGCAATCTGGATCTGATCTATGCTGCTAACAAGATCCGTGTGACGGCTACGTGCAATACCACCATCGGTAAGCGCGGCTGTCTGTCTACCCGGCTGCAACCCAATCACCCGACAGATAATGTGGAGGGTATTACCGCATCGCTGTTTGAGGGTCTCAGCTACGGCAGCGGCGACGCGCTGCTGGGCTTGAATCCCGTTAACGATACCGCCACCAGCCTTGGTGAAGTGCTGCGGCGGTTTGACGAGGTGAAAAATCGCTTTGAGATCCCCACCCAGATCTGCGTGCTGGGTCATATCACCACCCAGATCGAAGCGGTGGAAAAGGGCGCGCCTACGGATATGATCTTCCAGTCCATCGCCGGCAGCCAGAAGGGCAATAACGCCTTCGGCTTCAGCGCGGAAACGGTGCGGCAGGCGCAGCAGCTTCTGAAAGAGCGGGGCACCGCCAAGGGACCCAATGTGATGTATTTTGAGACCGGTCAGGGCAGCGAGCTGTCCTCCGATGCCCACTTCGGCGCGGATCAGGTGACTATGGAATCCCGCTGCTACGGCTTTGCAAGGGAATTCAAGCCCTTTATGGTCAATACGGTGGTGGGCTTTATCGGTCCTGAATATCTGTACGACAGCCGCCAGGTGATCCGGGCAGGTCTTGAGGATCACTTTATGGCAAAGCTCCACGGCGTGCCTATGGGCTGCGACTGCTGCTATACCAACCATATGCTGGCAGACCAGAATGACATCGACAATCTGTCCCTGCTGCTGGCAAGCTGCGGCGTCAACTACATTCTGGGCGTTCCCACCAGCGATGATGTGATGCTCAATTATCAGACAAACGCCTATCACGACGCCGCCACCATCCGGGAGATCCTGGGGCTGCGACCCATTGCGGAGTTCGAGCGGTGGCTGGAAAAAATGGGCATTATGGAAAACGGCCGGCTTACCAACCGTGCCGGTGATCCTACCATTTTCGTAAAGTGAGGAGGGGAGCGCTATGAATCAGGAACTGATTTCTGCTATCGTAGAAGAGGTCATCAGGCAACTGATGGCTTCCGGAAAGATTGACCTTTCCTCCTCCAATGAAGGTGCCTGCGAAGATATTGCATCGCCGGCGTGCAAGGCAGCTCCGCTGCTGGAAAGCCCCCGGGACGCGGAAGCACTGGAGCGGATGATGAAACGCACCACGGCCCGTATCGGCGTAGGTCGGGCAGGTCCCCGGTTAAAGACACAGACGCTTCTGGCGCTGCGTGCCGACCACGCCCAGGCAAGAGACGCGGTGATGAAGGACGTTGCTCCCGGTGTGCTGGAGGATGCAGGACTGTTCACCGTCCAGACACTTTGCGAGGACAAGAATATGTACATCACCCGACCGGATCTGGGTCGGCAGTTAAGCCCGGAGGCGGTGCAGACCCTGAAGGAGAAATGCATCCCCAATCCGGACGTGCAGATCTATATTTCCGACGGCTTAAGCTCTACCGCTGTGGAAGCCAATATGGGAAAGATCCTGCCGGTTATCACGGAAACACTGGAATCCAAGGGCTTGAAGGTGGGCACACCCTTCTATCTGCGATTTGGCAGAGTGGGTGCCCAGGAGCATATTGCGGAAACATTGGGCGCAAAGGTGGTCTGCGTGCTGCTGGGTGAACGCCCCGGTCTTGCAACCGCCGAGAGTATGAGCGCCTACATTACCTACAACGCATACGTGGGTATGCCGGAATCCAAGCGCACCGTTGTGTCCAACATCCACAAAAACGGCACGGCGGCTGTGGAAGCCGGTGCTTACGTGGCAGAGGTCATCGCCATGATCCTGGAGCAAAAGGCCAGCGGCGTTGACCTGGTGAAGTAAGGAGGTGTGCCGATGCTTGGAAGCCCAATGAAAACCAAGGTCTTAAGCGTGCGCATCATCCCCAACGCCGACCCGATGCTGCTGGAAAAGCTGGACATTCCGGAAGAACACCGTAGCCTTGGCATCTTCACCACCGATTGTGACGATGTTTCCTACGCGGCGCTGGACGAAGCCACCAAGAAGGCAGACGTGCAGGTAGCCTATGCCCGGAGCATGTATGCCGGCGCAGCCAATGCCAATACGGCGCTGGCAGGCGAATTTATCGGCATTCTGTCCGCGGAAAATCCTGCACAGATCCGCAGCGGTCTGGAAGCGGCGCTGCTGTATATCGAAAACGACGCCTGCTTCTTCAGCGCCAACGCGGACGATTCGGTGGTCTATTTCGCCCACTGCATCTCCCGTACCGGCAGCTATCTTTCCAAAGCCGCAAACGTTCCGGAGGGAACGGCGATGGCATACCTGATCGCACCGCCGCTGGAGGCCATGGTGGGTCTGGATGCGGCGCTGAAAGCGGCGCAGGTGGAAATGAAGGTCTTTTACGGACCACCGTCGGAAACCAATTTTGCCGGCGGTCTGCTCACCGGCGATCAGGCAGCCTGCCGGGCAGCCTGCGAAGCCTTTGCCGAGGCTGTATGCGGCATCGCCGCCAGCCCTATGGATTACTGATTCTGGATCTGCTTCGCGGATGCGAGGAACAATAAACGAAATCAAAAAAAATAACATTTTTTGGAGGTATTTCTTATGAACACACTGCAAGCTTTGGGTATGGTCGAAACCAAGGGTCTGGTTGGCTCCATCGAGGCCGCTGACGCAATGGTAAAGGCAGCCAATGTCCGTCTGATCGGCAAGGTCCATGTTGGCGGCGGTCTGGTTACCGTTATGGTTCGCGGCGATGTGGGTGCCGTCAAGGCTGCCACCGATGCCGGTGCCGCTGCTGCTGCCCGTGTTGGCGAGCTGCTGAGCGTCCACGTGATTCCCCGTCCCCACAACGAAGTTGAGGCGATCCTGCCTGTTCTGGGCGCCAACGAGTAAGCTGGCATAAATACGCTCACCAGGAGGTGAATCCATGGAATTTGACAAGGACTTACGCTCCATTCAGGAGGTAAGAGATCTGGTGGCGAAGGCCAAAGCAGCGCAGGAGATCTACGCCGGCTTCAGCCAGAGCAAGGTGGATGCCATTGTCAAGGCGGTTGCCGAGGCCTGCGCGGCCAATGCCCAGCGTCTGGCAAAGATGGCGGTGGAGGAGACCGGCTTTGGCATCTGGCAGGACAAGATCCTGAAAAATCTGCTGGGCAGCGCCATCACCTACGACAGCATCAAGGACTTAAAGACGGTAGGTATCTTGTCCGAGGACAGTGAGAAGAAGGTCTGGGAGGTCGCCGTGCCCATGGGCATCGTGGCGGCGCTGATCCCTTCCACCAATCCCACATCCACCGTTATGTACAAGACCCTCATCAGCCTTAAATCCGGTAACGCCATTATCTTAAGCCCCCATCCCAATGCCAAGAACTGTATTCTGGAGACCTTCCAGATCATCAGCCGGGCAGCAGCCGCTGCCGGCGCACCGGCAGGCTTGGTGCAGTGCATTACTGTTCCTTCCCAGGAAGGCACATCCGCGCTGCTGAAGCATCGGGATATCGGCATCATCCTTGCCACCGGCGGCGAGGCAATGGTGCGTGCGGCATACAGCTCCGGCAATCCGGCGCTGGGTGTCGGACCCGGCAACGGTCCGGCGTATATCGAAAAATCTGCCGACATCCCCACGGCTGTCCGGCACATTTTCGACAGCAAGACCTTTGACAACGGTACCATCTGCGCTTCGGAGCAGAGCATTATCACCGAGCGCTGCATCGCGGATAAGGTCATCGCGGAGGTAGAGCGCCAGGGCGGCTACTTTATGACCGCCGAGGAAAGCGATAAGGTCAGCCGTTTCATTCTGCGTGCCAACGGCACGATGAATCCCCAGATCGTTGGCAAGTCCGCACAGACCATTGCGGATATGGCAGGCATCAAGATCCCTGCCGGCACACGCATTTTGCTGTCCCATCAGACCACTGTCGGCAAGGGCAATCCCTATTCCCGGGAAAAGCTGTGTCCCATTCTGGCATTTTATACCGAGGACAGCTGGGAAAGTGCCTGCCAGCGCAGCATCGAAATACTGAATAACGAAGGCGTGGGTCACACCATGACCATCCACAGCCAGGATATGAGCGTCATTCGGGAATTTGCGCTGAAGAAGCCGGTTTCCCGTCTGCTGGTCAATACCCCCGGCGCGCTGGGTGGCGTAGGCGCTTCCACCGGTCTGCAGCCGGCATTGACTTTGGGCTGCGGCAGCGTTGGCGGCAGCGCAACCTCGGACAATGTGGGTCCCATGCACCTGATCAACATTCGCCGCGTGGCATTTGGCATCAAGGAGCTCAGTGAGATCCGCGGCAGCAATCCGGCTCCGGAAAGCTGCGCAAGACCTGCCTGCACCGGCAGCCCCACGCAGGGGAAAGCAGCATCCACCTTCAGCCGTGCCGAGATCGAGGCTATTGCCAAGGCCGTGATCGACCGGCTGTCCCAATAAAAAACAAGCACACAACATATAATATTTGGAGGTAAACAAAATGGAAAATCTGCAAGCATTGGGCATGATCGAAACCAAGGGTCTGATCGGCTCCATCGAGGCCGCTGACGCAATGGTCAAGGCCGCAAACGTACATCTGGTCGGTAAGGTTCACGTCGGTGGCGGTCTGGTGACCGTTATGGTACGTGGCGATGTCGGCGCTGTTAAGGCTGCTACCGATGCCGGTGCTGCCGCAGCATCCCGCGTTGGCGAGCTGGTAAGCGTTCACGTCATTCCCCGTCCCCACAACGAGGTGGAGTTCATCCTGCCCACGCTGGAAGGCTGATCGGGAGAAATGTTGGGCAGACAGAAACTTGGCTGTCTGCCCACCCAAAAAGAAAGAAAGGAGGGTGTGCCTGAATGAAAAAGAAGCTTTTGACGGATGTGGAGCTGCGTGCTCGCTGGTCGCAAGGGCGGCAGGATAAATATTATGTGGATGCCGATACGGTCTTAACGCCGGCGGCGGCGGATTTCATCCGGGAACACGGCATCACCCTCTGTATCCGTGCGCAAAAAACATCGGAGACCATGACCCGGACGCAAATTCCCATGCGTGACGGCAAGCCCGTGTATCAGGACGCGGCAACCGGGCAGGAAATGCTGTGCAAAGGCGAGGGGATGACCCACCTGCGCGGCAATCTTCTGGTAGCCAAGACCCATCCGCAGATCGCGTTCCGCGGCAAGCTGGATACCCTGATGGCGATGATCATGCAGGTGCAGATCGTGGCACAGGAGCAGGGACAGAAGCAAATGATTTCCGATTTGGAAGAATTGCTGGAATTTTGCCATAAGATCCTGGCGGCGGAGGTCAAAGACGAGCCGCTCTGTCAGGTTATGATGCTGGGGATGAGCAGCGAGGAGATTCGCTATAACTCCCAGCAGGTGAAGAAGGTTTATGGCATTGACCATCCCATTCCCAGCTACAAAATGGGCAAGCTGTGTGTGGCGCTGAACCGCCTGCGCACCCATATCCGGGAAACGGAATTGAGCGCTGCCCAGGCATTTGGCTGCGGCGAAGCCTGCAGCCGCCCGGACATTATCGAGGCGCTGAACAGAATGTCCAGCTGCGTGTACATCTTAATGTGCCGCAAATTATCCGGTTTTTACGAAAGGGGGAGCCGTCTGTGAACTATTACAGTGAGCAAGACATCCGGCAGATCGTTGCCGATGTGATCAGCCGCAGCGGTCTTTCCGCAGGTAAGGAAATGGAGATCCCCGTAGAGATCTCTGCCCGGCATATCCACCTGAGCCGGGCGGATAAAGAAGCGCTGTTCGGCGCAGGCTATATTCTGACGAGAAAACGGGATCTGAGCCAGCCGGGACAGTATCTTTGTGAAGAACGGGTGAAGCTGGTGACAGCCACCGGCGAGATCGCCAACGTGGCGGTGCTGGGTCCGGAGCGAAAGGAGACCCAGGTGGAGCTTTCCCTGACTGACGCCAGAATCTTGGGCCTGAAGCCGCCTGTGCGGCTGTCCGGTGACCTGCAAAACGCAGCAGATGTGATCATCGTGGGTCCCAGGGGCGTGATCACCGCCGAGGGCAGCGTGATCGTTGCCAAAGCCCACGTACATATGACCCCTGCCGATGCCCAAAAATACGGCGTTGAGCACGGGCAGTCCGTCAGCATCCGTATAGGAAAGGAACGGTCTGTCACCTTGAACGATGTGCAGGTTCGGGTCAGCAAGGATTTTGCGCTGGCGGTGCATATCGACTATGACGAAGCCAATGCCGCCCGGGTCAGCGGCGGAAACATTGTTGGCTATCTGCGAAAGGATGGGTGAAAAAGTATGGATCAGAATGAACTGGAAAAGATCGTCGCTTTGGTCACCCGGCAGGTGATGGCGGCGATGGAAAATAAGGGCTGCACCGCGATCGCAGAGGATCGCGATATGCTGCTGGTTTGCGGCTGCGCCGATGCGGTTCCCAAGGACTTAAGCCGGGATATGGTGCTGATGGATCTGGAGGATTACCGCACTCATAAGGAGATCACACGCTACAAGCGGGTAGTGGTCACCAAGCTGCATATTGCCCAGCTTGCGGATATCGCCCTGGGTCGCCCCACGGATGAGGTGTCCTGCGCCGTTACCTATGCGCTGCTTTCCGGCGTTGAGGTGATCATGCTGGAGGATGCGCTGACCTTCCGCAGATTCAAAGATAAGGGCAGTAATGCGCTTTACAATACCCTTGAAAAATACGCCAGGACCTTAAGCGTCTATGGCGTGAAAACATACAGACCCAAGTCCAATATCGTGGTGCCCGGCGCACAGCTTGCCAGGTTTGCCCAGCAGACCCCGGCAGTGCCCAGAGGCAGCGCAATGCCCAATGTTGGCAAATTGGTTACAGAAACCGATGCCCGGCTGCTGATCATGGCGCAGGGAAATCCCGTGCGCATTCCGGTGGGCTCGATTATTACGCCCCTTGCCAGAGACGTATTTGCCCACGCCGGTGTGGAAGTGATTCGGGATTAAAACAGGGAGGATAAACAAATGATTATTTGCAGAGTGATCGGCCACGTTTGGGCCACCAAGAAGGAAGCCCGCCTGGAGGGCTTGAAGCTGATGGTCGTCCGGGAAGAGGACGGTCCCAAGAGTACCAAGGATAAGATTTACGTTGCGGCCGATGTGGTCGGCGCCGGTATCGGCGAAAAGGTGCTGGTAGTTTCCGGCAGTACCGCACGGCAGGCCTTCGGTCGGGATGATGTGCCGGCAGATATGGCCATCGTAGGCATCATCGACAGCCTGGAGATCAACCCCGGCGCGCAATAAGGAAGTGAAATAAATGAGCATCGTAGATAAGATCCGCTCTGCCGGCATTGTCGGCTGCGGCGGTGCCGGCTTTCCGACTCACGCAAAGCTGAAAGGAAAAATTGAATACCTGATCATCAACGGTGCTGAATGTGAGCCGCTGCTGCGAACAGACCGATACATAATGCGCAATTATGCGCCGGAGCTGGTGAAGGCATTGGCGGCGATGAAGCAGGAGCTGGGCATCGAAAATGTGGTAATTGCGCTGAAAGCGCATTATCACAAGGAAACCGATGCCTTGCGCGCAGCCATCGCTGCGGCGAATGCGCCTGTCCGCCTGCATTTGATGGAAAGCTTTTACCCTGCCGGTGATGAGCAGACCATCGTGTATGAGGTTACCGGACGGGTAGTGCCTCCTGCCGGAATTCCCATTGCCGTTGGCGCTGTGGTGAACAATGTTGCCACGGTCTACGCCATTTCCCAGGCGATGGAGGATATCCCCTTAACCCAGAAGATCCTCACCGTAACCGGTGAAGTAAAAAAGCCCACCGTTTTGTGTGTTCCGGTGGGTACGAGCTATCAAAAATGCATCGAGCTGGCCGGCGGTGCGTTGTGCAGCACATACTTCGTTGTCAACGGCGGTCCGATGATGGGCAAGCCCCTGACAATGGAGCAAGCGCAAAGCGCTGTTGTTACCAAGACCACCTCCGGCATTTTGGTGCTGCCTGCGGACGGCTACCACGCCAATACCTATCAGATCGAGCTGAAGCGGATGCTGAAGCAGGCCAGCATTGCCTGTATCCAGTGCACCAACTGCACCCAGCTCTGCCCCCGGCATATGCTGGGACATCCGCTGCGTCCCCATATGATCATGCGCAAGCTGGCTGTTGCCGGTGATGTGCAGAAGCTGCTGGATGACCCCGATATCCGCAACGCCCAGCTTTGCTGCGAGTGCGGTATCTGCGAAACTTACGCCTGCCCCATGAGCCTGTTCCCGAGAAAAATCAACGCTATGATCAAGGGCGAGTTGGGCAAGGCCGGCATCCGCTATCAGGCGCCGGAGCAGGAATGGACAGCAAGTCCACTGCGCGCCGGTCGCAAGGCACCGTCGGACAAGGTGGCGGCAAGAGTGGGTGTCAGAAAATACTATAATTACGAAATTACGGACATAATAACTGCGTCGGCAGACCGTGTGGAAATTCCCGTGAAGATGCACATCGGCGCGCCAAGCATCGCAACGGTGTCCGTGGGTGACCGTGTCCGCCTGGGACAGGTCATTGCCCAGCCGCCGGAAGGGGCTTTGGGCGCATATATCCACGCAAGCATTGACGGTAGGGTCACCGCTGTGGGCGAGCGGATCGTCATCGAGAAGGAATGAGGTGTCAGATAGGATGAACACGATTGGTTTTCTGGAACTCAACAGTATTGCCAAGGGCGTCGAGGTGGCGGATATCGTCTTAAAGACCGCCGCTGTCAATCTGGTATTCTCAAAAGCCGGCTGTCCCGGTAAGTACTATCTGCTGTTCACCGGCGAGGTGGCAGCGGTGCAGGCATCTCTGGATGCCGGACATACCATCGGCGGCAGCCATGTGGTGGATTCCTGCATTATCCCCCGGATCCATCCCCAGGTCATCAAGGCTATCAATATGACGGCGATGCCCGAGCGGATGCAGGCGGTGGGCGTGATGGAATTTTTCAGCGTTACCGCTTCCGTATACGGTGCGGATGCCGCGGTCAAGGCAGCAAATGTGGACTTGATCGAGGTGCGCCTTGGTACCGGCATCGGCGGCAAGTCCTTCGTGGTGCTGACCGGTGAGGTGGCGGCTGTTTCCGAGGCCGTCAAGGCCGGCATCAACACCCCCAACGCAGAGGGAATGGTGGTTTCCTCTGTGGTCATTCCCAGCCCCCACCCGGAGCTGCTGGAAAGCCTGATGTAACCGGGAGGAAGGAACAATGGACAATATTTTTCAGGAAAAGCAGCGCATTATTCAGGAATTCGTGCCCGGTAAGCAGGTTACGATGGCGCATATCATCGCAAACCCCAACCCGGACATTTACAAGAAGCTGGGTGTCATCGGCGAGCATTTCGGCGCGCTGGGCATTATGACCATCACCCCTAGCGAAGGCGCCATCATCGGCGCGGATACCGCTACCAAGGCGGCCAATGTGGAAGTGGTTTTTGTGGATCGCTTCAACGGCTCTTTGGTCATCGGCGGCAGCGTATCGGATGTGGAAGCCGCTGTGAAGGACGTGCTTCGGGTGCTGGAAAACCTGCTGCACTTTGCCCCCACCCAGATCACAAGAACATGAGAAAAGTCATTATGGTAGGTCACGTGGCCTGCGGAAAGACCACGCTTTGCCAATGTCTGAACGGCATGGAGATGAAATATAAAAAGACCCAGGCGCTGGAAGTGATCCACAAGACCATTGATACGCCCGGCGAGTATGTGGAGCGGCGGTCGCTGTTTCACGCCCTGGTGGTGACTTCCGTGGAGGCGGATCAGGTGCTGTTCGTGCAGGATGCGTCCCAGGATCGGTTTATGTTCTCTCCGGGTCAGGCGTCGGCGTTTCCCATTCCCGTGGCGGGGGTGGTGTCCAAGGCGGATATGGCGACCCCCAGGCAGGTGCAGGATGCCATAGAGCTTTTGGAGCTGGCGGGTGCAAGCCCCATCTTCGTTGTCAGCGCCTTTACGGGGCAGGGCATCGAAGCATTAAGAGATTTTTTGGAGGAAGATGTGGATGGATAAAGCCGCTTTGGAGGCATTGGTACGGCAAATCGTAATGGAAAAGCTGGGGCAGATGTCCGATTGCCCGGTCAAAAAGCTGCCGGTGCCCGATTTGGACGTAACCGAGGAGCACCGGATGGATACGGGAAATCCTGCGGATCGGGTCTGGACGAGAGATCTGCTGACGCTGGAGGAATCGCCCCGTCTTGGCTGCGGCCTGATGGTTATGGAGCGGACGACCTTCCCCTGGACACTGAATTACGACGAGCTGGACTATGTCATCAGCGGACGGCTGGACATTCTGATAAACGGACAGAAGGTCTCCGCCGGTCCCGGCGAGGTGATCTATATCCCCAAAGGCAGCTCCATTCAGTTCTCCGTGGAGGACAAGGCACGGTTTTTGTACTTTGTCTACCCGGCGAACTGGCAGGAACAAGGATAAAAGAAGCCCGGCTGAACAATTCAGCCGGGGCTTTCGTTATTTATACAGCCGCCTTTTCTTTCTTCTTCGCAATCAGATGGAAGATGCTGTAGAAGGCGTAGATGTAGATCAGGAACAGACCAACAACCAGGGCAGGGTACAGCACCGGATTGCCGCTAACCAGATTGTAAAGGATATCGTAGGGTGTGCCGTCGCCACGCATCAGGAACATATAGTTGTAGTCGATCAGAACGTTGGCAACATAAGCGGCGATGCAGAAGAAGATCAGAATACCGTAGGTGATGACCATATTCTTTCTGCGCATCCGCTCCATACCGGAGATCATAATGTACAGCGCGGCGAAGCCGGAAATGCAGTGGGTAATGCCGGATACCACGTTGTCCATAGACAGCACCGGGTAGCAGCCGTAATTCTGTGCGGCGCCGATGGTACCGCACACCGCGCCCAGCAGACCGAAAATGCTGACAAAATCCAGCGCCGCTTCCTCGATCCTGCCCTTGGTGAAGGCAGCCAGGGGAATGGCGATCAGCTGGATGCTGCACAGAAACAGGGGAAGGGTCTGCAAAATGGGCTTGAAGCTGGGACCGCCGTCTGCACGCAGGCACAAAATGGTGATCTTAAAAATTTCAAACGCGTCGATCAAAATGGCGGAAGCAATAATGACCTTATTCTTCTGCGCCAATGTTTTATTGCGGTTCTTTCTGCCCAGCCAGATGGCAAGGAGCGTCATAACGGTCAGCAACGTGCCGACAAACAGCAGATGCTGCCAGGAATACGCACCCTCCGGCTCCCGGGTATAACCGCCGAAACCTAAAAATTCCTTCATAATTTACCTCATTGTGTCATATTCTGTCGTATTATAGCAGAATCGGCAGGGGATGTAAATGCAAAGGAGCTTAAGTTTTTCTTAAGGTAGCAGATCGTAAGGCTTATATGAAATATATGCCGTTTGTTCAGAATGCGCATAGTTTGCTGTGATTTTTGTGGATTTTGAGGCAAAAAAGCTTTTGAAATTTCTAGAAATTAAAGCTATAATATATATGTGGACAATTCGTGAAGTAGGAGGGCAACGGCTATGTTTCAGGTGAATGATGTGATCCTGTACGGTGCGCAGGGCGTCTGTAAAATCATTGGAACAGAAGAAAAAACTGTTAGTGGGAAGAAAAAGGCCTATTTTGTTTTGAAGCCGTTCAGTGATAAGGGCGCGACGGTTTTTGTGCCCATGGACAACCCACTGGCGTTGAACAAAATGCGCCGGCTGCTGACCAAAGAGCAGATCCGCGGTCTGATCGCCGCTATGCGATCACAAAGTGCAGTGTGGATCGATAATGAAAATGAACGCAAGGAACGCTTCAAAAGCGTACTGGCAAAGGGCGACCATCTGGAACTGATCCAGATGATAAAAGCCATCTACGCCTACAAGAAGCAGCGGGAAGGCGAGGGCAAGCGCTTGCATATGTCTGATGAGCGATTCTTCAAGGATGCGGAGCAAATGCTGTACAATGAGTTTCAGTATGTATTGGAAATAGAGAATAAGGACGATCTGATAAACTACATTTTTGGACACACCGAAAAGTAAAATATGGCGGCAGGGAAGGCTCCCAGCCGCCATTCGTTATCTTCCCCGGTATTCCTGCTTCAGCACATCAGCCATTTCCTCCGGGGATTCCTTGCACCCACCGGCAAGCCACAGCTTGATGATGGCATTCAGTCCGTTGCGGAAGAATTCAATGTGATATTTCAGATTGCCGGAAATATGCTCCTGCTCTGCCCGTCGGGGGTCATATGTGGAAATCAGATGCTTGTCATCGTAGCAGAGCTTGAAGTAGGTTTGGTAGAACAGTTGATTATCTTTGATGTGGCGGAACATTTTCAGCGCGCCGCTGCGCTCGTTAAAATAATCGTAGTCGGCAAACAGATTGCTGAATTCCCGCTCCAGCTTTTCCCGCGTCTTGTCAGCAAGATCGAAAATGTCCAGATAATTGGCGTAAAATGTGCTGCGGTTTAACTCCGTTTGCTTGATCAGGTCGGACACCGTAATGTCCTTGACCTGCCGGGTCTGCAGCAATTCGATGAAAGCCTTTTCAATTTTCTCCTGAGACTCTTTGCGCCGTTTGTTATTCTTTGTATTCATAAAAAATCCCCATTATTCCAACAGGTGTTGCAAAATTGATGATTGTTTTTGCTCCTGAGGGTATTATACTTAACTTGCAACAACAAAACAAGTGTTGGTTTAATAAAAAGGAGGATAAAAATGAAAAAAAGTAGCTTTGTTGCACTGCTGATGGGAACGGTCAGCGGCGTGCTGTTCGCGCTGGGTATGTGTATGGCACTTCTGCCAGAGTGGAATGCCTTCTGGGAGGGCGTGATCTTCGGCGGTATCGGTATGATACTTGGTGTTGTCACCGTGCTTGTCTGGTGCAAGATGGAGAAGATAAAGCTGCCCAAAATGAGCGGCAAAAATGTACTGCGTACGATCTATACCATCGCTGCGCTGTTGATTCTGGGTGCCGGTATGTGTATGTGTCTGGTTTGGGAGATGTTTGTCTGGGGCACGCTGGTGGGCCTGCTGGGAATCGTGATGCTGATCGCCCTGATTCCTATGATCAAGGGCATCAAATGAAGCTGATCGGGATCGCAAAAAGTCCCTATACAAGACTGGCAGTCAACTTTCTTTACGCCGCCGGCAACTGCACGATCGGATTTTTGACCCATTCCTGGTGGTTTATTACGGTGGGCGCATACTACGCGGTTTTGGCAACGGCACGGTTTTGTGTGCTGCGGGTCAAGCAGGATGCGCAGACCTTTGCAAGGCGTATTACAGGCATTCTGCTGGTGGTGATGTCGGTGTGTATCGTTGGCGTTAATATCCTGTCCGCGCTGAAAGAGCGGGGGACAGCGCACCATAAGATCATTATGATCACCATTGCGACATACACATTTGCCAAGATCACGATGGCAATTATCGGGATGGTAAAGGCAAGACACACGGATTCTCCGATATTCAAAACGCTGCGAAATATTGCGCTGGCGGATGCCTGCGTGTCCATTTACACAATGCAGCGGTCAATGCTCCAGTCTTTTCCGGGGATGGAAACCGGAGAGATTCTGCTATTAAACATTTTTACCGGAACGGCGGTCTGGATCATCGTACTGCTTCTGGGAATCAATCTGATAGGAGGAAAACGGGTCGATATGGCAAAGTCGAAAATTGCAGATGCGGTAACCGGTGGCTACAAGACGATCGAGAAAGGTGTCGTTGGCGGCTATAAGAAGATCGAAAAGGGCGTGGTCAGCGGCTACACCAAGATCGAGGATAAGTTCGTAGAAGCATATCTGACCAAAGACGGCGAAACGGTCGAAGAAGCCAAAGCAAGGCTGAAAAAAGAGAATAAGTAAAAAAAGCGGCAGAGATTTCCTCTGCCGTTTTTATGTTGCAACCGTCCCAATCGTGTGATATAATGGGGAAAAGAGGTGACAGCCATGAAAAAAGTGAAGATCACCGCTATGCGGCGCAGTGTCTATCCTGACCTGATGGAGCAATATGAAAACCCCATCGAACACGCCTGCGAGGTAACTATCGGCGACAGCTGGGTGTCCGTTGGCGGACAGAAGCCGGAGGGCTTTTGCGGCGCCGCCTGGGGCTGTATGGAGGCTTTTGTTCAGGAACTGGCAGCCGGTGGCGGCAATTTCTATGACGGATGGATGAAAAATCCCCATTCGGCGATGATCAGCTGCAACGATGGTTTTCGCCCGGTGAGCTATTATCTGGAGGTTTTGGAATGAAATTGTTGGCTGAAGCCTTAACGAAATTTGCCTGCGGCTTGCTGCTGGTAGGTTTGCTGATCTTCCTGCCTGCCGGAACGTGGCAGTATACATACGGCTGGCTGCTGATCTGCCTGCTGTTTATCCCGATGCTGATCGCCGGCTTTGTGATGCTGGTGAAATCCCCGGAATTTCTCAAAAAGCGGCTGGATGTGAAGGAAAAGCAGGGGACGCAGAAGGGCGTTGTGGCGGTGTCCGGGCTGATGTTCATCGTCGGCTTTGTGGTAGCAGGTCTGGATTTTCGATTCTCCTGGTCTTATGTGCCGACGTGGGTCACCGTAGCCGCATCGGTGCTGTTTTTGATCGCCTATGCGCTGTATGCCGAGGTGATGCGTGAAAATGCCTACTTAAGCCGCACTATCAAGGTGGAGCAGGGACAAAAAGTGGTGGATACCGGGCTTTACGGCATCGTCCGCCATCCTATGTATGCGGTAACGGTTTTGCTGTTTTTGATGATGCCGCTGGTTTTGGGTTCCTGGTACGCGCTGATCGCCTTCGGGACCTATCCGGCAGCCATCGTTGTACGGCTGAAGGATGAGGAAGCCTTGCTGACAAAAGAACTGCCCGGCTACGAAAAATACAAGCAGAAGGTAAAATGGCGCTTGCTGCCGTTTGTTTGGTGATATAAAAAGGTGCGTTGCGAAATTCACAACGCACCTTTTGTAATAACTATTGTTTTTGTTAGGAAATTATGGTACAATAACAAAAAATAAGCAAATTTTTGCAGAAAGGAAAGGCTTTATGAAAAAAATCATTCAGAATTTGCCACTGATCGTTTTTGCGGCTGTGCTTGTTTTAATGATTGTACTTTTCGCCACGGGTGCCTTCGATGCACCAAAGGAAACATTGATTACAACATCTACCCTAACAGAGGTTATTAAGACTGCAAAGCTGTCAACGGCAAAATACGTTCAGCATGGTGTGGCAAAGGCACATATTGAAGGCACGAAGGATGGGTATGTGCTTTATTATGCTGTGGTAAAGCCGAATATTAATCTGGAAGATATCGATTACGAAATTGACGATAATAGTAAAGTAGTCACTGTGATTCTGCCAGATAAGTTTAGCTTTGAAATCGAACTTTTGCAAGATGAAGAACACAAGTTCTATTACTACCCTGATGAGAAAGATGATTGGACAGGAAAAGATGTTACCTATATTTGCAAAACTGATGCACGTGCAAAAGCGGAGGCAAATGCTGAATTGATAACAAGTGCACGCAAAAATCTGGAGAATACGATTAAATCACTATTAGATCCGCTGCTGGCTAGTGATGAATGGACGCTAGTTTTTAGTACAGCTGCTGTACAGGGGGAGTAGAATATGGAGCATTTGCAGAGGAGTGTACAAGTTATAGAGGAAGCAACGGACGAGGAAGGCAAGGAAAAAATCAATCCGTTTGTAAGAAATTTATTTATTTCTGGAGCAGGTTTGCTGCTGATCGCTCTTTTGATGGTTCTTTGGTTTGTGTTTAGACCGAATAACAAAACTGAAAAGCACGATTTTTTTGAGATCGAGGCAATAAGTGAATTAACCACCCTTGAATGTCGATATCATAATGTTGCAGCATATGAAAAAGAAGGCGGCTTCGTTGATATTGGAAAGCAATATGTATGGTTTGAGTACGACGTTATTGTCAAAGTAGGTATTGATACGAATCAGATGCGAATTGAGGAGCCAAACGATGATGGGGTTGTAAAAATCTATTTACCACCCGCACAAATCCTTGGAGCGGAAGAGGTTGAAAGCACAATTTTTAAGCCTGTATGTGAGCTGGGACCTTTTACAAAGTTAACTGCCGAAGAAGAACGAGAAATCATTAGTAAAGGCGTTAACAAATTAAGAGATGATGCAAAAACGCAAGAGATCGTCAAGCAAGCGATTGAAAGCACGAGAGAAGTGATTAGGCAGTATGTTGAAAACATAGGCAAACTAAAAGGAGAAAGCTATACTATTGAGTGGTTAAAGGCCTAACAAAATGGAATTCGTTGATAGACTATAAGAATAGAAAAAGAAATACCAGGAGGATTGGCTATGAAAAAATTGTTAGTGTTTGTTACGGTTATTGTTATCGTGTTGTGCTTGTCTGCATGCGCGAATGAGACAGTTACGCTTCATTGCGACGGTGCGAACTGCAATAAGACTGTGAGCGTGAAAGTTACTGATGGCGAGAAACCGGACGAGAGCTGGGTGGTATTCTGCGATAGTTGCGCAAAGAATGATTTAGCGGATTGATCATAAATTTACTAACAATAAAAAGGTGCGTTGCGAATTTCGCAACGCACCTTTTTATGCGGACGATCAATGATCGCCCCTACATTTATTTCTGCAGAAGTTTGTTCAGCTTTTGGATTTTTTTGCGTTCAATCAGGTAGATAATGCTCCAGATTAGGGCATAACCCACCACAAAAATTCCGGTGAAGATAAGAATGGGCATCACCTGATTTAGCAGCCAGCCGTTGATGAGATAGGTCAGCAGGTACGCGATATACAGCGCGCCGCCGTGGATCAGGATCATCGTAGGCAGGGGAAGCTGCTCCATTTGGTAAATGGCGGTCATGCCTGCGGCGATAAACGCCAGCAGGGTAATGGTGAGAATACCCAGACAGACCTCATTGGCAGGGATGCTTTCCACCGTGCCGGTATACCCTAAAATGCCGAAAATGATGGCAAGCATAACCGGACCGCCTGCCGCGCAGATCAGACCACGCAGCAAAAATTCCTTCCAAAACTTCTTCATCTCGATTCCAGCCTCCTTTTGATCTGGGCGAAGCACCGCCGGGATACATATTCGGTGTAACCGCATTTGAACACAGCGTCCACACTGCCTGCGTAGGTAACCCGGAACCGATCCAGCCGGGTCTCGTTGGCAAGGGCGCTTTTGTTGATGCGAATAAAGGACGGCGGCAGCTGCTGCTCCAGCTCGTACAGCCGCTGCTTCAGCCGATAGCGGCGGTTTTTCGTGTCGATGGCATAGGTCTTGCCCTCCAGCACGGTGATACATTCGATATCCGAAAGGCGCAGCAGCTTGATATCATCCTCGGTGTAGCCGGGAATACGGTCCGCGTGGCGGCAGATCAGCGCTTCGATCTCGTCGATCAGCGGCGTACGGCTGTGGACGGTCGCCACGATTTCCTCGTCCTTTTCCTTGTCGATGATGAGCGTAAATTTCATCGCCTCACCTCCTGTAATGCCATTATAACACACCCGGAAGAAAAATGTTGCAAAATCTGCCCATCGGTGGATTTTGAATACTCAACGGCAGCGAAAGCGCCCATTTGACAAGAGAACATCGTAATGTTATACTAAATAAAAGACGTTCCGGGAGGTGCGAATATGAAAAAACCCATTATTGCCATTATGTACGATTTTGATAAAACGCTTTGTACCCGGGATATGCAGGAGTACACCTTCATTCCCAGTATCGGTATGAAGCCCGACGAATTCTGGCGCCACACTCATGAGGTGGCAACGGAAGAAACTATGGACTCGATTCTGACTTATATGTACTGCATGGTGGAAAAGGCGCGGCAGGTGGACACACCGCTGACCCGGGAATCCCTGGTGGCCTGCGGCAAGGACATCGAATATCATCCCGGTGTGGAGGGGTGGTTTGAACGGATCAACCGCTATGCCGAGGAAGCCGGGGTAGAGGTGGAGCATTACGTGCTCTCCTCCGGCCTGAAGGAGATCATTGAGGGTACGTCCATCGCCAAGTATTTCAAGCGGATCTACGCCTGCGAATTCCTCTATAAGGACGGTCAGGCCTACTGGCCCAAGATGGCGGTCAACTACACCAACAAGACCCAGTTCGTTTACCGCATCAACAAGGGCGTGCTGGATATCAACAACAACGTGGATCTGAACAATTCCCGTCCTGACAGTGAGAAACGGGTGTTCTTCAGCAATATGATCTACATTGGCGACGGTCTGACGGACGTGCCCTGCATGAAACTGGTGAAGCAGTCCGGCGGTCATTCCATCGCCATCTATCATCCGGGTCATCAGCAGCAGGCTGCGCCGCTGCTGAAGCACGAGCGTGTGGACTGGATGTTCGAGGCGGACTATTCCGAGGGCAGCGAGCTGGATAAGACCATGCACGCGCTGCTGCTGAACCTTGCCTATTTCAATCAGCTCAAGGGCATCAACGAGCAGCAGAAAAAGGACTTTAATGTACAGTAAAAGGAGAATGTATTATGAATATCAGTGAGATTCTTGCGAAATGTGACCACACCCTGCTGGGTCAGGCTGCCACCTGGGCAGATATCAAGGCGATCTGCGACGACGGCATCCGCTACCATACCGCTTCTGTCTGCATTCCCCAGTCCTTTGTGAAGCAGGCGAAGGAATATGTGGGCGACAGACTGGCGATCTGCACCGTCATCGGCTTCCCCAATGGCTACGCCACCACCGCCGCCAAGTGCTTTATGGCGAGTGATACCGTGGATAACGGTGCCGATGAGGTGGATATGGTCATCAATATCGGCTGGGCAAAGGAAGGTAAGTGGGACGCCATCACTGCCGAGATCGCAGCCATCAAGAAGGCCTGCAAGGGCAAGCTGCTGAAGGTCATTATCGAGACCTGCCTGCTGACCGATGAGGAGAAGATCGCGCTGTGCAAGTGCGTTTCCGATTCCGGCGCGGACTATATCAAGACCTCCACCGGCTTCTCCACCGCAGGCGCCACCTTCCACGATGTGGAGCTGTTTGCCAAGCACGTGGCACCCCACGTGAAGATCAAGGCTGCCGGCGGCATTTCCAGCATTGAGGATGCGGAAAAGTTCATCGCCCTGGGCGCTGACCGCCTGGGTACCTCCCGTATCGTAAAGATCGCAAAGGCTCTGGAGGCCGGCAAGACCGCCGCTAACGACGGCACCTACTAAACGAGGAAACGCTATGCAAGCTACGGAAAAGCAATATCATATTCAGTGCCAGGAGGGCGATGTAGGCCGGTACGTGCTGCTGCCCGGTGATCCCGGTCGCTGCGAGGCCATTGCCAGGCACTTTGATAATCCCGTCCATATCGGTATGAACCGGGAGTATAATATCTGGACGGGTACACTGCTGGGGGAGAAGGTTTCCGTCTGCTCCACCGGCATCGGCGGTCCCTCTGCCGCGATCGCTATGGAGGAGCTGGTGAAGATCGGCGCGGATACGTTTATCCGTGTGGGTACCTGCGGCGGCATCCATCTGGACGTGAAGCCCGGCGATGTGGTGGTGGCTACCGGCGCAATCCGCTTTGAGCATACCTCCTATGAGTATGCGCCGGTGGAGTATCCGGCGGTTGCCAATTTCGAGGTGACGGCGGCGCTGAAGGAGGCCAGCGAGGAGCTGGGCTATGATACCCATACCGGCATCGTCCAGTGCAAGGACTCCTTCTACGGTCAGCATAGCCCGGAAAAATCCCCGGTGTACTATGAGCTGCTGAATAAGTGGGAGAGCTGGAAGCGGCTGGGCGTGAAGGCCAGCGAAATGGAATCGGCTGCGCTGTTCGTTGTGGCGGATGCGCTGGGCGTGCGTTGTGGCTCCTGCTTCCACGCGGTTTGGAATCAGGAGAGGGAAAAGGCAGGCATGTTTATGCCCATGACCGAGGATACCTCCAGCGCCATCAAGGTAGGCATCGAGGCAATGAAAAAGCTGATCCTCCGCGACCAGGCGAAGAAATGAGAATAAAAAGCAGGAATGGGGGAACCCCATTCCTGCTTTTATTATTCGACGAAACGCTGTTGCAATTTTGTTTTGCATAGTGTATAATACATTTCAGTTTCCGGGTGTGGCCCAGTTGGTAGGGCACTTGATTTGGGTTCAAGACGCCGGGAGTTCGAATCTCCCCACTCGGACCAAATAAGTTCGATAGTTTTGATACGAGAGTATCTGAAACTATCGAACTTTTTCTTTTGCCGAAAATTCTTGCAGAACAGGGGTTTTGGGCTTTTTTCATTTTCGGGTTAGTTTCATTGTGGTCTGTCGGCGCAGAAATAAACACTGCAAAGCTGGTGCTTTTGAGGCACAAAGCAAATCACGCTGAAACTCTTCCTACCAGAAAAGTGTCAGCGTGATTAAGTTAGTTTCATTGTGCCGAGAAAAAGATTATTTGTGTTCAAAGCGTCCCATCACTTCTCTGCTTTTTGGAATAGATGAACTACACTTTATAATTCACAATCCAGGCCTTGAAATGGGGCCGGATAGAGCATAAAACAAAAAGATATGACACATAGCAAGAATTATTAAAACAGGATTTCTTGGTTCTGCTATTATATTTCCACGGAAAGGAGTGGGCAAAATGGAAAATAAAACTGTGGTTAGCATAGAGACAGTCATTGACTATATTGAAGCCAATCTTGACGGCAAGATGGATCTGGAAACGGTTGCTGAAGTAGTCCACTATTCAAAGTATCACTTGCACCGTATATTCACCAGCACAGTAGGCATGACAATCCATGATTATGTGCTGCGCTGTCAGTTGACCGAAGCCGCAAAACTTTTGGTCTTTTCAGATAGACCGATCATTGAAGTCGCCTTTATCTGCGGTTATGAAAGTCAATAGGCGTTTTCTTCTGTCTTTAAGTCAATGTATAAAATTCCCCCTGGTACATATCAATGGTTATCCGTATACATAATTCAAACACAGTCCTGGCATTGTATTACTAAATGTTTCTTTAAAACAGTTATTTGTGTTCTTGCTGGAAAAGAAAAAGCTTCCTGGCGTTTTCTTCGTCATTACTGGTAACTCACCAGCATAATAACCTCCAAAAACATTGCTTATGCGATACACACCAACATAACGACCTATTTCTTCACTATCAGACATTGCGTGTCGACCAAACGAAAGTGTGAATTCATTTACACGTATGTTATCCGCCTTTAGGGATTTACGCAGTTCCTCAAGAACAAATTGTCCATCTTCAGAAAGGCTATAGTAACGATAAACATCATAGAGAGGCCGGCCTGCATAATCCCAATCCAAAAATCTTTTCTTTTTGCTTTCCTCGATGGAAACTATCGTTTGAAAAGTAAAATCTCCTGTCGTACCCAAACAAATACTTCCAGAACAAGAGAATGGAATTCCATTATTGGGTGTTTTCTTCGCTTTCTCCCTAATAGAGCTTTTCACTTCGTTTGACAACACATCAATTAAGCAGGAAATGTTCTTTCTTTTTTCTTCAATTGGATCAATTCTTGCAGGGCGAATCGATTCTATTTCTTTTTTAAAGGACATAACAACCTCCTTATATGCAAGTAAACAGTTAAGTATATGCCAACATAATACCACAGACTTCCTCATCTTGCAACCATTGTTTTTATTCAAATTGGCGAAATAAAGTTGAAAAAGTGGCAAAAATACTGCTTTTGCTTCATTTATGAATATGTGCAGACTGCATTTTATGCTCTCCGAGATTCAAAGGGTTGGCAAAAGAGATGTTCCCTATTATGGAAGAATACAATCCAGATTCTCTTGAGGATAATACAGAAAAATTTGATAAATATTTGCGAAAACATGAGCAAGCTTATATGCGGGTAGGAATAAGCGCCAAACGTTTTGCTAATGTTGATGAATTTGTCGCAAACTATTTGTGTCAATAACAGATTGCCTGTTTCCCAAATTCCAATTTAACTATCTGATTGGCATAGTTTCATTTCCTGTAGAGAGTTTCACTCTTTTCCGCAGAGTTTCATTTTGGATTTGAAACTCTGTGAAACCGAAATGAAGCGGAGCAAAATTATCATACTTTGCCAAAAACGCACGATGGTTTTAATACGAAACCATCGTGCGTTTTTCTACATTGGTTGATATTTACACAGCAATTTGATACAATCTATTTGACAAATTTGAATTTAGCGAGGTGCTAATTTATGAATAAAGAATGGGCAGAAATGAATAAGACCTTACAGTTACAAATTAAGAGAAAAGACACTTTTGCAAAGGGTATAGATACATTATTAGAACTTCGCAGAAGCCTAATGGAACAAATTATGCAGTTTAGGTATGAACTGTCGGATGCTGATTTTTGTGCTATGCCTTATATGAACGTAAAAGGTTATCATAACAAAACGATTGCATATTCCTTGTGGCATATTTTTCGTATAGAGGATATTGTAGCACATTCGCTTATTGCAACTGATGAACAAATTTTGTTTAAGGGAGATTATCAAAGTCGCATAAAATCCCCGATTATAACAACTGCAAATGAACTTGTAAAAGAAGAAATTGGAGAGTTTTCTAAGAAACTGTCTATTGAAGAACTGTATAATTATATTGGTGATGTTGATAAATCAACAACACAGATTTTAAAGACACTTACATATAGTGATATGAAGGAAAAAATATCAGATGAAAGAAGA
Source organism: Oscillospiraceae bacterium (assembly GCA_017436955.1). GTDB lineage: Bacteria > Bacillota > Clostridia > Oscillospirales > Oscillospiraceae > Faecousia. Next base: position 707 of record JAFSCD010000011.1, on the reverse strand, counting down.
AAACAGTTGGAAAAATTAAATGTAGTAAGTGTAGATGAAAATGCCTATTGGTTAATTGATTATTGGTGTGGAAAAGATGTAAAAGGATTGATTCAGATGCCATTTTCAAGACATTGGATTATGCATATTGAGGCATGTTTGAAGATAAGAGATAAACAGTTATCTATTAAGTAAATTCAAGTTTGTTGAAGATGATGGATTTGTAAGTATATTGCAAATAATACAAAAGAAAAACTTAAAGCATAAAATACTAAAAAATGAAATAAAGTTTTTGCACTAAAGAGCAAAAAATTTATTTTTTTGATGAGTTTATGCTATTATTGTAACGAGGAGAAATGTTATGCTGAAAAAAAGTGACTTAAAAAGAAGAGATTCTTATTTGAATAAGTTGATTGCATTTCGTGACACTGAACCTGTTAAGGTAATTACTGGCGTTAGACGTTGTGGGAAGTCGAGCCTTTTAAAACTAATGGTTAACTATCTAAAAGATTCTGGTGTTGATGAATCTCAAATTATCGAAATGAATTTTGAATCTTTTGAATTTAGAAGAATGACTGTTGAAGACTTTTATTTTTTTGTAAAAGGTAGAGTCATTGCAAATAAGAAAATGTACCTGTTTTTCGATGAACTCCAAAGACTTGATGGATGGGAAGATGCTGTTAATTCATTTCGAGTTGATTTTGATTGTGATATTTATATTACTGGAT
>JAFSCD010000003.1 GCA_017436955.1 Oscillospiraceae bacterium | reverse complement strand
TCTGATTTCTTCCAATACTTATCACTGGGGCGATCAGGTTATTGCTCCTGCTGATCCTATCAGGGAAAGTGATAATACCTATACGTATTCGTTCTCTGGTTGGGATAGAGCAGTTGCAAATTGTGCAGGCAATGCAACCTACACCGCAACTTTTAAAGCTGCCTACATCGATTACACCGTAGTATTCAAGAACTGGGATGACACAGTAATCAGCAGTAAAACATACCACTGGGGTGATGTTGTTGAGCAGCCGCAAACTCCTGTTCGAGAACAAGATCGGTATTACACCTACTCCTTCTACGGTTGGGACACAGAGGTCGTTAGCTGTGCAGGAAATGCAGCATACAAGGCAACCTATGCTGCAAAGCTTATTCCAGCGAAGATTACTTCTCAACCCAAAACGCAGAAGATCAAGAGCGGAGCTACTGCCAAGTTCATAGTGGAGGCTGACGGCATTGGCCTGACCTATCAATGGCAGTCCTCTTCCGACGGTAAGACCTGGAAGAACTGCTCTTCCTCCTCTGCAACCAAGGCAACCTTTAGCTTTACCTCCAAGACCTCTCACAACGGCAATTATTATCGCTGTAAGGTCACGGATGGCGAAGGCAATGTAGTCTATACAAGCGCAGTTCGTCTCTACGTTCTGGGTGTAACTACCCAGCCCAAGACACAGACTGTAAAGTCTGGCGCAACCGTTAAGTTCACCGTAAAGGCAACTGGCACAGGTCTTAAGTACCAGTGGCAGTCTTCTACCAACGGTAAGACTTGGAAGAATTGCTCCTCCAGTTCTGCAACTAAGGCAACCTTCAGCTTTACATCCAAGACCAGCCATAACGGCAACTACTACCGTTGTAAGGTTACGGATTCTGCCGGAAATGTGGTCTACACCAGTTCTGTCCGAGCATACGTTCTGGGCGTGACCACCCAGCCCAAGACCCAGAAGGTGGAATCCGGTGAGACCGTCAAGTTTACTGTGAAGGCTACCGGTACGGGTCTGAAGTATCAGTGGCAGGTTTCCACTGACGGAAAGACCTGGAAGAACTGCACCTCCAGCTCCGCAAAGAAGGCAACCTTTACCTTTACATCCAAGAACAGCCACAGCAGCAATTACTACCGCTGCCGGATCAAGGACAATGCCGGAAATACGGTTTACACCGATGCCGTTCGGCTGTATGTCCTGGGCATCACCACCCAGCCCACGGCCAAGACAGTCAAGGCCGGTGCAACCGCCAAGTTCACAGTAAAGGCTACCGGTGCAGGCAAAACCTACCAGTGGCAGGTTTCCACCGATGGCGGCAAGACCTGGACGAATTGCTCCTCCAGCTCCGCAAAGAAGGCTACCTTTACATTCACTTCTAAGACTAGTCATAACGGCAATTACTACCGCTGCCGGGTAAAAGACAACGGCGGCAACACCATTTACACCGTCAAGGTCAAGCTGACGGTTAAGAAGTAATCCAAACTAAGCACCCCAGGAGATATCTCCTGGGGTGCTGTATTACTATTATTGATACACCTGCCGGGCGGATTTTCCCTTATTTTTTCCCTTACGAGAATAGAACGAATGAAAATGATATGGTCTTTTGAGAACAAATAGTTTCATAAAAGACTAAAAATGAAGAAATACGCTGAAATTGACACACAAAAAGTTTTGTTGGTCTCGTTCGAATCCCTCATCCTCTGCCAAACATAAACCGCAATTCTGGTACAAAAGGATTGCGGTTTTTGTTTTTTTGTGGTATAATGAAGCGAAGAAACACAAGGAGGAGAGCTATGGAAAAGGTTCTATATGAATACGGGTTCGATTTATCAGAATATTTATTGAATTTAATTCCTTTGATCGTTGGCATAGGCTTTTTTGCAACATCAATATCTATTATAAAAGCGAAGAAGCGCGGCGAGGATGTGCGTGGCTTTCATCCTGCATTTTTTAAAGTAGTGGGCTTTATTGTAGGACCTTTGGGTGTGCTCTTGTTTCTTATTTCCACCCTTGGGATGGTGGTTGAGCACATTGAATATAAAGAACTATTGGAAACGAATCGTGTTTGTTACGTGGAGGGATATGTTGAAAATTTCCATCCCATGCCATACGAAGGGCACGATACGGAGCATTTTGAAATAGACGGTATCTACTTTGAATACACCGATGGTGAAATCATGAACGGTTACAACGCTACCTCATCTCACGGCGGTGTTGTTACACAAGATGGTCAGTATTTGAAAATCAAATATATTGTTAGTGAATATGAAAGTGGCGAAAGTAGAAATATAATTCTGTATATTGCTGAAATCGAGAAAACACAATAAAGTATTGTATCAAAATTATAGTTATTAGCCAGAAAAAGACCTATGCTTTGATACAAAGCATAGGTCTTTTTCAACGAAATAAGTCCCTTGCGGGATTTGTGAAATACGCTTCGCGTGTGAAATATTGCTTCGCAATGTGAAATGCCTGCGGGCGTGAGTGGATTTATTTCATTTCACTTGATGCGTAGCATCAAATTTCACAATTCACGAAGTGAATTATTTCACATTTGCCGCAAGGCAAATATTTCACTGAGTTCAAATCGTTAAAAGATTGATAATCGTTAAAATATAGGCATAATCGTTGATTTAGTGGGGCGATCGTTGAATTACAGCCAACAATCGTTAAACTATTGAATAATATTTATTTTTATGGTAAAATGAACTGAACCAATATGCGATAGGAGGTGCTTCTATGGAATTCGTCGCGTTTATCGCTTTATTCATTCTTGCTATGCCTTTGGCTTTGTTTTTGATTTTTAAGCCAGTAATTGCAGATAAGAAAGTTCGAAATAATGTAACCAATTCCGATCCACTAACACAACACTATTGCTTTGTTTTAAACTGTGAGCAGAACGAAGCACTCGACAAATTGTCTATCCGTGATGTCAACGATACCCTCGAGTATACATTTGATAGAAATAGATCAATTATAGTTTTTTCACACTTAGGTGCATCAATAGAACATCAGTTGTCTTTTTATGTTGCCGAAAACAAGACTTATTTGAAGGTAAGCAGAGTAAAGATTATGCACAGCAGAAGCAATATTCCTTTGATGATTAACCGTTTCTTTATTGAGAAAATCGGTGCAATTCCTGTAGATTACTCATATTTTGTATCTTCTGTTTGCACCCCCCTGAATTAAAAAACGCACCCCCTAAAATGACTTTGCACCCCCTAACACCAAAAGGGGGTGCATTTGTATTAAAATTAGGGTCATTTGCCAAAAACACCACCCAAACGGGTGGCGTTTTTTGTTTATTCAACTGTCAATGCTGCGTCGTAGACAACATTCTTGGGAAGATCCAATTCCTTGGCGGTCTGCTTGACGGCATCCTTGCGGGAGATGCCTTCTGCCATCAGCTGTGCCACCCGTTTGGCGGCGTCGTCCGCGGTGAAGGAGACTTTTTCCTGCGCAGGTGCGCCGGCAACCACAAGGACGAATTCGCCCTTGGGGGGATTTTCTGTGTATTTGGTGACAGCTTCGCCCAGTGTGGTGCGGACAACCTCTTCGTGGAGCTTGGTCAGCTCACGGCAAAGGCTGATGGGGCGGTCATTACCGAACACGGCGGCCATATCCTCCAAAGTGTTCAGCAGCTTGTGGGGCGCTTCGTAAAAGACCATGGTCCGGGTCTCACCGATCAGCGCCTCCAGATGCTCCCGGCGGCTCTTTTTCGCCGTAGAGAGGAAGCCCTCAAAGCAAAATCTGCCGGTGGTCTGACCGGAGATGCTCAGCGCGGTGATGACGGCGCAGGGGCCGGGGATGGCGCAGACCGTGATGCCGTTTTCAGCACACAGCTTCACCAGTTCTTCGCCGGGATCGGAAATGGCAGGACTTCCGGCATCGGACACCAGCGCACAGGTCTCACCGGCGAGGATCCGATCCAAAATCACATTACCCTTAAATGCCTTGTTATGCTCGTAGTAGCTGACAAGGCTTTTTTTGATGCCCAGATGATTCAGCAGCTTCAGGGTGACCCGGGTATCCTCCGCTGCGATGAAGTCCGCGCTTTCCAGCGTCTGCCGGCAGCGGATAGAGATGTCGCCCAGGTTGCCGATGGGGGTGGGGACGAGATATAACATTCCGGCCATAGAGACCTCCTAAAGATGGTAAATTTTCTTGTAGCTGTCTGTGGGCGTGCCGTCTGCGTTGTGCAGGCAAAGATCTTCCCAGATAAGCCCCGGCTTGCCGCCCTTTCTGCATTGCAGCAGGATCAGGCTGACTTCGGCATCGGGACTGTGGCGCACCAGCCGCAGGCGTTTCGGCTCCAGACCGGAAGCTGCAGCGCCGGCGCAGATCTCTGCCAGCCGCTCCGGCTTGTGTACCAGGTAAAAATCACCGCCGTAACGGGTCGCCCAGGCGGCAGCGGTGAACAGCTCGCTGATAGTGCAGTTGTCATCCCGACGGGCCTGGGGCGCAGCCTTGCTGGCAGGTCCGCCGGTGAAATAGGGAGGATTGGAAACGCAGCAATCGAAACTGCCGGAAGGGAAGCGCCGGGGGATGTGGCGCAGGTCGGCGCATATACTGAACAGACGCTCCTGCAGATGATTATGCGCAATATTCTCCAGCGCCGCGGCGTGGGCGGCTTCACTCAGCTCGATGCCGGTGACGCTGCAGCCGCTGTCCTTGGCGCAAAGCAGAAGCCCAAGCGTACCGCAGCCGGCGCCAAGATCCAAAACCTTGGCCTGCTTCGGCAGCTTCACGAAATCCGCCAGCAGGATGGAGTCTGTGCTTAAGGGGAAAGTACCGGGTGCGATATTCAGCTCAAAACCGTTTTGCAGATATTCCATAGCATCCTCCGGGTGTGGAATAAAAAATCAGTCTGCGCGAACCGGATTCCGGTAGCGCAGACTGACTGCGGATTCAAATGAATCAGCCTTCCTCGATAGCTTCTACGGGGCAGCCGTCAGCACAAGCGCCACAGCTAACGCAGATGTCAGCGTCGATGACATACTTGTCTTCGCCCTCGGAAATAGCCTCGACGGGGCAGTTGTCAGCGCAAGCGCCGCACTTGACACAAGCATCAGTGATATTGTAAGCCATTGAATTTTCCTCCAATATATGTTTTTGCGCATTTGCGAAACACGCTATGCAAGTATATTTTAGCACGGTTTTTGAAAAATGCAATTCCTTTTTTCAAAAAGATTCGTATATTTTTCGTTCTGCGTGGTGAAAATTTGCGGATAGGGAGGGGATCGCTATGCATTACACACACGCTGCCGACGAATTGCTGCGCTCGGCATTCACGCAGGCGCGCAAAAGAGGACATAGCTACGTTGGCAGCGAGCATCTTTTGCTGGCGATGCTGGAAAACGAAAGCTGGCCGGGCAGAATATTGACCGGTGCCGGGCTTGACCCCACCATAATGGGGCAGATGGCGTCGCTGCTGTACGGCGTTGGCTCGGCGCAGCTGCCGCTGCCCCAGGGATTTACGCTCTCGGCAAGGAAGATCCTGCGCCTGGCGGCAAAGGAAGCAGTGCGGCTGGGCGCAAAGGAAGTGGATGCGACCCATCTGCTGCTGGCGATGCTCCGCTGCCGCAAATCGGCGGCGCTGGAGCTGCTGGGGATCGCGCAGGTGGATGCGGATGAGGTATTTACGAGGACAGTGGATTATCTGCAATGGCAGGATCCTGCAGCCGAAAGGCAAAAAAAGGAGGCGGTCGCTACGAAATTATTGGAACAATTCAGCGAGGATCTGATCCAGAAGGCATCAAGCATGGATCCGGTGGTGGGAAGAGACCGGGAGATCGATACGGTGATCGGTATTTTAAGCCGCAAAAACAAGAACAATCCTGCGCTGATCGGGGAGCCGGGCGTGGGCAAAACGGCTATCGCCGAGGGGCTTGCCCAGCGGATGGCTGTGGGAAACGTGCCGCCGCAGCTGAAGGATAAGCGGCTGGTGAGCCTGAATATGGCGAATCTGGTGGCAGGCACAAAATACCGCGGCGAATTTGAAGAACGGCTCCGGGACGTGCTGGCGGAGATCCGCCGCAGCGGTGATGTGATTCTGTTTGTGGACGAAATGCATACCATTGTGGGCGCCGGCGCGGCAGAGGGCGCCATTGATGCTGCCAATATATTTAAGCCGGCGCTGGGGCGTGGAGAGTTGCAGATGCTGGGTGCGACCACATTGACGGAATACAGAAAATTTATTGAGAAAGACCCGGCGCTGGACAGAAGATTCCGCCCGGTGATGGTGGAGCAGCCATCTGCGGAAGCTACGGCGGAGATCTTGCGCTGCCTGAAACCGGGCTTGGAGCGCCATCACCACCTGCGCATCAGTGAGGAGGCGATCCAGGAGGCGATCCGGCTGTCGGTTCGGTATTTGCCGGATCTGTATTTGCCGGATAAGGCCATTGATCTGCTGGACGAAGGCGCGTCCCACGCCAGAATGGAGGAGCTGCATCAGGGCAAAAACAGCGCATCCCGGCTGGAGCTGGAGCAGGAGCTGAATGAAGCCGTCCGGGAAAGCAAATTTGAAAAGGCGGCAGAGCTGCGTGACAAAATGCAGCGTCTGGCATCCCGAGGCGGGCTGGGTCGAAGCCGTAGTGTCACCGGCGCGGATATCGCCTGGGCGGTGTCCGCAAGAACGGGTATCCCTGCAGGCAGCCTGACCGCCAACGAAAGGGAGCGGCTTTTGCAACTGGAGCAGCGGCTGGAGGAAAAGGTGGTAGGGCAGGCGGAGGCTGTCCGCGCGGCAGCGGAGGCGGTACGCCGGGGCTTTGCCGGCATCCGGGATCAGGATCGGCCGGTGGCGTGCCTGCTGTTTACGGGGCCTACCGGGGTCGGAAAGACGGAGCTTTGCCGGGCTTTGGCAGAGGAGCTTTTCGGCAGCAAGGATTCCATGATCCGGCTGGATATGACCGAGTATATGGAAAAACATTCCGTATCCCGGCTCATCGGTGCGCCTCCCGGCTACGTGGGCTATGAAGAAGGCGGCAAGCTGACGGAAGCGGTACGCAGAAAGCCTTACTGCCTGGTGCTGATGGATGAGCTGGAGAAGGCACATCCCGATGTGGTGGGGATTCTGCTGCAGATCATGGAGGAAGGGCAGCTGACGGATTCAAACGGACGCACAGTCAGCTTCCGGAATGCCATTGTGGTGATGACCTCCAATGTAGGGGGCGCCCTGCGGGGTGAGGGGCTTGGCTTTTGCCCGGCAGGACGGGAAAAGGAAACGCAGACGGCGCTTTCCCACACCTTTACACCGGAGTTTTTGGGACGGCTGGATCGCATCGTCTGCTTTGCGCCGCTCGGTGACGGCGCGATGGAGGCCATCGCGCAGAAATACCTGACCCAACTGCAGCAGCGGATGGGTGCGTCCGGGGTGCAGCTTTTGCTGCCAAAGGATCTGGCAAAGCGCCTGAGCAAAGGCTGCAGTGCCAAGGAGGGCGCCCGGCATATCCGCCATCTGGTGGAGCAAAAGGTGGAGGGTGCGCTGTCGGACTTTTTGCTGGGCAGCAGCAAAAAACACACCAAAATTCAAGGCGTTTGGAAAGGGGAGGAGCTGATATTTCATCCCTGAACGGCCGAACAATATAGAACAAATGTACGAAAAGTTAGAAATTCACCGGTTTTTTACAAAAAAACAGAAAATTTTGTAAAAAAAGGTTGATTTTTTGAGAAGCAGGGTTTATACTGTGCTTAAGTGGAGCAAAATGGATGAAAAGTGGAGCAAAATGGAGGAGGTGAGCCACGATGATCGGTAAATTCCCTGCGAAACTGGACGACAAAAACAGAATCTTCGTTCCCGCAAAGCTGCGTATGGAGCTTTCCGGCAGCTTTTATGTGACCCTTGGTGTCAACTGCGGTCATCGTTGTCTGACCGTGTATACTGCCCAGGATTGGCAGACCTTAAGCGATAACTACAATCAGCTTCCCATTTCCCAGAAGGGCGCCGCCACCAGCCTGATCTTTATGAACGCGGCTATGTGCGAGCCCGATAAGCAGTTCCGCTTTACTCTGACACAGAATCTTCTGGACTATGCCGGCATCCGCCGCGACGTTACCATCGTAGGCAGAGCAGGGCAGGCCGAGATCTGGGCTACCGAAGAATTCGCAGCCTTTGAGGCTGAAAACCTTACCCCCGAGAAGCTGCTGGCATCTCTGGAGGCAATCGGACTATGAGTGAATTTCATCATATCTCCGTTCTTTTGAATGAATGTCTGGACGGACTGAATATCAAAGAGGACGGCATCTATGTAGACGGCACCCTGGGCGGTGCCGGACATTCCAGCGAGATTTCCAAGCGGTTAACGACCGGTCGGCTCATTGGTATCGACCGTGACCCTATCGCCCTGAAGGCGGCGACAGAGCGCCTGAAGCCCTATGCAGACCGGGTCACCCTGGTCCACAGCAATTTCAGCGATATCGCCAAGGTGCTGGATGATCTGGGGATCGACGGGGTAGACGGTGTTTTGCTGGATCTTGGCGTATCGAGTCCCCAGCTGGATGACGGTGAGCGCGGTTTTTCCTATATGGTGGATGCGCCGCTGGATATGCGTATGAACAACGGCGATCCGCTGACAGCCCATACGGTCGTCAACACATGGTCGTATGAAGAATTAAGAAGGATCCTCTTTGACTACGGCGAAGAGCGCTATGCGCCGCAGATCGCGGCCAATATCTGCCGCCGCAGGGAAGAGAAGCCCATTGATACCACCCTGGAGCTGGTGGATGTGATCCGCGCTGCAATGCCGGCTGCCGCGCTGCGTGAAAAGCAGCATCCTGCCAAGCGCAGCTTCCAGGCAATAAGGATCGCTGTGAATGATGAGCTGGGTGCTGTGCATCGTGTGCTGGATGCGGCGATCCCCAGATTGAATCCCGGTGGACGGCTGGCGATCATCACCTTCCATTCGCTGGAGGACAGGATCGTGAAAAACGGTATGGCAGATGCCGCCAGGGGCTGCACCTGTCCGCCCAATTTCCCCGTGTGTGTTTGCGGCAAGAAGCCGCAGGTAAAGCTGATCACCAGAAAACCGGTGATCGCCGGCGACGCGGAGCTGGAGCAAAATCCCCGTTCCCGCAGCGCCAAATTGAGAGTGTGTGAGAAGCTGTAAGCCCTTTGCCTCAAAGGAGTGAGAAAGATGGCAAGAAAAGCAGAAGTTCGCTACGTTAACTTTTATAGTGCCGGCAGTTCTGCCTATAAGCTGGATGCTATGCCTATGCCCAGAAAGCAGGCAGCACCTATGCCCAAGCGCCGTAAGTCCTCGAAGATCCTGCTGAAGGTGGATCCCATCGCCTGCGCCGGCGTTTTTCTTGCTGCAGTAATGCTTATTATGATGGCTGTGGGTCTTTACCGGCTCAGCAGCGCCAGAAATCAGGTCGCCCAGATGGAGTCCTATGTTTCCAGACTGGAAGCGGAAAACCGGGCACTGAGCGAGAAATACAATTCCGGCATTGACAGAGAAGAGATCCACCAGATCGCCACGCAGATGGGCATGGTGCCCATTGAGCAGGCGCAGCATATCGTAATTACCGTACCGGTCACCGAGCAGGTGCAGGAGCCCACTGTGTGGGAAGCGGTCTATACATTTCTTGTAGGCTTGTTTGCATAAACCAAGCCACCGGCAATACTATGGTATTGGCAGCTGCAATGGGCAGCGAGGGGTTCCCTTGCTGCCCATTTGATGATTGCATACCAGGAAAGGCCGGTGCTCTATGGCGAAGCGAAGCAGTAAGAAGGAATACGCCCGGCTGCGGGCAGATTCAGGTCAGCACCGCAGAATATTGGCGGTAACGGTGATCCTGGCGATTGCGGCATTCGTGCCGGTAGTGCTGCGGCTGTACCATTTGATGGTCAGCAGCTACGACGAGTATTCGCTGCTGGCGCTGCGCAATCAGACCCGGACCACGGCTGTGACCGCTGACCGGGGTACGATCTACGATCGGAATATGAACATACTGGCCGCATCGGTCAGCGTGGAGAACATATATCTCGACCCCCACGAACTGAAGCAATCCAAAGCGGACATTCCGGAAATTGCCCAAAAGCTGGGTGCGCTTCTGGAGCTGGATCCGGCGGTGATCGAGAAAAAGGCAAAAGACCTGACCAAGCGCTATCAGCTTGTAAAAGACCGGGTAGGGGAGGATATCGCGTCCCAGATCCGGGCGTACATCAACGAAAACGGGATCTCCGGCATCCATCTGGAGCCCAATTCCCAGCGCAGTTACCCCTACGGTACGCTGGCGTCCCAGGTGATCGGCTTTACCAACGCCTCCAACACCGGCTCGGAAGGTATCGAGGCGGCGTACAACAGTTATCTGGAAGGATCCGCCGGCAAGGTGATCACCACCAAGGGCAATAACGAGATGGATATGCCCTATTCCTACGAAAAATACGTGCAATCCCAAAAGGGGAATGACCTGATCCTGACCCTGGACACTACGGTGCAGGCCTGCCTTGAAAAGCAAATGCAGGCAGCCATTGACCGCTACGACGTGCAAAACGGCGCGTTCGGTATGGTGATGAATGTCAAAACCGGAGAGATCCTGGCGATGGCGACTCTGGGCGGCTATGACCCCAATCAATACTTGGAAATTGCCGACCCGGACACAGCGCTGGAGCTGGAGCAGCTGCGGCTGCAGGACAATGAGGTTTACCAAAGGGCGCTGGGTGAGGCGAGGCTGAAGCAGTGGCGCAACCGGTGCCTTTCCGACGGCTACGAGCCGGGCTCCACCTTCAAGGTGCTGACGATGGCGGCCGCCCTGGACAGCGGCGCCATTACGCTGGAAACGTCATTTCATTGTTCCGGCTCGGAGCATATTCCCGGCAGAGCGCAGCTGCTGCATTGCTGGCGCTCTACCGGTCACGGCGCCCAGAAAACACCCCAGGCGCTGCAAAATTCCTGCAATCTGGCATTTGCCCATATTGCCCTGAAGCTGGGCGGAGAGCGTTTTTACGATTACATCCAGCGTTTTGGCGTGACGGAAAAGACCGGTATTGATCTGTACGGCGAAAGCAAGGGCGTTTTCTTCGATAAAGAATTGGTGGTAAACACCGATAAATGGGGTACGGCATCATTGACCTCCGGCTCCTTCGGGCAGACCTTCAAGCTGACGCCCATTCAGCTGGTGCGGGCCATCGCTGCGGTGGTCAACGGCGGCTATTTGCTGGAGCCGTATATCGTGTCCGAGGTCGTGGACGGGGATGGAAATACGGTTTTGAAGCAGGAGCCTACGGTGATCCGGCAGGTCATCAGCGAGGAGACCTCCAAAACAATGTGCCAGCTTCTGACCTCGGTGGTTACCGAGGGAACGGCAAAAAATGCCTCTGTTGCCGGATATTCCATAGGCGGAAAGACCGGTACCAGCGAAAAAATCGACATATTTGACGAGAATGGCCAGCGCGTACTTGATAAAATCGTATCATTTGTAGGGGTTGCGCCAATGGACAATCCGGAGTATATTGTATTAGTAGCGCTGGACACCCCGTCGAGACAGACCGGCATCTACATTTCCGGCGGTGTGATGGCTGCGCCCACCGTAGGCGCGGTGATGGCAGACATCCTGCCGTATCTGGGCGTGGAGCAGACCTTCTCCCAGGGGGATGCCGCCGGGCAGACCGTGATCGTGGATGATCTCACGGGTATGACTCCCAAAGAAGCGGAAAAGCTGCTGAAGGAAAAATCGTTGACCAGCCGCACCGTAGGAGAAGGGCAGACCGTTACCGGTCAGATCCCGGCACCGGGGCAAGTGATCTCCGGCAACAGCCAGGTGCTGCTCTATCTGGGCGAGGAGCTGCCCACAGATTCTGTAACTGTTCCCGATTTTATCGGGATGAACCGCCAGCAGGCAGCGGATGCTGCCACCGGGCTGGGGTTATATATTCTGGTGGCAGGAAATACCGATCTGTCGCCGAATGTCACCGTAACTGCCCAAAGTGTACCGCCGGGCGACGCGGTGGCACCGGGAACCACCATTCGTTTGGAATTTGCCGATACAAAGGCTGCCGATTAAGGAGAGAAACCTATGAAGCTGAAGGAACTGCTGCAGGGCGTGGAGATCATCGAAGCTACTGCCGACATGGAACGCAATATTCCGCAGGTCGCCTATGACTCCCGGAAAGTGGAGCAGGGGGCTTTGTTTGTGGCGGTTTCCGGTTTTGCCACCGATGGCAACCGTTTCATCCCCATGGCGATGGAAAAAGGCGCTGCGGCCGTTGTGACAGCCGTAAAGCCGGAGCAGGAAGTTCCTTATATCCTTGTAAAGTCCGACCGTCTGGCACTGGCGCAGATCGGCGCGAATTTCTTTGGAAAGCCTGCCGAGGCAATGCAGATCATCGGCGTTACCGGCACCAACGGCAAAACCTCTGTAACGCTGCTGTTAAAGCAGGTTTTGGAGACCGTGCTGGGCGTAAAAGTGGGTCTTGTTGGCACCATGAACAATATGATCGGCGATGTGGCGATCCCATCCCAGCGCACCACGCCGGAAAGCTTCGAGCTGCAGAGCCTTTTTGCGCAGATGCGCGATGCCGGCTGCAAATTCGTGGTGATGGAGGTTTCCTCCCACGCCATCGCGCTGGAGCGGATCGGCGGCGTTCATTTTGCTGTTGCGGCATTTACAAACCTGACGGAAGACCATTTGGACTTCCACAAGACCATGGATAATTACTGCGATACCAAGGCGCTGCTGTTTAAGCGCTGCGATAAGGCAGTTTTGAATTGCGACGATGCGTATTTCACGCGCATCCGTGCAAACGCGACCTGCCCGGTGCTTACCACCTCCGCAGGCTGCGGCGATCTGACGGCACGCGATGTGCAGCTGCACGCAGACGGCGTATCCTTTACGGCTGTTATGCAGGGCGAAAGCGCACAGGTATGCCTGCCCATTCCCGGCAGATTTACGGTGTATAATGCGCTGACGGTGCTCGGTATCGCCCATCAGCTGGGAATTTCTCTTGCCGGCTGCGCCAAAGCGTTGGAAACCGTTTGCGGCGTGAAGGGAAGGATCGAGGTCGTACCCACACCCGATACGGAATTTACCGTTCTCATCGACTACGCCCATACCCCCGACGGACTTGAAAAAGTGCTGACGTCGGTACGAGATTTTTGCAAGGGTCGCCTCATCGCCGTATTTGGCTGCGGCGGCGACCGTGACCCCATCAAGCGCCCCATTATGGGTCAGATCGGCACAAAGCTGTCGGATATTGCGATCATCACCTCCGACAATCCCCGTACGGAAGCGCCGATGGCGATTATTGCGGATATCCTGAAGGGCATTACCCCGGATATGGGCGAATATATGGTCATCGAAGATCGCAAAAAAGCCATTGCCTATGCTATGGACATTGCCCGAAAAGATGATATGATTGTACTGGCAGGCAAGGGTCACGAAACTTACCAGGAGATAAACGGTGTGAAGCACCATCTGGACGAGCGGGAAGTGGTGGCACAGCACCTGACGGAAATGAGGAACTGATATGGGACGCATCACATTACAGCAGGCTGCCCAATGGTGCGGCGGCTATGTAGACCCCAAATATGCAGACGTTACTTTTTTGGGCGCCAATAACGATTCCCGCAAGATTCAGCCCGGGCAGCTTTTTATTGCCCTGAAGGGTGAACGGGACGGTCACGATTTTATCCCCAAGGCGCTGGAAAACGGTGCCGCGGCGGTACTTTGTACCCGTTGCGACGGCGATTATCCTGCCATCGTTGTGGAGGATACCCGGATCGCGCTGGGCGATATTGCCCGTGGCGAGCGCAAGCGTATCGGAATGAAGGCAGTTGGCGTTACCGGCTCTGTGGGCAAAAGCACCACCAAGGAAATGATCGCCTGCGTGCTTGATGGCACCTACCGGGTAGGGAAGACCCCGGTGAATCACAATAATGACATCGGTATGCCTATGGCTGTGCTGTCCATGCCGGAGGATACGGAAATTGCGGTTCTGGAAATGGGTATGAACCATTTCCGGGAGATCGCCTATCTTGCCTCCATCGCGCTGCCGGAGGTGGCGGTGATCATCAATATCGGCACTATGCACATCGAGCATCTGGGCTCCCAGGAGGGTATCCTGCAGGCAAAGCTGGAGATCCTGGAGGGTATGGGTGCTGACGGTCAGGTGGTCCTCAACGGCGATGACGCGCTGCTTCGGAACGTGCATAAAAAGACCGGTCTGAATGTAACCTATTTCGGTGTGCGTAATCCGGATTGCGGCGTGAAGGCTACCGGCGTGGAGCAGGGGCAGAATATGCTGAAATTCACGGCAAACTGGGACAGCGAGACCCTGCCCGTTACGTTGCCGCTGGAAGGCGAGCACTATGTTCCCGATGCGCTGGCAGCTATCTGCGTCGGTCTGAAACTGGGCGTAGCGCCCCAGGATATTCAGCAAAGACTGGCGCAGTTTCACAATTTGGCAGGACGCCAGGAAATTCTGGATGTAAAGGGCTATACTATCATCAAGGATTGCTACAATGCGGGTCCGGAATCCATGGCGGCTGCGTTGCGCGTGCTGGGTAAGAAGTCCGGTCGCCGTGTTGCGGTGCTGGGCGATATGCTGGAGCTGGGCGTTTGCGCCCAGGCAGAGCATTACCGTGTGGGTCGGATCGCGGCGGAAAACACGGATCTGCTGCTGGCTTATGGTCCCAACAGCGACCGGGTCATCAGCGGCGCTGTCACCGGCGGTATGAAGGAAACAAGAGCATTGGCATTTACCGACAGAGAAAAGCTCATTGAAGTGCTGAAGCGGCTGGCAAAGCCGGCAGACGTGCTGCTGTTCAAGGGCAGCCACGGTATGCATATGGAGCTGGCTCTGGAGGGCTTTTTGAAGGAAGATACATAAGCGGAGGATTGAAAAATGACGAAACTCATCGTTACGGGACTGATCGCCTGCGCCTTGAGCGCGTTGATCGGATTTTTGCTTCTGCCGGTGCTGCGCGCGCTGAAGGCAGGACAGTCGATCCGGGAGGTTGGACCTACCTGGCACAACAGTAAAAGCGGCACGCCGATGATGGGCGGCCTGATGTTCATTTTCGCGCTGATCATCTGCCTGCTCATCGCAATTCCCGTAATGGCGGATTACTCCGTATTTTATGTTCTGGTGCTGGCGCTGTGCTTCGGTCTCGTCGGCTTCCTGGACGATTTCACCAAGGTGAAATTCAAACGCAATCTTGGGCTGACCGCCATTCAGAAAATGCTGCTGCAGATGGCAGTTTCCGCCGTTTTCCTGTATGCGCTGTACCGGCAGGGCACGCTGGTTCCCGAGCTTTACATTCCCTTTGTGAATGTGAATATTTCCATGCATCCGCTGCTGTATATCTTTATCGCTATGTTCATTATGGTGGGCTGCGTCAATGCAGTAAACCTGACCGACGGTGTAGACGGCCTGTGCGGCAGCGTTACCGTACCCGTTATGGTGTTCTTTACGGCTGCTGCCGTTGCGCAGAATAAGTTTGATCTGGCGCTGATGCCTGCGGCTCTGGTAGGCGCGCTGCTTGCCTATCTTTGCTACAACTGGCATCCTGCCAAGGTCTTTATGGGCGATACCGGCTCGCTGTTTTTGGGCGGCGCGGTATGCGCGCTGGCCTTTGCGCTGAATATGCCGCTGATTTTGGTGCTGGTGGGTTTCGTCTACTTTGCGGAAACCGTGTCTGTGATCCTGCAGGTGGGCTATTTCAAGCTGACCCACGGCAAGCGTCTGTTCAAGATGTCTCCCATCCATCATCATTTTGAGATGTGTGGCTGGAAGGAAGTTAAGATCGTTCTGGTATTCACCGCTGTGACCGTCGTGATGTGCCTGATCGCCTGGTTCGGCATTCAGGGTTTCAATATGGCATAACCTGAAAGGAGACTTTTATGGCTGCAGATAGAAATCTGTATGCCAAAGAGGACCGCCGTCGGTTTCGACCCGGCGAAGGTGTGGACATCCCGTTTTTGATTCTTTTGCTGCTGCTTTTAGCGGTGGGGCTTGTGATGCTTTTCAGCGCCAGCTCTGCCCAGAGCATGTACGATACCGGCTATACCATCTCCACCAAATACCTGCAAAAGCAGGCAGTGTGCGCGGGACTTGGGCTGTTGTGTATGTTCTTTTTCAGCCGGATCCCGGCTAACTTTTGGTTTCGGTATGCCTGGCCCATCTACGGCGTCAGCATCGCGCTGCTGCTGTCGGTGCTGGTGGTGGGACAATCCGTCAACGGCGCTACCCGTTGGATCAATATTGCCGGCATCCAGTTTCAGCCCTCGGAGATCGCCAAATTTTCCATGATCGTGCTGTTTGCCCGGCTGACCCGGAAATTCGGCACGGATGCGGAAAAGTTCCGCTACGGCGTGCTGGGCTTCGGTGGGGCGCTGATGGGTATTTTAGTGCCGCTGGCGCTGGAAAAGCACCTTTCTGCCATTCTGCTGATGGGCGCTGTGGCTGTTGTGATGATGTTCGTGGCAGGCACCCGGAAAAAATGGCTGCTTGGCGGCGCAGGTATTGCGGCTGCCTTCGTTTTGGTGTATATTTCTTTTATGGGCTATGCCGGTGACCGTGTCACCGCCTGGCTGCATCCCGAGCAGGACCCGGGGGATACCGGCTATCAGATCCTGCAATCGCTGTATGCCATCGGCTCCGGTGGCTTGTTCGGACTGGGCTTTGGCAAATCCAGACAGAAATATCTGTATCTTCCGTTTCAGTATAATGACTATATTTTTGCGATCATCTGCGAGGAATTGGGGCTTTTCGGTGCCATTCTGATCATTGTGCTGTTCAGCGCGCTGATCCTGCGCGGATATTGGATCGCGCTGCACGCATCCGACCGGTTTTCCACGGTGCTGGCATCCGGGCTCATTACCCTGATCGCCGTGCAGACCGTGCTGAATCTGGGTGTTGTGACGAATCTGCTCCCGTCGACGGGGATCGCGCTGCCGTTTTTCTCCTATGGCGGCACAGCGCTGGCAGTAAACTTGGGAGAAATGGGCGTTGTGTTAAGCATCTCCCGCCAGCGTAACCAGATAAAGAAACAGGAGGTTTCCCTATGAATGTGATATTTACCTGCGGCGGTACCGGCGGACATATCAACCCTGCCATCGCAGTTGCCAATATTTTGCGTGAGCGTCATCCGGACTGCAGGATCCTATTCATCGGTGCCAAGGGGCACATGGAAGAACAGCTGGTACCCAATGCGGGCTTTGAACTGAAATGCCTGCAGATCAGCGGTATGAGCCGTGGCAAGAGCCTTGGGGCGATTATGAAGAACGTAAGGGCCGTTTCCCAGACGGTGAAGGCGGTCAGCCAGTGCAAGCGGATCATCCGGAAATTCGGCGCGGATGTGATCATCGGCACCGGCGGCTATGCCTGCTACCCGGCGCTGAAGGCCGGCACGATGCTGAAGATCCCAACCTGCGTCCACGAGAGTAACGCCATGCCGGGTCTGACTACCCGCATGCTGGCGGATAAGGTCACCCGGATGCTGATCTGCTTCCCGGAGAGCGCCAGGCATTACAAGCACCCGGAAAAGGTAGAGACCGTGGGTATGCCCATCCGCCGGGAATTTATCTACACCGACAGACCCGAAGCCCGTAAGGAGCTGTGCATCGGCGATAAGCCCCTGGTGGTCTCCGCCTTTGGCAGCCTGGGCGCAAAGAAGATGAACGAAACCGTTGCCGGGATGCTGGCGCTGGAAAAAGAGGAGGGCTTTCCGTTCCACCATATCCATGCCACCGGTAAATTCGGCTGGGAGTGGATGCCGGATAAGGTGAAAGAGTATGCGATTGCGGTGGAAAACTGCCCCAATCTGGATATGCGCGAGTATATTTACAATATGCCCACGGTGATGGCCGCGGCAGATGTGATCATCAGCCGTGCCGGCGCATCCAGCTGCAACGAGATCGCCGTTTCCGGCACACCGGCGATTCTGATCCCGTCGCCCAATGTTACCGACAATCACCAGGAAAAGAACGCAAGAGTCCTTTCTGACCGCGGCGGCGCGGTGCTGCTGCTGGAAAAGGATTGCACCGCCCAGACACTGTATGACACCGTCAAGGCGCTGCTGGCGGATCCGACGCGCCGTGAGCGTATGAGCACGGTGCTGCGCGGCAGCGTGATCCTGGACTCTGCAGAGCGGATCTGCGACATTCTGGAAGAACTGACCCACAAAAGCTGACATAAGAGGGGAACGCTATGGACACCAAACAAAAGAAAAGACCCCCTGCCAAAAAGCCGACTGCAAAAACCGCTGCAAAGACCGCGGCACCGAAGCGCCGGGTAGTAAAAAAGGAAGAGCCGAAGATCTCCGCAGACGTGGTTTATCTGCCGCCGAAGCCCTTTAACCGCAGCCGTCTGGCGCTGCATTTGGTTACGGTAATCGCGGTGGTGCTGGCGGTTGTGCTGGGACTTTCCGTGTTTTTTAAGGTAGAGGTGATCGAGGTATCCGGCACGGATAAGTACACCGTGCAGGAGGTGTGCGATGCCTCCGGCATCAAGCCCGGCGATCATCTGCTGACCTTCGGCAGAACAAAAGCCGCCGGTAAGATCATTTCGGCGCTGCCCTACATCAAATCTGCCCGTATTGGAATAAAACTGCCGGGGACGGTAAAAATTGAGATCGAAGAGGTGGACGTTACCTATGCCCTGAAGGATTCCAACGGAAGCTGGTGGCTGATGAGCGCCGCCGGTAAGATCGTGGAGCAGGTGCGCGACGAAAGCAGCATCCACCAGACCAAGGTTTTGGGCGTGCAGCTGCAAAGCCCCAAGGTAGGAGAGCAGGCCATCGCCTGGCAGGATCCGACACCGCAGGTGGACGAAAACGGTGATCCCATTCCGGTGACCGTTACCGCCGCGGAGCGGCTGAACGCCGTTATCAGCATCGCGGGCTTTTTGGAGCAGAACCGGATCATCGGCAAGATGGCAAGCATCGACGTGAATTATCTGATGGATATTCAGCTGTGGTACGGCAATCAGTACCAGATCCTTTTGGGAAGCACCGAGCAGCTTGGGGTGAAGATCACCACCATGAAGGCAGCGCTTGCCCAGGTCAATTATGACGAAGGAATCCTGGATATCCGGGATCCGAATCATATTTTGTTCAAGGAATTCACATAAATGTATAATTTTGTGAAAAATCTTGACGAAAAATAAAAAATAATCTAAATTTGATATTGACCTATCGAACTTTTCACGATAGAATATAGAGGTACCATTGTAATTTCAAGCGGTGTGGGCATCCAACCGCGAACCATACATAGGAGGATAGCATAATGGCTGAAATGTTTCAGGAACGCGTAGTTAAGATCAAGGTAATTGGTGTTGGCGGCGCCGGCAACAATGTCATCAATCGTATGATCGATGCAGGTGTCGAGGGCGTTGACTTTATCGTTATCAACACCGATAAGCAGGATCTGAACAAGTCCCACTGCAAGATCAAGATCCAGATCGGTGAGAAGCTCACCGGCGGCATGGGCGCAGGCTCCAAGCCCGATATCGGCAAGAGATCCGCTGAGGAGAGCCGTGCACAGATCGCAAAGATTCTGGAAGACACGGATATGGTATTCATCACCGCCGGTATGGGCGGCGGCACCGGCACCGGCGCAGC
Source organism: Oscillospiraceae bacterium (assembly GCA_017436955.1). Taxonomy (GTDB): domain Bacteria; phylum Bacillota; class Clostridia; order Oscillospirales; family Oscillospiraceae; genus Faecousia. Next base: position 324,666 of record JAFSCD010000003.1, on the reverse strand, counting down.
TCCCATCATTGCCGAGATGGCCCGTGAGTCCGGTATTCTGACCGTTGGCGTTGTTACCAAGCCCTTCAAGTTCGAGGGTGCAAACCGTATGCGTCAGGCTGAAGAGGGTATTGCCGAGCTGGCCGGTAAGGTCGACTCCCTGGTCATCATCCCCAATGACCGCCTGAAGTACGTTACCGATGAGAAGATCACCTTCGCCAATGCATTCGGCATCGCTGACGATGTGCTGAAGCAGGCTGTTGTTTCCATCTGCGGTCTGGTTGGTTACTCCGACCGTGTGATCATCAACCTGGACTTTGCTGACGTTTCCGCTGTTATGCGTGATGCAGGTCGCGCCCACATGGGTGTTGGCACCGCCGCAGGCCGTGAGAAGGCTGAACAGGCTGCTCTGGCAGCTATCAACAGCCCCCTGCTGGAGACCTCCATCAACGGCGCTACCGGCGTTCTGGTCAACGTGACCGGCTCTGCCGAGCTGACTCTGGATGATGTGGAGACCGCTGCAGGTATCGTTCAGGAGAACGCAAACCCCGAGGCTAACATTATCTTCGGCGCTACCTACTCCGATGAGTTCGAGGATGAGATGCGCGTTACCGTTATCGCTACCGGCTTCGAGCAGAAGCACGATGCTCCCAAGGCTGACGCACCTGCCGGTGACAAGGCAGCTGCCGCCAATATGGGCGACATTGAAGAGATCTTCAGCATCTTCAAGCGCTGATTCGTATTGAAACTGACATCCCGGGCGTTGCCCGGGATGTTTTTTAAGGAAACGACTATGGATGCTTACAAAAATTTGGCTTTTAGCTATGACCGGCTGACAAACGATGTGGATTACGGTGCTGTTGTGGTCTTTTACCACGAGATTCTGGCGGCTGAAGGCGTAAAGCCCCGGACAGCGGCAGACCTTGCCTGCGGAACCGGCTCTGTGAGCCTGCTGCTGGCGCAGCGCGGCTATCAGGTCACCGGCGTGGATATGTCGGAAGATATGCTGACCGTGGCTGCTGGCAAGGTCCAGGGGCTTGAAAACCGCCCACTGTTTATCTCCCAGAAGCTGCAGGCGCTGCGGCTTGCCCGTGGCGTGGATCTGGCGGTCTGCGGTCTGGACAGTATGAACTACATCACCGACCCTGCCGATTGCGAAGCGGCAATTCGCCGCGTTTACAAGGCGCTGAATCCCGGCGGAATCTTTATCTTTGATATCAATACGCCCCAACGCTTCCGGTCGATGGACGGTCAGGTGTTCCTGGACGAGGATGATGATGTTTACTGCGTCTGGCGTGGAGAGTTTGACGAAAAGACCAATATCTGCTCCTACGGGATGGACCTGTTCCAGCGCAGCGGAAAGGTCTGGCAGCGCAGCTTTGAGGAGCATCGTGAATATGCGTACACGCAGGAGCAGCTTCTGGGATACCTGAAAGCGGCAGGCTTCAGCCATATCCGTGTATACGGTGACCGGCGTATGGAAGCGCCCACGGAACAGGATATGCGGATCTATTTCAGCGCAAGAAAGGGTAGAATCAAATGAAGGATTATCTGGTAAGAGGTATGACGATGGACGGCTTTGTCAAGGCCGTTGCCATCCGTTCCACACAAATGGTGCAGCGTGCTGTGCAGATCCACGGCACCACTGCCAACGCCACAGCCGCATTCGGCCGTGCGCTGACGGCAAGCTCCATGATGGGCAATATGCAGAAGGTGGAAAACGGCTCTATGACCCTGCAGATACGGGGCGGCGGCCCCATCGGCACCATCACCTGCGTGTCCGACCCGGAGGGAAATGTCCGCGGCTGCGTCACCAATCCCAATATGCCGCTGGTGGAAAAGTATCCCGGCAAGCTGGATGTGGGCGCAACGGTGGGTACCGACGGCACCTTGACCGTGATTCGTGACCTGCAGATGAAGGAGCCCTATATCGGCTCCGTACCGCTGGTGTCCGGCGAGATCGGTGACGATGTGACCGCTTATTTCGCCCAAAGTGAGCAGACACCTACCGCCTGCGCATTGGGCGTACTGGTGGATGTGGATCAAAGTGTGAAGGTCGCCGGCGGCTATCTGCTGCAGCTTCTGCCCGGTGCGCCGGATGATGTCATCGACAAGCTGGAGCAGGGAATTCAGCGTTCCGGCGCGGTAACTGCCATGCTGGAGCAGGGAATGACCCCGGAGGATATTTTGGGTCAGGTCTGCGGCGATCTGGGCATCGTGTTTATGGAGACCCAGGAGGTTTCCTACAAGTGCTACTGCTCCCGTGAACGTGTTACCAAGGCGCTGATCAGCCTGGGCAAGGAGGAGCTGACCCAAATCGCGGAAGAAGGCGAGACCTTCCCGGTGGAGTGCCAGTTCTGCGATGAGAAGTATCTGTTCACCCCGGAGGATATTGCCCGGCTTTTGAAGCGCATCTGAAAAGAAACATTGACAAAGCATATAAATTGTACTAAAATATACAGCAGTAATTCCCGAATAGAAAGAATTTAGGAGGAAACTACTATGTACGAGAAACTGGTTACTTTTGCTGCCAAGCAGCTTGAGCTGGATGTGGATGCCATTACTCCCGACAGCACCTTTGAGAGCCTGGGTATCGACTCTCTGGATATTGTAGAAATGATCATGGATCTGGAGACCGAGCTGAACATCGAGCTGGATCTGGAGAACCAGAAGGTCACTACCTTCGGCGAGCTGGCTCAGTTCATCGAGAAGAAGGTTCGCTAATCGTAATCGAATAACCTTGTTATGGTTGACCGGCTTATAACAAGGTCGCACTAGTCGGGGAGATAGCGGTGCCCTGTTACCTGCAATCCGCTACAGCAGGGATGAATTCCCGCACCAGGGTCTGCCTGAGTACTGTCTGCGCATCGTAAGTGATGTTGAGGAGATGGTCTTACGCAACGGGATCCCGTGAACCATGTCAGGTGGGGAACCAAGCAGCATTAAGCGGATCTTCCCGTGTGCCGTGAGGTTGCCGTTTCTGAGTCGGCTGCCTTGCTTCCGAGTGTTCAGCAGGTTCAAATGTGGGTGTGCGATCTTGTTATGAGCCGGTCCTATTTTTGCAGAAAGGTGGCGTAAATATGTCGGCTTATCAGGCATTATACAGAAAATACCGTCCGCAGACCTTTGACGATGTGACCGGTCAGTTGGCGGTGACCCAGACCCTGAAGACCCAGCTTGTCTCCGGGAAGATGAGCCACGCCTATTTATTCACCGGCTCCCGCGGTACGGGCAAGACCAGCTGCGCCAAAATTCTGGCGAAGGCGGTCAACTGCCTGAATCCCCAGGACGGCAATCCCTGCAACTGCTGCGATGCCTGCCGGACCATTGATTCCGGCGCCTGCATGGACGTGCTGGAGATCGACGCAGCCTCCAACAACGGCGTTGACAACGTCCGTGATCTGCGTGATGATGCCATTTACACGCCATCCCAGGTGAAAATGCGTGTGTACATCATTGACGAGGTGCATATGCTGTCGGTTGCCGCCTTCAATGCGCTGCTGAAGATCATTGAGGAGCCGCCGGAGCACTTGCTGTTTATCCTGGCGACCACGGAGCTGCATAAGGTGCCGGCAACAATCCTGTCCCGGTGCCAGCGGTTTTCGTTCCGCAGGATCTCCCAGGAGGATATTGCCGCCCGGCTGCAGTACGTTGCCTACCAGGAAAAGATCGATCTGGATGATTCTGCCGCAAGAGTGCTGGCACGGATGGCTGACGGCGGTCTGCGTGACGCTTTGAGTCTGCTGGATCAGTGCGCTTCTGCCACTGCCGGTGAGCTGAATGCGCAGCAGGTCTATGCCTGCCTGGGTATTGCTGGTGAGCAGAATTGTGCCGAATTGATGGGCTATATCGCCCAAAAGAATACAACCAAAGCGCTGGCGCTGTTTAACCGGCTGTATGCCGAGGGCAAGGATCTGGGCGCGCTGCTGGATGAAATGGCCTGCCTGACCCGGGATCTGCTGATCCTGAAAACGGCGCCCAATGCGGGATTAACGCTGCTGTCCGGCGTTGCCGACGATGCAGACGCCATCAAGCTGAAGGATGCCTTCTCCGCCGGCGAGCTGGTGAGAATGATGGAAAAGCTGGAGGGTACGCTGTCTGTGTTTACCCGCAGCGCCAGCCGCAGAATGGATGCGGAGCTGTGCATCATCAGCCTTTGCCAGCCGGAGCTGCAGCTGGACGCGGCTGCTTTGAACGCAAGGCTGACCCGGCTGGAGGAGCAGATCAGAAGCGGCAGTATTACAGTTTCCACACAGCCTGCAGAGCCGGCTGAGACGCCCGAAACGGAAGAAGATGTGATCTCACCGGATATAGAGGACAAAGAGGTTGAGGAGGCACCTGCGCCGGCACAGACCAATGCTGCGGATGCGCCCGTTGGCTTCTGGAGCGACCTTGTCAGCGCGGTGCGGCAGGAGCTGCGTCCGCCGGAGTCCGGCTTCTTCATCATGTCGCCCAATTCCCCGGTGCAGGGTACGCTTTTGGGAGATGTGGTGCAGCTTCGGTGCAATACGCCCTTTACCCTGGAAATGGTCAACAAGCCGGATATTTTGAATCTGGTGGCACGTAAGGCTGCCGCGATCCTGGGTAGACCCGTCCGGGTGGAGGTGGTGGATCAGAGTGCCAAGCCTGCCCGAAGCGCCGGCTTTCAGCAGCTAATCAATTTTGGAAACGAGCACAGTGACATTGTAACGGTCAAGAAATAAGGAGCAAGATTATGGCGAAGAATAATTTCCGGGGTATGCCCGGTGGTATGAATCAGGCTGCGATGATGCGCCAGGCGCAGAAGATGCAGCAGGAGCTGCTGCGTATGCAGGAGGAGCAGGAGAACAAGACCTATACTGCCACCGCCGGCGGCGGTATGGTTAGCGCATCCGTTAATGGCAAGCACGAGGTGGTGGATCTGAAGATCAACCCCGAGGCAGTTGACCCGGATGACGTGGATATGCTGCAGGATATGGTCATCGCTGCTGTGAATGAAGCGATGCGTGCAGCCGATGCGGACGCTGCCAGCAATATGTCCCGCCTGACCGGCGGTATGAATCTGGGCGGTCTGTTTTAAGGAGGCACTATGCAGTATTTTCCTGCGGCGCTGCAGGAGCTGTCGGATCAGTTTGCCCGCCTGCCCGGTATCGGCGGCAAGACAGCGCAGCGGCTTGCGTTTTATGTATTAAGCCTTCCCAAGGAGGAGGCGCAGAGCTTTGCGGACGCCATCGTGAAGGCGAAGGAAGCGGTGCATACCTGTCCGGTGTGTCAGAATCTGACGGATCGGGAGATCTGCTCCATCTGCGATGACGACACCCGGGATCAGGGGCTGATCTGCGTGGTGGCAGAGCCGAAGGATGCGATCGCTATGGAGCGCAGCCGGGAGTTTAACGGCGTGTACCACGTGCTTCACGGCGTCATTTCACCCTTAAACCACGTGACCCAGGATGATATCCGCGTGAAGGAGCTGCTGCGCCGTGTGGGCAGCGGAACGGTGCGTGAGGTCATTATGGCCACCAATCCGGATACGGAGGGCGAAGCGACGGCCATGTATATTTCCCGTCTGCTTCGACCTATGGAGGTCAAGGTGACCCGGCTTGCCTATGGCGTTCCCGTTGGCAGCCAGCTGGAATATGCCGACGAGGTGACCCTTTCCCGTGCCCTGGAAGGCAGACAAGAGATGTAAGAATGTTGGGGCGATCCACGAATCGCCCGTCAAACCCAAAAAACAACCGCAGCACCGGATCAACGGTGCTGCGGTAAATATTATGAGAAATCAGGAATTTTCTGTGCTGATCGCACAGCACGGGATCGCCATAGATTTGGGGTATCGGGCGATTCGTGAATCGGCCCTGCGATAACGCCCTTTGGCAGGCTTTTGTTTCTTAATCGAGGAAAATGGGATTCGTCCAGGCGTAGTTGCCGTTTTCGTCCATAATGGACATACGGACGTAGCCGTAATCCTGATTGTGGGATTCAATGTCGAATGCGGCGTAGGTTAAGAGCTTGCCCTCAGGATCGTGCCAAACCTTGGTGGGATGGCAGTCGGAGTGGACACGCAGCTTCTTAACGGGAGAGCATTCAATGACGCAGTGACCGTCCTTGACGTAGAAATCGTAGATCTCCGGACCGCAGGAGGAGTAGAATGCGCCGTTTTTCAGGGCGTTCAGGATGGAATTGACATTGTTTTCCGCATTGACCATGACCCAGCCCTTGCAGTGGGCGTGGGCGGCGTGACCGTCATCCACAGCAACACCGAACAGCCGGATACCGCGACCCAGAAGATCGTCCCAGTAAAGGGCGTCCATATCCATATTGTTGTCCTGCACACAGCCGGTGTTCCAGATCTCCATGGCGAAGTTGCCCTTCATCTTGTCGAAATATCTGGGAGGCGTGCCGCTCCATTCGGGGTGGCAGTAGATGGTCAGATTGTTCTTGGCGTGGATGTCGTCCAGATAGGGCTGGTAGCTCTCCTGATCGGGCACATTGGCAGGCTCAAAAACCTGATCGTGGTCAAAACCGTTGCCGTCCTCCTTGGTGGGACCCAGGCAAACGGTATGGAAGCACCGGGAGCCGTGTGCGGCAGGCAGACCGATATTGTCAAATTCCATGCCGGGAATGATGGTCAGACCCAGTTCGGGCGCAAAGTTTTTCATATTGTAGATGCGGTGGTCGGTCAGGGCAAGGAAATCGTAGCCGTTTTCCTTGTGCATCTTCATCACATCCTCCGGGGTAACGCGACCGTCGGAGCGGGTGGTGTGGCAGTGAAGCGCGCCCTTGAGCATTTTGTTCTTGCCAATAAAAGCAGCCTGTTGGATCATAGCAGATAACCTCCGGTTCATTGGAAAAATCTATCCATATCATAATTCCAAATTGCGGAAAAATCAAGTGGTTAAGTTATTATTTGCAAATTCGCAAGGCTTGACATTTTCCGGGCGCAATGGTATCATTTACGGAAATGGAGAGTTGTCCGAGCGGTTTAAGGAGCTAGTCTTGAAAACTAGTGATTCCGAAAGGAACCTAGGGTTCGAATCCCTAACTCTCCGCCAAAAGAATCCCCACTCCTTTTGGAGTGGGGATTCTTTTCGTATGCGTGGGATTCAAAAGAGATCTTTAGGCTGAATCGTCACAGCGAGGCTTTTTTGACTACGGCGTACATCATTTCGGTAAATTCGCCGGGAATGGCAGTCTGTCCCATCTCGATAATAGCGAGCTGATTTCGCGTCAGTTCGTTTGTAAAGATTTCCGTATTGACGATCCTGCAGGATGTACCTGCAACAAGAACACGTTTGCCTTCGCACTCTCTTTCCTGCAGGTCAAATGCGGTGTTGATATCGCTTTGACGCTGCATACATCCGTCACCCATTGAACAGATAAGCGCGATGCCGTTATCTGTCAAATGGGCATGTATAAAGCGATAAAAGGCGTCCCGGTCCGCATCCAAAAGCAGCATGTGAATAACGGCCACTGCGTAGATAAAGCCAAAGCGGTCATTGAGTGTGCCGTTTACGCAATCCAGGATCTGAAAATGCTCTTTGAAATCCGTCCATTTCTCCCGGCAAAACCGGATCGCTTCGGGGGAAATGTCGGTTGCCAGCAGGGAAAATCCGGCATTTAGCAGATGCTGCGCGTCCCGACCCTCGCCACATCCCAGCTCCAGGGATCGTGTTTCCGGGGTGATGTGATATTTCTCAATTACCTCAGCCACGATGGGTGATGCGTTGCCGGAAAACCAATGCAGGCCCTGCCCGTGTGCGACTTTATACCGGTCATCATAGGCTTCGTAGTACTTTCTGCCGTTCATAAAATCATCCTCTGAACAATGGTGAGAACAGGCACAACAGCAAAAACTGTTGTGCCTGAAGCTTAATAATACAGAATATCGGAGTAGATGGGGTAGGGCCAGTAGGATTTGGCGGTGAGCCGCTCCAGCAGGTCTGCCAGCTTGCGAACCGCGTCCATATCCGGCACGATCACATCGCAGTAATAGTCCGCGGCGGCTTCGGAGCCGGCAGGGATCTCACGCAGATGCTCTGCCATTTCCTCGGTTTTTTTGTACAGCGTGTCGCAGCATTTGCTGATGCGCTGGGCAAGGGACATATCGCTGGCGGCATCAAGACCAAGCTGCTGCTTGCGCAGCACAGACTCGGAAAGATCGGAGGAATATTTCAGTCCTGCAGGCAGGATCTGCTGCAGCACCATATCCACCATGGTCTTGGCCTCAATGCGGGTGATCTTGCAGTAGGCCGCAATATGGATCTCATACCGGGCGCGGAATTCTGTTTCGGTGAAGATGCCGCGCTTGGTCACAAGCTGAATGTTCTTCGGGGAAACGTAGGTCGGCAGTGCCTTGGCGGTGGAGCGCAGGTTGCTCAGACCGCGGCGTGCGGCTTCTTTCTGCCATTCCTGCGAATAGCCGTTGCCGTTGAAGATGATCCGCTGATGCTGTGTCAGGGTGTCGCAGATCAGCTTCTGCAAAGTGGCGTCGAAATCCTCCGCATTTTCCAGAATGTCGGCAAATTTGCCCAGCTCCTCTGCCATAATGGTATTCAGCGCGATATTGGGTCCGGCGATGGACTGGGAGGAGCCCAGCATACGGAACTCAAACTTATTTCCGGTGAAGGCGATGGGGGAGGTGCGGTTGCGGTCAGTAGTGTCCTTGGGAATCGAGGGCAGAACGTCCACACCGATGCGTACAAGGCTCTTTTCCGGGTCAGTGTAGTTGGTGCCGTTGATGATGGATTCCATCACAGCGGTCAGCTCATCGCCCAGGAAGATGGAGAGGATCGCAGGCGGTGCTTCGTTGGCGCCCAGGCGGTGATCGTTACCGGCGTAGGCGACCGTAGAGCGCAGGAAATCCTGATACTCGTCAATACCCTTGATGAAGGCGGCAAGGAACACCAGGAACTGGGCGTTCTGCCGGGGCGTATCGCCGGCCTTGAACAGATTCTTGCCGGAATCGGTGCAAAGCGACCAGTTGTTGTGCTTGCCGGAGCCGCTGATGCCGGCAAAGGGCTTTTCATGAAGCAGGCACACCAGATCGTGCTTGGCGGCGCACTTCTTCATGATCATCATGGTAAGCTGATTGGCATCGCAGGCGTTGCTGGCATCGGTATAGATGGGCGCCAGCTCGTGCTGGCAGGGTGCGCCTTCGTTGTGCTTGGTCTTGGCGAGGATGCCGAGCCGCCAAAGCTGCTCATCCAGGTCCTTCATAAAGTTGGAGACTCGGGTGCGGATGGTGCCGAAATAATGGTCATCCAGCTCCTGACCCTTGGGCGGCTGCGCACCGAACAGCGTGCGACCGGTCAGCCGCAGATCCTCGCGCTGGGCGTAGATGCTCTTGGGGATCAGGAAATATTCCTGCTCCGCGCCGACGCTGACCTGAACGCGCTGTGTTTTGTCATCGCCAAAGAGACGCAGAATACGCACAGCTTCCCGGGATACTTCGTCCAAAGAACGCAGCAGGGGCGTTTTTTTATCCAATGCCTCTCCGGTGTAGGAGAAGAAGCAGGTGGGGATGTACAGACTGCCGTCTTTCACAAAGGCAAAGGCGGTGGGGTCCCAGGCGGTGTAGCCACGGGCTTCAAAGGTGGCACGCAGACCGCCGGAAGGAAAGCTGGAGGCATCCGGCTCGCCCCGAACCAGCTCCTTGCCGGAGAATTCCATGATCACCCGACCGTCACCGGTGGGGCTGATGAAGGAATCGTGCTTTTCAGCGGTAATGCCGGTCATAGGCTGGAACCAATGGGTATAGTGGGTGGCGCCTTTTTCGATGGCCCATTCCTTCATGGCTTCCGCAATTACGTTGGCCACATCCAGAGGCAGGGAACAGCCGGTTTGCAGGCAGCTTTTCCACGCAGCGTAGGTCTGCGCCGGAAGGCGCTGCTGCATGGTCATATCGTTAAAAACATCCGTGCCGAAGATCTCCGGAATGTTGCATAGAGTACCCATATCGCCAAGTCCTTTCAGGTAAATTTCGTTAGACCCTTATATTCTATGCGATATTCATAAAAAAAGCAAGGAAAATTGAACAGATTGTCCAAAATAATTATGCAATCGGCGCATTATCGACTTGCAATTTTTGCCTGCAACGCGTATAATAATGGGGAAATCATTTTGCTTTTTTGAAAGGATTGAGGATTTTGACTGCATACCGGGATATGACCACTGAAGATCTGCGGCAGGCGTATGCTGCCGCGTGTAATGAATTTGACGGCTGGAAGGCCTTGGGGCTGAAGCTGAATATGGCGCGCGGCAAGCCTGCAAAGCTGCAGCTTGATCTTGTCAGCGATATCCTCACTGTGCTGACAGATGCGGCGGCTTGCTCCGCTGACGGCGTGGATGCCAGAAACTACGGTGAGCTGCAGGGCTTAAAATGTGCCCGTGAATATTGGGCAGATGTGCTGGGCTGCCGGTGGGAGGAGACCTTCGTTGGCGGCGCTTCCAGCCTGACGCTGATGTATGATGTTATCAGCAAGGCATTCACCCACGGTCTGCGCAACAGCAAGCAGCCCTGGTGTAAGGAGGAAACGATCAAGTTCCTTTGCCCCAGCCCCGGTTATGACCGGCATTTCCGCATCACCCAATCCTTTGGCGCGGAGCTGATCACCGTGAAGATGACTCCCACGGGTCCCGATATGGACGCAGTGGAAGAATTGGTGAAAGACCCTGCCGTTAAGGGCATCTGGTGTGTTCCCAAGTATTCCAATCCCGACGGTATTATCTATTCCGATGAGACCGTTCACCGCCTGGCAAGCCTGAAGCCTGCTGCGGAAGATTTTGTGATCATGTGGGACAATGCCTATTGCGTCCACGAGTTTGAGGGCGAATTCCAGCCCTTCGAGGATATCATTTCCCTCTGCGCAAAGTACGGAAATCCCGATATGGTCTATGAGTTTGCCTCCACCTCCAAGATCACGTTCCCCGGCGCAGGCATTTCCGTAATGGCTTCGTCGAAGGATAATATTACATATATGACAAAGCTGATGGGCGTGCAGATGATCTCCTATGACAAGGTCAATCAGCTGCGCCACGTCAAGTATCTGAAGGACAGAGCCGGCACCCTGGAGCTGATGAAGCGCCACGGCAAGCTGCTGGCACCGAAGTTCCATATGGTGCTGGATGTGCTGGATAAGGAAATTGCGCCGCTGGGCTTTGCTGACTGGATCCGTCCTCTGGGCGGCTATTTCGTCAGCCTGAACACGATGCCCGGTACGGCAAAGCGGGCGCTGGCGCTGTGCGCCCAGGCCGGTGTCACCATGACCGATGCCGGCGCTACCTATCCCTACGGCATCGACCCCAACGACAGCAATATCCGCATCGCACCGTCTCTGCCTCCCGTAGAAGAGCTGGAAAAGGCAATGCAGGTGTTCTGCACCTGCCTGAAGATGGCAGCCCTGGAAAAGCTGCTGAACGAAAGAACCGGAGGAGTAAAAAATGTCGGAAATGAAGAAGCTGTATTATCGTAAGCGTGGCGAGATCCTGGTCAAAAACCTGAAAAGCCGCCATTTTGACGCCTGGTACTGCGAGAACGCGGAAGAAGCGCTGGCAAAAGCGCTGGAGCTGATCCCGGAAGGCGCGTCTGTCAGCTGGGGTGGCGCTATGTCTGCCCAGCAGATCGGTCTGCAGGCCGCGCTGAAAGACGGAAATTACGCCGTTATCGACCGTTATGCCGGTCAGACCCAGGAGGAACGGGATCAGGCGACCAAGGACGCGATGTTCTGCGATGTGTACCTGACCGGCGCCAATGGTCTGAGCCTGGACGGACAGATGGTGAATATCGACGGCACCGGCAACCGGGTGGCTGCCACCATTTTCGGACCGAAAACCGTACTGGTGATCGCCGGTATGAACAAGGTGACGGACGATCTGGACAGCGCGCTGAAGCGCGCAAGAACCGTGGCTGCGCCTATGAATCAGCAGCGCTTTCAGCTGCCCAATCCCTGCACCGTAACCGGCACCTGCGCCGATTGCAAGAGCGAGACCTGTATCTGCAATCAGATCGTGATCACCCGTAACTGCCGTCCTGCCGGTCGCATCAAATTCATCCTGGTGGGTGAGGAGCTGGGTCTATGAAGAAGCTCCGTGACCTGATCGAAAAGTACTACGATGTGATCGCCTATCTGTTCTTCGGCGGTCTGACGACGGTTGTCAACTATCTGGTGTATCTGCCTTGCTACAACTGGTGGGGGATTTCCTCCAGTATCAGCAATATGATCGCCTGGGTGTTTGCCGTGGCGTTTGCTTTCGTGACAAATAAACCCTTCGTGTTCAAAAGTCACGACTGGTCTGCCAAGACCTTGCTGCCGGAATTGACGAAATTCGTTGGCTGCCGCGTTGGCTCCGGTGTGCTGGAAACGGCGATTCTGTGGCTTACAGTGGATATGCTGCACTGGGATGGAAACTGGATGAAGCTGATCACCAGCGTGATAGTGATCGTAGCGAATTACTTTGGCAGCAAATTCCTGGTATTTATCAAAAAATAAAAGCACCGGCTGACTTTTGTCAGCCGGTTTTCTTATTTTCCGTATTTCTCTTTTAGGTACAAAATCGCCTGGCGGTAGCCGTCCAGACCCTGACCCTTGACGGTTTTTTCGCAGTACATTCCGGGGTAGGAGAGCTGCCGAAACGGCTCTCTTGCATCCACGTCGGAGATATGTACCTCCACAGCCGGAATGCCAACGGCTTTCAGGGCATCCAGAATGGCAACGGAGGTGTGGGTATAGGCGGCAGGATTGATGACGATGCCGTCAATTTTGCCGTAGCTTTCCTGGATCTTATCCACAATGGCACCTTCGTGATTGGATTGAAACTGGCTGATCTCCAGACCTTCCTTTCGGGCGGTTTCATCCAGCAGAGCCAGCAGATCCGCAAAGGTCTGCTTTCCGTAAATATCCGGCTCCCGGACGCCCAGCATATTGATATTGGGACCGTTGATGACGAGAATTTTCATACATTTTCCTCCAAGATCCGAAGAATCTGTGCAGCCGTATCGGAAGGCTCGCCGCAGTTTGCAACCGTGTAGTCGGCAAAGTGTTCATACAGCGGCTTGCGCAGCGCGTACATCCGGGAAAGGTCAGCTCCCTGCGACAAGGGTCTGCCGTCCACCGGCAGCTGTGCGATGTCCCGCTGCAGCCAGATGATGGTACTGTTTTGGTGCAGCAGGGGATAATTACATTCCTGCGTTACGCAGCCGCCGCCGGTGGCGAGCACCAGAGCGGAATGCTTTCCAAGCTCTGCAATAACCTGCGTTTCAAGTGCGCGGAAGCCGGCTTCACCGCTTTGGGCAAAAATTTCGGGGATGGTTTTTCCTGCCTTGCTGACGATAAATTCGTCCGCATCCACAAAGGTCTTGCCCGTCAGTTCCGCAAGCAGCCTGCCAACGGTGGTCTTGCCACAGCCGGGCATACCCACCAGGATGATATTCTCCGTTTGCTTCTTCAGCTTGCGGTGTATGGCGGAGATCACATCGTCGGAAATTGCCGAGCCGGTGAACCATTCAGCGCTTTCCTTTGCCTGCGCAACCAGCATCATAAGCCCGTTGCAGGTCACAAGTCCCCGGCTTTCGGCGTCCAAAAGGAGCTGTGTCCGGGCAGGATTATAGATCAGCTCCAGCACGCCCTTCAGCGCCGGGAACAGCGCCAGGTCAACGGGAGCTTGCCCCACATTGGGATACATCCCCACCGGCGTTGTGTTTACGATCACTGCCGCATCGGCGTGCAGGCGCAGGTTGCCGTAATGATTCTCGCTGCTTCGTGAGATCACCACCGCATTGGCGCCACAAGCCCTGAGGACGGCCATAGCCGTATTGGATGCGCCGCCGCTGCCCAGTACCAGCACCTTTTTGCCGGCAACATCCAGCCCAGAAGTGCGCAGCATAGTCTCGAAGCCGAAATAATCGGTGTTGTGACCCACCAGAGTACCATCAGACCTGCGGACAATGGTGTTCACCGCACCCAATTCCTCGGCACGTCCGGACAATTCCGCGCAGTAGGGGATAACGGCTTTTTTATAGGGGATCGTAACATTCAACCCGGAAAAATCACCGTTTTTCAGGAAATCTTCCAACTGTTCCGGAGTTTTTTCGAACAGTTCATAGCTGTAAGTTCCCAGTTGGCTGTGGATAAGGGGCGAATAGCTGTGCCCCAGCTTGCCGCCAAGTAAGCCGCACTTCATCACACGACCTCGCTGTAGCTGCCCAGGTATTTGAACTCCTCGCACAGATCGTCCAGCTCACACATCAGCTGCACGAACTCCTCGGAGTAAATGGAGGTATCCAGATCGAAATAGAACATAAACTCAAAATCTCTGTCCGGCAGGGGACGGGATTCCAGCTTGGTAACGTTGATGCCCAGGGCGTAAAGCCGTGCCATAACACGGTACAGAGCGCCGGGACGGTGATTGAGCACCATCATAATGCTGGTCTTGTCAGAGCCGGGATAGATCTCCATATTCTTGCTGATGCAAATGAAGCGGGTATAATTATTGCCCTTATCCTGAATGGAAGGCGCCAGCACCTTCAAGCCGTACAGCTCGGCGCAGTTGCGGCTGGAAATGGCAGCCACGTCGGTGCGACCGGACTTGGCGACCATTTCTGCTGCCACAGCGGTGTTTTCAACGGGAATGATCTGGATGCCGGTGAGCTTCTGCAGAAATTCGCCGCACTGATTGATGGCCTGCTCGTGGGAGTAGACCTGGCGGATGTCCTCCAATTTACTGCCCGGCAGCGCCAGCAGATTGTGGTCGATCTTCAGACGGAAGCTGCGGACGATGGAGAAGCTGTGGTGTACCATCAGGTCATAGACCTTTTTCACAGAGCCGGCTGTGGAGTTTTCGATGGGCAGGATGCCGTACTGGCAAAGACCCTGCTCAATGGCGTTGAACACACCTTCAAAATTCTTGAAATACAGAATGAAGGGATTTTTGAAGATCTTTTCGCCGGCGATCTGGGAATAGGCACCCTCCACACCCTGGCAGGCGACCATAGGCGCCTGGGGGAACAGCTTGGGCGTGTTGTTGATCGCCTGGGTGATCCGGTCATAAAGCGCGCTGACGGTGTCGGTGCGCTTGCTTTGATAGCTGCGGCTCAGCTCAAAGAGCATAGAGTACAGCACCCGGGTGTAATTTGCCATTTCCGGACCGGCCTTTTGCGCCACATCCGCCAGCTTTTCCCGCTCACGGGCAGGCACGAAAATGGGGGAATTGTTGGCTTTTTTGTAATCGGCGATCCGGGCAACCACATCCATTCTCTGGGTAAAAAGCTGCACGATCTGATCGTCAATGGTATCAATTTCCTTGCGCAGATCCTGAATATCCATCAATCTTTCCTCCTTGGGGTTTGGGTGTTGCCGAGAAGCATATCCATCACGGCGATGGCGGCAGCCGCTTCCACCACGGGTACCGCTCTGGGGACGATGCACGGATCGTGGCGACCCTTGACCTGAAGCTGGGTTTCCTCCATTTGGGACAGAGAAACGGTCTTTTGCGGCTTGGAGATCGAGGGTGTGGGCTTAAATGCGGCGGTGAACAGCACCGGCATACCGTTGGTGATGCCGCCCAAAATGCCGCCGCAGCGGTTTGTCTCTGTTACGATTTTGCCGTTTTCAATGGC
Organism: Oscillospiraceae bacterium; assembly: GCA_017436955.1. Lineage (GTDB taxonomy): Bacteria > Bacillota > Clostridia > Oscillospirales > Oscillospiraceae > Faecousia. The sequence continues at coordinate 309,095 of JAFSCD010000003.1, read as the reverse complement.
AAACGCATCGTTGCAGGTACTGCCATTGAGGGTCGCGACCTGCTCACCGATGCCGAAGGCTACGCTCTTGACGGCAGGGATGCCGTAAACGATCTGGGCGATGCGGCTTTCCACACCGCCGAACATGGGCTCGCCCAAGCCGGCAGGCAGACCGGTGATGGCACACTGGATCATTCCACCCACACTGTCGCCCTGAGCCTTTGCTGCGGCAATGGCGGCCTGAAAGCGCTCTGCCGCGTCCGCGTTCAGGGTGGGGAAGAATTGCCCCACCTGATCCAGCTGCGGCTGCAGTGGATCAAAGCCCCCGGCGGCTTCGCTGCCGATGCGGATAATATGGGCACCAATGCGGATGCCCAGCGCCTCCAGCCACCCTTTGCACAGACCGCCGGCAATACACAGCGGCGCTGTCAGCCGACCGGAGAAGTGACCGCCGCCGGCAGCATCCTGGAAGCCGCCGTATTTCATTTGGGCGGTAAAGTCCGCGTGACCGGGACGGGGACGATCTTTCAGTTCTTCATAATCCCCGGAACGGGTGTTGGTATTGCGGATCACGGCGGCGATGGGCGCGCCGCAAGTATAGCCGTCTACGATACCGGCCAGAAATTCCGGCTGATCCGATTCCTTGCGGGGGGTGGACCAATCGCCCTGACCCGGTGAGCGGCGGTCAAGAAATGCCTGCAAGGCATCAAAATCCACCGCAAGACCTGCCGGAATGCCATCCAGCGTCATACCGATGGCTGCGCCGTGGGACTGACCGAAAATGCATAATTTCAAATTTTCACCGTAGGTACTGCTCATAATTTCCCTCCTAAACGGCGGTATTCATCCCAAAACTGGGGATAGGACTTGTTGACAGCTTCCGCACCGAGAACGGTGACCGGCGCTGTGCAGACGGTTGCAGCGATGGCAGATGCCATTGCGATGCGGTGATCGTTGCGCGAATCCACTGTGCCGCCGGTAAGCCCAGTGCCTCGGACGGTTAAGGTATCCTCGTCGGCTTCCGCTGCACCGCCCAGGGCGGTAAGCATGGCAATTACAGAGGCTACCCGGTCGGATTCCTTTAGCCGCAGGCGGCGGATGTCCGTAAAGGTGGCGCCGTGCTTTGCGGCGGCGACCACCGCAAGAATCGGCACCAGGTCGGGAATGTCCGCTGCACTGATGGCTACTGTGCCGGCGTTGATCTTTTCCAGAAGCCCGGTTACAGCCCGGTCACCCTGCACGGAATCGCCGGAAAGACCGGAGACCTGAATATCGCTGCCCAGTGCATTGGCAGCCAGAAAGAATGCGCCGTTGCTCCAATCGCCCTCTACGGTTACCGTGCCGGGCGATCTGAATGCCGGGGCCTGAAACAGTGCCAGTGCCTGACGGGTCAGCTCGATATAGGGTCGGGACTCGATCTTGCCCGTGATTTCCAGCTCTGTTTCGCCACCCAGCAGCGCCTGGGAAAATAAAAGCCCGGTGATAAACTGGCTGGAAACGCTGCCGTCGATGGTATACTTGCCGGGCTTTAGCTGACCGGTGCAGCGGATGGTGTCCGCTGTCGGGCGTGTCAGGCTGCAGCCCATCCGCTCCATTTCTTCCCAAAGAGGGCTTAAGGGGCGCTGGGGAAGGCGACCTGCCATTTGAAAAACAGTATCCACGCCCAGCGCGCCTACAATGGGCAGCATAAAGCGCAGCGTGGAGCCGCTTTCGCAGCAATTCAGCACAGCGGCTTTCGGGAATTCCACGATCGGATGTACCCGATAGCCGGAGAACGGATATTCAATTACCGCACCCAAAGCGCGCAGGCAATCGGCTGTTGCTTCTATGTCCCGATTGGTTTGGTAACAGATAAGCTCTGTTTTTTCGTCCGCAAAGGCGGCGCAGATCAGCAGCCGGTGCGCCTGGGATTTGGATGGGATCGCTGTGATTTCGCCCTGCAATTTGCCGGGCTGAATGGTAATGTCCATATCAAAGACCTGCTTCAATTAAATCCTTTAATTCATCAATGCTTGTGGGGCGCAGGCGGCAGCTGCCGATGGCTTCGGGTACCACCAGCGTGACGCTGTCTCCAAGCCGCTTTTTGTCAGAAAGAATGTGCGCCATCAGCGCCTGCGCAGAGTACTGCGTAGCGCCCGGAAGCCGGAATTTGGCAAGGATACTGCGCACCTGCTGCAGAACATCGCTGCCGCAAATGCCGTATTTTACGGCTGCCGCGGTGATGACCGCCATACCGACGGCGACCGCTTCGCCGTGGGAAACGGTAAAATCGCTCAAGGCTTCCACGGCGTGTCCCACGGTATGCCCCAGATTCAGCAACTGCCGATGACCGGTGTCGAATTCATCCTTTGCCACCACGTCCCGTTTCAGCTCCACGCAGCGGGCGATAACGGTCTCCCGGTCGAAGGAAAGACCATCTCGCAGCAGCGTATCAAACAAGCAGTTGTCAAACAAAACGCCGTACTTGATGACCTCTGCGCAGCCGGCGCGGAAAATATCCTCGGGAAGGGTGGTCAGCAAATCGGTGTCGCACAGCACCAGTCGGGGCTGATAGAAGGCACCTGCCAGATTTTTGCCGGCGGTCAGGTCAATGGCGGTCTTGCCGCCGACGGAGGAATCCACTGCCGCCAGCAGGGTGGTGGGGACCTGAATATAGGGGATACCACGCAAAAATGTGGCAGCCACAAAGCCGGACAGATCGCCCACTACGCCGCCACCCAGAGCCACGATGCAATCAGACCGGGTGATATGGCAATCGGCAAGGTAATTCAGAACGGAAAGGTAGGTTTCGCCGTTTTTGCTCTGCTCACCGGCGGGGAAAACAATGTTTATGACCCGGTAGCCGGCACTTTCAAGGGATGCCTTTGCGGCTTCACCGTAAAGCGGCCAAACGTTGCTGTCGCTGATGATAGCGGCTGTGCCGACCTTGCAGATGCCGGAAAGCTCCGCACCCAAAGTGTGCAGCAGACCGCTGCCGATCTTGACGCTGTATTCACTTGAAGCGGTAACCTGGATGGTTTTCATCCGTCTACCTCCTCCTTACGCAGTTTTCCTTCTTCCAAAAGCGCGGTCAGCGCCGGCAGATCCCGGGCTTGCAGCGCGTCCCGATAGGCCGTCAGGCTTTCGATATAGGTGTCCAACTCGAAGAGCATATTCTCCCGGTTGTTCATACAAAGCTCTGCCCACATATTGGCGTTGAGCCAGGCGACCCGGGTCAGATCACGATAGCTGCCGGCAGAGAAGCCCTTGTGCCTGCTGGCAGTGGGGGATTTGATATAGGCGTTGCTCAAAATATGGGGCATTTGGGAGGTGAAGGCGATGAGCCGATCATGCTCCCGGGCGGTACACACCGAGAAAAAGCCGAAATGGCAGGGTGCCAGCGCGTTCTTTACCCGTTCCAGCAGCTGCATATTGTCGAAATCTCTGGGAACAAGCACCATCGGCGCGCCTTCGAACAGATCTGCCCGGCTGTACTTAAAACCGGAAAACTGGGAGCCTGCCATAGGATGTCCACCCACGAAGGTGAAGCCGTATTTTTCCGCAACGGGGAAGCAGCGGCTGCAGATCTCCTCTTTGATGCCGCAGCAATCCATTACAAGGGCATCTTTGGAAATGTTGGCGCCGTTTGCCTCCAGCCAGGCAGCCGCGCCATCGGGATAAACGGACAGCAATATCAGGTCGCAGCCGGGAATCGTGTCTGCATCCAGCTTGCCGTGGACAGCGCCTGCCAGCATAGAGAAGGACAGCATACTTTCATCCTTTTCCGCCGCGTACACCGTATGCCCCTCCAGGGCAAAGGCTCTGGCGAAGCTGCCGCCGATGAGACCTAAGCCAAGAATACCAACTGTCATTTCAGTGCCTCCCGGATCAGGCTGACCTTCTTGTTGAGCTGTGCAAACTGGGCAGGGGTCAGGGACTGTGCGCCGTCACACAGCGCGCAGGCAGGATTGTTGTGGACCTCCACCATAATGCCGTCAGCACCGGATGCCACAGCGGCGGCAGCCATCGGCGGCACCAGCTTGGACTTGCCGGTGGCGTGGCTGGGATCCACCACCACGGGCAGGTGGGACAGCTCGTGCAACACCGGCACGGCAGAAAGATCCAAAGTATTTCTCGTATACGTCTCAAAGGAGCGGATGCCACGCTCGCAGAGGATCACGTTTTCGTTGCCTTCGCTCATAATATACTCCGCGCTCATCAGCAGCTCCTGCAGCGTGTTGGCAAGACCGCGCTTGAGCAGAATGGGCTTATCGGTCTTGCCCAGCTCCTGCAGCAGGTCAAAATTCTGCATATTTCTGGCGCCGACCTGAATAATGTCCACATCCGCAAACAGCTCCAGCGCGCGGATATTCATAATTTCCGTGATGACCGGCAGACCCGTAGCCTCCTTGGCCTTCAAAAGCAGGCGGATGCCCTCGTCCTTCATCCCCTGGAAGGCGTATGGAGAGGTACGGGGCTTGAATGCGCCGCCACGCAGCACATCGGCACCGGCTTCCTTCACCGCGGTAGCGACCTCGATGATCTGATCTTCCGACTCCACACTGCAGGGACCTGCGATCACCGCGAAATGACCGCCGCCGAATTTGGCGTTGCCCACCGAGATCACCGTGTCGGCAGGGTGGAACTTGCGGTTTGCCTGCTTGAAGGGCTCCGATACCCGCTTGACGCTGTCCACGATCTCCAGGCTGCCCAGCAGATCCATATCAATACGGCTGGTGTCACCGATCAGACCCAGAATGGTAATGTCCTGACCTTTGGAGATATGGACATCCAGCTCCATACTGCGCAGCCATGCCACCAAATGCTGGGTCTGCTGATCTGTTGTGCCGTGCTTTAATACTGCGATCATACAATCAACTCCTAATAAAATGAAATGCCGCACAGAAGCGATTCTGTGCGGCTGTTTAGATACCTACAATAGTCTCCGGTTTTCTTTGCAGCACAAATCGCTATTACTTTTTGGCGTTAAAGTAATAGTAGCTAAAGTAAAACTGTGCAGCAAAATTGTTAGCAATCATCTTTTTGCCTCCATGCCGGTAGCTTTGACAGCATTATACCACGCAAAAATGCAGATTGCAAGCATATTATGCCATAAATATACGAAAAATGACTACGAAAGCAGCATACATACGATCAGGCAGGTAACGGTCACGCAGTATCTGGAATCCCGGCGAATATCGGAAGGTTTGCTGATGTAGCGCTCGTGGTGGCTGGAAATGACGTCCATCACACTGCCGGTGGCAGGAAGCGGCGGGATGCCGGTATGCTCCAGATACGAAAGAAAATAGTTTTGCAGCCGATCTTCATATTCCCGGTGCGTCTGCAGCCGGGCAGGGAAGTGGTCGTTATGGGCGGAGGTAAAGGCGTCCACGGTGTAGTGTACCAGCTTGCCCATGGCGTAATAGTCCAGAAGGCGCAGCTTTCTGCGCTTTTCAAGACGCCGGGAAAGCCGTGCCATATAGCGGCTGGCATTTTGGTAGTTGTGTCCGCGCAGCCATTGGCAGCGCAGCGAGCCTTTCAGGTAGGTAATGGGATTCATATCCGGCTGGGTGCAGCCGAGCCGGAACGCAAAAGTATGCCGCCTGGGAACGATCTGCAGGAAATGCCGGCTTAAAAACTGTCCCAGCGATTTGTGGCTTGCCCGTTTGATGGCATCGCACCGCCTTTCTTAAGGTACTCTTTTACGAAGATCATACCATAAAAACCGCGAAAAATCAGCCGGAAAATGCTGGCAAAAAGCGACCATCCGCATAGCGCGGATGGTCGCTTCTGTTATTCTGTTACGGTAAATTTCTGGGTAGTGACCCAGGCACCGTTGAGGTAGATATCCACGGTGTATTCACCGGGGGTCTGGGGCATAACGGGCATATCCAGCTCGGAATACCGCTGGTTCCACATAGCGACCCAGATCCGGGTCCTGCCGTTTGCGACGCTGACGACCTTATTATCCGCATCCCGGACTACGAACAGTGTTGCGATATCGTCCTGATCATCGTGGTAATCGGTGTCCAGCTTCAGCACGAAGGATGCCTTTTCACCTGCCTTGAAGGTGTTGGTGAAATCACTTTCGTACAGATTGTACCAGCGCCAGCCGGCATCGTCCGGCGTCCAGCACATACGGAAGCTGAAATTCTCCCAGGTAACGCCATAGCTGTCAAACAGACCCTGATCCTCCACGTCAAACTTGGCTTCGCCGCCGAATACGGTGGTATCGCCATCGGCCTGGATGATGATCTCATACCGTGTGCCGGGTGCCAGGGGAGAGATGGTGCAGGCGGTGGTATCGCTGTGAACGATCTGCTTTTCACCGCCGTCAATGGTATAAAGCACGCGCCAGCCATCCTTGGGCGCTTTGCCCTCATAATCCCAGGTGACGGTCATTTCGCCGGCCTTGGAATCGTCCAGCTTGATGTCCTTGACGGTAATGGAGTCGGCAGAAAGACTGACCCATTCGCTGACGCTCATATTGCTTGCCTTTACGTCGATGGTGTAGCCCTGCTTGGTGTCAAGACCCTCTATGGCGATCTGGGACTTTTCCACATTATAGGTAGCGCTGAAGCCGTCGGCATTGTAGCAGCGAACTACCCAGCCGTCCACCTTCACGCCCTTGGGGGCATTCCAGGTGACCTTCAGCTTGCCGTCCTCGAAGCCCTTGATGGTCAGGTTTTGGGGGTAGATCAGCTCGGTGGCGGTGAAGGAAATGGTGTCCATACCGACAACGTGCAGATCGATCACCGGGGTCAGCCGGAAGGTGTAGGTCTTACCTACGGTCAGACCCGTAATGGTGGCCATATGACCGTTGCACTCCACGCTCTTTTCGTTTTCACCCTCGGTGCTGTAGTATACACGCCAGGCGAAATTATCCTCACCCTTGACACTGAAATTCAGCACTGCGGTACCGGGCTGATCGCCGGTTACTGCGGTGAATACCTCAACGTTGGTCTGGGCATCGGTGGTGTGGGTGGCGGAGGTGGTACCGATGAGACGGTGGAAACCGGAGACCTCAACGTTGATCTTATAGTGGGTGTTGGAGGTGATGCCGGTGAATCGGGCAGTATTGTCCACCACCTCGGCGGTGAACTTGTTGCCATAAGTGTCGGTGCAGGTGACAGTCAGCAGAGAATTGTCCACCTGGGTGTCCAGATACACGGTCATTTCACCAAATTCACTGGTGACGTTGATGTTTTGGATCAGCTGCACATAGTAATTTTCATAGAAGGTGTACGCGCCTACAGCCAGAAGCAGCAGCACCAAAATGGTGGAGAGAATCACGATGGGCGTGTTGCGCTTTTTCGGGGTCTCTACCAGGTACTCGTCCTCATCCGGAATGAAACCGCTTTCTTCCGCAACGGGGGCTTCTTCGGCCTCGGTTTCTTCAGCTTCTTCGGCTTCTTCCGGTGTGGTGGCTTCCTCGGCAGGTGCTTCCTCCGCTTCCGCATCCTCCTCGGTGACCGGGGGCTCCGGCAGCTTGATGGGAGCCGGCTGTGGCACCACAACGGGGTCGGGGATCTCGTGGGCGATCAGCTCGTCCGCCTGCGCCAGCATAGCAGAGGTATCGTCGGTTACGGCGGCATCCTCCAGCTCAGCAATATCATCTTCACCGGGAGTGGTGTCATCCACGGCAAAGCCGTCAATGACGAACTGTTCCTCCTCGGTGTCATCCGCAGCAGCTTCTTCGGCTTCTTCATTTTCCTCGGCAGCTTCTTCTTCGGCTTCTTCCGCAACGGGTGCTTCTTCAGCAGGCGCTTCTTCTACGGGCGCTTCTTCGGCAGCTTCTTCGACAGCCTCGTCGGTTTCTTCTTCGGAGGCTTCGTCGGTTGCTTCCTCAACAGCCCCGTCGGTTTCTTCTTCGGAGGCTTCCTCTGCTTCCGGTTCCTCGGGAACGGGGGCAGGAATGATGGGCACGTCATTGACGCTGTTACGCTGCATATACTCCGCCAGCTCCTGACCCATTTCCTCCGGGTCCTGCCAGCGATCCGCGGGGTTTTTGGCGCAAGCCTTCAGGATGATCTGCGCCATTTCATAATCGGCGTAAGCAGGCGGCGGCAGCTCGTCGCCGTCCATAGCCGGCAGCAGACCGTTGTTGTATGCCTGATACAGGATCAGACCCAGGGCGTAAATATCCAGCGTGGTATTGAGCGATGCAAAGGCATCCTCGATTTCCGGCGCGGTATAAGCGCTGCGGTATTTGTCCGGCAGGGAAGTGTACTTCAGCGAATCCAGACGGATAAAGCCAAGGTCACCGATGCGGTACTCCTGATTATCCGCCAGGAATACGTTGCCGGGCTTTAAGTCCACGTACAGATAGCCGTTGCGGCGGCTCACAGACAGCGCCGCGCACAGATCCAGACCCAGATTGACAGCGGCAAGATGGGTCATGGGCTTGCATCTGAAATACCACTCCAGCGTGGGACGGTACTTGCCCAGCAGATATACATCGTAGCCGGTGGCATCCTCCATCTGTTCGACCTGCCAGCCATCGTAGCTGCAGAAGCCTTCGATACCCGACAGCTTTTTCAGCAGCTCGGCTTCTTCTACGGTTGCATCCGCCAGTTCCTTAAAGTAGGCAAGGGCGGCTTCGGCAGAGCTGTAAGCGCCGGTCAGCAGCAGGGCGTCCAGCTGCACCTGGGATGCAGGAATGGAAAGGATCTTGACTATGTACTTATTGTCGGTTTCCTTATGGAGGGCAGGGCAGCAGCGGATGCCGTGATGGCCGCTGATATGCTCACCCATCATATATTCCGACAGTAACGGGGAGATCAGTTTCGGTTCGGACAAACCAGTCGCCTCCTTTGTATGATATACCCCTATATGATAAATGAAAAGATAATAAATTGCAACCATAATTCCCGGATTTTTTCGTTTTGGGCTTCGACAAAATAATTTTATGTTAACAAAAAGATTGGCGGATACTTGAAAACAGAAGAAAACTGTGTTATAATAAGCACAAATTGGCAGGCGGTCAGCTTGCCGGACTGGAGGTCCAATTTTATGAATAAAGTGATTTGTGATATTTGCGGCACTTCGTATCCCGATACTGCTCCCAAATGTCCCATTTGCGGCTACGCCAAGACTACCACGGAAACCACTTCCGCTGATACTGAAAGACACAGCTCCGAAGGCTATACCGCTGTAAAGGGCGGTCGCTTCTCCAAGCAGAACGTCCGCAAGCGCAACAGCGGCAGAGCTGCCGAGCGCACCGGCGCGGAAAGATCCCGCCGCGGCGAGAAGGAGGAAGGCGGCAACACCGGTCTGGTGCTGGTCGTGATCTTCCTGCTGGTTGCCATCGTTGCGGTGGTGATCTACATAGGCATCAAGCTGTTCAGCAATCCCGGCACCGAGACCCAGGAGCCTACCTACGTGCAGACGACACAGCCCAGCACCGCACCCACGTCGCCGACGACTGCCGGCATCGCCTGCGAGAGCATCCAGCTGAACTATCTGACCATCGAGTTTATGGAGGCCGGTGACAGCTACACCATCGTTGCCCGTCCCACACCCTCCAACACCACCGATGAGATCACCTTTGAAAGCTCCGATCCCAAGATCGTTACCGTAGATGACACGGGTCTGCTGACCGCTGTCGGCGGCGGTGAAGCTACCATTACCGTTACCTGCGGCAGCGTCACCCAGACCTGCCAGATCAAGTGCAGCTTTGAAACTCCCACCGATCCCACCACTGACCCCACCGCGCCTACGGATGCCAACGGTCAGGTTACTACGGATCCCACCACGGCCACCGATCCCACCACGCCTGCCGGTCCCGTTGACCCCAATTTCACCTTCGAATTCAATACCAAGTGGAAGGATGAGACCTCCGGCAAGTGGGACACCTCTATTCTGGAGCAGGGCAAGACCTGGAAGGCGTATAAGAACGATCTGTCTGTAGACCCCGGTGCCATCACCTGGACCACCGATGATGCTTCCATCTGCACCGTGCAGAACGGTATCGTCACCGCTGTGGCACCCGGCAAGACCGAGATCCACGCCACCTACGGCGGCAAGACCTATACCTGCATCGTCCGCTGCAAGTTTGAGGCTACCGGCACTACTACGCCCACCCAGCCCACCACCGACGCAACCACCGGCGCGACCACCGCGCCCACCACACCTGCGGCGCCCGTTGATTTCGACTTTGCGTTCCGCTACAGCGTATACGATGAAGCCACCGGCAAGTGGGATACCACCCTCACAGCAGGAGATACCTGGACGGCATATAAGAACGATCTTCCCGTTGACCCCGGTGCCATTACCTGGACTACCGACGATGCTTCCGTATGCACTGTCAAGGACGGCGTCGTCACCGCGGTTGGCGCCGGCAAGACCGAGCTTCACGCCACCTACGGCGGCAAGACCTATACCTGCATCGTCCGTGTTAAGGGCTAACTGAAAATGAAAATACGGCAGCACATTGTGCTGCCGTATTTTTAGTCGTTCATAGCGTGCTGACCTTTGCGGAACAGCAGTGTGATGCACCACAGACCCGCCAGACCCACCAGCGTATAGATGATGCGGCTTACCACACCGCCCTGACCGCCGAACAGCCATGCCACAAGATCAAACTGAAAAATACCCACCAGACCCCAGTTCAGACTGCCGATAATGGAGAGGATCAATGCAATGGTATCCATGTGTTTACCTCCAAAATAAATTTTTGACACCCATAGATTCCCCAATGCAGCCGGCATTTATGCATTTTCAGTTGCAAAAAGGAGAAAATTTCGGTATAATGATGGCAAATTGCCGGAGGTGACAGCACCATGACAACGATTTTTGAAAAAGCCTATGCCAAGATCAACCTTACGCTGGATGTTCTCGGTCTGCGTGATGACGGCTATCACGCCCTGAAAAGTGTGATGCAGACGGTGTCGCTTTGCGATGATATTGAGATTGACCTTGGTACCGGGCAGCCCTGGTGCCTGAAATGCGATGCCCCGGGCGTGCCGCTGGATGCGCGCAATCTTGCCTGGAAGGCAGCAAAGGTGTTTTTTGAAGCCACCGGCATTGACCCCGACGGTATCGGGATCCGTATGGAAAAGCGCATCCCCAGCCAGGCGGGTCTCGGCGGCGGCAGCTCCGATGCCGCTGCGGTGTTTAAGGCGCTGAACCGGCATTACGGTATGCCCATGAGCGTGGAAGCGCTGGCAGAGCTGAGCGCCAAGGTGGGCAGCGATGTGCCGTTTTGCGTGCTGGGCGGTACAGTGATGGTGGAGGGCAGAGGCGAATTTGTCCGCAAGCTGCCCGATATGCCGGATTGTCATATCGTGATATGCAAGCCGGATTTCCCGGTGTCCACGCCGGAGCTGTACCGGAAGATCGACCAATGCGTTATTGAAAAGCGCCCGGATAACGATGCTATGGAAGCGGCTATCGCTGCCGGCGATCTTCGTGCCGTTGCGCAAAATGTCCACAATGTTTTTGATCCCGTCGTGGCAGCGGAGCATCCGCAGATCGACCATATCAAATCCGTAGCCGCTCAATGCGGCGCGCTGGCGCAGCAGATGTCCGGCTCCGGCTCGGCTACCTTTGCCATTTTCCCGGATGCGCAAAGCGCTAATGCGGCATATAATACCCTGAAAGCCACCTACGCACTGACCTGGCTTACCAGACCTGTATAATTCTGTAAAATTCCGTCCATAATGGAAGTAATTCCTTATGGACGGTGTTTTTTATGCGATTCTTACTGAAAATTGCCGGTATCATACTGGCTGTTGTATTGCTCTTCTGGTGCGGTTCAGTGGTTCTTGACCGGGTGGCGCTGAATGAAAATCTGATTCGGCTGCACGTGGTGGCAAATTCCGACTCCGACGAGGATCAGGCGCTGAAGCTGAAGGTTCGGGATGCGGTGGTGGACAAGCTGCAGGAGACCATGGAGCGCTTTCCTACTATGGAGGAAGCCAGGGAATATCTGCAGACACACTTGTCGGAGCTGCAGGAATATGTCAATCAGGTGATCCGGGAGCTGGGCTGTACGGATACGGCGAAGGTTTCGCTGGACGGCGAGGCCTTCGATACCCGGGAATATGACACCTTTACCTTGCCGGCAGGCTACTATGAAGCGCTGCGCGTCACCATCGGTGAAGGGCAGGGGAAAAACTGGTGGTGCGTGGTGTTCCCGTCGCTGTGCGTGGGGACGAAAAGTGACTTCGCGGACACCGCAGCCGGTGCCGGGTTTTCGGATACACTGACCGAAACTCTGCAGCAGCCCACGGAAATCCGCTTTTTCCTGCTGGATTGGCTGGGTCAGGTGGAAAATTTCTTCAGAAGTTTGTAATAAATAGTGTAAAATAAGCGCAGGATGTGATATAATAGCGCCAAAGAAAGAAAGGCGGTGCGAAAATGCTGCGATTGCTGCTTGGCGAGGATTGGATTGCCGTAAGAAATGAAATACTCAGCCGCATCGGTGAGGATGTGGCTGCGCAGCGCGCCGGCAGGATATTGATGGTGCCGGAGCTGATCAGCCATGATACCGAGCGGCGTCTTTGCGCTGCGGCAGGGGATACCGCCAGCCGCTTTGCGGAGGTGCTGTCCTTTACCCGGCTTGCACGCCGAGTGGCGGATTTTACCGGCTCCGCAGTGCCGGAGTGCCTGGATAACGGCGGTCGGGTGGTGGCGATGGCAGCCGCTGCGCGGCAGCTGCACAGCCAGCTCAAGGCCTATGCCTGCGTGCAGACCAAGCCGGAATTTTTGTCCGGTATGGTGGACGCGGTGGATGAATTCAAGCGCTGCTGCATTACCGACCGGGATCTGGCGGAGGCGGCGAAGCAGACAAGTGGAAGCCTGGCGCAGAAGCTGGAAGAGCTTTCGCTGCTGCTGGGTGCCTATGACGCGCTTTGCAGCCACGGAAAGAAAGATCCCAGAGATCAGATGACCTGGCTGCTGGAACAGCTCGAGGATAGTGATTTTGGCGAAAAACACGTATTTTACATAGATGGTTTTCCCGATTTTACCCGGCAAAACCTGGCGATCCTGGAACATTTGATCCGGGTTTCACCGGCGGTCACCGTCGGCTTGAACTGCGATTGCGTCGATACCCGCAACGCGGCTTTTGAAAAGGCGGCGGATACGGCAGCGCAGCTGCTGAAATGTGCCAAAGCTGCCGGCGTGCAGGTGGAGATCCAGTACGTTTCCGGTAGTGACAGCCGCCTTTTGGAGGTGTGCGGTGCGCTGTTTCAGGGCACGCTTCCCCAAAGGATTCCGAATTTGCAGACCCTGCGTGCCGACGGCGCCTATGACGAGGTGTGCCTTGCTGCCGAGCAGGTGCTGCAGCTGGTGCGTTCCGGCTGCCGCTATCGGGATATCGGCATTGTCTGCGCGGATATGGGGGCGTATCAGAATTTTGTGGATCTGGTTTTCCACAGGTGCGGTATACCCATTTACCGCAGCGGCACCGAGGACGTGCTGCGCAATACTGTGGTCGTCACAGTGCTGGCGGCGCTGGAGGCGGCGTTGGGCGGCTTTGAGCAGAGGGCTGTTTTGCGGTATCTGCGGTCGGTCTTGTCGCCCATAGATGCTGACACCTGCGATCTGGTAGAGAATTACGCGGTTGTGTGGAACATCCGGGGTAACCGCTGGCACAGTACCTGGACCAATCATCCCGACGGTCTGCGTGGGATCCCCAGTGTGGAATCCGATGCGCAGCTATCTGCGCTGAATCAGGCACGGGAGCTGGCGATGGCACCGCTTCTGCGCTTAAGCAAGGCGTTTCAGGATGCTGTCTGCCTTGCCCAGCAGGTGGATGCCCTGCGCATCTTCCTGGAGGAGATCGGTCTGCAGGAGCGGCTGGAACAGCTGGCGCAACTGTGGGATGCCGAGGGGGATAACCGCAGCGCCCAGATATTGAATCAGATCTGGAATATCCTGCTGTCTGCGCTGGAGCAGATGCACGATGTCCTGGGACAGACGGCCTGGGAAAGCGAAGTGTTCACCCGGCTGCTGATGCTGCTGCTGAGCCAGTATGACGTGGGTACCATCCCGCCGGTGCTGGATGCGGTGACTGTGGGTCAGGTAAGCGCTATGCGCTGCCAGCAGGTGAAGCATCTTATCGTTCTGGGTGCCAGCGAAGGCTCGCTGCCGGGTTACGGCGGTGCCACCGGCATCCTGACGGATCAGGAGCGTGTGGAGCTGCGCAATCTGGGCGTTGCCCTGACCGGCGGCGCTATGGAGGGCATTCAGGCGGAATTTGCTGAAATTTACGGCGTTTTCTGCGGCGCTACCGAGAGCATTACCGTATCGTATCCCGGCGGTCAGCCTTCTTACGTATACCGGCGCTTGAGCCAGATGTGTGACGGCGAAAAATATCAAAAGCCGGAGCTGGGCGCGGCGCTTACCGACCCCGTGGAGGCCGGTGCTTATCTTGCGAAATGGAATGCCCGATCCGCTGCGGAGGAATTGGGCGTCAGCCGGTATTACCGGGAAGCCAGGCAGCGCACCTGCCACGCCCTTGGCAGTATCGGCGCGCAGAATGTTCGCAGACTTTACGGCGATCAGCTGAACCTATCTGCATCCCAGATCGACCGCCACGCGGAATGTCGGCTTTCCTATTTCCTGCAGTATGGTCTGCGCGCGAAGGAACGCAGGGAGGCTACCGTGGATCCTGCGGAATTCGGCACCTACGTGCACTGGGTACTGGAGCATACCGCCGGCGCGGTTATGGAGCGCGGCGGCTTCCACCGGGTCAGCCTGGAGGAAACGCTGGAGCTTGCCATTTTCTATTCTGACCGCTATGCGGAAGAAAATTTCCGCCAGGTGGATTCGCAGCGCCTTTCCTATCTGTTCCGCCGCAACCGCCGGGAGCTGGAAATGGTGGTGGAGGAGCTGTGGGAGGAGCTGAAGCAGGCAGAATTCACACCTGCGGAATTTGAGCTGCGTTTCGGCGACGATGGCAAAATGGATGCCATTGACCTGAGTACCGATACCATGCGCGCTGTGCTGCGGGGCATGGTGGACCGGGTGGATATCTTCCGGAAGGATGGGAAAAATTACTTCCGGGTCATTGACTACAAAACCGGCAAAAAGGATTTTGACTACTGCGACGTATTCAACGGCGTAGGCTTGCAGCTGCTTTTGTATCTGTTCGCTTTGGAGCAAAACGGAACCCGGCTTCTGGGTGAAGCGCCGGTGGCTGCCGGCGTGCAGTATTTCCCGGCCAGAGCGCCGCTGATGTCGGTGGATACTGCCTTGGATGATGCGCAAGCCAAGGCGCAGCGGCAGGGCGAATGGAAGCGCCGTGGCTTGCTTTTGAACGACGAGACTGCGCTTGCTGCCATGGACGGCGAAAATATGGCACGCTTAAGCTGCAAGCGCAATAAAGACGGCGTACTGACCGGCGATATTGCAGACCGTGGGCAGATGAAGCTGCTGCGGCAGTATCTGTTCTCGCTTCTGTCTGCGATGGTAGACGAGATCGCATCCGGCGATGTTACGCCCAATCCCTACACCCGTGGCACCAGCCACAATGCCTGCACCTTCTGCCCCTACGGTGCGGTTTGTCATAAAGCGACCGTGGAAGGCAGGCGCAATTACAAGGCGATGAGTGCTGATAGATTCTGGCAGGAGATTCAGGAGGAGGTGGATGACCGTGGCTGAAAAACTGACGCCCCAACAGCGCCAGGCGGTAGAGGACCGTGGCGGTAAGCTGCTGGTCTCCGCTGCTGCCGGCTCCGGCAAGACCAAGGTCCTGGTAGACCGGCTGATGCGGTATCTGACCGATGCTGACCGACCTGCCAATCTGGACGAATTTCTGATGATCACCTACACCAAGGCCGCGGCAGCGGAGCTTCGCGGTAAGATCGCCGCCAAGCTGTCGGAGCATTTGGCACATACACCGGAGGATCGGCATCTGCAGCGGCAGATGCAGCGGCTTTACTTAACGAAGATCTCCACAGTTCATGCGTTTTGCGCCGATATTCTACGGGAATACGCCTATATGCTGGATATTCCCGCAGATTTCCGTGTGGCGGACGAAAATGAATGTAAGGAGCTGCGCCAGCGCACGGTGGAAAAGCTGCTGGACAGCGCCTATGAAAACGCGGAGAATGACCCGGATTTCCGGGCATTTGCGGATGCCCAGGCTTTGGGTCGGGATGACCGGCTCATGGCGCAGATCCTGCTGCGCGTTTATGATGCGGCCCGGTGCCATTTGGATCCGCAAAAATGGCTGGATGATTGCATTGACAATACGTTGGCGGCGGATATTACCGACGCGTCCCAGACCGTTTGGGGAAGGACACTGGTCTCGGAGCTGAACGCCTATCTGGATATGCAGATCGGTGCGCTGAAGGCCTGCGCCGCCGCTGCCCGGGGCTGCGAGGGAATGGAAAAGCCGGCTGCGCTGCTGACCGATACGGTGTATCAGCTGCAGCATCTGCGTGAAGCCGCCACCTGGGATGAGATCGTTTCCCGTAGAAAGATCGAATACGGCAATCTGTCTTTTCCCAGGAAATGTACCGACCCGGAGCTGGCAGAGCGGATCAAGGCGGTTCGTAACGCCTGCAAAAAGGGTCTGGAAAAGAAGCTGAAACACTTTGCCGACACCAGCACGCAGATGCTGTCCGATGTATTTGCAACGGCAGCTTCCGTACGGGGCATCGTGTCGCTGGTGCGCCGGTTTGACCGGGAGTATGACCGCGTAAAGCGCGCCCATCGGGTAATGGATTTCAGTGATCTGGAGCATAATTGCCTGGATCTTCTGCTGGGTAAGCGGCGCAGTGCGCCCACGGCTGCGGCACGGGAGATCGGCAACCGTTTCCGGGAGATCATGGTCGATGAGTATCAGGACTCCAATGCGGTGCAGGATGCCATCTTCACCGCGCTGACCCAGCAGCGGCAGAACTGCTTTATGGTCGGCGACGTGAAGCAGTCCATCTATCAGTTCCGCCTGGCGGATCCCGGCATTTTCCTGGAGAAATACGCTTCCTATGTACCTGCGGAGACGGCAAAGCCCGGTGAGGGTCGAAAGGTCATGCTTTCCCACAATTTCCGCTCCGGCGGTGATGTGCTGAAAAGCGTCAATGACGTATTTGCCTGCTGTATGTCGAAAAAGGTAGGCGGTCTTGTCTACGGCGACGAAGAAGCCCTCCACGAAGGCGTACCCCACCAGCCGCTGGGAGAGCCGGAGGTGGAGCTTTGGACGATCCCGGTGGAGGAAGCCACCTATCCCGAGGAAGCGGCATTTGTAGCCAGCCGTATTCAGCAGCTTCTGGACGGCACCCATTTTGTCCGCGGCAAAGAGGGGCTGCGCCCGATACAGCCCGAGGATATTGCGATTTTGCTGCGATCGCCCGGCAGCGTGGGAATGCATTACCAGCGCGCTTTGCAGGACATTGGCATCCGCTGCGTTACCGGCGGCGGTGATGACCTGCTGCAGACGGAAGAGGTTGCGGTACTGCGTTCTGTTTTGCAGACCGTCAGCAATCCCCGGCAGGATATTCCGCTGATCGCGGCGCTGGTAAGCCCCGTATTTGGCTTTACCGCGGATGACCTGGCGGCTTTCCGCGCCGGCAACCGCCGCTGCTGTGTGTATGACGCGCTGCGCAAGTCCGATATGCCAAAGGCAAAAGCCTTTCTGGAAACCCTTGATATCCTGCGCAGGGAAGCAAGAATGGGCACCATTGCGCAGCTGATCGAAAAGATCTTCCTGCTGACCCGGATGGACAGCCTTTACGCGGCCATGGACTGCGGTGACGCAAGAAAGAACAATCTGCACACCTTCTATACACTGGCCTGCGATTTTGAGAATACGGCACGGCGGGATCTGGAGCAATTTCTGGAGCATCTGACCCAGATGGAGGAGGATGGACTCATCGTATCCGGTGAGCAAACCGCCACCGGCGCTGTGACGCTGATGAGTATCCACAAGTCCAAGGGTCTGGAATTCCCGGTGGTATTTGTCAGCGATCTTTCCCGGAAATTCAACCGGGAAAGTGTCAACGCCCAGGTGCTGTGCGATAAGGAGCTGGGCTTGGGCTTGTCCTTTGTGGATGCGGAAAAACGCATTTACTATCCCACCATCGCCAAGCGGGCTATCGCCGCAAAAATGCTTGCCGACAGCCTTTCCGAGGAGCTGCGCGTGCTGTACGTGGCGCTGACCCGCGCCAGAGACCGGCTGATCATGACCTACGCATCCCAAAAGCTGGAGGAGAATATTCAAAAGCTCGTCAGCCGCATGGATATGGCAGACCCGGAACTGCTGACATTGGACGTGGTCTGTCCCGGTGAGTGGGTGCTGATGACGGCACTGCGCCGTACGGAGGCAGGGGAGCTGTTCCGCTTGGGCGGAAAGCCCTGTGAGACCACCCCCGGCGATCCTGCCTGGCTGATCCGTGTAGCAAAGGCACCGGAAGCTGTGGCAGCGGAGCTGACATCGGAAGAAGAACAGAGCCTGCCTGCGGATACGGTCAGCAAGCTGCGCAGCAGCCTGGCCTTTACATATCCGCACATGGCAGCTACCACGGCACCCTCCAAGCAGACGGCAACCGGTCGGAAGGGGCGTGTCAAGGATGCGGAGGCGGCGGAAAATGCCCCGACGCGGAAGTCGGATTTTACCTGGCGCACACCCGGAACAGACCGCTCCGGCGGCAGAGAGATGGGTAATGCCGTTCACGCATTTATGCAGTATATTCGATTTGCTCCGTGTATGGACGAAGCTGCCGTCGCCGGGGAGCTGGAGCGGCTGATCGCCGACGGGATCCTGACGGCGAAGCAGGGAGAATGGATCGATTGCGGCAAGATCGCGGCATTTTTTGCCACCGAACTGGGCAAAAAGCTGTGCGGCGCCCGGGATGTGATACGGGAATTCAAGTTCTCCGTGCTGGATGACGGCGCGCACTATGACCCGGCACTTTCCAATGAAAAGGTCCTGCTGCAGGGCGTGGTGGACTGCGCTATGATCGAAGAGGACGGCATTACGGTCATTGATTTCAAGACCGACTATGTAACGGCAGATACTGTTGCTGCGCGTGCGGACCATTATGCGCCTCAGGTGGAGGCTTATGCCCAGGCGCTGGAACGAATTTACCAAAAGCCGGTGAAGGAAGCTGTACTGTATTTCTTCCGACTGGGTCGCTTTATAAAGATCCGATAATGCGTATCGGCCACACCGGGCGGTGTGGCCGATTACTTGTTTAGCGGTTGTTCTGATTCTGGTTGTTGTTCTGGTTGTTCTGGTTGTTCTGCTTCTGATTCTGGTTGTTATTCTGCTTCTGGTTCTTGTTCTGGTTTTCCATTTTGATATCCTCCAAGTTTTGTACTGCGGCTTTGCCGCTACTTTAGCATTCCCGGGATTTCAGGATTTATCCTTCGGTTTGAAAATCAGGCTTACCAGCAGACCGCTGAATACGGCAGCGGCAATACCGCCGGCGGTGGCTTTCAGACCGCCGGTCAGGATGCCCAGAAAGCCGCTTTCGTCCACCGCTTCCCGGACGCCTTTTGCCAAAGAATTGCCGAAGCCGGTGAGGGGAACCGCAGCGCCGGCACCTGCAAATTCGACCAGCTTTTCATACAGACCAACGGCACCCAGGAATACACCGATCACCACATAGCTTACCAGAATACGAGCCGGTGTCAGCTTGGTTTTGTCGATCAGGATCTGACCCGCAACACATAGCAGACCGCCGATGACAAAGGCTTTTACATACGCCATATCAATCACTCCCTCCACGAATACATACGGCGTGACACACGCCGGGAATGGGAAGCCCCTGCTGGGTGGAGGTGGGGGACAGCAGCGCGCCAGTGCCGCAGAACAGGATCTTCCGCAGCTCACCGCTGTTCAATTCGTTCAGCAGGTAACTGCACAGCGTAATGGCGCTGCAGCCGCAGCCGGAGCCGCCGGCGTGGACGTCCTGCTTCGTCTGATCAAAGATCAGCGTGCCGCAATCAGCCAGCTTACCGCCCAGGGAGACGCCTTCCTTTCGCGCCAGCTCCAGCAGCAGATCCTTGCCAAGCTGTCCCAGATCGCCGGTGACGATCAGGTCGAAATCTTCGGGACCGCACCGCAGATCGGAAAAGTGCGCGCGGATGGTATCCCAGGCAGCCGGTGCCATGGCTGCGCCCATATTGTTGGCGTCCTTAATGCCCAGATCGGTAACGGTACCGACGGTGCAGCTTTCGATCCTGGGTCCGCTGCCGGCAGAGCAGACAAGCGCCGCGCCTGCGCCGGTCACCGTCCATTGAGCGGTGGGCGTCCGCTGACCGCCGTAGCCCAGAGGAAAGCGGTATTGCCGCTCCGAGGATGCGAAATGCGACGAGGTCATCGCCACGACTCTGTCCGAAAAACCGCCGCTGACTGTCATTGCCGCCAGCAGCAGGCTTTCTGCCATCGTTGAGCAGGCACCGTAAAGCCCCAGATGGGGAATGCCGGTGTTACGCAGCGAGAAGGAGGAACCGATGCACTGGTTCAAAAGGTCGCCGGAAAAGATAAGACCGATCTGGTGCGGACCGATACCGGCTTTGTCAAGTAAGGTGTTGAGCGCGATTCTCTGCAGCTGTTTTTCTGCCAGTTCCCAGGTCTTTTGCCCAAAAAGCGTATCCTGGGAGGTGATATCGAATAAGTCACGCAGCGGTCCTTCCGATTCCTTCTTGCCGGCGACGCTTGCCCAGGTCGCGATCACCGGCAGCTGCTCCAGCACAAAGCTGCGCTGACCGCGCTTACAGTTTGCCATACTTTCACCCTCTTAATGGATTTTTTGCTAGTATGTGCTGCTTTGCGCAAAATATAAAAGCCGGCATCCTGCGATGCCGGCTTTCAAATTACAATATTCTCTTTGCGCCGTAATAGCGCGGTGCCCAGTAGGTGTTGGACAGGGAAGTAATGGTGACGCCCTTACTTGTGGACGCGTGGATAAATTGGTTATTGCCGATATAAATGCCCAGGTGAGAAACGCCGTTTCCCTCGGTGTCGAAGAACACCAGATCGCCGGCCTTCAGGTTGGATTTGGAAACTTTTGTTCCAACGCTGTACTGCTCCTTGCTGGTGCGGGGCAGGGAAATGCCGTGGGCGTTAAATACATACTGCACGAATCCGGAGCAATCAAAGCCGCCGGGTGTGCTGCCGCCCCAGACATAGGGAACGCCAATGTACTTTTTCGCTGTGGCGATAATGACGCTGGCTGTCGGCTTTGTGTTTTTCAGCGCATAAGCGCTGGGCGTTATGCCGGTGGATTTACTGCCCCGGAAAAACACGGGAGACTTGGAAGAAGCCCGGTTTTCGTATGGGATCTCGGTAAGCTCCACGTAATCGCTGCGGATGTAGCCTACGGTATCACCGTAAATGACCTTAAACCATTTGTTGTTGATGCCGATGATGTATGTCTTATCACCGATGGAGGCGCTGTCCAGGCTTTTATACCCGGTACCGGGACCGCTGCGGACGTTTACCTTATTACCGGTGATCCTGCCGTAGCCCAGCTCGGCATTCTCCTTTGTGGCGGCATCGAGATATTTGCTGTGCATATAACCGGTCTGCAGATTGTAGCTGACCTTGTACCACTCGCCGGACTTACCCAAAAGAACGACCACTTCGTTGTCATAGGCGTAGTCCAGGGTTTTGCTGCCGGTGCTGGGCTTTGCGCGCAGCCGCAGCGAGGATGCATCCACAAATGCAATTCCGGTCTTTAATTCCGTACCGGCAGCGCTGGCGTGAACGCTAAAGGTGCTTACAAAAAGAAAAATTGTCAGCACAAGGCTGACAATACGCGTAGAACGTTTCATACGTTGCCCTCCGTCTTACTCAAAATTAGAAAAATTACTTGCCTGCCAAAGCACGCTCAAGCCATACACAGCCAAAATCCAAAGCGGTGTACAGACCGTCTTTCTCACCCTTCTTTACGACCCGGTCGCGGCTCTTGGCAGCGGGGTCAGTGAGCTGTAACTGAACAGAAACCTTAGAGGCTACTTCCAGATCGCCGACCTTTTTGGTCTCCAGAATCTGAAGCATAACAATATGGGTGTCTGCCATGGATCCGTAGTAGATCAGATTGTCCTTCCGCATCAGCGGATGGCCCTTGTACATCAGGACTGCATTTTCATCAGCCATTTCGGTTACCTCCTTTAAGAATTGTAGTCGAATTGTAACACTTTGTAACCGAAGTGTCAACGCTTGGCGGAGGATTACCAGAACTTGGCAAGCTTACCGCCGGATAAGACGGATGGTTGGATTTTGTAAGACGGAGGGGAGTATGAAATTTTGTTTTTTTAAGCAAAAGAGGCTTTTGCCGTGGCAAAAGCCTCTTGGCTGAACATAAGGATCAGGCCAGATAGCAGCGTACCAGCTCCTGCAGAAGCTCATCCCGGTCCAACTTGCAGATCATGCTGCGGGCGTTGTTGTAGTTGGTGATATAGGTGGGATCCTCGGTCAGCAGGTAGCCAACGATCTGGTTGACAGGGTTATAGCCCTTTTCCTTCAGAGCGTCGAAAACCGTGCGGAGAATTCGGCGCATATTGTCCTTATCGTCGCTGGGAACAGTGAACTTTACAGTATTCTTGTCCGTCATAGTATCGACCTCCTTTGAATCGGTATTGCTATTATATCCCAAAAAAATACGGTTGTAAAGACCTAATTTTAATTTTTTACGAACTTCTGTTCGTTAACGCAGAATGGCGTCCAGTTTTTCCTTCAGGGCGGTAAGCACCTTGTTCATCACGCCCTCGGAATCCTGATCGGTCAGCGTGCGGTCATCGGCACGCAGCTCCAGAGAGAATGCCATGCTCTTCTTGCCCTCGGGAACGCCTACGCCACGGTAGATGTCGAACAGACGGACACCGCGCAGCAGCTTACCGGCAGCAGCGGTGATCACAGCCTCTGCCTGCGCCACAGTGACGGCTTCGTCACAGACCACCGACAGGTCACGGCTGACGCTGGGATACTTGGGCAGGGGGGTGTAGGTGGGATCGGGCAGGCGAAGCTGGAACAGCTTGCTGAAATCGATCTCCACGCAGTAGACATCGGCGTCAATGCCGTAATTCTTGCACACCAGCGGATGCACCTGGCCCATATAGCCCAGCTCCATGCCGTCAATGCTGACCATTGCGCAGCGACCGGGGTGATAGGAAGGATGATCCTTAACGGCGGTGTAGGTTGCCTTGGGCATCCGCAGACCCGTCAGAATGGCTTCCAGCTCGCCCTTCAGGGTGAAGAAGGTAGCGTCCGGACCGTAGGTGCCAAGCACCAGCATCTTGGGCTCGGCAGGAAGAGTCTCGCCCTCGGTGGGCAGGTAGATCTTTGCCAGCTCGTAGAGCTTGACGGCCTTGTTGTGGTAGGCGTAGTTGCGGGACAGAATATCCAGCATAGACGGCAGCGCTACAGTACGCATAATGGAGGTATCCTCACCCAGAGGATTCTGGATGCGCATCGCATTACGCAGACCGCTGTCGGCAGGCAGACGGATCTGATCGAAGATGGCAGGGGATACGAAGGAGTAAGTGATGATCTCGCTGTAGCCCAGGCTGCGGCACAAAGAGCCTGCCTTGGATTCCAGCAGCATAAACGGAGAGTAGCCGCCCTGGGTAGAGGTCTTGAATGCGGTGGTGGCGATCTCGTTGTAGCCGTAGGAACGACCGACTTCCTCGGCGATATCTGCCATCAGGTTCAGGTCGGGGCGGAAGGAGGGGACGATGATGGTGTCGCCATCTACCGGGATCTCCAGCAGATCCAGATATCTGACCATATCCTCCTTGCTGATGTCAGTGCCCAGCAGGCGGTTGATCTTATCACACTCCAGCGGCAGCGTTTTGGTGTCGGGAACATAGTTGATGATGTCGATAATGCCATCCAGCACATCGCCGGCACCCAGCAGCTCTACCAGCTCGCAGGCACGCTGTACAGCAGGAACGGTCATCATCGGATCCAGATTCTTCTCAAACTTGCCGGAGGATTCGGTGCGCATACCCAGCGCCAGAGCGGTCTGGCGGATGGAGGTGCCGTTGAAGTTGGCAGATTCGAAAACCACAGTGGTGGTGTCATCCAGGATCTCGGAGTTCTCGCCGCCCATAATACCGGCAAGACCGATGGGCTTGCTTTCATCCGCGATCACCAGCATACCGGGCTTCAGCTGACGGACGTTACCGTCCAGGGTGGTCAGGGTCTCGCCTTCTTCCGCTTCCCGGACGATGATCTTGCCGGAGGAAACGTAGCGGTAGTCAAAGGCGTGCATAGGCTGACCGTACTCCAGCATCACGTAGTTGGTGATGTCAACGATATTGTTGATGGGGCGGATGCCGTTGGCACGCAGCCGCTGACGCAGCCACTTGGGAGAAGGCGCGATCTTCACATTGGCAACCATACGGGAGGAGTAGCGGTTGCACAGCTCGGTGGCAGGAACATCCACATCCAGCTTATCGAAGATGCTGCCGCAATCGCTGCCCTTCACCACAGGCTCGTGGTGCTTCATCCGCATACCGAAAGCGGCGGCGGATTCTCTTGCCAGACCGATGATGGAATAGCAATCGGGGCGGTTGTTGGTGATCTCAAAGTCTACAACGGTATCGTCGTTGCCGATGACCAGATTGATATCATCGCCCACGGCGCAATCCTCGCCGTTGAGGATCCAGATACCGTCGAGGATCGCATTGGGGAAATCGTTGAGGGTCAGACCCAGTTCCTCCAGACCGCAGAGCATACCGTTGGAGGCTACGCCACGGAGCTTGCCCTTGGTGATGTGTACGCTGCCGGGCAACCAGGAATTGTGCAGAGCAACGGGTACCAGGTCACCTTCGCGCACGTTCTGTGCGCCGGTGACGATCTGAACGGGGGCTTCTTCGCCCACATCCACCTGGCAGACCCACATGTGGTCGGAATTTTCATGACGGACGATGGAGATAACTTTGCCGACCTTTACATTCTTGATCTCGGCATCCATACGCTCCCAGGTTTCCACCTTCTGACCGAAGATGGTAAGGGTCTCCACGTATTCCTTGTCGCTGACGTGGGACAGATCCACAAATTCTTCGTGCAGCCATTTTCTGTTGAGCTTCATAATCTATCCCTCCTTAAAACTGATTCAGGAAACGAACATCGTTATCGAAGATCAGGCGCAGGTCATTGATGCGCATACGACCCATAGCCATACGCTCCAGACCCATACCGAAGGCAAAGCCGGAGTACTTGTCCGGGTCAATGCCGCAGCCGCGCAGAACCTCGGGATGCACCATACCGGCACCCAGCAGCTCGATCCAGCCTTCGCCGTGGCAGGTGGAGCAAACCGCGCCGTCCACCTCGCCGGTGCCGTGGCACTTGTGGCACTGCATATCCATTTCGCAGCTGGGCTCGGTGAAGGGGAAGTGGTGGGGACGGAAACGCATCACGGAGTCCTCACCGTAGATCTTCTTCATAATGGCAACCAGTGCGCCCTTCAGGTCGCCCATAGTGATGTGCTCATCCACCACAAGACCCTCGATCTGATGGAACATAGGGGAGTGGGTGGCGTCAGCCTCGTCCTTACGGAACACGCGACCGGGAGCCAGCATACACAGAGGCGGCTTATTGTTCTCCATAAAGCGGATCTGCATAGGACTGGTCTGGGTGCGCAGCAGAACGCTGTCATCATCGGTGAAATAGAAGGTGTCGCTGCGGTCACGGGAAGGGTGACCCTCCTCGATATTCAGCCGGGTAAAATTGTAGCTTGCCAGCTCCACCTCGGGACCGTCCACCACCTGATAGCCCAGACCCACGAAGATCTCCTTGATCTGATCCAGCACCATATTCATAGGATGCTGATGACCCAGGGTGACGGCGTTGCCGGGAATGGTAACGTCAACGGCTTCGCTTGCCAGCTTTGCCTCCAGAACGGCAGAATGGATAGCGGTCTTGCGTGCTTCCAGCGTCTGCTCAATTTCCGCGCGGACAGCATTTGCCAGCTGACCCATAACGGGGCGTTCCTCGGCGGTGAGCTTGCCCATCATTTTCAGCACGGCGGTCAGCTCGCCCTTTTTGCCCAGCCACTTGACCCGGAGTTCTTCCAGATCGGCAGGGGTAGCGGCGGCTGCCAGCTCGGCAAGAGCCTGTGTGCGGATATTTTCCAGTTGTTGTTTCATATGGTTTCCTCCTAGTAAAGGTAGAATTTTAGGGATAAAAAATATCCTCCCATCCCAAACATTCGGGACGAAAGGATCTCCTTCCGCGGTACCACCCGCAATTCGCCAATCGGCGCACTTTCAGGCGCTGACACGCCCAAGACCTGTAACGTAGTCAAACGGCTGACCCTACTGAAAATTTCAGGAAAGCTGCTCCCGGGGGAAGGCCCGATACTGCACCCACGCGGCTCACACCATCCCGCATTCGCTGAAGCAGTGACTGATAGCACAGGGCATCCCGATCATCGCATTTGCATATCAACTGGAATATTACCATATTCATCCCAAAAATGCAAGCACCAAATACATTTTTTGCCGGAAAAATGAGAAAAGATTGCGTATTTGCCCGGTTGTTGCTATAATAAACCAAAAGTGAGGTGCTGTTTATGGATTTCATAACACTGGATCATCAGCAGGTGCTGGATATTCTGCCGGATCGGAAGGCGGATTCCCACAAGGGGGATTACGGGAAGATCCTGCTGCTCTGCGGCAGCCGGGGCTACACCGGCGCGGCGGCACTTGCCGCTATGGGCGCGCTGCGCAGCGGTGCCGGGCTTGTGTATCTGGGCGTGCCGGAAAGCATTTACGCCATTGAAGCGGTAAAGCTGAACGAAGCCATCGTATTTCCGCTGCCGGATGCGGACGGAAGGTTAAGCGCAGACGCGCTGCCCCAAATTCTGAAGCTGCTGCCCAATATGGACGCGGTGCTGTTTGGACCCGGCTGGGGTCAGTGTGAGGGGACTTTTTTGATCGCGCAGGAAATCTTGAGAACGTTCAATAAGCCGGTGGTGGTGGATGCCGACGGCATAAATCTGCTTTCCGGGCGTATAGATATACTGCGCGAAAGGAACGCACCCACCGTATTAACGCCCCATGGCGGCGAATTTGCCCGAATCGGCGGCGACAACAGCCTTGACCGCCAAGTGGCGGCAGAGGGCTTTGCCCGTCAGCTTGGCTGCATTTTGCTGCTGAAGGGGCATAACACGGTGATCACCGACGGCAGCCGCACCTATATCAATCCCACCGGCAATCCCGGTATGGCGGTTGGCGGCAGCGGCGATGTGCTGTCGGGCATCATCGTCAGCCTGCTGGGGCAGGGCATCGACCCCTTGCAGGCGGCTGCCTGCGGCGCCTGGCTCCACGGTGCTGCCGGGGATATCTGTGAAACTGAGATCGGGCAGTACGGTATGCTGCCTACGGATATGGTGCAGGTGCTTCCGCGACTTATGAAATAAGGCGGGATCATTATGAAACGGATCGCAATTTTGCTGTGCCTGGTGCTGTTGCTTGCCGGCTGCTCGGGCAGCGACGGGGAATTGGACAGAGCCATGAATCTGCGGTCAAAGCTGCTGGCAAGATCGGTCAGCTTTGATGCCCAGATAACAGCAGATTATGCGGATAAGACCTATACCTTCACAATGAACTGCGCAGCAGACACCCAGGGCAATCTGACCTTCACGGTCATCGAGCCGGAGCTGATCAGCGGCATATCCGGTACGGTTTCCGCCACCGGCGGCAAGCTGACCTTTGACGATGTTTCCCTTGCTTTCGACCTGATGGCAGACGGGCAGTTTTCTCCGGTCAGCGGTCCGTGGGTGTTGATGAAGACCCTGCGAAGCGGCTATCTGACCTCCTGCAACCGGGAGGGGGATGCGCTGCGCATATCCATTGATGACAGCTACCGTGATGATGCGCTGCATCTGGATATCTGGCTGAATAATGAGGACGTCCCCATCCGGGGCGAAATTATGTGGAAAGGTCGTCGGCTTTTGACGATCGATGTCAAAAATTTCACATTCGTGTAGAAACGCGCATAGGATATTTTGCAGGCGCAACCGTATAAAACCGCAGTGGGCGTGGAAGAATAGTATCAGCCGCGTTACATATGCTTTTTCGGTAACGCCGGTGAAATTTCTTCGGAGTGTGAAGGATATGGATACCACGGTCAGACGCGGAGATATATTTTATGCAGACCTTTCGCCGGTGGTGGGCAGCGAGCAGGGCGGCACCCGACCGGTGCTGATCGTGCAGAACGATACCGGCAACCGGCATTCTCCCACGGTTATTGCGGCGGCCATCACAAGCCAGACCGGTAAAGCGAGGCTTCCGACCCACATCAATATTGCCGGCGGCAGTGTGGGCTTGAGCAAGGATTCCGTGATCTTGCTGGAGCAGGTGCGCACCATCGACAAGCGCCGTCTGCGTGAGCATATGGGGCGGCTGGACGATGCCCATATGTCTATGGTAAACGAAGCCATCGCTGTGAGCTTCGGCTTAACCGGCAACGGCGTATAAAGGCATAAAACCCTCCTTGCGGCATAGATTTGCCTCGGGGAGGGATTTTTGTATGGAGGGGTTGTACGAAATTACATACGGTGGACAAACCGCGGGTACGGCGAAGGTCAGCGCTGAAGGGCTTTACTACCGCTTTGATTGCCAATGCCGGCTGGATCGGAAGGCGCTCTTTAAGATCTGCGTTGCCTGCGGTGAAGCTGCTGTGATCCTTGGTACGCCTGTCCCGGAGGGGGATACGTTCCGCTTGCAAAAGCGGTTGCCGGTGAAGCGGTTTTGCGGGGAAACCATGCGCTTCTATATCGAAGGAAATGCGGCGGAAAAGTCCGGAATTTTTGTGCCGGTCAGCGAAAATGAGCCGTTTGCGCATCTGATAGATCTGAAAAACGCCGTATTCAGTATTCGTGATGGTGTGAGCGGCATCGTGATAAATAAGCAGTAAGATAATTGTAGGGCGGGGGCAAGCCCCCGCCCTACAAGCTTTCACTATGTGCATAAAATAACTGGCAAGTCGAATGACTTGCCAGTTTAGGGGGCATTGATTTTATACGCTGGCTTCCAGCCAGGCTTTCATTGCCAGGCGGCCTTCTTCCGTCAGGGGGAAGGCTTTTGCCGCTTCCATAGTGCTCTTTTCATAGCAAAGCGCACCGTGCCAGAATTCGGCGTAGATCGTGCTGTTGGAATAGTCAATCTCCTTGCTCTCCAGCTTTACGATCTTCGGCTCCAGCCGGAACCGCAGCGCCTTCCAGGAGCCGGTGAAAAGGTTGCCCATCTCAAAGGCGTGTAGTGTGGGAATATAAATGTCGACCATAGCTTACTCCGCCATCAGTGCTTCCATCTCGTCCAGCAGTTCGCCGAACAGCTGCAGCGCCTGCTCCACAGGCTCCGGACCGGTCATATCCACGCCGGCATCCTTTAAGAGGTCAATGGGGGACTTGGAGCAGCCGCCGGAAAGGAAGCGGATATAATCCTTCACAGCGCTTTCGCCCTCACGCAGGATCCTGCGGGACAGCGCGATGGCTGCGGAATAGCCGGTGGCATACTGGAACACATAGTAGTTATAGTAGAAGTGGGGGATCCTTGCCCATTCCAGAGCGATCAGGTCGTCCACCACCATATCGGGTCCGAAGTACAGCTCGTTGAGCCGCTTGTATTCCGCGCAAAGCGCATCCGCGGTCAGGGTCTTGCCTTCGCCGATCATTCTGCCGATGTTCAGCTCAAACTCGGCAAACATGGTCTGGCGGTAAATGGTGCCCTTGAACTGCTCCAGGAAGTGGTTGATCAGGTATGCGCGCTCGGCCTTATTGGCGGTCTTACCCAGCAGGTATTCCATCAGCAGCGCTTCGTTGCAGGTGGATGCCACCTCCGCAACAAAGATCACATAGTCCGCGTCAACGGGATTCTGGGTCTTGTTGGAGTAGTAAGAGTGCAGGGCGTGTCCCATTTCGTGGGCAAGGGTGAACTGGCTGTCCAGCGTGCCGGTATAATTGAGCAGCACGAAGGGGTGAACGGCAGCGCCGGCAGAATAGGCACCGCTGCGCTTGCCCTCATTCTGATATACGTCGATCCAGCGGTTGTCGAAGCCTTCCTTCAGGATCTTGCGGTAATCATCGCCCAAGGGCGCCAGAGAGTCATAAACGGTCTGCTTTGCCTGCTCGTAGGGGATCTTCTTATCCACGTCCGCAACCAAAGAGGTATACACGTCGTAAAAATGCAGCTCGTCCACACCCAGCAGTTTCTTGCGCAGGCGCACGTAACGGTGCATCTTGTCCATATTCTTGTGGACGGCTTCGATCAGGTTCAGATAAACCGAGGTAGGCACCTGGGTGTGATCCAGAGATGCTTCCAGAGTACCGGGATACTTACGTGCGTCGGCAAAGAATTTCAGCTGCTTGCCCTGGGCGTTCAGCACAGCGGCAGCGGTGTTGCGGTATCCGCCGAAGGTGGCGTAGAGATTCTCGTAAGCACTCTTGCGCAGCGCCCGGTCGGGGCTTTCCTCGCAGGCGACGAAGGTGCCCTGGGTCAGGGGATGCTTGTTTCCTTCCGAATCCACGGCATCGGGGAAGGAGATATCCGCATCGGCAAAAGCGCCGTAAATATCATCGGGGGCGCCTGCCATCTCACCGGCGGCAGCCAGCAGCTTTTCCTCGGCAGGGGAGAGGATATGGGCTCTGCGGCGGCGCAGATTGGTCAGGTAGCGGCGATAGCGCTCCAGACCCGGCTGCGCTGCGTAAAACGCATCCAGCGTCTCGTCGGAGATGTCCATAATTTCCGGTGTATCAAAGCTGCATTTGGAGCCGAGGCTCACATACACGTTCATAAACTGACCCTTCATCGCCTGATACTTGGCAACACGGGTGTCCTCGTCAGCTCTGCGCATACAGTAGTTTGCCAGCAGCTCCGCCTTGACACCGGTCTGCTCCATCTCGGTCAGGAAGGCCAGCAGGGTGTCGGCGCTTTCGCTCAATCTGCCGGCAAAGGCGCTTAAGGTATCGCCGGCGGCTTCCAGCAGCTTCAGGTCAGCCTCCCAGGCTTCGTCGGTGGCGTACAGATCTTCGATGGCCCACTTGTCGGCGTCGCTGATCTCGCTGCGCTGGGGAATCTTTTTCATTTCGTCCATAATTAAAACCTCCCGGATTGATTACAGCAGGGGAATGCCTGCATCCTCGCAGGCTGCAACGGTGGCGGCGTCCCAAATGCTGGATTGCACCTCACCGATGTGGGCGCAGCCCATCATCAGCATACACATACGGGACTGACCAATACCGCCGCCGATGGTCAGGGGCAGCTCGTCATTCAAGAGCATTTTGTGGAAGGAAAGTGCCCGGCGGTCATCACAGCCGGCTTCCCGAAGCTGGCGATCCAGCGCTTCTGCATCCACACGGATGCCCATGGAGGAAAGCTCCAGCGCCCGGTCAAGCACCGGATTCCAGAAGAAAATGTCACAGTTAAGCTCCCAATCGTCATAGTCCGGTGCGCGGCCGTCGTGCCTGGTGCCGGAGCGGAGCTTCTTGCCGATCTGCAGGATGCAGGCGGTCTTATGCTCCTTTACGTACGCCTGCTCGCGCTGGGAGCCGGTCAGGTCAGGATACAGATCCTCCAGCTCCTGGGTGGTGATGAAGGAGACCTCGCTGTCCAGCTCGATCCGCAGCTGGGGGAAGCGGACGTGCAGACGGTCATTGGTGGTGCAGATGGCCTTGACGATGGCACGCACGATCAGCTTCAGGTATTCCAGATTCCGGTTTTCCCGGGTGATGATCTTCTCCCAGTCCCACTGGTCTACGTAAATGGAGTGGACATTGTCCAGCTCCTCATCCCGGCGGATGGCGTTCATATCGGTATAAAGACCGCCGCCAATGCCGAAATTGTACCGCTTCAGCGCAAGGCGCTTCCACTTGGCAAGAGAATGTACCACCTGGGCATCCTTACCCACGTCGGGGATGTCGAAGGAAACGGCACGTTCAAAGCCGTTCAGGTTATCGTTCAGACCGGAATCCCCGGTAACGAACAGGGGAGCAGACACACGCTTTAAGTTCAGTGCGTGGGCAAATTCCTCCTGGAATGTTCTTTTGATGTAGGCGATGGCACGCTGGGTGTCATAGGCATCCAGTATCGGGCGGTAGCCCTTTGGTATGGTAATGCGGCTCATAGGCAACCATCCTTTCAGAATAGATGTTCTTATTGTAACCGTTTTTAAGGAAAAATCAAGAAGCAATAACAAAAACCCCACCCCGGGTGGGGTGAGGTTTTTGCTGGAGCTAGTGACCTGACTCGAACAGGCGACCTTCTCATTACGAGTGAGATGCACTACCGACTGTGCTACACTAGCAGCTGCGACCCCAGTATTATATCGGTTTTTTTTCAGGTTGTCAACTGCTTTTCCGGGAATATGTGCTTGCTTTTTCTGCCGCTTACGGGGAATAATAAAAGAGCAACGGCAGTAAAATATTGTAAATATGTAAATTGTCAGTCGAAATATATCAATTTTTAAGTTGCACGGTACTGTTGCTTATGGTACAATGAGAATGGAAAATGGATAAAACGGAAATTTTCAAGGAGGATTACATATGAAGAAATTCCCCAAGATGATTGCGGCACTTTTGGTCGTGGCGCTGTTTGTGGCGCTTTGCTCCACGGTATCCTTTGCGGCGGCTGACCTGAAGGAGGTCAGGCTGACGGTGGATCAGCTGGAGGTCGGCTATTACAACGACCTGAACGGCAATATCGTACTGCACTGTGCCAACTCCGATATTACCAAGGAAACCAAGAATCTGGTGGATGACAAGTCCGAGCCCTTCTACTGGAGCAAGCCCTACAGCTTTGACGATCTGAAGGCTTACGGCGGCAGCAAGGTTCCCGCCATTCTGATCGACGTTGCCAACGGTGGCGATGGCGTCTCCATCTGCGGCTATGAGATGCAGCTCAGGGATTATCTGGACTGCGTTCCTTACTGGTTTGAGATCCAGGCTACACTGTCTGCAGGCTCCAACGAGTGGGTCAGTATTTTTGAGGACAACAACACCTCCTGGGATGAAGATGAGTATCACTGCGAGTTTGATGAGGCAACGGTTTACAAGGTTCGCATTCTGTTCTATGACATCGGCGATGCCGATCTGTTCCAGGATACCGCATACGGCGAGATGCCCACCAACAGCACCCGGTTCTCCCTGGCGGAGATCAATCTGCTGACAAAGCGCAACG
The DNA here is from genome assembly GCA_017436955.1 of Oscillospiraceae bacterium. Lineage (GTDB taxonomy): Bacteria > Bacillota > Clostridia > Oscillospirales > Oscillospiraceae > Faecousia. Next base: position 276,053 of record JAFSCD010000003.1, on the reverse strand, counting down.
CTACCACCACACCGACCGAGGAACCCACCCAGGCTCCCACGGAAACAGCTACCAGACCTGGCTTCACGATTCCCGTCAGACCTGCTACGGAGCCTACCGAGGCACCCACTGCAGTGCCTACGGAAGCACCTACGGCTGCACCGACAGAAGCACCCACCGCAGCCCCCACCGCTGCGCCTACGGAAGCACCCACGGCTGCCCCCACCCAGGCACCTACCGCAGCACCTACAGAAGCACCCACCCAGGCTCCCACGGCAGAGCCTACCGCACCCGTTGAGACCACACCGGCAGAAACCACTGCACCTGCCGAGACCACCGTGCCTACCGCAGCCCCCACCGAAGCGCCCACCCAGGCACCTACGGTTAACGGTGAGATCACCACCGTACCGGCAACCGCGCCTGCAACCGCGCCGGATACCCAAGGCGGAGCAGGGGAGACCCCGGACTACACCTGGATCATCATCGTTGCCATCGTTGCAGCGGCAGCCATCGCCGGCACCTGCGTGTTCTTCATTATTAAAAAGAAGCGCCGGTAAGCGTGCAATACTGAATTTATTAAAAAAGTGTTGCATTTTCCAAGGCTGTATGTTATTGTATAAAATGTAAACAGTATACTGAAGGGTATGTGCCCTTTGGATATTTAAGGAGGATTACATAATGAAAAGATTCCCTAAACTGATCGTTACACTTCTGCTGCTGGCAATGGTCATCGGTATTTTCTCCGCAATTCCCGTTTCCGCTGCTTCCGATTACGAGGCTTTGAGACTGAAGCGCGCGATGCTGGAAGTCGGTCACTACACCAGCAAGTCTTGTGATGGCGCAATCGAGAAGCACAGTGCCAACAAGAACTACGAAGAAGAAGTCGGCTGCCTGGTTGATAATGACAACAATGGCGGCTATTGGAGCAAGCCCTACAAGTTCAGCGCCCTGGTTGACAACGGTGGTTCTACCGTTCCCGTCATTCTGATCGATCTGTCTTCCTTCAATGAAGGCGCCGGCGTTGCTGTCTCTGCCTTCGACCTGAGATTGAGATCTTCCTTCGACTGCCGTCCTCTGCACGTTGTGCTGCAGGCTACTCTGTCTGCCAACTCCAACGAATGGACAACTGTTGCTGACAAGAAGTTCACGATTGCCGATTGGGACATCAATCCCAGGCAGCGCATTGAATTCAATGAGGTTACTGCATTCAAGTTCCGCATCCTGGCTTATGATATCGCCGAGGCTAATCCTGCAGAGGACGAATACAATGACTATATTGTGTGCAAGGGCGATGAGACCCGCTTCACTCTGTCTGAAATCGACCTGCTGACTGCCAAGGAAGGCGACTCCTCTACCGGTAACGGCGGTACTTCCGGTGGCAACACCACCCCCACTACCGCAACCCGTCCTCCTTTGAACCGCCCCACCAATCCCATAGGCGGTCAGACCACTACCACCGCACCTACCAAGGCTCCTACCCAGCCTGCTACCAAGGCTCCCACCCAGCCTGCTACCTCCGGCCAGACCGCTACCAAGGCTCCTACCCAGCCTGCTACCTCCGGTCAAACCACTACCGTAGCTCCCACCCAGCCTGCTACCCAGACCGGTACCGTGGCTCCCACGGATCCTACCGGTACTGTTGATGTGACCGAGCCTACCGGCACTGTGGATCCCAATACTACCGAGCCCACCGGCACCGTTGGTCCCGACGCACCCGTAACGGATCCCGCGTATCTGACCTACGAGATCGTGGAGGAGAGTGCGGTCATTACCGCTGTTGATGCAGCAGCCCTGACCGGCAGCGTTACCATTCCTGAGACTCTGGGTGGCTATCCTGTAGCTGCAATCGGCGAGAAGGCATTTGAAGGCGTTGAGTTGACCGAGGTCATCTTCGCCGGCACTGAGGAACAGTGGAATCAGATCACGATTGCCACCGGCAACGATACACTGACCGCCGCAACTGTTACTTACCAGGGCGATACCGTAACCGAGCCCGTAACTGAGCCCGTAACTGAGCCCGAGACCGAGCCCGAGACCGAGCCCGATGCCACCACCGGCACCACCGACGGTGGCGCAGGCGAGCCCAAGGATTTCACCTGGATCATTATTGCAGCCATCGTGGTTGCAGTACTGGTCGCCGGCGGTGCGATCTTCTTCATCATCAAGAAGAAGCGCGGCTAATTTAATCACCATATAATGCAGGGGTGCATCTGATGCACCCCTGCATCTTGTATTTCAGGGCAAAAATCCGCAGAATCATTCCTTAAAAAAGAATTTATGTAAAACATAAAAAAAGGGTTGCATTTTCTTGCCGAATATGTTATTTTTTACTATGGAGACCAAATTCCTTCAAGGGGAAGCCCTTGGAAATTCACAAGGAGGTTTTTACATGAAGAAATTCACCAAGTTTATCGGTATCTTCCTGGCTCTGTCGCTGGTAATCGGTCTGATTCCCGTCGTCGGCGCTGTTGATCCCGAGACCCCCACCGCTCCTGCTGCACCCACCGGTGCGATCCTGCAGGGCACAACCTACGAGGTTGTCTCTCCCACCAGAATCGAGACCCTCTTCGGCTTCTACGAAGACGGCACCGGTGCTGACGAAGACACCTTTATGGACTGCGAGGACGGCGCTTGCGTAACTGACGGCTGGTTTGGCCGCGCCGGTTACTCCGAGTGCACCTCTGACGACGGCCTGATCGCCCTGGTTATGATGGTTGATGATTTTATCAACCTGGGCGCTATTGAGATCGTCGCAAAGAATGCAGAACACAGACCCACTGATTTCGTAATTCAGGTTATGGGCGATTCCGACTGGGAAACCGTTGTCACTGCTGACAATGACCCCCTGGCTTCCGGCCTGACCAAGACCTTCACCTTCGACACTGTTGAGACGGATACCGTCCGTATCCTGATCAATGCGGTTGATGTAAACAGTGATGACGGCCAGTGCTACCTGAACGAAGTCACTCTGTTCGAGGCTGTTACCGGCGACCTGAAGACCGTCATTGATATGAACGGCAAGGTTACTGACAGCAATGCCAACACCGCAGACTGCACCAACAATGCTGTTGACGGCGACAAGTCCACCTTCTTCACCGGCTCTCATATGACCGTGACTCTGGGCGAGGCTACCGCTATCGACGGCTTCAGCCTGTACCACTACCGTAACAACGCCTTCCCCAACAACATTACTGTTTCCATTCAGCAGACCGAAGGCGGCGAGTTCGTAACGATCGGTACTTTCCCCACCGGCTTTACCTCCGGCGCTCCTGTTGACTCTCTGTACGTAACCTTCGATCAGACCTATATGGCTTACGCCATTACCTTCAACTCTGACGTTTGGGGTTACCAGAATGACTACGAACTGTGGCAGTATCAGCGCGAGGCTGAGGAAGAGCCCACTGTAGCTCCCACCGAGCCTGCCGAGCCCACCTATGAGCTGACCACCGGCGCACCCACTACCGGCGTTGCCTACAAGTGGGCTGCTGATACCGGCGCTGCTGAAGGCATCCTGACCTTCATCGGCACCTCCGCTAACCAGACCTACTATCTGTCCACCTCCACCACTATGACCGAAGGCGTTGACGTCTACGTCGAGGAGGTTACCGGTGGCTACCGGATGTACTTTATGGCTGGCGAGACCAAGACCTACATTGACATCTACCAGAATGGCACTTATGTCAATGCCCGTCTGACCACCGAGCCTACCGCTGTGTTCACCTGGAATGATACCTTTGGTACCTTCGTAACCGACATCAGCGGCACTGCTTACTATCTGGGTACTTATACCAAGGCCAGCTCTGGTGTTACCTACACCACTTTGAGCGCATCCAAGCTGAGCTATATGACCGAGAGCAACGTTGACGTTTCTCAGTTCCCCGCTCGCTTCTACGCTGAGGTTGGCGCCATTATTCCCGAGCCCACCGAAGAGCCCACTGTAGCTCCCACCGAGCCCGTGGTTATTCCCTCCGCGCCCACTGAAGAGCCCACTGCTGCTCCTACCGAAGAGCCCACCCAGGAACCCACCCGTGCTCCTTCTTCCAGCAAGGAGAAGGTCGACCTGACCGGTACTGTCGTTGGCGCCTGCAGCGGCAACGCCGCAACTGCAGAAAGCTATGATGATTTCAGCTGGTGGTCTGACGGCAGACCCGACTGGAAGCCTCTGGCCAACTTTGTTGACAACGACCTGACCACCTACTTCTCCTTCGGCGCATCCGCCGGCGAGAGAGCTGACCTGTACCTGGATCTGAGCAATGGCGGCACCGGCTCCACTGCTGTTGATGAGTTTACCATCTACCACAGCAGCCAGGGCAATGTTCCCACCATCAAGGTCGTTCTGGTACTGGAAGACGGCAGCGAGTGGACCAAGACCTATGAGACCAACTGGGCACAGTTCGAGGGCAACGTTTCCATCACCGAGGTGCTGGACGAGACCAAGAACGCTGTCGGTATGTACATCTGGCAGGATTGCAACGCCAGCTGGCTGACCACCAGCACCAGCGCTCACTTCGGCGACATCGAGATCTATACCTACACCGGTTCCACCGAGCCCGTTCCCACTGAACCCGTAACTCCTCCCACCGAGGAGCCCACTGCTCCTCCCACCGAAGAGCCCACTGAAGAGCCCACCAAGCTGGTGGGACCCGATGGCGTTGTCAACGAGATCGTTCTGAGCAATATGGGTACCCTGGGTTCCATGGGTATCACCCCCGAATTTGGTTACTACGATAATGCCGAGATGACCGGCTCCGTTGTCGATTACCAGGCTGCTGCCGGTGAAGATGCTTGCCTGGTCGACGGCAACACCAACAACTCCGGCTGGTCCGGCAACTTTAACTTTACCGACCTGGTTGACAATGGCGGCTCCAAGGTTCCCGTAATCCTGGTTGACCTTGGCACTGCTACCACCGTTGGCGGTATTGAGCTGATTTCTGTTCTGAATACCTGCTCCGCTCCCACTCACTTTGCAGTTCAGGTTACCACCGCTGCTGATTCCGATGTTTGGGAGACCGTTCTGGAAGCCAACAATGTGACCTGGAACGGCAAGGAGACCAAGCAGTTTGCATTCGACAATGCTGTGGATGCATACAAGCTGCGCCTGGTCGTATTCAACCTGTCCGAGCTGGCAGGCAGCACCCAGACCCAGTTCGCTCTGCATGAAGTTACTCTGATGTCCGCACAGGCTGTTCCTGCTGTTGACGAAGTTCCTCTGACCGGCAGCAATGTCCTGCAGTTCGGCTACTACGCTGACCTGGAGCTGACCGACTACAGAGATTCCGTCCTGAGCAACAATGTTCCCGCTAACCTGTTTGACGGCAATTCCTCTTCTCTGGCTATCACCAACACCGAGGATTGGACTTGGGGCTACGGCGCCGGCATGGCTGGCAATGGCGGCAACAGCACTGCTGTTCTGACTCTGGATGTTTCCCAGAATGGTGCTCCCTCTGCGATCAACTATATGCAGATGATCGTACAAGGTCAGTACCGTTATGCTCCTACGAGCTACACTCTGCAGGTTACCACCAGTGCTGATGAAGACAACTGGACAACCGTTTATGAGACCATTGACTACTCTTGGGAAGACAACGGCACCAACAGCTCCTATGTAACCTTCGATGAGGTTTCCGCATACAAGGTTCGTCTGCTGGTTGCGAAGACCCATGTAGACCAAAACAATCTGTGCTACTTCGGTATGGGCGAGTTCGTCCTGGGTACTGTTGAAATCATTGAAACCGAACCCGATCAGCCCACCCCCACCGAGCCTACCGTAGCTCCCACCGAGGAACCCACCGAGGAGCCTACTCAGGTTGTTACCGAGCCTGCTGCTGAGGCTCTGCCCGAGGCACCTGTTGTCGTTCCCGGCACCACCACCATCGCTGGCGGCGTTATCAAGGAAGGCACTGTCTACAAGCTGATCTCCCCCAAGAAGATCACCACCGGCTTCGGCTACTATAATGCTTCCGGCGCATTCGTTGACAAAAACGACGGCGTCTGTGTAACTGACGGCTGGTACGGCCGCTCCGGTTACTCCGAGTGCACCTCCGCTGACGGTCAGATCGCTCTGATCATGACTCTGGACGAGGTCAAGAACATTGGCCGCGTTGAGATCGTTGGCAGAACTGTCAATGGTGCTGCTGACAACCGTCCTGTTGATTTCGAGATCCAGGCTCTGGTTAACGGCGAATGGATCACTGTTGCTGATGTGGACGACGATCCCTTTGCTACCAGCATGACCGTTGCTTACACCTTCCCCGCAGTGGCTACCAACCAGATCCGTATTCTGATCAATGAGGTTGTTATTCCCACCAATCAGTGCCACCTGAACGAGGTTGAACTGTACGAGGTTACCACCGGCAAGATCTACAACGACATCGATCTGACCGGCAAGATCTCTGCTACCGACGCTCACGAGAGCGCTCCTGCAAACCAGCTGGTCGACGGCGACAAGGATACCTACTTCCTGGGCGCTAACGTTACCTTCAACCTGACCGACGCTGAAGGCAATCCCACCTCCGTTGACGGCTTCAGAATGTTCCACTACCGTGGTGGCTCTGCATTACCGTCCAGCGTTACTGTCCTGGTACAGACCACTCCCGGCGGCGAATTTACTGCCCTTAACGCTTATGTTACCGGCTGGATGAACACCGTTCCTCAGGATCAGGTTATTGTTGAGTTCGACGAGACTGTTACCGTTTACGGTATGCAGGTCAACCTGGATACCTACAGCTACGTCAACGAGTTCGAGCTGTTCCAGTACGAGAAGGACGAAGCTCCCGAGGAGCCTCCTGTTGATCCCACTCCCACGGATCCCACCGTGACTCCCACCGAGCCCGGCACTACCGAGCCCTCTGTGACTCCCACCGAGCCTTCCGTGACTCCCTCCGAGCCTTCCGTGACTCCCACCGAGCCCGAGGCTACCGATCCCTCCGAGGATCCCACCGAGCCCGAGGAGCCCGGCAACGATTTGGACTTCACCGAGCTGGAAGATGCTTTCGCACTTCTGGAGACTCTGGATCCCGAGGACTTCACCGAGGAATCCGTGGCTGCAGTTGAGAATGCTCTTGCAAACATCCTGACGATGGACGAGAACGTTACCCAGGAAGAGCTGGACGAGGCTGTTCAGGCTCTGCTGGATGCAATCGATGCTCTGGTTCCCGTTGAGGACGAGGGTACCGATGAGCCCGGCGACGATCTGCCCGATGTTCCCGTGCTGCCCGGCGCACCTGATCTGACCGAGATCCAGGCTACCATCGACCGCATCTATGATCTGGATCCTGATAAGTACACCACTGAATCTTATGCAAATCTGATTGCTGTGGTTAAGGATGTCAACAAGATGCTGGCTACTGAGGGTGGCTACAGCCAGAAGCTGATCGACTCTGCCAATGAGAAGCTGCTCAATGCTCTGGATGCATTGGTGCTGATCGACGGCGAAGGCGATTCTAATGGCGACGATCTGCCCGCACCCACCGGCGACATCGCTCTGGCTGTTCTTGGCAGCCTGATGAGCCTGTCCGCTATCGGCGGCGCAGTGGTTATCGGCAAGAAGAAGTTCTTCTGATAATCTTCCCGAATTAAAAATGCGGCAGGCGGTTTACCGCCTGCCGTTATTTTTAGATAAATAAAGATAAAACTGTCATCCCGCGGCTCGCAAATGCCCGCTCGGGATGACAGCAATTTTTATACTTGTGCGTTGATTTCCCTGATTTTATCCCGGATGGAAAGCAGATCCGTAAAGGTCTCCGGACGCTTGGTGACGTCGCGTAGCAGGGCAGAGGGGTGGTAGATGGCTGTTGTCCAAATGCCGTCAAGCTGCGCCCATTGACCGTGCTCTTTTGTAATGCGGTAATCCGGGCGGATCAGCCGCATAGCGGCGATCCTGCCGAGACATACGATGATTTTGGGCTGGATCAGCCCGATCTGTTCCCGCAGAAAGTCAATGCAGGCATCCTGCTCGGTTTCCAGCGGATCCCGGTTGTGGGGCGGACGGCACTTTACGATATTGGCAATATAGCAATTTGCTTTTCTGTCCAGATCAATGATGGACAGCATATCATCCAGCAGCTTCCCGGCAGGACCCACAAAGGGCTGACCCTGCAGATCCTCCTGCTCGCCGGGACCTTCACCGATGAACAGAATATCCGCATTCCGGTTTCCAACGCCGAAAACCACATTCTTCCGGGTCTCACAAAGACCGCATCGGGTACAGTTCTGGCAGGCTTGCTGCAATTCTTCCCAGTTCATCAGTAGTTCCTCCGGCGATTCATTCTTCTGCGGCGGCGCTTGGCACGGATAGACGCGATGCGCACCATGCGAATGGCAAGCAGCACCAGGAAGCCCAGCACCACAATACCCAGCAGTATCAGCACTATGGTGACGATCAGTCTGCCGGCGCTGTCCTCGTGCAGGGATGCCGGCATATCCGGCTCTTCCTGGGGAACGTAGACATCCACATCGTTCATTGCCAGCAGATCGCTCCGGGCAATACACAGATCGCCGTACCAAACCTCCACATAGGTGACCTTCTGACCGGCCTGCACCGGTGCGGTGATGGTGCCGACGGATTCGGGATAAAGCCAGCGAAGCTGCTCGGGCGTCAGCTCCATCGGCAGGATCGCATAGGCTTCGCTGGCCGGTGTGGTTACAAGATCATTACTGCCATTTACAACACTATATTGGGAAAATGTTTGGTTTTTGTGGAAAACCTGGCGATATTCGAACTTGTCGCAGGCATAATCCAGCAGCGCTTTCATTTCCTCGAAGCTGCCGAAGGCTTCCAGAATGTTGGGATCCTCTTCGTTGTAAACAGCCTCGGCGCCCATCAGAACAGCCAGCAGCTCCATATTGCCGTCGGCTGCGGTGACGGCGAGGCATCTGCCGTTGCTGCCGTCAGTACCGGTCTTGCCGCCGATGACGCGCTCATCATAATAGCGGGTGGTGTAATCGTCACTCATCATCCAGTTGGTGGTCTGGATATAGCGCGCGTCTGCCTTGTTGGTGGCAGGAACGGTATAGGTGTCCGCGTTGAAGATCCTTACGAAAATTTCGTTCTCCAGAGCGATATCAATAATACGGGAGATATCTCTGGCTGTGGAGTAGGCGTTTTCGTCATAAAGACCGTGGGCGTTGGTAAAATTGGTACTGGTGCAGCCCATTTCAGCGGCTCTTTGGTTCATTTTCGCCACGAAAGCCTCCTGGCTGCCGGAAACCATCTCTGCCAGCACGGCAGCGGAGTCGCTGTCGGATGCGGCGATCATACAGTACAGCAGGGATTCTACGCTGACCACCTCGCCGGCGCTGAACCGGGGCTTCACGGACACAACACCGATGCCGACGTTGTTCAGCGCGGAACGGCTGACGGTGGCTGTGGCGTTCAGATCCAGATTTTCAATGGCGATCAGGGCGGTCATCAGCTTGACCATACTGGAGGGGTCTACCTTTTTATCCGGCTCGTAATTGTAGATCATGGTATCGCTGTTGCGCTCGTAAAGAACGACAGCCTTCGCCGTATCCAGGATCTTTGCGCTGCCGTCCAAGGCCTTCTGGGCATCCACACTGTGGCAGCCGCTGCCAACGGAGGCATCCGGCTGGGCGAAAACCGTTCCGGACATCGCAGATATAAAGAACACAAGGCTCATAAAAAGACAAATTAATCTGACTTTTTTCATTTTTCTACCTCAATATTTGCACACCGGACTTGTCCGGAGGGGAATTATTGTGTATTATTATATCAGTTAATCAAACCGTAGTCAATGCAGGAGGTGAGCGAATATGAAAAATCGGGGCGTATGGCTGCTGTTGATCGTGATGATCATATTTGCTTCGATCCTGATCGGCTTCTTTCTGGGGCGCAATACCGGCAGGGCGGAGATCCGGATTTCCAGGCTGCCACAGGCTACGTCTGCAACCGGCGCCACCCAACCGCCTGATAAGGTCAATATCAATACCGCCGGCGTGGAGGAGCTGCAGAAGCTGCCCGGAATCGGTGCGGTGCTGGCGCAGAGAATTGTGGATTACCGCAGCGAGAACGGCCCGTTTGAAACGGTAACGGAGCTGACGATGGTGAGCGGTATCGGTGTGGAGAAGCTGAATCAAATACTTGACTATATTACTGTGTGAGGATAAGCTATGAAATTTATTTCCTGGAATGTGAACGGTCTGCGCGCCTGTGTGCAGAAGGGCTTTTTGGAGCGTTTTCATGCGCTGGATGCGGACTTTTTCTGCCTGCAGGAGACCAAGCTGCAGGAAGGGCAGATCGAGCTGGAGCTGCCCGGTTATGAAAAATACTGGTGCTATGCTGAAAAGAAGGGCTACTCCGGCACAGCGATCTTCACCCGCCACACGCCCATAAGCGTCACCTGCGGCATCGGCGTGGAGGAACTGGACAATGAGGGCAGAGTCATTTGCCTGGAATATGGAGATTTTTATCTTGTTTGCTGCTATACGCCCAATGCCCAGCGTGAGCTGGCGCGCATCGACCACCGCCTGCGTTGGGACGAGGCATTCCGTGTCTATCTGCAAGCGCTGGATGCAAAGAAGCCGGTGATCCTCTGCGGCGATCTGAATGTGGCGCATCAGGAGATCGACCTGAAGAATCCCAAGTCCAACCGGGGGAATGCCGGCTTCTCCGATGAGGAGCGTGAGAGCTTCGGCAAGACCCTGGCTCTGGGCTTTACGGACACCTTCCGCCACCTGCATCCGGATGTCACGGATGCCTATACCTGGTGGAGCTATATGTTCAATGCCCGTAAGAACAACGCAGGCTGGCGTATCGACTATTTCCTGGTTTCCGACCGGATCCGGGACAAGATCCGGGAAACCCCCATCTATGCGGATATTCTCGGCTCGGATCATTGTCCGGTGGGGTTAAAATTGGCAGATTTTTAGGAATCTAGTTGACATTTCCCAACTTTATGGTAGAATAACTACGATATGTAAAGACTGTACGAAAACCAAGCACTTTCCGGCGATCTCAGCGAGAGGGGATATGGTGTGAGCCCCTTATTTCAGGCAGTGCAAGCCATTTTCGTGTTGCCCGGGATGACCGGGACGGGCGCTCCCGTTACAGAGCGGCTAAGATATCCCGAAAGGGATAATTAGGGTGGTACCGCGATTCATCTCGCCCCTATGTTTATAGGGGCGAGTTTTATTTTGTATTATTTTATGGAGGTTTTCCTATGAGTCATAAGCCCTTTGGCGTAAATGAGCTGCGCGAAATGTTCCTGCGCTTCTTTGAGAGCAAGGAGCATCTGCGCCTTTCCAGCTTCTCCCTGATCCCGCAGAACGATCAGTCTCTGCTGCTGATCAACTCCGGCATGGCGCCTATGAAGCCCTATTTCAAGGGTGAGGTGGAGCCGCCTCGCCGCAGAGTCTGCACCTGCCAGAAGTGCATCCGTACCGGTGACATCGAAAACATCGGCAAGACCGCACGCCACGGCACCTATTTTGAGATGCTGGGCAATTTCTCCTTCGGTGATTATTTCAAGAAGGAATCCCTGCAGTGGAGCTGGGAATTCCTCACCAGCCCCCAGTGGGTGGGTCTGGAGCCGGAACGGATGTATCCCACGGTTTACGAAAATGATGATGAGGCATGGGACATCTGGACCAAGGTCATCGGTGTTCCCGAGGAAAGAATGACCCGTCTGGGCAAGAAGGACAATTTCTGGGAGCACGGCGCAGGCCCCTGCGGTCCCTGCTCCGAGATCCACTATGACCGTGGCGAGGAGTTTGGCTGCGGCAAGCCCGATTGCCGTCCCGGCTGTGACTGCGACCGGTTTATGGAAGTGTGGAACAACGTGTTCTCCCAGTTTGACAATGACGGCAACGGCAACTACACCGAGCTGGTGCAGAAGAATATCGACACCGGTATGGGTCTGGAGCGTCTGGCGGTGGTCTGCCAGGGCGTTGGCAGCCTGTTCGATGTGGATACCGTTATGAACATCACCAACAAGGTTACCCAGCTTACCGGCGCTTCCTACGGGCAGAGCTATAAGACCGACGTTTCTCTGCGTGTCATTACCGACCACGTCCGTGCGTCCACCTTTATGATCGCTGACGGCGTTCTGCCCAGTAATGAGGGTCGCGGCTACGTTCTGCGCCGTCTGCTGCGGCGCGCAGCCCGTCACGGCAAGCTGCTGGGCGTCAATACACCATTCCTGTACGAAGTCGTCAAGACCGTTGTTCAGGAGAACGAGTCCCACTACAGCTATCTGCGTGAGCGCGCTGACTATATCATCAAGGTCGTCAAGGTGGAGGAAGAGAATTTTGCCCGCACCATCGACACCGGTATGCGCATCTTTGGCGAAAAGCTGGCAGAGCATAAGGAAAAGGGCGAGACCGTATTCTCCGGCGAGGATGCCTTCCTGCTGGCGGATACCTACGGTTTCCCCATTGACCTGACGGCAGAAATGCTGGAAGATGAGGGAATGTGCGTGGATATGGACAAGTTCGCTGCCTGCAGAGAAGAGCAGCGCGTCCGTGCCCGTGAGGCCCGCAAGGCGCTGGGCGATCTGGGCTGGGCAGGTATCGACCTGGGTCTGGACAAAAATCCCACCACCTTCGTTGGCTATGAGCAGTTTACCTGCGAGGCGAAGGTTCTGGCAGTTTGCATCGGCGATGAGGTCTCCGGCTCTATCGCCGGCGGCGAAAGCGGAATTCTGGTGCTGGATAAGACACCCTTCTATGCGGAAATGGGCGGTCAGGTGGCTGACCACGGTGTCATTATGATCGGCGAGAGCCGTTTCAAGGTTTCCAATGTTCAGAAGGACAAGGGTGGCAAGTATCTGCACTACGGTAAGCTGAACGCCGGCACCATTAAGGTAGACGATATCGTCTGCGCCAGCATTGACGTTGAGCGCCGCAAGGCAATTATGCGTGCCCACTCCGCAACCCACCTGCTGCAGAAGGCACTGACCGCCGTGCTGGGCGATCACGTCCATCAGGCAGGCTCTTTGGTGGAGCCCGATCATCTGCGCTTTGACTTTACCCATTACAGTGCTATGACGCCTGAAGAGCTGGCGAAGGTGGATTCCATCGTGCAGAATGCGGTTTTGGAGGGTTATGACATCATTACCCGGGAAATGGCCATTGACGATGCCAAGCAGATGGGCGCAACGGCGCTGTTCAGCGAGAAATACGGCGATACCGTTCGCGTTGTCAATATGAGCGGCTTCTCCATTGAGCTTTGCGGCGGCACACACCTTACCAATACCGCAAAGGTTGGTCCATTCTTCATCATCAGCGAGGGCAGTGTTGCTTCCGGCGTGCGCCGTATTGAGGCGGTCACCGGTAAGCTGTGCCTGGATGAACTGCAGAAAGACCGTGAAAAGCTCTATGCAGCCGCTTCGATGCTGAAGGTAAAGCCTGCCGAGCTGGGTGATAAGATTCAGGGTCAGATGGATGAGATCAAGGCGCTGAAGCGTGCCATCGAGAGCTTTAAGGCCAAGGAAAATGCCGGTGAGATCGACCGCTTCCTGTTCGGCGCCCATAATATCGGCGGCGTGAAGGTCATCACCGCTGCGATTGCCGATGCGGATGCCGGCAAGCTGCGCCAGATGGGCGATCTGCTCCGGGATAAGGAGCCGGGCTGTGTTGCCGTGCTGTCCAGCGTTTCCGGTGAGAAGATCACCTTCCTGGCTGTCTGTGGCAAGGACGCTGTGGCAAAAGGCATTAAGGCCGGTGACCTGGTGAAGCTGGTATGTACTGCCTGCGGCGGCAGCGGCGGCGGTAAGCCTGATTCCGCTATGGGTGGCGGCAAGGATGCCTCCAAGGTGGATAACGCACTGGCTATGGTGGACGATTTCGTACTGTCCAAGCTGGGATAAATCTAGGAAGGCGCTGCATATCCTGCAGCGCCTTTTTTAGGAAAGGAGCAGCCAAATGCGGAAACTCATGTGGCTCACCGTGGGCTTCACCGGCGCCTGCGTATTGGGCGCGTATTTCTATAATCCCTGGCTGCTTCCGATGGCAGGCGCATGCTTACTGCTGGCGGCAATCAGCTTTCTGCTGATTCGCTGGAAATGCGGATTTCGCATCGTAACGGCGATTTGTCTGGGCATCGCATTGGGTTTGAGTTTTTTTAACGTATTTGACCTTATCGTTCTGCAAAACGCCCGGAATATGGACGGCAAAACGGATACGGTGACCATTTCGGTGTCTGACTACAGCTACCGCACCAATTACGGCTCTGCCTTTGACGGCAAAATCGAGCTGGCAGATCGCAGCTATAAGGCCCGTGTGTATGTCAATACGGATAAGGAATTGCAGCCCGGCGACGTGATTTCCGGCGAATTCCGCTTCCGCGCGAATTTGTTTACCGATGAGGATTGGCTGAATTATGCCGGTAAAGGTATCTACCTGACGGCATATCAAAACAGCGAATTTCAGGACCCTGTGGATTTTCAGCAAAGCATCCTTCACTATCCTGCCATCTGGCGCAATGCGCTGAAGGAAATGATACACAGTATCTTCCCGGAGGATACGGAAGGCTTTGCCAGAGCGCTGCTGCTGGGCGATACCAGCGGCATCGACTATGAAACAAATACTGCCCTGAAGGTAGGCGGCATCCGCCACGTGATCGCCGTTTCCGGTCTGCATATTTCCATAGTATTCGGCTTTCTCTACCTGCTGGCAGGGAAGAAGCGGCTTCTCACGGCGCTGATCGGTATCCCGGCGGTGATATTATTCGCGGCACTTTCCGGCTTTACACCGTCGGTTACAAGAGCCTGCATTATGCAGATTCTGATGATGCTGGCGCTGCTGTTTGACAAAGAATATGACCCGCCCACGGCGCTTTCCTTTGCCGTTCTGGTGATGCTTCTTGCCAATCCGATGACCGTTGGCTCGGTGAGCTTTCAGCTGTCGGTGGCTTGTATGGTGGGTATTTTCCTTTTTGGCGAGGGGATCTATAACCGGCTGATCAGTTCACACTATCTTGGCAGGGGAAAGAGCAAACTTTCCGCCTGGATCTGCGGCTCTGTCAGCATTACCTTCAGCACGATGATAACCACCACGCCTTTAACGGCGTACTATTTCGGAACGGTGAGCATCATCGGCGTTGCCACGAATCTGCTGACTCTGTGGGCAATTACCATCATTTTCTATGGCATTATGCTGCTGTGCGCCTTGGGCTGCGTTTTCCTGCCGGCGGCACAGTTTCTTGGCGGCCTGCTGGCTTGGCTGATCCGCTACGTCACCGGCGCGGCTGCCGTAATGTCGGCTGTGCCGATGGGCGCGGTGTATACCAAAAGCATTTATATCGTCCTTTGGCTGATCTTTGCCTATGTTCTGCTTGCGGTCTATCTGCTGATAAAGAAAAAGCCGGTGATGCTCTTTGCCGGATTGCTCGTCAGCGGTTTGATATCGGCAGTGGCGCTGTCCTGGGTGGAGCCGCTGGCGGATGATTGCCGGGTCACGATGCTGGATGTAGGGCAGGGTCAGGCGATACTGCTGCAAAGTGAGGGGAAGAACTTTTTGGTGGATTGCGGCGGCGACTATGACGAAGGTGCTGCCGACGTAACGGCGGAAACGCTGCTGTCGCAGGGAATATACACGCTGGACGGAGTGATTCTGACCCACTATGACGGCGACCACGCCGGCGGTGCCCGGTACTTGCTGACCCGGGTCGCCACGGAAAATCTGTTTCTGCCCCACGCGGAGGACCCGGATGGCGTGGGCGAAACACTGCGCAATATGTCCGGCGCAACGGTGCATACCGTGAAAGAGGACGTAATTATTCGCTTCGGTGACGCGGAAATTACAATTTTTGCGCCGGTTTCTTACAAATCCGGCAACGAAAGCAGTATGTGCGTCTTGTTCCGGACGGAAAAATGTGATATACTGATTACGGGTGACCGCAGCGAGCAGACCGAGAGGATACTGCTGCAGCGGTATCAGCTGCCGCAGCTGGATGTGCTGGTGGCAGGACACCACGGCGCAGGAAATTCCACAAGTGAGGAATTGCTGCAGGCGACCAGACCGGAATACGTGTTTATTTCCGTGGGCGAAGATAACCCCTACGGACACCCGGCACAGCAAACCATCGACAGAATTGCGGATTTCGGCTGCAAGATATTTCGTACCGATGAAAACGGTACGGTGATTTTCAGGAGGTGATACCATGGCAAAGCAGGAAAGTACCAATGCGCTGCAGGAGCTGAAGGCTGCCATCAAGGCGAAAAAGCCCCATCGGCTGTATTTCTTCCACGGTGAGGAAATGTTTTTGCTGCGGTATTATCTGGAGCAGGTCAAGAAGATCCTGATCGACGAGCTTACAGAGTCTTTTAATTTCCATCGCTTTACCAATGAGACCTTTGATATGCAAAGCTTTGCGGATGCTGTGGAGAATCTGCCGATGATGGCAGAGTACACTATGGTGCAGGTGGATGATATCGACCTTTTTAAGATGCAGGAAGCAGAGCGCAGCAAGACCATGGAGATCATCAGCGACATTCCCGAATACTGCACCGTGATTTTTACCTATGAAACTGTTGCCTGGAAGCCGGACAAGCGGCAGAAGGCACTGTATGATGCCGTCATCGGCAACGGACAGATCGTGGAATTTGCCAAGCAGGAGCAGCGTGAGCTGATCACCTGGGTTGGTCGCCACTTTGCTGCGCTGCAAAAGCGGATCACACCGGATCTGTGCGCATACCTGATCGACATTACCGACGGCACGATGACAGCCCTGCGCGGTGAGATCAGCAAGATCGCGGCCTATTCCGGCGCTGACGATATTTGCAGGGCGGATATCGACGCTGTGACGGAGCCTGTGCCCGATGCGGTGGCGTTCCGGATGGCAAGCGACATCAGTGCCGGTAAATATGACGACGCCATACTGAAGCTGCAGCAGCTTCTGAAGATGCAGGAGGAGCCGTTAAACCTGCTGGGTACCATCGGCGCCCATTTCCGCCGCATCGGTACGGCACGAACTTTGCTTGACAGCGGCAAAAACGCAGCGGAGCTGGCGAAGCTCTACGGTATGACGGAGTATGCCGCACGTAAGACTATGGAATCGGCGCGCCGTTTCTCGCCGGCATTTTGCAAGCAGGCTGCGGAGCTGATTCTGGAAACCGACCGCAAGATCAAGACCTCCTTTGACGCACCGGAGCGGTTGCTGGAGCTGCTGATCCTGCAGCTTGCGCAGGAGGCATCGCGGTGATAAGAATTCGGGAAGCCATTGTGGTGGAAGGTCGCTACGATAAGAATACGCTTTCGCAGATCGTGGACGCGCCCATCTTCGAGACCTCCGGCTTTGGCGTTTTTAAGGACAGGCAGCAGCTTGAACTGCTGCGCAAGGTGGCGCGGCAGCGGGGGCTGATCATACTGACAGATTCCGACGGCGCCGGATTTGTGATACGGAATCATTTGAAGAGCGCCATTGACCCGAAGCTCTTGAAGCACGCCTATATCCCGGACGTATTCGGCAAGGAGCGCCGCAAGGCGACCGCCGGAAAAGAGGGGAAGCTGGGCGTGGAAGGAATGTGCCCGGAGGTGCTTCTGGAGGCGCTGCGGCGCGCAGGCGCCACCTTTGCGGATGGGGATGCCCCATCACCGCAGGGGATCACAAAGCAGGATCTGGCGGAGCTGGGGCTGTCCGGCGGCAAGGACAGCAGCGAAAAGCGGAAAAAACTGCTGAAAATGCTGGATCTGCCGGAGCGGATGAGCGCCAATGCGATGCTGCAGGCGCTGAATTTGTTGTATACATTGGAAGATTTGCGCAAACTTGTGCAATCCGGAGATTTGTAATGGTAGACATTTCGGTTAAAAATTTAACCAAGTTTTTTGTGATCGGTGAAAACCTGCTGGAGGGTCTCAGCTTTGACATCCAGGAAGGGGAGTGCGTGGCGATCCTGGGCAGAAACGGCTGCGGAAAGACCACGCTGCTTCGTATTCTCACCGGCGAGATGGATTATGACGATGGCGAGGTCTACGTCAATCCCCATAAGCGGCTTGGCCTGATCTCACAGATCCCCGTATTCCCGGATGGGTATACGGTGGAGAATGTGCTGCGCTGTGCCTATGCGAACCTGAAGCAGATCAAGGCGAAAATGGAAAAGCTGGAGCAGGAGATGGCGCTGGGTGCTACCGCCGAGCAGCTTCGGCTGTATGACGACCTGACAAACCAGTTTCAATCCGGCGGCGGCTATGAAATGGACGTGGAGGTGGATAAGGTCTGCAACGGTCTCGGCATCACCGCCGAGCAACGTTCGCAGGTGTTTGACAGCCTTTCCGGCGGCGAAAAGACCCGGGTAAATCTGGCGCGCTTGCTGCTGGAAAAGACGGATATCCTGCTACTGGACGAGCCCACCAACCATCTGGATCTGCGCAGCGTGGAATGGCTGGAGAGCTATATCAACGCCTTCAAGGGCACTGTGCTTGCCATATCCCACGACCGCTTCTTCCTTGACCGGGTGGCACACCGGGTCATCGAGATCGTGGACGGTCACGCGGAATTCTATTCCGGCAACTATTCGTTCTATATCGAGGAAAAGCAGGCCCGGTTTGACCTGCAGATGAAGCAGTATGAGCAGGAGCAGGCAAAGCTGCGGCAGCTGGGCTTCACTGTGGAACGGATGAAGGGCTGGGGCATCAACAACCGTACACTGTACCGCCGTGCCATATCCATTCAGCACCGTATGGAGCGGATCCGAAAAACGGAAAAGCCCAAAACGGAGCGCACGATGAAGGCGAATTTTGCGGAAAAAGAGTTTTCCGGCGATCTGGTGTTCAAAACGAGAAATCTGGGAAAGTGCTTTGGTGACCGGGAGCTGTTCAGCGATGTGGATCTTTTGGTGGAAGCCGGCGAGCGCATCGCCATCGTGGGCGATAACGGCACCGGCAAGACCACTTTCCTCAAGTGCCTGCTGGGGGAGGAGGACTGTACCGGTAAGATCCAGTTCGGTCCCACCGTGCGGTGGGGATACCTGCCCCAGATCATCCACTTTGCCCATCCGGAGCGCACACTTTACGATACAATGCTCTATGAGAAAAATTGCTCGCCCCAGGTCGCACGTGACCGTCTGGGCGCCTTTATGTTCCAGGGCGAAGATGTGTTCAAAACGGTAAAGACCCTCTCCGGCGGCGAGCAGAGCCGCCTGCGGCTGTGTATGCTGATGGATGAAAAGATCAATATGCTGGTGCTGGATGAGCCTACCAACCATCTGGATATCGCGTCCCGGGAATGGGTGGAGGCGGCCATCGAGGAATTTGAGGGCGTTCTGTTGTTCGTGTCCCACGACCGGTATTTTATCGAGAAATTTGCCGAGCGCATTTGGGAGCTGAAGGACGGCAGGATCCGGGACTTCCGCTGCGGTTATGCCAAATACCGCTCCATTTTGGAGCGCGAGGCTGCCGCGCAGCAGCCGGTATTGCCTGCGGCAAAGCCAAAGAAGGAAAAGCCCAAGGGTGGCACCAAGGATACGGACAAGCTGATCCGCCGCCTGGAACGGGAGATCGAAAAGCAGGAACAGCTGATCGCCGATTTGGATGTGAAGATCGAAGCTGCCGCGGCGGACTATGTGGAGCTGACGCGGCTGCTGCAGGAAAAGGAAACTGCAGAAGAAGCCCTGATGGAGCTGATGGAAGCCTGGGAAAATGCCCAGGAGGGTTGACACTGCAATTCACTTGTCCTATAATAGCGAAAGATCAATTAAAGGAGCGAATACACAATGAGTTCTTGTAACGGTAATTGCAGCAGCTGCAGCAGCGCTGACTGCGGCGATCGTAAAAAGGAAAGTATGCTGGCGGAACTGAATCCCAAGTCCAGCGTTAAGAAGGTAATTGCCGTTGTATCCGGTAAGGGTGGCGTTGGCAAGTCCACTGTCACCTCTATGCTGGCGGTCGCCATGGCCCGCAAGGGTAAGCGCGTCGGCGTGCTGGATGCCGATATTACCGGTCCGTCCGCACCCACGGCCTTTGGCGTACACGCCTGCGCCGGTGCGACCGATGAAGGTCTGTATCCTGCGGTGACCCGTGGCGGTATTCAGGTGATGTCCATCAATCTGCTGCTGGAAAATCCCGGCGATCCGGTGGTTTGGCGCGGTCCGGTGATCGCCGGCGCGGTCAAGCAGTTCTGGACGGACGTGATCTGGGAAGATGTGGACTATATGTTCGTGGATATGCCTCCCGGAACCGGCGATGTGCCCCTGACGGTGTTCCAGAGCCTGCCGGTGGACGGCATCGTCATTGTCACCAGCCCTCAGGATCTGGTGAGTATGATCGTGTCCAAGGCTGTGAAAATGGCGAATTTGATGAACATTCCCGTGCTGGGCTTCGTGGAGAACTACAGCTATCTGCAGTGCCCCGATTGCGGCAAGAAGATCTCCGTCTTTGGCCAGAGCCATCTCGACGAGATCGCTGCGAAATTCGGTCTGCCTGTGCTGGCACGGCTGCCCATCGACCCGGCAGTTGCCGAGGCGTATGACAATGGCTTGATGGAAACTGTGGCTACAGATGCCATCAGCGGCGTCGCGGAAGTCATTGAAAAAATGTAAAAAGAAATCACCCACCTGCGAAATGCAGGTGGGTGATATTTTTTAGAAGATCTTTCCGATCAGCCACCACAGCAGCAGCAGAATGATCAGCAGCGGAATATACACGACCAGCGCAGAGGAGGCGATATATACCGCAGCGATGCCAAGATAGTGCATCAGCACGACAATGCCTGCCAAAATGGCGGTTGTCAGCACAGCCTTGCTGATCTGCTTGCCGATAATGTTGGCGAAGAAGAAGGTGTACAGCGCGCCGATCACCGGATTGACGGTGCTCAGCACAAGTCCGACCAGCAGCTTCAGCGCACCGACCAGCAGCATCAGCACCAGAATACCCAGCAGCACCACCGGCGCCCAGGTCAGCAGACCCTCGGGCAGGAAGGCGGCCAGGATGGCGTTGGCGATCAGGTGCAGCACCATAGCGATGATGACAGACAGACACCGGAAGAAGAACCAGGCAAAAATATTCTTTCCCTTGGGCAGCCAGCTGTCTGCCAGGTTGGCAACGAATGCCAGAATGATCATCGTCAGCAGCTGATTGCAGATCAGGGGATACTGGCTCTTATCGTAGATCAAAAAGCGCAGATAGTCGCCGTCGATTTCAATAAACGGCAGGGGAGACAGCAGGAATTTCAGGTCAACACCCAAAGAGTGGATCACGATGGTGATCACATAGATGAACAAAATGGCGATGGCAGAGGAAACGGAATTACTCAAAACGGAGCCCTTGCCAAAGACAAAGCGACCCAGTAAACCGAAAACCGCAAGCCCTGCGATCAGAAACAGCGCCATTTTCAGAAAGGATTCGACCTGAAAGCCTTCCGGAAGATAGCCTTCCAAAAAGGTAATGATAGCTTCCATAGATAACCTCCGTCAGATAGGCAAAACAGCCGCCAAACTTGGCGGCTGTCTTATGTTGAAGAATGAAATTACTTCATCTCAGCCTCAGCGCCAGCTTCCTTCAGCTCAGCGACCAGCTTCTCTGCATCTTCCTTGGAGATGCCTTCCTTCAGGGTCTTGGGAGCGTTGTCAGCGATCTCCTTAGCTTCCTTCAGGCCCAGGCCGGTAGCAGCGCGGATAACCTTGATAACGTTCAGCTTGGAAGCGCCGGCAGACTTCAGAATGACGTCGAACTCGGTCTTCTCCTCGACCTCAGCGGCAGCAGCGCCGGCAGCGGGAGCAGCAACAGCAGCAGCAGCGGCGGAAACGCCAAAAACTTCCTCCAGAGTGTGAACCAGCTCGGACAGCTCCAGAACGGTCAGACCCTTAACTTCCTCAACGAGAGCAGTGATCTTTTCACTAGCCATTGTAATAGTCCTCCTAAATAAATGTTTGTAGTTTAGTTTGTTAGATGTGGATTACGAATGAATCAGGCTTCTGCAGGAGCCTCGGCAGCGGGAGCGCCGCCTTCCTTCTGCACCCGGATCTGATCCAGGACGAAAGCCAGGCTGGAGATAGGTGCCAGGAAAGTACCCAGAACAGAAGCAACCAGAGCATTCTTGCTGGGCAGCTCACCGAAGCCATTCAGATCGGCAGCAGACAGGACAGAGCCTTCTACGATACCGCCCTTGATGGACAGGGTCTTCAGCTTGTACTTCTTGGCAAACTCGCATACGATACGAGCAGGGGCGATGGGGTCGCCGGTGGTGGAAGCCATAGCGGTAGTACCGTTCAGAACTTCTGCGAAATCGTAACCAGCATTCTTGGTTGCGAAATTGGTCAGGGTGTTCTTAACGACGGTATACTCGACACCAGCTTCACGGAACTGCTTACGCAGCTCGGTATCCTGAGCAACAGTAATACCCTTGTAATCGACAAAGACGACGGAAGTAGCTTCCTGGATCTTCTCGGTGAGGGCGGCAACAACGGCCTTCTTGCTCTCAAGAACCTTAGCGTTGGGCATGGATTTTTCACCTCCGAAAAATAAAAAGTGTCTTCCTGCCAGAAGACAGAAAGACACGCAAACAATCAAAATGTTAAACGCACCTCGGCAGGATTTATGTCTTGCGACACCTGCTGTCTTTGGCAACAGATGGATTTTATCATAGATGCACAAATATGTCAAGCATTATTTTCACAAAATTACCGAAAAAGATTTGATTGACAGTAAATACCAATTATGCGATAATAGTAGTAGAAAATCAAGAAAGAGGTGAGGAAAGATGGTAATTTCTGCGCATTTCTATGGCGGCGGTGTCTTTCCTTGCGGAAGGTTATCAAGAGCAAGCGAGTGAACGCGCACGAGCCGCCTATGGTGGAATCGTGCGCTTTTTGTTTTTGAGAGGAGGTTTGAAAAATGAAAAACCCAAGAGTAAAGAAAACGATTATTATTGCTTTGAGTGTAGTTATCGTGCTGATTGTGCTGATCGGCTTCTTCTTTAACTTTGTGGAATTTAGTCCTGCACTGATTTCCTATAATGAGCAGCAGCAAATTAATGATGCCCTTTATAGTACTCACGGCGGTTTTAGATATTATCAATGGTATTATTCAGGCAGCCGAAGTGATTCTTGCCGTTGCTATGGCCGCGAGAATGGATACATACTGGTATACTACGCTGATCATAGCTTAACAATGAAGTATGAATATATAGCGGATATTGACGGTATTGTATTTGCTAATCCAAGGCATTTTTCGTTTTATGCCTATAAGGATGGGGAGCTCATTGATATTGCAGATGCCTACGAACAGGGCCTGATCAGCAGGGAAGCGATTGTGAAAGCAAAAGAGTACCACGATCACTGTCAGAAGGAAATTACAGCGGCCTGCGGAAAGTAAGGGGAGGTCATTATGAAAAAACTTGCAATACTCCTGCTTGCTATGGTATTATTGATTATGGCTTGTGGCTGTCAAAAGGCTGGTTACAAGCCGGATCTGCCGGATGCAGATATCGAGAGCATCGAGAAAGCATATAAAGAAAAATTCGGGGAAGATGTGGCTTGGTTTAACCCGGAAACCGGTCTGGGAGATCTTTTCTACATTGGAACAGACAGCGGCTATCTGCTCCTGATCGACAATGTGCCGAATATGGGTAGAGATGATGCGGTGCGTTATGGCAATGAGGACAGCCCCATCTATATGCCGCCCACCAAACTTACCAGATCGTTGGATGATGGTATCCGCCTGGAGTGGATCATTAACGGAACGCAGTACTATGCCTTTAAGGATGGCGAGTTCATTGAGCTGCCGCAATTCTACCGGGATGGAGGCATTACCAAGGATGGTCTTGCCAAAGCAGTGCAGTATTATAACGATACATATTCAAAACTCGCAAGTAAATAGAAAGAAAGCGTAGATACATAAAGATGAAAAAGCTTTGGAATTTTATTAGAGGATTATTTTCCCTTGTGCTGATCCTGGCGGTGCTGCTGGTGGGCTGCGTGTTTGTTGTCAATTCCTACGTTAAGGAGACGGCTGCACCCAATATTATCACGCCGGAAGCGGCGGCAGAGCTGGAGGATGTGGATTGCATCCTGGTGCTTGGCTGCCTTGTCCACAGCGACGGTGAGCCCAGCGATATGCTGCGCGACCGGCTGCAGTGTGGCGTGGAGCTGTACAAGTCCGGTGCCGCGCCCAAACTGCTGATGAGCGGCGATCACGGGCAGGATGACTATGACGAGGTGGCAGCTATGAAGCAATTTGCCATCTCCCAGGATGTTCCTTCCTGCGATGTGTTTATGGATCACGCAGGTTTTTCCACTTATGAGAGTATCATCCGGGCAAGGGATGTGTTCCAGGCAAAGAAGATCATCATCGTGACCCAGGAGTACCATCTGTACCGTGCGCTGTACTTGGCGCAGCAGCTGGGTGTGGAGGCCTATGGCGTCAGCGCGGATTACCGGGAGTATTCCGGGCAGGCCGGCAGGGAACTACGGGAGATTTTGGCTCGGGTCAAGGACTTTGCATTCAGCTATCTTGAGCCGGAGCCCACCTACGGCGGCGATGCAATCCCCATCAGCGGCGATGGAGATGTGACCAACGACGGCAAGACGGAGTTTGTCTAATGAGTAGGAGTGAGATTATGGGTGGTTCTATTTTGAAATTCGTTATTTTCGTTGCACTGGCGATCTTTAGTTGGTGGTTTGCAGTAGAATCAAATGCTGACGGCTTCTTTGCGGTATCTGCTGTTGCGCTGGCCACGGGTATCATTGTCTGGAAGTTGGATAAGATCGAGCGGCTTTTGAAGGAAAAGAAGCCGGATTCGGATAGCGAAAGTAAAAACGGCTGAGTATAAAGGCCCCCTTGTGTAAAGGGGGCTGTCAGCCGAACAGGCTGACTGGGGGATTGTCACTATGAGAACAATCCCTCCGAGCAAAATCAAAGATTTTGCCCACCTCCCTTTGCACAAGGGAGGCTTACTTTGTGGCATATAGTAAGCAAAGACCCCGGAACGAAAGTTCCGGGGTCTTTTATCGCTTTAATTACAGGTACTTGGAAGTGGAGACCTTCACGCCGGGGCCCATGGTGGAAGCCAGAGTGCAGGAGCGGATATACTGACCCTTTGCTGCAGCAGGCTTTGCCTTAACAACAGCGCCGACCAGAGTGTCCATGTTCTCCAGCAGCTTCTCGGGACCGAAGGAAACCTTGCCGATGGGGCAGTGGATGATGTTGGTCTTGTCCAGACGGTACTCGACCTTACCAGCCTTGATCTCCTTAACAGCAGCGCCGACATTGGGAGTAACGGTGCCGGCCTTGGGAGAGGGCATCAGACCCTTGGGGCCCAGAACCTTACCCAGACGACCCACGATACCCATCATATCGGGGGAAGCAACGACCACGTCGAACTCAAACCAGTTCTCCTTGGTGATCTTCTCAACCAGCTCCATGCCGCCGACATAGTCAGCGCCTGCAGCGGTAGCTTCTTCAACCTTTGCATCCTTGGCGAAAACCAGAACGCGTGCGGTCTTACCGGTACCGTTGGGCAGAACGACTGCACCACGGACCTGCTGGTCTGCGTGACGGGAGTCAACACCCAGCTTGATGTGCAGCTCGACGGTCTCGTCGAACTTTGCGGAAGCACCCTTCACAACCAGTGCCAGGGCTTCTGCGGGATCATACTGAACAGAGCGATCGATCAGCTTCGCGCTCTCCTTGTACTTTTTACCTCTAAACAATGTAATTATCCTCCTTAAAGTGGTGATGCGGAAAAATCCTCCCACATTTCCGGGCTGTTACCCGGTTCAAACATTTATCAGTCAGTTACGGTGATACCCATGGAGCGGCAAGTGCCACGAACCTGGCTCTCGGCTGCTTCCAGAGTGTGTACGTTCAGATCAGGCAGCTTGGTCTTTGCGATCTCGGTGACCTGTGCGGCAGTGATGGAGCCGACCTTCGTCTTGTTGGGGACGCCGGAGCCACTGTCCAGACCTGCGGCTTTCAGAACCAGCAGGGGGGTGGGGGGAGTCTTGGTGATGAAGGTGAAGCTGCGGTCTGCGTAAACAGTGATGACAACAGGGATCTTGTAGCCTTCCTGAGCCTGCGTACGAGCGTTGAACTCCTTGATAAATGCGGCGATATTCACACCATGCTGACCCAGAGCAGGACCAACAGGGGGAGAAGCGGTTGCCTTGGCGGCGTTGATTTGAAGCTTGATAATACCAGTGACTTTCTGTGCCATTATAAAGCACCTCCTGAATATAATGTGGTAATATGCGTTTTACGCATTTTTGTCGGGGCATTAACCCCTCCCACGTTCCAACCGGCGAGCCGGTTCGATGCGTTATTGGGATGCGACCTCGATCTGATCGAGTTCAAACTCGACGGAGGTCTCGCGGCCAAACATAGAAACGATAACGTTGACCGTGTTGCTTTCGACCTCGATGCTCTCCACGACGCCGGTGAAGGAACTCAAAGGACCATCGAGGATGCGGACGGTATCGCCAACTTCGTAGTTGACAATGATCTCCTTCTTCTCAATGCCCATTGCGTAGACTTCATCTTCGGTCAGGGGAGTGGGGTCGTTGCTGGATGTACCGACGAAGCCGGTAACACCGCGGATGTTGCGGATGACGT
Organism: Oscillospiraceae bacterium; assembly: GCA_017436955.1. Taxonomy (GTDB): domain Bacteria; phylum Bacillota; class Clostridia; order Oscillospirales; family Oscillospiraceae; genus Faecousia. The sequence goes on along the minus strand of JAFSCD010000003.1, from coordinate 249,575 downwards.
GCCAGGTGTCATCGCTGTATACCATCTTAACCAGCACGTAGCCGGGGAAAACCTTGCGATCATAAGTCTTGCTGACGCCGGACTCGGTGATCTCCGTGACGGTCTCCATAGGGATGGAGATTGCCAGGATCCGATCCTGCAGCTGACGGCTTTCGATGGTCTTTTCGATGGTAGCCTTTACAGTGTTCTCATAACCCGAATAGGTATGAACGACATACCACTTTGCAGCTTCTGCCATAGCGTATACCTTAGTGGGCCAGGTTGATGATGGCGGTGATCAGAGTCTGTGCGACGAAGTCGAACACCCAGATGAAAACACCAACCACAATGACACAGGCAATGACGATCAAGGTGTTCTTTGCCACCTGCTTGGGGGTAGACCACACCACCTTCTTCAGCTCGCTCTTCAGCTCGCGGAAGTATCTGGCGATGGCACCCAAGGTTCTTTTGAACCAGTTTTCCTTTTTCACTTCAGCCATTGTCCATTCTCCTTACTTGGTCTCGTTGTGAACTGTGTGCTTCTTGCAGAATCTGCAGTACTTTCTCATTTCGAGACGGTCAGGGTCATTCTTCTTGTTTTTCATGGAATTGTAGTTTCTCTGCTTGCACTCGGAACATCTCAAAGTGACTTTAACGCGCATATCGGCACCTCCTTATATTGCCTCCCTGCATGACTCCGGCTATGAAAAGATTTAGAAACGGCCACTACAATAACCGTCCGGAGTTGAAATTTGGGCGCACTAACAAAACCCAATTTTCACAGGTAGAGACATTCTATCACAGAATACAAGCCGAGTCAACAACTTTTTTGCGAAATTTTAGGTATTTTTTACAGATGGAAGCGCCGTATCTTGTGTTATTTGACGGAATATTCGCCTGCGGCAGGTGAATAAGCTGTCTCGAGGTGATTGATTATGAATTTTAAGCGATTGAAGCCCTATCTGTTCTGGATATTGCTGGCAGAAGCCGTGGGACTGCTGGCAGGCTTGCTGACCCGGGAAGCCACGGCTATTTACGGCGCCACCATCAATAAGCCGCCGCTGGCACCGCCTGCTATCGTATTTCCAATCGTTTGGACAATTCTGTACGCCCTGATGGGCGTTGGTGCCGCCAGGGTAGCCACGTCTCCAAACCGGACGGAGGACAATCTAGCGCTGAATCTGTTTGTGATCCAGCTGGTGGTGAACTTCTTTTGGAGCTTTTTCTTCTTCAATGCCCAGGCCTTCGGCTTTGCCGCGCTGTGGCTTGTGCTGCTGTGGCTGCTGGTGCTTTTGATGATCATTGCGTTCTGGCGTGTGGATAAGCTGGCCGCTTGGCTGCAGATCCCGTACTTGATCTGGCTGACTTTTGCGGCCTATTTGAATTTTGCGGTATATTTATTGAATTAAAGCCCTTTCCTTTTTCGCAAAAATGCGCTATACTAAAGAAAAGAAAGGAATGAGAACCGATGAGAATTATGGGAATTGACTATGGCGATGCCCGCACCGGCGTTGCCATTTCAGATCTGCTGTGCAGCATCGTTGGCTCCACTTATGTGATCCCCAGCCGGAATACGGAAAAGGCGATGGCCGATATCGTCAGGCTGGTTAAGGATAACGATGTGGGGGAGATCGCCGTAGGTCTGCCGAAGAATATGAACGGTACGGAAGGTCCCCGGGCGGAGCTGTGCCGGGAATTTGCCGAAAAACTGAAGGAGGCCACCGGTCTGCCGGTGATCCTTTGGGATGAGCGCCGTACCACTGTGGAAGCCCACAACATTCTGTCCATGCATAATTACCACGGACAGAAGCGGAAAAATACGGTGGACGCCGTGGCGGCATCGCTGATTTTGGAGGGCTATTTGCAGTTTCGCGGCCGGTAAAGCAGCTCCCGGACGCCGGTAAACAGCAGCAGAACGCCAAAGAGCTTTTTCAGCAGCCCGGCATCCAGCCGCTGCCCAAGCCAGGAGAATATTCCGGCAGCTATGCTCCCTGCCAGAACGGCAGGGAGTATTTTTCTAAACTGCACCGCGCCCTGCTTCCAGCGGAAAAAGGATACGGTGCCGGCGGCGGTAATGAAGAACATCAAATTGATCAGCCGGGCAGTTTCGCCCGGGATCTGCAGCGCAAGGGTCAGCCACAGGATCAGCAGCGAGCCGCCGCCTACGCCAAGTCCTGCCAGATAGCCCAGTACGATGCCGGCAATTACGGCTACGGGAAAGGAATTCAGCACAGGTAGCGCACACCTCCCCACAGGATCATAGCGCCCAGTATGCGGTGCAGCCATTTCACCGGTATTTTCTTTGCTGTGATACCGGCAAGGATACCGCCGCCGATGCTGCCCAGAAGATAGGGAAGTGCCTCGGCAAAGGGAAGAGACCGGGAAAACGCGCCAAAGCACAGCGATACGATGCAGATAGGAAAAATGATGGAAACGGAAGCCGGGAAGATCTGCGCATCCTCCGTGTCCGTTAAGAGCGTCAGCAGGGGAACCAGTACCATACCGCCACCGGCTCCGAACAGCCCGTTTACGGCACCGGCACAGAAGCCGGCAAATGCGGTTTTGATTTTATCCATAAAAAATGCCTCCTGTGGAAATTTTCTCCACAGGAGGCTGTTTTATTCGTAAATTGGATCAGCCGGAAATGGTAAAGCCGGTGTCCAGACCGCTCAGGTTCTTGTCGGTAACGGTAACGGCGTCAACAATGGCGGTTTCCCACTCTTCGTAGCGCTCGTTGGTCAGGTCGATGTCGATCATATAGTCACGGTAGGTCATCTCGTCATCTTCCTTGTAGAACATAACGTGGTAGCCGTACTCGGACTCAATGATGCCGGTGTCGCCGACCTTGCGGTTGTCCAGCGCCCAATCCTTGAAGGACTGTACGTAGTTGGCGTCGCGGTAGATATCCTCGATCAGACCGCCGGTAGACTTGGAGCCGGTGTCCTCGCTCTTTTCGCTGGCCAGCTTGCCGAAGGCTTCGCTGTCCTGCTTCTCGCCCTTCAGGAAGGTGTCCAGGATCTCCTGGGCCTTAGCCTTGGTGGCGCTCTTCTCTTCGTCGGTGTAGGTGGTCTCGCCGGTGGTGGAATCCTTGGTGCCGCCGGTGAACTTCACCAGAATGTGCTGGACATTGGCCAGAGGCTGCTTGTTCGTGGTCATTTCCTGGAACAGCAGGACGTAGTAACCGGTCACGGTTGCGCTGTCGCCCTCGCCGGACTTGATCTCGATGGTGGTGAGATCGCCGGGCTTACGCGCATCATCGGTGAGCCACTTCTTCACATCGGCATCCTGGATGGCACCGGACAGAACGAAGGTGTTCTCGGTGGCCTTGACGGATTCCAGATCCTTCTCGGACTTATCCTTGTGGATGGGCAGCTTCTTGATAGCCTCGTTCAGCTTTTCCAGAGTAGAGTTTTCTGCAATGGCCAGACCCTTGGCAGCAGCCTCGGCATCCTTGCGTGCGGTCTCCTTCTGGGCATCGGTGTAGGTGGTAGAGGTCTTGCCATCCTCATCCTTCTCGGTGGTGCCGCCGCCGTTGTAGGTCAGGAAAGTGTTGACGGAGCAGATGTAGTAGGAGAAGGAGTAGGAGTTGTAGTCCACCAGCTTGTCCTTTTCGTACTCACGGTAGTCGGCGTCCTTGAACTCCAGACCCTCGTAGTAGTTGTTGGCATAGCTGCTGGCGATGGCATTGATGCGGCAGTACTCCATGTAGGAGTCGATATCAGCACCGGGGCCGTATATGCCGCGCAGGTAAGCAGGAACGCTGCTGTAGCCGTAGTACTGGGCATACAGATCCAGATTGCTCTCCTGGGCATCCAGATTCTTCTGCTCGGAGTCGGTCAATGTATAACCCTCGGCAACTGCCTTGTTGTACAGACCGTAAGCCCACTTGGCGTTGTCCTTGGCGGACTGTACGAAATAATCAGCCCAGGTCTCGCCGGTTTCCTTGTTGTAATCCTGCTCGTCCAGAGGCTTGGAAACATCCAGACCGGTGTTCAGTAGCAGGTAAGTGGAGGCGTAGGTGCCGTAGTCGCTGTACTGATCGGCAAAGGAAGTGATGTAATCCTTATAGTAGTAGTTCAGGTCAACGGTGCTCAGCTTGGTGCCGTCCACCTCGATGGCATTGGTCGCTTTGTTGATCCAACCAATGGCGGGCTTGCCGTTGGCGACAAACAGACCAATGAAAATTGCGGCTGCAAGAACGATAGCCATGGCAGAGATGAAAATGGTGGTATAGATCTTCAGCTGTCTGGCTTCCTTGCGGGCCTTCTTCTGCCGCTCGGTGATCGCTGCGGCGTTTTGCTCCTTGCGGAGCTTCTTCTTATCGGATGCACTCATGTAAATCAAATCCTCTCAATGTGCTATATGATTACTGGAAATTCCAGCACATAGTCTAGCGTATTATAACCGATTTATCCCGTAGTTGCAAGCATTTTCTTTCAGAAATGCAATAAATGTGAAAAATGTTCATAATTTCCCGTTTTTTGCAAGAAAAAAGCAAGAAGAGCCGAAACTCTTCTTGCCGAAAACCCCGCTTTGGCCGTGTGCATCCAATTATGACCTGCACGAAAAGGCAGGTGGGTCGCCTCTCTCCATCTTCACTGTTCCCAACGTCCACCGTACGTCACAGCGCAGGCGGGAGGTCTACAAACCGATGGGGAAGTGGGGCATCCCAATAAAAAAATGTGGGTCCAAAAGGACACATCACGCACCAAGCAGGGGGTGATCAATCCTCGTCAGCCTCGTAGAGGCTTTCCATGATCAGCATATTGACTGCGTTGAGTTCTTCTTCATCCTCCACCACGGTAAGAATGGTCTCGCCGTCTTCTTCCACGGATTTGAGGATCGTGATCTCCAGACCGGAAACGATATCCGGGTCACCGTCAGCAAGGATCACTGCCAGATAGGTGCAGCCGTTATACTCGATGGTAGTGAGTACCTCCAGCTCGTATTCCGTACCGTCATCGTCCACGATGGAAATAAAATCAGAGCCGTATTGATCTTCCATAAGCGCCTCCAAGGGTGATTTGTATACTGTTATTTTATCCCAAGCGCAGGTCAAAATCAAGTGGCAATGTTGCATAGCAACAGACCGTAAAGTTTTGCCAAATTGCCGATGGTATCAGTATGCACAATTTGCGCGCTGTCTATGTTTCATATAAATTTTGTATTTAATTTACAATTTGGTGCTTTTCTTTTGCTTCGGGGTATGCTATAATACTACGGCTGGTAGTATGCGAATATGCCGGCTTTGCTGAAATTCACTGTCCGCGCTTGCCTTTTGGCAGCTGTATATAGGAGGTATTGGCATGGAAAACGAAAGGAATAACCAGGGCAAACGCCGGGTCTCCCGTCAAAACTGGAATCCGGGCGGCCTGAATACCGCACGCGGCATCTGGATGGGCGTATATACCGTCATCAAGATCATCCTGGGCGCGTTGGCGACCGTGCTGCTGGTGGGTATCGTTTGCGGTTTTATCTTTATGTTCACCCTGGGCGACTATCTGGAGGGCGATATCGCGCCTCTGGCCGGCGTCCAGCTGGAAGGCTTTGACCTGAACGAGCCGTCCTACGTTTATTATGTGGATGACTCCGATAATATCCAGGTCCTGCAGAAGCTCTATCCTGAACTGGACCGGGAATGGGTGGATTACGAGGATATTCCCGAGCATCTGATCAACGCTGCGGTGGCGATCGAGGATCACCGCTTCTTTGAGCATCAGGGCGTTGACTGGTTTACGACGCTGAAGGCCTGTGTCAATATGTTCGTGGGCTCCGGCGACCAGTTCGGCGGCTCGTCCATCACTCAGCAGCTGATCAAGAACCTGATGCTGATGGAGGATGAGGGCGCTGACGACGTAACGGTGCAGCGTAAGGTGCTGGAGATCTTCCGTGCCACGGAGTTTGAGCGCCGGTATGACAAGAGCGTCGTGCTGGAGTGGTATCTCAACAAGATCTATCTTGGCAACCGCTGTGAGGGCGTCAAGGCCGCTGCCGCCAAGTATTTCGGCAAGGAGCTGGAGCACCTGACTGCCGCGGAATGTGCCTGCCTGATCAGTATCACCAACAACCCTTCCTTGTTTGATCCCTACCGTACCAGCCTGGATTCCAAGGGCTTGACCGGTATGCAGCAAAATGACATCCGCCGTACCAATACGCTGTATATGATGCGCCAGTACGGCTACCTGACGGAAGAGGAATATCAGGAAGCCCTGAATCAGCAGATCGTGCTGAAGGATGGTATCGATCCCGAGGACCGGGTGGCGGATTGCGACCACGAAGGCTGCGGCTATCACGGCAAGGTGGGCACCTTCGTTCTGCAAAGCGACGGGCGCTATTACTGCCCCCAGTGCGGCAACAAGACCGAGATCGGCGTCAATGCGTCCCAGGAGGTCTATTCCTGGTTTGCGGATACCGCTGTCAGGGATGTTGCCAAGCAGATGGCGGCAGAAGCCGGCATGGAATGGAATGACCAGACCCAAAGGCTGTATCTGGATCTGATCACCAACGGCGGCTACCATATTTACACCACACTGAATATGGATGTGCAGAGGCAGGTGGACAAGATCTATCAGGACTTGAATGAGATCCCCAAGACCGCCAGTGTCCAGCAGCTGCAATCTGCCATCGTGATTATCGACAACAATACCGGCGATATCGTGGCGCTTGCTGGCGGTGTCGGCGAGAAAGAGGTCTACTTCGGCTACAGCAGAGCGGAATCCGACCAGCTGCAGCCCGGTTCCTCCATCAAGCCGCTGACCATCTACGCACCGGCATTTGAACTGGGATTGTTTACACCGGCATCCGTACAAAAGGATATGCCGCTGTATTACACCCAGGATCCCGAAAACCCCACAGCCGAGCCCAAGCCCTATCCGCTGAATACCGGCAAGGCTTCCTATGCATACAGAAGAAATATTCTCTACGGTGTGACCCAGTCGGTCAATACCATCGCTGTACAGACCCTGAATAATATCGGTCTGGAATACAGCTTTAATTTCGCGAAGGAAAAGTTCGGTCTGTCCACGCTGATCGAAAGCGAGGAGAGAAACGGCATCACTTACTCCGATATCGGTCTGTCGCCTCTGGGCATGGGCGCGCCTACCGACGGTGTCACCGTCAGAGCGATGAGCGCTGCCTACGCCACCTTTGCCAACAACGGCGTGTACCGTGAAGCCCGCACCTTTACCAAGGTCTACAACAGCGACGGTGAGGTGGTGCTGAGCAATACCCAGGATTCCGAGCAGATCCTTAGCGAAAAGACCGTCACCTATATGAACTACTGTCTGGAAAATGTCGTAAAGGCCGGTACCGGTACGGCGGCGCAGATCAGCGGTCAGGTGGTCGCCGGCAAGACCGGTTCTACCACCAGCAATAAGGATCGCTGGTTCTGTGGCTTTACCGATTATTATACCGCAGCCATCTGGTGCGGCTATGATATGCCGGAGGTCATTCAGCTGACCGAGGACGGTCGGAACCCGGCTACCGTGCTGTTTAATAAGGTTATGAAACCGATCCACGAGGGCTTGCAGTCATCACCGCTTTATGACGATTCCAGGCTTGTTGAGGTTGGCATCTGTCTGGATTCCGGCAAGCTGGCTTGCGATGCTTGCAAGCACGATGTCCGCGGCAGCCGTGTGGTCTACGCCCACGTATATCCCGAGGACGTGCCCAAGGAAACCTGCGACAAGCATATTTTTGTGGATTACTGTGTTGACGGCGTCGCTTCTGAATACTGCAAGAATATGGCAAACCTGGGGCAGGTAACGCTGACCAAGAAGGCGCTTGTAAAGATGACCCAGGATGAGCTGGATGCCATCATCGAGGCCACCGGCAAGGGTCTGCACGAGGAGTACACCAAGGATAACTATATCTACCTTGTGGACGCCAGCGGAAATCCCATTCCGTTCTATGGCATCCACGGCGATATCAACGGCGGCACCAGCAACTGCTGCGAATACTGCTCGAAGCATACCAAGAGCGCTTGGGACAATTTCTTGAGCGGCACGCCGTAATTAAGATGTAAGGAGAGTACCATGGTCTGGCTATCAGATGAATGGAAGGAATACGAGGTGCTGGATACCTCGGCAGGCGAGCGTCTGGAGCGGTGGGGTAAGTATATCCTGATCCGTCCCGATCCCCAGGTCATTTGGGATACGCCCCATATTGACCCTGCGTGGAAGCGCTATGATGCCCGGTATATCCGCTCCAATACCGGTGGCGGTCGCTGGTCTGACCACCACCTGCCGGAGCGCTGGCAGATCCACTATAAGGATTATCTGACCTTCAATGTCAAGCCTATGAATTTTAAGCACACCGGCGTATTTCCGGAGCAGGCTGCCAACTGGGATTTTATCCGGGATAAGGTAGCTTCCGCCGGTCGCCCGGTAAGAGTGCTGAATCTGTTTGCCTATTCCGGCGGCGCTACCCTTGCGGCGGCAGCCGGCGGCGCGGAGGTCTACCACGTGGATGCCTCCAAGGGTATGGTGGCTTGGGCGAAGGAAAACGCCCAGGCTTCCGGTCTGGCTGACCGTCCCATCCATTGGATCGTGGACGATTGCGGCAAGTTTATCCAGCGTGAGATCCGCCGCGGACGCCGTTATGACGGCATTATTATGGATCCGCCCAGCTATGGCAGAGGTCCCAGCGGTGAGATATGGAAGATGGAGACCAGCTTCTATCCCTTCCTGCTGGAAACGGCAAAGCTGCTGACGGACGATCCGCTTTTCGTTATCATCAATTCCTATACAACCGGTCTTGCCCCCTCTGCCGTGGGCTATGCTTCCGATGTGGTATTCGGCGCACAGCACGGCGGACATACCCAGGTGGGCGAATTGGGTCTGCCGGTTAAATCTACGGGCATTATGCTGCCCTGCGGTTCCACCGGACGGTGGACGCCCTGATTGGAGAAACTATGGACAAGGCGATTTCTGTCGAACATCTCAAATTCGCATATCCGGGCGTGGATGACACGCCCGATATCGTCGTTTTTGAGGATTTGAACCTGCAGATCAAACAAGGCAGCTTCGTAGCTGTCCTTGGCGGCAACGGCTGCGGAAAATCCACGCTTGCAAAGCATTTTAATTCCATATTGCTGCCCGGCGGCGGAAAGGTCTACGTCTACGGAATGGACACCTCGGATCCGGAAAAGCTGATCGCGATCCGCCGCTGCACCGGTATGGTGTTCCAAAATCCGGACAACCAGATCGTTGCCAATGTGGTGGAGGAGGATGTTGCCTTCGGTCCGGAGAATTTGGGGATCGCCAGCCCGGAGATCCGTAACCGGGTCGACCGTGCGCTGAAGCAGGTGGGTATGTATTCCTACCGGGAGCACGCGCCCCATCTTCTGTCCGGCGGTCAGAAGCAGCGTGTGGCGATCGCCGGTGTGATCGCTATGGAGCCGAAATGCATCGTGCTGGACGAGCCTACGGCGATGCTGGATCCCAGAGGCCGCAGGGAAGTGATGGATACCATCTTAAAGCTCAATGCGGAAAAGGGAATTACCGTTGTGCTGATCACCCACCACATGGATGAAGCTGCCCAGGCGCAGCGCGTGGTGGTGCTGCATCAGGGGAAAGTGGCGGCAGACGGAACACCCCGGGAGGTATTCTCCCAGGTGGAGCTGCTGCACAGTATCGGACTTGCTGCCCCGGACACGGCAGAGCTGTGCTGGGAGCTGAATAAACATGGCTTCGATCTGCCGCTGGGCAGCCTGGAGCCGGATGAATGCGCGCAGATACTTTACGAAGCACTAAAGGTCTGACCCGCTGGGAGGAAGAAAAGTGACACCCTTTATTGAGGTAAAAAATCTGACACATAAGTACAGCGCCGGTACTCCGTTTGAGCACACGGCGCTGGATGACGTGTCGTTTTCGCTGGAAAGGGGAGAGTTTATCGGTGTGATCGGTCATACCGGCTCCGGTAAATCCACCCTGATGCAGCATTTGAACGGTCTTTTGAAGCCGGATTCCGGCGAGATCCTGCTGGATGGTGTTGACATCTGGCAGGATAAAAAGACCACCCGGCAGACCCGTTTCCGCGTGGGTTTGGTGTTTCAGTATCCGGAATATCAGCTTTTTGAGGAGACGGTCTATAAGGACATCGCCTTCGGACCGAAAAATATGGGCTTGAAAGCGGATGAGATCGACCGCAGAGTCAAGGAATCCGCTGCCGCGGTGGGACTTTCCGATGAACAGCTGACGGTATCGCCCTTTGATCTTTCCGGCGGACAGAAGCGGCGTGTTGCCATTGCCGGCGTGCTGGCTATGGAGCCGGAGCTGCTGATCCTGGACGAGCCTACCGCAGGACTTGACCCTGCAGGTCGTGAGGAGATCCTCAACTATATCGACAGCTACCGCAAGGCAAAGCACGCCACAATTATGATGGTAAGCCATTCTATGGGCGACGTTGCCCGGATGGCTGACCGCCTGATCGTAATGAACAAGTCGAAAATTGCCCTGATGGACACGCCTGCAGAGGTGTTCCGCCACGCGGATGAGCTGGTGCAGATGGGTCTGAATATTCCGGTTTTGACCCAGGTGTTTATGAAGCTGAAGCAGCTTGGCTTGCCGGTGGAGCCGGTGTATACCCAGGCGCAGGCTGTGAAGGCGCTGACAGCGCTAAAGGGAGGGAATGCCGATGCTTAAGGACGTTACCCTCGGTCAGTTTTTCCCGGGAAAATCGGTGATCCACCGCCTGGACCCCAGAACGAAGCTGCTGATTCTGGTGGGTTATATCGTTGCGCTGTTTTTGGCTGTCAGCTGGCTGTCCTACGGCGTGGTTTTCGTATTTTTAGCGGTGAGTATCGCCATTTCCGGAATTCCGCTCAAGTCCTTCTTTAAGGGCATGAAGCCGCTGATGTTCATTCTGCTCTTTACGGGCATTTTGAATTTGTTCTTCACCCAGGGCGAAACCGTACTGGTGCAAATTTGGACTATTTCTATTACGTTAGAAGGCGTTATTCGGGCGTTTTTTATGGTTTTCCGAATTTTAATGCTGGTTACGGGAACTTTCCTTCTGACCTATACCACATCGCCCATCGCCCTGACCGACGGCCTGGAAGCGCTGCTTTCGCCGCTGAAAAAGATCAAGCTGCCGGTGCACGAGCTGTCTATGATGATGTGCATTGCCCTGCGTTTTATCCCCACACTGGTGGAGGAAACGGATAAGATCATGTCCGCCCAGAAGGCAAGGGGCGCCGACTTTGAATCCGGCAACCTGGTGCAGCGGGTCAAGGCGCTGGTGCCGATCCTGGTGCCGCTGTTTATCAGCGCGTTCCGCCGTGCCGATGAGCTGGCTACCGCTATGGAATGTCGCTGCTATCAGGGTGGCGACGGCCGCACAAAGATGAAGCTTCTGCGTATGCACGGCTGCGATTACGGCAGCTTCCTTGTGGCTGCGTTGCTGATCACCGCGGTGTGCGTGCTGCGCGGCTTCGGTCTGTGAGGTGGCGTATGCGCAATATTGCACTTTATCTGACATATCTCGGTACAGCCTACCACGGCTGGCAGATGCAGAAAAACCTGCCCACAGTGCAGGAGACCCTGCAAAAGGCCATTGAGATGATCGTCGGACACGATGTTCACGTCACCGGCTGCGGCAGAACGGACGCCGGCGTCCACGCCAAGTGCTACGTGGCGAATTTCAAGACCACATCCACCATCCCGGTGGATCGGCTGCCTTATGCACTGAATACCCATCTGCCTTTGGATATCGTAGTCACCAGGGCTGTGGAGGTCCACGAAAATTTCAACGCCATCGGCTCCTGCGTACGCAAGGAGTATACCTATCTGATCTACAATTCCCGGGTAAAAGACCCTTTTTACGTGAACAGAGCTTGGTTTTACCCCAAGCATCTGGATGAAAAGGTGCTGCAGGCGGCGGCAGACCAGTTTGTGGGTACCCACGATTTCGCTGCAGTACGCAGTGTGGGTACGGAGGTTAAATCCACCGTCCGCACAGTATACTATTACAAGGTCGAGCGCGACGGCGATCTGATCGCCCTGCGTGTCTGCGCCAACGGATTTTTGTATAATATGGCGCGGGCGATGGCAGGTACGGTGGTCTACGCCGCTGAAGGCAAGTTCCCGCCTGAAGAAATCAGCAGAATCCTAAATGACGGCAACCGCACCGCTGCCGGTCCTACTGTTCCTGCCGGCGGTCTGTATATGACCCATCTGTGGTACGACGATGGGATCGAGAACTTTGAATGTGTACCGGAAAGACCCATTGTCTGAATGGAGTGATTATCTATGCAACCCAAGCTTTGCACCAAATGCAAAAAAAATATAGCGGTGGTATTCATCACCAAGATGGAAAACGGCGTGACCATGAATGAGGGCTATTGCCTGAAATGTGCCCGTTCCTTGGGGATTCCCCAGATCGAGGAGGCTGTCAAGCAGATGGGCTTCTCCGAGGAGGATCTGGACAGCCTCAGTGACGAGATGAGCAGTATGTTTGCCCAGATGGATTCCGGCGATCACGATGACGATGATATGGACAGCCAGACCGCCACTTTCCCCATGCTGAATCAGCTTTTCGGCGGTATCAGCAAGCCCAGTGAGGCTGCGCCTGCCGAGCGCGAGGAAGCGCCCGAGCATAAGAATGACGGCGAAAAGTCCCGGAAAAAGGGCAAAAAGCACAAATTCCTGGACAGCTACTGTATGGATCTGACCCGCAGAGCCAGAGAGGGCAAGCTGGACAGAGTCATTGGCAGAGATGTGGAAACGGAGCGTGTGATCCAGATCCTGAACCGCCGACAGAAGAACAATCCCTGCCTGATCGGTGAGCCCGGCGTTGGCAAGACCGCCATTGCGGAAGGTCTCGCCCAGCGCATCGCCGCCGGCGATGTGCCCTACAAGCTGCGGGATAAGGAGGTTTTCCTGCTGGACCTGACGGCTCTGGTGGCCGGCACCCAGTTCCGTGGACAGTTTGAGAGCCGTATGAAGAGCCTGATCGGTGAGATCAAGGAGTGCAGCAATATTATTCTTGTCATCGACGAGGTGCATAATCTGGTCGGTGCCGGCGATGCCGAAGGCTCCATGAACGCCGCCAATATTCTGAAGCCCGCGCTTTCCCGTGGCGAAATTCAGGTCATCGGCGCCACCACCTTCAATGAATACCGCAAGTATATCGAAAAGGATGCCGCCCTGGAGCGCCGCTTCCAGCCAGTTACCGTGGCTGAGCCTACCATTGAGGAGGCCTGCCAGATCATGCAGGGCATCGCGAAGAGCTACGCGGATTTCCACGGCGTTACCATTTCGCCGGAGATCGCACGGCAGTGCGTGGTGCTGTCCGAGCGCTATATTACCGACCGTTTTCTGCCGGATAAGGCCATCGACCTGCTGGACGAGGCCTGCTCCGATGTGAATCTGCGGTGCAAGGAGATCTCCCAGCTGGCAGAAAAGAAGAAGGAACGGGATGACTATGAGCTGGAGCTTCGTATGCTGACCGAGGATACGGAAAACGAGCATTTCGAGCGTCTTGCGCTGATCCGCAGCAAGCTGTGCCAGATCGCGGAGGAGATCGAGCGGCTGGAGCAGGTGCCGCCTCCTGCGGTCACCATCGAGAATCTTGCTCGCATTATCGAGCTGTGGACGAAGATCCCGGCATCCAAGATCAAGGCCCAGGAATTCCAGCAGATCAGCGGTCTTTACGGCCGGCTGAAGGAGCATATCGTAGGGCAGGATGAAGCCGTGGAAGCGGTTTCCAAGGCGATCCGCCGCCACCGTGTAGGCATTAGCCCCAAGAAGCGCCCGGTCTCCTTTATCTTCGTCGGTCCTACCGGCGTTGGTAAGACGGAGCTGGTAAAATGCCTTGCCAATGATCTGTTTGACAGCGTGGACAGCCTGATCCGGCTGGATATGTCCGAATATATGGAAAAGCACACCGTTTCCAAGCTGATTGGCTCGCCTCCCGGCTATGTGGGCTATGACGAAGCCGGACAGCTTACGGAGAAGATCCGCCGCAGACCCTACAGCGTGGTGCTGTTTGACGAGATCGAAAAGGCACACCCCGATGTGCTGAATATCCTGCTGCAGGTACTGGATGACGGTCGTATCACCGATGCCCAGGGCAGAACGGTGAACTTTGAAAACACCGTTATTGTAATGACCTCCAACGCCGGCTCCGAAGGGCGAGTAGGCGGTATGGGCTTTGGCCGCACCGACACGGATGTGATCAAGGAAAAGACCATGAAGGCGCTTCGTGAGTTCCTGCGCCCGGAATTTATCAACAGAGTGGATGAGATCATCACATTTAACCACCTGACCGAGGCGGATTTTTTGGGTATCGCGGACATTATGCTGCGTGAACTGACCCAGAGCCTGACCGAGCGCGGGCTTGAGATCACTTTTGATGAAAATGTTCGCCATTTCCTGGTAAAGAAGGCATATTCCGTGACTTACGGTGCCAGAAACTTGCGCAGAACGATTCAAAAGGAGCTGGAGGATCCCATCTCCGAGCGGATCATCGAGTCCTTCGAAGCGCCGATTTCTACCATTCACATTTCCGTCGAGGATGGTAAAATTTCGGTTATTGCGAAATAAAAAACCGGGAGGCGATTGCCTCCCGCTTTTTACATATCCATCTTGCTCATCAGCTTGTCGCTGACGTTACTTGCCGCGTTTTCCACAGCGCAGGCGGCTCTGTTGACCAGCTTTCGTGTGGTGGATTGCTTCGGCAGCATCATCACGGCCACGGCACCTGCCGCAGCGCCGATGCCCAATGTGATCGCCCAGCCTTTTGCTTTCATTTTTTATCACTCCCTTCGTCATTAGTATGCCCGTTTCGACAGAATCTGCGCAAAGGAAATTTGGAAGATTTTTTGCTGGAATATTGTAAAAAAATAAAAGCTGTGATATGATTTAAGAAAAAACACGATTTTTTCCGTCAGGAGGCGAGATTATGGCTATTGATAAGCTACACGACAAGATCCGCAGGATGAAAAACCCCTCGATGCTGGATCTTACCGCACCGCAGGATGCCATTCCTGCCCATATCCAGCAGGGAAGCGCGATTGAAAATTATGCGCTTTTCTGCCGGGAACTGATGCAGGCGCTGAAGGAGACGATCCCTGCTGTCCGCTTCCGTTTTGATGCCTTTGCGCTGCTGGGCGGTGCGGGCTTAAGCACTCTTTCCGCGCTGCTGAAAGAAGCGCAGGAGCTGGGCTACTACGTGCTGCTGGACGCGCCCGGTATTTTAACCCCTGATGACGCCCAGATGACCGCGGATGTCATTTTCGGCGGTGAAACCTATCCCTGTGACGGTCTGCTGATCAGCCCTTATATCGGCAGTGACGCCGTCAAGCCCTTTATCCCGTACTGCAAAGCGGATAAGGATCTTTTCGTGGTGGTGCGCTCTGCCAACAAGTCGGCGCTGGAGCTGCAGGATCTGATGACCGGCACCCGGCTCGTACACACGGCAGCGATGGATATGATCAGCCGCCTGGGAGAAAATCTTTTCGGAAAGAGCGGTTATTCCCGGGTCTGCGCCGCTGTCAGCGCCGGTGCGCCCAACAGCATCCGCTCGATCCGCAGCAGCTACAAATACACCTATCTGCTGGTAGACGGGCTGGAATATCCCAGCGGCAATCACAAAAATTGCAGCTACGCCTTTGACCGTTTCGGCTACGGTGCCGTTGTCAGTGCCGGTACCTCCGTTACCGCCGCGTGGAAGGAAAACGGTACCGACGGTACGGATTATATTGCCCAGGCTGTGGAAGCGGCTGACAGAATGAAGAAGAATCTTCTGCGCTATGTAACCATTTTTTAAGAGGTGCTGCTATGCTGAAGATTTACGGCTCTATGCTTTGCCCGGATTGTGTGCAGTGCTGCGAGGAGCTGACCGAAGCGCACGTGGCGTATGCGTTTCTCGATTTTTCTGACAGCCTTGCGATTCTGAAGGCTTTTTTGGCGATCCGAGACGGCAGTCCTCTGTTCGACGAAGCCCGGAAAGCCGGCAGTATCGGCATACCCTGCATTGTGGATGAGCAGGGGAACGTTTCTCTGGAATGGTCGCGGTATGTAGGTCAGGCCGAAGCCTGACTTAGCCGTTGGGCAGCATACCGCCATTCATCCCGCTGCGACCGTTGCCGTCACCGATAAAGCCGTCGCCGTCTGTGGCGTGCCCGTTATCGCTCTTGGGCATCATATCGTCCACAGCTTTACTGGCTTCGGTAACCATATCTTCCGGGGAATTGCCACTGCGGCAGCCTGCAAAGAGACCGAGGGTAAGGACAAGGATCAACAAAAGCGTAATCATCTTTTTCATAATATTTCCTCCTAGCGTTGGATTACACGAGTAGTATCTCCTTAACTGCCGGAATCATTCAAACGAAACGTCTGCGGACAACCGCAGACGTTTTTTATTATTTTATATAAAATAATAACGGTTCTATTTGCATATTTTGTTTTGGTGTGATATAGTATAAAAGATATCATACACCCGGAGGCGTTTATGAGGGATTTGACATCTTTACAAAAGCAACTGAACGCGCGCTGCGCGCTGAAATATTTTGAACCAATGTGCAACCATACCTCCTTCCGCATCGGCGGTGAAGCAGAAATCATGGCATTCCCGAAGAATACGGATGAACTGGCAGACATTCTGCATCAGGCGAAAGAGCTGGGCGTTACACCCAGGATCCTGGGTGCCGGCACCAACGTGCTTGCCCCGGATGGATTTCTTCCCGGCGTCGTGATCTGCCTGAAGGATCATCTGGACGGTATGGAGCTGCTGGAAGGCGACCGTATCCGTGTAATGGCCGGTGTGACTATGACCCGTGCGGCGGTATTTGCGGCAAGGCAGGGGCTTTCCGGTCTGGAATTTGCCCACGGCATCCCCGGTACCGTCGGTGGCGGCGTGTTTATGAATGCCGGCGCTTATGACGGCGATATCAGCGCTGTACTGGAAAGTGCTGTTGTGATGGGCGCGGATGGCTCGCTTTCTGAACGCAGTAATGCCGATATGCGGTTTTCTTACCGACACAGCATCCTGGAGGAAACCGGCGAAATTGTGATCAGCGCAGTGTTTTCCCTGCGTCAGGCACCGCCTGAACGAATTAAGGAAAAGATGCGTGCGCTGATGGAAAAGCGCTCCGCGTCCCAGCCGTTGGAGCTTCCTTCCGCCGGCTCTGCTTTCAAGCGCCCGGTTGGCGGCTATGCGGCAGCGCTCATTGATGAAGCCGGTCTTAAGGGCTACCGGGTGGGCGGCGCGGCCATTTCCACCAAGCACGCCGGCTTTGCTGTCAATCTCGGCGGCGCAACGGCAGCGGATGTAAAAGCGCTGCTGAAAAACGTTTCTGACATCGTTTATGAAAAGTCCGGCATCCGTCTGGAGCCGGAAGTACGAATCTGGTAAATCTTACGAAGGGAGGCCCGATATGGCCGTATCATTCGCAGCAACAGCCAAGGCGGAAATCTGTCGGGTCATCCCGGCAAAGCGCTGCTGCGCCCGCGCAATGTGCTTTGGCATCCTGTTGTACGGCAACAGCTTTGTGGCCGACAGCATCCGTATCGTCACCGAAAATAAGGAATTCGCCCAACTGCTGCCCAAGCTGTTCAAAAAGGCGTTTTCCGTGAATTTTGATCTGTTCCCGGAGGCAGAAGCGTCCGGAAAGCTGATCTTCCAGATCACGGACCCCGATAAGATCAGCAGAATTATGTCGGCTTACGGCTTTAGCCCTGCCGATACGCTGTCGCTGAACGTGAATCTGGCGGTAGTAGAGGAGGAATGTTGCAAGACGGCGTTCCTTCGCGGCGCGTTTTTGTCCGGCGGCTCGGTGACAGACCCCACCAAGGGCTATCACATCGAGCTGACTACCACCCACAATGCCGTTGCCCGGCAGACCTATGCATTGATGGAGGAGATCCTGGGCTTCTATCCCAAGACCGCTGTCCGCGGTGCCACGCAGATGCTGTACCTAAAGCAGAGCGATCAGATCTCTGATCTGCTGACCTTCCTGGGCGCGCCGATCGCGGCTATGGGTATCATTGAAGCAAGACTGGAAAAGGAACTGAACAACAATGTCAACCGCCGCTGCAACTGCGATGACGGCAATACCTCCAAAGTGGTGGAGGCCGCCCAGGAGCAGCTTGCGGCCATCCGCATCCTGCGCAAACGCGGTATGGTGAAGCAGCTTCCGCAAAAGCTGCAGCAGGCGTTGGTTGCCCGGGAGAAGAATCCCGAAGCATCACTGACAGAGCTGGCTGCCATAATGGATCCGCCCATCTCCAAGCCGGCAATGAACAACCGGCTGAAACGGCTGGTAGCACTATCGAAGGAGGCTACATTATGAGTTTTGTTCATCTGCACGTCCATAGTGAATACAGCCTCCTGGATGGCGCCTGCCGCATCAGCGGTATGATGGATCGGGTAAAGGAGATCGGTCAAACCGCCATCGCCATCACGGATCACGGCGCGATGTACGGCTGCATCGACTTTTATAAGGCGGCGAAGGATGCCGGCGTGAAGCCCATTATCGGCTGCGAGGTCTATGTGGCGCGCCGCGGTATGGATGACCGTGTCCACGGTATCGACAATGATCCTTACCATCTGGTGCTTCTGTGTGAAAATATGACCGGCTATCAGAATCTGTGCTATCTGGTATCCGAGGCCAACAGCCGTGGCTTCTACGGCAAGCCCAGAGTGGATCTGGCGCTGCTTGCGCAGCATCACGAGGGGCTTATCGCGCTGTCAGCCTGCCTTGCCGGCGGCGTTGCACAGTATCTTTTGGATGAAGACTATGAAAACGCCAAGGCGTATGCCCTGAAAATGGCGGATATTTTCGGTCAGGATCGCTTCTATCTGGAGCTGCAGGATCACGGCATTGACGAGCAGAGAACGGTCAATCAGGGCGTGCTGCGCATCGCCCGGGAGACCGGTCTGCCGCTGGTGGTCACCAACGATGCCCACTATCTGCGCAAGGAAGATGCCGCGATGCAGGACGTTCTTCTGTGCGTACAGATGGGTAAGACCGTTGACGATGAAAACCGTATGAAATTCCAGACCGAGGAATTTTACTTAAAATCCGAGGAAGAGCTGCGGCAGCTGTTCCCCAACTGCCCGGAGGCCTTTGACAATACGGCGAAAATCGCTGAAATGTGTAATGTGGAATTCGTGTTTCATGAGTACCATTTGCCGGTTTTCCCCATTCCCGAGGGCTATACGGATGAGCAGTATTTCCGCAAGCTGTGCTACGAAGGCTTTGAAGAGCGCTATACGGATCCTCCCGAGGAATATATCCAGCGGCTGGAATATGAGATCGACGTCATCAGCCGGATGGGCTATGTGAATTACTATCTCATCGTTTGGGACTTTATCCGCTATGCCAAGGAAAACGATATTCCCGTTGGACCCGGACGTGGCTCCGGCGCGGCTTCCATTGCGGCGTACTGCCTGCATATTACGGAAGTCGATCCTATGAAATACAGCCTGATCTTCGAGCGGTTTTTGAATCCCGAGCGTGTCAGTATGCCCGACTTCGATACGGACTTCTGTCAGGAGCGCCGCGGTGAGGTCATCGACTATGTTGTGCGAAAGTACGGCAAGGACCGTGTGGCACAGATCGTCACCTTCGGTACCATGGCGGCAAGAGGTGCCATTCGTGACGTGGGTCGCGCGCTGAACTTTACCTACGCCCAGACCGATGTGGTGGCCAAGCTGGTGCCTACCATGCCGCTGCACATTACCCTGAAGCAGGCGCTGGAGATCAGCCCGAAGCTGAAGGAAATGTACGACGGTGACGAGCAGGTGAAAAAGCTGGTGGATACCGCAATGAGCCTGGAGGGTATGCCCAGAAATACCTCCACCCACGCTGCCGGCGTGGTGATCACTGCCGACCCGGTGCATACCTATGTTCCGCTGGCAAGAAATGATGAAACCATGGTGACCCAGTACACAATGACCACCATTGAGGAGCTTGGATTGCTCAAAATGGACTTTTTGGGTCTGCGGAACCTGACGGTCATCAAGGACGCGGAGAATCAGATCAAGCAGTTTGATCCCGATTTCTCTATGGATGACATCCCCGATGACGATGCCGAGACCTTTGCCATGGTGGCGGAGGGTAAGACCCAGGGCGTGTTCCAGCTGGAGTCTGCCGGTATGACCGGCGTTTGCGTGGGAATGAAATCCTCCTCCATCGAGGACTTTACCGCCGTGGTGGCGCTTTACCGCCCCGGTCCTATGGATTCCATTCCGCAGTTTATCTCCAATAAGCTGAATCCTCATAAGGTGACCTATAAAACGCCTTTGCTGGAGCCGATTCTGAAGGTTACCTACGGCTGCATCGTCTACCAGGAACAGGTCATTGAAATTTTCCGTTCTCTGGCAGGCTACTCTATGGGTCAGGCGGATAATATCCGCCGTGCCATTTCCAAAAAGAAGCAAAAGATCATCGACGCAGAGCGCCAGACCTTCGTCTACGGCGACGAGAAGCAGGGGATCCCCGGCTGTATCAACCGTGGTGTTCCGGAAGCTGTGGCGCAGTCCATCTATGATGAGATCGTTGCCTTCGCCAACTATGCGTTTAATAAGGCTCACGCGGTCTGCTATGCCATGGTCGCTTACCAGACGGCGTACTTAAAGTGCCACTATCCCAGGCAGTATATGGCTGCGCTGATGACCTCTGTGCTGGACAGCGCGGAAAAGGTATCCGGCTATATTGCGGAGTGCAAGAGCATGGGTATTCCCGTGCTGCCGCCGGATATCAACCGTTCCAGCGATACCTTTACCGTTGAGGGCGACGCCATTCGCTTCGGTCTGGGCGCTGTGAAGAATGTGGGTCGCGGTCTGATCCGCACCATGGCTGCCCGACGTGCGGAAGGCGGCGATTTCAAGTCCCTGGAGGATTTCCTGCAGCGGATGGGTGAGGGCGAGCTGAACAAGCGGGCAGTTGAAAACTTTATCAAGTGCGGCGCTATGGATTGCTTCGGCTATCACCGCAGCGAGCTGCTGGCGGTGTATGAGAGTATGATGGACAGCGTTTCCGCCTCCAGAAAGAGAAATCTGGAGGGTCAGATGGGGCTGTTCTCTATGCTGGATGCGGAGGATAAGGCTGCCGCCATCCCCATTCCCAAGCTGCCGGAAATGAAGAAGGCTGACCTGATGGCGCTGGAGAAGGAGACCACCGGCATCTATCTGTCCGGTCATCCCATGGATGACTACCGCCAGTATCTGCGCAACACCCACGTTGTTCCCATCGGTGCGCTGAAAAGCGAGGACAGCACCTACGCTGATGACAGCACCGTCAGTATTGCCGGCATCGTGCAGAGTGTCAAGATGAAAACCACCCGAAACAACTCCATGATGGCCTACGTGACTCTGGAGGATGATACCACGTCCATTGAGATGCTGGCATTTTCCAACGTGCTGAATCAGTTCGGCGGCTATTTGAAGGAGAACAGCGCTGTGGTGATCACCGGTCGGCTGTCCATCCGGGATGAGAAGGAGCCGCAAATCGTCATCAACCGTGCCCGTCCCATTTCGGATTATACGGATAACCTGCCGGAACAGCCCGAGACGCCCAAGTCCGTAAAGGCGGATACGCTGTATCTGCAGCTGAAAGGGGAGAGCGATGAGCGATTCGGGAAGGTGCGCGCAATCGTCAATATGTTCCCCGGCAACAGCACGGTGAAGGTGTTCTTTGCCGATACCCGGAAGCTGATGGGCGCCAAGGCAGCCCTGGACGACGTTATGATCCGGGAATTGCGGGCGCTGCTGGGCGATGACAACGTTGTTTTGAAATAACTTTACATTTTCGAAAATTTGTGCTATAATAAAGCGGTTGAGAGGAGGGATGACCGCTGTGAAGAAAATACGCCTGGTTGCAGCTTTGATGGCGGTCATTTTGACCCTGACCGGCTGCAACTTCCGCACCGTCAACGAGTTTTACAGCCTGCCAAAGCGCTCGGAAGGGTACACCAACCTGCAATCGGTGATCCAAAGCGTTATGACCGGTTGGGAATACGCCGCGCCGCAAAGCGGTGAATTCCAGCAGACGCTGCAGTCGGCGGATCTGGACGGCGACGGAAATAACGAGTATTTACTGTTTGCCAGAAACAACGCCGCGGAAAAGCCTCTGCGCATCTTCATTTTCAGCGGCGATGACAACCGGTACCGGCTGCGTGACACCATTGAGTGTGTCGGCTCGGCGTTTGACCGTGTCGCTTACGCGAAGCTGCAGCAGGGCAGCGGACTTCAGCTGATCGTGGGCATCCAGGTCAGCGAGAACGTGACGAAATCGCTTTCCGTCTATCAGATGGCGGATGGCGGTATGGAGCGGATCCTCACCACCAATTACTACCGCTTTATGACCTGCGATCTGGATGAAAATCAGCTCAGCGAGGTGTTTGTGATCCACCCGGATGTGGAGAGCAACGGCAAATGCATCGCCGAGATCTACGGCAGCAACAACGGTACCATGGAGCGCTCCCAGGAGGTGCGTCTTTCCACACCGGCGGAACGGATCCGTCGTATCGTGCTTGGAAAACTCAATGACGGCACTGCCGCGGTTTACGTCGCCAGCGAGCTGGATGCCAATTCCATCATTACCGATGCCTGCGCCCTGATCGGCGGGCAGCTTACCAATGTTTCGCTTTCCGCGGAGTCCGGTACCAGCGTGCAGACCATCCGCAATTACTTTGTGTACGCCGACGATATTGACGGCGATGGGGTGCTGGAGCTTCCGCGGCTGATCTCGCTGGCTGCCGGCGCCGATGCCGACAGTGAGGATACGCAGTACGTGATCCAATGGTACGCGCTGAATTCCGACGGCACTACGGTGGAAAAAATGTACACCTACCACAATTTCGTAGGCAGATGGTATTTGCAGGTGGATCCCGAGATCGCCGGCGATCTTACCGCTTCCCAGCGGGGCAACAGCTACGAATTCGGCCTGTGGGATGCAAAAAGTGAGCGCGGTAAAAAGCTGATGACACTGTACATACTGACCGGTCAGCGCCGGGAAGAGCAGGCGGTGGAAGATAACCGCTTCGTTGTATACAAAAATGAATCCACAATTTATGCGGTCAAGCTGGAGGTGGCATCCGCTGCCTACGGTATGACCCAGGAGAGTTTGATCGACAGCTTCCGTATGATCGTTGACGACTGGAACTCCGGAATGATGTAAGAGGTGCAACTATGAAAAAGGTATTAATTCTGGAAGATGAGGCCAATATCCGCAGCTTCGTGGTGATCAACCTGAAGCGCGCCGGCTATGAGGTGGTGGAAGCCGGTACCGGCTATGACGCGCTGGACAAGCTGGAGCAGAATCCGGATATCGGCGTGGCGATCCTGGACGTTATGCTGCCGGATATTGACGGCTTCGAGGTCTGCCGCCGCATCCGCGCCAGCGGTATGAAGATCGGCGTCATTATGCTCACCGCCCGCACCCAGGAGGATGATAAGGTCACCGGACTGATGACCGGTGCGGATGACTATGTTACCAAGCCCTTTTCTCCTGCGGAGCTGACGGCCCGGATCGACGCGCTGTTCCGCAGAGTGGGAACGGCTACCGCCAAGGTCACCTCCGATATGCTGAAGGAAGGTCCCTTTACCCTGAATCTGCGCAATCACAGCCTGGAAAAGAACGGCGTCAAGGTGCGCCTTACCCAGGTGGAATATGCCATCGTCAAGCTGTTTATGCAAAATCCCGGAAAGCCTCTGTCCAGAGAGAACATTCTGGCAATGGTATGGGGTCGGGATTATGTGGGCGATCTGAAGATCGTGGATGTGAATATCCGCCGTTTGCGGATCAAAATTGAGGATGACCCCCAGAACCCGGACTACATAATGACAGTTTGGGGACACGGCTATCAGTGGGGACGATAATATTTGGAAAAGAGGGTTGAGATGAAAAAGGCAGGCTCTTTGCGCCGACGCTGGTTTATGAATACTGTGGGCGTAGTCTGCGTTTTCGGCTTGACCTGTGTATTTGCGGTAGCGGCGGTGTTTGGCGTGTATTATTACTCGTCGCTGGAATCGGATATGCGCTACCGCGCGGATAATACTGCCGGCTTTTTCGCGGAAAATGTCCAGCAGGATTACAACTATTTCTATCAATCCTGCATCAACTACGCAAAATCCTACGCCGAGAAGGATAAGCTGGAGCTGCAGTTTATTGATGTGAACCGTAAGGTGGTGGCAACCTCCTACGGCGATTGGATGGATGAATCCCCGGCAACCTCGGATATTGAAGATGCTTTCACTACCCAGGATATCGGAAAATTCATCGGCTGGGATCCGGTGACCGGTGAGCGGATCATGGCGATGAGCAAAGCGATGATTTACAACAACGGCGAGGTCATCGGCGTGCTGCGCTACGTGACCTCCACAAAGCTGGTCGACCGGCAGATCGCACTGGTGGCGCTGTATGCGCTGCTGGCGCTGTCTGTGGTGGTGCTGGTAGTGGTGCTCAGCGGCAATTATTACATCCGCTCCATACTGGTGCCGATGTCAGAAATTACCGAAAAGGCGAAGCTCATCGCCGCCGGCAGCTACGGCAGCCAGATACAAACACAATATGACGATGAGATCGGCGATCTTGCCGAGACCATCAACTCCCTTTCGCTACAGATCAGCCAGAATGAAAAGGTACAGCGGGATTTCATTTCCTCGCTGTCCCACGAGCTGCGAACACCCCTGACCTCCATTACCGGCTGGAGCGAGACTCTGCTTGTCGGCGATACGCTGGACCCGGATACTCGCAGAGGTATGCGGATCATCCTTCGGGAAGGCAAGCGGCTGACGGAGATGGTGGTGGATCTTCTGGACTTTAACCGGATCCAGGACGGCAGAATGACCCTGAATATGGAGCTTTACGATATCCGCGGTGAGTTTGAGGATACGGTGTTTATGTACTCCAGCCGTGCAGCCCAGGACGGCATCGTGCTGGAATATCTGGAAAATGACGAGGACATCCCCGAAATTTCCTGCGACCACGAGAGAATGCGGCAGGTTTTCCTGAACATTCTGGACAACGCTGCAAAGCACGGCGGCGAGGGTAAAAAGATCGACGCATCCGTCTTTATGGACGATCAGGAGGTCGTTTTCCAGATCCGGGACTACGGTCCCGGCATCCCGGAGGATGAGCTTCCGCTGGTTAAGAAGAAATTTTACAGAGGCAGTATGAAAAACCGTGGTACCGGCATCGGTCTGGCTGTTTGCGAGGAGATCGTAAGCCTGCACGGTGGCACACTGACGCTTGAAAATGCAGAAGGCGGCGGCACGCTGGTGACGGTGCGTCTGCCTGCCTTCCAATAAGTGAGGTTTTATGAAAAAGCAAGATGTACAGCCCTGCTGTGAGAAATTTAAGACGATGATCGGCGGTCAGGCTCTCATCGAGGGCATTATGATGCGCGGTCCTGAAAAGGATGCCATCGTGGTGCGCCACGGCGAGGAGCTTGAGCTGGAGGTCACACCCCGAAAGATTCACGAGAAGGGTACGGTGGCTACCTGGCCGTTGATCCGCGGTGCGGTGAATTTCTTTGATTCCCAGGTGGCAGGCGTGAAGGCGCTGATGCGCAGTGCGGATCTGAACCCTGAAATGGAGGAGACCGAGCCTTCCAAATTCGATCAGTGGCTGGAAAATAAGCTGGGAAATGAAAAATTCCAAAAGTGGCTGGTCGGTATTGCTGTTGCGCTGGGCTTGGGCGTTTCAATCCTGCTGTTTTTCCTGCTGCCTGCGGTGCTTGTGGGCTTCTTTGATGAAATCATCCACAATACCGTGGTGCTGCATCTGATCGAGGGTCTGGTGCGTATGGCCATCTTTATGGCGTATATGGTGCTGGTGTCCCGGATGAATGAGATGAAGCGGGTATTTGCCTACCACGGCGCGGAGCATAAGACCATCCGCTGCTACGAAGCCGGCTTGCCGCTGACGGTGGAGAATGTCCGGCAGCAGACCAGGCTGCACCCCCGGTGCGGTACCAGCTTTCTGCTGGTGGTAATGGTGATCTCCATTTTGGTGTTCTCCGTGGCATCCTCCGCGCTGCTGGCGGTATTCCCGATGCTGGAGGCGATGCGCGGCGGTATGCTGTACCGGGTGATCATGATCGCCTACAAGCTGCTCCTGCTGCCTTTGGTGGTGGGTGTTACCTATGAGATCAACCGCTGGGCAGGCAAACACGATAATGTCATTACCAAGATCCTGACAGCCCCGGGTATGTGGATGCAGAAATTCACCACCAGAGAGCCGGATGATTCCATGATCGAGGTTGCCATCAAGGCTGTGGAGGCGGTGCTCCCGGAGAATGAGGGGGATGACCGTTGGTAAAGACCTATTCACAGCTCTATCTTGACACCCGGCAGACACTTTCCCAGGCCAATGATGTCCGGGAGGCCGGCTTTATTGCCCGGCAGCTGCTGTGCTATGTCAGCGGAAAGTCCTGGGAGCAGGTGATTGCCGACGGCGCCCGTTACGCGTCCCAGGAGGTCTGCGACCAGCTGCCGTTTTTGGCGGTGAGGGTGCTCAAAGGCGAGCCCCTTGCCTACATTCTGGGTCAGTGGGAGTTCTACGGTCTGCAGCTGTATGTTGACCGGAATGTGCTGATCCCCAGGGATGATACCTGCGCGGTAACCGAGCTTGCCATCGCAGCGGCGTCGAAAATAGAGGGCAGACCCCGAATTTTGGATCTTTGCACCGGCTCCGGCTGTATCGGTCTTGCGGTAGCCGACCGGGTAAAAAATGCCCGTGTGACTCTGGCGGATATATCCCGGGAAGCGCTGGCAGTTGCGAAGAAGAACATTACACGCAATCACCTGGGCGCGAGAGTCAGCGCTGTGCAGGCAGATGCCCTGCAGCAGCCCGGCGCGTTTTTGGGTGAATTTGACCTGATCGTTTCCAATCCGCCATACATTACGGCGCAGGAAATGCAGGAGCTGGACGTAAGTGTCAGCAAATATGAGCCGCATCTGGCGCTGTTCGGCGGCGATGACGGTTTGGATTTCTACCGCGCTATTGCAGCCAATTATAAAACTGCGCTGCGACCCGGCGGCTACCTGTGCTTTGAATTCGGCATGGGGCAGGGTGACGCGGTTTGCGAGATCCTGGATAGGAATCAGTATACCATTCTGGAGCGTTCCAGAGATTATAATGATATAGAAAGGGCAGTGATTGCCCAACGGAAGGAAGATTAACTATGGCTACGAAAAAGACAGCATACGAAGCACCTACCCCCGCATCTGACAAGAAGAAAGCCCTGATGACCGCAATTTCCCAGATCGAAAAGAATTTCGGTAAGGGTACCGTTATGCGCCTGGGCGACCGCCCCGATATGAATGTGGACGCCATTCCCACCGGCTCTCTGGCGCTGGATGCGGCGCTGGGCATCGGCGGCGTTCCCAAGGGTCGTATCATCGAGATCTACGGACCGGAATCCTCCGGCAAGACCACGCTGGCGCTGCACATTCTGGCGGAAGCACAGAAAATGGGCGGCGAAGTCGCCTTTGTTGACGCGGAGCACGCGCTGGATCCCGTTTACGCAGCCGCGTTGGGCGTGGACACCGACAATATGCTGATCTCCCAGCCGGATACCGGCGAGCAGGCGCTGGAGATCACCGATGCCTTGGTGCGTTCCGGTGCCGTGGATGCCGTTGTTGTGGACTCCGTAGCCGCCCTGGTACCTAAGCAGGAGATCGAGGGCGAAATGGGCGATACCTTCGTTGGCCTGCAGGCAAGACTGATGAGCCAGGCACTGCGCAAGCTTGCCGGCACCATCGCCAAGACCAACTGCGTCGTTATCTTTATCAACCAGCTGCGTATGAAGATCGGTGTGATGTACGGCAATCCCGAAACCACCACCGGCGGCAACGCGCTGAAGTTCTATTCCTCTGTCCGTCTGGACGTGCGCCGCACGGAAGCCATCAAGGAAGGTGGCAACGTGATCGGCAACCGCACCCGTGTTAAGGTGGTGAAGAACAAGGTCGCACCTCCGTTCCGTGAGGCTTACTTTGACATTATGTACGGTCAGGGTATCAGCAAGTGGGGCGAGCTGGTGGATCTGGCAGTGGAGATGGAGATCATCCAGAAATCCGGCAGCTGGTTCAGTATGGGCGATGAGCGCATCGGTCAGGGCAAGGACAGCGTTAAGACCTTCCTGCAGAACAACCCCGACATCGCCGAGGATGTAGAAGCCAGAGTGCGTGAGAACCTGCTGAAGGCATCCCAGGCTACCAAGGCACCTGCCACCGCGGCCCAGAAGCCCATCGCCGTCAGTGCTGACGATTTTGACGATGAGGATTGAGCATATTGCCGCATCCCCGGATCGGGCAGGGCGTTATACCCTGCGGTTTGAGGATGGCTCTGTTATGCGGCTTTACCGGCAGACAGTAGAGGACTTCGGTCTCTACGCCGGTATGGAAATGGACGATGACGGGATAAAGAAGCTCCGCACCGCTGCCGGACAGATGTCTGCCAGAATGCGTGCGGTGCGGATCGTGTCTGCCTCCAGCATCTCCAAAGGGGAGCTACAGCGCCGTCTTGTGCAAAAGGGCGAGGATCCCGAACAGGCACGGGAAGCGGTGCAGTGGATGTGTGATCTTTCCCTGGTGGATGATGCGAAGACTGCGGAGCAGATCGTAAGCAGCTGCATCCGCAAGGGCTACGGTCTTGCCCGGGCAAAGCAGGCGCTTTACGAAAAACGGATCCCCAAGGCATATTGGGAAGCGGCTCTGGCGGACTACCCGGAGCAAGCGGATAAAATATTGGAATTCCTGCGTGCCAGGCTGTCCGCGGATGCGGACGAGAAGGCTGTCCGGCGTGCCGTTGATGCGCTGATCCGCCGTGGTCATCATTACGGGCAGATCCGAAAAGCGCTGGAGCAGCTGAAAATTGAAACAGAGGAATTCCCGGAGGACTAGTATGGCGAACATTGGATTCATCTCACTTGGCTGTGCCAAAAACCAGGTGGATTGCGAGCGGATGATGTACCGGATTCAGCAGGCCGGTCACACGGTCTGCGCCGGCATTGCCGGCTGCGATGTGGTGGTGATCAACACCTGCGGCTTTATTGATTCCGCCAAGGTAGAGGCCATCGAACATATTTTGCAGACGGCTGCGCTGAAGGCAGAGGGTCACGTGGGAAAGATCCTGGTTACCGGCTGCCTTTCCCAGCGCTATCAGCAGCAGATCCTTGAGGAAATGCCGGAGGTGGACGGTGTCCTTGGCACCGGCAGCTACCACAAGATCGTGGAGGCTGTGGAAGCGCTTCTGGACGGACAGAATGTGTTTGATTTCGGCTCCATCGACACCCCGGAGCAGGAAACCGGGCGGATCTTGACCACGCCGGAGCATTATGCCTTCCTGAAAATTGCGGAAGGCTGTGACAATCGCTGCAGCTACTGCATCATTCCGTACCTGCGCGGCAAATTCCGCAGCAGACCGATGGATGATGTGCTCTATGAAGCCCGGCTTTTGGCGGCATCCGGTGTGAAGGAGCTGATCGTTGTTGCCCAGGATACCAGCCGCTACGGCACGGATCTGCCCGGTAACAAGCGGCTGCTGCCGGCACTTTTGCAGGAGCTGTGCAGGATCGAGGAGCTTCACTGGATCCGTGTCCACTATGTATATCCCGACGAAATTGACGATGCCTTTATTGAGGTAATGGCAAGCGAGCCGAAGATCGTCAAATATCTGGATATCCCCATCCAGCACTGCAACAGCAAGATACTGAAGCTGATGAATCGCAGGGGAGACCGGGCGTTTCTGGAAGCTCTGTTCAAAAAGCTGCGGGAGCGGATCCCCGGTCTGGTGCTTCGTACCAGCGTCATTACGGGACTTCCCGGTGAGGGTGAGGAAGAATTCACCGAGCTGTGCGAATTCCTGAAGGCGCAGCGCCTGGAGCGCGTGGGCGCATTCCCGTTCTCTCCGGAGGAGGGTACGCCGGCTGCCGAAATGGAGCATCCCGACCTGGAAACCGCCATCGACCGTGCGGAAATGGTGCAGGCGATCCAGTCTGCCATTATGGATGCTTACAGCGAGGGGCTGATCGGCACCCGGCTTGAGGTTTTGGTGGATGGCTACGATGAGGAATTCCAGCAGTATTTTGGACGCACCTACGCCGATTCGCCGGAGATCGACGGCAGAGTATGGCTTGCCGGCGATGAGCCGCTGGCAGAAGGTAGCTTTGTCACCGTTGAGATCGACGGTCTGATCGAGGGCGATCTGTCCGGATTTGTAGTGGAGGAATAGAAAATGACACTGGCAAGTAGAATTACAATGATCCGGGTGGCATTTATCCCGATCTTTATGGCATTTATGTACTTAGGCGGCGGTGTACCCGGCCTTTGGATGTGGCTTTCTCTGGCTGTGTTCATTCTGGCCAGCATCACCGACTATATCGACGGACAGATCGCAAGAAAGCGCAATCAGATCAGCGATTTCGGCAAATTTCTGGATCCTCTGGCGGATAAGCTGCTGACCATCGCCGCAATGGTGATGTTCTGCGAATGGAGAATGATGCCGGCATGGGCGCTGATGATCGTGCTGACGAGAGAATTTGCGGTTACCGGTCTGCGGCTGGTGGCTGTGGGCAAGGGCAAGGTCATTGCGGCCGGCTGGAGCGGCAAGGTAAAGACCGCAAGTACAATGATCGGTCTTTGCGTTTGGATGGCATTTCCCGGTATTGCGCTGATCGCCGGTATCGTCACCGGCGTGATCGTAGTGACTACCGTGTACTCCGGCGTGGAGTATTTTATCCAGAACTGGAACTGTCTTTGGGACGAAAATTGAGGTGAGAAACGTGGAGCGTCTGAAAAATTGCAAGCTGTTTTTGTTTGATATGGACGGAACGCTCTATCTGGGCAATCGCCTGTTTGATTTTACGAAGGAGCTGCTGCGCACCATCCGGGAAACCGGCGGACGGTATATGTTTATGACCAACAATTCCTCCAAAAGTGTGGCAGACTATATCAAAAAGCTGGCTTGCCTCGGCATCGAAGCCGGGGATGAGGACTTTATGACCTCCTCCCAGGCAATGGCTTATTATCTGAAGAAGCATTACCCGGGAAAAGTGCTTTACGTCAGCGGAACGCGATCTTTGAAGGATGAGCTGATGAATGAAGGCTTTGAGATCACCGATGACACGGAGAAAACCGAGGTGATCGTCAGTGGTTTCGATACGGAGCTTACCTTCCGGAAGCTCCACGATGTATCGAAAATGCTGTGTACCCGGGACATTCCCTACATCGCCACCAATCCCGATTACGTCTGCCCCACAGAATTCGGCAGCGTTCCTGATTGCGGCAGTGTCAGCGATATGCTGTACAATGTCAGCGGAAAGCGTCCGCTTTTCATCGGCAAGCCCTCGGCGCTGATGCCAACTCTTGCTATGGAAAAGTGGGGCGTTACGCCCTGGCAGACCGCTGTGATCGGCGACCGGATCTATACGGATATCAAAAGCGGTCTCAATGCCGGCGCTCTGACGGTGCTGGTGATGAGCGGCGAAACCACCCAGGATATTTTGGATGCATCCGGGGATAAGCCCAATTTGGTGCTGCGTGATTGCGGCGAAATGATCCCGATTTTAAGGAGTGTTTGAGATGAAGAAAATCATTGACGCATTTGATTACGCCGGCGATATCTGCAAGGCGATGAAAAAGGGCATCCTGCTGACTACCAAGGCAGACGGCAAGGTGAATACCATGACCATCGGCTGGGGCACTATGGGCATTGAATGGGGCAGACCCATTTTCGTTGCCTACGTCCGCGGCAGCCGCCACACCCATGAAATGATCGAAAAATCCGGCGAATTTACCGTAAATACGCCGTTTGGCGAGCTTGACAGCAAAATTCTCGGCTTTTGCGGCACCAAGTCCGGTCGGGATACGGATAAGATCCAGGAGCTGGGTCTTACCCTTGTGGAGCCGCTAAACTGCGGCGTGCCGGGCATCATGGAGCTGCCACTGACCCTGGAATGTAAGGTGCTGTACCGTATGGAGCAGACCCTGGATACCATTCCACAGGATATTCTGGATCGCTATTATCCCAGCGGCGATTTCCACTATGCTTATTACGCCGAGATCGTCGGCGCCTACATCGCGGAATAAGAAAACGCCCTATGGTGCATCCATAGGGCGCTTATTTTATAGCTTTCTGGCATAGCCGCAGCGGCGGCACAGAGACTCAACGGCAGTTCTTTGGGAAAAACCGTTGTAAATTGCCTGCGCGCGCTGGGATTTGAGGATATCATCCACTTCCTGCTCCAGCAGATTGCCCAGGGGAATATCGCCCTCGTGATCCAGGCAGCAGGGGACTACCGTGCCGTCGCAGAGGACACCAAGCTGATCCCGCAGACCGTAGCAGAAGATGTTTTCCGTGCCTTCTTCGCAGCTTAAGTCCGGCCAGTCGAACTTGTCACCGTATTCCAGATAGATCTTATCGCCCAGCCGGATCCCGCGGGCTTCGTGTACCCAGGGCTTGGGAAAATACTGGGATAAATGTGCCAGAATTTCGTCATTTTTCGCATCCTTACCGCCCTGATTCCACAGCCGCAAGGTGATGATCTTCTTGCCCTCTGCCGCTTTGGCAAAGGAAAAGCAGCCGTCCAGATAGCTTTGCAGCGACATTCCGATCTCGTTGGCTTCAAAGCTGTGCAGGGAAATATTGACCTTGTGCAGACCGCCGGCAGAAAGCAGCATATCCTTTAAGCGCTGCAAAAGTGTGCCGTTGGTCGTTAGGATCACCCTGAAATTCTTTCCGGCAAGCTGCAAAAACCGCTCCAGCTTTGGGTGGCACAGCGGCTCGCCCATCAGGTGAAAGTACAGATAATCTGTGTAGGGCTGCAATTTTTTCAGAATGTGTGTAAATGCATCCTCCGTCATCACCTTTGGAGGTCGCTTCGTACCCGGACAGAAGCTGCAGCGCAGATTGCAGACGTTGGAAATTTCCAGATAAACCTTGCGAAACCGCTTCATTTATGCCCCTCCTCAATGTGTGATAGGAACATTATAGCAAATTTCGCATAATTTGCAAGCGCACAGAGCAAGTGCTGATCACTAAAAAATAACTTTGAATTTTATCATCTTTATGATAGTATACAACTGGATATAAAGCACCTGATTGTTGAAAGCTGCATCAGAATGGAGATGGTCGTATGCGCAACGATATTACGATTCGCCCGGAGACAACAAAGGATTACAAAGATATCGTTTCATTGGTGCTGCGTTCTTTTCAGGAAGGCACCGGCTATTCTGACGGAACGGATATCGTAGCACTCATCGAAGAAATCAGAGTTTCCGAAAATTATATTCCGGAATTGTCTTTTGTGGCAGAGCTGGATGGAAAGATCGTGGGACATTTTCTGTTTTCCCATTTTCCTTTGTCAAAGACCGCAGAGGGTGAACATATCGAGAGCAAGGATATTGTTATGCTGGCGCCGGTTTCTGTCCACGCGGATTATTTTCATCAGCATATCGGCATTACAATGTTAACATTGGGGATTCAAAAAGTCAGAGAAGCCGGTTTTAAGGGAATTACGGTGGAAGGAAATTTCCGCTTTTATAACCGTGTAGGGTTCAAAACCTCGTCCGAATATAATATTTATCCAACAAGCGGCTATCCGATCACGGAGCCAAGATGTATGATGTGTCAGGAAACATTCAAAGGCTCATTAAAAGGTATAGAAGGCTATGTAGTTTATGATATGTATCACAATGCGTAGCATTGAACAGGTCGGAAAGTTAGCAGAAATACAAATCTGATTGACAGTTTAGAGCAGATGGGAGATCCCATCTGCTCTTTATTGTTACAGATCCATAGAAGGGTTCATAGCATATACGTTTCTCTGATTCAGCTTTTCACGCAGCTGCTGCAGACTTTCGCCGAAGCGCTGGAAGTGGACGACCTCCCGCTCCCGTAGGAACTTGATGACGTCGTTGACATCGGGATCATCAGACAGCCGCAGGATGTTGTCGTAGGTTACCCGGGCCTTCTGTTCTGCGCCCAGGTCTTCACAAAGGTCAGCGATGGGATCGCCCTTGACCTGCATACTGGCGGCGCTGTAGGGGAAGCCGGATGCGGCGGTGGGGAATACGCCAACGGTGTGGTCTACAAAGTACTGCGCCAGCGGCGTGTTTTCGATATCCTTTTCCTTCAGGTTACGGGTCAGCTGATGGATAATGGCGCCGATCATCTCCAAATGCCCCAATTCTTCCACACCCACGTCCGTCAGGAGGGCTTTTTGCTCGTCGAAGGGCATGGAGTAGCGCTGGGACAAATACCGCAGCGAAGCGCCCAGCTCGCCGTCAGGACCGCCGTACTGGCTGATAATGATAGAGGCAAGCCGGGGATTGGGACGGGCGATCTTTACTGGATATTGCAGTTTTTTGTTATAAAGAAACATAGCTTAACCCTCCTTGTTTGCTGCGTATTCCCAGGGCCATGGATCGCACAGCCAGGTGTAATTCTTGTGGCTTACGGGATTTGCGTGGGTCAGCGGTCTGCACTGCTCGGCGTGTTTCATCATCAGATCGTGATACTGTTTCTGATACTTGCGGTACAGCTCCAGCGCTTCGCTGTCGTGGGGATGGGTGTCCAGATACAGCGCCAGCTCCTGCAGGGCAAAGGCCAGAGCCTGCAGCTCGTGCATCGGTGTGTTGGACTTTTCCCTGGTGTTGACCATACCCCGGAAAGGCAGATCAAGACCCGGGTACAGCGTGCCGCGGATGAGACCTCTGCGCGCTTCGTAGCGTGCCGGATTTTCCATCTGGAACGGCACATAGGGATTCGCCAAAGGTGCTTTGGAGGGCAGCTTGCCCATTTTGCACCCCATTTGTTCAGATTTGCGGTAGTCCAATGTGATTCCTCCAATCGGAATATATTGGGAACAGTCGTTCCAAAGCATACTATGCCGAAAACCGCCGTTTCGTTCAAACACGGTGTATTGGCGCATACAATGCCTTGAGGTGTTGTCCGTGAGAAAGGAAAACTGGGTCGGCTTTTTGCCGTTTTACGTATTGACGGTTATCATATTTATTGGAATTGCGATGGTCGGCAGCAGAGCGACTACTGCCATTACGCAAAATACTCCGATAGAACGGGCGCATACCATTGTCATCGATGCCGGTCACGGCGGTATTGACGGCGGCGCCACCTCCTGCAGCGGCGTATTGGAGAGCAAGCTGAATCTGGATATCGCGCTGCGGCTGGAGGCGGTTTTGCAGCTTTTGGGCTTCGATACCCGGATGATCCGCACCACGGATACCTCTGTGTACACCGAGGGCAATACCATTGCTTCCCAAAAGGTTTCCGACCTGAAGGAAAGGGTAAGGATCGTGGAGGATACTCCCAATGCGCTGCTGGTCAGCATCCACCAGAACACATACCCCGACGGTCGCTATTCCGGCGCCCAGGTGTTTTACGGCGGCGCGGATGACAGCAAATCGCTGGCGCAGACACTGCAAGCGAATCTGAATCAAACACTGTGCCGCGGCAGCAACCGCAAATCCAAGCAGGCAAACGGTGTTTACCTGATGCAGAATATTTCCTGCACCGGCGTGCTGATCGAATGCGGCTTTCTGACAAATCCACGGGAGGAGGCGAGGCTGCGAAGCGAAAGCTATCAAAAGCAGCTTTGCTGTGTGATCGCGTCAACCTTGAGCATTTTTGCCCATACGCAAGACGAAGGTTGACAAAAGGGGGAAATTATGATATTTTATCCTGGAAATACGGTGATGGGGAGTTTCCGCTCCTGCTGCCGCCCAGAGAGTTCCCGGTTGGTGCGAGGGAATGCGGTGCGCTGTGGATCGTCGCCCCGGAGTTTGCTTCCTGAAAGCGTAAGTAGGGAAGTGCGGGTATGCCCGTTACAGCTTTTGAGTGTCCGGTTTGCCGGAAATTCAGGTGGTACCGCGGAAATGTGTATTTTTTCGCCCTGAGTCATTTGGCTCAGGGCGTTTTTGTTTACAAAGGAGTGTTGATTATGGCACGAGAACTGCCCAAGGTGTATGACCCGCAGCAGGTCGAATCGAAAATTTACAAGATGTGGGAGGACGGTGGCTATTTCCACGCCAAAAAAGATCCTTCCAAAAAGCCCTTTACCATTGTAATGCCGCCTCCCAACGTTACAGGTCAGCTGCACATGGGTCACGCAATGGATGCCACGCTGCAGGATACGCTGATCCGCTTCCGTCGGATGCAGGGCTTTAACGCACTGTGGGTGCCCGGCACAGACCACGCCGGTATTGCAACCCAGATCAAGGTGGAAGAAGAGCTGCGTACCAAGGAAGGACTCAGCCGCCACGATCTGGGTCGTGAACGGTTCCTGGAGCGTGTATGGGAATGGAAGCGCAAGTACGGCAACCGCATTGTGGAGCAGCAGAAGAAGCTGGGCGCATCCTGCGACTGGGACCGCGCCAGATTTACTATGGACGAGGGCTGCTCCCAGGCTGTCCGTGAGGTGTTCGTTTCCCTTTACGAAAAGGGTTTGATCTATAAGGGCAGCCGCATCGTTAACTGGTGTCCCCATTGTGTTACCGCGCTTTCTGATGCCGAGGTGGAGTATGTGGACAAACCCGGCAATCTGTGGCACCTGAAGTATCCCATCGTAGGCGAAGAGGGTCGGTTCGTGGTGGTGGCTACCACCCGCCCCGAGACGATGCTGGGCGATACCGGCGTGGCTGTGAACCCCAATGATCCCCGCTATCAGGATCTGATCGGCAAGAAGTGCCTGCTGCCGCTGATGGATCGTGAGATCCCCATCGTGGCTGACGAATACGTTGACCTGGAATTCGGTACCGGCTGCGTCAAGATGACCCCGGCTCACGACCCCAATGACTTTGAGGTGGGTCTGCGCCACAATCTGGAGACAATCCGTGTGCTGGACGATAACGGTCGGATCAACGAGCTTGGCGGCAAGTACTGCGGTATGGATCGCTATGATGCCCGTAAGGCAATTATCGCCGATCTGGATGCGCTGGGCCTGCTGGAGAAGATCGAGGAGCATCAGCACAACGTCGGTACCTGCTACCGCTGCGGTAATGACGTGGAGCCCATCGTTTCTGCCCAGTGGTTCGTGAAGATGGAGCCTCTGGCAAGAGAGGCCATCCGCTGCGTTAAGGACGGCGAGACCAAGTTCGTTCCCGAGCGCTTTACCAAGAACTATATGAACTGGATGGAGAATCTCCACGATTGGTGCATTTCCCGCCAGCTTTGGTGGGGTCATCAGATCCCCGTGTGGTACTGTGCTGACTGCGGTCATATGACCTGCACCCGGGAAGATCCCTGCGCCTGCGAAAAGTGCGGCAGCACCAACATCGAGCGGGATCCCGATGTGCTGGACACCTGGTTCAGCTCCGCTCTGTGGCCCTTCTCCACTCTGGGCTGGCCGGAAACGACCGAGGAGCTTGACTATTTCTATCCTACCGATGTTTTGGTTACCGGCTATGACATCATCACCTTCTGGGTGTCCCGTATGATCGTGTCCGGTATGGAGCATATGAATAAAGCGCCCTTCCACACTGTGCTGATCCACGGCCTGGTGCGTGATAACCAGGGTCGCAAGATGTCCAAGAGCCTGGGCAACGGCATTGATCCGCTGGAGATGATCGAAAAGTTCGGCTGCGACGCCCTGCGTATGAATATGGTCACCGGCAATTCCCCCGGAAACGATATGCGCTTCTATGTGGAACGCTGCGAGGCCATGCGCAACTTTGCCAACAAGCTGTGGAACGCCAGCCGTTATGTAATGATGAACCTGGCGGACGATGCCAAGAACGAGCTGCCTGCTATGGATAAGCTGGAGATCGCCGACAAATGGGTGCTGTCCAAGCTGAATGTGCTGATCGCCGAGGTCACCGAGAATCTGGAGAAGTATGAGCTTGGCGTTGCCATTTCCAAGATTTACGACTTCATCTGGGACACCTACTGCGACTGGTATATCGAGCTGACGAAGGCAAGACTTTACTCCGAGGACGAGAGCCGTAAGCAGACGGCCATCGCCGTGCTGGTGTATGTGCTGGATCAGGTGCTGCGGCTGCTGCATCCGTTTATGCCCTTCATCACCGAGGAGATCTGGCAGAGCCTGCCTCACGATGGTGAAGCGCTGATCGTGGCACAATGGCCCACCTACAGCGATGATCTGGCGTTCAAGGAAGAGGAAGCGCTGATGGAGTCCGTTATGAACGCAATCCGTGCCATCCGTAACCGCCGCAGCGAGATGAACGTGCCGCCCAGCAAGAAGGCTGCGCTGTTCGTGCTGACCTCCAAGCCCCAGATCTTTACCGAGGGCGAGGGCTTCATCCAGAGACTGGCTTACGCCGACAGCCTGACGCTGCTGGATAAGGAGCCGGAGAATTTGGACGGTATGGTCTGCTGCGCCACGGCCGATGCCAAGCTGTATATCCCCATGGGTCAGCTTGTGGACGTTGCCAAGGAGCTGGAGCGGATCGCCAAGGAGCTGGAAGCCCAGAGAAGATTCCTGGCGAGCCTGGAAGCCAAGCTGTCCAATGAGAACTTCGTTGCCCGTGCGCCGGAGGCTGTTGTCAATGCCGAGCGTGAAAAGGCGAAGAAGACCCGTGACCTGATCGCCCAGCTGGAAGAAAGCGAAGCGGCAATGAAGAAGCTGTAAAAGGCAAGATATTAGGGACTGTTGCAAAATGCAACAGTCCCTTTTTGTTTTATTCAATTGTGAGGTGCAGACTTTCCAGCCCAATTTCGTTACTTTTCGCAAGCCGGAAGCCGGTTACCTCTAACTCAGGAATCAATTCAAACAATGCGGCAGTGCCGAGAGTCTGCAGCATATTTTTGCTGTAGTCAGCGATCACCGTGTTTACAGTAAATACATAGGTTTTGCCGATTTTCAATTGACTGGCGATCTCCTGACTGACATCAAGCGCGAACAGATTGCTTTGAAACGGTGTCACGACGGCAACACTTGGTGTGACGTCATCAAGCACATAGTCCGGCAGGATATTGCGTACCGTTACGGTGAAAGAGCCACTAACCTTAGATGTTTGGCTGGTGGATTGATTGTTAGTCGGGCCTTGTAGAGGCACTACGGTTGGTGCTTGCGTAGGTTCAGTTGGCTTCTCGGTCGGCTTTTCAGTCGGTTTTTCTGTAGCTTGCTCTGTCTGCCCCGGCGTGGTTGCAGACGGATCACTTATAGGCTGTCTGCTGCATCCACACAGTGAAAGAATGCTGACGAACAGGAACAAAATCACGATTCTTCTCATACGAACAACCTCCTGTAAACTGTTTTAGAGACTTTATGCACTTAGTAATAATTGTTGCCGAGAGACGGCATATTGCTGATATAGGCGCTTTCCACAGCGGGGACATAGAACGTGCCGAAAACTTTTGATTCGGAAGAAACAGACTCCTCCAGGAGTTCAACATAGAAGCAGTAGTAGGGGATAAAGTATTCATCAGACAAAGCGTGTCGGTACTCCAATTCCACCGCCTTAATATGCTCCTTGCCAGTAAATACTTCTCCTGTATATGTAATGTAATTACCATTGACCAACAAGGCTTCTGCTTGCTCCAAAGTAATGAGCGGATAGTCAGCCACCTTTTCCGACAGATCAGGCTGATAAACTTTTATTTGCAACAATTCTCCGTTGTGATTGCAGATAAATTCAATTTTGTTGAAGTTGTAATTTATGATCTGCTCTGTAATGTTTTCGGCTGCACCAAAGAAGCTGATAACAAAGCATTGCTGCCCGTAGAAGTTATAATGACCGTCAATGCTGATTTGCGGGTCGTCAAAGCCGATCAGATCGCCGTACGCCAGCGCGAGGTAGTTCGCGATTGCCAGCATGTCTTCACGAGTTGCTTGGCCGGTACAGTTCAACTCCTCAGGCAGCGAGATCGCCGGATCAAACGTGACATTGGCTGTCATCTCCTGATCCACCCTGATCCGTATACTGTCGCTTTCGAGGATCAGGATCATTGGCCCGGTACTGTCCTCAGGGACGGGATGACTGTTGTAGTCAGTAAACTGGATCGTGGGTGATTCGATGCCCAATTTATCGGCTACATTCAATATGTGCTTCTTTAATGCACTTGGGTCAGCACCCCAGGCTATGCCGCTTTTCTCAACGGTCAGCTGATTGCGGTAGACGGGAAGAGTGTTAATCTCAAGAGCGTCGTTCCAGGGATTTGCATTGACACGTTCTGAAATATCGTCTCCCAGAAGTCCAACA
Organism: Oscillospiraceae bacterium; assembly: GCA_017436955.1. GTDB lineage: Bacteria > Bacillota > Clostridia > Oscillospirales > Oscillospiraceae > Faecousia. The sequence continues at coordinate 209,468 of JAFSCD010000003.1, read as the reverse complement.
CTTCCGGCTCCCGTAATGGATTTTGAGATGGTCAGCATCGGCAACGACAGAAGGCTTGGCGAAGTGGGCGTGGGTGCGGTGGCGCTCTGCGTAGGATAAATATTCGGCTTGGTAGTCTGTGCGGTTGTCGGTTTTGGTGCAGGGGGATCGACATTTGGAACATTTTTGGGAATAAGCTGATATACAATTATGAGCATCAGCGTAAAGCAGGCGGCGATTGCCGCATAACGGATCCGGAAATGGATCCGTTTTTTTGGCGTTTCATTTGCGGCTTCAACAAAAGCCGGATCAATGAGTGACATCCTTTCCAGCAATTCATTTCCTCTCATAATATGTAGCCCTCCTTGATCAGCTGCTGACGCAGCTTGTTGCGGCAGCGGAAGAGGATGGTCTTGACCTTGCTTTCGGACAGGTCAAAGCGCTGGCAAATGTCCTCTATGGAGTCTAAGTACCAGTACCGCCGGATGAAAACATTCCGCTTCTCGGCATCCAAACGACCCAGGAAACGGTTGATCGTGTCCTTGAGAACAATGTCATCCACAGAGCATTGTGCGTCATTTGGAGCAGGTATGCACTGTTCCATTTCGGCGCTTAACTCCACAATGTGTGCGCTGCGCTTCAGCCGGTCACGGTTTCTGCAGAAATTCAGCGAAATATGCCGGGTGATCCGGGCGAGAAAAGCATAAAGGTAGCTCCGTGGCTCGTGAGGTGGGATGGAATTCCACACTTGAAGATATGTATCATTTTCGCATTCTTCCGCTGCCGTATAATCGCAGACGATGTGATATGCCAGCGCTCGCAGACGGCTGCCGAATTTGTCGCCGGTGTGCTTAATTGCGGTTTCATCGCGCTGTAAATACAGCTCGACGATTTGGTTGTCATCCATATTTTCATCTCCTTTCCGCTGAAAATCAAAGGCCTTTCACCCTATGTAGCACCATTCGTGCCTACGGGGTTACACATTACAAGAAAAATATAGCAAAAATTCTTCAGCTTTTCAATTATGACAGCAAATTCATTTTGTCATGACTATACTTGTGATTGAACACTTTACAAATGAATTTCAGCAGGAGGTACTATAATGCAATTCACCAGTTTTCTGGAAAATGGAAATCTGACCGTGGCGCTGACGGGGGAGATTGACCATCACTGCGCCAAGCATTACATTCAATCCATCGCCGGCAAGATAGAAGCCTATACGCCGGAGGTGTGTATTCTGGATTTTCAGGAGGTAACCTTTGTGGATTCTTCCGGTATTGCCGTGGTGATCAATGCGCTGCGCTGTATGTCGCAGATCGAGGGCAAGCTGGTCCTGACCGGCATCTGCGCCCAGCCTATGCGTGTTTTTCGGGCATCCGGTATTGATAAATTAGTGGAAATTAAGGAGGCAGTATGATGAAATTCAACAATTTTATGATTCTCGAGTTCCCCAGTAAATCCTGCAACGAAGCATTTGCCCGCAGCGCCGTTGCCTGCTTTGCCGCCCAGATGGATCCTACATTGGAAGAGCTTGGGGATATCCGCACAGCGGTGTCGGAGGCGGTCACCAACTGCATCGTCCACGCCTACCCCAACGAGCTGGGGCTGATCACGGTGCGCTGCCGGATCCTGAAGGATAACGTGCTGGATGTGGTGGTGAAGGACAAGGGCATCGGCATCGCCGATATCGAGCAGGCCAAGCGCCCTATGTTTACCACCGGCGGTACGGATCGCAGCGGAATGGGCTTTACCATTATGGAGAGCTTTATGACCTCCTTTGAGCTGACCTCCGCGCCGGGAAAGGGTACTACGGTACATATGCGCCGTAAGATCCAGCGAAGAAAATGACCGATCAGAAGGAATTGATCCGCCTTGCCCAGACCGGGGACAAGCCGGCTGCCGAGCAGCTCCTGACAGAGAATTCGGGGCTGATCTGGTCGGTGGTCAAGCGGTTCATCGGCAGGGGAACGGATACCGAGGATCTGTACCAGCTGGGTTGTCTTGGATTTCTGAAGGCGGTGGATGGGTTTGATCTGCAATTCGGCACACAGTTTTCCACCTACGCCGTGCCGAAGATCTCCGGAGAGATCCGCCGCTTTTTGCGTGATGACGGCGCTGTGAAGGTGTCGCGCTCCATCAAGGAGCAGGCAGCCACCATCAAAACGGTGCGCAGCCAGCTTACCGCCGCGCTGGGGCGTGAGCCTACGGTTACCGAAATTTCGGAGCAGACCGGCTTCTCGCCGGAAGAGATCGCCCTCGCCGAGACCGCCACAGCCGCCACGGAATCTATCCAACGGGAAACCGGTGAAGATGGCTTCACCCTGGAAAACGTGCTGACCGATACGGAATCGGAAGAGAATCTGGTGGAGAAAATTTCCCTGCGCCAGGCCATCGAAAAACTGCCGGAGCAGGAGAAAATGGTGGTAATGCTGCGCTATTTCCACGGTCTGACTCAGGAGCGTGTTGCCCGGGTCATCAGCGTCAGCCAGGTGCAGGTTTCCCGCATCGAAAAAAGGGCGCTGGGGAATCTAAAAAAACTGCTGTTATGAGTATTTTTGTGCTTTACCTTTTATGAGTTTTGCGGTAAAATAGATGCATCACAGTAAGCAGGTGCAGATATGACAGAAAGCTACGAAAAGAGATTTATAACCGCCCGGCACAAATACATCGCCGGTGCGTTTTCCAAACTGAACAATATGCAGCAGGAGGCCGTCTTAACGACAGATGGGCCTCTGCTGCTGCTTGCAGGCGCCGGCAGCGGAAAGACCACGGTGCTGATCAACCGTATTGCCAATCTGATGCGCTTCGGCTGCGCCAGCGACAGCACCTTCGTGCCCGATACGGTTACGGAAGAAGATGTGGAATTTCTGGAGAATTTCCCCGAAGATCCTACGGATTTCGACCGCCATCGAGCAGATCTTCTGTGTGCGCTGGAGCCGGCTGCGCCCTGGAGCATTATTGCCATCACCTTCACAAACAAGGCGGCCAACGAGCTGAAGGAACGGCTGTCCACAATGCTGGGTCCCCAGGCACAGGATATCTGGGCGATGACCTTCCACAGCGCCTGCTGCCGGATCCTGCGCCGGGATATTGACCGGCTGGGCTATGACCGCAGCTTTACCATTTACGATACCGCCGACTCCGAGCGGATCATGAAGGACATAATCCGTGACCTGGGGCTGGACGACAAGACCTTTCATCCCAAGTACGTGCTGAATATCATCAGCAAGGAAAAGGATAATCTGGTCTCGCCGGACGTGCTTTTGGAGCGGGCTGAAAGCCAGAAGGATCAAAAATTCATCTATATCGCCCGGGCATACAAAAAGTACCAGACAAGGCTTAAGGATAACAACGCGGTGGATTTTGACGATATTATCGCGTTGACCGTCCGGTTGCTGCAGGAGCACGAGGATGTGCGCCAATATTATCAAAGAAAATTCCACTACGTACTGGTGGACGAGTATCAGGACACCAACCATCTGCAGTTTTTACTTACGGGTCTGCTCTCCGGCGGCTATGAAAATATCTGCGTTGTCGGCGACGATGACCAGAGCATCTACCGCTTCCGGGGTGCTACCATCGCCAATATTCTGGACTTTGAAAAGCAGTACCGTGGCGCGAGAGTCATCCGTCTGGAGCAAAATTACCGCTCCACCCAGGCGATCTTAAATGCCGCCAATGCGGTGATCGCCCACAATGTGGGCAGAAAAGGCAAACGGCTGTGGACGGCAAATGATGCCGGAACGCCGGTTACGGTGTATGAGGCATCGGATGAAGGCACCGAGGCGAATTTTGTCGCCGGTCAGATCTTTGCCGGCTCCAAGGGCAGGAATTTCCGGGATTACGCCATCCTTTACCGTACCAACGCCCAATCCAACGCGTTGGAATACGCTATGAAGCGCAACGGTATTCCGTACCGCATTATCGGCGGCACCCGGTTCTTTGACCGCGCGGAGATCAAGGATATGCTGTCCTATCTTTGCGTGCTGCACAACCGTGCCGATGATCTGCGATTGCACCGTATCGTGAACAATCCGCCCAGAGGTCTGGGCGCGAAAACCATCGAAACAGCGCAGCGCCTGGCGGCTGCCGGGCAGGTGCCGCTGTACAGCGTGCTGTGCGATCCTTATTCCTATGCGTCCCTGGATAAGCCGGCGCAGAAAATGCTGCAGTTTGTCAGTATCATTGAAGATCTGCAGAGACTGCTGGACAGCGGTATGCCTCTGCCGGAATTCTATGAGGAGCTGATGATCCGCACCGGCTACGCCGATATGCTGAAGGCCAAGGAAACGGAAGAAAATATCACCCGGCTTGAGAATATCCGGGAACTGAAATCCAGCATCATCACCTACGTGGAAAACGCCGAAACGCCTACTCTGGCAGGCTTTTTGGAGGAAATTTCGCTGTACACGGACATTGAAGAGTACAACGAGAGCGACGATGCTGTTGTAATGATGACCATGCACTCCAGCAAGGGTCTGGAGTTCCCACATGTATTCCTGGTGGGCTTTGAGGAAGGCTTGTTCCCCGGTACGCGCAGTATGGGCGACCGGGAGGAGATGGAAGAGGAGCGCCGGCTTTGCTACGTGGCGATCACCCGGGCGAAGCAGTCCCTTACCATTTCCCACGCCCGGCAGAGAATGCTTTACGGTCGCACAACCGCGGGAATCGCATCCCGGTTCTTAAAGGAGCTGCCGGAGTCGGATATCGTCCGCAAGGGTCAGCAGGCTCCCAGACCCAGCTATATGGACGGTGGCTATTCCGGCTGGGACAGACCCGGCTACGGCTACCCAAGACCGGCTGCCAAGCCCAGCTACAAGCCGCCTGTGGCTGTTTCCACAGCGCCCAAGGCACCGGCTATGGAGCTGAACAAGGGCGATATGGTGCAGCATACGGCGTTTGGCAGGGGAATGGTGCTGTCGGTAATGAAAATGGGCGGCGACGCGCTGCTGGAAATTGCCTTTGATGAGATCGGTACCAAAAAGCTGATGGCAAAAACCGCATCTGTCCATATGAAAAAGCTGTAATTATAGAGCTTTTTGCGCATAAAATCACCTGTGGGGGTGGTTTCGTGCGTGCGCGTTTTCGCAAGTTTTTTCGGTTTCTTTGCCTGCTGATCGCCATATTTTCGCTGCTGTTCGTGCTGTTTCGCATTCGTTACCGGGATGTGATCCGCACCCTAGCCGAGACCCAGGTGCGCAATTCCACCTCCGATCTGATCAACAAAGCCATTGACCGGCAGATCGAGACCGGGAATATACTTTACGAGCGCATCGTGTACTTTGAGAAGGATCTGGACGGACGCATCACAGCGCTGAAAACCAATATGAGCGAGGTCAACCGGCTGAAAACAGATATTTTGAGCATTATCAATGACGAAATTCTGGCGCTGGATACCAGCGACATCGGTATCCCGACGGGCAGCCTGATCTTCCCGGAATTTCTGTCCGGGCGCGGACCGATCATCCCGGTGCGGATATTGTCGATCCGCAATTCGGATGCGACATTTCAAAGCAAATTTACCGAAGCCGGTATCAACCAGACACTGCAGCAGCTGACTATGGATGTCAGCGTGGATGTGGCGATCCTGGTGTTGGGCGGTACGAGTATTTTTACCGTTACCAGTCAGGTGGTGGTTGCCGAGACCATCATCGTCGGGCAGGTGCCGGATACATTTTTCCAAACTGGAGGATCTTATGGAAATTAAAAAGAGAATGGAAGAGCTGACAAAGATCCTGAATGAAGCGAACTATCTGTACTACGTGATGGATGCTCCCGTAATGCCGGACTTTGAATATGACCGGCTGCTTCGTGAGCTGGAGGATCTGGAAAAGGCGCATCCGGAGCTGGCAATGCCGGATTCTCCCACCCAGCGTGTGGGCGGCGAAGCCTTAAGCAAATTTGAAAAGCACACCCATGCCGTGCCGCTGATGAGCCTGCAGGATGTGTTTTCCACCGAGGAATTGCTGGAGTTTTTGACAAAAACCCTGGAAAGCTACCCGGATTCCTTATTCTCCGTAGAGCCGAAGGTGGACGGTCTTTCCGTGGCGCTGGAATATGAAAACGGCGTGTTTGTCCGCGGCGCGACCCGTGGTGACGGCGTTGTGGGCGAGGATGTGACGGAAAACTTAAAGACCATCCGCTCCATTCCCATGACCCTTCAGGGCGCGCCTGCGCGCCTGATCGTCCGGGGCGAGGTGTTTATGCCGAAAAAGAGCTTTGCGGCGCTCAACGAGCAGCAGGAGCGTGAGGGGAAGCCCCTTTTCGCCAATCCCCGAAATGCCGCCGCCGGCTCTCTGCGTCAGCTTGACCCCAAGATCGCCGCCAGCCGTATGCTGGACATTTATATCTTCAATGTGCAGCTTGCTGAAGGCGTGGAATTCAAAAATCACAGAGAATCCCTGGAATTTCTGCAGAAGCTGAAATTTAAGGTGATTCCCTTTGCGGTGCTGGATAGCGCGTCGCGGATCGTGGAGCAGGTGATGTCCATCAATGAGAATCGGGAAAGCCTGACCTGCGATATTGACGGCGCCGTCATCAAGGTGGACAATTTTACCCAGCGGCAGAAAATGGGCACGACCGCCAAGTTCCCCAAGTGGGCGGTTGCCTATAAGTATCCGCCGGAGATCAAGCCCACGGTGATCGAGGATATCGTGGTCCAGGTGGGCAGAACCGGCGTGCTGACGCCGAAAGCCGTTGTCCGGCCCGTCCGGCTTGCCGGCACTACGGTCACCAACGCAACGCTCCACAATCAGGACTTTATTTCCGACCGTGACATCCGCATCGGCGACACGGTGCAGATCCGCAAGGCCGGCGAGATCATTCCCGAAATTCTGGAGGTGGATTTCTCCAAACGTCCGGATGGCACGGTGCCGTATTTCCTGCCGCATAATTGTCCCGTGTGCGGCGCACCCACCCAAAAGGATGAGGATGGCGCGTTTATGCGCTGCACCGGCGCGGAATGTCCTGCGCAGCTGAGCCGGAATATTGCCCACTTTGTCAGCCGGGATGCTATGGACATTGACGGTCTTGGCAGCTCCATTGTGGATGCGCTGATCGAGAAGGGCTTTATCAGATCCCCGGCGGATATTTACTATCTGACGTTGAATGAGATGAAAAGCCTGTGGCAAAAGGGCGACACGGCGGCGAAAAAGCTGCTTGCAGCCATTGAAGAAAGCAAGGACCGGGATGTGAGCCGCCTGATCTATGCGCTGGGCATCCGTCAGGTGGGCGCAAAGACCGGCAAGGTACTGGCGACCCGGTTTGGTGATCTGGACAAGCTGATGAATGCGACTCTGGAGGAGCTGACCGAGGTGCCGGATGTAGGCGTTGTCACCGCGCAGAGCATCTGCGATTGGTTCAGCCAGCCCCAATCCCGGCATATGGTTAAGCGCCTGCGTGCTGCCGGTGTGAATTTTGAAAGCAAGCGGACACTGACCGACACCCGTTTTGCCGGTATGACCTTTGTACTGACCGGCGCTTTGACCCAATTCACCCGGGACGAAGCCACGGAGAAGATCGAACTGCTGGGCGGCAAGGTCTCCGGCTCTGTTTCCAAAAAGACGACCTACGTGGTGGTGGGCGAAAACGCCGGCTCCAAAGAACGCAAGGCGAGGGAGCTTCAGATCCCCATTCTTACAGAAGAACAGCTGCTGGAAATGATGCAGTAGGAGAGAAATATGACGAAAAAGCTTGGTTTTGGATTGATGCGCCTGCCGCTGACAGATCCCAACAATAACGGCAGCATCGACATTGAACTGCTCAAGCAGATGGTGGATGTATTTCTGCAGCGGGGCTTTACCTACTTTGACACCGCCTGGATGTATTGCGACGGACAAAGTGAATACGCCGTGAATGAAGCGCTTACGAAGCGCTATCCGCGCAGCGCCTTTACCGTTACCTCCAAGCTGCCCAACGGACCGCTGACGACCCTGGAGGATCGGGACAGGATCTTTTATGAACAGCTTCGCAAGACCGGGCTGTCCTATTTTGATTATTATCTGCTGCACGCCATCGGCGATCAGAATATTGAGCGCTTTGAGCAATTCGATTGCTTCCGCTGGCTGATGGAGAAGAAAGCCCAGGGTCTGGCAGGTCGGATCGGCTTTTCCTTCCACGGTACGCCCGAATTGCTTGACAAACTGCTGACAAAATATCCACAGCTGGATGTGGTGCAGCTGCAGATCAACTATCTGGATTGGGAGAGCGAAAAGGTACGCTCCCGGCAGTGTCACGAGATCGCTGTGCGCCACGGAAAGGACATCATCATTATGGAGCCCGTCCGGGGCGGTGCGCTGGCAGACGTGCCGGAAAAGGTGAAGATGATGTTCAAAAATGCCGACAGCAAGCTGTCGGTGCCGTCCTGGGCGATCCGCTTTGCCGCCGGTCTTGAGAATGTCATCATGGTGCTCAGCGGTATGAGCAACCTGGAGCAGGTGCTGGATAATACCGGCTATATGAGCGACTTTAAGCCGCTGACCGACGAGGAGTTCAAGATGGCGCTGTTTGCCGGTGAGATTATCAGCGGTCAGGCGGAAATTGCCTGCACCGGCTGCGGCTACTGCACCGAGCGCTGCCCGAAGAACATTGCGATCGGGCAGTATTTTGGGGCGCTAAACAAGAAGGATAAGCCCCGATACGATGCTCTGACAGCGTATTTCGGCAAGGCTTCGGATTGCATCCAATGCGGTCAATGTGAAAAGGCGTGTCCGCAGCAGCTGCCCATTCGTGGTTACCTCAAATCCGTGGCCGAGCGGTTTGAATAAGGATATAAGAAAACCCCACCGGGAACCCGGTGGGGTTTTTATTTACAGTATAAAATCGCTTTCTTCGTATTTTTCAAAATCCGGTGCTTTGGCCTTCAGGGGGATGCGCTTGGTGGGGTCGTAGCGGAATTTGCGGCACTTTTCGCAGGTGACAACACCCTTTTTGGCGCACAGGATCTGCTGACCTTCCAGCTTGGTACCGTAGAGGCAGTAGTCACACGAGCGCAGGATCTTCTTCTTGAAAAGCATACATATCCCTCCTTACTGCGCCCATTATACACCAACGAGCCGGGAAATGCTACCCCTATTTTGCGTTTTGCGCAGAAATTTGACGATTATGGCGATGAGAAGGGGGACGGAAATCCAAAAAACAGCGGAAATTTGAATTTTACTGGCCTGCAGCATCGCCGCAAGCAGGATACTCAGCAGTGCTTGCAGGAGCTTGCCGATAAGATATGGCTTTATTGACAGACCCTCGGTAAAAGATATGGTCTGCATCGTAACGCACAGTCCGCCAAAGGACAGTATCGCCGCGCCGATAATGAAGCGCAGACCTTCGTCGGCAATTCGGTGCAGATCACAGCAGCCGTTGGAAAGCTCCAAAAGCCCGGTAACGGCGACCTGCCAATGCACCGGCAGCAGCCAGAGCACCCAACGGTCAAGGAAGGTGATCACAATGCGAAACAGTACGATCCATCCGCAAATATTCCCCAATATACGCAGGCTCCGCTGCAGCGATCGCGCCAATGTCAACGTTTTTCCGGGTCGCAGAACCGCATCTCCTTTTGACCTTCCCGGCAGCACCGTGCTGACAAGAATTGCCGATACTATATGGATGCCCCAAAGCGCCCACGGCGCATAACCGCTGCTGAATTTTCCGCCTACGATGCCAAACAGAAACGATGGACCGGCAAGATTGCAAAAGCCGATCATTCTCTCGGCGCTTTGCCTGCGGATCACGCCATCCCGATAGGCCTGCGCAACGCACTGCGCACCGGTGGGATAACCGCCCAACATACCCACCAGGAGTAAAGACTCCGTGCCGTTTTGCACGCCGCACAGCCGTCCCAGGGGCTTGAGAATGGCAATATTTTCTCCCATCAGCGCGGATGTCAGCAGCATGGACAGCACAAAAAAGGGTAGCAGAGACGGTATCACTGTGCGGATGCACAGCTCCAATCCCCGGGATGCCCCCAGCAGTGCGGTTTTCGTGTCCAGGATCAATACAAAAAGCCCAATGGCTGCAAAAATGCCGGTCCGCAATTTATGTTTCATAGCCTGTCACCTCAAAAGAATCTATGCGCCTGGGTGTAAATACATCCCTGTCCACTCATATACTTTTCCAAAAGGAGGCGTGAAAATGGAGAAGCGTTTTATGGAGCGGATCGCGGCGGCAGCAGACCTGCAGGCAGAGCCGTTGCCGGGGTTGCCGCTGGTGGAGATCGCAGGTGACAGACGGGTGCTGATCGAGCAGCATTGTGGCGTAACGGAGTATGGCAGATGCAGGATCTGCGCCCGGGTAAAATTCGGCGCTGTTGTGATCTCCGGCAGCGGTCTGGAGCTGACGCGGATGACACCGCAGCAGCTGATCGTTACCGGCAGGATCGACGGTGTCCATCTGGAAAGGAGCGGCAGATAATGGATCTGTGGAAATCCGCAAACGGAATGGCGCGGGTGCAGCTCATCTGCGCGGATCCAGCAGCCGCCATTTCCCAAATCATCGCTGCCGGCATTGCGGTTTACGGTGCTGACCGGGAGGATGGCGATATCATTGTCCGCTTTTCCGTGCGGCGGCAGGATGTAAAAAAGCTGCGTGCATTGGCGGACAGAAGGGGATACGAACTCACCGTTTCCCGGAAATTGGGCATATACTGGATCGGAAAGCGGCTGCTGCGGCGACCGGTGCTGGTGATCGGGATTGCCGTGTTTTTACTGCTGGCGCTGTATTTGCCCACGAGGGTGTTTTTTATTCAGATCGAAGGTAACACCAGCATACCCACACGGCTGATCTTGGAAAAATGCCAGCAGTGCGGCATCACTTTCGGCGTTTCACGGCAGGAGGTGCGCAGCGAAAAAATGAAAAACGCCCTGCTGCAGGCCATACCGGAGCTGCAGTGGGCTGGTATCAATACCTCCGGCTGTACGGCGGTCATCACCGTAAGGGAGCGGACAGCCCAGCAGGTGCCGGAGGAAAATTGCGGCGTCAGCAGCATCGTTGCGACACGTGACGGTGTGATCACCGAAATCACGACAACCAGGGGAAATGCCCTTTGCAAGGTGGGGCAAGCGGTGAAGGAAGGGGAGGTGTTGATCTCCGGCTACACGGATTGCGGAATCGCCATTCAGGCGACCCGGGCAAAAGGGGAGGTCTATGCCGCCACGAACCGGTCGATTTCAGCGGTTTTGCCGCTGAAATGGCAGGCGCAGACGGTAAAAACCGCCACGGAGAAAAAATATTCCGTAATAATCGGAAAAAAACGCATAAATTTCTACAAAGGTAGTGGAATTTTGGGTAATACTTGTGATAAAATGTACGAGGAAAGCTATGTGACTTTGCCGGGCGGTTTTCAGCTGCCCATTATCATCGTGACAGAGACCTGGGTAAGCTACGAGCAAGCTGACGTTATGCTTCCGGAGCCGGCACTTTCGGACTTTGCCCGGCGCAGTATTCAGGAGCAGATGGTTGCCGGAAAGATCCTTTCCCGGCTGGAGCAAGGCACAGCTGACGATGAATTATACCGATTCCGGGGAAATTACGCTTGTACCGAGATGATCGGTCAGGTGCGAAGTGAGGAGACAATAAAGCCTTATGAGTAATATGATCGAGCGAATTGTGAATGCGGAACGGGTGGAAGACCTGATTACCGTATTCGGCTCTTTTGATGAGAATATCAAGCGCATTGAGGAGGCGCTGGGCGTCACCATCGTCAACCGGGGTACGGAGCTGAAGGTATCCGGCGATGCGGAGGCGGCTGACAAGGCAGCCCGGACGCTGGAAGGGCTTCTGTCCCTTGCTGCCAAGGGTGAGACCATTGATGAGCAGCGGGTGCGCTATCTGATCACCCTGGTGCAGGAGGGTAACGATGCGCTTGTGGCGAAGATGGCGAAGGACGTAGTCTGCATTACCGCAAAGGGCAAGCCCATTAAGGCAAAGACCGTAGGTCAGCAGGACTATATGAAAGCAATTCAGAGCAACACCGTTACCATCGGCGTGGGTCCTGCCGGCACCGGCAAGACTTATCTGGCGGTGGCCGCGGCTGTGGCAGCCTTCCGGGAGAGGACGGTAAACCGCATCATCCTGACCCGTCCTGCCGTGGAAGCCGGCGAGCGTCTGGGCTTCCTGCCGGGTGATCTGCAGAACAAGGTGGACCCCTATCTGCGACCGCTGTATGACGCGCTGTACGATATGCTGGGCGCGGAGACCTTCCAGAAATATCAGGAGCGCGGCTCTATCGAGGTTGCGCCGCTGGCATATATGCGCGGACGCACTTTGGATGACAGCTTCATTATTCTGGATGAAGCCCAGAATACCACCCGTGAGCAGATGAAGATGTTTTTGACACGTCTTGGCTTCGGCTCCAAGATCGTCATTACCGGCGACGTGACCCAGATCGACCTGCCGGACGATAAGATCTCCGGTCTGAAGGATGCGGTGCGCGTGCTGGAGGGCGTTAAGGATATTGCGGTGTGTAAGCTGACCTCGGCAGACGTTGTCCGTCACGCGCTGGTGCAGCAGATCATCAATGCCTACGAGCGTGCCGAGAAGAAAAGGGAAGAGCAGAAAAGCGGCAGAAATCAGCCGGGCGCACAGAGGAAGAAATCATGAGAACAAAAATCAACATTACCTTTGATATTTTCACGCTGAAGCAGCCGCTGGTTGCTTCTGTGATCAAAAAGTGCATTATAACCGCATTATCCGCAGAGGGTATCACCACGCCCTGCGAGATCAATGTGCTGGTGACCAATGATGACGGCATCCACGCCATCAACAAGGCAAGCCGTGATATTGACCGCCCTACGGATGTGCTGAGCTTCCCGATGTTCACGCTGACACCCGGGCAGCCGCCGGAGGATTGGGAGGATTACCTTGACCCGGAGACCGGGCTTTGTCCGCTGGGTGATATGTGTATTAGTCTTGAACGTGCGACCGCCCAGGCAAAGGAATTCGGTCACAGCGCCCGCAGAGAGGTGGGCTACCTGACGATCCATTCCGTACTGCACCTGCTGGGCTACGACCATCTGGATGAAGGCACGCAGAAAAAGCAGATGCGGGAAAGGGAAGAGGCCATTGCCGCGATGATCCCCGGTATGCGCCGGGATCAATAATGGGGGAAGCCTGTGAAAGACAATATTGTTGGAATTGTATTTCTGGGTCTTACGATCGTTTGTACGGCTGTGTACTTGGTTAAATTCTTCTGTGACAGATACGGTCGCGTCAAGACGGTCAAGGCAACGGTTGTACACAAGCAGACGGTGGAGAGCTTTTCAAAATATGCCGGAAACGGAACGCATACAAGGTATTGTGTCACATTCTTGATCGGCGGCAAACGGCGCTCTTTTTATGTTTCGGAGTTTTCCTACCGTGGTTATAAGCTGAACGAATCCGGAACACTTAAATACAGAGGCAGCAGAATTATTGATTTCAGTTAAGATACTTAGGAGAAAATACTATGAAAACAAAAACCGCTATGATCACCATTGCCGGTCGTCCCAATGTGGGCAAGTCCACCCTGACGAATTTCCTGGTGGGCGAGAAGATCGCGATCGTGTCCAATAAGCCCCAGACCACCCGTAACCGCATTTGCGGCGTGCTGACAAGAGAGGATACCCAGTTCGTGTTCGTGGACACACCGGGCTACCATAAGGCACGCACCAAGCTGGGCGATTATATGGTGAATGTGGCAAGAGAGTCCATTTCCGACGTGGATCTGACCGTTCTGGTGGTAGAGCCCATCGCATCCATCGGTCCCCAGGAGGAAGGTCTGCTGGAGCGGATCAAGGGCAGCAACTGCCCTGCGGTGCTGGCCATCAACAAGATCGACACCGTGGAAAAGGAAGCGCTGCTGGAGGTTATTGATATCTACGCCAAGGCGGCTGATTTTGCAGCCATCATTCCCATCTGCGCCAAGACCGGCGACGGTGTGGACGCGCTGCTGGACATTTGCGGAAAGTACGCGCAGGAAGGTCCCTTCCTGTTCCCAGAGGATATGACTACCGACCAGCCGGAGCGGCAGGTAATGGCGGAGATCATCCGTGAAAAGCTGCTGTGGTGCCTGGATCGGGAGATCCCTCACGGCACCGCGGTGGAGATCACGAAATTCTCTGAGCGCGACAGCGGTATTATTGATATCGACGCTACCATTTACTGCGAAAAAGCAAGCCATAAGGGCATTATCATCGGCAAGCAGGGCGCTATGCTGAAGAAAATTTCCACAATGGCACGCAGCGATTGCGAAAAATTTATGGGCACCAAAGTATACCTGACCACTTGGGTCAAGGTGAAGGAAAACTGGAGAGACAGTGACTTCCTGGTGCGTAATTTCGGCTATACCGAATAATTTCCAGAGTGATTTTCGTCTCTTCGGCGCACCCTATAGCTGGAGGGATGAAAATGAATGCTGCGGATTATTGGAGTATCTTTATGGAGACCGGCGCGCCGGAGGCGTACATCGCCTATTCGAGAGCGCTGAAAATGGAGGAAAACCATGTATTTGACGACGCAGGGGCTGGTGCTGAGGGTCACGGATTACAATGACCATGATGCGCTGCTGACACTACTGACGCCGAATTACGGAAAGCTGACAGTGAAGGCCCGGGGTCTGCGCCGGCGCAACAGCCCGTTGATCGCGCCCTGTCAGCTTCTGGCATACGGCTCGTATACGCTGTTTGAGTACAAGGGTATGTATACCGTCAACGAGGCGACCTCTGTGGAGCTGTTTCAAAGTCTGCGCCGGGATATTACGAAGCTGGCGCTTGCCACCTATTTCTGCCAGGTAACCGAGGTGCTTTCCCAGGAGGATCTGCCCAATCCGGAGCTTTTAAGCCTGGTGCTGAACTGCCTGCACGCCATCTCCGCCCTGAATCTGCCGGAAAATACGGTGAAGGCGGTTTTTGAGCTGCGCTCTGCCTGCCTTGCAGGCTATATGCCGGATATTTCTGGATGTCACGCCTGCGGAAATGAACTGCCGGATCGGTTTGATATTTCCGCCGGCACTTTGGAATGTAGCCACTGCAGAAGCCACGATTCCGACGGTCTGCGTTTGCCGGTGAATCCCGGCATCGTGTCTGCGATGCGTTACATAGCGTTTTGTGACCCCAGAAAGCTGTTTTCCTTCAGCCTGGGGGAGGAGAATATGGAGCAGCTTGCTCACCTGACGGAAGCCTACCTGACAACGCAGCTGGAGCGGAGCTTTTCCACACTGGATTTTTACAAATCCCTTTACATTTAGGAGTAGACTATGTCTGAATTATACGATAAATCACTGATAAAGCTGGAGCTGGATCAGATCCTTGCGCAGCTTGCAGCCTGCGCGGGAAGCAGCGCCGGCAAGGATGCCTGCCTGGGGCTGCGCCCGACCTCCGATCTTGCGGAGGTAAAGGCGCTGCTGGAGCAGACGACCGCCGCATCGGATATCTGCACCCGGAAGGGGAATCCGTCCTTTTCCGGCGTGACTGATGTTTCCGCTTCTTTAGAGCGGGCTGACCGGGGCGGATGCCTGCAGCCGGTTGAGCTTTTGCATATCGCGACGGTTTTGCGCTGCGCGAGAAATATGAAAAGCTACGGCGATGAGGAGGACAAGGCAACCGTCCTTGATCCACTGTTTCAGGCGCTGACCGCCAATAAATATCTGGAGGATCGCATCAGCGGCGCGATTTTGTCCGAGGAAGAAATTGCGGACAACGCCAGCCCGACCCTTGCGGATATCCGTCGCCACAAGCGCATCGAGGCAGGTAAGATCAAGGAAAGTCTGCAGCGGATGATCTCGTCGCCTGCTTACGCAAAGTACCTGCAGGAGCCCATCATTACCATTCGCCAGGGGCGCTACGTGGTGCCGGTAAAGAGCGAGCATCGCGGTGACGTTCCCGGTCTGGTACACGATGTATCCGCCACCGGCTCGACGTATTTTGTAGAGCCTATGTCCGCCGTGAACGCCAATAACGCGCTGCGTGACCTGGAATTTAAGGAAAAGAAGGAGATCGAGCGGATTCTGGCAGAGCTTTCTGCCGAGGCAGCTGCCCACCGGGATGACATTACGCTGAATGTGCAGCTTTTGGTGCAGCTGGATGTGATCTTCGCCAAAGCGAAGCTGGCGTACCGTATGCGTGCCTGGGAGCCGATGATGAACGATTCCGGTATTCTGGAGCTGCGCAACGCCCGGCATCCGCTGATCGACCCCAAGAAGGTGGTGCCGATTTCCGTACGGCTGGGTAAGGATTTTGACTCTATGATCATCACCGGTCCCAACACCGGCGGTAAGACCGTCACCTTAAAGACCATCGGCCTTTTGACCCTGATGGCAGAATGTGGTCTGCATATCCCGGCAGGCGATGGCAGCCAGCTGTCTACCTTCGATTCCATTCTGGCGGACATTGGCGATGAGCAATCCATCGCCCAGAGCTTGTCCACCTTCTCCAGCCATATGCGCACCATCGTTGACATTGTGGATGAATGTGATGACAGAACGCTGGTGCTGTTTGACGAGCTTGGTGCCGGTACCGACCCGGCAGAAGGTGCCGCGCTGGCGATCGCTTTGATCGAATTTTGCAGAAAAATGAACAGCCGTGTAGTGGCTACCACCCATTACGCCGAGCTGAAGCTGTACGCTATGCGCACCAAGGGCGTTATCAACGCCTCCTGCGAATTCAATGTGGAGACTCTGCAGCCCACCTATAAGCTGTTGATCGGTATTCCGGGCAAATCTAACGCCTTTGCCATCTCCCGGAAGCTGGGGCTGTCGGAGGATATCCTGAAGGAAGCGGACGATCTGGTTGGCAAGAGCGACAAAGAATTTGAGGATGTGCTCTCCCAGCTGGAAGCCCAGCGGCAGCAGATGGAAGCTGCCCGGCTGGAAGCGGAACGCCTGCGGTCGGAGACCGAGCGCATCAAGCACCAGAGCGAAGAATACAGCGCCCAGATGCAGGCAGAGCGGGACAAACTGCTGGAAGCTGCCCGGGCAGAAGCCCAGCGCATCATCGACGATGCCCGTTTCCTTGCCAATAAGACCGCGGAAGAGCTGAAGGTGCTGCGCAAGCAGATCGAAAGCGGCGACGTGGAGGGTATGAATCAGCGGCAGACCGAGCTTCGCAAGGGCTTAAACGAAGCCGAAGGCAGACTCCGTGCCCAGCGCGCGGAGGTCAAACGCCCGGAGCCTTCCCGTGCCATTATGGTGGGCGATACGGTGGAGCTGCTGAAGCTGGGTACCAAGGCCAGTGTGATCGCCATCAATAAGGACGGCACGTATCTGTTGCAGGCCGGCATTTTGAAGATGTCGGCAAAGCCGGATGAGGTGTATCTGCTGGAGGATGAAAATCCCTATAAGACCAAAGGCGGCAGACCGCAGCACTCCGGCAGACAGATGAAGCTGGCTGCTTTCAGCCCGGAGGTCGATCTACGAGGGATGGACAGTATCGAAGCTATCGGCGTGCTGCAAAGGTATCTGGATGAGGCGATGCGATCTAATCTTACCTCTGTTCGGATCATTCACGGCAAGGGAACCGGCACCCTTCGTGCAGCCGTTCATCAGGAGCTAAAACGCAATAAATTCATCAAAACCTACCGTTTAGGCGTATATGGCGAGGGTGAAGACGGTGTGACCATAGCGGAATTTCGCTGATCTTCCGGCGGCTTTTAGCATATTGACGAAAAGGTGTTGACTTTTTTGTGAAATTTGTTATCATAGTATTTGGTTGATCTTGTGTCCACAAAGCAAGAACAGTAAGGAGAGTGTACTATGTGTATCAAGGAAGTCGTTGTGCGCTGCGAGTCCGGCTTGCATAACCGTCAGGCTACATATTTTGTGCAGAAGGCCAACGAATTCGAAAGCAGTGTTTGGCTGGAATCCGGCAGCCGGAAAATGAACGCCAAGAGCCTGCTCGGCATTATGTCCATGGGCATCATTACCGGCGCAGTCGTTACACTGTCTGCCGACGGCACTGATGCGGAGGCGGCTGTGAACGCGCTGGAGACGATGCTCCAGCAGGATGTATACTGATTAGCTGTGTGCAAAACCGCCTCAATGCGAAAAAGCATTGGGGCGGAACTTTTTTGGAGTAAGATATGACTTTTGACCAGTTGAAGGAAAAAGCACGGAGCCTGCCGATGCAGCCCGGTGTTTATATCATGCGCGACAAGTCGGACAAGGTGATCTATGTCGGTAAGGCGAAGAAGCTGAAAAACCGTGTCAGCCAGTATTTTGTGGATACGGTGTCCCATTCGCCCAAGACCCGGATCATGGTGTCGAAGATCGACCATTTCGATGTGATCATCGCCGCGTCGGAATTTGAAGCGCTGGTGCTGGAATGTTCTCTGATCAAGCGGCATATGCCCAAGTATAATATCCTGCTGAAGGATGACAAGGGCTATCCGTACCTGCGGCTGGATATGCGTGAAGCGTATCCCAAACTGTCGCTTGTCAGCAAGCTGGCAAATGACGGCGCTTCCTATTTTGGTCCCTACGGCAGCAGAAGTGTGACCCAAAGCGTTCTGGAGGCCATCCGCAGCACCCTGAAGCTGCCCAACTGCAGTCGTGAATTTCCCCGGGATATCGGCAAGGGCAGACCGTGCCTGAATTACCACATGAATCAATGCGCCGGCTGGTGTATGCCCGACAGAACCCAGGAGCAGTATCGCTGTATGATGGAACAGGCAAGACAGCTTTTGCTTGGCAACTACAAGCAGGTTGCCGATGAGATCCGCACGCAAATGCTGGAAGCCTCTGATGATCTGGAATTTGAGCGGGCAGCTGCCCTGCGTGACCGGCTGAATGCCGTGGAGCAGCTTCGGCAAAAGCAGAATGTTACGGCAGGCGCATTGGCGGATACCGACGTGATCGGCTATGCCGAGACCGAGAGCAAGGCCTGCTTTGCGGTGCTGCATTTCCGCGGCGGCGATCTTCTGGATAAGGATTACGAGATTCTTTCTGTGCCGGATGATAAAGAAGCCGCTGTTTCCAGCTTACTCAAACAGTACTATATCAGCCGCGGTTTGGCGCCAAAACGGATACTTTTACCCTTTAAGGTGGAAGACAGCGAACTTTTTGCGCAATTTTTGCAGCAGCAGTTCGGCAGCGCTACAAGGATCCTGATTCCACAGCGCGGTGAGAACAGACGTTTGGTGGAACTTTCTGTCAAAAATGCCTTTGAGGAGGCAAACCGGGTAACCGGTAAGGAAGAACGTGTTTCCGCGACGCTGGCGTTGTTGGGTAAAATGCTGAATATGGCACCGCCGGCGAGAATAGAATCCTTTGATATCTCCAATATTTCCGGCACGGATATCGTTGCCAGTATGGTGGTATTTCAGGACGGAAAGCCTAAAAGCAGTGATTACAAGCGCTTCAAGCTGGAGGGCTTGACCGATCAGGATGACTACGCCTCTATGCGCCAGGTGATCCTGCGCAGATTTGCCCATTATAAGGCAGGGGACAGGGGCTTTGAGTCCGCTCCGGACCTTCTGCTGATCGACGGCGGTATCAACCACGCCAATGTGGCTGTGGATGCCCTCAGAGAGCTTGATCTTTCCTTCCCGGTGTTCGGTATGGTCAAGGATGACCGCCACCGTACACGGGCGCTGGTGACCCCGGAAGGGGAGGAGATCGCTATTACCAATCAGCTGGCGGTATTCGCCCTGATCGGCAATATTCAGGAGCATACCCATAATTTTGCAATCCGTTATCACCGGCATCTGCGCAGCAAGCGGCTGCAGTATTCTCAGCTGGACGGCATTGTAGGCATTGGCGCCAAGCGCAAGCAAATGCTGCTGAAGACCTTTAAGAGCCTGGCGAATATCGGCAAAGCCTCCATTGAGGAGCTGATGCGTATTTTGCCTGCGGATGCCGCCACGGCGGTGTATCAACATTTTCACCCGGAAGGAGATGCCTGAATATGCGTGTGATCACCGGAAAAGCCCGGGGCGTACAGCTAAAGACCCCGGATGGGCTGAAAACCAGACCCACAACCGACCGGGTAAAGGAAGCGCTGTTCAGCATTATCCAGTTTGACGTCCCCAATTCCCGGGTGCTGGACTTATTTGGCGGTACCGGTCAGTTGGGCATCGAAGCTTTGAGCCGTGGCGCAAAAAGCGCGGTGTTCGTGGATGCGGACGAGAAGGCGAATCAGCTCATCAGGGAAAATCTGCGCCGTTGCAGGCTGGAAGGGGATGCCCAAGTCATCCGCAGCGATTATGCGGACTATCTGCGGCGCTGCCGGCAGAAATTCGACCTGATCCTGCTGGATCCGCCTTATGCAGAAGTTTTTTTAGAAAATGCACTAAAAATGATAACGGAAATTGACATTTTGGAATCTGGTGGTATAATAGTTGCGGAACGCCCTGCGGGAAAGGCGCTTTTGTGCGAATTTTCCGGCTATTCCCGTTCCAAAGACTATAAATACGGCCAAACATTACTGACCCTGTACCGAAAGGACTAGGATATGAAGATCGCCATCTATCCGGGCAGCTTTGACCCGGTTACCAGCGGACATTTGAATATAATCCGCAGAGCGGCAAATATCTTCGACCGGCTGATCGTTTGCGTTATGGTTAATGCCGGTAAAAATCCCATGTTTTCACAGCAGGAGCGGGTGGATATGATCCGCAAGGTCACCTCCGATATTCCCAATGTGGAGGTGGACAGCTCCAATGAGCTGCTGGCAGACTACGCCCGGCGCAAGGGCGGCTGCGTGATCGTCAAGGGTCTGCGTGCCGGCTCGGATTTCGAGAACGAGTTCCAGATGGCGCTGATCAATCATAAGATCAATCCCAATCTGGATACCATGTTCCTGACCGCCGAGCATCAATATATGTATCTAAGCTCCAGCACGGTGAAGGAACTGGGCGCATACGATGTGGACCTGTCAGACTTCCTGCCGGAGCAGATTATAGAGGAATTCAAAAAACGTGTATCTACCATACATCAAGGAGGAAATAGAAAATGAACGAGCAGCACATTGAAGATATCATCAGTGCACTGTACACCCTGGTCGAGGACGCCCGGGCACTGCCTCTGGGTGCGGACAAGTGCATCCTGGAGCGCGACAAGGTCCTGGACATGCTGGACGAGATCATTGCCCAGATGCCGGCTGAGCTGAAGCAGTCCCGTGCTATTGTTGAATCCCGCAACGAACTGATCGGTCAGGCTCGCCGTGAGGCGGAAGGCATTGTCCGTGAGGCACAGCAGAAGGCAGACGAGCTGGTTTCCGAGCAGGCTATCTATCAGGAAGCAAAGCGCAAGTGCCAGGAAATGATCGAGGCCGCCCAGACCCGTATCGAGCAGCTGAAGCAGGCAAGCAACGCCTATATGGACGATGCTCTGCGTGCTACCGAGGAGACCATTGCACAGTCTCTGGCAGATGTCCGTGAGACCCGTGCCCGTTTCCGCGCCCTGACCGAGAGCAAGAGCGAGGAAGCCTGATTTAATTTGTATCTATAAAGACAGCTCAAACTGAAAAGTTGGGCTGTCTTTTTCAAAATTCGGAACCAGGAGGAACGGTATGAATTACTTGGAACGTTATCAGTTTTGGTGTGCTGCTGATCTGCCGGAGGATGTTAAGGCGGAGCTTGCGGCATTGAGCGGAAACGAAGAAGAGCTGAAGGGTCGCTTCGGCAGCGATCTGCAGTTTGGCACCGCCGGTATGCGTGGTATTATGGGCGTTGGCAGCAACCGGCTGAATCGCTATACGGTGCGCAGAGCGGCGCAGGGTATGGCAGCCTGGCTGGTTACTACTGATTTGCCGAAGAAAGCCGCGATCGGCTACGATTCCCGGCATAATTCCCAGCTTTTCGCGGAAATCTGCGCGGTTGCCTTTGCGGAATCCGGTATCGAGACCTGGCTGTATGACCGGCTGGCACCCACTCCGATGCTCAGCTTCGCCGTCCGAAAGCTCCGGTGCGGCTGCGGTATCGTGATCTCCGCCAGCCACAATGCCGGCGCATATAACGGCGTCAAATGCTACGGTCCCGACGGCTGTCAGATGACCGACGAGCCGGCTGCGGTGGTTACCGAAAAGATCTCCCAAATTCCGTTCTTCGTGCCGGAAACCAAGAGCTTTGACAATTATATGGCAGAAGGCCTGATCCACTACATCGGGCAGGATATTTGGGAAAGCTACTATGAAACCGTCCTTGCAGAGGCGGTAAATCCTGAAATGCTCCGCACCGCTGGCTTGAACATCGTTTACACGCCGCTTTGCGGTACCGGTAATGAGCCTGTCCGAGAGGTATTGGGTCGCCTGGGCGTCAATATTACGGTTGTGGGCTGTCAGGAGAAGCCTGACGGCGATTTTAAGACCTGCGAGTATCCCAATCCCGAGACGGATGCCGCCCTGAATGAGAGCTACAAGGTGGCATTGACGGCACCCTGCGATGTGATCATCGGCACTGACCCGGATGCGGACCGTGTTGCGATCGCCGTACCCTGCGGTGATGGCTTCCGCAAGCTATCCGGCAACGAGCTGGGCTTTATGCTGCTGGATTACATACTCAAAGCCAGAACTGCCCGTGGCGATCTGCCGGAGGGTGCAGAGGCGGTGCGCAGCATCGTTTCCTCGCCTTTGGCTGACCGTATCGCGGCATATTACGACATTGAGATGAAGAGCGTGCTGACGGGCTTTAAGTACATCGGCGGTGAGATCCTGGAGCTGGAGCAGAAGGGTCAGGAGAATAAATTCGTCTTTGGCTTTGAGGAAAGCTGCGGCTACCTGAAGGGTACCTACGCACGGGATAAGGATGCGGTCGTCGCTTCCATGCTGGTGTGCGAGATGGCAGCGTCGCTTAAGAATTCCGGAATGACCATCATCGATGCCCTGGAGGCTCTGTATGCCAAGTTTGGCTACTACCTGGCGCACGTGCAGAGCATTGAGCTTACCGGCGCTGACGCCATGGAGAAGGCTGCCAAAATGATGGCCGATCTGCGTGAGAATGTTCCTGTCACCATCGGCGGCGCTAAGGTCACGGCTGTCCGGGATTATAAGATCAGCCTGGCTACCGATCTGGAAACCGGCGAGTCCACACAGATCCATCTGCCCAAGTCCAATGTGCTGGAGCTGCTGCTGGGTGACCGCGGCAGCGTCATCGCGCGACCCTCCGGTACCGAGCCGAAGGTAAAATTCTACTACACCGCTGTGGGCAAGACCGAGGAGGACGCGAAAGCGCTTCTCAATGCCTGCGCGGCGCAGATGGCACAGTAAGATACTGAAAAATAACCGGGAGGAAACTCCCGGTTATTTTTTGCCCATAGGCGTCATAGCTTGTATCGAAAGGGGAGAGGGCTATGGCTGTAAAACGGAAAATGTCCGGCGCCGGGGTGTCGGTACCGGTGGGGATCGTGATCGGCATTGCGGTGTCGGTGGCTGCCGCTCTGTTGGGCGCACTGCTGATCGCTTATTTGGTGCTGTGTGAAACGGTGCCTATGGACGGCGCAGGCTTGGGGGCGCATTGTGCGGTGCTGGCTTCCTCTGCGCTGGGCTGCCTGATCGCATTCACTTTAACGAAGAAACAGAGGATTTTGGTCAGCGCATTGACGGCGCTGGGCTTCTTTCTTGTGCTGCTGAGCGTCACGGCGATCTGGTTTGACGGTGTGTTTGCCGGTGTTGGTTTGTCGGCACTGATGATCTTACTGGGGGCAGGGGGGTCACTGCTGCCTGGATTACGGAAAAAATCCGGAAAAAGCAGGATCAAAATTCCCCGTTATCGTTAAGTTGTACAAAAAGGTATTGTGGGTAAAAGAAATTTACCCACAATATAAAATGTGCAGGAAATCCTGCAAAACCCACATTTAGTGTGGGAGTTTGGGCTGCTGCGCAACATCTTGACATATCGTCGAAAATGGATAATATTTCTGCCCGTTCAGTTCATCTTGTTAACATAACAATGTTAACATAAAAATCGGCATAATTGACAAAAATCGTAAAAATGTACAAATCAGCCTTGCTTTTGCATCGGTTTTGGAGTATAGTATTCGTACACAATGAATATATGGGGTTGGTTTGCCCTGTTGCGGTTGGTTTCCGTAATACTCTCGATGCGCTTTTCTGGAGGTTACGGATATGCAAAAGGACAACCATTTTGTAAGCGTATTTCGCTTCATCCGGCACCGTGCCTTGCCGCTTTTGTTTTTCTGCGTGCTTGGTCTGCTGCTGGGAA
The DNA here is from genome assembly GCA_017436955.1 of Oscillospiraceae bacterium. Lineage (GTDB taxonomy): Bacteria > Bacillota > Clostridia > Oscillospirales > Oscillospiraceae > Faecousia. The sequence goes on along the minus strand of JAFSCD010000003.1, from coordinate 185,369 downwards.
CCCTGCTTGCTGCGCACGCGGATGAATCTGTTTTTTCTTGGATGCGCCGGGTACACTTTGACCAGGTGTCGATCGTTTTCTCGCTGGCTGCGCAGCTGCTGCCTTTTCTGATCGCCGCTTACGCGGTTTCAATATCCCGTCCCTGGCTGTTATATACGGTCTGCGGCTGCAGACTGTTTTGCTTTGCCTATTTGGGTGCCCTCGTGTGGAACGCCTTTGGCACGGCCGGCTGGCTGGTTCGATTTCTGCTTTTCTTCTGCGATATTTTCCTGGTGCCGCTGCTTTGCTGGTATTGCTTCCGGCGTGTAATGGGGGAGTATGATGAAAAGAAGGAGCTTCTGACCTGCATTGGGATCGCTGCGATCACAGTTTTACTTAATTGGTTATTCTTCTCGCCGCTGCTGGCGAGGATTCTGTAAGGAAAGGTACACGTATTCATGTTGGACTTGATTCGGGCTTATGAAAATTACCTGTCCAAGGTAAAGCAAGCCTCCGCCAACACAATAGCCTCCTATATGCGTGACATCCGGCAGTTTGCCGAGTGGCTCAACGCCGGTGGGGTCGCCAATGTGGTGGAAGCATCACAACTGAATATCAGCCAGTATCTGTCCCACCTGGAAGATGAGGGTCGCTCCGCAGCCACGGTTTCCCGAAATCTTGCCAGCCTGAAGAACTTTTACAGCTATGTGGTTTCCACCGGCTTCCTGGAGAAAACGCCGGTTGTGGATATTCACGTTGACCGGGGCGAGAAGAAGCTCCCCCAGATCCTCACCGGCCGTGAGATCGAGCTGCTGCTGGCACAGCCGGTATGTGTGGATGCCAAGGGCTACCGTGATAAGGCAATGCTGGAGGTCATGTACGCCACCGGCATCCGTGTTACGGAGCTGATCGACCTGGATCTGGACGATGTCAATCTGGAGCTGGGTATCATCAAGTGCTCCGGCGCCCGCAAGTCCAGAGCGATCCCGCTGTATCCCGGTGCGCTGAAGGCACTGTCCACCTATATAAAGGATATCCGCAGCTCTATGCTGGCAACGCCGGACGAGAGTGCGCTGTTCGTCAATGTGGGCGGTCAGCGGATGAGCCGCCAGGGCTTCTGGAAGATCCTGAAGCACTACCAGACCACCGCGAAGATTGAAAAGGAGATCACGCCCCACACGTTGCGCCACAGCTTCGCGGTGCATCTGCTGGAAAATGGTGCTGACCTGGGCTCATTGCAGGAGCTGATGGGTCACAGCGATATTTCCTCCACACAGCTTTACACCCATATGGTGAATCAGAAGCTGCGCTCCGTTTATGAAAAATGCCATCCCAAGGCTTAAAACACCTGCTGCCAAATTGCAGCAGGTGTTTTCTATTTCCTGAAAAAGGTTACAAAAAAGTATTAAATAGTTACGAATTATTACAAAATAGTGACAAAACTGTAACTTGACAAAGAATATTGTTGTGTATTACCATAAAATTGGAAATAGAAAAGGAGGTAATAATATGAAAATAGCGATCATAATTTTCACGGTGTTTGCGACGCTTATTTGTATTTGCGCCTGTCAATTAGCGCCGGTGACAGCGCCCACAGATCCAACCCAAACAACGACGATGCCGACGGAACCGCCAGAAAATACCGCACCGCCAACGCAGCCTACAGAGCCGGATCCCAGAATTGCCGAGCTTGAGGCGTTTTTGAGCTGGAGCGGTCAGGAATCCTTTTATAATTCCGCATTGCTTTCTGAGTATGCCACACCTGCTGATGTAGACTTGTGCAGATTGTTCTATGACGGTTTCCGTGGTGAGTCTCAAAAGCCGACAGATGAAGAACTGGTTTTGCTGGAAGGTAAAATGGGGCAGTATTGGAAAGAGATGGACTTGTTCCGGCTGCCGGTGGAGAAGATGGATGCGGTGTTGACCCGGCTGTTTGGCATTACTTTGGAGGAGACCAACGGGATTGGCTTGGATAGACTTGTCTATCTGGAGGAAACAAACTGCTATTATACGGCACATACCGGCCCGGATGGTATTGAAAAACTGCAGGTCAACTATATTGAAACGCTGGATGACGGCAGCCTGATGGTGCAGTATACTGCGCCTTACTACGGCGATTTTATGGTAAAGCTGATGCCTGCGGAAGATGATGGCTACCGGATATTATCCAACGCTGCAATTTCCGGTATTTATAATAAACAGACCATCCGAAATGTTACCAACACCTATTTTGCCCAACGGGAAGATTACTTGCTTGGAAAGTCGCAGACGATCAATAATACGAATCCCGGAATCGTGCCGGATGAAGCCAAGCACCTGGAAGCGATTCAGGATGCCGGCATTGATTGGCTGCAATCGGAGATCTCGATTGGTGAAGTTGGATGCTGGGACTCTCATGCAGAAGCATTGGTAACGGAGGAGATCTCCTACAGAAAAGACGGTATCGTTTATACGGAAACGATCGAACATAAATTGCAGTTGGGGCTCATTGATGATGGCTCCATTCTGGTAGTCTGTGACGGATACATCGAGAAAGCATCAAACTTTAAGTCTTGCTCTTACGTACCGGATACTTTGCCAACAGCATAAAAACAAGCGCGCTGCGACAAACAGCGCGCTTAATTTATGTATATTTAGATGCCGGTCATTGCGTCCAGGACGTTGACCTCCATACTCTGGATGTTGCGGTTCATCGCCAGAGCCTCGTCAATATCCACATCCAGGAAGCTGCCTTCGTTGGTGCAGACCACACGGTTGGTCTTACCGGCAAGCAGCAGCTCCACCGCCAGGTAGCCCATTTTTGTGGCATTGACACGGTCACGGGCGGTAGGGGAGCCGCCACGCTGGATATGACCCAGGACGGTGACCCGGGGATCCAGGCCGATGCTTTCCTTGATCTTCGCGGCGATATCCGCAGCAGAGCCGGCGCCCTCGGCAACCACGATCATAAAATGCGTAAAGCCCTTCAGGCGTGCTTTGCGCACTTTCTCGATCACGTCTTTCTCAAAATCAATGTGCTTTTCCGGCACGAGAACGGCAGTCGCACCGACAGCAAGACCCACGTACATCGCCAGATAACCGGCATTCCGACCCATAACCTCAACAACGGAGCAGCGCTCGTGGGACTGCATGGTGTCACGTAGACGGTCAATGCAGTCAATGGCAGTATTGGCAGCGGTATCGAAGCCGATGCTGTAATTGGTGCAGCAGATATCATTGTCAATGGTGGCAGGAATAGCAACCACGTTGACGCCGTGATGGCTCAAAGCTCTTGCGCCACGGAAGGTACCGTCGCCGCCAATGGCGACAATGCCGTCCAGACCCAGGAATTTGCAGGTGTTTACAGCTCTTTGCTGACCTTCTTCGGTGATAAATTCCTTGCTGCGGGCGGTATACAGGATGGTGCCGCCACGGTTGATCGTGCGGCTGACGCTCTTTTCGTCCAGTTTGATAATATCACCGTTGATCAGACCGTTATAGCCTCTGCGGATGCCGTAACATTCCACGCCGTGGTACAGAGCGGTACGGACGACAGCACGCACGCAGGCGTTCATACCGGGCGCGTCACCGCCGCTGGTCAATACACCGATTCTTTTCACACTCATAGCAGATACCTCCAAATGCGGTATGATACTATTATTGTATGTCTAAATAGGGGAAAAGTAAAGGAATTTTTCATTTTTACGGTGACAGAAGGGGAGCGGGGGAGGTAAAAAAACGAACAATTATTGCTAAAAACAGCCAAAAACAGCGGAAAATAACCGTAAAATACACACTAAATGTCAAAAATGCGTGGATTTTAAGGGTTTTTTTCGGCAAAAATGAGGAAAAATGCAATACAGACCAATACGAACAAATTAGCGAATATGTTTGTACGCATAAATTTGGCATTGTGAAGTGTGTAAATCGCCGGGTGGGTGCTGTGGCAGCATCGCAGAGATTGCCGGTGCGTATCGAATAAACCGCAGCGAGGTCTATGATCCTAATGAATAACACTACACGCCAATCATTAGCTGTCAGCGGGAATTCGCCGATGGTTTGGCGCAGCAGAGACTTTATTGTACGATATTGTGTGATTGAATAGAACGCCGCTGCATTGATGATATAGCGATGGAAGCAGCGGTGAATGTATCAGTAAATGAATAGCACAGCTCTGCGCAGACGATGGTGCAGGCTCGCAGCGCTGGGATCAATGCTGTGTGCATAGGAAATGTACAAATTGATGCCCAGCAGACGCAAAGAGCACCGAAAGCGCCGTAAATGCAGAAAATCGCCCAATTCGCCCAAAATACCTCTTGACAAACCATTCTATATAATATATATTGAAAACAGCCCCTCCAACGCAACAAAATTTTTATTTTGTTGCGTTGGGTGCGGATTCGGGCAGGGATTCGCTTCCAGGGGTCTATCCTGCCCCCAGTTGACGATTTTCCTGCCTGGAGGTACAAAAATGCAGCGTTACCACGATTGTCCCAATATTCTGCGTGACTTTCTCGTCTACCACGAGACCATCAAAGGTCAATCCTCCCTTACGATTCAGGAGTATTATCTGGATCTGCGGATGTTCCTGCGTTTCGTAAAGCTGATGCGCAGTGATATGCCGATCCACACCCGCCTGGATGAGATCGACATTAAGGATGTAGATATTGCGTTCATTCGTGATATTACAACCTCCGACATATTTGAATTTCTGTCCTATCTTGCCAATGACCGCACGCCCAATCCGGACAGCACCGTTGCGGAATATGGCATCTCCCCTGCTGCCCGTGCCAGAAAGCTGTCAGCGCTGAAATCCTTTTATAAGTACTTAACGGTGCGCACCAAGCAGCTAACGGAAAATCCCGTAGCGGATCTGGAGTACCCAAAATTGCGCAAAAGCTTGCCAAAATACCTGACTTTTGAGCAATCTGCCGCACTTTTGCAGGCGGTTTCAGGCCCAAATCAGAAGCGTGACTATGCAATACTGATGCTGTTTTTGAACTGTGGTATCCGCCGCAGTGAGCTGGTTGGACTGAATTTGACCGATGTGTATGAGGATCGTATCCGTGTGGTCGGTAAGGGCAATAAAGAGCGCATTGTCTATTTTGGCACCTCCTGCCGCAAGGCTATCGACGCCTATCTGGTGGAACGCCACAAGAAGGTGCTTTCGGACAATCGGGCGCTGTTTGGCTCCCGGGATAACAACCGTATCAGCGTTACGGCGGTGCATCGGCTGGTGAAAAAGGCGTTTTTGCAGGCAGGTCTGGATGCGACCCAGTTCTCTGCCCACAAGCTGCGCCATACCGCTGCCACCATGATGCTGTCCGGCGGCGTGGATGTAAAGACCGTTCAGGAGGTCTTGGGTCACGAAAATCTCAACACCACCCAAATCTACACCCACATTGAGAACACGGAGCTGCGAATTGCCGCCCAGGCAAATCCCCTCTCCAAGCTGGACTTTACAGAGGACGAAGAGGAATAAAAAACCGGAGAGGTCTCCCCTCTCCGGTTTCATTTTTTACATAGCGATTTCAATGGCTTCCCGGATATTGCGGACGCGGTAAACGGTAAGTCCGGCAGGAATTTCCAACTTTTCGGGTGCGTTTTTCGGGATGATGCACTTTTTGAAGCCAAGTCTTGCAACTTCTGACAGCCGTTGGCTTAAATTGGACACGTTCCGGATCTCGCCGGTCAAGCCCACCTCACCGATCGCCACAAGATCGTCGGCAATGGCGCTGTCCCGATAAGAAGATGCCAGCGCCAGCACGATCGGAAGGTCGGCACCGGGCTCATCCAGCCGCAGACCGCCGATGACGTTGATATAGGCGTCAAACATACTCAGCTTCAGCCCTGCACGCTTTTCCGCAACGGCCAGCAGCAGTGCTGCCCGGTTGAAATCAAAGCCGTCTGCGGTGCGTCTGGGGACGTTAAAGGCGGTCTTGGATACCAGCGCCTGCACCTCCGCCAGCACCGGGCGAGTGCCTTCCATTACGCAGGCAACGCAGGTACCGGAGGCACCTTCCGGGCGGCCTTCCAGCAGCATTTGGGAGGGATTCGGTACCTGGGCAAGCCCGGTATCCCCCATTTCAAATACGCCGATCTCATTGGTAGAGCCAAAGCGGTTCTTCGCTGCGCGCAGCAGCCGGTACGAGGAATTGGGATCACCTTCAAAATACAGCACGCAATCCACCATGTGCTCCAGCACCTTGGGACCGGCGATATTGCCGTCCTTGTTGATGTGTCCCACCACGAATACGGTGATCCCCTGCTGCTTGCTCAGCTGCATCAGTGCCATGGTGCAATCCTTCACCTGGGACACACTGCCGGGTGCGGACTCGCTGGTATCGCTGTAAAGGGTTTGAATGGAATCCACGATCAGCACATCCGGCTGAACATCATCAACCACACCGACAATATCAGACAGCTGCGTTTCGGAGAGGATCAAAAGCGACTCCGGCTGAACACCCAGACGCTGGGCGCGCAGCTTGAGCTGCCGCTCGCTTTCCTCACCGGAAATGTACAAAACCTTGCGATCTTTGCACAAATCGTTGCAAATTTGCAATAAAAGTGTGGATTTTCCGATACCCGGAGCACCGCCTACAAGCACCAGAGAGCCTGCTACAGCACCGCCGCCCAATACCCGGTCAAGTTCACCCATACCGGTGGAAAAGCGGATCTCGTCGCCGCTGTCAAGCTCACGGATGGGTCTGGGCTGTCTGGCTGCGCCAATTCGCACTGTTCCTGCGGCCGCAGGCCTCTCGATATGCTCCTGCATGGTATTAAATGCACCGCAGCCGGGGCATCTGCCCATCCATTTGGGTGTTTCCGTACCGCAATCAGTGCAGAAAAATACGGTTTTCGTCTTTGCCATAGAGTTTTCCTCCTTCAGGCGTGATTCTTTTGTATAGTATAGCATTTCGCGGCGAAAAATGCAAAATAAATTTGAAACCTTGACGGAAGCGGCTATATTGACTATAATATTAGAGAAATTTTATGTGAGTTGGTGTGCTATGAAACTTTCACTTGTTGTCCCCTGCTATAATGAAGCGGAAAATGTGCTGGCATTTCAGGAGGCTGTTTTGGAAGCCTTTGCCGGCTGCGGCTACGATTACGAGATCGTTTTTGTTGACGATGGCAGTAAGGATGCCACTTTGCACAACCTGAAAAAGCTCTATAAGGCCCAGGCCTGCCCCGTAAAGGTGGTTTCTTTTTCCCGTAATTTCGGTAAGGAAGCCGGTATTTACGCCGGTATGACCCACGCCAGCGGCGAGTACATCAGTCTGATCGACGCGGATCTGCAGCAGCGTCCGGAGATCGTCCGGGATATGGTCAAGATCCTGGATGAAAAGCCGGACATAGACGTGGTGGCTGCCTATCAGGATCGCCGTGGTGAGGGAAAGCTCCTTTCCTTCTTCAAAAAGTGCTTCTATAAGATCATCAACAAGCTGTCCAATGTAACGCTGCACGCGGATGCCAGTGATTTTCGCACCTTCCGCCGCAGTGTGGCGCAGAGTATGCTGGAGATGACCGAGTGGCACCGCTTCAGCAAGGGTATCTTCTCCTGGGTCGGCTACAGCGCGGAGTATATCCCCTACACCGCCTGCGCGCGTAAGGCCGGCACCTCCAAGTGGAGCTTCGGAAAGCTGGCAAACTACGCCATTGACGGCATCATCGGCTTCTCTACCCGTCCCCTGCGGATCGCCACCTATCTGGGCGGTCTTACCGCGTTTGCAGCGCTGATCTATATGATCGTGGTGGTTTTGCAGAAGCTGATCGTGGGTATTGACGTGGCAGGTTATGCCACCATCATCGTGCTGATCCTGCTGTTGGGCAGTATGCAGCTGTTTGCCATCGGCATTATCGGTGAGTATGTGGGCAGAACCTTTGAACAGAGCAAGAACCGTCCCATTTATATTGCCAAGGAAGTGCTGCTTCCGGAGGATAAGGAATGAAAAAGTATTTACTTCCCAAGGGTCTACCCTTTTATAAGGCGAATTTGCACTGCCACAGCACCGCGTCCGACGGTGAATTTACCCCGGAAGAGCTGAAGGCGGCATATCAGGCCAAGGGCTACAGCATCATAGCCTACACGGATCACGAGGTCATGGTCCCCCATACTGAGCTGAATGACGATCATTTTCTGGCACTGAGCGGCTATGAGACCGAGATCATGAGCGATTATCCGCTGGATTCCTCCTTCAAATACCGCCAGACCTGCCATATTTGCCTGATCGCGCCGGAGCCGGATGCCCGTCAGGTTTACTGGACCAACGTATATGTTACCAAAATGCTGCGGGACAAGCATCCTGAGCTGGTTGCCACCTATGCGGACGTGCCGGACACCAAGCGCGTTTTCAGCCCAGAGGGTATTTCCGATCTGATGCAGACCGCGAGGAGAAACGGCTTTTTCGTAACCTACAATCATCCTTACTGGTCTTTGGTGGATTATAAAATGCTGTCCGCGTATCACGGTATGCACGCACTGGAGATCTACAACCACGGCTGCGCTATGGGCGGCTATGACGAGTATGATCCCCAGCTGATGGATGCGATGCTGCGCGGCGGTCAGCGGGTATATTTTGTGGCGGCTGACGATAATCACGGCAGCAGAAGCCGGTTTGGCGGCTGGTGTATGATCTGCGCCGAAAAATTAGAGTACCGGGCGGTTATGAACGCGCTGCACAGCGGACATTTCTATGCCTCTACCGGTCCGCAGATCAAGGAGCTTTGGTTTGAGGACGGCCAGCTCCATATCTCCTGCTCCCCTGCCGCGAAGATCGTTGCTTCCTTCGGTATCCGCAAAAAGGTCTGCATCCGGAAAGAGGATTGCGATCTGACGGAAGCGGTGATCCCCGTGGATAAGAACGATATCTACGTCCGTGTGACGGTGTGGGACGAAGCCCACGAGCACGCCGATACCAACGCATACTTTACAGAAGACCTGTTTGCATAAAAGAAAACCGCTGGTGCAAAGCAGTTTTGAAGTGGTAACTTTTTTGATCAACAAATAACAAAATTCCCGGAATGCTGACGCATTTCGGGAATTTTTTGTGCAGTTAAGCGGAAAAGGGACCGTTCAAAACCATTTTATCACTATGGTGTGCTGCCCTTCAAAGCGGTTCTTTAATTTTACTTCTGTTCCTTGGCCTTTGCCTTGGCAGCCTTCTTTTCGGCCTTCTTTCTGGCGCGCTCTTCCTGTGCCTTCTTGGCAGCTTCCTGGGCAGCCTCGTTGGCAGAATCGTTGGCGGACAGAGCCCACTTCAGGAACTCGATGCGAACCTGATCGGCACCGGTCTCGATAACGAATCTGTCATCCTTGACGCTGACAACAGTACCGACGATACCGCCGATGGTGGTGATGCGGTCACCAACCTTGACGTTGGTACGCATTTCTTCTGCTTCCTTCTTGCGCTTGTTCTCGGGACGGATCAGCATAAAGTAGAAAACGCCGATCATAACTACAAGCATAATAATGGTAGTAAAATCCATAAAAGAAATCTCCTTTGGTAGAATTATCCTCGTTATTATATCATCTTCCGGGCAAAAAGCAAGAAGAATTTAGATCCTGCGGCTTAATTTAACAGAATATTCATTCCGGAAGGCTTCAAATGTGCCGTTATCCAGTGCCTGGCGGATCTTTTCCATCAGCTTGTTGTAGAAATACAGATTGTGCATGACGCTCAGGCGCATCGCCAGCATTTCCTCCGCAACGAACAGGTGGCGGATATAGGCCTTGGAATAGCGGCGGCATACCGGGCAATCGCAGTTGGGATCAATGGGGCTTTCGTCCAGTATATATTTGGCGTTGCGCAGGTTGATGGCGCCTTCCCAGGTAAAGAGCCGGGCGTGGCGGGCATTTCTTGCCGGCATAACGCAGTCGAAGAAATCAACGCCGCGATAGACGGCCTCAATGATATTGCTGGGCGTACCCACACCCATCAGATACCGGGGCTTGTCAGCCGGCATAAAGGGCTCGACCGCTTCGATGATGTCGTACATTTCCTCTGCAGTTTCACCAACAGCCAGACCGCCGATGGCGTAGCCGGGCAGCTCAAGCTCGGCGATCCGCTGCATATGCGCCTGCCGGATATCGGGATATGTGCCGCCCTGGTTGATGCCCCAGAGCATCTGCCGGGGATTTACGGTGTCGGGAAGCTGATTTAAGCGCGCGTTTTCAGCCTTGCAGCGCTCAAGCCAGCGGAAAGTGCGCTCAACACTTTGCTGGACGTAGTCTCTCGGTGCCGGATTTTCGATACATTCGTCGAAAGCCATACAGATATCCGAGCCAAGATTGGACTGGATCTGCATGCTTTCCTCCGGACCCATAAAGATCTTTTTACCGTCAATATGGGAGGAAAAGTATACGCCCTCTTCCTTGATCTTGCGAAGCCCCGAAAGGCTGAACACCTGAAAACCGCCGGAATCTGTCAGGATCGGACCGTCCCAGGTCATAAATTTATGCAGACCGCCCATCTGCTTCACCACGGTGTCTGTGGGACGCAGGTGCAGATGATAGGTATTGGAAAGCTCCACCTGACAGCCGATATTGCGCAGATCCTCCGCGCTCAATGCGCCCTTGATGGCGCCCTGGGTGCCAACATTCATAAATACCGGGGTCTGCACCGTGCCGTGGGCGCAGGTGAATTCGCCGCGACGTGCCTTCCCCTCTTGTTTCAACAGCTTAAACATAGCTACCTCTTACATTCTTTTCTAAAAACGCTTTGATTGCGGTTTGATACATTTCCGTTTGCTTGTACATTCCGTTACCGTGATTGCAGCCGGGCAGGATCACCACAGTGGTCGGCATCGGGCTGCGCCGCTGGAGCCGCAAAAGAATGTCATCCATTTGCTCGTTACTGCCGGCAGACAGCAGCAGCGGATATTTTGCGTCGGAAATATTTGCGATACGGTCAAATTTGGCTGTTTCAGCACCAAATTCACTGGCGAAACGCATTTTTGCGAAGGCAAATACCTTCTCGTGACCCTTCTTGAAGATATGCATTGCCGAATATTTGAATATGCCCTCCACATCGGTGCTGGGTGCGTCGCTGACCAGGCATTTGACGTTTTTCATATCCTTCGTGGCGAGATCAAGCACGATTCCGCCGCCCATACTCAGGCCGTGAATGACGATCTCGCCGTCGGGAATGCGCTGGTTGATGAAATCCACCCAGCGCATAATGTCAGCACACTCCAGCGCACCCAGGGCGATATACTTGCCCTCACTGGGGCCGTGGGCGCGCAGATACGGAATCAGGACGTTAAAGCCCAGAGAGCGGTAAAAAAGTCCGGGAAAAGCCGATTCCCGTTCTGCGTGGCTGGTGTAGCCGTGTACCCAGATCACGGTTTTATCGCTGCTATTTGGGTAGTACACTGCCTGCAGCTTCAGGCCGTCGTCACTTTGAATTTGAACATCTTCGTGGGGAAGCTGTCGGATCTGCGCCAGAGAATTATGCACCGTAGTGATGGTATCGTACCAGGAATCCTCCGGGCCAACCATCTTGTATGCCTTGGCAATATCCGGGCGCTTCAGCAGACGGTGGAACATAAGGTCGGCTTTCATTTTTTCGAACATAATAATCTCCTCTGTGGGATGAGCAAAACATCATTGAAATGAATGTAGGGGCGATTCAGGAATCGCCCGTGGGTCATTCGTGAATGACCCCTACGAAACAACCTATAAAATCAGCATCGCATCGCCGAAGGAAAAGAAACGGTACTGCTGCTGCACCGCTTCCTCGTAGGCGGACAGCACGTTCTCTCGACCGGCGAAGGCGGAGACAAGCATCACCAGCGTGCTTTCCGGCAGGTGGAAATTGGTGATAAGCCCCTGCATCGCCTTGAACTGATAGCCGGGATAGATAAAGATCTCCGTCCATGTACTCCTGGCTTCAAAGCTGCCATCATCGTTCACAAGGCTTTCCAATGTGCGGCAGGAGGTGGTGCCAACGCAAATGATGCGACCGCCGTTTGCCTTGGTTTCGTTGAGGATCTTGGCAGTTTCCTCCCCTATCATACACAGCTCACTGTGCATATGATGGTCGCTGATTTCTTCCGCCTTTACGGGGCGGAAGGTACCAAGTCCAACATGTAAGGTCACAAAAGCGGTCTTTACGCCTTTTTTGCGGATATTTTCCAACAATTCGTTGGTGAAATGCAGACCGGCTGTCGGCGCTGCCGCAGAGCCCACCTCACGGGAATAGACGGTTTGGTACCGCTCCTGATCCTGCAGCTCTGCCTTGATATAGGGTGGCAGCGGCATTTTGCCCAGCCGCTCCAGAACCTCCAGGAAAATGCCCTCGTAACGGAATTCCACCACACGGTTTCCATCCTCTTTTACTTCGGTCACCACAGCGGTCAATTCGCCGTTGCCGAAGATCACCTCGTTACCCACCTGCATCTTTCTTCCGGGCTTGCAAAGACATTCCCATTTCTTGCCGCCCAGATCCCGCAGGAGCAGCACCTCCACGGCGCCACCGCTGGGACGGTGACCCAGCAGACGTGCAGGCAGCACCCGGGAATCGTTCATCACCAGACAGTCACCGGGCTGAAGATAGTCAATAATATCATAAAAATGCTTATGACCCACTGCCCCGCTGTTTCTGTCCAACACCAGCAGACGGGACGAATCCCGCTTTTCCAGAGGTGTCTGTGCGATCAGCTCCTCCGGCAGGTCATACCAAAAATCACTTGTTTTCATCGTGCGTCCTCCAAATATCTATCAGCGATAGTATAGGACATTTTTGCAAGAAAAGCAACAAAAAATACTGTCAGATCCCCTGCCCCGGGCATAAGATGGTGCGGAGGGATGCAATTATGAAGAATATACTCTTTTCCGGCGTCTGTACGGCGCTGGTAACGCCGTTTCTTGAGGGCAAGGTCAACTATCCAATGATGGAAATTCTCCTGCGCAGGCAGATGGACGCCGGTGTAAAGGCGGTCGTAGTATGCGGCACAACCGGCGAGTCTCCTACCCTTACCGATGATGAAAAGCTGGAGCTGTTTCGCAGGTGCAAGGCCTATGCGAAGGATGATTGCCTGATCATCGCCGGTACCGGCTCCAATTCAACCCAGCACGCGGTAGAGATGAGCATCGCGGCACAAAAATGCGGCGTGGACGCCCTGCTGGTGGTAAGCCCCTATTACAACAAAGCCACCGATGACGGGCTGTTTGCCCACTATCTTTCCATAGCCCACGCGGTAAAAATTCCGGTAATTATCTATAATGTGCCCGGGCGTACCGGCGTGGATATCCCCGTATCGGTATATAAGCGGCTATCCCGGATCCCCAACATCGCCGGTGTGAAGGAGGCGTCCGCAAGCATTACAAAAATCGCGGAGATCCGCAGGGAATGTCCCGATCTGCCCGTCTGGAGCGGTAATGACGATATGGTGGTGCCGACTATGGCGCTGGGCGGCAAGGGCGTGATTTCCGTACTGTCCAACGTTGCGCCCGTTGAAACCAATGCAATGGTAATGGCGGCATTGTCGCAAGATTTCGCCACGGCAGCAAAGCTGCAGATCCAGCTTTTGCCCCTTATCAAGCTGCTGTTCAGCGAGGTCAATCCCATTCCGGTAAAAGCAACGATGAAGCTGATCGGCTACGATTGCGGCGGCTGCCGCCTGCCGCTGACTTCCCTATCGCCGGAAAATCAAAAGAAAATAGCGGAATATCTGGCAATATAGGGCTAATTTAAGGCCCCCTTGTGTAAAGGGGGCCTTTTCTGCATTTGATTATTTTAAGCCAAAACTGCTTTATGGAATACCTTTTTGCCCTTGCGGATCTTCACGCCTTCGCGCAGCATTTCCTCGGTAACGGTGAATTGCGCGGAAGGAACCTTCTCATCGTTGACCAGTACGCCGCCCTGCTCCACAAGCTGGCGTGCCTGCTTGTTGGAAGGAGCCAGACCGCAGGAGACCATCAGGTTCAGAATACCGATCTTTCCGTCGGTAAGCTGCTCGGCGCTGATCTCGGTGGTGGGCATATTTGCATCGTCGCCGCCGCCGGCAAACAGAGCCTTGGCTGCGTTCTGGGCTGCGGTTGCTTCCTGCTCACCGTGGACGAGCTTGGTCAGCTCGAAAGCCAGGATCTCCTTGGCGGTATTCAGCTGGGCATCCTTCCAGCTGTCCATCTCGTTGATCTGCTCCAGGGGCAGGAAGGTCAGCATACGGATGCACTTGAGGACGTCAGCATCCTCCACATTGCGCCAGTACTGGTAGAAATCAAAGGGCGTGGTCTTATTGGGATCCAGCCACACAGCGCCCTTGGCGGTCTTGCCCATCTTCTTGCCCTCGGAGTTCAGCAGCAGGGTGATGGTCATTGCGTGGGCATCCTTGCCCAGCTTGCGGCGGATCAGCTCGGTGCCGCCCAGCATATTGCTCCACTGGTCGTTGCCGCCGAACTGCATATTGCAGCCGTAGTGCTGGAACAGGTAGTAGAAGTCGTAAGACTGCATGGGCATATAGTTAAACTCCAGGAAGCTCAGACCCTTTTCCATTCTCTGCTTGAAGCACTCGGCCCGGAGCATATTGTTGACGGAAAAGCAGCCGCCGATCTCACGGATGAAATCCACATAATTCAGGTTCAGCAGCCAGTCGGCATTGTTCACCATCTGTGCCTTGCCTTCACCAAACTCGATGAAGCGCTCCATCTGCTTCTTAAAGCAGGCGCAGTTATGGTCGATGACCTCTTTTGTCATCATAGAGCGCATATCGGTACGGCCACTGGGGTCACCGATCATAGCGGTGCCGCCGCCGATGAGGGCGATGGGCTTGTTGCCTGCCATTTGCAGCCGCTTCATCAGGCACAGCGCCATAAAGTGACCTACGTGCAGAGAATCGGCGGTGGGGTCAAAGCCAATATAGAAAGTAGCCTTGCCGTTGTCGATCATCTCACGGATCTCTTCTTCATTGGTAACCTGGGCGATCAAGCCACGGGCAACCAGTTCATCATACAGTTTCATAATTATCCTCCAAAATAAAAAGTCCCCTGCCCTGACGGGCAGAGGACGTAAAATACGTGGTACCACCTCTGGTTCGGTATTCCCTCACGGAAATACCCTTACAGTGTTAAAAACACCTGCGCGCTATCGGGCGCACCCGTTCTTCCCTACTTACATTTCAGAAAGACCACTCCGGGAGGTATTTCGGCGGCTTTTCCCACTGCCTTGCACCCACCGGCAGCTCTCTGGCGGAAAAGGAATCGCTTACTTCTTCCCTTCTTCGTGTTGAAAGTATGTTAACAAATGGATCCGGATTTGTCAAGTAAAACAAGTTATTGCAGCATTTCCTCTGCGCTCTTGAGGGTGGTTTCTGTGATATGCGCGCCGCCGATGATCCGGGCAAGCTCCTGTTTGCGACCTTCCCGATCCAGCGGTGTGACGGTGGTGTAAGTGCGTCCGTCCCGCTCGGATTTGGAGATCAGCATGTGATTGTCACCTCTTGCGGCGATCTGGGGCAAATGGGTAACGCAAAGCACCTGCTTCGTGCCGGCGATGGCGTGGAGCTTTTCAGCCACCTTGACCGCGGCTCTGCCGGAAACGCCGGTGTCCACCTCGTCGAAGATCAGGGTCGGCACCTGATCCTGCTGGGCAAGCACATTTTTGATCGCCAGCATGATCCGCGCCAGCTCACCGCCGGAAGCAACCTTGCTCATGGGCTTCAGGGCTTCGCCGGCGTTGGCAGACATATAAAATGCCACGCCGTCGGCACCGTTGGCGGTCAGCTCCAACTCCGTAAACTGGCAGGAAAACTGCACCTTCGGCATATCCAGCTGGGAAAGCTCATCCAAGATCCGGGCAGACAGTGTTTCTGCCGCAGCGATTCTGCTGTCACGAAGGGCGTAGGCTGCGTCCCAGGCTTCCTTTTCAGCCTTCAGCAGCTTACGCTTCAGCTTTTCCAGATGATCGTCGGAAAATTCGATCTCATCGAGTTCCCTTCTGGCATTTTCCAGGTAAGCAAGGATCTCGGCGCAATCGGCACCGTACTTGCGGCGCAGACGGTGGATCACATCCAGCCGGGTTTCGATCTGCTCCAGCTCATCGCCGGAATAGGAAAGACCATCCCGATGGGCGCGCAGCTCATCGGCTGCATCCTGCAGGGAATACATCAGATCCGTCAGCTTTTCCTGCAGGGCATCAAAGCTGTCTGTGTAGCGGCTCAGACGGGCGATATCGCGCTGTGCCGTGCTGATAAGGGAAATGGCACCGTCGGTATCATCGCCGCCGTAGAGGCTCTCTACAGCGCTGTTAAGACCGTCGGACAGCTTCTCGGCGTTCTGCAGCACCTTGCGCCGCTGCTCCAGCGCTTCGTCCTCACCCGCCGTAAGCTCTGCCTTTTCGATTTCAGCGATCTGGAACTTCAGCATTTCAAGCTTGCGCAGCTTCTCGCCCTCGTCCATGGAGAAGCGCTCAATCTCCTTATTCAGGGCAACGACCGCTGCGAATTTCTCGGCATAAGTTTCCAATAAGGGACTGTTTTCAGCAAAATCATCCAAATAGCGCAGATGATTGTTCTCGTCAAACAGAGATGCACTATCGTGCTGACCGTGGATATTGATAAGCTGGATGCCCAGCTTGCGCAAGATGGTAACGGTCACCGGGGTTCCGTTGACCCGGCAGGTGTTTCTGCCGTCTAAGTAAATATCCCGCTGGATCATAACCTCGGGGTCGTATTCTACGCCGTTTTCCCGGAACCAGGGATACTCCGGTACATCCGAAAATACCGCCCGGACAGAGGCCTTGTCGGCGCCGGTACGGATCATATCCCGGTAAGAACGCTCGCCCAGAATGGCGGAAATGGCGTCGATCAGGATGGATTTACCGGCACCGGTCTCGCCGGTGAGCACGTGAAAACCACGGCCGAAGGAGATTTCCGCCCGCTCAATGACCGCGATATTCTCAATATGCAGAAGGCTCAGCATGGCGTACTCCTCCCGTAAGAATCAATCCAGCAGATTCTGGATCTCACCGCAAAAGGCGGCCGCGGCATTCATATCCCGCATTACGATAAATACGGTATCATCGCCGGCAAGCGTGCCCACAACGACGCTCATATTCATGGAATCCACAGCGGATGCGGCGGCAGAAGCCAAACCGGGCAGCGTGTGGATCACCACCATATTCATAGCGTAGTCATACCGGGTGATGCACTGACGGAAAATGGTGTTCAGCTTGCTGGAAAACGTGCCGGTGACTTCGCTGGATGCGGCGGTATAGCGGTAAGTACCGAAGCTGGTCAGCTCCTTTACGATACGAAGCTCCTTAATGTCGCGGGAAATGGTAGCCTGGGTACTGCGGAAGCCTGCCTTATTCAGTTCCAGCAGCAGATGCTCCTGGGTCTCGATATCTCTGTTGGAGATGATCTCCATAATTTTTGCCTGTCTTTGACTCTTCATAATTCTAACCTCAACTTCTGAACTTCATATTGACAACGTCGTAAAAACTGCGGTCTTTCAAACGCAGCAGCTTGGTCTCCAGCTTGGATTTGCGGACGACCACCTGATCCTCGGGATTCAGGCGGAACGCCTTGCCGCCATCCACACTCAAAAATGCGTTGCGCTTGGTGCTGTTGAACATCTTAACGGTAATCACCCGTTTGCCGGAGGTCACGATACAGCGGCTGACGATATCGTGGGCGCAAATGGGGGTTATCAGCATACTGTCAGCCTCCGGCTCCACGATGGGGCCACCGGCGGACAAGCTGTAGGCGGTAGAGCCGGTGGGTGTTGCCACAATTACACCGTCACCGCCGAAGGAAACGGCCTCAACGCCGTCACACTCCACACTCAAATTCATAATTCGTGCCACAGCGCCCTTGGTTACCACCACGTCGTTCAGGCTGATATCGTGGAAGATAATGTCCTGATTGCGCTGGATGATCACGTCCAGCATCAGCCGGCGGTCGATGGAATACTGATCGTCTGCCAGCTTGCGAAGAAGCGCTAGCTCGGTGGATTCCAGCTCTGCCATAAAGCCCATGGTGCCGATGTTGACACCCAAAATGGGGATGCCGGCTTTGGTGGCGGTCTTTGCCATGTGCAAAATGGTGCCGTCACCGCCGAAGCAGATCACAAGGTCGCAGTGGTGGATCTCCCGGTCAAGCCGGGAAAACTGCAGATCAGTGGGTAAAACGAAGGTGGAATCCACCTCAAAAGGCAGGCAGATCTTGCAGGTAACTCCGGATTCCTCTAAGATCCGCTTGGCTTCCCGCACGGTCTGAAAACCTTTGTCCCGATAGGGATTGGGCGTTAATATGATATTTTTCATACAGTTCACCCCTTTAGTGCAGTATGGGCATCGGCAACGACCCGGGCAGTATCCGGCGTAATGCTGTCACTGTCAGCCAGGGTAAGATGCCCCAAAAATTCAATATTTCCCTCAGGTCCTTTCACGGGAGAAAACGTCAGACCGAGGATGGTAAAATCAAGCTGATGCGCCAGAGCGACAAAATCGTCCAGCACCTGCTTATGGGTCTCGGGGTCGCGGACGACGCCCTTCTTCCCTACCTTTTCCCTGCCGGCTTCAAACTGGGGCTTTATCAGGCAAAGCACCTGACCGGTGGCCTTCAGCAGCGCCTTGATGGCAGGTAAAACGATCTTCAGCGAGATAAAGCTCACGTCGATCACCGAAAGATCCAGCGCTTCTCCCAGGTCTTCCGGGGTCACATAGCGGATATTGGTGCGCTCCATAACCACTACACGGGGGTCACTGCGGATCTTCCAATCCAGCTGGCCGTAACCAACGTCGATGGCAAAAACCTTGCTGGCGCCCTGCTGCAGCAGACAATCGGTAAAACCGCCGGTGGATGCGCCGGAATCGCTGCAAACGAAGCCGGTAGGATCAACACCGAAATCACGCAGCGCCTTTTCCAGCTTCAATCCGCCCCGGCTGACATATGGGCAGCTTTCGCCACGGACCTCGATATCCACGGTTTCTTCGTAGGAAATGCCGGGCTTGTCTGCCTTTTGTCCGTCTACATAGACCTGCCCTGCCATAATGATGGCCTGGGCTTTGGAACGGCTGTCGAAAAAGCCACGTTCCGTCAGGAGGACATCCAATCTCTTCTTAATTTTCACAGAGCAAGCACCTCCCGGATCTTCTGTGCCACGGATGCTGCATCCAGACCGTGCTTTTTATAAAGCTGGGCGATGCTGCCGTGGGTCACGTATTCGCCGCCAAGATCAATGCCGGTGCATTTGCGTACATCGTGGCTGACAACAGCGCAGATACCGGAGCCGGTGCAGGCTTCTTCTACCACAAATACATTTTGAATATCGCCAATGGCAGCCTTCAGGGCATCCACAGGTAGCGGATTCAAAGCAGTAAGGCGAATGACGCTGGCTTCGGTCCCCTGCTGGGCAAGAATATCAGCGGCTGCAAGCGCCTGATCGATCAGCGTGCCGTAGGTAATAATGGCGCAATCCTTGCCGCTTCTGTGCTTCACAATACCGGAAGCGTCAAACTGTGCCTCTGTGTACGCGCCGTTGCCGCCTCTGGGGTAGCGGATGGCTACAGGACCGGTGCATTTATTCACGGCGTAGTCCAGCATCGCTTCCAGTTCCGCGCAGCTTGCAGGCGCCAGAAGGGTCATACCGGGTATCTGCCGCAGATAGCCAACATCGAATACACCGTGATGGGTCTCACCGTCCTCACCCACAAGACCTGCCCGATCCACAGCGAAAACCACGTGGAGCTTCAGCATAGCGATGTCCTGCAGAAGCTGATCGTACGCACGCTGCAGGAAGGTGGAATATACGGCAACCACCGGCACCATACCCTGCTTGGCAAGACCGCCGGCCATAGAAACCGCGTGTTCTTCCGCAATACCCACGTCAAACAGCCGGTTCGGGAAGGCTTCCTTGAATTTCAGCAGCCCGGTTCCGGCAGGCATAGCAGCGGTAATGGCGCAAATGCGGCTGTTTTCTTCCGCAAGCGACACCAGCTTCGCGCCAAAAGTATCGGAGAAAGTGGCATTCCCCTTCTCCGGCGACATACCGGATTCGGGGTCAAAGGAGCCGACTCCATGAAATTTGGAGGGGCTGCTCTCTGCGAATTTATATCCCTTTCCCTTTTGGGTCAGTACGTGGACAAGCACCGGCGCACGCCGCTCTTTTGCGTACTGAAGCAGGGAGATCAGGCTCTCCGTATCGTGACCGTCCACGGGACCGAGATAGGTAAAGCCCATATTCTCGAAGATCGTAGTGGGAAGCAGGGAACGCCGCAGCCAATCCTTCATACGGCTGGTGATGCGGTAGATGAACTTACCGCCGGGGACTCTGTTTAAGAAGCTGCGGTAATGCGCTTTGGTGGTCAGGTACTTTTCCTTGGTGCGAAGCCGGGACAGATGCCGGGCAAAGCCACCCACATTACGGTCGATGGACATTTCGTTGTCGTTGAGGATAACCACGATGGGCTCACCGCTGTCAGCAGCGTCATTCAAGCCCTCGTACGCCATACCGCCGGTGGCGGCGCCGTCGCCGATGACGGCAACAACGTTATAATCATCCTCCAGCAGGGTCCTTGCCCGTGCCATACCCAATGCGATGGATACGGAATTGGAGGCGTGACCGGCAACGAAGGCATCGGTGTCGCTTTCGCTGGGCTTGGGGAATCCGGCGATACCGCCAAATTGCCGAAGCTGCGCAAAATCCGCCTGGCGACCGGTCAACAGCTTATGGACATAAGACTGATGACCGACATCAAAAACCAGACGGTCTTTTTCAGTATTGAATACGGTTTCGATCGCCACTGTCAGCTCCACAACACCCAGATTGGAGGCAAGATGACCGCCGGTCTTGGAGATGTTATTGATGAGGAACTGCCGGATCTGCACGCAAAGCTCGTGGCGCTCTTTGGCGTCAAGCGCGGACAGATCGCTGTGGCTGTGGATCTTCTGTAGAATATTCAAAACGATACACAACCTATCATTTCTTTTTCTTTCCCAACCGGGGGAAGCTGTGCAGCCAATAAAGGATCTTTCCAACGGTGTGGACGATATTGGTGGAGGAATTAACGGCAAAACTCTTGCCGATGGCTTTTCCGCCAACGGTAAGGCCGGCAACCAGCGCCGACATCAGCAGTGTGACCAAACGGGGCCAGGAAAACTCAAAATTCTGCAGCACCTGCACCGCGATCGTAGCGGATGCAGAGCCGGAAACAACGCCGCAGATATCACCTACCACGTCGTTGCAGATGGAGCTGACCTTGTCGGCCTTGCGCAGCAGATTGATGGCTTCTTTTGCGCCCGGCACCTTACGTGCCGCCATGGCGTGGAAGGGTGTTTCGTCTGCTGATGTAACGGAAACGCCGATAATGTCAAAGATAATACCGATCAAAACGATGATGAGCAGAATCACAAACGCCACGAAAATAGAGCTGCCATCCATAACCTCTTCGGAGATGAGCGCGATCAGCGCGGATACGAAGATGGTTACGAGAAAGATGGTTATTACCCATTTGATATGCTCGCTTTTCTGCTTTTTTACGGTGCTTGGGTCGGATTTAGACACAGGAATTTCTCCTTAATATGTGAATTGGGACGGTAGCAAACAGGATAAATCTTACGGCTTAGGTCGGGTTGGTTTTCCCCATACAGAACCTGCCGTTGCCGCACAGGCCGTTTCCGTTTGATCCGTATGTTCAAGTGTCGCCAACATGACTACCCGATAGCCACTTAGTCCGTACTGTAATCCCCTGCTTGCCCAGTTACGACAGCCTAGGTGATTTCCACTACAGAACAAACCAAATCTTAGCCTCTTTTGCAAGGATGATTTCCAGAAGCGCTATCACCTGAAGCTATGGCCGTAGCAACAGATGCTTGTCATCTTTCCCAACATACTCACTCAAGGCAGGCTACACTGCACATAGCACACGATTCTGTGCACCACTTTGCAGGTTCTTACCGGATTCGTACGCGAAGAGGCTTCCGAAACGCGGAGTTCTCAACTTCGTCGCACAAGCTTCCGGTCTCCACGGAAACCGGGTCGTATGCTCCATGCCATTGGAGCGCGCCCGGGATCCTTAACCCCCAGCATCCACCCTAAACTGGGCGTAAAAAGCAGACACCAGGGACTTCATCGATGTGCCCTTCATAGGATTTTTAGGCCCTACCTGGAAGAGGCAGTTCTGACTAGGATACTGCACCGTCAAAATGTATAATAACACACAATTTATGAATATACAAGTATACATTTCAAAATTTTCACTAGAATTTTTTGCTGATTTGTAAACATCTGTAACTGGACTTGCCTGCAACTGCCAATTATAATCAAGTTACAGAATAAATTGAGGAGTGCAAACAATGAAAAAATGCATAGTCTGGATACTGTTGTCCGTAATTTTGTTCGGTGCCTGCGCATCCACGGAAGCACCGCAGACAACGCCGACAGAAGCCACGCAGCTTACCTCCCCTACGGGCGGCACGACAGCGCCTGCGGATACGCCTTCCAAAAATGATCGCTGGTACGCAAAGATCGACCTGCCGAACTGGTATTTTGACAGCTGGCTTGTCAAAATAACCGAGTGGAAGGATGTGTTCTATTACATAGCCGACGGCAATCTGTATCGCTGGGATATCGCAACAGAAACGGAAGAACTCCTGGTCTCCGGAGATGTTCGGGGCATATTTGTGTATGAAGACCATTTCTACTATTACACAGATCTGCAGATCTACGAGCTGGACTTTGGTATTGACTATTTGTCCGCACTCATTTGGGAACTTCCTGATAGCTACAATGTCGCATATGCAGGAATCTGCGGTATGATGATCCACGATGGCTGGTTCTATATCAAGGACAGCGGAATCAGCGCTATTCGGTATGATCCCGAAACGGGAATCACGGAAGATTTCCTTGAAGATTTTTACCATCTTGTTTTCCTGGATGAACGGTGCTATTATACTGACCACGCTGAAAAAACATTCTCTATCTACGAATTCGATACACAGACAAAAGAAGCTTCCCTCGTAAGAGGTGACGGCAGCAGCAAGCGAAACGGCACCGCTACTGACCTGTATTTTGATGAACTGCGCTCCGTTAATGGGCAGCTGTATTTTCTGCTGCGGGAAAGCGAGGAGTTTTTCAGTTACAACGAAACCGGAGTGGATAAGCTGTTCATGGAAAATGCCTGGATCCAGGATTCCTACATCTACCCCAATCTGTGCTATTCCGTTATCGAAGGAAATAAGGTAAATATTTACGAAGCGGATGAAACGGGAAAGGCAGCTCTGATCGCCACCCTGGCAAAAAAAGATATTTATATCGGAATGTATAACAGTACGTGTTTCCTGGTTACAGAATCTGCTGTGTTCTATAGAGCGGACGAGGACGCGCCCCTGGAAATCGCCTGGAAAAACAGTGAAAAATAATGCAAAACGCCCTGCTATGCAGGGCGTTTCTTTATTGATTCAGAAAATGATCCTCCACAATATCGCTGTGAGTGATAACGATGTCGATATCCTTCAGCTCGTCTTTGCTGAAAAAGCGGAGCTCTCTGGATTCGGCGCTGATGCGCAGCGTCGGCTCTGTATCCAGCGCAAGACCGAATACCACGATCACCATCCGCCATACGCTGCCGTCCTTGTAGGCTGCGATGCGACCCGGCTCACCGTAGACACCCAGCTTGCGCAGCTGTTCCTTCTTCACGCGGATGCCCAGTTCCTCATAGATTTCCCGGGTAATGGCCTGCAGCGGCTCCTCTGTTTTCTTCACGCCGCCGCCTACCAAGCCCCAGGTGTCGCTGTCACGGCGCTTTTCCAGCAGCAGCTTACCGTTGCAGGTCAGGATCACGTTGGCACCCAGATGGGCAGGCATAGTGGTCCTGGGCGCGTTTTTCGGGTCGCCCCGGTAGAATGTTACGATGGACACGGCATCATCTCCCCTTTTGGGATAGTATACAGCACTTTTGCCCGGATTTCCACCCTAAAATTCGTCCGGTACCGGTTTTGTGACGCCGGTGCGTCGGGCTTTGTCCAGACCGCCGGCCATATGACCGTCGGGATCCCCGGCAAATTTCGCCCGGCGGATGATCTCCTCTCCGAATTTATCCCGCAGGGCATCCACCGTTTCGTCCAGCCGGATCTTCCGCTCATAGCGCTCCGGGCTCATACCGGAAAACAGATCGTACTGCTGATAAGGCTCATCTGTCAACCGGGTCATCTGCACGCCCAGCTGCCGCAGCGGTGTGACCCGATCCCACAGCTCATCAAAGACCCGGCAGGCAGCTTCAAATATCTCGCTGGTGATATTGGTGGCGCCGGTGAGTACCGCCTGATGGGATGCGTGGGAAAAATCGTTGCTGCGAATATGGATGCTGATGCACCGACCGCACTTATCGTCCTTGCGCATCCGGGCGGCAACGGTCTCGCAAAGGCTCAAAAGCACCTGATGGGCATGCTCGGTGGTCACCACGTCCTTGGGCGTAGTGATGGAATTTCCGTAGCCCTTGTTCTCCTGGGGCTCCGGGGTGACGGCGTCGGCGTTGCGCCCGTTGGCAAAGTGCCAGATGGTCTCACCGTGTTTGCCAAAGCGCCTGCGCAGCAGGGAAAGCTCCGCTTTCGCCAGATCCCCGATGGTGTATATTCCGTATACTTTCAATTTTCTTTCCGTGGCAGGACCCACCAAAAACAGATCCCGCACCGGCAGCGGCCACATCTTTTCCTCCATTTCCTCGGGGAAAAGGGTGTGTACCTTGTTGGGCTTTTCAAAATCGCCTGCCATTTTCGCCAGCAGCTTATTGCTGGAAATGCCGATATTGACGGTGAAACCCAGCTCGTCATTGATGCGCTGGCGCATCTTTTCCGCCGCCAGTCTGGGGCTGCCGAACAGCCGCTCCGTACCGGTCATATCCACCCAGGCTTCGTCGATGGAATACTGCTGCACCTGGGGGCTGAACTGCCGCAGCATCTGCACGAAATGGCGGCTGGCCTCCACATACAGCGGATAATCCGGCGGCACCACCTTCAATGTGGGGCATTTTTCCAATGCCTGAAACAGCGGCTCACCGGTTTGAATACCGAATTTCTTTGCAGGACCACTCTTTGCCAGGATGATACTGTGCCGGGATTCCTTATCCCCTGCCACCACGGAGGGGATATCCCTTAAGTCCTCGGTCTCGCCCAATACCTTGACCCGGTAGGCTGCCGACCAGCTCAAGAACGCGGAATTGGCATCCACATGGAAAATCACACGCTGCGTCATCAGTACACCCTCCTGAAAAAGCACCAGCTATGGGTGCGAATGGTATATTTCAGCTCGAAAAGCCACTGCTTCCCTGCTACCTGCGCCTTGCACAGAAATATCTGCGCCTCGATACCCACGAACTGGATGGGCTTGACGCTGATGATCTCATCAATGTCCACCCGAAGCAGCTGATGCTGCTCATCCTCCATACGCAGCCGCAGCGGCCGGATATCGCCATTGGCGCTGCAGACAGATATTACATCTACGGGCTGATTGCTCATATTCCGACCACCTTTCCGCGTTTTCTTTATTATAGCACATTTGTTCGTCTAATGCAAGAGGATTTTCATATTGCCAGTTCTTTTCATATTTGGTATAATGGGGAAAAAGAAAGGACGGCGTAGCTATGATCGAATTGAGAAGTATCCGCGACGGCGATCAGGAAGCATTTTTGGAGATGCTGACCGACAGCGCCGTAAATAAAACCTATATGCTGCCGGACTTTGCTGCGAAAAATGATGCCATTCCCCTGTTTCAGAGATTACAGGCACTGTCGCTGGAGGAAAAGCGATTTGTCCGCTGCATCAGCTGGGACGGAAAAGCCGTCGGCTTTTTGAACGATGTAGTGATAGAGGACGGAAAAATCGAGCTGGGCTATGTGATCCATCCGAAACATCACAACAAGGGCTATATGACCGCCGCGCTGAAACTGGCGATCGCGCAGCTGCTTGAAGCGGGCTATCAGCAGGTTATCTGCGGTGCGTTTGAGGGAAACGATGCCAGCCTTCGGGTAATGGAAAAAAGCGGAATGCAGCCTGTTCCCTACTCTGACACCGTGCAGTACCGTGGGAAAACCCACCGCTGCATCTACTACGCTACACAAAAGGAGAATCGCGATGCTGAAATACCGCTGCCTTGTGCTGGATCACGATGATACCGTGGTGCAAAGTGAAGCCACGGTCAATTATCCCTGCTTTTGCCGCTATCTGGAGCAGTATCGCCCGGGAACAGCCTATTCCCTGGCGGAGTATATTGCCGATTGCAGTAAAATGTCCTTTACGGAAATGTGCAAGACCCGGTTCGGTATGGATGCCGCGGAGCTGAAGCAGGAATACCAATTCTGGCAGGAGTATGCCCGGACGCACATTCCGGAGCCCTTTCCCGGCATTAAGGAGCTGCTGCATCGCTACCGTGCTGCCGGCGGCAAGATCTGCGTCGTGTCAATGTCTACCCGGGAAAGCATCCTTCGGGATTACCAAACCCATTTCGGTCTGGAGCCGGACTTGATCTACAGCTGGGAGCTGCCGGAGGACAAAAGAAAGCCAAGCCCCTGGTCACTGGCGCAGATCCGCCGGGAATTCGGTTTCCAACCGGAGGAAATGCTGGTTGTGGACGATATGAAATTCGCTGTCAGTATGGCAAGAGCCTCCGGCAGCCCCATCGCCTTTGCTGGCTGGGGACGGCAAAGCTTCAAGCAGGTCTGCGCGGAAATGGAAGAACTGTGCGATTTTGCCTTCTATAGTGTGGAAGCCTTTGGGAATTTCCTGTTTGATTAGCTTGACAGCTGTGTTATAATACTTTGCGTAACGGAGGTGAGACCTTGGGAACAGAATCAATTAAAGTAATGGCCCGGAATCGGGAAGCAAGCCACGAATACTTCATCGAAGAAGAGATGGAAGCCGGCATTGAGCTGATGGGTACCGAGGTCAAATCCATCCGCGCCGGCACACTGAATCTGAAGGATGCCTGGTGCGGCATCAAGAACGGCGAGCTGATCATCAATCAGATGCACATCTCCCCTTACGACCACGGCAACCGCTTCAACCCGGATTCTCGCAGACCGCGCCGTCTGCTGATGCACAAACGGGAGATCATGCGGCTGTACGGCAAGGTGAAGCAGGACGGCTATTCGCTGATCCCCTTAAGCGTCTATTTTAAGGGCAGCCGTGTAAAGGTGAAGGTCGGCTTGTGCAAGGGTAAAAAACTGTATGACAAGCGGCAAGCTGCTGCCGAGCGGGATGCGAAGCGGCAAATTGACCGTGCAATGAGAGAGAGGTACTGAAAATGGCAAATCCTACTTTTAAGATCACGATGGAAAACGGCGGCGTGATCGAGGGCGAACTGTATCCCGATATCGCACCCCAGAGCGTGTATAACTTTATTGACCTGTGCAATCATAATTACTATGACGGTCTGATCTTCCACCGTGTTATCCCCGGCTTTATGATCCAGGGCGGCTGTCCGGAAGGCACCGGTATGGGTGGTCCCGGCTACTGCATCAAGGGTGAGTTCTTCTTCAACGGTGTGAAGAATGAGCTGCGGCATAAGCGTGGCGTATTGAGCATGGCACGCTCCTCCTCCCCTAACTCTGCCGGCTCCCAGTTCTTTATTATGCACGCCGATGCCAAGCATCTGGACGGTCAGTACGCGGCATTTGGAAAGGTCACCTCCGGTCTGGAGGTGGTGGACGCCATCGCATCTACCAGAACTGGTATGCAGGACCGTCCCGTGGAGGAGCAGAAGATCGCTTCCATCACCGTGGATACCAAGGACGTGACCTATCCCGAGCCCAAGCGGCTGCCTGATCCCTACGGAAGATTCTAAATGACAGTTATCCGGGGCTTCTGCCCCGGAGCTACCCATATGGGGCCGTACTGGTTTCGACGGGGGTAGTGAGGCTGGAATAGCGGGTCGTGGCACCTGACCACGATAAAACGGGTACTTTTTAAATTTAACTGACAACAATACTGTTGCTCTGGCTGCCTAATTAGGCGCCCATCCGCCCCGGAAGGTCCACGAGCCGGGCTCGGGTGTGATCTGAGTGGAGACCGTGCGTGCGCAAAGCTTTGAGCGCACCATGCATAATGAAGCTACCAAGTCCCGAAGGGTGTTTGTTCCCGGCGGGATAAGGGAATGTAAATAACAAACTGCACCCGGAGAAGTTCTTTCCAAGTTGCTTTCGGACAGGGGTTCGATTCCCCTCGGCTCCACCAAAAAAGAAGTAACTTTTGTCTACCAAAAGTTACTTCTTTTTTTATCCAAGCCGCAGGCTTGGCATATCATCACGCATCAGCGTGTATATCATCGCCGTAGGCGTATATCATCAGCCGAAGGCTGTATTACCTGCGGCTTGATGAGATGCAACACTGCGTGTTGATGATATGCAATTCCTTCGGAATTGATGATATACAAGGCTCCGCCTTGATTTATTTCGATAGGGTGATATAATAAACTTACCGATAAATAAGAATTTGACGATGAGTTGCATATATCTTTGCAATTTCAACAATGCAACCCAAAGTTTACATATAGAAACGGCGAATTGGTGGTATGTTTCTGCACGGTGTTCTATAATTTAAGAAACGCGGCGTTAGAAAACATAAGGAGAAATGATTATGACACTTGGCGAAAAGCTATCAAAATTAAGAAAAGAGTATAACTACACGCAGGAACAGCTTGCTGATATACTTGGCGTTTCCCGTCAGTCAATCAGTAAATGGGAATCTGACATTGCATATCCCGAAACTGACAAATTAGTAAAAATGGGAAAGCTCTTTGATTGTTCAATGGATTATCTTCTTAAAGAGGATATATCTGAAAAACAAGGTTTACAACCTACTGAGAGAGAAAGCCTTTGGGATAAACTGAAATTGCAGATTCACGAACGCAAGAGCGAAAAGATGATTTTCGGTATGCCTCTTTACCACATTGGAAGAAATGCACACGGCTTCTTTGCAATTGGATTAAAAGCTCGTGGAATATTTTCGTTTGGTCTGATGTCACGAGGTGTTTTCTCGTTCGGTCTGCTCTCTCTTGGAGTCGTTTCGATTGGCCTATTGTCACTTGGCTTGATTTCCGCAGGTGTATTCTCAGCCGGACTGCTTGCAGTCGGTTCGATTGCTATCGGATTATTTGCTGCCGGTGCAATCAGTGTAGGACTGATATCTTTTGGAGCACTTTCGGTTGGGTGCTTCTCAACAGGTGCGCTTGCTATCGGTAAATATGCCGCCGTTGGCGACCACGCCTACGCTATGATTGCAATCGGTCAAACAGTGGCAGACGGAAGCGTTTTCAGCCACATCGGAGATCTGACAACGGCAGATATACCGAAGGTTGTAGAATGGCTTGACGGCAACGTTCCGTCTTGGCTCGGTTGGGCAAAAGAGATTTTCAAAATTTATATTCAATAAATTCCAATTTGTCAAACAGCTCTGCTACAATACTTTTGGTCGTTCTTACCCCATCTTATACACCGTTTAGTCGCTATTTCGCAAATAAGAAACACCACTCATTCGGGTGGTGTTTCTTATTTGGTAAAGTTAAGGATGGGGAATCGAACCCATCTAAATGCAACAGTCCGGTGGACTGTTGCCCGGTGCGGCTTGACGCACCGGAACATTTATCTGCGCTTTGCGCAGATGCAAATCGATTCCCCTCGGCTCCTCGCAAAGCGAATACGCACGGCTGTGAAATGCGGTCAATACAGATGCCACTGATCTACTGCCTCCGCATTTGCCGTAAAAAACAAAGCACAGCCGCCGCCGTTATCAGCACGCAATATAGGAGGATCGGCAAAAGATGGGGCAAAGCGCCTGCAAGATCCCCGCGAAACAGCGCCTTTTCCAGCTGCGCGGCGTGAACAAAGGGCAGCGCATTTGCAATTTTCTGAAAAGCGCCGCCCACAAGCTCCAGATCAAACCACACCCCGGAAAGCCATGCGGAAAGATTGGTAAGAAGCGCGCCGCAAATGCCGCCAACCTGCTTGACGTTCAGCAGGCTGCCGCACAGAAGCCCAAGGGAAATGTTGAAGATCGCCATCGGTATGATGCCGATCACGGCATAAATAATGTCGGTGCGAAGCTCCAGCCCCAAAGGAATCGCAAACAAATAGCAGATGAGCGCCTGCCCTATTGCGATGGGCAGGATCGGCAGCATATAGCCCAGGATAAAATCCGCACCCGTCAGCGGCGAGGTGTACAGCCGCTGCAAAAGGGCGCTTTCTCTGTCCTTCGCAACCAGGGTTGCCGAAAACAGCGTCAAAAAAGACAGACCAAACACGGTAATTCCCGGTGTCAGAGTGTTGATCTCAAAGAGGTTTACCGGCACATTTGCCTGAATGGCGGTTAAGAGCAGCAGCAGTACCAGCGGAAAGCCCAGCCCGAAAATCAGATTGATGGGGTCTCGCAAAATCTCTTTGGCGCAACGCCTGGCAAAGGTCATCATTCGCATAAGCCATCCTCCTTCACAATGGAAATGAACGCATCCTCAAAGCGCCCGGTGCCGGTGCTATCCATCAGCGCCTGCGCCGTTCCTACGGCAAGCAGCCTGCCGGATTTCATAATGCCGATGCGGTCGCAAAGCGCCTGGGCTTCCTCCATATAGTGGGTGGTGAGAATGATGGTTATTCTCCCTTTTAAGGTACGGATGATATCCCACAGCTCGTGCCGCGCGATCACATCCAGCCCAAGGGTCGGTTCGTCCAGAAACAGCACCGAAGGCTCGCTGATCAGCGCCATGGCGATACTGACACGCCGCTGCCAACCGCCGGATAGCTTTCCGGCTTTTCGGGAAAGCACGCTTCCAAGAGAAAGCTGTGCGGTCAGTTCCCCTATTCTTGCGGCTGTCTTTTCCCTGGAAAAACCGTGGATGCCGCAGATCAGCTCCAGATTTTCCTTCACTGACAGATTTGGCGCAACCGCCGTCTCCTGCGGTGATACGCCGATCATGCGCTTGACCTGCTCCGGCTCTTTTGTAATGCTGTAGCCGCCGATCTCCGCATCGCCGGATGATGGTTTGGTGAGGCAGGACAGCATTTTCATCACCGTCGTCTTTCCTGCGCCGTTGACACCCAGCAGTGAGAACAGCTCCCCTTTTTTGATCTCCAATTCAAGTCCGTCCACAGCGGTCAAATTTCCGTAGCGCTTGCAAAGCGCAAATGTTTTGATTTCAGCCATAATTGCTTCCTCCTTTTCAACGCCATCATAGCAGAGAAATGGGAGGAAATGTGAAATTTTGCCCCTTCGGTCTGTTTTGACGTGCAATCGGCAAAAAGAAACACCACCCAGATGGGTGGTGTTATTCAATGGATAGAAGAACCTTGTGAAACACCTGAAGCTCTCCTGCCAGGACTTTTTTGACAAAGTCCTGCTCGTCGGTGATTGGAGTTTGAGAGCGCATACCGCCGCGGTTGCCGTGAGACTCCTTGCCGTGGATATCGGAGCCGGCAAAGGGGATCAAACCGTAGCTTT
This sequence comes from Oscillospiraceae bacterium, assembly GCA_017436955.1. Lineage (GTDB taxonomy): Bacteria > Bacillota > Clostridia > Oscillospirales > Oscillospiraceae > Faecousia. The sequence goes on along the minus strand of JAFSCD010000003.1, from coordinate 153,986 downwards.
GCGCATACCACTGTGCCTGGCGGTTTTCAAATTCGGAGCGGTTGGCATTATACACCTCAACCGCCTGGACACTGCGCGGATACAGCCGGATATGGTCAATGGAGCGTGCTTCCCGGAAAGGATGAGCGTGGACGACCAGCGCACCGTTTTCTCTTACCAGAGCAAGAAGCGCCTTGACCGGCATACCGTCGATCTCCGGGTGGGCAAGATACCAGGCCTTATCCAGCCCGTAAATGAGAAAATCCGTTTTCTCATATGAAAGCTCCACACCGCAGAAAACGGCTAATCCCACTTCCCTGCCGGCTGACAGAGCATCCTCGTAATCCTTAAAATACAGCCGGATCTGCTCCTCATACGGCAGCGCCCGAAGCGCCGGAATATCGTCATCCAGAAAATGATTTGTAATGAAGATACCGGCATAACCGGCGTCCTTATAGTAGCGCACGGCTTGCGCGGCGCTCCATCTTGCGCAGCCACTGGCTGGCGCGGTATGCAGATGGGTCTCATACAGGTACATAAAATCACCTCAAAGCAAAAATAACCCGAATTTCGGGCTGTGTCAATGGCTTTTTCATCTTTTGGGTATTGAAGATTCGGCAAAATGGTAATATAGTATTACTATTCACGGAAAGGAGGGGTCGTATGCCCTGGATCATAGCGGCAGCGGTGATCGCGATCGTTTTATTCGCCAGCTACTACACGTTCAAAATTTGCTTCCACGTGGCAAAGGATCATATTGAAGACCCCTACCAGCACGTTGACGATCCCCAGTTTCAGGCTGTACAGCACCTGATGGACAAAAGCACCGATATTATGGAGCGGACGGAATGTGAGGATGTATATATTACCTCTCACGATGGTCTGAAGCTCCACGGAAGATATTACGCGGTGGCGGATAACGCGCCGGTCATTATCGTGTTTCACGGCTATCGCAGTGCCGCTCTGCGTGACAGCGCCGGCGGCTTTACCCTGGGACTGAAGCTGGGCTACAATGTTCTTGCTGTAGATCAGCGCGCCCACGGTAAGAGCGAAGGCAGGGTCATCAGCTTTGGCATCCGGGAACGGTACGATTGCCTGAAATGGGTCGAGTATGTGAGCCGGCGGCTTGGCAAGGATACGCCCGTCATTTTGTGCGGCATTTCCATGGGTGCTGCAACGGTGCTGATGAGCGCTTCTCTTAATTTACCGGAAAATGTCCGTGGCATTATGGCGGATTGCCCCTACTCTACTCCATCGGCAATTATCCGCAAGGTGTGCAAGGATGTGGGCTATCCCCCTACGCTTTCGTATCCCTTCCTTTGGCTTGGGTCGCTGATCTTCGGCGGCTTCCGGCTGGATAGCTGTGATGCTGTTTCCGCTGTGAAGCATACAAGTCTGCCCATTTTGCTGATCCACGGCGGTGATGACCGCTTCGTTCCCTGCGAAATGAGCGGGCAGATCTATGAAAATTGTAAGGATCACGCCCAACTGCACATTTTCCCCGACGCCGGACACGGCTTAAGCTATATCATTGACCACGTGCGCTATGAGGAAATTTGCCTCAATTTCCTGCGTGAGGTCATTTGACAAGGCTGCGCGCGGATGCTATACTGTAGATAGAATCATAAATTGGAGGTATGGCTATGAAAAAGAACATCATTACCATCAGTCGTCAGTTTGGCAGTGGCGGTCGTACGGTGGGTCGTATGGTTGCGGAAAAGCTGGGCATCCCCTTTTATGATAAGGAGCTGGTGGAACAGATATCCCTGGAATCCGGCTTTGCGCCCACATTCGTGGAGGAGCACGGCGAGCACGCGCCGGGTAAGACCCTATTTTCCTACGCCTTTGCGCCCCAGGGCGTTCCCGGTGTGATGAATGGTATGTCCACCGCGGATTTTCTGTGGCACATTCAGTGCAGCACCGTCATTCAGCTGGCAGAGGCCGGTCCCTGCGTCATCGTAGGCAGAAACGCGGACTACATCCTGAAGGACCGTCCAGATGCGCTTCACGTTTATGTCCACGCGGATATGGATCAGCGGGCTGACCGGATCGTGCGGCTCTACGGTGAATCCGAAAAGAGCCCCCAGGCGAGACTGCAGGAAAAGGACAAGCGCCGCGCGGTCAACTATCAGCACTATACCGGTCGCACCTGGGGTGCTGCCGAAAATTACGATATCTGCCTGAATACCGGAAAGCTGGGTATCGAAGCCGCGGTAGAGACCATCGTAGCGTTGGCAAAAGAATAAAAGGATCTCCCGAAATGGTAAGCATTTCGGGAGATTTTCTGTTACTTTCTCAACTTTTTCGCTTCAAAGCTCATTATCAGGCAGGCCAGGGCTGCCAGCGTCAGAACAGAGGAGATCTCATATACCCAGCCGAACAGACCGGTCTTTCCCAGATTGATAACGATGCGGAAAACCATCGCTACGGGAAAGGCCAATACTGCCGGCTGCTTTCCGGGCAGATAACCGCCTGCGGAGCCGACCAGGATCAGCGCCATCAGCGGATACCAAACAGCACCCAGAATGATCCGCAGGATGCTGCCGGAGCCAAAGATTCCAAAGAACAGCAAAAAGCAAAGCAGCAGACCGATGATGGCATAAAGACCCGGTGCGTTTATGCGCTTGAAGCGGATCAGCACGATATAGGCTGCCATCAGGATCAGCGGCAGAAACAGGCAAAATACAGCCTCCAGAAAGCCTACGGAGATGAGTCCACGCAGACCGAAATAGTACAGCAGCAGCGTTACCAGCGCGCCTGCCATACAAAGCAGGCTGGATTTCATCCACTTGCCGTCAATATCCATTGTATAGCGGAAATATTGCTTCATAGTCCATATCCCCTTTTAGTTTCTTCTGTCAGTCAGGCTTGCTGCCAGCTCCGGCAGAATGCCGGGATCCTCAAATGCGTCCAGTGCATCCAGCGCGACACGGGTGTACTTTTGCACCAGTTCCTCGCACTTTTGAAGCCCGTAGAGCTGCACAAAGGTATTCTTTTCGGCGTCAGTGCCAACGCCCTTACCCATTTCATCCCTGGTGCCGATCACATCCAGCATATCGTCCCGGATCTGGAAGGCAATACCCAGCGCGCCGGCAAAGCTGGCTGCGGCATCAATCTGCTCCTCTGTGCCGCCGGCAGCGATCACACCCAGTACGCAGGCGGCGTTGATGAGCGCGCCGGTTTTCCGGGATTGGATGTTCAGGATCTCCTCTTCCGTACATTCACGCTCTTCGCTGCAGATATCCAGCACCTGACCGCCTACCATACCCAGAGAGCCGGCACATTCGCTTAATACGCTGATGGCAAAAGCCATATCCTGGGGCTGTGCAAGCTGGGCTGTGGCGGCTACCGCGAAGGCGTCCGTCAGCAGGCTGTCACCGGCAAGAATTGCCATCGCTTCGCCGTAGACCTTGTGATTGGTGGGTCTGCCACGGCGCAGGTCATCATTGTCCATACTGGGCAGATCATCGTGGATCAGGCTGTATGTATGGATCATTTCCACCGCAGCGGCAAAGGGCGCTGCTGCCTGCCAATCCGCACCGCAGATGCGGCAGAATTCAAAGGCGAAAATGGGTCTTAACCGTTTGCCGCCGGCCAGCAGGCTGTATTCCATAGCCTCAAATAGCTGCTTTTGCGGCTCATCGTGGAAACGGGCATACCAATCCTGCATGAACTTTTCCACATATTCACGGTACAGCCCGGTTTGTTCCCTAAACTTCATCTGCAAAGTCCTCCGTCAGGGGGCTTCCGTCGGCGGCTGCCGTCACTTTTTTGATCTGCAGCTCGGCTTCGTCCAAAAGCTTTCCGCAGCTTCTGACCAGCTCTGTGCCTTCCTGGAACAGCTTTAAGCTCTCGTCCAGCGCCACGTCGCCGCGCTCCATAGAACGGACGATCTGCTCAAGGCGCTGCATAGATTGTTCAAACGTCATATTCTTCTCATTCATTGGTCTCTCCCCTTTCGCTCGGTTACGGTGGCGTTGATCTTGCCATCACTTAAACTGACGGTGATTCGGTCATCCGGCTTTACCTGCGAAACGCTGCGCAGTACATCGCCTCCCGGCAGCTGTGCGATGGCATAGCCACGGGTCATTACCTTCAGTGGACTCATAGCATCCAGCTTGGCGGTCAGCTCCACAAAATGTCGTTTCTTCCGCTCCACACCACGAATATGTGCGGAAAGCAACCGGCTGCTCAGCATCGTAATATCCTTCCGCTTTTGCTTCAGATAGCCCGTCGGCGAACACAGCGCCGGGCTGGAGGATAATACTTTCAGGTGCTGTCTGGCACTCTTGACCTGACGGTTCAGGGCGGTTGCCATAGCAGCGGAAATGCTGTCCAGGGTCTGACGCAGGGCATCCTGATCGGGAACAGCCAATTCAGCGGCATTGGATGGCGTTGCCGCGCGCAGGTCAGCCACAAAGTCGGAAATCGTCACATCCGGCTCGTGACCTACGGCGGAAATCACGGGGATCTCGGAATCGTAGATGGCTCTTGCCACCAATTCATCATTAAATGCCCACAGATCCTCAATAGAGCCGCCGCCGCGACCGACGATCAGCAGATCTGCCAGCTTATAGTAGTTTGCGTAGCGAATGGCGGCCGCGATCTCCGGTGGCGCTTCCGCGCCCTGCACTCTTACCGGCAGCAGGATCGCCCTGGTAAGCGGATAGCGCTTGCGCAGGATCCGCAGCATATCGTGTACCGCGGCACCGGCAGAGCTGGTAACAATACCGATCACGCCGGGATATTTGGGCAGCGGCTTCTTATGGGCAGGATCAAACAGCCCCTCGGCAGCCAGCTTTGCTTTAAGCTGCTCAAAGGCGGCGTGCAGATCGCCAACGCCGTCCACGGTCATGGAGCTGACGTAGAGCTGATAGGCGCCGTCTCTGGGAAATACGGAAATCTTGCCAAGGGCAATGATCTTCATACCGTTTTCCGGGCGGAAGCGCAGCTTGATCGCGTTGCCGCGGAACATGACGCATTTCAGCGCGCCGCCCTCATCCTTCAGCGTGAAGTAGTGATGCCCGGAGGGATACAGCTTGTAGTTGCTGATCTCACCACGGACGGCAATATTGGAAAGCATGGGGTCCGCATCCATCCGTCCGCGGATATATTCATTTATCTCGGTGATGGACAGGATCTTCTGCGACATATTATACCTCCGAAAGCCGGTGGGTCAGTACCGCAACGCCCATAGCGTTGTCGGTAGAATATTTCGGCTCACAAAATACCGGCTGCAGATCACACAGCTCCTGCCGCAGCAAGGAGTTGGACGCCACACCGCCGGAGAAAACCACCGCAAGCCCCGGATATGCCTTCCGGGCGTTTTCCGTTGCCTTGCGGACGGCATGGGCCACACAGCGCAGCGCAAAGGCGGCAGTTTCCGCTTTGTCGCCGGTATGGAATTTTTCTACCTGATTTTGCAAGCCGGACAGGGAAAACTCAGTCCCCGGACACTTGACCTTAAACAGATCCGTGCCAACAGCGGTCTTGCTTAATTCATCCAAATATCTGCCGGAGGGAAACGGCAGCTCCAGCAGCTGACCGGTGCGGTCGATGAGCTGACCGGCTGCGATATCCGTTGTGCCGCCAATACGGGTGCAGCGGACGTTCTTCCCTTCCGGCTCCACCAGCAGCAGCTCTGTTGTTCCGCCGGAAAGATGCCACGCAAGATGGGGCTGATCCATCAGATACATTCTGCCGGCACTCCATAAGGATGCTGCCACGTGCCCCTGCTGATGGGAGACCTCGTACAGCGGCACTTTCAGCAATTCTGCCAGCATCTTTGCGTGGGAGTAGCCCACCAAAAAGCAGGGCATATAGCTGCCCTCTACCGCTCTGGGCCGGGTAGAAACGCCAATGGCACGGATATCCCCGGCATCTACAAGGGAAAACAGCCTGCTGGAAAGCTCCGGCAGGCTTTTGGTATGATGAAATACTGCGTCGGATTGGCGCAGACCCAGCTGACCCTGCTTAACAGGCAACAGCTGCGAGCAATTCACCCCGTCGGCACCGTCATAGAACGCAACAGATGTGGTGTAATTGCTGGTATCAAAACCGATAACGCTCATTATTCTTCCTCGGAATTCAGGCTTCTGGCGTAAGCGCCCAAAATGCCGTTGACAAACGCGCCGGTATCGCCGCCGTCATACTTCTTGGCAAGGCGGACCGCCTCGGAGACGGCAACACCGGTAGGCACGTCCGCAACGTTTTGAATTTCAAAGATGGCAAGCTGCATAATGGTGCGTGCCAGACGGGAAATACGGGAAACATCCCAGCCGATGGAAAACTGACCAATGATGGCGTTGAGCTCGTCCATCCGGTTGATCACGCCGGTAACGACGCTGTCGATGTAGGCTCTTTGGGCACCTCTGGGGCGCTCGGCGTACACCTCGTTCTCCACGGCCAGCTTTTCGTAGTAGTTCTTCTCCAGACGGGCAGCGACAAGCTGCTCCGGCTCATCACCGGTAAAGGTCTGGGAATAGATCAAATGAACAGCCAGTTCTCTGGCGTCTCCTCTGGTCATGGCAGCTTACTGACGGACAATGCCGACTACGTCGATGTTCACTGCGGTGGGCTTGATGCCGGTCATTGCCTCAACAGCGGAGCAGGCAGCTTCCTGCGCGGCCTTGGCAACGGCAACGACGGACGTGCCGTAGCTGACGACGATATCGCAATCAATGGTGATGGCATTGTCATCATCCACGTCGATCTTCATACCCTTGTTCAGCAGTACACGCTCCAGGCTGGACTTTGCGGTTTCGATGCTGACGACACCCTCAACATCCTTCACTGCGTTGGACACGATGGTTGCGATGACATCCTCGGAAATCATAACAGCGCCGTTTTCCTGATTATGGGTAATATACTTATTATCAGCCATGGGAATAACCTCCTAATGTTGTGTGCCTACTATGGCAATATATTTATCTACAGTATACCAAAAAATATAAAACAAGTCAACGCAAAAATGAGCAGGCTGCCGCAAAAGCGACAGCCTGAATGTGTTATACCACCTCAACCACCCGGATCTGATCCAAAGAAAGCTCCGTCTGGGTCAGTACGATATCGGAGATCAGGGATACATCCGTCTGCTGAATACCCCCTTCGGGAGATGCCACAGCCACGCTGATGCCGTCGTCCGACATATAGGCAACGCAATCTGTATAGCCCTTGGCGATCACAAGGCTTTCGATCTGTGCTTCCATCAGTGCGGTTTGTACGATCTGCTCCAGCTGCGCGGAGGATGCGGAATTGTCTGTACTTTCACCGTAGGCCATGGCTTCCTGCAGCAGCTCCACAGCGCTGTCTCTTGCCTGCTGACGGGACAGCCGGACAGCAGCGAAATATTCCATTACGGTATCGCCGCTGCTCACATCCTCCGTTTCCAGCAGGATTCCATCCTGGGACATCACCTTCTCCGTATCCAGTGTGTCGGTAAAATCACCCGCGGACTGGGCATTGTTATACATCCAGTTCATGTAAATTCCGGCACATACGACCACCAGTATTGCCGCAGCGATCAGGTTTTTCTGCCAGTTTTTCATATTCTTCATAAATGATCCTCCTCATTTCATTTTCAATACAGAGATTTTATCCATTCCCAATCCGGTTATACGGGCAACCGCTTCCATAATGCTCAAACGAACCTGCATATTGTCAGCCCCCTGGCAAACAATGATAGCGCCACGGTATTCGGGATATGCGATATGCTGTATCAGCCCCGTCTGGGCACGGTTTTCGTCCGTAACGATGACGGTATCCGTGTCATTCGTTTGATAAACCGTGCTTACACCGGTCTGTACGGAGAGCAAAACGGATACCTCCCCTGCCCCATCTATCTTTGACAGGATCTGGCTCAATTCGAGGGTAATATCCGGCTCGGTGGGCGCGGTCGCCAGGGGTGCTTCGTCCGTATTGCCATCGCTGCCGAAGGGAATCAGCATCAAGCCCAGACCGATCAGCAGGATCAGCACGACGTAGCGATATTTCCGAATGAACGCCATAATTTTCTGTATCAGTTCCATATCTGCGCCTCCGTGTCGATGCCCAGATCCTGCGCTATGGTCTGCGACAGAATTTTCTTTGAATAGGGCGAAATATTGCCGCTGATGGACACGCCGACCGGCGTGGGTATGCTATCCTCCGACAGCGTGATCTCCACAGACAGATCAGCGCCCAGAGATTCCGCTTTGTCCAAGATATATGCTTGTGTTCGTTCCTTTATGATTTGGGCGATGGATTCTCTGGTAGAATCCTCCGCGGAAGCTGTAATTTCGTTTGCCTGCCGGGAAACATCCGTAATGACCGAGATCGGTTTCAGGCGCACATCGGTCAGCGGAGATACCAATGACAGCAGCATAAATATGCCGGCGATCAGCTTGATAACCACGCCCGGGAAGCTGCTCTTGCCCGGGATCTTCGTCACGATGGCGCAGATGCAGGCAGCGGCGATAACACCTAAAAGATATTCTCTGATATCCTGCATTATCCTACTCCCTTCATAAAGCAGATCAAACTGATGGCAAGAATGACGCAGATAGCGCTTGTCATACCCAGCAGAAGCCCCATAGCATCGGAAAACGCGCCGGTAAGCGCAGATACCTGCTTCACACCGAAAACCCCGCAGACGGAGGCTGTGAGCTTCAAAAGCAGGTAACGGATGCCGATCTGTAAAAATGGGGTGATCCAGATAGCGATCACCGCGATCAAGCCGTAAGTACCGGCAGCGTTTTTCATCAAGCCGGCACCCACCAGCACCGCTTCCGAGGCTTCCGAAAGAATACCGCCGACCACCGGTATCATCCCGGACATGGTCAGCTTGGTCGCTTTCAGGGCGGTTGCGTCCGCCGTGCCGCTGATAACACCGGTGACGCCGATGAAGCCGGTAAAAATGTACAGGGTCATCTTCAAAAGCCAGGTGCAAAACCATTTTACAAAGCCGCACAGCTTCGTCAGGATATCCTGCGCCGTGGCGCAGCCGGCAACCGACAGCGCCAGAAAGCAGTAAATGAGAGGGATCAGGAGCGCGGAGATCCCCGATGTCAGCACGGCGTTGAATACCGTGGTTGCGGTATACAGCGCTCCGGAGCTTGTAATACCGCCCTGGGCAGCCAGAGCAGCCGTCATAACGGGTAACAGCAGCTTCCCGTATTCACTCAGCTCCGTTACCGTTTCCACGCCACAGCGGATCATAGAGCCCGTCTGCTGCAGCAGCAGCGATCCGACGGCGATCACGCCTACGAGCTGCACAACGTTCCCGGTCTTTCCCGGTAAGGAATTCAGCAGTGATATCGCCATAGTGATGCCGATCAGTGACACGCAGATCTTCGCGGCGGCTGCCAGATCCGGCTGCAATTTGGAAACGGCGCCTTTGATGACCGTCCACAGATCCTGGCTGAAGGTCGTCCGCTCTATGGGCATCAGCCCCAGGGCTTCCTCCGGTGCCTGGGGAGCGGTATACTCCTGCGCACGCACCGGCAGTATCAGCAGATGCAGCAAAAGCGCCAGCATTATCAGTCTTTTCATGCTTCCTCCATGATCCTTTGTATCAGCTCCAACAGCGAGCGCATCAGCGGCAGCGAAAGCCACAGGATCACCGTCGTCGCCAATATTTGAACGGTTTTTCCCATAGCCGCGTTACCGGCATCACTGCAGATCAATCCGGCGATCTCCGCCACCAGCCCGATGCCTACGGATTTCAGCAGAATTGCGATAAATTCCGGGTCTGTACCGGCGGAATCCTGCAGCTGGTGGATAAAATCCACCACCGGAGAGAGATAAGAGGTCATCACCGCTACGACCATACAGCACACCGCTATGCTTAACAGCAGCGCCATATCCTTCCCCTGCTGGCGTAGCATCAGCCCCAGAATCAGGGCGATCAGCGCGCCGAAAATAACCTTTAATACAGTATCCATCAGAAATGAAACAAGGTTTTGACAAGCTCGAACAGCTCGGAGATCTTCTGTGCGATCATCATCAGCACCACCACAAGCCCGGCAAGGGTCGTCATAGTGGCCTGCTCCTCCCTGCCGGAGCGGGAAAGCACCTGATTGAGGATCGATACGATGATGCCGATGGCCGCGATCTTAAAAATCAAATCAATATCCATAGTTTACAAGAATAATATGGCAAGCCCGGCGCCCACGCACAGCCCAAGTGACTGATAGCTTCGCAGACGGGCATCCCGGTTTTCCTGCATTCGCCCATAATGGGACGCGCAAAATTCCCTGACGGCGCAAAGCTCATTCATTTGCCCCTGAAGGTCAAATCTGCCAAGAGAATTTCCCAGCATCGTCAACGCCTTTTGCAGATTCTCCGGCAGATCGGCAACACGCTTCAGCGCCGCCTGCATACACGCCGATGCATCCGGCGCGACCTGCGCCTCCAATTCCGCTGCCAACGCGGAAAAGACCGCCTTCAAGCTGCCGGCGGCTTCCTGTGCCGCGTGTTCACAGATCATCGGCAGTGGGGTCAGCCGGAATTCCAGCTCGCTTTGCATCTGCTCCAGCAAGCGGATCAGTTCTGCCAGCAGCCGCTCCTCACGGCGAAAATGCGCTGCCTTGAGAAAACCGAATCCGCCGCAGGACAGAAATACGATCGCTGCGCCTATGTATCTTACCGGCATACCATCATCCTTTCCGTGTACCAGGTCTTGTCCTGCCGTAAAATCAAAATGTTCCCGAATATTTCATTGTCCCAAAGAGGTTTATAAATGCTTCTGCAGCGAAGATCCCGGATACTGCCTGCGTGAGCCGTGGCCAGCAGACGGACACCGCACCAGCAGCAGCGCTGCAGTGCTTCGCAATCCTCCTGTGCCGTGATCTCATCCACCGCAATACAGCCGGCACCCATGGTGCGCAGCGCCATTTCCATACCCTCGGTCTTTCCGCAGCCGGTCAGTACATCCGTTCTCCTGCCTTGCATAAAGCCTGCCGGGAACAGCTCTTCCCGCTCGTCTATAACGGTTACAGCTTGTCCGCTGTCAGAAATTTGACGGATCAGGTCACGCAGCAGCGTGGTTTTGCCGCTGCCGGGCGGACCGACGATCAAAATATTACCGCTGATGCCTGCAGCCCTTGCTCCGATACCCGGCAGGTCTCTGGCGACACGAATACAAAGGGAGGTCACGGTGCGGATGCCAGCTACACTCCCGTCCTTCATAACAACGTCACCGCACATTCCGATCCTGTGACCGCCGGCAGCTGTGATATACCCCTTCGCCACCGTGGAGGCAGCCCAGGGCGAGTATTTACTGGCTGTCTGCACGACAAAGCTCAAATCCTGGGCAGTTACTTCAACCGGCAGCCAGCGGCTGCCTCTGTCCGTAACAATCTCCGGTGGTCTGCCAAGCCGAAGGCGCAGCTCCTGCATAGTATCTTTTCCATACTTGTCCACATCCGCACGCAGGCGCAGCGGCAGGATCGCCAACAGCTCCTTCCAGGCGCATTTCATTTGCATCAACTCCTGGAAAAGACTATGTGCCCGGATCGGCGTTTATACCGACCCGGGCACAGAAACAAAATATTCAGTTTTTCAGCTTGATCTTGATCAGGCGGACGATCACGGGAGCAAGTACGATGTTCACTGCCAGCTCGATCAGGAAATTGGAACCTGCAAGTCCCAGGAACATATACTCCGCGGCATTGGCAAAGCCCATAGCCGCGCCCCACTGGGAAACCGTCTCCAGGAAGAACAGCCAGCAGCCCAGCAGAAATACGCCGGTATTGACGATAGGGCAAATGATGGCCGCGGCAAAGACACCTACGGTCTTGTTCTGCTTGCCGACCAGCTTATAGAGCAGTCCTGCAGCCACGCCGCAGGCGATGCCTTTGATAAGTACAACTGCTACGGTTGCGATGGGATCCACTGCCAGGAAGGCTGCAGCGTCACCGGAAAGAAGAACTGCCACGCCAAAGGCAAATCCCAGCCAGCCACCGGCCTGCCAGCCATATAGGGCAGCACCCACGACGATGGGCACCAGCACCAGGGATATGGAAAACATGCCGAGAACTTTGATACCGCCGCCTAAAAACTGCAGTACCATGACAATGGCTGTAAACAAGCCAATGCCCACAAGTTTTTTTGTTTTGCTATTCACTTAATTTTCCTCCTTGCTGTCGCTCCGGCTATCCGGATGCGATGCAAAATTATATATCGCAAGCGAAAATTCGCTCTTGATTACTCAAAATCCTCTGTTTCGTCGGTTTCTTCTTCCAGATCGTCAAAGTCCATCTGGGCGCTCTGACCGGACTTCATCTGCTCCCACTGCTCCTTGGTAACCAGGATCGTACGGGGCTTACTGCCCTGGAAGGGACCGACAATGCCCTTCTGCTCCATCTCATCCACGATACGGGCAGCACGGGCATAGCCCAGCTTCAGCCGCCGCTGCAGCATGGAAACAGAAGCCTGACCGGTTTCCAGGATCACGTCTACAGCCGCCGGCAGCATCTCGTCGCCGTCCATTTCCGCATCGTTGGGCTCGGGCTCGGCAACGGATGCCGCAGCCTTGCTGTTGCCGGTCTGAGCAGCCTTGCGCTCGATCTCCTCCATAACGGTCTGGTCATAGTCGGTATTGTAATTGGCTTTGACGTAGGTGGCGACAGCTTCCACTTCCTCGTCGCTGACGAAGCAGCCCTGCACACGCAGAGGCTTGCCGGCGCCGATGGGCGCAAACAGCATATCACCGCGACCCACCAGCTTTTCCGCACCGGGGGTATCCAGAATGATACGCGATTCCATAGCGGAAGCCACGGCAAACGCGATCCGGGAAGGAATATTTGCCTTCATAAGGCCGGTGATAACGTCGGCAGAGGGACGCTGGGTGGCGATGATCAGGTGGATGCCGGCAGCACGTCCCATCTGGGCGATGCGGCAAATGGATTCTTCCACTTCCTTGGCGGCTGCCATCATCAGATCAGCCAGCTCGTCGATGATCACTACCACGTGGGGCAGCTTTTCGCTCTCCACCTCACCGGTTTCAACGGACATATTGTACGCATCCAGGTCACGCACGCCGGCATCGGACATAGACCGGTAGCGGCGCATCATTTCCGTAACTGCCCACTGCAGGCTGCCGGCCGCCTTTTTCGGTTCGGTAACAACGGGGATCAGCAGGTGCGGAATACCGTTATAAATGCCCAGTTCCACCATTTTCGGGTCCACCATAATGAGCTTCACATCCTCCGGGCTTGCTTTATACAGCAAGGAGATGATGATGGAGTTCATGCATACGGACTTACCGGAGCCGGTGGTACCGGCGATCAGCATATGGGGCAGCTTGGAAATATTGCCCACGATGCAGGTGCCGCCGATGTCCTTACCCACCGCGAAGGTGGTCTCGGATTTCGCGCGGTTAAATTCGTTGGAATCAATGACCTCACGCAGAGAAACGGTGGTAACCGCCTTATTGGGCACCTCGATGCCTACAACGGAGATCTTGCCCGGTACTGCGGCAATACGCACGCTGGTCACGCCCAGGCTCAGGGCTATATCGTTGGCGCAGTTGGTCAGCTTATTCAGCCGGACGCCCTTATCCAGCTCCACCTCGTACCGGGTAACGCTGGGACCACGGGTGACATTGATAATATGCGCTTCGATCTTGAAGCTGGCAAGAGTTTCATTCAGCCGGCGGCTGTTCTCACGCATTTCCGTGGTACCGTCCTGCATACCTCTGGAAGGGCTTGCCAGCAGATCAATGGGCGGGAAGCAATACGCAGGGCGCTGCTGGACCTGGGCTTCCTCGATCTCCGCAGCCACCTGGGCGGCGGATTCGGAAGCGTCCTGGGCGGTGACCTTTTCCACCTTGGGCTGTCCAGCAGGTGCAGGAGGTGTATCCTCAACGAAGGGCTCCTCGTCTACCTCCAACACCGGCATAGAGCTGCCCTTCTTGGGGCTCGTGCGCTTGTCCGCGTCCATGATCAGCTCCACATCCGCATCGGCAGACACGGCGGTTTCCGCGGCAGCCACCGGGGTATCCACATCCTCGTCGATCTGGCGCATCATATCGTCAGCAGCAGGCGTGGGCTTGCGCTTGGAGGACTTGGTGGGGACCACCGGCTCGTCAAGATCAATGTCGATCTCCATCTGCTCGTTCTTTTTTGCACGGCGCTGCTCTACGTGTTCAATATGCTTCTTTGCAATGTGATTGACAACCACAGCGGCAGGCTCCTGCCGCTCTTCCATCTCTTCGTCCTCCCAATCGGGTCTGGGACGGTTCTGGATGGCACGGATGATGCTGGGGATCGTGATCTGAATGGAGGCCAGCAGGCACAGCAGCGCGGCAACGATCAAAATCGCAAGGGAGATCACCTTGCCGCACAGCATATTCAGGATCAGCGCGATACCGCCGCAGAGCACACCGGCTGTGGTACCGGCAGCGCCGCCTTCATACAGTGCGCCGATAACTGCGATACCGCCGGGCAGCGCAGACACATCCAGAAACAGCTGGGAAATACAGCCTCCCAGCAGCACAAACGCCATCAGGCAGATGCTGCGCATCACCACCGGACGCTTGCCGCTGAATGCCTGGATCACAAATAAGTACAGCAGTGCAGGAATTGCGATGTAAAAGCTGATCTTACCGATCAGACCGTGGGTAATGTTCATCAGCAGCATTACCAGCGCGCCTTCGGGATTCAGGGACATCACCAAAAACACCAAAAACAACGCAATACTGATCAGCGCGATCACTACCCGGGCAGGCATCCGGGTCTTGGGAGCGGAGTCTTTGGATGCTTCTACCTTCTTTGCAGCAGCCTTCTTGGCGGCTGTGGACTTTTTGGGCACAGCAGTCTTTGTGCTGTTGACCTTCTTTTTATCTACTGCCATAATTAGGATGCCTCCTTAAATCATCAGGTATAGGATAAACGAAAACAGTGCCAGACCCCAGCTATAGTAGGCAAAGCCGGAAAAGCCTGCACGCACAGCGAGAAAACGCATAATGTAAATGCCGGCGCACGCAGCGAAAAAGGATGTGATGCCAGCGGTAACGCAGGAAAGGATGGCGATAATGCCGAGCCCGGAAGAGGTGGTGAAGATGGCGAAAAAATCGATCACCAGTAAAACCGCCAGTGCAGGTATGCTTAACAGAAATGCCGTATCCAGCGCAAAGCGACGGTCAGAGCCGCGCATAATTGCTGTAGAGGTGGTAAAACCGATCCGGGAGAAGCCGGGGATCACGCCCAGACCGCCGCCGAGACCTGCCAGCATACTGTCCACCAGCGTCAGGGAACGGGAATCTTTATTCGCCGTGGGCAGAAACTGGGGAAGATACAGCATAACGCCGTTCAAAATCAGAAGTCCTGCCAGTATCCACAGCCGTTCGTGGAGATCATAAACGATGGGATACAGGATAAACACCACGACCACAGCCACACTTGCGATCCGCAGGAAGCGGATATCCGTCAGGCTGCGGGTGTCCGGCGCCCGTTTGCGCCGCTTTTTGTTGACAGAGGCGATCTGCCGCTCCCGGTTCAACTTTGCGATCATGGGCCAGCAGGAGAACAGCAATCCCAGCAGCGTGCCCAAATGGGTCATAAACCGCAAAAGACCACATTCAGTACCGCCTACGATCCGCAGATACAGCGCCCGGTGTGCCTCGGCAGAGACCGGCAGGAATTCAGAAAGGCCTGAAACGATGCCGTATATGAAGCTTTCAAACCAACTCAATTCCATGCCTGCTCCCCTCTCAAAAACTATTCAATTTATCATAACACAGTTTTACAGAAATTTCTACCCCGGATTTAACTTTTTTCTTTTCTTTGCTGGTTGCGCCCGATCATTTTATGCAGCGCGGCCAGCGCATCGTTCAATCCGCCCAGCTTGTCGATCAATCCCGAAGCCACCGCTTCCTTGCCATATAGGATGGTGCCCACATCGGTAGCCATCTCCCCCGTTGCCATCATATAGTGTTCAAAATCCTGATGGCTGATCCTGGAATTGTTGGTAACAAAGTCCGCTATCTGCTCCTGGATCCGCTGGAAATACCGGAATGTCTGGGGTGCGCCCACCACAAGCCCGGTCATCCGCACCGGATGCACCGTCATACTGGCTGTCGGCGTAATGAAGGATTTCTTCGTGCATACCGCCAAGGGTATACCGATGGAATGACCGCCGCCAAGCACCAGCGATACCGTAGGCTTCTTCATTCCGGCGATCATTTCCGCGATTGCAAGACCGGCCTCGATATCGCCGCCTACCGTATTGAGCAGCAGCAAAAGACCGTCGATCTCGTCGCTTTCCTCTATGCCTGCCAAAAGCGGCAGGATATGCTCGTATTTTGTTGTCTTGCAGTTTTCGGGCAGTACCTGATGCCCCTCCACCTGACCGATGATGGTCAGAGTGTATATATTGCCCTTCTTGCTTTTCGTGATGTCGGAGCCAAGCTCGATGACCTGCTCCCGCTCCTGCTTTTTTATATCCGCATTGTTGTTTTCCATAGTAAAACCTCCTGTTTTTACTAGGGTATCCAGGAATACGAAATTTAATAAAAGAAAGCCTCCATTTGGGCAGCGCACCATGGAGACTTTCCGTGTTATTTTGTTCCGACCGGGGTTTCATCTTCCAATTCTTCGTGATCCTTGTGAAGCTGCTTCAGGATCTCCGCTTTCTTGCGCTCGATCTCCCGACGTTCATTGAAGCCTTCCGTGCTTTCCCGTTTGAGCATAATGCGTATAGTCATCAGGATCAGCTTGATGTCCAGCATGATGGAGTAATTCTCGATGTACATCAGATCCAAACGGAGCTTATCGTAAGGTGTGGTGTTGTATTTGCCGTAGACCTGGGCATAGCCGGTCAGACCGCCCTTGACGGACAGACGGAAATCGAATTCCGGAATCAGCTTGGAGTATTTCCGCGCGTGCTCAACACGCTCGGGTCTGGGACCGACGATGCTCATATCACCCTTGAGGATATTGATGAGCTGCGGAAATTCGTCGATACGGGTGGCGCGGATGAATTTGCCCACCTTCGTGATCCTGGGGTCATTATCCACGGCAGGCTGGGCTTTTCCGCCAAGCTCCGCATTAGGGATCATGCTCCTGAATTTCAGGATCTGGAACACCTTACCACCGGTGGTTACCCGATCCTGCTTAAAGAGGATGGGACCGCCGTCCTCGATCTTGATCGCCAGCGATACAAGGATCAGTACCGGCGAGAGAATGATCAGCGCGATCGCCGACAGAATAATATCCATCAGCCGCTTGGCAAATCTTTGCGCGGAGGTCAATCCTCTGCCCCGTACCAGCAGCAGCGGCGTATCAAACAGGCTGATATCCGTTGCGCCCTTGAGGATAATATCCGTCATTTTCGGTGCGACATAGGTGCGGATGCCGTTCTTATAGCAGTATTTCAGCAGGTCATTCCGGATGCCGGCAGTAACGTCATTGATGATGACGGCATCATAGCCCACGATCTGTTTGCAGATGGCTTCAAAGCCTTCATCCGTACTGATCAGCTTCGATATCCTGTACTTATCGGAGCGGGTGTCCATCTTGAACTTCAGGTCGATGGCATTGTCGTTACCGAAGATCATTACCATATTCTTTGGCGGATAGATCACGTGGTACAGATAATTGTACACGAAGGAGAAAAACAGCGCGATCACCGCATCCAGGATCATCAGCATCACGATGGGCAGCGGAGAGATCATAACATTGGCGATCAGCGACAGCTGCAGATAGGTGATGAAATTGACGATAAACAGAGCGATCACCTGGGACGCAAAGGATTCAACAGCCTTCAGATAGCCGAATTTGAACCCTTCAAAGTTCATAAACAGCATGATGACCAGAATACCGTAAACGCCGGCCAGCACGTACTTACCGTTGCCGTAGTATGCAGGGAAGCCGTCACTGCGCTCATAGCCCATACGCCAGACAATATAGTATGCGACGGACAAAGTAAACACTTCCAGGAAGCCTTCGATCAACCGGATGGTGCGCTTCATACCATCTAATCTGTTCTTTTTCATAATGAATCCTCATATCATTTCCCGGGAAATGACATAACAAAAAGGTCAAATTGAAGAATAAAGTGTGGACAATGCCCACCATATACGGACATATTACAACATTTTATGTCAAATGTCAAGGAAAGCTGACCTTTCCCGCGGCAGCACGGCTGCGGTAAATGCTTGTACATTGTGCAGTTTCTTCTTGAAATTACAGAAAATATGGACTATAATGATGCAAACGTAATTATTTGAAAGGAAGAAACCTATGCAGTATCATTACACAACCAAGGGAACCTGCTCCCGTGAGATCCACTTCGAGATCGAGGACGGAAAGGTCAGAAACGTTACCTATATCGGCGGCTGCAACGGCAACCTGAAGGGCATCGCGGCGCTGGTAGAGGGTATGGACGTGGACGAAGTGATCGCCCGGCTGGAAGGCACTACCTGCGGCGGCAAGCCTACCTCCTGCCCCGATCAGCTGGCAACGGCCCTGAAGCAGGCAAAGGCAGCGAAATAACAAAAAACGCCCCACGATATTTCGTGGGGCGTAAATATTTATTCACCGACAGCTTCCAGGATCCGCTTCACCAGCGCATCCCGACCGTCACCCTTCTCGGCAGAGAACGGAATGACTACGGTACTCTCCGGCAGATTCAGATCCTCCCGAATGGTGGCAAGATTGCCGGCAAGCTCACTTTTTTTGACCTTATCCAGCTTGTTTGCCACTACAACGAAGGGACAGCCGCTTTGGATAAACCAGTCTGCCATGGTGATATCGTTGTTGGTGGGTGCGTGGCGGCAATCCACGATCATCACACCCAGATCAATACGTCCTTCGGCGAAATAATCCTCCATCAGCTTGCCCCAGCGGTCTTTTTCCGCCTGGGAGACCTTGGCGTAGCCGTAACCGGGCAGATCTACGAAATAGCACTTACTGTCCACCGTAAAGTAATTCACGTGGATGGTCTTGCCGGGCTTCTCACCTACCCTTGCAAAGTTCTTGCGGTTCAATATCCGGTTGATTACCGAGGATTTGCCCACGTTGGACTTGCCTGCAAAGGCGATCTCCGGGATGTTCCGCTTCGGAAAATCCCTGGGCGAGGCTGCGGAGATCAGGAATTCTACTTTCTGTAAGTTCATAGCCACCTCACTGCCGGATATCCGGTCGATGGGATGTGCCCTTGATATCTTCGGGTATGGGCAGGATCGTGGGCACGAGTATACTGCTGTTCCGGTTCAGAGCGGCATCCAGAACGGTATCCACGCTCTCGGCGGTGATGAAATTCAAGGCTCTGCGGACGGTCTGGTCGATCTCGGCCAGATCCTTTTCATTTTCCGCGGGAATAATGACGGTGCGGATGCCGTGGCGGAGAGCGGCCATGGTCTTTTCCTTCAGACCGCCGATGGGCAGAACTCTGCCACGGATGGAGATCTCACCGGTCATTGCCACCTCACGGCGCACGGTCGTGCCGGTCAGAGCGGATACGATGGCGGTGCAGACTGTAACGCCGGCAGAAGGACCGTCCTTGGGAACAGCGCCCTCGGGGAAATGCACGTGGATATCCTTGGTCTTATAGAAATCTTCGGCGATGCCCAGCGCCTTGGCGTTGGCACGGATATAGCTCATGGCAGCCTGAGCGGATTCCTTCATCACGTCGCCCAGATTTCCGGTCAGCTCCAGCTTGCCGGTGCCTTCCATCACGTTGACCTCTACCTCCAGCACCTCGCCGCCGACAGAAGTCCAGGCAAGACCGGTCACAAGGCCCACCTGATCCTTGGCAGGCAGCCGGTCCGGCAGGTATCTGCGCGGTCCCAGGAAGGTTTCCAGGTTGGCGCCGTTTACGGTGATGCGCCGCAGCTTTTCATCCTCCAGCAGCAGCATATCCGCCTTGCGGCAGATCTTTGCCATATTCCGCTCCAGATTACGCACGCCGGATTCCCGGGTGTAGCAGGTGATGATCTCGCGGATGGCGTCATCCGTAATGCGAAGCTGTGCCTTCTTCAGACCGTGCTTTTTCAGCTGATTGGGAATCAGGTGATTTTTGGCGATCATCAGCTTTTCTTCATCGGTATAGGAGCCCAGCTCGATGACCTCCATACGGTCAAGGAGCGGTCTCGGAATGGTGTCCGTGGTATTGGCGGTGGTGATGAACATCACGTTGGAAAGATCAAATGGGATCTCCAGATAGTGATCCCGGTAGGTCTTGTTCTGCTCCGCGTCCAGCACCTCCAGCAGCGCAGCGGAAGGATCGCCACGATGGTCGGTACCCAGCTTATCCACCTCATCCAGCAAAAGCACGGGATTGCTGCTCTTTGCCTGGGTGATGGCGGCCATAATTCTGCCGGGCATAGCGCCAACGTAGGTCTTGCGGTGACCGCGGATCTCTGCCTCATCGTGTACGCCGCCCAGCGCGATCCTGGCGATCTTTCGGTTCAGGCTGCGGGCAACGGAATAAGCGATGGATGTCTTACCCACACCGGGAGGACCCACCAGGCAAAGGATCTGCGGCGGCATACTGGGCGCCATCTGGCGCACAGCAATGGTCTCCAGGATCCGTTCCTTGATCTTTTCAAGACCGTAATGATCCTTTTCAAGGATCCTTCTGGCAGCTTCCACATCAATGCGCTCTTTCGTGCGCACATTCCACGGCAGCTCCAGCAGCGTATCCAGATAATTACGCAGAACGGATGCCTCGGAAGAGCCGAAAGGCTGCTTGCGCAGCTTTTCCAGATCACGCAGCAACTTCTGCTCGTGGGTTTCTTCCAGACACAGCGCCCGGATCTGCTTTTCATAGCGGGCAAACTCGGTAGCTTCATCGTCGCCCAGTTCCTCGTGGATAGTTTTCAGCTGTTCACGCAGGTAATAATCCCGCTGCTGACGATCCATATTGGCACGGGTCTTTTCCTGGATGTCGTCCTCCAGCTGCAGCATCTCCAGCTCCTGGCGAAGCAGTCTCACAGCCATCTCAAGCCGCTGTACGGGGTTTAACTGATTCAAAAGAGCGATCTTATCCTTAAAATCAAAAGTGGCGTTCTGGGCGATGGCATCGGCCATAAAGCTGCAGCTGTCGGAGTTCATAATGCGAAGCTGCACCACCTGATTGGGCTGCTCGGACATATCAATGTAGTTGGCGTAAACCGCATTGGCTTCCCTGCGCAGCGCACGGGTACGCAGCGACTCTGTAAACTCTGTTTCCGGTACGGAGCAAACCACGCCGGAAAGATAGGATTTGGACAGATCGTGTACCTCAAATCTTGCCCGGCAAAGGCCGGTGACGAGCACGCGCAGGGTCTCGCCCTGACCGCGAAGGATCTGCTTGACCTTGGCAACGGTGCCAATGGGATACAGATCCTGCAGACCGGGATCGTCCACGGTAATATCCTTTTGGGGGATCAGCAGCAAGGTCTGATCACCTTTCATCGCTTCTTCCAGCGCCTGAACGGACTTGGCGCGGCCAACTTCAAAATGGATGGTTTGGTCCGGAAAAACCACCAATCCACGCAGCGCCAAAACCGGAGTGTTTTTGGAAAAATAAGTTTGACTCATTTGGGATCTCCTCCTTTTTACGAAGATGAAGAAGGGGGTAAACCTACCCCCTTCTATTCCCTGTTAATTGTTTGCGCCCAGTTGTTTTCTGGGATTGGAAGCATCACGGATGATGGTGGGCTTGCCGCCGGAAACGCAATCTTTCGTGATGATGACCTTACGGATCGTCAGATCCGAAGGGATCTCGAACATGATCCCGGTCATAATGCTCTCCATTACGCTGCGCAGACCTCTGGCGCCGATCTTCCGTGCCAGAGCCTTCTCGGCAACGGCCTCCAGCGCATCGTGCTCGATCTCCAGCTCCACATTATCCAACTCCAGCAGCTTCTGATACTGCTTGGTAAGGGCGTTTTTCGGCTCTGTGAGGATGCGGATCAGGTCATCCTTCGTCAGGCTGCGCAGGCAGGTGATCACCGGCATACGTCCCACAAGCTCGGGAATAATGCCGAATTTCAGCAGGTCATCCGGCTCAACCTGCGCCAGAAGCTGACCCACATCACGCTCCTTCCTGCTCTGGATCTGTGCGCCAAAGCCAATGGAGGAACGATCCTGCCGGGCTTCGATGATCTTATCAAGACCGTCAAAGGCGCCGCCGCAGATAAAGAGGATATTGGTGGTATCCACGTGGATCATTTCCTGCTGGGGGTGCTTGCGTCCGCCCTGGGGCGGCACGTTGGCAACAGTACCTTCCAGAATTTTCAGAAGTGCCTGCTGTACACCTTCGCCGGAAACGTCACGGGTAATGGAGGTATTTTCGCTCTTTCGCGCGATTTTGTCCATCTCGTCGATGTAGATAATGCCGTGCTGGGCAGCATCCACGTCAAAATCGGCAGCCTGCAGCAGACGAAGCAGGATATTTTCCACATCGTCGCCCACATAGCCGGCCTCCGTCAGCGTGGTGGCATCCGCGATCGCAAAGGGAACGTTCAGGATCTTGGCAAGGGTCTGGGCAAAGAGGGTCTTGCCGCTGCCCGTAGGTCCGATCAGCAGAATATTGCTTTTCTGCAGCTCTACCTCGGAATCCTCTGCCAGATAGATCCGCTTATAGTGATTGTACACCGCGACAGACAGCGCCATTTTGGCGTCTTCCTGTCCGATGATGTAGTGATCCATGAAGGCTTTGATCTCCATGGGTGTGGGCAGACGGTCAGGTCTTTGCTGCTCGGCAGCCAGCTCTGTACGCAGCAGCTCCGTGCAGGCCTGCACGCAATCGCTGCAGATATATACGCCGGGTCCGGCGATCAAGCGAGCGGTCTGACCCTCTCTTTTTCCGCAAAAACTGCAGCGGAAGGACTCTTCTCTATTCGCCATGGGTCCAAAACTGCCTTTCAATGAAAATTAGTGGCGCTGTACGATCTCGTCGATCAGACCGAAGGCCATAGCCTCCTGGGGCGTCATAAAGTTATCCCGCTCGCAGGCGGCGATCACCTCGTCCAGGGGCTTGCCGGTGTTCTCCGCCAAAATGCGGTTCATCCGATCCTTGATGAACTGCAGCCGCTTCATGTGGATCGCCATATCGGTGATCTGACCCTGGGTGCCGGCAGAGGGCTGATGGATCATAATCTCGGCATTGGGCAGTGCCATACGCTTGCCCTTGGTACCGGCGGACAGCAGGAACGCGCCCATAGATGCCGCCATACCAACGCAGATGGTATTGACATCACACTTGATGTACTGCATCGTATCGTAGATCGCCATACCGGCGGTAACACTGCCGCCGGGGCTGTTGATATAGAACTGGATGTCCTTATCGGGATCCTGATTTTCCAGATACAGCAGCTGCGCAACAATCAGGCTGGCAGTGGTATCATTGACCTCTTCGGACAGGAAAATAATACGGTCATTCAGCAGACGGGAGAAAATATCATAGCTGCGCTCGCCGCGGCTGGTCTGCTCAACAACATAAGGTACTAAACTCATGGTAGTGTCTCCTTTCAAATATTCTGAAACATTCTAACCATAAAAGGAGCTGCTTATTCCTCCGTCTTGGGAGCAACAGCAACAGCGCTGTCCACGATCAGCTTGACAGCCTTGCGGGTCTTGAGGCTGGTGGTCAGCTCGTCCACGGGGATCAGGGTCTTGATCTTGTCAACTTCCATCTCGTACTGGGCAGCCAGAGAAGCGAATTCGGCCTCCAGCTCCTCATCGGTAACGGTGATGCCCTCAACCTCAATGATCTTGTCCAGCGTGACGTTGATCTTTGCCTGCTGCTCTGCCTTGCCACGGAATGCGTTGCGCATGGTAGCCATATCGCCACCCATCATCTTTGCGTACTGCTCCATGGTAAAGCCGCTCATCTGCAGCTGATATGCAAAGCGCTCCATCTGGTTGTCCAGCTCAGCCTCGATCAGGGCTGCGGGCATATCGACAGTGGCGTTGGCAGCAGCCAGCTCCACGCAGGCATTCTCAAATGCGCTGTCGATCTGCTTCTGTGCCTTCTCCAGAGCCTTGGCGCGGATGTCGGCCTTCAGCTCTTCCAGAGTCTCAAACTCGGAAACGTCCTTGGCAAACTCATCGTCCTGGGCAGGAACATTGGTAGCGGTGACCTTGTTGCACTTGACATGGAATACCACAGCCTTGCCGGCCAGATTCTCCACATAGTCCTCGGGGAAGGTGATGTCGATGTCCTTCTCCTCACCGGCGGACATACCGACGACCTGCTCCTCAAAGCCGGGAACAAAGGAACCGGAGCCCAGCTTCAGGTCAAAATTCTCACCCTTGCCGCCCTCGAAGGGAACGCCGTTGTCAAAGCCTTCGAAATCAATGTTGGCGGTGTCGCCCATAGCAGCGGGACGGTCAACGGTCTCGGTGGAAGATACGTTTTCAGCCATACGGTCCAGCTCGGCCTGCACCTGCTCGTCAGTAACAACAGCCTCTGCCTTCTCGACCTCCAGGCCCTTGTAATCACCCAGAGTGACCTCGGGATACACATCGGTGGTCAGCGTCAGGGTAACGGAGCCATCTTCTTCAATGCTCATATCGGTCAGGCTGGGACGGCCAACTGCCTTCACACCCTGATCCACAACGGCGAACTGGTAGACCTCGGGGAAGATCTCCTCCAAGCCATCTTCATAGAATACGTGAGCGCCGTACATAGCCTCGATCATCTTGCGGGGTGCCTTGCCCTTACGGAAGCCGGGGATAGAAATGGTCTTGCGCACCTTCAGGTATGCCTTGCTTACGCCGGTCTCCATCAGCTCCTTGTCGACTTCGACAACGATGATGGCCTGATTGCCGTTTCTTTCAATGCTCTTAATGTTCATAATTGATTTCCTCCAATGATGGCTGCATACTTGCGCCATTATATTTTTATATAACTGTGCTATTTTATCAAAGAATCCAGCAAATGTCTATAGTTTTCTTTTGATTTTTGGAAATTTTCGTAATTTATGCTGCCCAACAGAAAAATCAACACTTTGCATTGTCGCAAGGTGTTGATTTTTGGTCGTTATGGGAGAATTTTGCAGGGCTTGAAGTCCAGCTTGTCCGCTGCCACCAGCTTGAAATCAACGCCGTCCCAAACACCCTCCATCGCCAATGCGTGGCTGGGTCCGTGGAGATGTCCGTAGAAGCAGCGCCGGACATCGTATTTTTCCAGAAGCTGCAGGATCTCTGCACATTCATAGCCCTTGTATTTCGGCGGATAGTGCAGGAAAACCAGCTTCGGCAAATCCCCTGCTGCCTTCAGCGATGCTTCCAGACGCAGCAATTCCCGCTTGAACACCTTTTCATCGTGCTGCGAGCCGTGGTCTTCCTCAAAAAACCAGCCACGGGTGCCGCAAATGGCGTAGCCGTCGTATTCAAAGCAGTTGTTATGCAGGATAAACTGCTGGGAAAAGCCGTTTTCTTCGCAGAATTTATAGAATTTGGAGGCGGTGCTCCACCAGTAATCGTGATTGCCCTTGAGAATGATCTTTCTGCCGCAAATAGCGTCGATAAAGGCGAAATCATCCTTCGCCTCCTGCAGATCCAGCGCCCAGCTCAAGTCACCCAGCAGCACGGTGGTATCACCGGGCTGAATGACACCGAGACCTTCTTTCAGTTTCTCAAGATATCCGACCCAGTTGCCGCCAAATATGTCCATCGGCTTATCCGCACCCAGGCTCAGGTGCAGGTCACCGATTGCGTAAAGCGCCATATATGTCCTCCTCAGGAATTTTGCAGCAGCTTCATCAGCGCATCTTCCGTAATATTCATCGCGCCGGCAATAAAGCCAAGCTGGTCAGCCGGGTTACAGTCCTCCAGCAGCAGCGCAGTGCGATTCTCGCCGGTCTTTGCCCGGTAGTCCATCAGACCGCTGTAGGATACGGCAGAGCCTTTTTCCAGCACGCAGGAATTGGTGCGGTAAACGCTGGAAATGGCGCTGGCGACCCGATCCTCGCTGACGACGGCGCAGAAAATGCCATCAGAGAGCTCTGCGGCATCCTCGGTGACGAAAATACTGCCGGCTTTGCAGGCATTTTGATAGCTGATTGCCGCGTCCGCACCGCAGGCGGCGCAGATCAGCCGCTCCAGCTCTGTATACGCCACGTCACACGTTGCAGTACGCATCTGTCCGTGGCGCAGAAGGTCCCACACGCCGCAATCCGGCTTGCAGACGCAAATGATATTGCCGATGGGAAGCCCCATTTCACGGCCGTACCACGCCGCCACAGGCAGCCGGAAATCGCCGCAGGTTACGGAAATGTCGATCAGGCGATCCGTGATCCCCTGCCTGCGCATTTCCGCAAAAACGCCGAACAAAACAGCGATCCGAATGGCGATCGCCACCCAGGAGGTGGTCTTTTCATCGGTATTGAAGCAGCCGCAGAGCTTCCCTGCCAGCCGCTGCTCCAGCTTTTCATAGCTGCCGTCCAGATTGCGGAACAGCTCCGCGATCACGGTGCGCTGATGGGCGGATTTGACACGGATAGGATTCCTGCCGATGCTGAACTCCACCTGCTTACCCGTCAACCGGGTGGAAAACAGATGATTCAGCACCGTTGCCACACATTCGCCGAAGGGCTGCTCTGTCAGCTCATTTACGTCGATATGGGGCATCTTAAAGGGCACGAACAGACCGCCGTTGGGCGCGGTATCGTGCTTGATGGCGTGAAACGCCGTATAGGTATCAAAGCGGTCTCTGGTGGTTAAGTACAGCATTTTTCCATTACCTCCAACGCGTTATCCCAGTAAATTTTGCGGACGATCGTCTCGCCCACGCCCAGTTCCAGCAAGCGCTGTGCCAGCGCAGGATAGGATTGCACACCGTCAAAGCCGTCCGCCAGCGTGTCACAGCCGTCCAGATCGCCGCCAAGGGCAATATGGTCGCCCTCGGGGTCCAGCTCCAGAAAGTGCAGAATATGGCTGCAGACGGTGTCCAGGGTCGGCTCGGCGCCAAGAAACTCTGTATATTGATTGATGCCGGCAACACCGCCGGTTTCGCAGATCGCCCGGAACATATCATCCGTCAGATTCCGGGATTCCCCACATACAGCACGGCTGTTGGAATGGCTGGCGATGATGGGCTTTTCGGTTATCTTCATAATATCCCGGAAGCCTTCGTCGCTGATGTGGCTCACATCCACGATCATACCCACGCGCTGGGCTTCGCGCACATATTCCCTTCCCCGGTCGGTCAAACCGCCGCCGGTCTTGTGGGAGCCGGTCAGGGCGTTTTGCTCATTCCAGCCCAGGGTGGAAATGCGGAAGCCGACTGCATACAGATCCTGCAAAAGCGCAGGATCAAAATCAAAGCCTGCAGGACCTTCGATGGTCAAAATCGCGGACATCAGCCCTTTTTCATAGTTTTCCCGAACTTCCCGGGCAGAAAATGCCTGCCGGATACAATCGCTGTTTTTCTCGACCTGGCTGAGGATCGCACCCATTTCCCGTTCAAACGCCACTACCGGCGAGACCTGCAGCCACTTGCGGAATTCCGGTGTGGTAAAGCAGGCAAAGCACTGGGCATAACCCGGCAAGGCTTTTGCCCGTTCCAGGTCGATATGGAAGCTGTTTTTGCGCAGCGAATGTCCACCCAGCAGATCATCGCCGAGCAGCTTCAGCGCAGTGTCACAATGCAGGTCAAAAACCGGAAAATTCATTGAAAAGCATCCTCCAAATGGGTCAGTTCGGGGTTTAGAGTCAACGTACCTTCCGGTGCGTAGATCTCAATTACGTCAAAACGGGGCTGCAGCCTGGTGGGATTTAAGGCAAGATACATGGATGCGGTAGCCCGCAGGCGATCCTGCTTACGGTAGTCCACAAATTCCCGACCGGACGCGAATTTAGCGGTTTTGCGCAGCTTTACCTCCACAAAAACCAGGTATTTTCGGTTTTTCACGATCAGGTCGATCTCACCAAAACGGCACTGATAGCCGCAGGCCACCAGCTTATAGCGCTTTTTCTGCAGATACTGCGCCGCCAGCGCTTCGCCCCAGGCGCCAACGAGCTTACTTGTCGCCATAGAATTTCTTTAAGAAGGTCATACGGTGGATGGGGGTCGCGCCAAATTCCGTCAGTGCGGCATAGTGCGCCTTGGTACCGTAGCCTTTATGTATTCCAAAGCCGTATTCGGGATAGGTTTTTGCCATTTCTTCCATCCAGTCGTCACGGGTGACCTTCGCAAGGATGGATGCGGCAGCGATATTGGCGCTGAGGCTGTCGCCCTTTACCACGGTCTTTACCGGAACGCCGAAATCCTTCTCCCGGTTGCCGTCGATCAGCGCCAGCTCCGGCTTGATCGAAAGCTGATCCAGCGCCCGCTGCATCGCCAAAAAAGTAGCCTGCAGAATATTGATCTCATCAATTTCTTCGTGGGTAGCGAAGGCGATGCCATAGGCAAGCGCCTGCTCTTTGATGATGGGTACCAGCTCTCTGCGGCGCTTATCCGTCAACTTTTTGCTGTCATTCAAGCCGGGGATATCCAAATGGGGCGGCAAAATGACGGCAGCGGCACAAACGGGTCCTGCCAGCGGTCCTCTGCCGGCTTCATCCACACCGCAGATGGTGGAAATGCCCCGGGCATAGAAGGAATCTTCAATTTCCCACATATTCTTATCCGCCATTTACTGCTCCTCCGGTTCTTCCAGTGTGAACTTTCCCAATTTACCGCTGCGGTACTCGTCGATCAGCACCTTCGCCATACGCTCCGTGTCGATCTCACCGCCGCGGATCACATAGCCACGCTTACGCCCTGCCATTTCCAGCAGCTCATAGCCGGGAATATCCTCCTGGGTGTCGATCCCGTAGCGATCCTTCAGTGCCTGGGGATAGCGCTGATGCAGCAACTTGATCAGCCGGCAAGCCAGCTCCTCAATATCCATAACGCCGTCCTTGACGGCACCGGTATACGCCAGCAGCATACCCACTTCCGGATCCTCAAATTTCGGCCACAGAATACCCGGCGTATCCAGCAGCAACAGACTGTTGTCCACACTGACCCATTGCTTACCGCGGGTAACACCGGGGCGGTTTTCCGCCTTGGCGCCCTTGCGACCGGATATCTGATTGATCAGCGTGGATTTTCCCACATTGGGGATACCCACGATCATCACACGCAGCGGCTTATTCATACCCTTTGCGGCATTTCTCGCGATTTTTTCCTTCAAAACCGAGCGCACAGCCGGTTCAAAGCCGGAGATGCCCTTCCGGGACTTGCAATCCGTAGGCACAGCCGCCATACCCAGGCTCCGAAAATACTCCGACCACCGCTTTGTGGCGGCAGGATCCGCAAGATCCATACGGTTTAAGATAACGATTCTGGGCTTATTGGCGCAAATGCTGTCAATATCCGGATTGCGGCTCGCCATGGGTATCCGGGCATCCACGATCTCACACACCGCATCCACCAGCTTCAGATCGGCTTCGATCTGCCGCCGGGTTTTGGTCATATGACCGGGATACCACTGAATATTCATTCTGTCCGATTCCATCAATTCACCAATCCTATTCTGGAGAAGTCACGGGACTCTCTGGGATCACCCGCGTAATCCACGCCGTTTGTGCCGGGGATCATCAGGAATATGACCTTGCCGATGACTTCCCGCTCGTCGATCAGACCGATACTGGGATGGCGGCTGTCACGGGAGCCGTTGCGGTTATCGCCCAGAACAAACAGACAGTTCTCCCCTACGACCAGCGGAAAGTCCACGCCCTCGTAAAGGGATGTGGGAGTCAATGTATAGGGCTCGTCCAGCGCTTCACCGTCCACGTAAACAATACCTTCTTCAAAGTCGATATCAACGGTCTGCCCTTCTGTTGCGATCACGCGCTTGACAATGGGCGCGCCATCCTCAAAGGTCTCCTTGCTGGCGACGATGATATCGCCCTGCTGGGGTTCACGGTAGAAAATATTACTCAATACCAGCAGATAGTCGCCATCCTTCAACGTGCCGTTCATGGACGTACCGTCCACCACCACAACACGCAAAAACAGCGAAAAGATCACCAATACAGCCAGCACATAGATCACGTCGTGGGCGTATACCAGCAGGGTCTTGCGCCAGCCGGGCTTTTCCTCCGATACGTCCTCAATGACGGTATTTTCATCTGCCTCCACAGACAGCTTATCCTTTTTGCGGAATAAACGCATAAAATCACTTCCAAATCCCTTCGGCGCACACGCGCCGACAATAATATAGACTATTATAAACGATAATTACGCAAAAAAAAAGAGGGCAAAGCCCTCTTTTTTTCTTTTTTGCGTTAAACTCTCTCTTTGACCTTGGCAGCCTTGCCGGAACGGCCACGGAGATAGTACAGCTTTGCACGACGAACCTTGCCCTTGCGGACGGTTTCGATCATTGCAACGTTGGGAGAATGCAGGGGGAAAACCTTCTCACAGCCGACACCGTAGGAGATACGGCGAACGGTGATGGTCTCGGTAATACCACCGTGCTTGCGGGCGATCACAGTGCCCTCGAAAACCTGGATACGCTCACGGGAGCCTTCCTTGATGCGAACATGCACACGAACAGTGTCGCCGATCTTAACTTCGGGCAACTCTTCCTTCATGTACCGGCTGTTAAGAGCCTTAACAAGATCCATAATTTTGTCCTCCTTAATATATTAGGCGTTCATACGGCGCATTTTAGCCCGCAGAGGACTCACCCTGATTTCAGACCGCTGTATTATAGCATCTCTTTTTTCAAAAATCAAGTACTTTTTTATAATTTTTTCCAACTTTTTTGCAAGATATGCAATATAAAAGGCTCCCCTTGTCAGGGGAGCTGGCAAAAATCAATATGATTTTTGACTGGAGGGTCGTTTCCTCTCCCCCAGTCTGCCCTTTCGGGCATCCAGCCCCCTCTGACGAGGGGGCCTTTTGATGCAGTATAATTATACGCCGGCCTTGGAGCGGCGGATCGCCTCTGCCTCATCGCAGCTGTTGGCGGTTGCCTCGTAGCCAGCCAGAGGAACGATCTTCTCGTGGATGGAATCCAGGATCCAGCTTGCCTGCGGGAAGAAGAACTCGTCAAACTCGAAGGGAGGCGTGATCCAGTTCTTGGCACCCACAACAACGGGAGGTGCGTCCAGATCGTCGAAGCACAGAGTAGTAATGTTCTGTGCAACATCGTTCAGGTAGCTGCCGCGTGCGCAGGCATCGGAAACCAGAACGACCTTGCCGGTCTTACGGACAGACTCGATGATGTTGGTGTAATCCAGGGGCACCAGGGAGTGAATGTTGATGATGTCGGCTTCCATGCCGTACTTCTCGCTCAGCTGCTTGGCAGCGTCAACAGCACGGTACAGAGCGGCACCGATGGTCAGGATGGTGATATCCTTACCGTCGCGAACCTTGTTGGTGTCGCCGATGGTGATCTCATAGCGCTCTGCAGGAACACCACCCTCGTGGAACTGCTCGCCCACGTCGTAGATTCTCTGGCTCTCGAAGAATACCACGGGGTCGGTACCGCGAAGGGCGCTCTCCATCAGGCCCTTGGCCTCCCAGGGAGTTGCGGGGAAGCAAACCTTCAGGCCGGGAATGTGTGCGCAAAGTGCGGTCCAGTCCTGGGAGTGCTGTGCGCCGTACTTGGAACCGACGGAAACACGCAGCACCAGAGGCATCTTCAGGATGCCGGCGGACATTGCCTGCCACTTGGACATCTGGTTGAAGATCTCGTCACCGGCGCAGCCGATAAAGTCAGCATACATCAGCTCTACCAGAGCACGACCGCCGGACAGTGCGTAACCAACAGCAGTACCGACGATAGCAGCCTCTGCCAGAGGAGAGTTGAACAGACGGCTGTGCGGCAGTGCGTCCATCATGCCGCGGTAGACGGCGAATGCGCCACCCCAGTCACGGCAGTCCTCGCCGTAGGCGATCATGGTGGGATCCTCATAGAAACGATCCCAGATAACCTCGGACAGACCGTCACGCAGGTTATACAGCTTCATCTTGGAAACGGGCTTGCCGTCCTTACCGATGGGAGAACGCTCCTTGGACTTGATCTTCTTGTAGCCCTCGGCCTCTTCCTTGGGAACGGTGAACTCGGGCTCACGGTCATCCATCTTGTCAACGCTCAGGTTGGAGAACATCAGGCGCTCAACCACAGCAGGATCCTTCTTGAAATCGCAGTAGGGGCTGAACTCGGGGTCAGCAGCGTACTTGCAGATCATGGTCATGCGCTCGGAGGTCTCCTTCAGGATGGCGTCGACCTCTTCCTGGGTCATAACGCCGGCCTCGACCAGCTTTGCGGGATAAGTAATGATGGGGTCCATTTCCTTCCAGGCATCGATCTCTTCCTTGGTGCGGTATGCATTCTGGTCGGAGACGGAGTGACCGGAGAAACGGTAAGTCAGAGTCTCCAGCATCACGGGACCCTTGCCACTGCGCAGCAGCTTCAGCTTGCGCTCCATGGCGTCGATAACAGCCAGGGGGTTGAAGCCGTCAACGGTCTCTGCGTGGAACTGGGTGGGGCTGACGCCGGAAGCGATACGGGACATGCAATCCTGACCCATAGTCTCGCCACGGGTCTGGTCGCCCATGCCGTAGGAGTTATTGAAGGTGTTGTACAGGATGGGCATACCGTCGTTGTGAGACTCCCACAGGGTCTTGTACTGATCCATAGCGGAGAAGTTCAGAGCTTCCCACACGGGACCGCGAGCCATGGAAGCATCACCGATGTTACATACGCAGATGCCGGGCTTGTTGTTGACCTTCTTATACAGAGCTGCACCGGTGGAAATGGTTGCGGAGCCGCCGACAATGGCGTTGTTGGGGTAAATACCGAAGGGCAGGAAGAATGCGTGCATGGAGCCGCCCATACCCATGTGGAAGCCGGTCTCACGGGCGAAGATCTCTGCCAGTGTGCCGTACAGGATGAAGCGGATCGCCAGCTCCTTGACGTCCTTGGTCTCACCCAGCTTCTGGGTGGCGCGCAGGCACTTACCGTCCAGGAAGGTCTCCATGACCTCCATCAGACGCTCGTCGCTCATCTTGTTGATGGTGGACAGTGCCTTTGCCAGGATCTCGGAGTGGCTGCGGTGAGAGCCGAATGCAAAGTCATTCTCGTCCAGCAGGTAAGCCTGACCGACGCAGGCAGACTCCTGACCGGTGGACAGGTGGGCAGGACCGGGATAGGTGTGGTCGATGCCGTTGTAGCCGCCCTGGGTCTTGATCAGGTTCAGCATGGTCTCGAACTCACGCAGGATGGTCATGTCACGGAAAATGCGGATCAGGTCTTCCTTGGTGAAGCGACCGGAATCCAGCTCCTCCTGGATGGTCTTATTGTACTGGTTAACGGGGATGCTCTTAAAGGTGACCTTACCGGGTGCGCGCACCACATTGGGATCGACAAATAAACTCTTGGGCATTTTCTATTTCCTCCTTACTTCGCAAGCAGTGTGATGAATGCTTCCAGATTTGCGCACAGTTCCTTCTGGAAACGTGCGGCGGGCGTGCCATCGACAGCACGGTGATCGTAGGTCAGGCTCAGACCCATAGCGGGATAGATCTCGATGGAGCCGTCAGCGCCCTTGCGGACACGGTCGATGGTGCCGCAAACGCCCAGGATACCGGTCTGGGGCGGATTGATAACGGGAGTGAAGCTCTCTACGCCCATATTACCCAGGTTGGATACGGTGAAGGTACCGCCGGACAGCTTGTCCGGGCTGATGGCGCCGTCACGGCACTCGGCAGCCAGCTGCTTGACAGCCTTGGAGATCTCCAGCAGGCTCATCTCGTCTGCGTGGAAGATGGTGGGCACCATCAGACCTCTGGGGGTGTCAACTGCAACGCCCAGGTTCACGTGCTTGAACTTGCGGATGGAGTTCTCATCCAGCATGTGGGCGTTCAGGTCGGGATGATTCAGCAGCGTACGGGATACGGCATACAGAATAATGTCGCCGATGGTAATGCCGGCATACTCGCCACCGGCAGCCTTCAGAGCCTTGCGGTAGTTCAGGATCGCGGTGGCGTCAAAGGAGGTGGTGTGGGTCAGCTGTGCCATCGTGGACAGGCTGGTATGCATGGACTTGCTGATGGCACGGCGGATACCGCTGAACTTCACATCCTCATATTCAGCAGCGGCAGGTGCGGTCTCAACAGCAGGCGCAGGTGCAGCCACAGCAGCCTTGGCAGGTACGCCCTCGGCGATCAGCTTCTGCACATCGCGCTCGATGATGCGGCCTCTGGGGCCGGTACCGGCAGCCAGAGTGGCGTCAACGCCCTTGGCCTTCGCCAGCTTGGCAGCTCTGGGAGATACGGGTGCGCCCTTGACCACGGTTGCGGCAGGTGCGGCAACAGGAGCTGCGGCAGCGGGTGCTGCTGCAACAGCAGCAGGTGCGGCGGCTGCGCCGGGACGCAGGCAGGCAGTGGGCTCACCGGCAGGACCGATGGCACATACGTTCTCAAGGCAGGTAACCTCCTCGCCGTCAGCGAAGAAGATCTCCAGCAGCTCACCTTCAGCGGTGGACTCACATTCAAAGCTTGCCTTGTCGGTTTCATAAGTAAACAGAACATCGCCGCGCTTGACCTGATCGCCAACCTTCTTCAGCCACTGGCCGATGATGCAGCTTTCCACGGTGATGCCGGCCTTGGGCATAATAACGGCCTTAGCCTTGGTGTCCATCACAACGGTCTCGGTAGCGGCAGGAGCAGGAGCAGCTTCCGCAGGAGCGGCAGGTGCTTCAGCACCGCCCTCGCCACGCAGCGCGGAGCAATCCTCGCCCTTGGTGCCGATGGCGCAGACATTTACCAGGCAGGGTACCTCATCACCCTCGCCAAAGAAAATCTCCAACAGTTCGCCTTCAGCAGTGGACTCACATTCAAAGCTAGCCTTATCGGTCTCGTAGGTGAACAGGACGTCGCCCAGCTTGATCTGGTCGCCGACCTTCTTCTGCCACTGACCGATGATGCAGCTTTCTACGGTTATGCCGGCTTTCGGCATAATGACTGCAGATGCCATAGATATAATTCCTCCTTAAAATTGTTTTCCACAGATATTTATAACATTTTATAACATTTTCGTCAATAGTTATTTTCACTTTCCCGAAGGGTTCGCGAAAATAATTAGATTCCGCTTACAGAATTACCACATTTTCCGCCAAAGCGGCCTGCCGGATCCCCTCCGGAACATCACCGTCGGTGATCAGATAATCCACAT
This sequence comes from Oscillospiraceae bacterium, assembly GCA_017436955.1. Taxonomy (GTDB): domain Bacteria; phylum Bacillota; class Clostridia; order Oscillospirales; family Oscillospiraceae; genus Faecousia. Next base: position 118,918 of record JAFSCD010000003.1, on the reverse strand, counting down.
CGCTGAACTTGGCGAAGGTATAGGGCATCAGCCGGCTGAACTTGGTGCGGTCGCACATAGCGATGCTGGTGCGTGCCTTGGCGATGGCCGCGTGTTTGATGACCATATCCCCTTCCGTACCGCAGGTAAAGCCGGATTCGGCACTGCAGCCGGACACGCCAACAAAGGCCATATCAATATTCATCTGCGACAGCATATCCAGCGTATTTTGTCCGAAAAGTGACATATTTGTGCGGTTTACAGTACCACAGCACAGTGTAATGTTCACATTTGCGTGCTTGCAAAGCTCGATTGCGATGTTGGGACCCGTGGTGATCACGTTCATGGGAATGTCCGGAAGTGCCCGTGCCAGGATCAGATTTGTGGTGCTGGCGTCAAGGAAGATGCTACTCCCCTGCCGGATCAGCCCAATTGCCTTTTCCGCCATCTGCACCTTGCCGGAAATATTCTCACGGATACGCACGTCGAAGCCCAGGTCACCGCTGTGCCGCACCGCACGGGCGCCGCCGCGGACCTTGACGATCACGCCCAGCTCCTCAAGAGCATCCAGATCCCGGTGAATGGTCATTAAGGATACGTTGGGGATCAGCTCCTGCAGCTGCTTGATGGTGACAACGTAGTTTTTCTCGATAAAATCACGAATTTGGGATTGTCTAAATGTATTCATTTGCGGTCCTCCTGATGTTAAGAATGAGGATTTATACCACAATTATAACATTTTATAACATAAAGTCAACACGGTTTTAACATTATTTTCTATGGCGCAGGAAAATTTCTTCTGCTATAATTGTAACAAAGTGAAAGTCTTTGCGTCATATAGGCGAAGGTGGTGAGGTCATGTCGGATTTTCAGGAAGTCTACAATTTATATTTTCGGGATGTTTACCGGTATTCCCTATCTTTATGCCGAAATGAGGTCTTAGCAGAAGAAATTACGCAGGAAACCTTTTATAAGGCGCTGAAAAAGCTGGACAGCTTTGACGGAAAATCCAAGATATCCGTTTGGCTGTGTCAGATCGCCAAAAACACCTACATATCACTGTGCCGAAAGAGCAAGCATTTTGATCCAAATGCCGACATTTCCCTGCTCCCATCTGAGATCAGCATTGAGGAACGCTTTATTGATCGGGAATCAGCTTTCTCGATTCACAGGATCCTTCACAGTTTGGATGAGCCTTACAAAGAGGTGTTTTCTCTGCGTACCTTCGGCGAATTGTCCTTCAAACAGATTGCGCAGCTGTTTGAAAGAACAGAAACCTGGGCCCGCGTTACCTATCACCGGGCAAAATTAATGATCAAGGAGGAGTTAAAATGAAGCTGTCGTGCAAAGTAGTGGAAGATCTGCTGCCGATGTATTATGACAAGGTCTGCTCTGAAGAAACAACCGCATTGGTCGCAGAGCATTTGCAGGAATGTCCCCATTGCAGAAAGATAATCAGCGATCTGGCCAACGATTTTGTGATCGAAGCAGAAAAGCCGGACGATATTAAGCCTCTTAAAAAGCTGCAAAAGAGTTATAAAAAGAAAAAGATAATTGCAATAACAGCGATCATTCTTGCGGTTATGATGCTCCCTATCGTGTTTGTTTTTGGAAATTGGCGCGGTGAACAACGGGTGTCCAACCAGTATACTCCGGATTTTTCGCAGGAGGAAGCTTTGGCATACGCAAATGAATTTATGACTTGTCTTGTAAATGCTGATTATGCTAAGGCTTACGCTTACTGGGATATTGAACGGGAGAAGAAGGATCTGCTCAGCGGAAACCTCTTTGAGGAAGATGACCTACTAAATTTTGAGGCAGACGGATTAAAGAAATTCTGCGACGGTGGCGAAGCCCTTGAAAAAATGGGCGGCCTTGAATCCTTTGTCCTTAAAAAGGTCTATACCGATTATGATTATAGCAGCAATACGGAAGAATACAACATATCCTACACCGTCCGCTTCGACGGAAAAGACGAAGGGTTCGGTTTGACAATCTCCAAAAACGGAATCAGCTCTCTCCGCGCTGGCGGTGGACTGATAAGGCATCCGCTAACGCACATTACCCTCTGGGTTCAGTGGGTAGTTGATGATTATACCGGCAGCTATTACGACCGCGAATTGGGTGAATGGGTGGACGCCGAGGCGGATTGAAATACAAGAGGCCTCGAGTTCGATTTCTAAAAGCAAAATAATAAAACCGAAAGAGCAGATGCTCTTTCGGTTTTATTGGTCCGAGTGTCGAGATTCGAACTCGAGGCCTCTTGAACCCCATTCAAGCGCGATACCAAACTTCGCCACACCCGGATATTCAGCTTTGCGCCGCAGCGCTTGAGTATATTAGCACACCTTGCCGAAAATTGCAAGTCTTTTTTCAAGATTTTTCAAAAAATTTTCGACTCCAGCGAGAACTGTCATTCCGAGGGCCGCAAGGCCCGTGGGAATCCCCCGGTATGATCCTCGTTCCGGGAGATTGCCACATCGGGCTTTCGCCCTCCTCGCAATAACACATTATTCGCCGATATTCGCCTTGATGACTTTACCGATATTCCACAGCATAGCCACCTTCTGCTCGGCTTCCTTCTTCTCGGCATCGTTTTGATATTCCACGAACACCGTATGGCTGCCGCAGTCGGCGCATTCCACCTGAACGCTCCAGCCGCCTTCGTGGACGATCAGACCGGTGCCACGGCAGCAGGGACATTCTTCCAAAACAATATAGTCTCCCATAATTTTCTCCTTACCTGAAAATAGTTTCGTTGCCGTCATAGATCTCATTTCGGCAAATGAAAGCGAAGTCCGGCTTCAAATCCGGCAGATACCGCTCAATGGCGGCAACAATCTGCGCAGGATTCAGCGTAGGATTCTGGCAGCAGATCCGCGCATCCAGCGCGCAGGTATTCCCATCGACCTGATTAACTGTGAGCCTGCGGATCATAGGGATAATGTCCTGCTCCACGATGCCGTTCTTTCCCTTTTTCTCCACAATAAGCGCAGGCGCGCTAAACAGCCCGGCAAGGCGGCAACAGGCATCCTCCGGCACGCCGCTGTCATATTCAAGTGTGATCGTGCAATCCAGCAGCGCCAGATCCCGGATCTTGCGACCGTCCTGATACACCTCAAGAACGCGCACACCGCTCACAAGGGCATTGTTCAGCTTCCCGGCGATCTCTTCGCAGGATGCATCGCAGCCCTCCAGATCGAAATCCAGCAGCTCACAGCGGCTCTGAACGCCTAAAGAAAGCGGCAGCGCGATAGAAACGGAAGGTCTGGGGTTGTAGCCCTGGGTATGGGTCAAATGCAGCCCTGCCCGCTTAAAGGCACGCTGAAATACACGCATCAGATCCAGGTGGGACATATAGACCGCGTCTCCGGTTTTTTGGAATAAGGCTCTAGGCATCGCATTTCACCTCCTGAAGCAGGCAGTTGGCGCCGCAGCCGGCGCAGCCTTCCCGGCAGTCCGGGGTGATCTTCCCGTTGTAGGCCTGACGGCGCTCTTTCAGCAGGAAGCACTTACTGATACCGACATCAATGGTATCCCAGGGCAGGATCTCCTCTTCGCCGTAGCCGCGAACAGTATAGAAATCCGCATCAATGCCGCAGGTCTTCAAGGCGTCAAACCAGATGCCGTAGTTGAAATATTCATCCCAGCCATCCAGCTTCGCGCCGTTTTTCACCGCTTCCTCAATAACAGCACCCAGCCTGCGGTCGCCACGGGCGAAAATTGCCTCCAGGCGGCTCAGATCCGGCGCGTGATAGTCGTAGGTAATGGATTTGGAATAAAAATGGCTCTTGAGCAGCTTGCAGCGGCGCAGATACTCCGCAGGTGAGATCTGCTTCTCCCACTGGAAGGGCGTGTGGGGCTTCGGCACGAAATAGGCGGTTGCCACGTGGATACGCAGACCCCGCTTCTTGTTCTGTGCGTGCTCCTGCCAGCACTTGATGATCTTATACACCAGCTCCGCAATGCCCAGCACATCCTCATCGGTCTCCGTGGGCAGGCCCAGCATAAAGTACAGCTTTACATTGTTCCAGCCGCCGGAGAAGGCGTTGGTGCAGGTGGTCAGGATCTCTTCTTCCGTCAGATTCTTGTTGATCACATCCCGAAGCCGCTGTGTGCCGGCTTCCGGCGCAAAGGTCAGGCCGCTCTTTCGGACGGTCTGCAGCTTCTGCATCAGCTCCCGGGAGAAATTATCCGCACGCAAAGACGGCACGGACAGATTCACACGATGCGCTTCACAATACGGGATCATCGCATCCGTCAGCTCACGCAGCTGGCGGTAATCGGAGGTAGAAAGGCTTGAAAGCGTGATCTCATTGTTGCCGGAGTCCTCCAACGTTTCTACTGCCTGGCGGTACAGAACATCGGCGCTCTTTCTTCGCACCGGACGGCAGGAAAAACCTGCCTGGCAGAAGCGGCAACCACGGATACAGCCCCGGAACACCTCCAGATTGGCACGGTCGTGTACGATTTCCGTAGAGGGTACGATCATCTTCGTGGGCCAGTAGGCGCTGTCCAGATCCTCGATGATCCGCTTGGTAACGGTCTTGGGAGTGCCCTCCAGCGGCACGATGGCGGAAAGTGTGCCATCATCATTATATTCGTGGCGGTAGAAAGACGGAACATACACGCCGGGGATCTTCGCTACCTCGTGCAGGAATACATCCTTGCTCCAGTTCTCAGCCTTTGCGCGGTCATATAAGGACACGATCTGGACGGTGATCTCCTCGCCCTCACCCAGGGAGAAAAAGTCGATATAGTCCGCCAGAGGCTCCGGATTGTAGGCACAAACGCCGCCGGCAAATACGATGTTCTTTAGCCCCTGACGATCCTTGCTGTGCATCGGCACGCCGGACAGGCGCAGCATATTCAGGATGTTGGCGTAGCACATCTCATAGCCGATGGTAAAGGCGATCATATCGAAATCCTTTACGCAGTGCTGACTTTCCAGCGCCCACAGCGGCAAATGGTTATCTTCCATCGCCTTTTGCATATCGCCCCAGGGTGCAAACACACGCTCACACCACACGCCGTCCATCTGATTCATCACGCCGTAGAGGATCCGCATACCCAGATTGGACATACCGATCTCATAGGTATCCGGGAAGCAGAAGGCAACGCGGACACGGACATCCTTTAAGTCCTTCTTTATTTCATTAAACTCACCGCCGGTGTAGCGGGCAGGCTTTTGCACCGTGGGGAGTATTCTGTGCAGTAAATCGGTCATATCAGTACCTCGTTTCTTTATTGATACCTATTGTACCTGCAAGTGACCGGGTTTTCAAGGTCTATTTTTCAGTGCGGTGCTAATACACCTTACGGCTCTGCCCCCGTCCAGTGGATATATGGGCAGCAGATTATACGCAGCCTGGAACAACGCACAGATAGCGATGCGTGGGATCCAGCGAAATAACGTCACCAGAAGCAAGCTGCCGAGCGGTCCGGCCAGCACGCAAACAAGCGTTCTGCCGGTCGTCATACCGTCACAATGCAGTACCGCTCCCCTGCCGCCGATGCGAAATTCCCGCAACCTGCCGTCGCAAAGATGCACCGCGAGAATATGACAAAATTCGTGAAATACGGCGGCAATAAAGGCAGCCAATATCCATTTCAGCGGCAAAAGCAGGATCGTCAGCGCCGCGTACACACAGACCCAGGGGCTAACAGAAATTTTGCGCATCGGCTATGATCTCACGGCAAAAGGCGGTGATCGCATCCGTTAACGATTCACCGCTGCGGACGGCTTCCACCATATTCTCCAAGGCTGCCTCCGGCAAGCGGATACTGCGTGCAAAATACGAGAGCAATAACGCGGCAGCGCAAATTGCGCCAATCACCAGCAGCGGTTTATATTTTATTGAAAAGCGGCGTTTGTCCTTGCCGTAGACGATTCGGTAGCCCATTTCCATCCCCTCCCGTATACAATATGGATATGACGCAGGGATATTCGAAAAAGCACCCGGCAGGGCTTGACAACAACTCAATATTTCATTATAATAAGCAAGCTAACGGGGTGTGGCGAAGTTTGGTATCGCGCTTGGTTCGGGTCCAAGAGGCCTCGGGTTCGAATCCCGACACTCCGACCAAAAAATAATGGGTGCTTTGGCACCCATTATTTTTTTGGTCTGCGTTGGGATTCGAAAGGACGGCACCAGTGCGCACACTGGTGTAAAGAAGTGTCCGGTGGACACTTCTTTAGTCCGTGGGAGAATCCTTTGGTTTCTGGACGCATCCCTTGCGGATGTGGACAGAAATCAAATATGCTGGGTAATAGAAAATCTAAAATCCAGCGATGCAAACAAATCCCAACACTATGCCGCCAAGCCACAATCTACCAAAAAGAGACAGTCAGCCTATTGCAAAATGGCACCCTTGCGATATAATTAACTCAAGCTGAAAGAAGGTGACCGTATGAATGACTATGCCTTTGGCAATTTTCTGTACCAACTGCGAACGGAAAAGGGATTATCCCAGGCACAGCTGGGCGAAATGCTGGGTGTAACCAACAAAGCCGTTTCCAAGTGGGAAACCGGCAGCGCAAAACCCAACACCTCGCTGCTGTCTAGGCTTGCCGACATACTGGGCGTTACTGTTGAGGAGCTTTTCGCCTGCAAGCGGATCGAGCAGGATTCAGAGCTTGAAAATCTGAAAAATCTGCTGTGTGTTCAGAAGCGAAAGGCTGCGATGCGCACTGCTGCAGCTCTTTCTCTGGTCATCACAATGCCGTTAATTTTGTTTGACTTTATCTTTGTGATCGCTAGCTTTGCAGTTGACGACGAGTGGATCGGTCCTCTTGGCTCTGTTGGCATTATCATCGCCTTTGTTATTTCCCTTACTTCGTATATCATACACAGGGGTAATTTCCGGCGCATAATTATATCCAATGCTGCGGTCTGCGATGAACGGTATATCTCACTGATCAGAAAGTGGAACGCAATTTCGGTCGCCTCTATTTTGAGTCTGTTTGCGATCCTTATCACAATCGTTTGCATTGCTCCTGCAGAATTCATAAACGGCATTGCCGGAGATATTCTTTTCGCAGTTACCTTTATACTTATGACCCTGTGCGTTTGTATCTTTGTCTGCTGTCAAAGCCTGAAGCGGCTGCATAAGCTCAAATTCGTCAGGCAGCGCCAGGAACGACAGCCTTTCAAGCAATGGCCGCTGTGGACAAAGATCTGCTACTGTCTGGCTATGACCCTATTTCTTCTCTCATTCCCCCTGCAGTATTACGGTATGATCGGTATTTGCGCAAGAGGTTTGTCGATCGTTCTACTTGCGATCCTGATCCCGGTCAGAATGAAACGAACGGAATAAACGAACGGCAGCTCGAAAGAGCTGCCGTTAATTTATTCTTTACTTTCGTCAATAGACTGGATCATTGGGCTGTGGGTGTAATACATCCGCACGTAGCTGATAAAGGAGATCAGCAGCACCGTAATGTCAATACCCGTAATGATATATTCCGCCGTTTTGCTGATATCGGGGATCAGTACCAGCACGATGAGGCTGACGAACAAAACAGCCGTACTGACCTTGCCGGCGATCAATGCGCCTTTCAGGATCTTACCCTTGCGCAGGATCAGCAGGCCGGCGATCCCCTGAAACAGCTCCTTGACCACAAACAGCACCGTCAGCAGCAGTAAAACCGGATTCCAGCGCCGGATCAGCAGACAGACGATCAGCGCAAACTGGGTCGCCTTATCCGCCAGGGGATCCAAGATCTTACCGGTGTTGGAGATCATATTAAAGTGCCGCGCGATCTTACCGTCGATCAGATCCGTCAGGCAGGAGACCGCCAGGATCGCCGCGGCGGTAAAATAATCCTCCGGCTTCTGCGCGTTCAGATACAAAACGACGTAAATGGGGATCAGCACCAGCCGGAACAGACTGAGCACATTTGGAATTGTAAACAAGTCTTTTTTCCAGTCTTTTGCGAACATGTAATTTCCTCCGTTGGTTGCACTTACAACAAAGTATATTATATGTCTGCGGACTCCAATAATCAAGGGACTTTACAACAAATTAATAATAATTTTCCAATTTGTTCGGTTATTCCCTCTGCAGCAGCGCATTCGCCGCTATGGGATAGTGCAGCGCCAGCCGTTTCCATGTATGCTTATCCAGTTCCCCGGTCACCGGGATCAGATTCATCTGCTGAAAAGACGATATGGAATCCGCGGTTGCCAGATCCAGCACGCCGCTCATCCCCGGCTCGGTGATCCCCGGATACTGCCGCGACAAAACGATTAGGATCGCCTGAACGATATAAAGATTGGGATTGCGCTCTCCGCGGCGGATCACCTGACCCGGGTCAAGAATGATCTGCAGCGGCTGCGCCTTATCCTGCTCCACCAGCGCCGGCTCATACCGGGCAACGATGGCTTCCCAGGTATCCTGATCCGCGATTCCCGTCACCGGCAGACCTGCGCTGCGCTGAAACGCGGAAACCGCGCGCACCGTATCATTTCCGTAAATACCGTCCGGCACAACACCGGGCAGCCGGTCATCATTCTCGCCGATGACACGCAGCATCTGCTGCAGGCTTCGTATCGGCTGACCTACAAAGGTTTCATCCGGTCTCATCGAATCACCTCCTGCGCGATCGGATCCCGCTGACCCGGCGAAAGCTCCCTGCCGGGGAACTGGGTCAGCGTCGTGGAGCGGGCATATCTTGTACGGCTGTTATTATTGGGGGCAAAGGCGGTAACGGCGTTATCCGCTTGTCTCGGGAAGCTTTCCGCGTTTCGCAGGCTGGTATTCTCAATGCCGGAAAACTGATCGTATATCTCATCCCACGTATCCGCATCCACCACGCCGGTCTGGGGCAGACCGAAATACCGCTGGGCTGCAATCACCGCGTTTTCCGTAGCCGGTCCGAAGATACCGTCAACATCCACAGACGGTATATTGTTGATATACGCCGAAAGCACTGACAGCATATACTGCAGATGCCGCACCTTGTCGCCCGTAGCGCCCTCCTCAAGGGAATTGGGATACGACCAGTTGATGGAATAAAACTGCTGACCGTTGCTTCGCAGCTCACCAAGATTGGTGACCGCCGTATACAGCCGCACCAGGGCGTACCAGGTGGCAGGACCCACGATACCGTCTGGGGTCAGGTCGAATATCTCCTGGAATTTGCGCACCGCAGCCTCCGTCCTGCTGCCGAAAATACCGTCTACGGCAGGTATTTTTGGGATCGCCGGGTAGTTCTGGGAAATGCGGTTCAGCTCCACCTGGATCACCACTACGGAAGGTCCGGAGCTTCCTCTGCGCAGCGGCGCGCCGGGATAGGACGATGTAATGCCACGGATGGGTGCGTTATTGACGATCTCCACATTCCCGTAATAGTTCCGCAGGATCTGGGTGGAATTTAAGCCCTGCTGGGCAAGGTTCTGGCTGCCCCACTGGCTTAAGCCCTCGCAGGTCACGGTGGTACCGTTGCAGAATTTTGCCGCCAGCGGCTCCACGAAACCGGGACGCCGCAGATAATCATTGAACAGCTCGTCAGCGATCCGGGATATCCTGTCGAAATACGCCCTGCCGTTGACAAACGCCTGGTCAATGGCGGTGGAATTGGTGATATCAAAGTCATATCCCCGGCTGCGGTAAAACTCGGTGTAGACTCTGTTCAGCGCAAAGGATGTGATGGCAAGTATATTGGCGCGCAGGGCGCTGTCATCCCAGGTGGGATAGATCTCGCTGGATGCCACGTTTTTTACATAGTCAACGAATGGTACGGTCACATTAGCCGCATTGGAGCTGGGCGAGCCCAGATGCACCGTAATATTCTGGGGTACAAAGGGTATGACAGTGGGCATAACGGCACCTCCTACAGGTTCTGGGGCGGTGTCAGGAAGGTTTCGGATTTGCTCCAAAGAGACGGCAATTCCGACAGCGGAATCATCTCCAGATCCTGCACCGTAACCGTATCAGCGAACACCTGCAGATTGTCGATCTGTATCTGCTCGTAGCCATCCAGCCTTGCGTAAAGCATGACCGGCGTAAAGGGCGCTGCGTTACCGGGCGACAGACTTTCCGCCAGCTCCGGTACCGGCACCTCAACGGGTGTGATCCTGCCGCTTCTGTCTGTCAGACGCATCGCAAGCACGGTGCCATCCCCGGCGGTCACGGAAATGGCAACATCCTTCAGCGGAAGCTGGGCGTAGCTTGAATAGGCGTGTACTTGTATGTAGCCTACTGATGGCAAAGAAATCCCTCCTTTTGCTTTTACTGGATATATTATGCCGGAGGGCAATCTATTGACACACCTTTCTTTTTGCCGTATGATAATAGAAAGGAGGCGGTAGCCATGCAGCACGAAACTTTCTTTCTGAAAAACCATTATCCGGCGCTGACCGATATGAGCATTGATCCGACCCTGACCACCTATCTTCCCAACAAAATGTACGAAATGGGTCGGGAAAACGAGCGCTACCCTGCCGTTCTCATCTGCCCCGGCGGCGGCTATTCCTGGTGCAGCCAGCGTGAGGATGAGCCGGTTGCGCTGAAGCTGCTCGCCTGGGGCTACCGTGTGTTTATCCTGAATTATTCCTGCAGGGGTGCCCACTTCCCTGCCCAGCTTTGCGAGGTCGCCGCGGCGCTGGATCTGATCTGCAAAAACGCAAAGGAATGGAATGTGGATACAAGACGCATCGCCATTATGGGCTTCTCCGCCGGCGGGCATCTGGCAGGACATTATTCCAACCGCTACGATTGCCCCGAGGTACGGGCACTATTTCCCGACAGCAAGGCTGTCAAGCTGTCCATTCTGTGTTACCCGGTCATCAGCGCCGCACCCGGATACCGGGAAGAAAGCACCATTCGAAATGTGACCGGTCACGAAACTATCACCGACGAAGATGCAGCGAATTTCTCGCTTGACCGGCTTGTAAGCCACAAGACGCCGCCGGCGTTTATCTGGCACACAGCGCAGGACGATGTAGTTCCGGTTGCCAACAGCATTTTGTATGCCAAGGCGCTGGCAGACAAGGGTATCCCCTTCGATCTGCACATCTACACCCACGGTCGCCACGGGCTTTCCACCGCGGACGATATGACCTGCGAACCGCTCGATCCCAACACCCAGCTGGCAGCACAGTGGCTGCCCACATTGAGAAACTGGCTCAACGCAATGCTGTAAAGCAGAAAGGATCGCCTTATGATTCAAAAAATCACATTCATTGACCCTTCCCTGCAGCCCTTTGCAGATGATCTGCAGCTTCGGGTCGAAAGATATGTCGCCACCAAGGCGGCTCTGCTGCCGGAAGGTCAGACCCTGAAGGATTTTGCCAACGCTCATCTGTATTTCGGCATCCATCCCACGGAGGATGGCTGGGTCTACCGGGAATGGGCGCCGGCTGCCGAGGAAATGTATTTCACCGGCGATTTCAACGGCTGGAACCGCCGCAGCCACCGCATGACACGGCTGGACAACGGCGTGTTTGAAATTCATCTGCCCGGCAAAGAAAGCCTGCATAACGGGCAGAAGGTCAGCACCATCGTGATCCATAACGGTCAGGAGCTGGAGCGGATCCCTGCCTATGCCAATTACGTGGTGCAAGACCCCCACGATCATCAATGGAACGCCGAAATTTACCACACCGCACCGTTTCCGTGGACAGACGGCGGCTTCCAGCCCCAGAAAAATCTGTTCATTTACGAATGTCATATCGGGATGGCGCAGGAGGATGGCAGGATCGGCACCTATCAGGAGTTCCGTCACCGCAACTTAAAGCGCATCAAGGCGCTGGGCTACAATACCATTCAGATCATGGCGGTTATGGAGCATCCGTACTATGCCTCCTTTGGGTATCAGGTTACCAATTTCTTTGCGCCGTCGTCCAAATTCGGCACGCCGGATGACCTGAAGGCGCTGGTGAATACCGCCCACGAAATGGGCATCACAGTACTGCTGGACGTGGTTCATTCCCACGCCGCGCCCAACTCCCGTGAGGGTATCAATCAGTTTGACGGCTCGGAATATCAGTATTTCCACGAAGGTGCCAGAGGTAACCACACCGCCTGGGGCACCAAATGCTTCAACTACGGCAAGCACGAGGTGCTGAATTTCCTGCTGTCCAACCTCAAGTACTGGCAGACGGAGTTCCATTTTGACGGCTTCCGCTTTGATGGCGTTACCTCCATGCTGTATCTGGATCACGGTCTGGGCGTAGCATTCAGCGACCAGAAGCAGTATTTTTCCATGAATACCGATCTTGACGCCGTCACTTATCTGCAGCTCGCCAACGAGCTGGTACGTCAGGTAAACCCCAACGCCATCACCATTGCGGAGGATACCTCTGCTCTGCCGGGTCTGGCGCTGCCCATTGATGTAGGCGGTGTCGGCTTTGATTACCGGCTGGCTATGGGCGAGCCGGATATGTGGATCAAGCTGCTGAAGGAGGTTCCTGACGAGCATTGGAGCCTGAACAATATTTACTACGAGCTTTCCATCCGTAGACCCCGGGAAAAGGTCATCGGCTATGTGGAATCCCACGATCAGGCACTGGTCGGCGATAAGACGGCGATGTTCCGTATGTGCGATCAGGAGATGTACTGGGGTATGGACAAATCCTACCGCAGCATCACCATTGACCGGGCTATGGCGCTGCACAAAATGCTGCGGCTGCTGACCATGACGCTCGGTGGCGAAGGCTATCTGACCTTTATGGGCAACGAATTCGGTCACCCCGAATGGATCGACTTCCCCAGAGAGGGCAACGGCTGGAGCTATCATTACTGCCGCCGGCAGTGGAGTCTTGCCGACAACGAAGCGCTGAAATACAGCTTCCTGAATGCCTTTGACAGGGCTATGGTCGCCATGGCAAAGAAGCAAAAGGTGCTTTCCGGGCAGGATAAGCAGCTTCAGCTTCACGAGGATGATAAGGTGCTGGTGTATAAAAAAGGCGGTGCGTATTTCGCCTTTAATTTCCACCACAGCAATTCCTACGAAGGCTACCTGCTGCGTGTGCCGGCTTCCGGCAAGTATCAGGTGATTATGAGTACCGATGACTATTGCTACGGCGGCGACGGTCGCATCTGGCACGAATGTTACACAGCAACCAGGCAAAGTGACGGTACCTATGGTTTCCAAATCTATCTTCCCAGCCGCACCGCTGTTGTGCTCCGCAAGGTAAAATAAAAAAACAACACCCATCGCAAGATGGGTGTTGTTTTTATGTCTATGGGCTACGAAAAAGATATTTTTGCCGTTTTTGCGTATGAATTCGAACTCTTACATAAATCACGGCGAAAGCCGTGTATATCATCAATTCCGCAGGAATTGCATATCATCAAAACGAAGTTTTGTATATCATCATTGCGAAAAGAAATGCAACCTACGGCTGATGATATACACCTTCTGTGATGAGATACACGCTTGCGCGTGATGATATACCATTGCTTTCGCAATGGATAAAAAATCGACAGGTCGAAACCTGTCGATTTTTGGCGGAGAAGGAGGGATTTGAACCCTCGATACCCTTTTGGGGTATACACGATTTCCAATCGTGCGCGCTCGGCCAGCTACGCGACTTCTCCATAGAGCTGTTTTGCAATCAGCCTGTGTATAGTACAACAATTTTTACCTTTTGTCAAGCCTAATTTTCGATTTTTCTTGACCGTAAACACAAACAAAAAGGGACTGCCGGTGGCAGTCCCCTTTTTCTGTTTACTTTGCAAAGTTCAGCAAGGATGCAGCGTCCAGCTTGTCGCAGCCGGCGATGAAGGCTGCCAGTTCCGCGGCGATCTTCTTCGTGCCGCCGATATCGTTGCTTTCGATATTCAAGGGCATCAGCGGATCGTGCAGCGACAGCCGCAGCAGGAACCAGCCGTTGCCGTGATCTGCGTCCAGATTCACACGGACACCCTCGTAATTGCTGGGCGCAAGACTCCAGCCTTCCTTGGTCTGGGCGTAGGCTGTCAGCTCCTCGATGACCTGCAGACCGTAGGGCTTGAAATCCTCCAGCGCAATATTCATACGGAATTCGCAGCTCTCCGCAGGCTCTTCCAGGGTTGCGATCAGAGACTCCAGCGTGTAGCCTTCCTTCTTGCCCCGGGCCAGCTCGATCAGCAGCTTGGTGACCAGGTATGCGCCGTCGTCCAGGAAATAATTTTCCTTCAACGCGCCGTGACCGGAGGTCTCAATGGCAAGCTGACTGTCCTGACCGGCATTGTTCAGCCGAATGGACTCATTGATAACGTTGCGGTAGCCTCTCTTAAAGCGGTGATGCACGCCACCCTTTTGCGCAATAAACTTGGCAAGACCGGTGGAGGTGATGGAATCGGTGACGATGGTAGTACCGGGATATTCCCGCAGCAGGATCGCCGACAGCATTGCGATAATACGGTTGCGGTTCAGCTCGCTGCCATCGGACAGCACAGCACCGGCACGGTCAACGTCGGTATCGAAAATGATGCCAAGATCCGCCTTGGTTTCCTTAACAGCCTCGGTGATGCTCTCCATGGCTTCCTTATTTTCGGGGTTGGGAATATGGTTGGGGAAGCTGCCGTCAGGATCCAGGAAGCGGCTGCCGTCAGTATTCGCGCCCAAGGGCTTCAGCACCTTGTCCACATAGAAACCACCGGCGCCGTTGCCGGCATCCACCACGATGCGGAAGCCCTCCAGAGGCTTCTGTTCGCCGGTAGCGGTGCGAACCTTATCCACCAGGATCCGGGCATAGGCATCCATAAATGCGCCCTGGGTCAGCGCACCGGTCTCAAGGCCGGTAACGGCATCACCCTCGGCGTAGGCAAGGATCTGCTTGATATCCGCAGGCTCCAGACCGCCGGCAGGCGTAAAGAACTTAAAGCCGTTGCGGTTAAAGGGCAGATGGCTGGCAGTGATCATCGCAGAGCCGTCAAAGGCATAGCCCTCGGTAACTGTGGACATAAACATAGCCGGCGTGCTTGCCATGCCGAAGTCGGTAACATTCAAGCCCTGCTGCACCATGGCATCGCAGATCCAGCCGCAAAGGGTCTCACCGGACAGGCGGGAATCCCGACCCACCGCAACACGGATGTTCTTCTTGCCGGTCTTTTCAGCCAGCCAAAGGGCAAAGCCTCTGCCGATATCCCGGCAAGCCTGCTGCGTCAGATTGATATGCTGACCCTCGATACCCTCCAGCGCAACGCCGCGGATATCGCTACCGTTTTGCAGCTTCTTGTAATCCATAGTAAAACCTCCAGTAGAGTAAATTTTATCTAAAAACATCATACCATCGTCAAAACAAAAAAGCAACAAAAAATCCCTGCCGGTTGGCAGGGATTTTCATTCATTTCTTTTCGTAAACCGTTCCGAAATAGAATGCGATCACCGTTGACACCACGATCATCACGTTATCCGCGGAGATGTCACCGCGCAGTGCCAGCACCGCAAAAACAGCAATTACCACCAGTGTCACAATAGTCTTGACCTTGATCAGATTGGCTACGTTTTTCAAAAACTCCATATATTCCTCCTACTTATGATACGCTTCCAGATCGGTAATGCGGTGATTGATGACCTTGATCTGCTCCTCCACCACCGGCATTCTCTGGGCGAAATGATTGTGCTCCCGGACTTCCCTCGTCAGCTCCACCAGCTTGGTATCCGTCACTGCCTGGGAGGTTCGTATGGCGTGCTCGCTTTTCTTAACGGCAGCAAAATTGCTGACAAACACGCCGATCAGCGACAAGCCGCCGGTGATCAGCGCCACAAGAACAGCATCCATCATACCGTCACCTGTATCCCAGCAGCGCAGACATCGTTTTCGGACCGGCAATCCCATCGGGGCTTAACCCTTCCGCGACCTGATACATTTTCAGCGCCGTTTCCGTATCCGGTCCAAGGCTGCCGTCAACACCGGCTTCACCGCAGGAGAAGCCCTTCCAGATCAGCAGCGCCTGCAGCGCTTCCACCTGCTTCCCACGGCTGCCGCGGCGAATACTGACCAGATCCAGCTTGTAGGGATTCCCGATAACGACCGGCTCGATCTGCTCAATGCCAAACCACTCGGCAATCACCTTCGCCTCTACCTCCGTCAGCTTTTCCAGAGTGCTGTCCAGCAGCAGACACTGCGCCTGCGCTTGATTGGTGTAGAAGCCGTGTTCCAGGATCACGCCGGCTGTGCCGACGCTGTGGGCACCACGCAGCACGCCGTAGTAATCATCCTTATGCCCGTTTCCGTCCCGGTCACTGGAGGATTCCTTCGTCCATACCTGCGCGCTTGCGCCCATCACACCGGCAACGCAATCCGCCAACAGCTTCGCCACCGCTTTGCTCTGGGTGTCGATCTCACCGCAATCATCGTCTACCATATGCACGCCCAGCACGTAATTTGCATTGGGATTTTCCGCCGCATTGGCGTGGATAGAAATGAACAGATCGCAGTTCTTTGCCCGGGTGCCCCGCTCCGTAAGCGAAAGATCAGAGTTGATGCCGGTTCTTGTCCGAACCACCTGAATCCCGTAGGCTTTCAGCTTCTGCGCCAGCAGATTGTGGAGCTTCCAGTTGAATTCGGACTCGTAAAATTCCGGCACCACCGGGCTTTGGTTTTGTTTGCCGAAATGTCCTGCATCCAGGCAAACGATTGGGGTCTTATGACCCGATTTTACATTTTTCATCATTATCCTCCTTATGGTTGTAATCGTCCCCTTCAACCCGAGGATAAAAAAGAGACGAAGTTGCACAAATGTGTACAACTTCGTCAAATTTTCTGTTATTTCCCCTTAAAACAGACTGACCTGGCTGGTCTCCGGCAGGTCGCCGAAGGCACCGGCTTCCCGGAGCATCTGGATGTGGGTCTTGGAAACCTTGGGGCAGGCTTCCGCAATTTCCTCAACGGAAATGAACTGCTTGCCCTTTCTGCCCTCCATCAGATCCCAGGCCGCGCTTTCGCCCAGACCGGAAATGGAAATAAAGGGCGGCAGCAGCTTGCCATCGACGATCAGGAACTTGGTGGCGTGGCTCTTATAGATGTCAATGGGCAAAAATTCAAAACCGCGCAGATAATACTCGTAGGCAACCTCCAGGGTGGTGAGCAGATCCTCATCCTTGGCTGTGGCAGACTCGTTGTGGTCGATGGCTTCGATATTTGCCTTCACACGCTCGATACCGCGGGTCATCAAATTGGCGTCGAAGCCACCCTTCTGGCTGCGGCGGTAGAAATATGCCGCATAGAACGCCAGCGGATGATAGACCTTAAACCAGGCGATCCGGAACGCCATCATAACATAGGCGACCGCGTGGGCCTTCGGGAACAGATACTTGATCTTCTTGCAGGAGCCAATGTACCAATCCGGCACACCGGCAGCAAGCATTTCCTCCTCGGCACCGGGCGGCAGACCTCTGCCCTTACGGACGGATTCCATGATCTTGAATGCCCGTTTTTCAGGGATACCGCAGGAGATCAGGTAGATCATAATATCGTCACGGCAGCCGATGGTGCCGTCAACAGTGGCGGTTTTGGAGGTGATCAGATCCCGGGCGTTGCCCAGCCACACGTCCGTACCGTGGGTGTAGCCGGAGATCCGCACCAGGAAGTCAAATTTCTCCGGCATGGTATCCAGCAAAACGCCACGGGTAAAGCGTGTATTGAATTCCGGCACCGCAACCGCGCCGGTGGGACCCAGCAGCTTGTCATCCTCATACCCCAGCACCTTGGAGCTGGTGAAGATGGACATTGTCGCCTTATCATCCAGCGGAATGGTCTTGGCGTCGATGCCGGTCATATCCTCCATCATACGGATCATCGTCGGGTCATCGTGACCCAGCATGTCCAGCTTCAGGAGGTTTTCTTCCATGGCATGGTATTCAAAATGGGTGGTGATCTGGTCGGAATCCTCGGCATCCGCCGGGTGCTGTACCGGGCAGAAATCCCAAATCTCGTTTTCCTTGGGAATGACCACCAGACCGCCGGGATGCTGACCGGTCGTACGGCGCACGCCTTCACAGCCGGCAGCCAGACGTGCCATTTCCACATTGGTGGCGGCTCTTCCGTTGTCCTCCAGATACTTTTTCACAAAGCCGAAGGCGGTTTTATCCTTCACCTTGCCAATGGTACCGGCACGGAAAACCTGGGATTTGCCGAACATTTCGATGCAGTAGGCGTGGGCAGCAGCCTGATATTCGCCGGAGAAGTTCAGGTCGATATCCGGCACCTTATCGCCGCCGAAGCCCAGGAAGGTCTCGAAGGGAATGTTGAAGCCGTCCTTTTCCATCGGTGTTCCGCACTTGGGACAGACCGCATCGGGAAGGTCAGCACCGCAGTTGAATTCCTTGGGAACGTCCAGAATGGTATGCTTGCACTCCGGGTTGGGACAGCGGTAGTGCGGTGGGAAGGAGTTGACCTCCGTGATGCCGGAAAGGTACGCCACGATGGACGAGCCGACCGAGCCACGGGAGCCCACCAGATAGCCGTTCTCCAGAGAATTCTGCACTAACTTTTGGGCAGACATATAGATCACGTCGTAGTGGCAGGTGATGATATCGTGCAGTTCGGTCTCCACACGTTTCACCATAGCCTCCGGCGGATTGTCGCCGTACAGGCGGTGGAATTTGCCGTACACCAGCGCTTTCAAGTCCTCCGCCGAGTTTTCGATGGACGGTGCAAAGAGCTTATGGGGCACGGGTCGCACCGTTTCGCACATATCCGCGATCAGGTTGGTGTTGGTGACCACCACCTCGTAAGCCTTTTCCTCGCCCAGATAAGCGAACTCCTGCAGCATATCCTCCGTAGTTCGGAAATAAAGCGGCGTTTCATAATCCGGCTCGTCCAGATTCTTGGTGTTGAGCAGGATCCGGCGGAAGATCTCATCCTCCGGATTCATAAAGTGAACGTCACCGGTGGCGCAAACGGGCTTGTCAAGCACCTCGCCCAACTGCACAACCGTACGGTTAAAGTCGCGCAGCTGCTCCATATCCCGGGCGATGGTCGGCTTGCCGGGCTTTTCCGGCCGCAGCATAAAGGCGTTGTTCGCAAGGGGCTGGATCTCCAGAAAATCATAGAAAGAAGCGATATTCTTAAGATCCTCCATCCGCTTCCCGACGGTGATAGCCTGAAACAGCTCACCGGCTTCGCAGGCCGAGCCAATGATCAGTCCCTCACGCAGCTCCATCAGCAACGACTTGGGGATCCTGGGAACTTTTTTGAAATAATCCAGGTTGGAGGCGGAGATCAGGTGGTACAGATTCCGCAGACCGGTCTGATTTTTCGCAAGCAGAATAATGTGGTAGGGTCTGCCGGCAAAGATGACGCCCTTGGAAGGCTTGGAGGCAAAATATACTCCGGCTTCCTTCAGGGAATGAATGTCCAATTCATCCAGCTTCTTGTTGAGCTTCAGCATGATCTGACCGCAGATATTGGCATCGTCCGCAGCCCGGTGATGATTGAAATTGGGCAGTTTCAGCGCCTTTGCCACCAGATCCAGCTTGTATCTGCCAAGCTGGGGCATCAGGTGCTGGGAAAGGGACAGCGTATCCACCGCTGTCAAATTGCAGGCAATATCCAGCCTGCGGCAGGCAGCGCGGATAAAGCCGGTGTCGAATTTTGCGTTGTGGGCAACCACTACACGGTCTCCCACGAATTCCATAAACTGCGGCAGCACCGCATCAATGGTGGGCGCACCCACAAGCATCTGATCGGTAATGCCGGTAAGCTCCGTGATCTCCTGGCTCAGCTTGCGCTTCGGATCCACAAAGGTCTGAAAGCGCTTTTGCTCCTTACCGCCGGAAAACAGCACAGCACCGATCTCGATGATGGTATCGTTTTCAGACGAAAGACCGGTGGTCTCCAGGTCAAACGCCACAAACTCACCGTCTGTTGGCAGCTCTTTCTCACCGCGGATCACCTGGCGACCGTCCACATCGTTGACGAAATACGCCTCGCAGCCGTAAAGCACCTTGATGGGCTCGTCGGTGCCGGCAATTTTCGCGGCCTTGTCCCCTTCCACAGCGTGCATCGCATCGGGGAACGAGTGGGCGCAGCCGTGATCGGTGATGGCAACGGCACGATGACCCCAGGCAGCCGCCTGACGCACCGCAGCCTCGGTATCTGTCAGCGCGTCCATATTACTCATAGTGGTGTGCAGATGTAGCTCAACACGCTTGGCACCCTCGGCCAGATCCGCGCGTTTTTCCATCTTTCCGGGCATCATGGCATAGGGCTGCAGCACCATATCATTGTCAAATTTATCAATGGTCAGCTTGCCCTGGATCCGCAGCACAGCGCCCTTTTTCGCGCACTCCAGAATGGGCTTGGCTTCCTCGCATTCCAAAAAACGCTTGACCCGGATGGAACCTGTATTGTCCGTCACATCAAAGGAAACCACCCAGGCGTTGCGCTTTTTCAGCTCCTTGTGATCTACGGCAAACACACGGCCTTCCACGATGACGCCGCCCATATCCAGCTCCAGATCCCGCATCTTGATGGGATCGCCTTTGAACGCACGGCCATAGTAAGCCACCGGCTTCTCTTCTTTTTTAACAACAGTGGGCTCCGGCATCGCTTTGATCACATCCCGGCGCATCTGTTCCAGCGCGTCAAACAGCTGCTGGCTGTCCATGGCTTTGCCGGCAACGATCTCAATCTCCACCGAAACGCCGAAGCGCTGGCGCAGCGCGGCCGTGACCGGTCGCACACATTTTTCAAGAATATCCTTTCCGTTCCCCATCAATTGGACGGTAAGCGTGTTTCCCTCCCACTGCCACTGCGCGCCCACAAGCAGACCACGGGTCATGGAATCCTGCCGGGCAAACAGGTACATCAGCTCGGCTTCTCCCAGCGTCTGCAGCAGGTGCGCGGGATGGGTCGCGCGGATCACGGCATCCTTCAGATCATAGATCACGCAAATGTCCTTGGCGATCTTCTCCAGATCGGCGTCGGTTATGTACTGCGGACATTGAATGGTGACGCTGATGATCCGCAGCTGCGGATCAATATCCGCAGCAGAAACAGCCGCCTGAGACAGTGCGCTTTTCAGCGACTCAGGCGGCTCGTAATCCGAAAACATATCCAAAAACAGAATTGTCTCTTTCATACCGTTCCTCAAAGGGTTTCTATTCTCTTCAGCAGCGCAGGAAGCAGCTCGTCATAAGGCAGCTTCTCCACCTGCACGCCTTTTTCAAAAATCATTCCAAAGCCGTCGCCGCCGGCAATACCGATATCCGCCTCGCGGGCTTCACCGGGACCGTTGACGATACAGCCCATGACCGCAACGGTAATGGGCTTTTGGCAATCCTTCAGCGCTTCATCTACCCGGTTCACCAGACCGATCAGGTCGATCTGCGTCCGACCGCAGGTGGGGCAGGAAATGATGTTCACGCCGTCCTTGCGGAGTCCGGCGGCCTTCAAAATATCTCTGGCAGCATAGACCTCCTGCACGGGATCGTCGGTCAAACTGACACGGATGGTGTCACCGATGCCGTCCAGCAGCAGTGAGCCGATGCCCACGGCGGATTTCAGCATACCCATCTTTACGGGACCGGTCTCCGTCACGCCGATGTGCAGCGGATAGTCGCACCGGCTGCGAAACAGCCGTGCAGCACTTACCATCGTGGGAACTGTGGAAGATTTCATCGACACGCAGGTATCGTAAAAACCGAACTTCTCAAGCAGCTCCAGATGGGAAAAAGCGCTTTCCACCAGGGCTTCCGCCGTGGGATGTCCGTACTTTTCCAGCAGTGCCTTATCCAGGCTGCCGCCGTTGACGCCGATACGAATGGGGATCTTCTTCTCCTTGCAGATGTCCACCACGGCTCTGACTCTGTCCTCGCCGCCGATATTGCCGGGATTGATGCGGATCTTGGAGGCACCGCCCTCGGCAGCCGCCAGCGCCAGCTTGTAGTCAAAGTGGATATCCGCAACCAGAGGAAGCTCACTTTCCTTGCAGATCTCGGCAAAGCCACGGGCAGCTTCCATATTCTGAACAGAAAGTCGCGCGATCTGGCATCCGGCCGTACGAAGCGCACGGATCTGTGCCAGAGATGCCGCAACGTCTGTTGTTTTGGTATTGAGCATGGACTGGATCACCACCGGTGCTCCGCCGCCGATCAAAACGCCGCCCACATTGATCTGTCTTGTCATTTCTTTACCTCGTAAATATTGTGAAAACATCCTTAAACAGGATCACACCCATCAGTGCCAGCAGCAGGATCATACCGATACCGTGGATGTAGCCCTCGTACTTGGGATCGACTTTTTTCTTGAAAATGGCTTCATACGCCGTAATTACCAGCAGGAAGAATACCCGACCGCCATCCAGAGCAGGAATGGGCAGCATATTCATGATCGCCAGATTGATGGCAATAAAGCCGCCGAAATACAGCATATTCAGCAGTGCGTCCACCCAGGTGGGCGATGCATTCGCAACCTGGCTCATCTGGTCAACGATCATCACCGGTCCGCCGATTTCCTGGAAGCTGACCTGCCCGGAAACCAGCATCTGCAGGCTCAGGCGCACATTCCGCACCGAATCCACCGCATTGGCAAAGCCGTATGCCAGCTTCTGACCCACCGTAGGCGCGACATTCAGGGTAAAATTCATACCGTACAGCATATAGGTATTGCCATCTTCGTCGGTAACCTGATGCTTTTTCATCTCAAAATCATTCAGCGTTACTTTTTCACCGTTTCGGATCACGACCAGATCGTGAACATCACCGGGATTCAGGGACAGGATCAGGCTGAAATCGGACTGGACATAGACGCGCTCGCCGTCCACCATATAGATCTCATCGCCCACCTGCAGACCCTGCTCACCGGTGACGGTACTGTAGCTTTCAAAGCTCTCAATGGTAGGCGTGATGATATACTGGGTAGGCAGATAGATCATCACCATGATCAGCACACCGGCAACCATATTCATAAAAGAACCGGCAACCAGAATGCACAGCCGCTTCCACCAGGCAGCCTTCTGGAAGGAACGGGGGTTATCCGTATCCTCGTTTTCACCCTCCATAGCGCAGTAGCCGCCGATGGGGATGCAGCGGATGGAATACTGGGTCTCTCCCCTTTTCCATTTCACCAGCGCCGGTCCCATAAACATAGCAAATTCATTGACCTGCACACCGGACAGCTTCGCCGCGATAAAATGGCCAAGCTCGTGAATGAAGATCAAAAAGCTGAAGATTAAAATCGCAAAAACAATCGTCATAAAATTCCTCGCAAAATAGGATTATCTGCTGCGGACGAACTCCCGCGCCAGCCGGTCGGCCTCCAGGATCTCCTCCAAAGTCGGATTTTGAATAAAGGGAACGGCATTTACAGCGCCGCTGACAAGCTCGAAAATGTCATAGAAGCCGATCTCATCATTTAAGAACATGGCAACTGCTTCCTCATTGGCACCGTTCATCACGGGACAGGCGGTGCCGCCTGCCTTGGCGCACTGTCTTGCCAGTGCCAGACACGGAAACGCATCCATATCCGGCTTCGTAAAGGTCAGCGCCGCAGCAGCGGTAAGATCCAGACGATCCACCGGGCAGGCGGTTCGTTCCGGATAGGTCAGCGCCAGTTGGATCGGCAGCCGCATATCCGGCGTGCCCAGCTGTGCCATTACAGCGCCATCCACCGTCTCCACCATACTGTGGACGATGCTCTGGCGATGGATCAGCACATCCACCTGCTCCACCGGCACACGGTACAGCCGCATAGCTTCGATTACCTCAAGACCCTTGTTCATCAAGGTTGCGCAATCAACGGTGATCTTTGCGCCCATCTTCCAGTTGGGATGCTTCAAAGCGTCCGCCTTGGTCACATGCTTAAGCTGCTCTTTATCCATTCCGTAGAAAGGACCGCCGGAGCAGGTCAGGATCAGCTTATGGATCTCCTTTTTCTGACCGATACCCATCAGGCATTGGAAAATGGCAGAATGCTCCGAGTCCACGGGGATGATCTCGGCGCCGTATTTTTCCGCCTCCGCCATCACCAGCTCACCGGCACAGACCAGGGTCTCCTTGTTCGCCAGACCGATGCGCTTTCCGGCACGGATGGCAGCAAGTGTGGGCTTTAAGCCCAGCATACCCACCACAGCGGTGATGACGCACTGGGCATCGTCCATGGTCGCCGCCTGCATCAAGCCCTCTTCGCCCCAGCAGACGCTGGTGGGAAGGTCTTTGATTTCGTCGCAGAGGGCTTCCGCGGCTTCCCGGGTAGCCATTACCGCCAGCTTCGGCTGAAACGCCCGGCACTGCTGCGCCATCAGCGCAACATTGTTGCCTGCCGTCAGCGCCGCTACCTTCACCGGCATACGGCTGATAATATCCAGGCTCTGCCGACCGATGGAGCCGGTGGAGCCAAGAACGCTTACACAGTTAATCATTTACTTCACCGCCACAGGAAATACTGCCAACAAAAATTCCACCAAAGGCGCAATAATGACCATAGAGTCAAACCGATCCAGAATACCGCCGTGACCGGGAATCAATGTACCGTAATCCTTAATGCCTGCCTGCCGCTTGATAACGGAGAAGCACAGATCGCCGAATACGCCGGCTGCCGCGCACACGATGCCGTATACGATCACAGCCAGATAATTGACCTTAAAGCCAAAGGCAATATCCAAAATGAACATATACAGCAGCATCCCCAGCACCGAAGCAATCAAACCGCCGATGGCGCCTTCCACTGTCTTATTGGGGCTGATGGCAGGCGCCAGCTTGCGTCTGCCCAGATAAAGTCCGACAAAATAGGCACCGGAGTCGGAAATAAACGCGATGATCAGGGGGATCAGCACGAAGAATCTGCCGGTACCGTCTGCAATATGAATACGGACAATGCTGCTGAACAGATACGGGATCACAACACCGGCAACGAAGCAAACCGCAATTCTATCAAAACGCAGCTTGATATGATTGAGCATCATCTCCGTAAACACCGCGGCGCAAAACACCAGGATACCGGCGTTTGCCCACACGATACTGCTGCCCAGATAGCTCCAGACCGGCACCAGCAGCGCCATTACGGAAGAATAGATCACCAGCCGGATATGCTTCAAAAATCCGGTGGCAGACAGCAGCTCATAGGACGCCAGCGCGCACATTAAGCCCAGCACAATGGCTGCAACCAGCTTCGGCAGCGCCAGAAGAATGACCAGCAGCACCGGAACAGCAATGGCTGCGGTCAAAACACGGGTTTTCATCTCTTTATGCCCCTCCAAAGCGGCGATTACGCCGCAGATATTCTTCAATGGCCGCATCCAGTTCAGCAGGACCGAAATCAGGCCACAATACATCCATAAACACAAATTCGGAATACACCGTCTGCCAGGGCAGGAAATTGCTCAACCGCATCTCCCCGGAAGGACGGATCACCAGCTCCGGATCCGGCACGCCGGCAGAATCCAGATAGTCGGAAAATGCAGACTCATCCAGTTCAGCGGGATTCTTCTTGCCGTCAGCCACATCCCGGGCGTAAGCACGGATGGCTCGCAGGATCTCATCTCTGCCGCCGTAATTCAGGCAGAAATTCACCTGCACCTCATGGTATTCAGAGGATCGCTCCTGGGCATCCCGGCATAGCTTCTGCAGATCCGGGCTCAGGCGGCTGAGATCACCGAAGAAGCAAAAACGGACATGGTTCTTCTCCATATCCCGCAGCGCTTCTGCCAGGTAATTCGCCAGCAGCTTCATAATGCCGCTGACCTCCGCTTCCGAGCGCCTCCAGTTTTCTGTGGAAAAGGCGTAGACCGTCAGGTATTTCACACCCAAAGTGCGGCAATAATTGGCGATCTTGCGGAAGGCTTCTGCACCGGCACTGTGACCGGCTGTACGGGGCAAGCCCCGTTTTTTCGCCCACCGGCCGTTGCCGTCCATAATGATGGCAATATGCCTTGGAATCCTATTTTCTGCATCAGAAAGTGCCATAAAAAGCACCTCTTTCTTTCATTTTATAGCGCTTTGGGGCGCATTACGCGCCCCGTTGATATCGCACTTACAGAGCCATAAGCTCCTTTTCCTTGGCAGCGGTTGCATCGTCAACGCGCTTGATATTCTTGTCCAGAATATCCTGCAGATCCTTTTCTGCCTTCTTCTGATCATCCTCTGTGATTTCAGAGTTCTTCTTCAGCTTCTTGATATAGTCCATACCGTCACGGCGAATGTTACGCATAGCGACCTTGGCTTCCTCTGCGTACTTTCTCACCTGCTTGACCAGCTCCTTACGGCGCTCTTCCGTAAGCTGGGGGAAAGTCAGGCGAATGACACGGCCGTCATTCTGGGGATTGATACCCAGATCGGACATCTGGATTGCCTTGCAGATATCCTTCAGCAGCTTGGTATCCCAGGGCTGTACCACCAGGGTACGGGCATCGGGAGAGGAAATGGTGGCAACACCGTTCAGGGGCGTCTCACTGCCATAGTATTCCACGGTGATCCGATCCAGAACACGGGGGTTGGCACGGCCGGCACGAACTGCGCCGAATTCCTCCTGCAGGTGATCAAGGGCTCTGTCCATTCTTCTGCTGAATTCACTAAAATCAACGCTCATAATTAATCCTCCTTAACGATCGTTCCGATTTTCTCTCCGCAAATAACACGGATGATATTTTCAGGGTCAGCCAGTGCGAAGCACACCAGCTTCATGTGGTTGTCCATTGCCAGGGTCATCGCTGTGGTGTCTGTTGCCTTCAGGTGGCGGGCAAGCACCTCATCGTAAGTAAGCTCGTCATACTTGACGGCTGTGGGATCCACATTGGGATCAGCGGAGTAGATGCCGTCCACATTCTTAGCCATCAGGATCGCATCCGCCTCGATCTCCACACCCCGCAGCACAGCACCGGTGTCTGTAGAGAAATAGGGATTGCCGGTACCGCCGGCAAAGATCACTACCTTACCGTCGTTGAGATACCGCTGCGCCCGGTCTCTGGTGAAATACTCGCAGAATTTTTCCATCTGCACAGCGCACAGCACACGGGCATCCACGCCGTGCTTGTCCAAAGCATCCGCAACCGCGATGGAGTTCATCACCGTAGCCAGCATACCCATGGCATCGCCGTGGGAGCGCTGCATTTTGTCAGCACCGTCCTTCACACCGCGCCAGAAATTACCGCCGCCGATAACAATGCCCATCTGCACGCCCATATCCACACAGGTCTTGATCACCCGGCAGACAGAATTGATCATATCGAAGTCCAGACCGCGGTGCTTATCACCTGCCAGGGCTTCGCCGCTGATCTTCAGCAGCACGCGCTTAAACTTAACATCAGGCAAGAAAATCACTCCTTCCATATATCTTCTCCTATTCTAATATAAAAGTGGCAAAATGACAACTAAAATTTTCAGTTTTCCCGCAATGTTTTCATATTTTTCATTGCGGTATTTTTATGTTGCAAAAAATTAACAAATGGGTTATAATGCATTAAATTGGAATTTTAGCGAAACGAGGTTATAGTAATGGCTGAAATTACGGAAAGCAAGAATTTTATCCATGCCTTTATTGAGGAAGATATCGCAGAAGGCGGCCGGTATGCCGGCAAGACGGTACACACCCGTTTTCCGCCCGAGCCCAACGGTTATCTGCACATCGGTCACTGCAAGGCGCTGATCATCGACTTCGGTACTGCCGAGAAATTCGGCGGACTTTGCAACCTGCGAATGGACGACACCAACCCCACCAAGGAGGATGTGGAATTTGTCCACGCCATCCAGGAGGACATCCACTGGCTGGGCTTTGACTGGGGCGACCGCTTCTTCTACGGCTCCGACTATTTTGAAAAGACCTACGAGCTGGCAGAAACCCTGATAAAGAAGGGTCTTGCTTACGTCTGTGAGCTGACACCCGAGCAGTTCAAGGAATACCGTGGCGACCTGACTACCCCTGCCACCTCTCCCTACCGGGATCGCCCCATTGAGGAGAGCCTGGATCTGTTCCGCCGTATGCGTGCCGGTGAATTTGAGGACAACCGCTACACCCTGCGCGCAAAGATCGACCTGGCCTCCGGCAATTTCAATATGCGTGATCCGGTCATTTACCGCATCCGTCATTTGCATCATCACCGCCAGGGCGACAAGTGGTGCATCTATCCCATGTATGACTTTGCCCATCCTATTCAGGATGCCCTGGAGGGTATCACCCACTCTCTGTGCTCTCTGGAATTTGAAAATCACAGACCGCTTTACAACTGGGTGGTTGAAAACGTAGGTCTGGAGCATCATCCCCGGCAGATCGAATTTGCCCGGCTGGGTATCGACCACACGGTGCTGTCCAAGCGCAAGCTCCGCGCGCTGGTGGAAAACGGCTACGTTTCCGGCTGGGACGATCCCCGTATGCCTACACTGTGCGGTCTGCGCCGCCGTGGCTACACGCCTGCCTCCATCCGCAATTTCTGTGACCGTGTTGGCGTTGCCAAGAGCCCCAATACCATCGAATTCGCTTTCCTGGAGCATTGTCTGCGTGAGGATCTGAACGAGCACGCAAAGCGTGTTATGGCTGTTATCGACCCGGTGAAGCTGACCATCACCAACTATCCCGAAGGCAAGAGCGAGGAATTTGAGGTTGAAAACAACCCCAACGATCCCAATGCCGGCACCCGCACCGTCACCTTCTCCCGGGATCTGTGGATCGAAGCGGATGATTTCCTCTCCGAGCCTATTCCCAAGTACAAGCGCCTGTTCCCCGACGGTCCGGAATGCCGCCTGAAGGGTGCTTACCTGATCACCTGCACCGGCTGTGTCAAGGATGAAAACGGCAAGGTCATCGAGGTTCTTGCAACCTACGATCCCGAAAGCAAGGGTGGCAACCCTGCCGACGGCCGCAAGGTCAAGGGTGCTACCATCCACTGGGTAGACGCGAATAATTGCTACGATGCCGAGGTGCGTCAGTACAGCAATCTGTTTGACGATCCCGATCCCGATGCCGCCGGCAAGGATTTCCTTGCCTGCCTGAATCCCAACTCTCTGGAGGTTCTGACCGGCTGTAAAGTGGAAGCCAGCCTTCGCAGCGCAAAGCCCGGCGAAGCCTTCCAGTTTATGCGTCTGGGCTATTTCACCCCCGACAGCAAGGATTCTGCGGAAGATCATCTGGTCTTTAACCGCTCGGTCAGCCTGAAGGACAGCTTCAAGCCTGCAAAGTAAAGAAAAAGATCCCGGTTGCAAACGCAACCGGGATCTCTATTTGTGAATTACTCTTCGTCCTCTTCAACGACAAATTCCAGAGTCTCGCCGCAGTTATCGCAGATAATGCTGCCCTTCTCCAGAGTCTCCTCGTCAAAGTCGATGATGTTGCCGCAGGCGCACTCCACCTCGTAAACAGTGGTCTCCTCGTCGCCCCAGTCGAAGCCTTCATCGTCGTAGTCATCATCCTCGTCGAAGTCGTCCTCGTCCTCGTCATCGTAGTACTCGTCTTCCTCTTCCAGGATGTAGTCCTCGATGGCGTCCAGATCCTCTTCGATCTCGTCCAGCTCGTCAGAGATGGCGATGGTGGTATCCTCAACGTCGGTCAGCTTCTTGGTGACATCACCCAGCAGGTCGACCATAGCTTCGATCAGCTTGCCCTCTGCGGTGGTGGTGTCCAGATTCAGGCCATCCATCAGGCCCTTCAGGTATGCGGACTTTTCAGAAATGGTCATAACGATTCTCCTTTTCAATTAAACCTTGGAACGGCCCAGGTATTCACCGGTACGGGTGTCGATCTGGATCTTGTCGCCTTCGTTGATGAACAGAGGCACCTTGACCTCGGCGCCGGTCTCAACGGTAGCGGGCTTGGTAACGTTGGTGGCAGTGTTGCCGGCGAAGCCGGGCTCGGTGTCGGTAACCACCAGGTCAACAAAGTTGGGAACTTCAACACCAAAGACCTTGCCCTTGTAGCTCATGATGGTGCAAACGTCATTTTCCTTCACGAACTTGAAGGAATCGTCCAGAGCGGAAGCATCGATGGGCACCAGCTCATAGGTCTCGCCGTCCATAAAGTAGTACAGCTCGCCGTCATTGTAGGAATACTCCATCTTCTTGCGCTCAACATAAGCGGTGGGGAACTTGGCAGTGGGGTTGAAGCTGGTTTCGGTAACGCCGCCGGTGATGACATTCTTCATCTTGACGCGGACGAAAGCAGCACCCTTACCGGGCTTAACATGCTGGAACTCGATAACCTGCATGACCTTGCCGTCCATATCGAAGGTAATGCCGTTTCTAAATTCGCCTGCAGAAATCATATCTTTTATCCTCCTAGATACGCCCTATGGGCTTATTTGTACATAAATTTACGCAATATATATTACCCTATAACGCTTCGCATTTCAAGAGGTTTTTGCGAAATTTTTACACAATTATCAGATTTTTGGGGCTGTGGGTGATATTTTCGCAGCCATCCGGCTTGAAAATCACCACATCCTCGATTCTGACGCCGAATTTTCCGGGCAGATAGATGCCGGGCTCGGCGGAAGCGATCATATTTTCCTCCATCGCGCGCTCGCCGCGGGGGCTGGGGCTGGGAGATTCGTGGATCTCCATACCGACACTGTGTCCGTAGCCGTGACCGAAATAAGCGCCGTAGCCGGCATCCTCGATGACCTTTCTGGCAGCGGCATCCACATCCTTGCCGATGACGCCGGCCTTGGAGACAGCGATACCAGCAAGCTGCGCCTGCAGAACGATATCGTATACCTTTTTCATTTCCTCCGTAGCATAGCCAACGGCGAAGGTACGGGTCATATCGGAGCAGTAGCCCTTATACTGGGCACCAAAGTCCAGGGTAATGAAATCCCCTTCCCGGATCACACGGTCACCTGCCACGCCGTGGGGCATACTGGTGTTGGGACCGGAAACCACGATAGGATCAAATGCCATGCCGTCAGCGCCGTTTTTCAGCAGGCAGTAGATCAGCTCTGCCTGCAGCTCCTTTTCGGTCATACCCACCTTCACACGTGTGAGGACCTCTGCAAAGGCCTTGTCCGTAATGCTCTGGGCTTTGCGCATAATATCCAGTTCCCAGGGCTCTTTTACGGCACGGAAATCGTGGATAGCGGCATTCTTCGCCACCAGCTTTGCGTCCAGGATCGCTTCAAAATTGCGCAGCTCCGCGACCGTCAGATATTCTTCCTCAAAGCCCAGCACCTTCACACCAAACTCGGCGATGGCGTCATTCAAGCGCTTTTTATAGCTGTTGGTGCTGTCAACGACCAGTACCTCAAAGCCCTGGATGCCGTTTTCAGCAGACTCAATATAGCGGCTGTCCGTAAAATAACGGCAGCCCTTGGCAGTAACGATGGCAACGCCCTCGGCGATGTCGAACTCTGCCGCATAGTAGCGGCTGTAGCGGCTGGTCAGCAGCAGACCGTCCACATCCTGA
The DNA here is from genome assembly GCA_017436955.1 of Oscillospiraceae bacterium. Taxonomy (GTDB): domain Bacteria; phylum Bacillota; class Clostridia; order Oscillospirales; family Oscillospiraceae; genus Faecousia. The sequence continues at coordinate 87,677 of JAFSCD010000003.1, read as the reverse complement.
CCCAGTAAAGACAAATATTTTTCAATGTTCTTCATTTTTCAATTCTCCTGTTCCCGGAAAGTAAAATAAAAGGCATTTCAGCCACATGGCGCAGCTTCAGCCAGATATTATGATTGTCAATGGCTTTGACCAAAACAGCGCGAATACCGGCGCAATTTGCGCCAAGGGTATCCGTAAAGATCTGATCGCCTGCCAGTGCGCAGTTTTCTTTAGAAACAGAAAACCTGCGCAAACATTCGCTGATCCCCTTGGAAAAGGGCTTTTTCGCGTGGGTGATGCAGGGTATGCCATACTTTTCGCAGAAGATCTTTACCCGCTCACGCTTGCTGTTGGAAACCACGCAAAGCTGCACATCGGACGCCAGCAGCAGCTTCAGCCAGGCCTCCATTTCGCCGGTAGGGATATTCGTAGTGTACGGAACGATCGTGTTGTCAAAATCCAGCATCAGCAGGGAAATCCCCTGCGCCTGCAACCAAGCAGGCTCCAGATCCGTAAGCGCATCGGTCATGCGCCAGGGCAGCAGCGAAAAAGGCATAACGCAAACCACACTTTCATAAACTGTAAGCAGATTATACCACGGTTTTGGGGGTTTGTCTATGGCAATTACAAGATACTTGGCAATGACCGCCGATGAATTTGCTTCAGCCCAGACGTTGCCGGATAAGATCGCCTGGATGGCCTGCCATTTCTCTCCATACAGTACTTCCCTGTCCAATCTGCCGCAAAAGCTGCCGCCGGATTCCCTGCTGATCCTCAACGACAGCACACCGCCCGGTCATCAAGACCCGGCAGAAATTGCAAAAGAGCTTGAAAACACCCTGAAAATACGGAATTGCAGCGGAATATTGTTGGATTTTCAGCGCCCCGTCTGTGATCTGTCTATACGGATCATTAAGCAGCTGCTGGAATTGGATTGCCCGGTGTGCGTATCGGAGGGCTACGCAAAGGAACTGGATTGCCCGGTATTTCTGCCACCGCCTCCCATCACAACACCGCTGGAGGAATATATCGCGCCCTGGAAGGATCGAGAGATTTGGCTGGATACCGCACTTAACTGTGCGCAAATTACCGTTACAAAAAGCGGCAGCGCCGTGCTGCCAATATCCGATCGCCCGGAATATCCGTTTGTGGATGAAGCGCTGCACTGTCACTATCACATCGCCCTGAAGGACGACGCTGTCGTCTTTTCCCTGCAGCGGACGAAAGATGACCTGGATGCGCTGCTCAAAGAGGCAGAAAACCTGGGGATCACATCTGCCGTAGGGCTGTATCAGGAACTAAAATAAAAACCGCTCTGGAAGATCCAGAGCGGTTTTGAGCATTGAAACAAAGAGGGATATTAGTAGAACTTTCTCTTGTTCTTACGGGCAGCTTCAGACTTCTGCTTACGCTTCAGGCTGGGGCTTACGTAATGCTCGCGCTTCTTAACCTCGGCAATAACGCCCTCCTTGGCACAGCTACGCTTAAAACGGCGCAGAGCGCTCTCCAGAGATTCGTTTTCCTTAACGCGAATTTCAGACATTGTTTTCCCTCCCTCCGATGGCATCCGGCTCATTCCAGGATGCTTTCAGGGCCTCACGGCTTTGACAATTATATAGCATTCGCCAAAGATTGTCAAGATATTTTTTGATATTTTGGCGCTTACTTTACGATCAGATTGACCAGCTTGTTCTTAACCACGATGGTCTTGACGATGGACCCCTCCTGCTTCTCCAGGAAGCGTGCGATCTTCTCATCCGCCAGTACATTGGCAACGACCGTATCGTTATCCAGATCCGCGTCCATCAGCACAGTACCGCGCATTTTGCCGTTGACCTGAACTGCGATGTTGATCTCGGTATCCTTGCACTTCGCCTCGTCATAGGTGGGCCAGGACTCGTACGCAATGGTGCTGTCGTGACCCATCAGCTGCCAGATCTCCTCGCCCACGTGCGGCGTGATACAGCTGATCATCTTGATGAAGCCCTCGGCATACTCTCTGGGGCAGGTGCCGGCCTTGTAGACCTCGTTGACGAATACCATCATCTGGGCGATGGCGGTATTAAAGCCCAGTACCTCAAAGTCGGAGGTGACCTTCTTGACGGTCTGGTGGTAGACCTTGGTCAGCTTGCCGTCATCGGTATCGGTGAGATTGGCACTTTCGGTAAAGAAGTTCCACACACGGTTGATGAATTTCTTGGCGCCGGCAACCGCAGCGGTGCTCCAGGGCTTGGAGACCTCCAGCGGACCCATAAACATCTCGTAAAGACGCAGCGTATCCGCGCCGTATTCCCGGACGACATCACTGGGATTGACAACGAATTCCGGGAAGCGCTTGCCCATCTTGATGCCGTTCTCGCCCAGGATCATACCCTGGTGTACAAGCTTCTTGAAGGGCTCCTTAACGGGAGAAATGCCCTCATCGTAAAGGAAGCGATTCCAGATACGGGAATAGATCAGGTGACCCACAGCGTGCTCCGGACCGCCCACGTACAAGTCAACCGGCAGCCAGTGCTTCAAAAGCTCCGGATCGCACAGCGCCTTGTCATTTCTGGGGTCAATATAGCGCATATAGTACCAGGAGGAACCGGCGCTTCCGGGCATCGTAGAGGTCTCCCGCTTACCCTTCAGACCGTCCTTATCGTAGTACTTCCACTGCTGCGCATTCTCCAAAGGTGCCTGACCGCCGCGGCCCTTGTAGTCCTCCAGGACGGGCAGTACCACCGGCAGCTCTTCATCCGGCAGGAATACGGTCTCGCCATCGTCGGTGTACACGCAGGGAACGGGCTCGCCCCAGTAGCGCTGACGGGCAAAGATCCACTCACGGAAGTGGTAGTTGTTCTTTCTGCGGGCAACGCCCAGCTTCTCCAGCTTGGCAGTGATGGCTTCCTTGGCTTCTTCCACGGTCAGACCGGTGAATTCCTCGGAGTTAACCAGCTTGCAGCCCTTGCCCAGGTAATCCTGCTTCTCAAAGGCGCACTCGGAAACATCACGGCCCTCGATAACCTGGATCATGGGAATATTGTGGGCAACAGCATACTCAAAGTCACGCTGATCGTGGCTGGGAACCGCCATAACAGCGCCGGTGCCGTAGTTGCCCAGCACGAAATCGCCGATAAATACCGGCACTTCCCTGCCGTTGACCGGGTTGATGGCGTAAACGCCCTTCAAGGGACAGCCGGTCTTGGTCTTGGTGGCATCGGTGCGGTCGATCTCGCTCTTGGCGGCTGCCGCCTTGATGTAGGCCTCCACCTCTTCCCGATTCTCCACACGGTCCAGCAGGCTCTGCACGATCTTGCCGTCAGGCGCCAGCACCATAAAGGTGATGCCGTAAATGGTCTCGATACAGGTGGTATAAATGGAGAACTGACCGCCGCCGACCAGCTTAAAGTCGACCTCAACGCCGGTGGACTTGCCGATCCAGTTGCGCTGGATCTCCTTGGTGGATTCCGGCCAATCGATCTCCTCCAGACCCTCCAGCAGGGCTTCGGCAAAGGCAGGCTGGTCGATGACCCACTGCATCATCATCTTCTTCACAACGGGATAACCGCCGCGCTCGGACTTGCCGTCGATAACCTCGTCATTGGCAAGCACGGTACCCAACGCTTCACACCAGTTTACCGGCATCTCAATGCGCTTGGCGTAGCCCTTTTCCCACAGCTTCTTGAAGATCCACTGGGTCCACTTATAAAAATCGGGATCAGAGGTTGCGATCACCTTGGACCAGTCATAGTCAAAGCCCAGCTCCTTCAGCTGTGCGGAGAAGGTGCCGATATTCTTCTGGGTGAAGCCATTGGGATGATTGCCGGTGTCCACCGCATACTGCTCAGCCGGCAGACCGAAGGAGTCATAGCCCATAGGATGCAGAACATTGAAGCCCTGCATACGCTTCATACGCGACATAATGTCCGTAGCCGTATAGCCTTCGGGGTGACCTGCGTGCAGACCGACGCCGGAAGGATACGGGAACATATCCAGCACATAATACTTGGGCTTGGAAAAATCCCACACATCCGTGGCGAAGGTATTGTTCTTCTCCCAGAATGCCTGCCATTTCTTTTCTATGGCAGCAAAATCGTAATTTGCCATCTTACCGATCCTCACTCTTCGATAATAATATCTTTCAAATCGACCTGAACGGCATCTGCCCAGACACGCTCCAGATCGTAGAACTTTCTTGCTTCATCCGTAAAGACGTGGACAACGATAGAGCCAAAGTCCAGCAGCTCCCAGGAGTTGCCGCGGTGACCCTCACGACCCAGCATGGTCTCGCCCAGCTGCTGCAGGGTGTACTCCGCGTAATCGCACAGCGTCTTTACGTGGGTATTGGAGGTGCCGGTGCAGATCAGGAAATAATCCGCCAGGCTGGAGACCTCGTTGATCTTCAGCAGCCGGATGTCCATACCCTTCTTTTCGTCCAGCGCTTTTGTTACCTCATAAGCGACTTCTTTTGCAGTTAACATTTGCTTCAATCCTTTCCATTGAGCCAGTTCAGCGCCGCCTGGGATGCCGGCGAAACCTCACTGCCCTGCTTCTTCAGCAATTCAAGGGTCATTTCCAGACCCAGTTTCAATGCGGCGTCAATATCCGTATACGCAAGCTCGCGCAATTTCTCCACCCCGGGGAAATCACGGCAGGGCTCCATATAGTCTGCCACATAAATGATCTTTTCCAGCAGCGTCATATCTGCCTTGCCGGTGGTATGATGCCGGATGGCGCTGACCACTGCTTCATTTTCACCGAATATCCGCTCCGCCACCAGGCTGCCCGTCAGTGCGTGCAGTGTTTTCGGGTACTTCGCGGAAAAATCATCCAGTATAATACCATACGCATCGCACAGTGTCAACTGAAGTCTGCCGCGAAGCGCCTTGGTAATATCGTGCAGGATGCCGGCCCTTGCAGCGTCGGTCTCATCGGCGCCCCAATGCTTCGCCAGGCTTACTGCCGTATCCCGGCAGCCCAGCACGTGATCCACCCGTTTGGGATCGATCAGGCGAATGACCACCTGCTCAAGCTGCTCCATCGGCAGCATTTTGTAATCGGCGTTTGTGGCGTATAGCCCGTGCTGCCGGATATACTGCCCAACGCCTTCCGGCAAATAGCTGTCGGCGCAGCCGAAGGCAAGCATTCTGCGAAGATCGGTAGAAGAGATGGCGGTAACCTCATTTTCCATGGTCTCCACCCTGGCGCCCATCGCTTCCAAATGTTCTTTTTGTTGCAAGATCCCGGCTTTTTCGTCTTTTTCACCGCGGCAAAGCACAGCCAGAGTTGCATTTTCCCAGATGATCTCCGGGTTGCGCCAGGTATGGAAGGACAGGAACATATCCGTTCCCATTATGAGGAACAGCTCGTCATTGGGATACTTTTCCTTCAGCTCCAGCACCGTCAGGTAGGTGTAGCTTGTCCCCTCTCTTCGAAGCTCAATATCCTCGATTTGGGCATAGGGAAGCCGCGCTGCCCCGATGGTCAGCATTTGAATCCTCTGCTGTGCCGATGCCGAGCCCTCCGGAAGCACCTTATGGGGTGCGATCCGATCCGGGATCAGCAGCAGCTTATCCAGCTTCAGAAGCGAAAATGCCTGCCGGGCCGCGTGAATATGACCAATATGAGGCGGATTGAAGGTACCGCCGTAAATACCGATCCGTTCCATAGGCTATCCCCTTTTCCTGGTTTATTCTTCGCCGTGGAGTTGCTTTTCTCTGCTGCGCTCGATGGATCTTTCGATCGCCTTTTCTCTGAAATACTGATTGCGCTGCTCACGCACGCGCTTCTGGGCAGCACGACGGGCACGCATACCTCTGCCTACCGGGTCTGCCTTGGACTTGGGTGTTGCCTTGCGCTTGGCGCGACCGCTCTGGTTGCGCTCCGCCTGGCACTTTTCGCTGTAACGCCAAATGATGAACTTGGTACCAATAACGGAAATACCCTCCGCACCGGTGGCCTCGCACAGGGCGTCACAGACCTCACGGGCGCTCATCAGCGCACCTTCCAGAACTTTACCCTTTACCAATTCCCGGGCTGTCAGCAGATTCTCCGCCTCCGCGATCACGGATTCGGAAACGCCGCCCTTACCCACCATCAGGGTGGTATCCAGCGTATTGGCCTGGGCTCGCAGATTTGCTCTTTCTTTACTTGTCAGCATAACCTGCCTCCTTCAATTTCTCATAAAATACATTCAGCGCATTGGCTCTGTGGGAGACCTGATTCTTGTCCTCGGCGCTCATTTCAGCGGTGGACATACCCATAGGCGGATAATAGAAGATCGGGTCGTAGCCAAAGCCGTTTTCGCCTCTGGGCGCGCGCAGCAGCTCGCCGTGGATCTCGCCCCGGGCCTGGATCACCTGACCCTCGGGCGTTACCATAGTGATCACGCACACAAACTTTGCCTGCCGCTGACCGTCGGGAACATGCTCCGTGTTCTTCAGCAGCAGAAGCAGCCTGCCCCAATCGTCCAGAGAATCGTCAAAACCGTAGCGGGCAGAGTAAATGCCCGGCTCACCGTTCAAAGCATCCACCGCAATGCCGGAATCATCCGCCAATGCCGGAAGCCCTGTGGCTTTCATCACCGCATCCGCCTTCAGGAAGGAGTTTTCCTCAAAGGTGGTGCCGGTCTCCTCTACGTCAATATCAATGCCAAGCTCCGACTGCAACACCAGCTCAAAGCCGAATTTCTCCGTGATTTTGCTGATCTCAACCAATTTATGCTTGTTTTTGCTTGCTAAAACAACTTTCATTCGCTTTCCTCACATCAAAGCATCCACAAATTCCTGCGCGACAAAGGGCATCAGGTCATCTGCCTGCTCGCCGACGCCGATGAACTTCACCGGGATCTGCAGTGTATCGGCAACCGCCACAACGATGCCGCCCTTTGCAGTGCCGTCCAGCTTGGTAATGGCAAGTGCCGTAACGCCGGCGATCTCCTTGAACTGCTTTGCCTGGATCAGACCGTTCTGACCGGTGGTGCCGTCCAGCACCAGCAGCACTTCCTTATCCGCCTCCGGCAATTCCCGTGAAATGATCCGGGTGATCTTATTCAGCTCGTTCATCAGGTTGACCTTGTTATGCAGCCGTCCTGCGGTGTCAATGATGATCACGTTGCTCTTTCTCGCCTTGGCAGCCTGAATACCGTCAAATACCACGGATGCCGGGTCAGCGCCCTCGTGCTGACGCACGATATCCGCGCCGCAGCGCTGCGCCCAGATCTCCAGCTGATCCGCCGCAGCCGCGCGGAAGGTATCGCCGGCGATCAGCGTGACCTTCTTGCCCTGCTCGATAAGCTGCTTGGCGATCTTACCAATGGTAGTGGTCTTGCCAACGCCATTGACGCCGATCACCAGGATCACGGAAGGATCAGTGGACAGCGGCAGCTCGGTGCTGCCGACGTTCAGCATTTCCACCATGATCTGCTTCAGGTGAACCTGCGCATCTTCCACCTTCGTAAGACCGTTGCTGCGCACACGGGCGCGCAGCTCCTTGACGATCTTCAGCGAGGTCTCCACGCCCAGATCCGCCAGGATCAGGCTTTCCTCCAGCTCATCGTAGAAATCGTCGTCGATCTCGCTGAAGCCGGTGAAAACGCTGCTGAGTACAGCGGTCATCGCGTTTCTGGTCTTGGTAAGACCGGTTTTGATCTTATCAAAAAATCCCATAGGGAAACTCCTTTATTCCGTAATGCCCAGATACTCTTCCATCTGATTTAAGTCCAGCCGCAGCAGCTTGGAAATGCCCTGCTCCTGCATGGTCACGCCGTACAGCACGTCGGAGGCTTCCATAGTGCCGCGTCTGTGGGTAATGACGATAAACTGGGTCTTTTTGCTCAAATTGCGAAGGTAAGTGGCAAAGCGCTCCACGTTCCGGTCATCCAATGCCGCATCAATTTCGTCCAGCATACAGAAGGGCGTGGGACGCACTTTCAAAATTGCAAAATACAGCGCGATGGCAACAAATGCCTTCTCACCGCCGGACAGAAGCGTAATGGTCTTAAGCTGCTTTCCGGGCGGCTGCACGCGGATCTCGATGCCGCAGGTCAGAGGCTGCTCGGGATCCTCCAGCACCAGCGCGCCGTGACCGCCGCCGAACATCTCTGTAAAGGTCTGGCGGAAATATTCGTCGATCTTCTTAAACTCCGTAACGAAGATGGTGGTCATTTCCTTGGTGATATCTTCAATGATACCCTCCAGCTCCCGCTTCGCCGTCAGCACATCCTGCTGCTGGTCGCTTAAATAGCTGTAGCGCTCGTTGACACGGGCGTATTCCTCAATGGCGCCCAGGTTGGGCGTACCCAGTAAGGTAATGCGGCGCTTCAGGTCGGCGATCATACGGTGACCGGCGGTGAGGGATTCGATCTCGCCACGCAGCTCCAATGCGGTGCCGGGTGTCAGGGCGTAGGAATCCCACAGCTTGTCGATGATCTGCTTTTCCTCCATAGCGGAGGTGACCTTCTTCTGCTCCAGCAGTGCGCAGGCACGCTCCATATTGAGGATATCCTTGCTCTTTTCCTGGCTTTCGCGCTCCGCCTTGGTCTTTGCCGCTTCGGTATCCATACGGGACGTGGAAACCGCGGAAAGCGCCTGTTTCTGTGCGGCGATCTCACCAGAAACTTCTTCCTGGCGTGCCAGCAAGCCGGCAATTTCCGATTCGATGCGGGCGGTTTCCTCCCGGATCGCCTCGATCAGCGCCAGCTTCTTCTGGGTATCGCCTTCCATAGCGCCACGCAGGTCGTTCAGATCCGCAATATGGGTGATCGCGGTATTTTTCTCCGCATCCAGAGCAGCCGCGTCGGTCTTAAGTGCCGTCATCCGGTCATTCAGCTGGGCAGTACCCTCTGCGATCTCGTTCTGGCTGCCTTCCAGAGCTTCCAGAGACAGTCTGGTCTGCTCCAACTGCTGGGTAAAGATCTGGATCTTCGCCTCATTGGATGCCAGCCGCTCACGGTCAGAGCTGTTGCGCTGCTGTAACGCGGCAAGCTCTCTTTGCGCCGAGGTCTCCGCATCCACGATAGCCTGCAGCAGGATCTCATACTGCTTTTCTTCGCCCTGCAGCTTCAGTACCAGATCCTCCGCGCCACGCAGCTGTTCCTTTGCGGTGGCTACCTGGTATTCCACCTGATCCACCAGCCGCTTGGCTTCGGTCAGCTCCACCTCGGTGGTGCGCTTGCTTTCCTGCAGCTCCTTTTCAAGGGCGATCAGCTTTTCCAGCTCATTGGCACGGGACAGAATACCGGCTTCCTTATTCACGGAGCCACCGGTCATAGAGCCGCCGGGGTTCATGACCTGACCGTCCAGGGTGACGATCTTGAACCGGTTCTTATACTTGTTCGCCATGGCGATGGCAGCATCAATATCCTGCACGATCACCGTTCTGCCCAGCAGATTCTCCACGATACCGCGGTAAGTCTGCTTGCAGGTAACCAGCCCGGATGCAATACCGATAAAGCCACGGCAATTCTCCAGACCGCTCTCATTCAGGCTTCTGCCCTCGATGGTCTTGATGGGCAGGAAGGTGGCTCTTCCGCCACCGGTGCGCTTCAGGAAGGCGATTGCCGCCTTACCGTCCGCTTCCGAATCCACCACGATCTGCTGCATAGCGGCGCCCAGAGCGATCTCCAGCGCCACGGTATAGCGGTCATCTGTGCGGATCAACCGGGAAATGGGTCCGTGGATATTGCGCAGAGCGCCGCGCTGCGCCTCCTGCATAACGGACTTAACAGACTTGGTATAGCTTTCAAAATCCCGTTCCATCGCCTGGAACACCCGGATCTTCGCCTGCACAGAATCCAGCTGTGCGGTCAGCTCACGATCCTTCTGCTCCAGCTCGGTATAGCGCTTGACCCGGGATTCCTGCCGCAGACCGTAACCATTAATGGTATTGGTGCAGGCAGTTACCTCATCCTGGGCTTTGCGCAGCTGGGCACGGCAGGCATCCAGATCCGCCTGCGCGGTCTTATGACGCTGTGCGCCGGCTTCCAGATCCGCCTGCAGCTGCTCAAGCCGCTGCCGGGACTGCTCCATGCTCTCGGCAAGACCGCGGATGTCCGCTTCCCTGCCTGCCAATTCCGCAGACAGATTGGACTCCGTACTGCGCAGCTGCAGATACTGCCGGGTCAGTCCCTGGGCATCAGCGGTCATAGCTGCCAGCTCCTGCTGCAGCTTTTCCAGCTCCTTATGCTTGGCAGCCAGTGCCGCGTCAATTTCGGCAACACGGCTCTGCGCCTGCCGGATCTGCAGAATGATGCCACCGCTGCGGTCAGCCGTGCCACGCATTTCTTCCTCAATCCGGGCGATATTGCCGTTGTTATTCTCAATGTTTCCGCGCAAAACGGCCATCTGACCGTCCAGCTGCTGGAAGGTAGATTCCAGCATATTCAGCTTGACACGGGCGGTCTCCAGCTCATTATCCTTGCCGCGAAGCTGCTCGCCGTAGCTTTCGCTCAATGCGTACAGCCGCTCCAAATCCTCGTGTGCCTGCTGCAGCACGAAGGACGCGGAGGCATAGTCCTCCTCTGCCTTCTTGGCGGCGGCAGAGAGCTTGTCCAGCGATTCCAGCCAGACGGTGACCTCAACACCACGCAGCTCATCTTTCAGCTCCAGATATTTCTTCGCCTTTTCGGACTGCACGCGCAGAGGCTCCAGCTGCAGCTCCAGCTCGGAGACCTTATCGCCGATACGCAGCAGATTTTCCTCCGTATGCGCCAGCTTCCGCTCGGTCTCCTCCTTGCGGTGGCGGTACTTGGAGATACCGGCAGCTTCCTCAAAGATCTCACGCCGGTCAGCGCTCTTAAGGGACAGGATCTCGTCAATACGACCCTGACCGATGTTGGAATAGCCCTCTCTGCCCAGACCCGTATCCATAAACAGCTCGTGAATATCACGCAGTCTTGCGGATTGTCTGTTGATATAGTATTCGCTGTCACCGCTGCGATAGTACCGCCGGGTGACCATGACCTCATCGGCATCGTAAGCCAGAGCTCTGTCGGCATTGTCCAGCGTCAGCGTCGCCTCGGCAAAGCCAACGGCAGAGCGCTTCTGCGTACCGCCGAAGATCACGTCCTCCATCTTTGCGCCACGCAAAGTCTTGGTGCTCTGCTCGCCCATAACCCACAATATCGCATCGGAAATATTTGATTTGCCGGAGCCGTTGGGACCAACGATGGCAGTAATATCATCGCCAAAACGTATCAGCGTTTTGTCAGGGAAGGACTTAAATCCCTGCACTTCCAGTGATTTCAAATACACGGCAAAATACCTCACCAAAAATATGTATATAGTATCAAGTTATTATACTTGAAAATGAGCACGAATGCAAGAATTACTTTCAGTAAACTGTCTAATTTTGACATAAAATTTTTTATTTGCTGTATTGCTTTTTCCGCTCCTTCGGTGCTATAATGAATGCACTGTTAAGAAAGTATGAGGAACCGCCATGGTAAAGTGCCCCAAATGCGGCAATGAAATACCGGACACCAAGCGCATTTGCCCCATTTGCGGCGAATCACAGCGTGCCGAAGCCCGGGCTGCGAAAAAGACCCGGCGCTGGATTTTTATCTGCTGTTTTACGATCGTACTGATCGCGACCTTCCTGCTTGGAATCTATTTATTCTTACATATTGCGCCGGATCTTGCCCAGGCGACCGGGCAAAGCACCACTGCACCGACGCAGCCGCCTACGAAACCCACGGCAGCACCGACGCAGCCCCCCACGGTGCCCACGGAGCCAACCACGGTACCGACGGAGCCGACCACTGCTCCCACCGAGCCGACTACGGTACCCACAGAGCCTGCCACACCTCCAACGGAGCCCACTGCCCCACTGACTGACCCACCCACCAAGCCCTCCGAACCCATCAACGACGATCCCATCGGCACCAGATACACCCGTCGGGAACTGATGGCGATGAGCAACGAAGGTCACGGCTACGGTCCGGGCAACACCTCCGACGGCAACCGTCCCCCATACGCCGATCCCCTGCAGGAGAAGTACGGCAAGTATGATGCCAACTTTATCGCACCGGACAACGGCAATATCTACCTGACCTTTGATTGCGGCTATGAGCATTATGCCACCGATGAAAACGGCAAAAGCTACCGTGTCACTGAAAAGATCCTGGATGCGCTGAAGGAAAAGGATGTAAAGGCAGTTTTCTTCGTCACGATGTACTACGTCAAGGATCAGCCGGATCTTGTGCAGCGGATGATCGACGAAGGTCACACCGTTGGTAACCACACCAACAACCATCCCGTCATGCCGAATCAGACCATTGACAAAATGGTCTACGAGATCCAAAGCCTCCACGATTACGTCAAAGAGAAATTTGACTACGAAATGAACCTCTTCCGCTTCCCCACCGGCGAATACTCCACCCGGGCGCTGGCGGTGGTCCAGACCCTGGGATACAAGAGTGTACACTGGAGCTTCGCTTACGTGGATTACGACACGGAAAATCAGCCCAACGAAGCCAACGCGCTGGCGCATGTGACCGGCTCTCACCACAGCGGCGCCATCTACCTGCTCCACGCGATCTCCACTACCAACGCATCCATCCTGGGCGATGCCATTGATTTCTTCCGTGCGGAAGGCTACAATATCGAATTGTTCTCATAAATCAAAAGCAGGACGCAAATTGCGTCCTGCTTATTTTAGTTATTGACGGGATGATGTGCTGTGGGGCTGTCAGGTGTCAATGCCTCAAAGGTATAGCCGTTGGCAAGTCCCCACTGGATGATACGCTCCACCGCATCCACGCTGTAGCCGTGGATATCGTGCTGCAGCACGACGGAAGCCGTTCTGCTCTTGCAGCCGTTGATCACGTTGTTGTAGACCTCGTCAGCGGTCTTTGCGCCGCCGGCATCCTTGCTGTCCACATTCCAGTCGAAATAGGTAAAGCCCTTTTCCTCCACCAGCTTCGTCAGCCGGGTCATAATTCCGGGATTGAACTTGCTGACCATATTGGAGCTGCCACCGGGGAAGCGCATCAGGGTGGTTTTCACACCGGTGCGGTCATAGATTTTATTCTGAATTGCGTACAGATCGTTAAAGAACGCTTCTTCGCTGGCGTAGATTTGGTTGTAATTGTGGGTGTCGGAGTGAATTGCAATGGCATGACCGCCGGCAACGATATCGTCCAGATAGCCCAGTGCCTTGTCACCCACCACAAAGAAGGTCGCCTTGGCATTGTACTTTTCAAGGACCTGCAGCAGGCGCTCCGTATGCTGGCTGGGACCGTCATCAAAGGTCAGGTAGATCACGCCGCCCACCGGATTGCCGCCGGAGGTCTGCTGCTGCGAATTGCTGACAACGATCTTCCGGGTAACTTCTGTTGAATTGCCGTAATTATCGGCCACCTTGTAGGTAACGGTGTAGGTGCCGGGGGTGTTCTTGTTGAAATCGGTGGTGACCTGCACCTTCAGGCTGATGTCGCCCTCGGCGTCATCAATGGCCTTGTAGCCCGGTTCCACAAAATCCTTGCCCACGGTCACGTAAACGGTGGAATTGCCCAGCAGCGTCAGCTCCGGGGCTGTGATGTCATTGTATACGATCTCCCGCTTGACCTCCGCAACGTTGCCGGAGGAATCGGTGACCATATAGTGGACGTAACCGTCGGATACCATTTTCTGTACCCGGTCGGTAATGTCGCCGTCGTGATTATCTTCCGCCACGAAGCCCTCTTCCTGGTACTCGTGACCGGGCAGTGTAAAGAAATTGTCCTTGTGCATCAATGTAATGGTAGGCGCCGTAGTGTCCACAACGTTGACCTTGCGCTCCACCGTTGCGGTCTTGCCCAGGAAGGAGGCAGAATACGTAACGGTATAGCTGCCCAGCTGATCACCGGGAACTTGTCCGCCGGATTGCACATCCACATTGAAAAAGAGTAAATTGGCTTTGACACCCGGCTCGGCGTAGGCTTCGCCGTATTCCAGGTCGATCTCGCTGCCACCGGTCAATTCCAGCTTCAGCGGAGAAGCAAGTAAAGCAACCGCCAAAACGATCACGAGGATCAAAAGCGCAGCGCCGCCGGCCAGTATGTAGGGCGCTGCCCCACCTTTGCGCTGTCTGTTTCTGCGTGCAAACGAACTATCCATAGCGTATGACCTCCTTGGGATCTCACATTGATGCTATTATAGTCTATCCTTGTCGAAAATGGAAGAGCAAAGTCAGAAAAATTTATACAAATCTCCATACATTTTTTGACATAAAATTACGGTTCAACTATTGAAAAGCAAGTGAAAACTGTTTATAATACCTATATGTAAATCTGCTGAATTCTATCCTGTATGGAGGCTGATGAATATGTCAAATAATGTTCGCCCCGAATCTATGCGGCGCATTACCAATTTTGAATTGGCAAATGCTTTTATTGCGGATCAGATCGCCCAGGTGCGCAAGCAGGTTGGCGATAAGAAGGTGCTGCTGGCGCTTTCCGGCGGTGTGGATTCTTCCGTAGTTGCCGCGCTGCTGATCAAGGCTATCGGCAAGCAGCTGGTCTGTGTTCACGTCAATCACGGTCTGATGCGCAAGGACGAGTCCGAGGGTGTTATCAAGACCTTCCAGGATGAGCTGGATGCCAACCTGATCTACGTGGATGCCACCGATCATTTCCTGGATCTGCTGGCAGGCGTTTCCGACCCTGAAACCAAGCGCAAGATCATCGGTAAGGAATTCATCACCGTATTTGCCGACGAAGCACGGAAGCTGGAGGGTATCTCCTTCCTGGCGCAGGGTACCATCTACCCCGATATTCTGGAGTCCATCAAGGCTGCAGAGGGCAAGAAGGCGGTCAAGTCCCACCACAATGTGGGCGGTCTGCCGGAGGATCTGCAGTTTGAGCTGGTAGAGCCTATCAAGCTGCTGTTTAAGGACGAAGTCCGTGTGGTTGGCGAGGCTTTGGGTCTGCCCCACGCAATGGTCTACCGTCAGCCCTTCCCCGGCCCCGGTCTGGGCGTGCGCTGTCTGGGCGCCATTACCCGTGACCGTCTGCACGCTCTGCGGGAAGCCGACGCGATCCTGCGTGAGGAGTTCGATAAGAACGGTCTTGCCGAGAAGGTGTGGCAGTATTTCATCGCTGTGCCGGATATCAAGAGTGTAGGCGTCAAGGACGAGAGCCGCTACGAAGGCTGGCCTGCCATCATCCGCGCCGTCAATACCAAGGACGCAATGACTGCCACCATTGAGGAGATCCCCTACGAGATCCTGCACCGTATCACCTACCGCATCACCCACGAGGTAGAGGGCATCAACCGTGTCCTGCTTGACCTGACCCCCAAGCCCATCGGCACAATCGAATGGGAATAATTATTTAACTCATTTTGCTATCTAAAATGCCTCCTGCAGATAATTGTAGGAGGCATTATCAGTTTTCGTTATCAAACAAGCTTCTGTCTAAACCTTGACATGCAAAATCAATTATAGTAAAATTAAATTGTCTTGATCGACAAAGGAAAACAAATAGATGCAAATTCAAGGAGGGAACAGAATGAAAAAGCGAAACCGTGTATTACTGAGTTTATTCCTGTTATTTGCTATCGTTTTAAGCACCGCATCCGTAATATATGCAGATGAGCATGAACATGGCTACCAGCGTGAGAGCGCCGACTCACAATTTCACACTATGGTCTGCAGTATATGCGGCGATGAACGAACCGAAACACATAAATTCAGAGATTCAGAAACCTGTACTATCTGCGGTTATATACAACATGAACATATTATGCAATTTAACGGTGAGACCTATGCAGATATGCATGGTGTGAAATGCACACTATGTGATTCAACCGGAATAGATTATTGCACATTTGACAATGACGGAAAATGTTCTGTATGTGGACAGCTTCCAGCACACTGGCATGAATATCATTGGGCAGGCAAGAAAATTACAGACCTCTATCACTACTTGGAGTGTGAGTGTGGAGAAACAGAGCCGGAAGATCATTTGTTTGCTTGGGATGGAAAAGAATTCACTAAATATACCCATGGCATGGTCTGTATCGTATGTGGAAAAACTAGGCTTCACGGTCATGAATACAAAGGGACGTATAAGGAAGGCAAAGTATGTTATGAATGTGGGTACGACTCTACTGCAACCGAGCCAACAGAGACCAAACCTCCTAAAACAGAGCCTACAGAGACGAAACCAGTAGAGACGAAACCTACAGAGACGAAGCCTACAGAGACGAAGCCTACAGAGACGAAGCCTGCAGAGACAAAACCTGCAGAGATAAAACCTGCAGAAACGAAGCCCGTAGAGACGAAGCCTGCAGAGACGAAGCCTGCAGAAACGAAGCCTACAGAGACGAAACCTACAGAGACGAAACCTGCAGAGACAAAACCTGCAGAGACAAAACCTGCAGAGACAAAACCTGCAGGCACCACGCCTACCGTCACTGATCCCGAAAAAACCGAACCAACAGATTCTATCTCCGCCGAAAATGACGATGCACAACACAACGGGAGTACATGGATATGGATCGCCATTATAGTTGCTATTCTTGGCGGTATTGGAATAATGTTTATTGTTCGCAGAAAGAAAGCATCCTAAATATAATAAGCGAGCTGTGGAGTTCCACAGCTCGCTCTTTTTATTCATTTACAATTTTTTCAGAATATCGCACAGTTGCCATTGCGTCCTTGGCGTAGTAGTCCGCGCCGATGGCATCCGCGTATTCCTGCGTCAGCACAGCGCCGCCTACCACGATCTTCACCCAGGGGGCTTTTTCACGCAGCAGCTTGATGGTAGCCTCCATCGCAGGCACCGTAGTAGTCATCAAAGCGCTTAAGCCCACCAGCGGCGTATTCTGCCGGATGGCTTCCTCTACGATCCGCTGCGGCGGCACATCCCTGCCAAGATCACACACATCAAAGCCGTAATTTTCCAGGATCAGCTTCACGATGTTCTTGCCGATATCGTGGATATCGCCCTGCACGGTGGCGATGACGAATTTACCCTTATTTGCAGCACCCTTGGGCAATTTCTCCTTGATCCTCTCAAAAGCGGCCTGGGAAGCCTCGGCGCTCATCAAAAGCTGGGGAAGGAACATTGTCTTGTTCTCAAAGCCCTGACCTACAATATCCAGTGCGGGAATGATCTGCTTTGAAACGATATCCAGCGGATCTTCCGTCTCCAGCAGCCTGGCGGTGATCTCCCCTGCCAGCTCCTTCAAACCCTTGATGATGGCCCTCTGCAGGTCGCTCTCATAGACGATCTCCGTCTTGGGCGTATCGGCTGCAAACTGGCTGATGTTCTCAATATACGCCTCGCAGTTGGCATCCATACCGCTTAAGGCATTGAAGGAATAGTACGCCTTCATAATATCGGCGGAATTGGGGTTCATAATTGCCGCGGAAAGTCCATTTTGCAGCGCCATTGTGAAAAACGTCGCCGTGATACTGTCCCGCTTGGGCAAACCGAAAGAAACATTGGAAACACCCAGCGAGGTATGGCACCCAAGCTGATTTTTGATGATATGCAGCGCTTTCAGGGTTTCCCGGGCTGCATTTGGATCGGCGCTGACCGCCATCGCCAGCGTGTCGAAGACCAGGTCTTTCTTGTCAATGCCGTATTCCCGCGCCCGGGTAATGATCTTCTTTGCGATCTCCACCCGTTCTTCCGCGGTGGCAGGAATTCCGTTTTCGTCCAGCGTCAGGCAAACCACAACGCCGCCGTATTTCTTCACCAACGGGAATATGGATGCCATCACATCTTCCCTGCCGCTGACGGAGTTCACCATCGCCTTGCCGTTATAGCGCCGCAGCGCCTTTTCCATGGCTGCCGCGTTCACGGTGTCTATTTGCAAGGGCAGATCAATGATCGCCTGCAATTCAAAGCAGACCTCCGGCAGCATGGCTGCTTCATCAATTTCCGGCAGACCTACATTCACATCCAGAATGTGAACACCCTTTTCCTGCTGCGAAATGCCTTCACCCAGAACATAGCCCATATCCCGGTTGCGCAGCGCTTCTTTCAGCAGCTTCTTGCCGGTGGGATTGATCCGCTCGCCGATGAGGACAGGCGCATTTCCAAACGCCACCGCGTGGGTGTAGGAGGATACCAAAGTCCGGTTCTTGGGCTGAATTTCCTTGCATCCGATGTGGCTCGTTTCCTCGCAGACCGCCTGAATATACGCAGGCGTAGTGCCGCAGCAGCCGCCGGCGATCCGGACGCCCTGACCCACATATTCCGCCATCTTTCGGGCAAATTCCGCCACGGAAACATCGTACACCGTCTGCCCGTTTTCGCTTCTGGGGATACCGGCGTTGGGCTTCAAAAGCACGGGAACGGAGGCGTATTCCAGGTATTCACGCACAACGCCTGCAAGCTGCTTCGGACCCAAAGAGCAATTTGCGCCGATGGCATCCGCACCCATACCCTCCAGCATGGCGACCATTGCTGCCGGTGTGGCACCGGTCATCAGCTTGCCGTCCTCACCGTAGGCATTGGATACGAACACCGGCAGCTCGCAGTTTTCCTTCGCTGCCAGCAGCGCTGCCTTGGTGTCGTAGCTGTCACTCATGGTTTCGATGTAGATCAGATCAACACCGCAAGCCGCGCCGATGCGCACGGTCTTGGCATAGGCCGCCACAGCATTCTCAAAATCGAAATCGCCGTAGGGCTTCAGCAGTTTACCGATGGGACCGATGTCCAGCGCGATAAATTTGGGCTGCCTGCCGGTGCTTGTCCGCCGGGCTTCGCTGGCATTGTTGACCGCCGCGCGGATCACCGCCTCCAGCTCCGCATCCGTAAATTTCAGCGCATTGGCGCCGAAGGTATTGGTGCAGACGATATTGGAGCCGGCGTCAAAATACGCCTTTTGGATATCAACAATGACCTCCGGATGGCTTACGTTCCACCGCTCCGGCAGCTCACCGGGCGCAAGCCCCTGCTGCTGCAAAAGAGTACCCATACCGCCGTCGAGATAGGCAATATTCTTTTGAATATACTCTAAAACGTTCACTTTCTTCACCGCCGATTACGGATTTTGCATCAAAGCTTACACAAAACTGCTGCCCAAAATATCCGACAGATTCTTCTGGATACCTGCGGCGATCTCCGGCTTGTTCATGGTATAAACGTGAACATTGGTGATGCCATTGGCGTACAGGTCAATGATCTGGTCGGTGGCATAGGCAATACCTGCCTGCCGCATCGCAGCCGGATTGCTGCCGAACCTGTCCACCATCGCACGGAAGCGCTGGGGCATAAACGCGCCGGACAGCTTAATGGCACGCTCCACCTGATTGGCGTTGGTGATGGGCATAATACCGGGCACGATGGGTACGGTAATGCCGGCTTCCCGGATCTTGTAGAGGAAATTGAAGAACAGATTATTGTCGAAGATCATCTGTGTCGTCAGAAAATCCACACCGGCATCCACCTTTTCCTTCAGGTGCAAAATATCCTCACGCTGATTGGGACTTTCAGGATGCACCTCCGGGTAGCAGGCGCCGCCGATGCAGAAATCACCGGCCTTTTTCAGCTCCTCTACCAGCTGGATGGCGTGCTGATAATCCCATTTGCTTCTGTCGGTCTTTTCCAGCTCCGGGGTCAGGTCGCCCCGCAGCGCCATCACGTTCATAATGCCGGCTTCCTTCAGCGCCCGGATCCGCTGCTGTACACTGGCTTTATCGGAGGAAACGCAGGTCAGATGCGCCAGCATCGGCACACCGTACTTTTCCTTTATATTCTCGGCGATCGCCAGGGTATACGCGCTGGTACCGCCACCGGCACCGTATGTAACGCTCATAAAGGAAGGTCTCAAGGCAGCGATTCGCTCCGTAGCCGCGCGAACACTGTCGAAGGAGGTCTCTGTCTTGGGCGGAAACACCTCAAAGGACAGCCCCACCTGCTCCTGCTTCAAAATGTCGATAATTTTCATAATTTATCCCCTTTTGAACTAGTTTTCATCATTATAGCATAGGCAATTACGCATTTCAACAAAAACAAGCGGACAATATTGTCCGCCCGTTCATTTTGCATAGCCTTTCGCACGGATCACTGCGATCACACTGTCTGTCAGGCTTTCGCACAGCGCCATATCCGGCGACTCCACCATCACCCGGATCTTCGGCTCCGTACCGGATTGGCGCACCAGGATCCGACCGGAATCTCCCAATTTCGCAGCCGCCGCCGATACAGCCGCCTGGACATCGGGATCATTTTGCGCCTTATCCTTATCCGTTACAAGAACGTTCTTCAACACCTGGGGATAGAAGGTAAAGCCCTCGCAGAGCTGGCTCAAGGTCTTCTTTTTAGCCAGCATGACCTCCATAATTTTCAGCGAGGTCAGGATCCCGTCGCCGGTGGAGGCATACTTGGAGAAGATAATGTGTCCGCTTTGTTCGCCACCAAGACGGCAGCCCTCTGCCATCATATACTCATAAACGTACTTGTCGCCAACAGCCGTCATTGCATAGCCGATGCCCAGCGCGTCAAACGCCTTAAACAGTCCGTAATTGGACATTACGGTGGTAACCACTGTGTTTCCCACCAGCTTGCCGCGCTCTTTCATATACTTGCCGTAGATATACAGAATATGGTCGCCGGTGATCACGTTTCCCTTTTCATCCACGCACAGGCAGCGGTCGGCATCGCCGTCATAGGAAAAGCCTACGTCCAGCCCATTTTCCAGCACCAGCTTCTGCATGGCTTCAATATGGGTGGAGCCGGCGTTTTCGTTGATATTGCAGCCATCGGGCTGTGCGCCGATGAGATAGGTCTTTGCGCCCATGGCGTCAAATACGTTTCTGGCAATATTCCACGCGGCGCCGTTGGCGCAATCCAGACCGATCTTCAGCCCCTTGAAGGAGTAAAGTCCCAGGGAGATCAAATAGCCGATATAACGGTTTCTTCCGGCCACGTGGTCAACGCTTCTGCCGATCATATCCCGCCGGGCAAGGGGCAATTCCGTCCACGCCTTGCCAAAGGCTTCCAGATGACCGTCCAGATAATCCTCAAGCAAACGGATGACACCCTCATCCATCTTTTCGCCAAAGCTGTTGATGAGCTTGATGCCGTTATCATAATAGGGATTATGGGAAGCGGAGATCATAATGCCGCAATCAAAATCCTCTGTCCGGCACACAAATGCCACCGAAGGCGTGGTGGTTACGTGAAGCAGGTAGGCATCCGCGCCGCTGGCGGTCAGACCGCCCACAAGGCTGTATTCCAGCATATAGCTGGATCTTCTTGTATCCTTGCCAATGACGATCCGTGCCGGTCCATCCTTGCCGTTACGGCGCTTGAGCTGCGTGTAGTACCAGCCGATAAACCGCCCTACCTGAAAGGCATGATCGGCAGTCAGATTCACATTGGCTTCGCCGCGGAAGCCATCCGTTCCAAAGTATTTGCCCATTACCGTTCCTCCTTTTTCACGATGACACCGCCGGTTTTGTAAATGCTGCCTGCCGGGATCACGCCGCGCACGCAGGATGTGGGATAAATATTGCTGCATCTGCCGATCACGGTACCGGGATTTAAGACGGCGTTGCAGCCAACCTCCACGAAATCCCCCACCATAGCGCCAAATTTCTTCAGCCCAGTCTCAATGCCACCAACGGTCACAAGACTCTTATCAGACTTTACATTGGAGGTAATGGAGCCGGCGCCCATGTGGGCTTTATAGCCCAAAATACTGTCACCGACATAGTTGTAGTGCGGCACCTGCACATTGTCGAACAGAATCACATTTTTCAGCTCTGTGGAGTTGCCAACCACGCAATTCTCGCCGATGAGAGCGCAGCCGCGAATGAAGGCACAATGCCGCACTTCGGTATTCGCACCGATGATGCAGGGCTTGCCGATGTGGGCAGTAGGTGCGAGCTTCGCGGTTTTATGCACCCAAACATTCGGCGACATTTCCGCAAAATCATCACTCAAATTCGCACCAACGGTCAAAATCATATCCTGAATACCCTTCAGCGCCTGCCAGGGGTATTGAAACTGTGCAAGAAAATCCCGGGCCAATGTATGTTCCAGATCAAACAGTTCCGTAGTTTTCAGCATAACATCCTACGCTCCTTTCCAAACAATCATCCTGTTTCCAGGGAATTATTCTATCAGGCGTGTATGTCGATGTCAATTGTTTTTTGTCGTTTTCGCTTATTTTTTTACGTTTTCCAATTCTTTCAAGATATAAAAACTGCCCGGTCGGATGACCGGGCAGCTATGATTTCGTATTACTTTTCGTCCTTGTAGATTTCCTTGAAATACTTGTAGGTGTCCACCTTCAGCTCACCGCAGGCAGCCTCGTCGCAAGCGATGATGCCATCCTGGTGCAGCTGCAGAGCGCTGATAGTCCAGGCGTGATCCACGCCGCCCTCAACACAGTGACGCAGAGCGCGAGCCTTGTTGTGACCGCTGATCAGCAGCAGAACCTGCTTGGAATCGCATACGGTGCCGACGCCAACGGACAGTGCGGTCTTGGGAACCTTGTTGGGATCGTTATCGAAGAAACGGGAGTTAACGATCAGGGTATCCTCGGTCAGGGCACGGATGCCGGTACGGGAGGTCAGAGAGGTAAAGGGCTCGTTGAAGGCAATATGACCGTCAACACCGCTGCCGCCCAGGAACAGGTCGATGCCGCCGTAGGAAGCGATCTTATCCTCGTAGCGCTGACATTCGGCAACCAGATCTTCCGCCATACCGTTGAGGATATTGATATTCTCCGCGGGGATGTCGATGTGGTTGAAGAAATTGTCGTGCATAAAGTACCAGTAGCTCTGGTCGTGCTCACGGGGCAGACCAACGTACTCGTCCATATTGAAGGTAACCACGTTCTTGAAGGAGACCTTGCCGGCCTTGTTCATCTCGATGAGGTTTCTGTAGACACCCAGAGGAGAAGAACCGGTGGGAAGACCCAGAACAAAGGGACGGTCTTCCTTGTGGTTGTTGATGGCGTCAGCGATATGCTGGGCAGCCCATGCACACATTGCATTATAATCGTTCTTAATAATCAGTTTCATTACAGCACACACTCCAATGATATTTTAAGCGCAATTGCTTGCTTCTAGTATTATACCGCCTTAAAGGCAAATGTCAAGGTAGCAAAATCTTCATAGGGGAAATTGGGCTTGATGCCAACGTTCATCCAGGTGGCACCCAGCATCGTCATATCCAGCTCCCTGACATAGTAGCGCTTTGCAGGATCAAGACCCTTTACCTGCAGCCGCTTCATAGGATAATTGCAGTGATTCAGCCGCTGGTAAGCCGTCAGGTGGGCGCTTTCCTTATCCTTGGCAACGATCATAAAGCCGAAATAGTTGCCCTCAAAGGGACTTTCCGTGCGGTACAGATCGCCCCACAGCAGAAGCTCCTCCATCTGGTGGTACTTTTCCACCTGCCGGCGGACAGTTTCCCGATCCTCATCGGTGAATGCGGAGGTGTCCAGCTCATAGCCGGTGCCGCCCAGGTGGGCGATATCCCCTCTCGTGCCGATGCTGGTGGTACGCCGGGTCTGGTGATTGGGAACGGCGGATACGTGACAGGTCATCGCCATCAGCGGATAGGCAACGGAGGTGCCGTACTGGATCTTGGTGCGCATATCCGCATCGGTGCAGTCAGACGTCCAGATCTGGGAGAAATAATACAGCACAGCCGGGTCAAACCGCGCGCCGCCGGCGCTGCAGCCCTCGAAGAAGATGTCGGGGTTTGCATTGACGATCCGCTCAAACAGCTCATAAACACCCAGTGCATACCGGTGGGCAAACTCCATCTGCCGATCCGGCTCCAGACCCAAAGACCAGGACTGGGTAATGTTGGAATTGTAGTCCCACTTGACGTATTCAATGTGGTTTTCCTTCAGTATCTTATTGACCGCGTTCACCGCAAAGTCACGGACATCCTGCCGGGTCAAGTCCAGCATATACTGTCCGCGGCAGGGGCTTCCCTCTCTGCCGGGTGCGATGATGGCGTAGTCGGGATGGGTGCGGAACAGCTCGGAATCGGGGTTTATCATCTCCGGCTCAAACCACAGACCGAATTTCATACCCTTGCTGTTTACATAGGCGATGATCTCACCCAGACCGCCGGGCAGCTTCTTCTCATTGACCCACCAATCGCCCAGGCTGGAGAACTCGCTGTTGCGGTTGCCAAACCAGCCGTCATCCAGAACGAAGGTGTCCACGCCGGTACCGGCAACGCCGTCCACGATCTGCTTCAAACGCTGGGTATCAAAATCAAAATAGGCGGACTCCCAGCTGTTGATAACAATGGGGCGCTTCTTGCCCACATAACGGGGATTGATCAGGTGATTACGGTACGCATCGTGGAGCGCACGGCTCATACCGCCGATACCCTCATTGGAGTACGCAAGCACGACCTCGGGGGTTTCAAAAGCCTCACCGGGCAGCAGCTTCCAGCAGAAATCAAAGTCGTTGATACCGCCGGTCAGCAGCAGTCGGTTGTCGCTCAAGCCCTCTGCTTTCAGCACGAAGGACGAGGAGTAGATCAGATTCACGCTGTAAACATCGCCGGAATCCTCGGTAGCACCCTGCTTGACCAGCGCCATAAAGGGATTGAGAGATGCAGACGAGGTGGTGCGCTTGGAGTCAATGGAAACAACGCCGTAATGGGCAGGCGTTCTTTGAATATGGCGCTCCGTAGCCCAGGAGCCCTGCAGGGACAGCACATCAAAATCATGCTCCGGCAGAGCAACACTGAAGGAATACGCCCGATTCAGCATCACAGTGCCGTCACAGCCGTTGATGTACACCGCACGGCGCGCGATGACGCCGGCATCCTCATAAACCGTATAATACAGATCACAGCCAAAGCTGTTGACCCGATCCTTCAGGTGAACCACCAGGGTCTCGCCGTCACGCATGGCAGGCATACCCTTGGGCATGGGCTTGGTGGGCAGGATGTCATAGCCGGCATACAGAAGATCGGACAGCCGGTCACCGCGCTCCGTCTTGATCTGCACAGCAGGCTCACGGTAGTCGCCGGTGCCGAAGAAAGCCAGCTCCGGGGCAAAATACTGGTAGCTATCCAGTGCGCCGTAGTTGTAGCCCAGCTTCATCTCAACGCCGGGGATCTTGGGATTGTTATCCGTAGCGCCGCAGCCCCGGACATAGCGGATATCATCGTGTCCGATGGTTTTGCCAAAGTACAGATGCTCCAGATAATCATATTCATTGACGCAGAACGCATAGGTCACGCCCTTGCCGTCCAGATAGAAGGTTTTAGTGGATTCGAGATAGGTAATTGCCATAATGAAAGCCTCCTCAGCCCAGCATTTCTACGGATTATTTTACCATTCAATGTACAGCAAGTCAAGAATTTCGTCAAATCTGCCTTGACACGACGAATACTTCGTGTTACGATGTATTGCGTAAGGAGGAGTATGCTATGGATGTTCAATTAAAACGGGGTCTTCTGGATATCTGTGTTTTGGCAGCCATCAAGGATGACGATTCCTACGGCTATAAGATCATCCGGGATATGAAGCCCTACATCGCGCTCTCGGAATCCACCCTTTACACCATTCTCAAGCGCCTTGAAACGGCGCAAATGCTGACAGTACGTACCGCCCAGCACGGCGGTCGCCTTCGCAAATACTACCACATCACCCATAAGGGTTTAAAGCGCATAGAAGATTTTCGTAGCGAATGGGACGAAATGCTGTCGATTTACCGATTTGTCACAAAGGAGGATTCCGAAAATGGATAAAAGAGACTTTTTAGCGCTGTTGCGTGTTCGATTGTCCGACCTGCCCCAGGCGGATATTGACGAAAGACTGAATTTCTACAGCGAAATAATCGATGACTATGTGGAAGAAGGTCTTACGGAAGATGAAGCCGTAAGCCGCATTGGTGCCGTCAATGCGGTCGCGGCACAGATCTTAGCCGAGGCTTCTCTGCCCCAGGCGGATGAAAGCTCCAAGAAAAGCTGTAACCCCTGGAAGATCACCGTGATCGTACTTACCAGCCCCATTTGGCTGTCCTTGCTGGTTTCTGCCGTGGCAGTTGCCGTTTCCGTGTTTGTATCCCTGTGGGCGGTTATCATCTCGCTGTGGAGCGTATTCATCACGCTGTCCG
This sequence comes from Oscillospiraceae bacterium, assembly GCA_017436955.1. Lineage (GTDB taxonomy): Bacteria > Bacillota > Clostridia > Oscillospirales > Oscillospiraceae > Faecousia. The sequence continues at coordinate 61,676 of JAFSCD010000003.1, read as the reverse complement.
CCTGTGCCGTTGCCGGTATTGCCGGTGGTGTTGCCCTTTCGTTCTCGGGCAATATTACGCCGGGTATCGCAATGATCGGTGCCGGCCTGGTCTGCGGTGGTCTTGCCATCTTCACCTTCTACGGCTGCAAAGCAGCGACCCGGGGCACTATCCTGCTGACAAAAAATCTGGTTACAAGCACGATCAACCGTTTGCGTAGAAAGGAGGCTGCACAATGCGAAAACTGACGAAAATCTGGCTCATAATTGCTGCCCTCTGCATTTTGGTCGGTGCATCTGTGTTTACAGCGATGCTGGCAAACGCCAACTGGGACTTTTCCAATTTGAGCACAGAGAAATTCCAAACGCAAGAATACACCTCCGTATCCCCCATCACCGACATTTCCATTGATACCACCACCGCCAGTATCACCCTCTGCTTCACGCAAGACGATACCGCTACTGTGGTTTGCAAGGAGTTGGAGAACGCGCCCCACACCGTATCTTTTGAAAACCGCAACCTGACCGTCACCCAGCAGGACAACCGGGCGTGGTATGATCACATTGGTGTCTATTTCAGCGCTCCGGAAATTACAATTTACCTGCCTGAAAAGCAATACGGCGCATTGGATATCAATGTCACCACCGGCGATATCCACATTCCCAACGGCTTTACCTTCCGGCAAATGAGCATCGTCGGAACAACTTGTGACGTGGACCTGGGCGCCAATGTCACAGGTAGCCTCGCAGTAAAAGTCTCCACCGGCGAAATTGAAATTACAGATGCTGCGTTTGGCTCTATTGCGCTGATCGCCACCACCGGCAAAATGGAACTGACCAATGTGAAAAGCGATATTATTTACAGCTCCGGCTCAACCGGCGACATTTACCTGGAGAATGTTATCGCCACAAAAAATCTCAATATCACAAGAAGCACCGGCGATGTTACGTTTAAGGACAGCGATGCGGAAGCGATATATATTGAGGTCAGCACCGGCAACGTTACCGGTAGCCTGCTGACCGGAAAGATATTCAGTGTCACGACCAACACCGGCAAGATCAGCGTCCCGGAAAACACTCCCGGAAGCACCTGCGTCATTACCAGCTCCACCGGCGATATCATGATCAGCGTAAACTAAAACAAAAACCACCGATTTGAAAATCGGTGGTTTTTCTTTATTCGACGGTTTTTGCGGTATAGCCCAGATCGGCGTTCAATACCAGAGAAATTGCAGGATCGTTGGCATAAACTGCCTTATCCTGGGGATATACGGTGTAGATCCCCTGCCCGGTCAAGCTGTTGACCGCCGCCGTATCCAGCGAATCCGCAATAAACAGCGGCGCGATGGACAGCAGAATTTCGCTGCAGCTTGCGCTGACGGAATAGCCGATCATGGCGCTGACCGCGCTCTTTTGCGTTCCGGTAGCCGGATCCAGCATCAGGCTTGCAATTTTGCCGTCGCTGAACGCATAATAGTGCCAACGGTCGGCATCCGTTACGGGGAAATCACGCAGCGCCACAAGGCTGCATCCGCCGGTATATTCCAGTGCCGCCGGCAGATATACATCCGTTCCGACACGGTGATACAGATTCAGTGCAAACTTGTCATCCGTATTCATCAAATTCCGGGTGAAGCCGTCATAGCTGGAAATATAGCCGTTGGTATATCCCGCCTGAATCAGCTCATCTGCAATATAATCTGCAATAAACGCGTTTTTCATCCAGGAAAAGTCCAGGAAATTCTCGATGCCGTACTCCACGGCAAAATCCAAATACGCCTGGGCAACCGTGAGCCGGACGGTTTGGCTGTCGATGATCTCAAGGTTAATCATCGCAGGATCATTGGCAAAGCCCGCAGCAGCGGAGATAAACGCCTGGGTATCCGGCTGACGGGCAGGATCGTTCTGCGCAGCCTCCACATCGCTTTGGGAGAGAAACAGTGCCGAATATTCGGCATAGACCGGTGCCAGATAGATACTGCGGTTTTCCGCCTTTACAATGGCGCTGAGCGCCTTATGCAGCGCAGGGTCCACCGTGATCGCCTCGTTGATATGCTCGTTGACGTAGCGGATATTTTGTAGCTCCGTCGAAGCATAGTCATTGTTGAAAAGCTGATACGCCTTCTCCGCTATGGTGGAATACAGCGTTATAAGTGCCTTGTTCTCTGTGGTGGCGTCGGTCTGCCCTGCTCCCAGATTGTAGTTCAGGGAGAAATCCTCACTGCAGTTCAGGGTGGTTGAGTTGACCTCGATCTCCTTCCAGCCGGGATCCGTGGTAAGCAACTCGGATATGCCATAGCCAAAGGCTGTAAAGGCAATCACCAGCGCCAAAATCAGCAGCGTAATGCGCAGCGGCAGGTTTTTTCTGGCAACTTCGATATTCGTGATGCGAGGCAACCCTGCCGGGTTGCCTCTTTCATTTCTATTTCTCATAGATTACAGAATTGCGCTCAGCAGAGCCAGGCCGAACAGACCGATAATGGAGCCAAAGGTCACCACACCGGCGATCGCGCCCTTCTTGCAGGCCTTCCAGTTGCGGATGTGCTTGAATTTGCGGAAGATCAAGCCTCCGATCAAGCCCAAAGGCGGCAGCAGGAACGACAGGAAGGTATACCACTTGCTGCCGGTATCGTGGATGGGCGTCTGCAGCATAAACTGCTCGGCAGACCACATATCATCCTCTTCCTCACTGACGGTGGGCGCCTGCTCACCGGGCTGCAGAATGGTAATGGACTTCAGCGGCACGTTCTTCTCACGGATCGCCCGGTACTCCTCGATCTCCTTCTTGCTGCCGAAGATAAAGTGACCGTGGCCGATATCTACCAGCTCGGGCTTTTCTTCGCTGTAATCGTGGACAGAAGGATCGTAGGTGAACAGCACCTTATTCTTCTCCAGAATGGGATCCGGAATGGGAATCGCGGAAATCAGGCTGCGGGTGTAGGGATGCAGCGGATAGTCAAACAGCTCCTCGGCATCTGCGATCTCCACGATATCGCCCTTGTAAATAACGCCGATCCGGTCGGAAATGAAACGGACGATGGACAGATCATGGGCGATGAACAGATAGGTAATATCCCGTTCCTTCTGGAACTTTTTCAGCAGGTTCAGCACCTGGGCACGGATGGAAACGTCCAGCGCAGAGATGGGCTCGTCGGCGATAACCAGCTCCGGCTCCATGACCATGGCACGGGCCAGACCGATACGTTGACGCTGACCGCCGGAGAATTCGTGGGGATAACGGGTCAGGTGCTCGGGCAGCAGACCGACCTCTTCCACGATCTTCTCGACCTTACGGACACGGTCCTCCTCATTTTCATAGAGCTTAAAGTTATACAAGCCCTCGGAAATGATATAGTCCACCGTTGCGCGCTCGTTCAGAGACGCGGCAGGATCCTGGAATACCATCTGGATATTACGGATGACCTCACGGTCCAGACCCCGCTTGGTCTTACCGGAGATACGGACACCCTTATACTGGATCTCGCCGGCTGCGCAGGGGTTAACGCGGATCACGGCACGACCGATGGTGGTCTTGCCGGAGCCGGACTCACCTACCAGGGAGAAGGTCTCACCCTTGTAGATATCAAAGCTGGCATTCTTAACCGCTCTGACTGCATTGTCGCCCTTGCCGAAGGTAATGTCAACATTCTTCAGACTCAGCAGGATCTCTCTGCCATTTTCGGCAATCGGACCGTGCTCGGGCAGGTAAGAGGCAGTCTTTTTCACTTTAGTATCAGACACGACATACCCCTCCTTAAATGTTAAATGCATTCATGAGCTTCTCGTGAATGTTCTCAATGATCTCAGGCTTTTGCACCTTTGGCGCTCTGGGATCCAGCAGCCAGGTCTTGGCAAAGTGGGTCTCGGAAACCTGGAACATGGGAGGCTCCTTCAGCGTATCCACCTTCAGGCAGTAGGGATTTCTGGGAGCAAAGGCATCGCCCACAATGCTGTTATACAGTGAAGGAGGCGTGCCGGTGATGGAATACAGCTTGGTGTTGCGCTGTGCAAGCTGCGGCAGGCTGGACAGCAGAGCCCAGGTGTAAGGATGACGAGGATCGTAGAATACCTCTTCCACCGTACCGGTCTCAACGATCTGTCCGGCATACATAACCGCGACACGGTCAGCAACGTTGGCAACAACACCCAGATCATGGGTGATGAAAACGATGGTGTAATTGAATTCCTTCTGCAGGTCCTTGATCAGCTTCAAGATCTGTGCCTGGATGGTAACGTCCAGAGCGGTGGTCGGCTCGTCACAGATCAGGATCTTGGGCTGGCAGGACAGCGCGATGGCAATAACGATACGCTGGCGCATACCGCCGGAATACTGGAAGGGATAATCGTCAAAACGGTTCTCCGCATTGGGAATACCAACCTTCTTCATCAGCTCCAGCGCACGCACACGGGCTTCCAGCTCGGAGCAGTTCTGATGCTTCAGAATGATGGAGGTGATCTGCTTGCCGATGGTGATGATGGGGTTCAGGGAGGTCATGGGATCCTGGAAAACCGTAGCGATCTTGCCGCCGCGGATCTGGCTCCAGTCCTTGGAGTCCTGAATCTTCGCCAGATTCAGCACACAGGTGCCGTGGAGCTTTTCAGGGGTCTCATCCAGATACTTGACCCGGAAAACTACCGTATCAAATACAGCATTTCTCTGCTCCTCATCATTCAGGTCAACGCCCATCTGCATTGCCTGCTTAAAGGCCTTCAGCAGCCTGGAATAGCAGCGGCTGCGCTTATAGGCGCTAAAGCGGCCAATGGACAGAACGATCTCCTTGGCAATGATCTCATTGCGCGCCATAGTCTCCGCGGAAACGGTGCAATCAATGGCGGCATCGTAAGCAGCCTTCAGAGCATCCATGCGCTGATTATAGTCACGCAGATAAGCCGTATCGGTGCGCATCGCCTTCTTGTGTGCCTTGATCTTGGCAGCTCTTGCATCCTGCAGAGCCTTGATCTGCTTGTCCAGCTCGGCGATCTGGGCGCCCATTGCCTGGTAGCGCTCTTTTTCATTCTTGGCATCCACGGTCTGGCGCTGATTGAACAGCTCGGTGCGCTGGAATACCAGCTCATCGATCTCTGCGGTAGCAGCCTGATCTTCTTCATCGCTGATGGTGGCACGCTGCTTCTTCTCGGATTCCAGAGCCAGGATCTGCTTGTAGATCTCTGCGCCGGCTTCCAGCTTGGAATAACGGTTGAGCAATTCGGTGGCGGAATGAATCATCCGCACAGTAGCGGAATTCAGCGCTACACAGGTATCCGCCAGATCCTCATCATTGAAGATGATGGAACCGTTGCTGATGTAGCCGTTGGTCTCCAGCATACCGGCAAAGGTCTTGGTAAATACAGATTTACCGGAGCCGGACTCGCCAACGATCGCCACGGATTCATTCTCATAAAAATCCAGAGAAACGCCACGGATCGCGGTCAGAATTCTGCCACGGACGCGGAATTTCACTTCAAGGTCCCTGACGGACAGTAAAACTTTCTTGTCTTCCATATCCGTCACCTCTTACATATGGGTTCTGGGGTCGGATGCGTCGCCCAGATTCTGACCGACAACATACAACACCACAGCAATAATAGATGCGACCGCAACGGGGCTCCAGAACTCAAAGCCCCAGCCGGGCGTGATCATAGCGCTCTTGGCGGCCTCGATCAGCTTACCCAAAGACATATCGGAAAGACCCATACCGATATAGCTCAAGAACACCTCGTAGGAGATGTAGGAGGGGATCTCGGTAGCGACCAGAGTCACGATGACAGAGGTCATAAAGGGCAGGATATTCTTGGTTGCGATACGGGTGATGGGCGTACCCAGGCAGCGGGAGGCCAGATTATACTCACGGTCACGGATAATAATGACCTGGGTACGGATAAAGTATGCAATGGCGATCCAGCCCGTAACCGTCAGGGCAAAGACCATGGACCAGAAGCTGGCGGACATGATCAGAACGATAACGGAGATCAGCAAAATATACGGCACATTGGCAACGACGTTGTAAACCTCCGTCATCACGATGTCGAACTTTCTGCTGAAGCCCCAAACCGCGCCGATGACGACACCCACAAACATATTGATAGCCGCACAGACCAGCGCCAGAGAAATGGAAATGCTGGAGCCGTACCAGATGGCATCAAAGGTGGAGTTGCCGGATGCGCCGGAGCCCAGGATCCACTTCAGGTTAAAGCCAAATTTTGCAATAGCGTCAGCGGGCAGCAGGTGCTTGGTAGAGCCATCCATCAGGTTGATATAGGGATCGACCTGGGCATCGTAGCCGATGACGGCGGGATACACATAGGAGAAGAGGATCAGCACAGCCAGCAGAGCCAGAGCGATAATGTTGATCTTCTTTTTGAAGAACACGCGGAACACGCTGCGCCAGTAGGAATATCTGGGAGCAGTGATACGTTCAGAAGCCAGTTCGTCCTGCTCAACGGGGGCAAACAGCTCCTCGTCGGACATATTAAATTCGCTCAAATTGATCAGATTATCGGTCATCGCGTATCACCTCGCTTTCGAAGTAAAGGAAATTCTGGGATCCAGAGTTGCCATCAGCACGTCACCCAGGATGAAGGATGTTACGGACAGCACAGCATAGAACAGCGCAACGCCTACGATAACGCCGTTATCATACTTGTTGATCGCCGTTGTCAGCACATTACCGATACCGGGCACCAGGTACACACGCTCGGTAATGATAGCGCCGGTCAGGGCACCCAGGATGCTGCCGGGAATGCCGTGAACAACGGGAATGATCGCATTCTTCAGAATATGCTTGCTGAAGATCTCACCCTCGGAAAGACCGCCGCTGCGGGCGAACTTAACGTAGTCGGAGTTCATCTGGTCGATCATATATCGGCGCAGCCACTTCATCAGGTTTGCAATGGAAGGCAGCGACAGCGAAATGACCGGCAGGATATACATCAGCCATGTCGGGTTCTGCACATCAAACGTGGTGGGCAGCTTGAAGCTGCTGCCGATGGCGCGGAAGATGAAGATATAACCCAGAGAAGGCACAGCCATAATAAAGACGATATAGAATGTGCCCAGCTTGTCGATGAACTTATCCTTGTTCAGTGCCATCAGGACGCCCAGCGGAATCGCCAGCAGGTATGCCAAAATGACGGAAATGATACCGATGCTGAAGGAATAACCCATCTGGGACATACCGGACTTGGCAGTAGTAACGCCGGTGTAATCATCCACAAAGTACTTCTGGTTCAGCAGACCCTGGTCGCTGGTATCCGGAACGTACCGCAGGGAATGGATATCGTCAGCCGTATTTTCCACAACACCGCTGGGATACGTGATGGTGGTAAATTTCTGGGGTCCCTGCGCATCCGTCATGGTATTGAACACGTCAATATCCTTGGTAACGGAGTAAGAAACACCCAGATGAACCTTCACCAGATTCTGGTGGATATACGGGAAGGTATCATCGCAGTACAGCAGGTACCGATAGTTCGTACCGTTACCCATAATGGCAGGCGAGAATTTCTCTCCGCCGTAGGCAGGATCATACAAGGTAAAGGTCAGTCCCCGCTCCCCTTCTACATCATCCACGTTGTGGATATTGTCGATCTTGATCAAGCCGGCAAAGTAGCTTACCAAACGCTGGATCAGGGGAATATCCTTGGTAGCATACAGCTTGGGCGCACCGCCTTCACTATACTTCTTGGTGCCGATTTTATAAGAACCGGGAAGGCGCACAATGTCATAGCCCTCGGCTCTGTACTTTTCAGTAAAGGCATCCACCAGTGCCTTGGTCTCCGGGGAATCCAGATCCCCGGTTACAGCAAGTCTGGCAGCATCGGCCTGCTCTGCGGTCAGCCGGCCGGCCTTGATCTCGTCCTGAAGATAATCGGTGAAGTTGATATAGTCCAGGTAGCCATACTTCTCCCACTGCTGCTGCTTATAGATGTCTTTATCATTATTCAGACGCTTCTGAAACGTGGGGTCAGCATTGAAAATTGCTTCTCTGTCCAGGAAAGAATAGATCATGATCATGATCACAGCAATAACAAGGACAACAGAGAACACTGCCCGCAGGATTCTGCTGATTAAATATTTTGTCATAGTCAGTCTCCTTCGTCTTGTCTCATAGGATAACACATGGTGCTAAAAATATCCGGCAGTAGAGAACACTGCCCTTAATATTCCTGGCAGTAAAACCAAACCACAAGGAATACTGAGGGCAGCATTTCCTATAAAACCGTGCTTTGCCATAGTGCCAATCGGGAGGATGGGCGAAAATCGCCCATCCTCCTTGTTGTTGAAAAAATATCTAAGCTAAATCTTAAATTAGAAGATACCCAGAGACTTGGTCATGTAACCAGCATAGTTAGGCAGCATGGTGCCCAGGTAGGTGCTGGGATCGCCGTAGTCGGGGCCCCAACCGGAACCGTCGTTCAGGTCGTAGTTAGCGTCCTTACCAACCTCGAAGCGGTAGGTAGCAGCCAGATAGTCGTCACGGGTTGCGTACTCGACCAGGTTGCACTTGATGCAGCCACCGGTAGCATCCTCGATGGACTGCTTCATAGCCTGCTTCATGTTCTTGGCGGTCTCGGTGGTGGTGTTGACGGGCAGGTCAATGTAGATGGGGTTCTCAGCGGAAACCTCAATGCCCTGAGCCTTCAGCTCCTCGATAGCCTTAGCCATGTAAGCAGCGGCATTATCCTTGCTGTACCAGCCGTCGAAGCCGGAGGAAGCAGTGCCGTTCCAAACAGTCAGCTTGATGCCGTCGGCGTCCAGCTGATCCTGAACGATCTGGCCGTAAGCAGTGCCGGCGGTGTAGGTCTTGTCGGTGCCGTTGATAGCAACGGTGACGTCCTCGGACAGATAGCAGTAGTTACCGGGAGTGTAGGAGTTGACCAGAGAGGTCAGCTTCAGCTCTTCGCCGACAGACTGTGCATTGTAGGTGCCGCGGTCGATGGAGGTAGCCAGAGCCAGACGGAAGTTCTGGTTCAGCATAGCAGCGCCGGTGCGGACGATCTGCTCCTCGGTCTTGGGAGACTGGCCGATGCCCTCGCCGGTAACGAAAGCTGCACGGCGCAGGTTGAAGAAGCCACAGTAGGTGGTAGCATCGGTGTCGCTGACGTAAGCGTAATCATCGAAGGTGCCAGCGGACTTTGCGATGGTAACACGCTCGGTGTTCATACCCATGGTATCAACAACGCCGTTGAAGAAGTCATCATACATCTTCTGGCTGTCGGAGCCATCGGTGTACATATAGGTGAAGGACTTCAGGTTGATGTTCTCGGCATTCCAGTAGGACTCGTTAGCCTGCAGAACGATGGAGTTGTTGGGGGTGTAGCTGGTGACAACGTAAGGACCGCAGTAAGCGATGCTGTCGGGGCCCTTGCCGTACAGGTAAGACTCAGCAGTGTCATCGAAGTCAGCGCCGAACTTGCCGCCCATGGACTCGTAGTAAGAACGGCTCATGGGAGCGAAGACGCCGTAACCCAGCATGGTGGGGAAGTAAGGAGTAACCTCGGTCAGGGTGTACTGCAGAGTGTAGGCGTCAACAGCCTTAACGCCGACTTCTGCGAAATCGGTGACTTCACCGGCAACGTACTCGTCAGCATTGACAATGTTAGCGCAGCCAGCGCAGACCAGGTATTCCAGGCCGCCGGCGACGTCCATCATGTGCTGCATACCGGCGACAAAGTCGTCAGCAGTCAGGTCAGCGACCTTACGGCCCTGGTTATCAACCCAGACCACGCCTTCACGGATCTGGAAGGTGTAGGTCAGGCCGTCATCGGAAACAGTGTAGCTCAGAGCCAGAGCGGGCTGCTCCTGGTTCTCCATATCAACCTCGGTCAGACCGTCGTAGGTCTGAACCAGGATCTCGGAGTCAGCAGCGAAAGAGGTAGCCAGAACATCCCAGAAGTTCAGGTTGGCATCGAAGTAGAAGGTAGCGGTGTCTTCGATGGTGTAGCCCTGCTCACCCAGGTAGGTCTTGACCCACTCTTCGTAGGTGCCGGTGCCCTTGATCTCATTCCACTTAGCCTTCATCGTAGCAATGTCATCAGCCTTGATGGGCTCAGCAGTAACGATACGGTCGTGGAAACGGTAAGTATCGTTGCCGTACAGAATGGGAGTGTTGGTGTAGGGAGCGACCTTAGTCATTTGGTAGGTACCACCCTGAGAAGTGGTGGGCAGGAAGATACCTGCGCCCAGCAGCTTAGCCTCGGCGATGCCCATCAGAGCATAACGCTTGGAGGGGTTCTTTTCTGCCAGGGCAGTCTGGTATGCGGCATAGAAGTCGCCCAGAACTTCCTCGTAGACAGCGGCAGACAGCTCGTCGTAGTTGGTGATGTCCTTGAAAGGATCAACGTACTCGACTTTGGGTGCGTCGGTGGGGGTGGGGGTGTTGGTGCCAGGTGCACAAGCTACAACAGAGATAGCCATAACTGCAACCAGCAACAGTGCGAGAAGCTTTTTCATATTATTTCCTCCTAATAAAAAATAATAATCAATTATATATGCTAATCGACCGGAAATGGGTCGAAAAAGCCAAAATCAGGTGCGATTTTGTTCGGGGCGAACAAAAATCCGCCTACGGCGCACACTTGTGAGTGCAAGACGCACAGTCAATAGATGGGCTAATTGTAGCACCAATCGACGTATTTGTCAAACATTTTATTCGCAATTTTGAAAAAATATTCGTAATATGGTTTTATTTTCCTGTAGAGCCGAAGCCGCCCACTCCCCTGCCGGTGTCGGAAAGCTCCGCGGCTTCCTCATAAGCCGGGGTCAGCACCGGGGTAATGATCAGCTGCGCGATGCGTTCACCGGGGGCGACCGTCTGCACCTGATTGCTGTGATTGAGCAATACCACACGGATCTCTCCGCGGTAATCGCTGTCGATGACGCCGACCTTGTTTGCCGGTGCAAGACCGCGCTTGACACCCATACTGCTGCGGGCGTAGATCAGACCGGCACAGCCCTTGGGCACTTCCAGCGCGATGCCGGTACCCACCCAGCAGATCTCACCGGGCTGAATCTCCACCGCCTCCTCCAGGCAGGCGTACAGATCGGCACCGGCGGACTCATTGGTGCCGTAGGTAGGCAGCACCGCATTGGCAGACAGCTTTTTTACACGAATGGTACTCATCATAAACCCTCTCTTTCTTTCAGGGGATCAGCTTCAGGATGGCGTCCTTGGGCTTGGCACCCAAAGATTGGGTGATGATCTTTCCATCCTTCATTACCACCAGCAGCGGAATGCTGTTGACCTTGAACTGTCTTGCCAGATCGGGATCGCTGTCCACATCGATCTTGCAGACCTTGATATGCTCGTTCTCCGCGGCGATCTCCTCCAGAGCAGGGGCGATCATTTTGCAGGGTCCGCACCACTGGGCAAAGAAATCCAGCAGCACCACCTTGTCGGCGTTGAGCACCTCGGCTTCAAAGTTATTTTTATTTATATAATGTATGGACATAGGAAATCCTCCTTTCGTTTTCTATACTATACACGCATTTTCCGCATTTGGCTAGAGAAATTTATTTGTTGACTTATTTTCCCTGTAATTTATAATATAGGAAAGACCCAAATGGGAATACTGATATTGACAAAGCGAGGAAAAGCTATGTTTTCTCAAGACGCAAGATGCATTTATCACAAGAATCCTCTGGACAAGGTGATCTGCCAGCTCCGCTTCCCGGAGATCCTTTCGATAGAGACAACGCTGCCTGCCGCGTTTCAGGAAGCGATCCGCAGCGAATTCCCCAAATACGGCTGCACCAAGGATAAGCCGGCACCCAGAATGGTGGGTACCCCCGGCAATATGCGGATGGAACAGCCTCCGGAGCGCAATAATTATCTTTTTTCCTCCATTGACGGCGTATGGCAGGTGAATCTGACCAGCAATTTCATCTCCCTGACCTGCAACCGCTACACCCGCTGGGAGGATTTTGCCCGGAAGCTGGATAAGCCTCTGGCGGCATTTATTCAGATTTACAAGCCTGCCAACTTTAGCAGGATCGGTCTGCGGTATATCAACCTGATCTCCCGGCAGGCGCTTGACCTCGCCGGTGTCCCCTACCGGGAGCTGCTGGGCAGCTGCTGGATCGGACCCTTTGCGGAGGAGGATGTGCCGGAAACCACCGTGAGCCGCCACACCATTGATTCGGATGTTGCCCTCCGTGGCGGCTGCCGTGTGAAGATCCACGCCGGTCCCGTTATGGTGACCCGTGGCGGCAAAACCGAGCCGGAGCCCAAATTCGCCTTCGACCAGGATCTGTATATGACCGGCAATATTCCCCTCACCCATTCTGCCGGCGCCCTGGCGACCCTGCACAGCCAGGCGTATTCCATTTTCCGTGGTGCCATCACGGATATGCTCCACGATGCTATGGAGCCTGAAACTGTTTAAGGAGCCTTACTATGTATTTCGACTGGACTTACCTTGTTATCGTGCTTCCCTGCGTGCTGCTGTCACTGTGGGCCAGCGCAAACGTCAATTCCACCTTTAAGCGCTATGCCGATCAGCACTCCATCCGCAACATCACCGGCGCGGAAGCCGCCCGCAGGGTCTTGAGCGCCAACGGTGTAACCGGTGTGCGGATCGAGCACGTAAGCGGTAACCTGACGGATCATTACGACCCGAAAGCCAACGTGATCCGCCTTTCCGACGGCGTATACGGCGCAACCTCCACCGCAGCCATCGGCGTTGCCTGCCACGAAGCCGGTCACGCCGTACAGTACGCCCAGAACTATGCGCCCATCAAGCTCCGCGCCGCCATTGTACCGGTAACCAATTTCGCCAGCAAGCTGGCGATGCCGCTGATCCTGCTGGGTCTGGTGCTGACGTTCCTGGAAAGCTTCTCGTTTACCCTTGTCTATTTGGGTATCGCCTGCTTCGGTATGGCGGTGGTGTTTCAGCTCGTTACCCTGCCGGTGGAGTTTAACGCAAGCCGCCGGGCTATGCAGGCCATCGAAAGCGCCGACATCCTGACAGATGAAGAGCAAAAGGGCGCGCGCAAGACTCTCACCGCCGCGGCGCTGACTTACGTTGCCGCCACCGCCGTTGCGCTGGCGCAGCTGCTGCGTCTGCTTCTGATCTTCGGCGGCAGAAGAAGAAATGACTAAAATAAACAAAATCGAATGTCATTGCGAGGAGGGCGAAAGCCCGACGTGGCAATCCCCCGGTTGCTGAGGGGATTCCCACGGGCCTGACGGTCCTCGAAATGACATTTCTTTTTTCCCCATATTGACAAGTACTGACTTTTTTACTATACTTTTGTGTGAAAAGTATGAAAAATGTGAATGGAGGGCAATTATGGCCGGTGGTAAACACATTTTAGGCAAGCAGAGCGCCCATCGGGTATTCGGTACTGCCAAAGTCGGCGACCGCGGACAGATCGTGATCCCCAAAGAGGCACGTGAGCTATTCCAGATCAAGCCCGGCGATACGCTGCTGATCCTGGGTGAGACCGAGACAGGTCTGATCATCTCCCGTCCGGAGCTTCTGAATAACCTTGCCGATGAAATTTTGAACAACGTAAAAAAAGAGGGCTGATACTATGGAACAGTTACTGGAACTTTACAATACGATGGGCATCTCCCCTGCCGTGTATCACTACGGTGAGGAAGCCCTGAAAAAGCTGACCGACCGCTTTGCGGTCATCGACCAAATCGCGGAGCATAATCAGGCGAAGGTTATCGCGGCCATGCAGAAAAACCGTGTTTCCGCGGCCTGCTTTGCCGCCACCACCGGCTACGGCTATGACGATGTGGGCAGAGATAATCTGGAACGGGTCTATGCGGACGTATTCCACACAGAAGCCGCCCTTGTAAGACCCCAGATCACCTGCGGCACCCACGCGCTGACCGTTGCGCTCAGCGCCAATCTGCTGCCCGGTGACGAGCTGCTTTCCCCTGTGGGTCTGCCCTACGATACGCTGCAGGAGGTCATCGGCATCCGTCCCAGCCCCTGCAGTCTCGCGGAATACGGCGTTTCCTACCGACAGGTGGATCTGCTTCCCGACGGCACCTTTAATTATGACGGCATCCGCGCCGCCATCAACGATAAGACAAAGCTGATCACCATCCAGCGCTCCAAGGGCTACGCCACCCGCCCCACCTTCTCCGTTACGCAGATCGGTGAGCTGATCGCCTTCTGCAAGGGCTTCAAGCCCGATGTGATCGTGATGGTGGACAACTGCTACGGCGAATTTGTGGAGACCATCGAGCCCTCCGACGTGGGCGCCGATATGGTGGTTGGCTCGCTGATCAAAAACCCCGGCGGCGGTCTTGCTCCCATCGGTGGCTACATCTGCGGCACCAAGGCCTGCGTTGACCGCTGCGCGTTCCGGCTGTCTGCGCCGGGTTTGGGTCAGGAGGTTGGCGCCAATCTGGGCCTGATGACAAGTCTCTATCAGGGCTTCTTCCTGGCGCCAACGGTGGTCGCCGGTGCGGAAAAGGGCGCGATCTTCGCCGCCAATCTGTATGAGCCTTTGGGCTTCCGCTGCGTTCCCAACGCCACCGAAGGCCGCCACGATATTATCCAGGCGGTGGAGCTGGGCAGTGAGGAAGGCATGATCGCCTTCTGTAAGGGTATTCAGGCTGCCGCACCCGTGGACAGCTTCGCAACGCCGCTGCCCTGGGATATGCCCGGCTACAACGATAAGGTGATCATGGCTGCCGGCGCATTCGTTCAGGGCTCGTCCATCGAGCTGTCGGCTGACGGTCCTATCCGTCCGCCCTACGCCGTCTATTTCCAGGGTGGTCTGACCTGGTGCCACGCAAAACTCGGTATTCTTATGAGCCTGCAGAAAATGGTTGACGCAGGGCTTATCAAATTATAAAGAGAGGAAGAAATTATGTCCTGGCTATTCTTTTCCGTCGGTACAGCTTTGCTTTGGGGTATTGCGGAGCTGTTCTACAAGAAGGGCGCGCGTCCCGATGAAAAATACTCTCACCTGAAGATCTGCGTCTGGGTCGGCATCGTGATGGGTCTGCACGCCATCTTCACCCTGCTGACGCAGGATATCAACTACGATCCCATTAACATCATCCGGTATCTGCCGGTTTCCCTGATGTATATCGTCTCCATGGCGTTCTCCTATTTTGGTATGCGCTTTTTGGAGGAATCCATTTCCGACCCCATCGAGAACACCGCCGGCGTTATCTGCGTGCTTCTGTTCGTCCTGGTTCTGGGCGATACGTACTCCACACTGACCTGGATCGCCATCGGTGTGATCACCGTGGGTGTTGTGGGTGTCAGCTTCCTGGAAAACCACGGCGAGACCGTCCGCAAGAAGAAGCTGGGCAAGACCCTGGCAATCGTTTCCTTCTGTATGCCCTTTGTGTACGCCCTGCTGGATGCCTTCGGCACCTTCCTGGATGACGCCTATTTCCTGATCGAAGATATTTCCGCCTCTCCTCTGGTAGGTGTCACGGAGGATACCATCGAAGCTGTTGCCAACACCAGCTACGAGCTGACCTTCGCGCTGTTTGCGCTGTGCCTGTTCATCTTCCTGAAGGCAAGGAAGGTCAAGTTCGGCTCTGTGCCCCAGCATAAGGACAAGATCCTCGCTGCGGTATTTGAGACCGCCGGTCAGTTTACTTATGTTTACGCCCTGGGCGGTGTGGATGCGGTCGCCGCACCCATTTTGTCCTCCGTCTGTGTCGTTTCTCTGCTGCTTTCCCGTATTTTCCTGAAAGAGAAGCTCTCCTGGAAAACTTACATCTTTATCGGTATCGTGATCATTGGTATTCTCCTGCTGGCAGTCAGCGAGGAGCTTTGACGCAAAACAAAATCCCGGAACGCTGTTGCATTCCGGGATTTTTTCTCAGTCTGTCCATTCAATATCGGAGCTGGAGGACCACTCATCGTCCGAGGGGTCTTCCTCCCATACCTCGTCCGGATCCCCCGTTTCCGAGGTTGTGGGCTTCTCGGTGGCAGGAGCGGTCGGTGCCTGCGTTACCGGGGTGGTAGGCTCCTGGGTCGCGGGAGCATCCGTAGGTGCCTCGGTGGGTGCATCCGTATTGGGCGGAATAACGGTTACACCGCCTTCAGACCACTCAACATCCGTGCTGGATGACCAGTTGTCGTCATCCGTCGGCTTGGTGGTGCTCTGGGTCGTATCGGTGGTGGGGGTCGTATTTTCATTGTCCTGCATGCCGTTGCAGGTTACAAGAACGATCACCAGCGCGCCGATCAGCGCAACGGCGATCAGAATAATCCACAGCTTTTTCATAATGATTTCCCTTTCGTTTATGTGCTTTGCTTTCATGAATTATTATATGGCGAATACGCAAAATGTCAATATTGGAATTGCTGCCGAAAAATCAGCCAAAATGCTGTTATTTTGCATTGACTTTTGAGCGGCGGTATGGTATGATTCGAAGGATGAATTTAAGGACTTGTTTTTGCAAGGAAAGGAGACCGACATGACAATGCACAATCAGACTTCCGGTTTTGATCTGTCCATGTTTGCCCCCAGTGTTCGTGCCGGCGTTGCCGAGCGTCTTTCATCTGTTGACCTGTGTGCTTTTAATTCTTCTGAATATGCTGTTTTTCCCGGCTTCTGTGATGTACATGTACATTTCCGTGAGCCGGGATTTTCTTATAAAGAAACCATCCTCAGCGGCTCTATGGCAGCTGCCCGCGGCGGATATACAGCAGTATGCACCATGCCCAACCTGAATCCCGTTCCCGACAGCAAGGCGAATCTGAAGGAGCAGCTGGACATTATCCGTAATGACGGCCTGATCCGCGTCTATCCCTACGGCGCCATCACCATTGGTCAGAAGGGTCAGCAGCTTGCGGATATGCGGGCAATCGCCCAGAACGTGATCGCCTTCTCCGATGACGGAAAGGGTGTGCAAAGCGCGGATATGATGCGCGCCGCAATGCGCAGAGCCAAGGAGCTGAAAAAGCTGATCGTCGCCCACTGTGAGGATGAATCCCTCTTAAACGGCGGCTATATCCACGACGGCGAATACGCCAGTGCCAACGCCCATCGGGGCATCAGCTCCGAAAGCGAATGGCGGCAGCTGCAGCGTGATCTGGCGCTGGTAAAGGAAACCGGCTGCGCCTACCACGTTTGCCACATCTCCACAAAGGAAAGCGTGGAGCTGATCCGCAAGGCAAAGGCAGAAGGTCTGGACGTTAGCTGCGAGACCGCGCCCCATTACCTGATCATGGACGACAGCTTCCTTCTGGAGGACGGTCGGTTCAAGATGAATCCGCCTCTGCGCGGCAAAGATGACCGGGAAGCGCTGATCGCCGGTATTCAGGACGGCACCATTGATATGATCGCCACCGATCATGCCCCCCACAGTATGGAGGAAAAGAGCAAGGGTCTTGACGGCAGCAGCTTCGGTATCGTGGGTCTGGAAACCGCGTTTCCTTTGCTGTACACCTATCTTGTTAAGGAAAACATCATCACGCTGGACAGGCTAATGCAGCTTTTGGTCTATAATCCCCGTAAGCGCTTCCGCATCCCGATGGGTACTGATTTTTCCATCTGGGATATGAAGCAGACCTATATCATCGAGCCGGAAGAGCAGTTCCTCTCCATGGGCAAAGCAACCCCCTTCTCCGGCTGGCGTGTATGGGGCAAATGCATGGCAACCGTCTGCGACGGCAAACTGGTTTTGATGGATAAAGTTCGTAAATAAATTGCAAGTTCAATTTTGGAGGCATAACTATGGCAAAGCGGAAAGATTTGAAAAAGATTATGATCATTGGCTCCGGTCCCATCGTGATCGGTCAGGCTGCAGAGTTTGACTATGCCGGTACCCAGGCCTGCCTTGCGCTGAAAGAAGAAGGCTACGAGGTTGTTCTGGTCAACTCCAACCCCGCCACCATTATGACGGATACCACCATTGCCGATAAGGTCTATATGGAGCCGTTGACTCTGGAATATGTGGCAAAGATCATCCGCTATGAGCGTCCGGACGCCATCGTTCCCGGAATCGGCGGTCAGACCGGTCTGAATCTGGCGATGCAGCTGGAAAAGAAGGGCATTTTGAAGGAATGTCGTGTGGAGCTGCTGGGTACCTCCAGCGAATCCATCGAGCGCGCCGAGGACAGAGAGCTGTTCAAGGAGCTTTGCCAATCCATCGGTGAGCCGGTCATCCCCTCCGAGATCACCTATTCCCTGGAGCAGGCCAAGGAAGCTGCCAAGCGCATCGGTTACCCCGTTGTTCTGCGTCCTGCCTTTACTCTGGGCGGCACCGGCGGCGGCTTCGCCAACAACGAGGATGAGCTGATGGATATCGGCGTCAACGCCTTTAACCTCTCCCCTGTCCATCAGGTGCTGATCGAGAAGTCCGTCAAGGGCTACAAGGAGATCGAATTCGAGGTCATGCGCGACTCCACCGGTCACGCCATCACCATCTGCGGTATGGAAAACATCGACCCCGTAGGCGTCCACACCGGCGACAGCCTTGTGGTTGCCCCCATTATGACCTTAAACGATCACGATCTGAAAATGCTCAACGATTCCGCCATCAAGCTGATCCAGGAGCTGAAGATCTCCGGCGGCTGCAACGTGCAGTTTGCCCTGAACCCCACCACCAGTGAATACTACCTCATCGAGGTCAATCCCAGAGTTTCCCGTTCCTCCGCACTGGCATCCAAGGCTTCCGGCTATCCCATTGCCCGGGTCACCGCCAAGATCGCCGTGGGTATGACCCTGGAGGAGATCCGGATCGCCAATACCAACGCCGCATTTGAGCCGCAGCTTGACTACGTGATCGCCAAGCTGCCCCGCTTCCCCTTCGATAAGTTCGCCTCCGCCACCAACAAGCTGGGCACCCAAATGAAGGCCACCGGCGAAATTATGGGCATCGGCTCCAATTTGGAGGAATGTCTGCTGAAGGGCATCCGCTCTCTGGAGACCGGCGTGCATCACCTGCATCATCAAAAGTTTGACGATATGACCGATGCCGAGATCACCGAATATATCAGCGAATACCGTGACGACAACATCTTCGCCGTTGCCGAACTGCTGCGCCGTGGTGTCAGCATCGACGATCTGTATGATATCACCAGGATCACGCCTTATTTCCTGGAAGCCATCGCTCGCATCGTGGCGATGGAGACCACCCTTAAGAACAATGCTTTTGACCTTGCGACCCTGAAGGCAGCCAAGAAGATGGGCTTCGGCGATAAATATATCGCAAAGCTGTGGGGCTGCACCGAGCTGGCGGTTTACAATTTCCGCAAGGAAAACCATCTTTTCCCTGTGTTCCGTATGGTGGATACCTGCCACACCGGGGCGTATATCCCCTATTTCTACTCCTCCTACGACGGCGAAAACGCATCGAAGCTGACGAATAAGAAGAAGATCATCGTTTTGGGTGCCGGTCCCATCCGCATCGGTCAGGGTGTTGAGTTTGACTACTCCACCGTCCACGCCGTTATGACCATCAAAAAGGCCGGCTACGAAGCGATCATCATCAACAATAACCCCGAAACCGTTTCCACCGATTACACCACCGCTGACAAGCTGTACTTTGAACCGCTGACCCCCGAGGATGTTATGAACATCATCGAGTTTGAAAAGCCCGAGGGCGTCATCGCTTCCCTTGGCGGTCAGACCGCCATCAATCTGGCACAGCCTCTGCATGACCGCGGTGTAAAGATCATTGGCACCGACTGCGCCGCCATCGACAGAGCGGAGGATCGCAACGCCTTTGAAAACCTGCTCAGCGAGCTGAATATCCCCCGGGCAAAGGGTCGCGCCGTTACCAAGATCGAGGACGGCATCGCCGCCGCCGCGGAGATCGGCTATCCCGTTTTGGTTCGCCCCAGCTTCGTACTGGGCGGTCGGGCTATGCAGATCGTCGCCAACGAAAAGCAGCTGCGCCACTATCTGCGCACCGCCGTTGAGATCGACGAGGACAAGCCGGTACTGGTGGACAAGTATATCCAGGGTCGTGAGGTGGAGATCGACGCCATCTGCGACGGCATCAACGTATTCGTGCCCGGTATTATGGAGCTGGTGGAACGCACCGGTGTCCACTCCGGCGACTCCATCTCCGTATATCCTCCCTTCTCCATCTCCGATAAGGTCAAGGGCACCATCCTGCAGTACGCAAAGCTGCTGGGTCTGGGTATCGGTATCATCGGTCTTTACAACATCCAGTTCATCGTGGATAAGGATGATAATGTGTTCATCATCGAGGTCAACCCCCGTTCCTCCCGTACCGTTCCCTTCCTTTCCAAGGCTACCGGCTACAGCCTGGCTGACATCGCAACCGAGGTCATTCTGGGCAAGAGCCTGAAGGAGCTGGGTCTTTTCGACATTTACCCCGATGAAAAGAAGCGCTGGTATGTGAAAGCCCCCGTTTTCTCCTTCAATAAGATCCGGGGTCTGGATGCTTACCTGTCTCCCGAAATGAAATCCACCGGCGAAGCCATCGGCTATGACCGCACCATGACCCGTGCGCTGTTTAAGGCGCTGCAGGCAGCCGGTATGCACCTGCAGAATTACGGCACGGTGCTGGCTACCATTGCCGATACCGACAAGGCAGAGGCACTGCCTCTGATCCGCCGTTTCTACAATCTGGGCTTCAACATTGAAGCCACCAAGGGTACTGCCAAATTTCTGAAGGAAAACGGCATCCGCACCCACGCGCTTGAGAAGATCAGCAACGGCAGCGACGAGATCCCCAACGCGCTGCGCCAGGGTCATATCGCCTACGTCATCAACACCAGAAATCCCGGCGACCACGAAAGCGACGGCGCACAGATCCGCCAGGTGGCAACGGAGTACAATGTGACTATGTTCACCGCGCTGGATACCGTCCGTGTGCTGCTGGATGTTCTGGAGGAGACTACCCTGACCATTTCCACCATCGACGCATAAGGAGCCGCTATGAAGCAGAGTATTTTCACGATTCTCAGCAACACCGCCCTGACGGAAAATGTCTACAAGATGGTGCTTGGCGGCGATACCTCTGCCATCACCGCGCCGGGACAGTTTGTAAATATCCTGCTGGACGGTCTTTATCTGCGCCGACCCATATCCGTCTGCGACTATGATGAGAATACCCTCACCATCATCTACAAGGTGGTTGGCAAGGGCACGCAGGCGATGTCCCATATGGAAACCGGCGAGCTGGATATCCTGACCGGTCTTGGCAACGGCTACGATCTGACCGTATCCGGTGATCACCCCGTATTGCTCGGTGGCGGCGTGGGCGTTCCGCCGATGTATAATCTTGCCAGGCAGCTGCTTGCCCAAGGTAAAAAAGTTACGGTAATTCTCGGTTTTAATACAAAAAGCGAGATTTTCTACGAAGAAGAATTCAAAAATTTAGGCTGCGATGTGCTGGTCACCACCGTGGACGGCAGCTATGGCATCAAAAGCTTCGTCACCGATGCGCTGAAAGAGGTCAGCTATACCTACTTCTACACCTGCGGTCCGGAGCCGATGCTGAAGGCACTGCACAAAGCTACCGCCACCTCCGGTCAGATGAGCTTTGAGGAGCGGATGGGCTGCGGCTTCGGTGCCTGCATGGGCTGCTCCTGCAAGACCCTTACCGGCTATAAGCGCATCTGCAAGGACGGTCCCGTTATGCGCAAGGAGGAAATTCTATGGGAAAGCTGAATGTAAATCTTTGCGGCATTGAACTTGCAAATCCCGTGATCCCCGCCTCCGGCACCTTCGGTTACGGCTACGAGTTTGCGGAGCTGTACGATATTAACGAGCTTGGCACCTTCTCCTTCAAGGGTACCACAAGAGATGCCCGTTTCGGCAACCCCACGCCCCGGATCGCAGAGTGCAGCGCCGGTATGATCAATGCCGTGGGTCTGCAAAACCCCGGTGTTGACAAAGTCATCTCCGAAGAACTCCCCAGGTTGGCAAAGTGCTTCCATAAGCCGGTAATGGCAAATGTTTCCGGCTTTTCCGTAGAGGACTATGCCTACACCTGCGAAAAGCTGGACAAAGAGCCCCAGGTAGGCTGGCTGGAGGTCAACGTCAGCTGTCCCAATGTCCACGGCGGCGGTATGAGCTTCGGCACACAGCCCCAGGCTGCCGCAGAGGTGACCCGGGCTGTAAAGGCTGTCACCACCAAGCCAATCATTATCAAGCTCAGCCCCAATGTGACCGACATCGTGTCCATCGCAAAGGCTTGCGAGGATGCCGGCGCGGACGGCATCAGCCTGATAAACACGTTGCTGGGTATGCGCATTGACCTGCGCACACGCAAGCCAGTGATCGCCAATAAAATGGGCGGTTTCTCCGGTCCCGCCATCTTCCCCGTGGCGGTGCGGATGGTCTATCAGGTAGCGCAAGCCGTAAATATCCCCGTTGTGGGTATGGGCGGCGTCAGCAGTGCGGAGGATGTGATCGAAATGATGCTGGCAGGCGCCACCGCCGTAGAGGTGGGCGCAGCCAACCTGGTACACCCCTACATCTGCCGTGATATCATCCGGGATCTGCCGAATGTTATGGAAAAGTACAAGATCAACAGCTTGCAAGAGATTATAGGAGGAATCAAG
Organism: Oscillospiraceae bacterium; assembly: GCA_017436955.1. GTDB lineage: Bacteria > Bacillota > Clostridia > Oscillospirales > Oscillospiraceae > Faecousia. Next base: position 39,222 of record JAFSCD010000003.1, on the reverse strand, counting down.
TAATGGGAAAAGATGTAATCGTAGCGTGTGATTTTTCCAGCGCGGAGGCGACCTTTGCCTTTCTGGATAAGTTCACCGGAAGAAAGCCCTTTGTGAAGATCGGCATGGAGCTTTACTATGCGGAAGGTCCTGCCATTGTAAAGGCAATCAAGGCGCGCGGACACAAGATCTTCCTTGACCTGAAGCTGCACGATATTCCCAACACCGTCAAAAAGGCGATGGCAGTCTTGAGCAATCTGGATGTGGATATCACCAATCTCCACGCCGCCGGCACAAGCGCTATGATGCAGGCCGCACTGGAGGGTCTGACCCGACCCGACGGTACCCGTCCTCTGCTGATCGCCGTTACCCAGCTGACCTCCACCGATCAGGAGGCTATGGAGCGTGATCTTCTGATCCATCACCCCATTGACGAGGTGGTCATGCACTACGCCGAGACCGCAAAGAACGCCGGTCTGGACGGCATCGTCTGCTCTCCCCTGGAGGCCGGCAAGGTACACCACCGCTGCGGCGCAGGCTTTTTGACCATCACCCCCGGTGTCCGCTTTGCGGACGGCGATATCGGTGACCAGAAGCGTGTTATGACCCCTGCCGCCGCCAAGGAGATCGGCTCGGACTACATCGTTGTGGGACGCCCCATCACCGCTGCTGCCGATCCCGTAGCCGCCTACGAGCGCTGCGTCGCGGAATTCTGCGATTAAGCGGCGAGTCGCCGCTGACAATGCGTGACGAACCCGGTCAGTAATCGTTACACCTTTGGGTGCAGCCCGATTCGTCACTGCCGTATATTGATTTGACAAAGGAGCAAATGATATGGAGTCCTATAAGAGAGAATTTATCCAGTTCCTGCAGGACGCAGGCGTACTGAAATTCGGCGATTTCACCGCCAAATCCGGCAGAAAGATTCCCTACTTCATCAACGCCGGTATGATCAAGACCGGCGACCAGATCACCAAAATGGGCGAATTTTACGCCCGTGCCTATATGGACAAGCTGGGCAAGAAGCACTCCGTCCTATACGGTCCTGCCTACAAGGGCATTTCCCTTTCCATCTCCGCAGCCGTTGCCTTGAGCAAGGAGGGGCTTGACCTGCCCTTCTTCTTCAACCGTAAGGAGGTCAAGGATCACGGCGAAGGCGGCACCTTCGTGGGCTATGTTCCCCAGGCAGGCGAACAGATCGTCATTATCGAGGACGTTATCACCGCCGGCACCGCTATCCGTGAAAGTATGGATATCCTGAAAAATCTGGACGGTACCAAAGTCATCGCCACCTTCATTATGGTGGATCGCAAGGAAAAGGGTCAGACGGAGCTTGGCGCTATGCAGGAGATCGAAAATCAGTTCGGTTTTCCCGTCTACTCCATCGTGGACGTCTATGATATCATCGAATATCTGGAGGAAGACCCTGCAAACGAGGAAAATGTCACCCGGATCAAGAATTATCTGGCAGTAAACGGAGCGAAACAATGAGAAGCTTAATCAGTATTTTAGACTTTACCAACGACGAGCTGGATCAGCTCATCGCCACCGCCAAGGACATCATCGCCAACCCCGAAAAGTATTGGGACTGCTGCAAGCATAAGAAGCTGGCGACCCTGTTTTTCGAGCCTTCCACCAGAACGCGACTAAGCTTTGAAGCCGCTATGATCGAGCTGGGCGGCAGTGTGATCGGCTTTTCCCAGGCCAGCTCCTCCTCTGCCTCCAAGGGCGAGAGCATGGCAGACACCGCCAAGATCTTAAGCTGCTATGTGGACATTATGGCGATTCGCCATCCCCGTGAGGGCGCACCCTATGTGGCATCACGGAACGCTTCCGTTCCCGTCATCAATGCCGGCGACGGCGGTCACAATCACCCCACCCAGACTTTGGCTGACCTGCTGACCATTTCCCGGGAAATGGGACGGCTGGACGATATGACCATCGGTCTTTGCGGCGACCTGAAGTACGGAAGAACGGTTCACTCCCTCATCGAGGCTATGAGCCGCCATACCGGTATCAAATTTGTGCTGATCTCCCCTGCCGAGCTGGCGCTGCCGGACTATGTGATCCAGAACACACTGGAAAAGCACCACATCCCCTACGAGGTCACCACCTCTTTGGAGGATGCGCTGCCCCATCTGGACGTTCTGTATATGACCCGTATCCAGCAGGAGCGGTTTGACGATGTGGAGGAATACAACCGCCTGAAGGACAGCTACGTGCTGAACACCGAGAAGATGAAGCTGGCAAAGGAAAAGATGTGCGTGCTGCATCCCCTGCCCCGTGTCAACGAGATCAGTGTGGCTGTGGACGATGATCCCAGAGCCGCCTATTTCCGCCAGGCGCTGAACGGCAAATATATGCGTATGGCACTGATCCTGAAGCTTCTGGAGGAAGCCAAAGATCCCGAAAAGGAAGCCATCCGCACCGACGGTCTTGTGTATGACCGCATCTGCACCAACCCCAAGTGCATCTGCCAGGTGGAGCAGGAGCTGCGCCACACCGCGCGCGTAAGCGAGGACGGCGTACTTCGCTGCATCTACTGCGAGCAAAAGGTATAACAAAAATCCCTGACCGGCAATCGGTCAGGGATTTTTCTGTTCATTCTTCCAGCCATCGCAAAGCGCGGCCTTTTCGCTGCGCTTTAGCTGCTTGATGGCATATTCACGGCGAAAGGCGGCATTTTTATCCTCGCATTTTTCCGTATAGACAAGGGTCAGGGGTCCTCTGCTTCGCGTGTACTTGGCGCCTTTACCGCAGCGGTGCGTTTCCAGCCGCGCCGCCACATCGGTGGCAACGCCGGTATAGAGCGTACCGTCGCCGCAGCGCAGGATATACACCCACCAGGTTTTCTCCATAGCGCACCTCATGCTCTGAAGCGGATGGACAGCAGCCGATCCAGCAAAAAGAAGGTCACATTCCCCAGCAGCAGAGTCACCAGGGTCATTACCGTTCCCAATTCCGCAAATTCCTGCAGAAGCTGCACCATTCCGAAAACGTGCATCAAAAGCCAGTACATCAGCAAAATTGCCACGTTGAACAGCAGTGCCTTCCACAGCCACCGCAGCGGCAGGCGATCCAGCTTCGGCTTCACGATAGGGTAATAGCCCAAGAATACGAATACCGCCGCTGCTTCCTTGTCAGGGCTTAAGAGCAGCCCCAAAATCGCCACAGCGCCGTACCAAGCCCAGGCGGTGCTGTCGCCGCAGCGCTTGCGCACGATGGTGAGGATCAGCATACAGAGCATCGGACACACGAATGTTGATAACGGTATCAGACCGCCCAGACAAGTGAGCGCCACCGCCACAGCCGCCAGTACGCCGCCCAGCGCCATATTGGCGGCAGCTTTATTGCTTGCCATGGCTCTTGAGCAGACCGAACTTAATATCCCACAGCTTCTGGGAAAGGTCTACGTAGTAGTTATGGGGATTGTCAAAGCGCTTGACCTCGTCCCACAGCGTATCCACCTGCTGCAGGCAGTAGGTGCGAATCTGCTCCAATGTCGGGCGCTTGTAGACCAGCTCGCCGTTTTGGAAGATGGGCACCTGCAGTTCCTTGGCGGTAAAATTGTACACCGTCTTGGTCTTCCAGGTCGCCTCGGGGTCAAAGATCTCCAGATCGGCGCTGTCATCCACAGTTTCATCGTGGACGCAGATATAGTCCGCAATGGCCTTGCCGGTATCGTTGCCGAAGAAGCGGTACAGCTTCTTGAAGTGGGGATTTGTGATCTTGCCAACGTTCTCCGAGATCTTGATCTTAGGCACGATGGTGCCGTCATCATCCTCCACAGCCGCCAGCTTGTAAACGCCGCCGAATACCGGCTCGCTGCGTGCTGTGATCAGGCGCTCACCAACGCCAAACATATCGATCTTGGCACCCTGGCGCAGCAGGTCCAGAATCAAATGCTCATCCAAAGAATTGGATGCGGAGATCTGGCACTCGGTCCAGCCGGCATCGTCCAGCATCTTCCTCGCCTTCTGGCTCAAATACGCAATGTCGCCGGAGTCCAGGCGGATGCCGCACTTGGTAATGCCCTTGGGCTTGAGTACCTCGTTAAATACCCGAATGGCATTGGGAATACCGGATTTCAGGGTGTTATAGGTGTCAACCAGCAGGGTTGCATTGTTGGGATAGATCTCGCAATAGGTCTTGAACGCTTCGTATTCGCTCTCGAACATCTGCACCCAGGCGTGGGCCATGGTACCGCCGGCGTAGACGCCGTAAAGCTGGTCGGAGATGGTGCAGGCCGTACCGTTGCAGCCGCCGATATAAGCCGCTCTGGCGCCCAGGATGGCAGCGTCTGTGCCCTGGGCTCTGCGGGAGCCAAACTCCAGCACAGTCCGTCCCTGTGCCGCACGGACGATGCGGTTGGCCTTGGTGGCGATCAGGCTCTGGTGGTTGATGCAAAGCAGCAGATAGGTCTCCACCAGCTGCGCCTCGATCGCGGGCGCTCTGACCGTGATGATGGGCTCGTGGGGAAAAATGGGCGTGCCTTCGGGAACTGCCCAGATGTCGCCGGTGAACTTAAAGTTCTTCAGGTATTCCAGGAAGCCCTCGCTGAACAGCTTTCTGCCACGCAGATATTCGATATCCTCTTCGCTGAAATGCAGATTCAGCACGTAGTCGATGATCTGATCCAGACCTGCCGCAATAGCGAAGCCGCCGCCGTCGGGGCAGCGACGGAAGAACAGATCAAAATAAGTAATGCGATCCTTGTAGCCTTTTTCAAAGTAACCGTTGCCCATAGTCAGTTCGTAGAAATCACAGAGCATGGTCATATTCAGTTTTTCACCGTTCATTGAAAATCGCTCCTTTGTTTATGATACTCCTATTATAACCCCCCTTTTTACAAATAGCAACCAATATTTATTGACAGCCATATCCCTGTGGGATATGATAAAGAAAAAAAGCAAAGGAGAGCTACTATGAATGTAACCGTTGGAATGAAAGGCATCGCCGAAACGCTGTGTGAAAAGGAAGATACCGCTCTGGAGGTCGGCTCCGGCAGCCTGCTGGTATACGCCACGCCCTGCATGGCAGCTATGATGGAGGGCGCAGCCTGCGCCGCTATTGAAGATGCCCTCGCCGAGGGTGAGACCTCTGTAGGCATCGAGTTGAATTTGAAGCATACCTCCGCCACCCCGGTAGGTATGGAGGTGCGCGCCGAAGCGGAAGTCACCGCCGTTGAGGGTAAGATCATCACCTTCCAAATCACCGCCTATGACGAAGCCGGCATTATCGGCGAAGCCACCCACAAGCGCGCCTGCGTAAACACTCAAAAATTCCTTGATAAAACTTACGCTAAACTCTAAATAAGGCTCACTTGTGTAAAGGGAGCTGTCAGCCGATCAGGCTGACTGAGGGATTGTCTTTCCTCACCAATTATTTTAGAAAGAAGGGCTCTTAATGAAAAAGCATTGGTTATTTGCAACATTATCCGCACTGATCATCTGCGTTCTTTGCTTCACCCTTTTCCCCACAGAAGCAAAGGCGGCAACGGACGGCTATCTGACCTATGAGATCATCGACTGCGAAGCCTTCATCACCGACTGTGATGATACCTTCAGCGGTGAAATCACCATCCCCGATACTCTGGGCGGCTATCCGGTAACCACGATTGCCGAGTTTGCTTTTGCGCACCTGACCAATCCCATCAGCATCAACACCGGCAACAGCGTGACGACCATCAGCGATGCCGCATTCCTGGGCAATACCGGTCTGACCTCTATAACCCTGGGCGACAGTGTCCAGACCATCGGCTCTCTGGCGTTTGAAGCCTGCGATAATTTGGGCAGCTTCGCTGTTTCCGCAAACAACCCCTATTTCAGCACTGTTGACGGCGTGCTGTTCAGTAAGGATGCTACCGTTCTGTTCGCCGCTCCCAAGACCATTTCCGGCGAGTATACCGTTCCCGCAGGCGTCCTGACTGTAGGCGACTACGCCTTTGATGGCTGTATGGGCTTGACGGATCTTATCATCGGCGACAATGTGATCACCGTCAGCACCCGTGCCTTCAACAACTGTATGAACCTGAAAACCGTTAAGCTGGGCAGCTGCGTGACCACCATCGCCAATTATGCATTTTCCAATTGCAACCGGATGAAGAACATTGTGATCCCGGTCAGTACCGCCACCATCAGCGATCACGCATTTTACAGATGCACTTCCCTGACCGATGTGTACTACGCCGGCACGGAAAGCCAATGGATCGCTGTGAGCATCGGCAGCAACAACGATCCGTTAAACTCCGTTACGCTGCACTACGAAAGCGACGGTACGGAAATGAACGACCCCGCTTATCTTATCTATGAGATCGTGGACGGCGAAGCCATCATCGTTGATTGCGACGATTCCGTATCCGGCGAGATCACGATCCCCGATACCCTGGGCGGTTACCCGGTGACCGGCATTGGCGGCTGGGCATTTAACGGTTGCCAGGCCACATCTATTACCATTCCCAATACGGTAACTACCATCGGCGATGGCGCGTTTCAGGGTGCGCAGCTTGCCACATTCTTCATTCCGGAATACGTATCCGAGATCGGCCAGGTTGCCTTCTATGGCTGTGATAACCTTGCAGGCTTTGTAGTAGACGCAGATAACCCCTTCTACGCCAATGACGGATACGGTGTTCTGTTCAACAAGCCTCTGACAGAGCTGATTGCTGCGCCCGGCGCGCTTCAGGGTACATATACCATTCCCGATTCTGTGACAACTGTCGGCTATGCTGCCTTCTTCGGCTGTGAGCAGCTTACGCAGCTGAATATTCCTGCCGGTGTGACCAATATGGATCCGGAGATCTTTGCGGACTGCAATAGCCTTGGCACGATCACTGTAGATCCCGAAAATCCAAGCTACTTTGCCGACGATCACAGCGTTCTGTACAATATGGAAAAAACCGCCATTTACTACGCGCCCAAGTCCTTGAGCGGTAACTACATCATCCCCGACGGTGTAACAACCCTTAACAACGCATTTGAATACTGCTCTGATCTGACAGGAATTTATTTCCCCGCAAGTCTTACAAATATCGACAGCCAATTCTCCGGATGCAATCTCAAGAAGGTCTACATCCCGGCTACTGTAACCATCTTTAATTTTGATCTGCATCAGTTTGAGGAATCCCAGGCACGGGTGCTCTACGCCGGAACACAACTGCAGTGGGATGCGATCTATATGACGCACAACAATACCAACAAGCATCCCCAGTATTTGAATCTTTCCTATAACTGCGCGCCTGTTACCTGGAATCTGTCCTACAACATCTACGAGGGCGGTGCGTATATTACAGATTGCGACGAATCTGCCACCGGCAGTATCACCATCCCGGACACCCTGGGCGGTTATCCGGTGGTTGGCGTTGACCCCTGGGCGTTCCAGGATTGCGACACAATCACCGAGATCCATCTACCGGACAGCGTAAACTACATCGGCATTAACGCCTTTGCGTATTGCGATAACCTGACCACCGTAACAATGTCAAATAATGTCACCGTCATAGGTGAAGGCGCATTTGCCGGTTGTACCAGCCTGACCGGTTTCGATATTCCCGATAATATTACCACTATTGAAAATTCCACATTCTATTGCTGCGGAAGTCTGACCGAGATCACCATTCCCCACGGCGTAGCTGTGATCGGTGAATCTGCTTTTAACAAATGCGGTAATTTGACCCGTGTCGAGATCCCCACCAGTGTCTCCATTATTGAGGACTATGCCTTTGTTGAATGTACCAGCCTGACGGAAATTACCATTCCCCACGGCGTGACCAGCATTGGCGAATCTGTCTTCTACAAGTGCACAAACCTAAAATCCATTTCCCTGCCCAACACCCTCACGACCATTGGACAATATGCTTTTAAGGAATGTACGTGGCTGAAGAGCATCGCCATTCCCGACAGCGTTACCAGCATTGGAAATAACGCATTCGAGTATTGCAGCAATCTCAGGAGCGCTGTTGTCGGCAGCGGCTTGACGCAGATCCCCAGCGGTCTGTTCTGGGCAAATGTCAGTATGACCAATATTACCTTCTCCAACACATTGGTCAGCATCCCTGACGGCGCATTCTATTTCTGTGACAATTTGACCGATGTGTACTACCGCGGTACTGCGCAGCAAATGGCACTGATCGAGGACAACGATGCCCGTACCGCTGCGGCTACCTGGCATTGTGATTCCTGCATTGGCACCGATGTTCACGATTATGAGGAAACGGTGACAAGAGCCTCTCTTGCCGATGACGGGTATATCACTCGCGGTTGCACCGTCTGCGGCGCCACCGGCGAGACCACCGTCATTCCCAGAGTTGATGCCTTTAGTCTGCCCGGTCACATTCTGATCGCCGATGGCACACAGAAGCGCCCGGTACCCACCGTCTGGGATCGGGAAGGAAATGCGCTGACAGAGGGTGTAAACTACACCGTGACCTACCCTGCCAACGCCGTTGAAGCCGGTGATTACGAGCTGCGGATCACCCTGACCGGCAATTACAGCGGTGAGAAGATCCTGCACTATGCCATCGAGCCGGCACTTGAGATCACCCAGCAGCCCACTACCCAAAAGGTAAAGGCTGGCGCTACCGCCAAGTTTACCGTGGGAACGGTCGGTTTCGGTGTGGACTATCAGTGGCAATCCTCCACCAACGGCACCACCTGGAAGAACTGCTCCTCCAGCAGCGCTACCAAGGCCACCTTCAGCTTTACGTCCAAGACCTCCCACAACGGCAATTATTACCGCTGTGTGATCACGGATCATGAAGGAAATGTTGTCTGTACCGATGCTGTACGGCTGTACGTCCTGGGTGTCACCACCCAGCCCAAGACGGCAAAGGTTAAGACCGGCAGCACCGCAAAGTTTACGGTGAAGGCATCCGGCGATGGGCTGAAATATCAGTGGCAATCTTCCACCAACGGCAAGACCTGGAAGAATTGTTCCTCCAGCTCTGCGAAGAAGGCAACCTTCAGCTTTACCTCCAAGACCTCCCACAGCAGCAACTATTACCGCTGTAAGATCACGGACAGCGAAGGAAATGTGGTCTATACCAATGCTGTTCGGCTGTATGTCCTGGGCGTTACCAAGCAGCCTGCAACACAGAAGGTAGCAGCAGGAAAAACGGTCAAATTTACCGTGACCGCTACCGGCGCAGGAAAGACCTACCAGTGGCAGGTATCCACCGACGGAAAGACCTGGAAGAATTGCTCCTCCACCAGCGCTACCAAGGCCACCTTCAGCTTTACGTCCAAGACATCCCACAACGGCAATTACTACCGCTGCCGGATCAAGGATAACGGCGGCAATACGGTATACACCGATGCGGTGAAATTGTACGTGCTGGGCATCACGGAGCAGCCGGTCAGCAAGACGGTGACAAAGGGCAAGATAGCAAAATTCACCGTGGAAGCCACCGGCGCAAGCAAGGTCTACCAGTGGCAGGTATCCACCGACGGCGGCAAGACCTGGAAGAACTGTTCTTCTACCAGCGCCAAGAAAGCAACCTTCAGCTTCACCGCCAAGACCTCTCACAACGGCAACGACTACCGCTGCCGTGTGAAGGATTCCGGCGGCAACACCGTCTACACCAATAAGGTGAAACTTACGGTCAAGAAATAACACAAAACCCGGCAAGGAGAAAACCTCCCTGCCGGGTTTTTAAGCCTCCCTTGTGTAAAGGGAGGTGGATTCGCCGCAGGCGAAGACGGAGGGATTGCTAAATAAAGCCGATACAATCCCTCAGTCAGAAATCAAAGATTTCTGACAGCTCTGCCGAGCCCGCGCCCCTTTTGTCTGCTTCGCAGACATTTTCCCCGCTAACGGGGAAATCTGCCCTCATAGAAGGGGCCGAGGATGCGTTCACACCGAATGATTATCGTAGGGACACCCGTCTCCGAGCTGCTGGCGGCGGCGCTTGTACGCGTCGCACCTAAATTAATCAAATCCCGCACACGCAAATACCCTACCAATAAAAATGACCATCCAAAAGGATGGTCATTTTTATTATCTATGGGCTACGAAAAAGATATTTTCGGCATTTTTGCGTATGAATTCGAACTCTTACATAAATCACGGCGAAAGCCGTGTATATCATCAATTCCGTAGGAATTGCATATCATCAAAACGAAGTTTTGTATATCATCATTGCGAAAAGAAATGCAGCCTGCGGCTGATGATATACACCTTCGGTGATGAGATGCACGCTTGCGCGTGATGATATGCCATTGCTTTCGCAATGGATAAAAAATCGACAGGTCGAAACCTGTCGATTTTTGGCGGAGTGAGAGGGATTTGAACCCTCGCGCGCTTTTTAGACGCCTACTCCCTTAGCAGGGGAGCCCCTTCGGCCTCTTGGGTATCACTCCGTAGCCGAAAGCAATATTTGATTGCCAAAGTATTCTAGCATACGCCCTGCGGTTTGTCAAGCCGTATTTCCCTATCCCTTGACAAATTTGCTATAATGATTTTGAAAGGGTGTGAAATTATGGCTGTTCGCTTAAACGAGGATAAGGAAATGGTCGCGGTCATTCAGGAGGGCTTGAAGCGCACCGGTGGTTACTGCCCCTGCAGAATGGAACGCACCGAGGATAACAAATGTATCTGCAAGGAATTCAGGGCGCAGATCGCCGACCCCGACTTCAAAGGATATTGCCACTGTATGCTCTATTACAAGGACTGAAAATTTTCTGAAAATTTATCAAATTTCCTGTTGACAAACGGAAAATATCGTGCTATGATACGGGGGCTGTAACGAGCAACTACATATGGGCGAGTGGTGGAATTGGTAGACTCGCTAGATTCAGGTTCTAGTGTTCACTGCGGACGTGCGGGTTCAAGTCCCGCCTCGCCCACCAAAAATCCGGAGACACTCGTCTCCGGATTTCTTTTTTTAATTTACTTAAGGAGGTACATTATGGCTCTTATTTCTCCTTCTATGCTGTCTGCGGACTATGTGAATCTGCAGCGCGACATTGAAATGACCGAGGCTGCCGGCGCAAAGTGGCTGCACATAGATATTATGGACGGTCATTTTGTTCCCAATATTTCCTTTGGCTATTCTATGGTGAAGGCTCTGCGCCCCATCACTGATATGGTGCTGGACGTACATCTGATGATCGACACGCCCATCCGCTACGTGGACGAATTCTGCAAAGCCGGTGCGGATTATCTGACCATCCACGTGGAATCCGACACGCCCGAGAACATTGACGCCACATTGGACAGAATCATCGCCAACGGCGTTAAGCCCGGCATCGTTGTCAAGCCCAAGACCCCGGCTGAAGCGGTACTCCCCTACCTGCACAAGTGCGAGCTGGTGCTGGTGATGACGGTCGAGCCCGGCTTCGGCGGTCAGAAATTTATGGCGGATATGATGCCCAAGCTGAAGGCGCTGAAGGAAATGATCGATACCCACAAGCCCGGCTGCCATCTGGAAGTGGACGGCGGTGTGGATATGGTTACCGCAGAAATCTGCAAGGAAAACGGCGCTGATGTGCTGGTCGCCGGCTCTGCCTTCTACAAGGCCGAGGATAAGGTCGCATTCGTCAAGTCTTTGGAAAGCTGAAAATAAACCCCCAACGATATCGTTGGGGGTTTTCTTATTACAGTGTTGCGATAACCTTTGCGATTCTCTCCAAAGACCGCTCCTTGCCCAGGATCTGCATGACCGTATGCAGATCAGGAGCGTTGGTCTTGCCGGTAACCGCCTGCCGGATGAAGGTGGATACATCCGCCACCGTGCCGGGGAACGCGGCAGGATCGGCCTTGTACGCCTTCATATCGGTGGTAAAGCCGATGTCTGTGGTAATCGCCTTGACCTTATCAAACCAGGCTGCAGAGTCATCTGCGGCGTCATAGGTGGCAACGAATTTCCCCAGCACAGTCTTGATAACTGCCTTGTCGAATTTTTCATCAAAAACGGGCGCTTCCAGATATTCGTCATAGAAGAATCCCATATAGGGCTTGGCTTCCTTCCAGGTGGACATATCCTTTCTCGGCTTCTTGCCACCGCGACCGATCGCAAGGATCGCAACGGCATAGCCCTTATCCGCAGCCAGCTTGCCGCCAAACTCCGGATCAAACTCCTGCGCCCACTCCAGCAGAAGCGCATAAACCGTTTCCGCATCCATCTTGGAGATCACATTCTTGGAAACGTCGGTGAGCTTTGCATAGTCAAACAGACTGCCGGCTGGATTCAGCTTCTTGGGGCTGAACTGGAAAGCATCCAGGCTTGCATCGGGATTTGCCCGGCGCCAATCCTCAAAATTGGAATTGAGGATCGTCATAATATATTCCCTTACAGCGGCAATAGGGAACCCCTCTGCCTTATAGTAAGTCAGTGCCAGTTCGGGATCCTTGCGCTTGGACAGCTTGCGCTTGGAGTTGCCGTCCATCTTCATCAGCGGTCCGATATGGACGTATTTCGGCAGCTTGAAGCCCAGCGCATTGAACAGCTGGATATGGAACGGAAGGGTCGCCATCCACTCGTCACCGCGGACAACGTGGGTGGTGTGCATCAGGTGATCGTCAACAGCGTGGGCAAAGTGGTAGGTAGGAATTCCGTCGGACTTCAGCAGCACGTGGTCGATGTCGTTTTCGGTAATGGTCAGCTTGCCCTTTACCAGATCGTCAAACTTGAACTGGTTTTCAATGCTGCCGGTGCTGCGGAAACGCAATACCCAGGGATTTCCGGCATCCAGCTGCGCCTTGATATCCTCGATCGGGCGGTCACGCCACGCAGCAAACTCGCCGTAATAGCCAAAATTCACCTTGGCAGCTTCCTGCTTTTCACGCATAGCGGTCAGCTCATCCTCTGTGCAGAAGCAGGGATAGGCCTGCCCTTCACTTACCAGCTTCTTGGCAAAAACGTGATAAATGGAAGCGCGCTGACGCTGGCGGTAAGGACCGTAATTGCCATTGTCACCGTCGATCGTCGCGCCCTCATCGAATATGATACCGTAATGCTTCAAGGTATTGATCAGCACTTCAACCGCACCGGGAACTTCCCGCTTTGCGTCGGTATCCTCCACCCGCAGGAACAGAACGCCGCCGCTCTGGTGGGTCATCCGTTCAGAGATGGTGCCCTGCACCAAATTTCCAAGGTGCACAAATCCGGTAGGAGAAGGTGCCATACGGGAAACCACAGCGCCCTCCGGCAAGTTTCGTGCAGGAAAACGGGCTTCCACCTCTTCGCAGGTCTCGGTTACATTGGGAAAAAGCAAATCTGCTAATGCCTGATAATCCATAGTGATACCCTCAATTCTCAAAATTTCTGCAAATACTATACCATCTTCCGCCGCTAAAGTCAATTTTTGATTGCGTTTTTCACGCGCTTGTGTTAAAATGCGGATATTGATATGGAAATTACGAGGTGAACCCATTATGGAAGAAACGATTGCAAAGAAAAGAATGTTGTCCGGCATCAAGCCCTCCGGTGATCTGACCCTGGGAAGCTACCTGGGCGCCATCAAAAACTGGAAAGAGCGTGCCGATGAATTTGATTGCTTTTACTTTATGGCAGACCTGCACGCCATCACCGTGCGGCAGGATCCCGCTTCTCTGCGTCGCCGTACGCTGGAGCAACTGGCGCAGTATATCGCCTGCGGTCTTGACCCGGAAAAGAACACCCTGTTCATCCAGAGCCATGTCCATCAGCACGCAGAGCTGGGCTGGGTGCTGAACTGCTATTCTATGTTCGGCGAGCTGAGCCGTATGACCCAGTTTAAGGACAAGTCTGCCAAGAATGCGGACAATATCAACGGCGGTCTGTTTACATACCCCAGCCTGATGGCGGCGGATATTCTGCTGTACCAGCCGGATTTTGTCCCCGTGGGTGAGGATCAGAAGCAGCACGTGGAGCTGTGCCACACCATCGCGCGGCGCTTCAACGGCGTTTACGGCGATGTGTTCAAGATCCCCGAGCCTTACGTTCCCAAGGTAGGAGCTCGGATCATGAGCCTGACCAATCCCGCCGCCAAGATGTCCAAGTCCGAGGATGAGGACACCGGCCGAGTGCTGCTGATGGATGCCCCCGAGGTAATCATGAAGCAGTTCAAACGGGCAATCACCGACTCCGACACGGAAAACTGCGTCCGCTACGATAAGGAAAACAAGCCCGGCGTTGCCAACCTGATGACCATTTACAGCGCCGTCACCGGCAAGACCTACGCCGAGATCGAAGCCGAGTTTGCCGGCTGCGGTTACGGCAAGTTCAAGCCTGCCGTTGGCGAAGCGGTCGTGGAGCTGCTGCGCCCCATCCGTGAGGAAGCCCAGCGCCTGATGAGGGACAAGGGCTACCTGGAGGGTGTGTTCCGCGATGGTGCCCAGAAGGCAAGCTACGTTGCCGAAAAGACCCTGCGCAAGGTCTACAAGAAAGTCGGCTTCGTTGCAAGATAACCAAAATGCCCGTCGAGTTTCGACGGGCATTTCTTACATAAACAGATACAGCGCTAAAGTCAGCAGGGCGGTATTTTTATCCTCTGCGCAGTCCCCTGCCATCAGCAAAAGCAAAATGATCACCAGCAGATCGCCGGTATCTAAGTTTTTCGGCAACAGTCGCCGCAAAAAGTCCCCTGCCCCGGCATTTTGCCGGCAAGGCGGATCGTGCCTTGGCTTTTCAGGCACCGGCGGCGGACATTCCGGCTGTGGCGGAGCGCACTGCGGCTCCGGCGGTGGTACCGGCGCCGGTCTTGGCGGCGGCGGAGGAGGCGGTGGATCCGGGATGTGATTGCGGCGGAATGAGCCGTCCGGCTGGGGAACATAACGGTTATACATAGCTTCACCTGCCTGAAAGAAATGTTATGCCGGAGCCTGCCAGCGCCGTGGAGGCGATCCCGGCGATCTTCGCCGCACGCATCGCCTTTTCCAGCTTCACGATCCGTTCCCGGCTTAAATAGGGGCTTAACGCCCTAAGTAGATTTTGCTGATTTTTGTCGATACCGGATTGCCGGGCGATATTTCCCAGCTTTTGGATCATCGCTATATCCAGACCAGGCGCGCTGCTTTGCTGCGGTGGCGGCTCGGGCTTCGGCTCCTCGTTTTGCTGCCCCATAGCCTGGGCCATGGCCATGATCTGCTGCATCATCTGAGGATTTCCCAGAATCGCGTTGAGCTTATCTTCCATCCCTTCCATAGGCTACTCCTGCAGCTTTTTCAGCAGCTGCTGCGCTTCTTCGGACGACATCATCTGCTCCATCATTTCCTTCACCTGCGCAAAATTTCCTGCGCTCGCCTGCTGCATGGCAGCCTGCAGCTGATCTCCGTGTTGGCTCTGCAGCAGCCCCAGAAGCTGCTGCCCTGCCTCACTTTTCGCCATTTTTGCCGCCTTATGCAGGGAAATTTCATCAAATCCGTCTGTTTTTTTGCCCATACCGTTGCCTCCTGTCCATTTCTTTGCTATAATAGCTTCGTTGTGTTATACTATATGCATCAAAGAAGGGCTTGGTGAACTATGAGAATTCTCGTTATGTCCGATTCTCACAGCGCGATGCGCTATATGCGCCTTGCAGTAGATACCGTAAAACCCGATGCCGTAATTCACCTGGGCGATCACTATGACGATGCGCAAAGCCTTGCGGAGGAATATCGCCACATCCGTTTTCACATCCTGCCCGGCAACTGTGACTTCTGCCGCTGTCCGCCGGATACGCCACAGGTGCTGTGCTACAGTGTCGGCGGCGTCAGATTCTTTATGACCCACGGACATAACCACGGTGTAAAAAGCGGTACACACCGGCTTGTGGCGGCTGCAAGAGAACAAAATGCCCGCGCTGCCCTTTACGGACACACCCACGCCGCCGATCGCCGCCGGGAGGACGGTCTGCTGATCCTCAATCCCGGCGCCTGCAACTGCGCGGAAGGCAGCGTTGCCGTCATTGAGACCGAGAATAACGAGATCGCAAGCTGTGAGATCCTGTGTATACAAGATTTGGAGGAAGTAAAATGATCCTTACTGTTGATATCGGCAATTCCAACATCGTCCTCGGCGGTGTTGCGGATAACAAAATTCTGATGGAGGCACGGCTTCGCACCGACGCTACCAAGACCTCTGATGAATACTGCATAGACCTGAGTATGATCCTGGACGTATATCATATAAGTCCTGCGGATATTGAAGGTTCCATCATCGCATCCGTGGTTCCGCAGGTGCTGAATTCTATGCAGACCGCCATCAAGAAGCTGACGGGCAAAGCCAGCCTGGTGGTGGGTCCGGGGCTGAAAACCGGGCTGAATATCAAAATTGAAAATCCTTCCCAGACTGGTGCTGACCTGGTAGTGGGAAACGTGGCTGCGCTTCGTGAGCATAAGCCGCCGCTGATCGTCATTGATATGGGCACCGCCACCACGATGACCGTACTGGATGAGACCGGCGCGCTCATCGGCGGCTGCATCTGCCCCGGTGTGAAGATCTCTCTGGACGCGCTTACCGAGCGCACTGCTCTGCTTCCCGGTCTGCAGCTGGACCAGCCCAAAAGGGCCATCGGCCGCAACACCATCGACTGTATGCGCAGCGGCATTATGATGGGCAACGCCTGTATGCTGGACGGTATGATCGAGCGGATGGAAGCGGAGCTGGGACACAAATGCACCGTGATCGCCACCGGCGGTATTGCGAAATTCATCGTTCCGCTGTGCAAGACGCCCATGATCTACGATAAGGATCTGATCGTAAAGGGTCTTGCGGCTCTGTATCAGGACAACAAGCGTTGATACACTTGCAAAACCTGCGCAACTGTGGTAAACTTGCTTCAATGAACTGTACCTTCGGAGGTATTTTATGAGTTTTCTGGAATCCATTACTGAAAAATGGGACAATTTTGTGGAGAGATCCGCGCCCGGTCGTGAAAAAGCCGGTGCCTTCTTCCGCAAGACCGGTGACCGTGCGTCCAAAACGTGGAAGTTTATCGTCAAATTCAAGCAGTTTGTTTTGGCGATCCCCGTTGTCCTCGGCGCGGTGATCCTTGCCATCCGCAATTTAAGTGTGCTGCCGGAAAAGGTGGGCTTCGGTCTGCAGCTGGACGGTACGTTTGACTTTATGGTGGGTCGGGGTATCGCTGTTTTGGGTCCTATCGCCGTTACCGCGCTGTGTCTGCTGCTGATGTTCTGCTCCAAGCGGGTACTGACGCCCTGGCTGGTAAGCTTGTTCAGCCTGACTTTGCCGATCCTGATCTGGATCATTAACTGCTATCCTGCTTAATTTTACCGGGAGATCACCGATCTCCCGGATTTTTATTCTTCCATTTACAGAAAAACGGTGTTATAATAACAAAAAACGATCGGAGGGTAACTATGCGCTTTCTTCCCATTTGCAAAGAGGATATGCTGGAACGGGGCTGGACACAGTGCGACTTTGTCTACGTCATCGGCGATGCCTACGTAGATCACCCTTCCTTCGGTCACGCCATCATCAGCCGTGTGCTGGAAAGCCACGGCTACAGTGTGGGCATCATTTCCCAGCCGGATTGGAAAAATCCCAAGTCCATTGACGTATTCGGGGCGCCCAGATTGGGCTTTTTGGTGTCCGGCGGCAATATGGACTCTATGGTCAACCACTATTCCGTCACCAAGCACAGACGCAAGAACGATGCCTTCACCCCCGGCGGCATTATGGGCAAGCGCCCGGACTACGCAACCGTGGTCTATTGCAACCTGATCCGGCAGACTTACAAGAACGTCCCCATCCTCATCGGCGGCATTGAAGCCAGCCTGCGGCGTCTTGCCCACTACGATTACTGGTCGGAAAGCCTGAAGCGCTCCATTTTGCTGGACAGCCAGGCGGATCTGCTGATGTACGGCATGGGTGAAAGAAGCATCGTGGAGATCGCCGATGCCCTCAACGCCGGTATGGATGTGAAGGATATCACCTACATTGACGGCACTGTGTTCAAGACCGCGCAGCTTGACGATTCCCTGCCAACGATCACCCTGCCCTCTTACGATGAACTGAAGGGAAATAAGCGCAAATACGCCGAATCCTTCAATATCCAATACGGCAACTGTGACCCCTTCACCGCCAAGCGGCTGGCAGAGCCTTACGGAGGGCTCTATGTGGTGCAAAATCCTCCGCAAAAGCCGCTGACCACCCAGGAGATGGACGCGGTCTACGATCTGCCGTATATGCGCACCTGGCACCCCAGCTATGCCAAGTCAGGCGGCGTTCCTGCCATTGAGGAGGTCAAATTCAGCCTTGTCAGCAATCGTGGCTGCTTCGGCGCCTGCTCCTTCTGCGCGCTGACCTTCCATCAGGGTCGCATTATTCAGACAAGAAGCCATGAATCCATCCTGGCGGAAGCGGAGCTGATGGCAAAGGACAAGGATTTTAAGGGCTATATCCACGACGTAGGCGGTCCTACCGCCAATTTCCGGCATCCGGCCTGCGAAAAGCAGTTAAGCAAGGGTGCCTGCGGCGGTCGCCAATGTCTCTACCCCACGCCCTGCAAGAATATGAAGGCAGACCACTCCGATTACGTGGCGCTGCTGCGCAAGCTCCGGAAGATACCCGGCGTGAAAAAGGTATTTGTCCGCAGCGGTATTCGCTTCGATTATCTGCTGGCGGATAAGAAGGACACCTTCTTCAAGGAGCTGGTGCAGTTCCACATTTCCGGTCAGCTGAAGGTCGCGCCGGAGCACGTGTCCGATGCGGTGCTGGACCGGATGGGAAAGCCCAGAAACGCGGTCTACAACCGCTTTGTGGACAAATATTACGCCCTGAACCGGCAATACGGAATGAATCAGTTCCTGGTTCCCTACCTGATGTCCAGCCACCCCGGCTCCACCTTAAAGGAAGCCGTCGAGCTGGCGGAATACATCCGGGATATGGGCTATAACCCGGAGCAGGTGCAGGATTTCTATCCCACACCCTCCACCTTGTCCACCGTTATGTACTACACCGGCATTGACCCCAGGACCATGGAAAAGGTCTACGTTCCCACCGATCCCCACGAAAAAGCCATGCAGCGGGCGCTGATCCAGTACCGCAATCCCAGAAATTATTACCTGGTAAAAGAAGCGCTGCTGAAAGCCCATCGGGAGGATCTGATCGGCTCGGGACCCAAATGCCTGATCCGTGCCATCCCACCCAGAACCACCCATTCCTCTCCCCCGCCCAGATCGGCGCAGAAAAAGCCGCTGAAGCGCCCTGCTGCTATGAAAAAGCCCGCAAAGAACAACCCAGGCAGGAAAAAACGTTAATACTGTGTCATCCTGATCGCAGGGCGACAGCCCGAAGCTGAAGGATCTTCGCAGTGCGTGGATCCTTTGACTCGTTGACACTCGCTTGGGATGACAAGACAACCGGAAAATTGTCGCTTGCATACTTGAAAGCGGCGATATACTGTGCTAAAATAAATCCATAAATTACAAATAATGGAGGCTGAACCATGGAAAGACTTATGGATGCCATCGTAAAACCCATCGCAGGTCCCGGTCTGGAGCTGCACAAAGTACCCGTCCCCACACCGGGTCCCGGTGAAGTGCTGATCAAGGTACACAAAACCGCTATCTGCGGCACCGACGTACATATTTTCAACTGGGATCCCTGGGCGCAGGAGCATATCAAGCCCCCCATGACCATCGGTCACGAGTATGTGGGCGAAATTGCAGAGCTGGGTGCAGGTGTTACCGGGCTGAAGGTCGGTCAGCTGGTTTCCGGCGAAGGTCACCTGACCTGCCACCACTGCCGCAACTGCCACACCGGCAATATCCAGTGGTGCAAGGACACCGTCAGCGTAGGTGTTGACCGTGACGGCGCATTCGCCGAGTATCTCTGCATCCCGGAATCCAACGTAGTCATCATTGACGAATCCCTGCCGGAAGATGTCGTAGCATTCTTTGACGCAATCGGCAACGCCACCCACACCGCACTGATGTTCGATCTGATCGGCGAGGATGTTTTGATCACCGGTGCAGGTCCTATCGGTATCATCGCCGCCGGTATCTGCAAATTTGCCGGCGCTCGTCGGGTCATCATCACCGACATCAACGACTACCGTCTGGAGCTGGCTCGCAAAATGGGCGTTGACGCCGCTGTCAACACCGCCAAGGAGGACCTGGCCCAGATTATGCACCAGCAGGGTCTGACCGAGGGCTTCGATGTGGGTCTGGAAATGTCCGGTAACGGTATGGCTCTGGAGCAGATGATCGGCGTTATGCGCAACGGCGGCAAGATCTCCCTGCTGGGCATCAGCAACAAGCCCGTCAGCCTGAATATGAACACTATCATCACCAAGGGTCTGACCCTGCAGGGCATCTACGGTCGGAAGATGGACAACTGGCACCAGATGAGCTATATGGTGCAGGGCGGTCTGGACTTGACACCTGTCATCACCCACCGCTTCCACTACACCGAGTTTGAGAAGGGCTTTGAGGCTATGAACAGCGGTCGCTCCGGCAAAGTTGTGCTGGATTGGACTAAGAAGGGAGAATAATTATGAAATCTGCACTTTCTGCCATTACGCAGGAGCTGGAAGCCATTCGCGAAGCCGGCACCTGGCGTGACGAGCGCATTATTACCACACCCCAGCGCTCCCGTATCGACACCACCAAGACCACCGGCGTTGTCAATATGTGCGCCAACAACTATCTGGGTCTTTCCGCCCATCCCGAGCTGATCGCCGCCGCCAAGGCAAGCTATGATGACTGGGGCTTCGGTTTGAGCTCTGTGCGCTTCATCTGCGGCACCCAGCAGATCCACAAGGATCTGGAAAAGAAGATCGCCGCCTTTGTGGGTATGGACGATGCTATCCTCTACTCCTCCTGCTTCGATGCCAACGGCGGTCTGTTTGAGACACTTTTAAGTGCGGAAGATGCCGTCATTTCCGACGAGCTGAATCACGCATCCATTATCGACGGTGTCCGCCTGTGCAAGGCAAAGCGCTACCGTTACAAGAACAACAATATGGAAGATCTGCGCCGTTGCCTGGAGGATGCCAGAGCATCCGGCTGCAAGAAGATCCTCATTGCCACCGACGGCGTTTTCTCCATGGACGGCTATATTGCCGACCTGAAGTCCATCTGCGATCTGGCGGACGAGTTTGACGCCCTGACCATGGTGGACGACAGCCACGCCGTGGGCTTTATGGGTGAGCACGGCCGCGGCACGCCGGAATTCTGCGGCGTGATGGACCGCATCGACATCATCACCGGCACCTTCGGCAAGGCGCTGGGCGGCGCTTCCGGCGGCTATACCGCCGCACGGCAGCCCGTCGTTGATCTGCTGCGCCAGCGCAGCCGCCCCTACCTGTTCTCCAATACCGTAGCTCCTGCTATCTGCGCCGCTACCATCCGCACCATCGAGCTGCTGGAAGAATCCACCGCTCTGCGTGACAAGGTTCACGAGAATGCCCGGTACTTCCGTGCCGGTATGGAAAAGCTGGGCTTCGATCTGCTGCCCGGTGAGCATCCCATCGTACCCGTTATGCTGTACGATCCCAAGGTCGCCCACGAGTTTGCACGCCGTATGCTGGATAAGGGCGTATACGTGGTTGCCTTCTGCTACCCGGTGGTTCCCAAGGAGCGTGACCGCATCCGCACCCAGATCTCCGCCGGTCACACCAAGGAGGATCTGGACTTTGCCATCCGCTGCTTCGGCGAGGTCAAGGCAGAAATGGGTCTGTAAGTTTATCAGCAAAAAGACCGCCTTTGATGGGCAGTGCGCCATAGTGAGAAAATGGTTTTGAACGGTTCCTTTTCCGCTTAACTGCATAAAAAATTCCCGAAATGCGTCAGCATTCCGGGAATTTTGTTATTTGTTAATCAAAAAAGTTACCACTTCAAAACTGCTTCGCACCTAAAAAGGATGGGGGTTTTCTTGAGATAAGACAAAAGATCGCAGAAATCCTTTGTGGATTTCAAGGGCTTTTGGCGTAATATCGGGGAAATCCACGCCTTTTTAGGCAATTTATCACTATGGTGCACTGCCCATAGGCGGTCTTTTTTATTTTTGCGCGCATAAGATGTTCCATACATCTGAACTTGAGGTGAAACTATGGAACATACTGTCAACCAAATCGCGGTCTGCGGCAGCCTGCGCGAACTGCCGGTATTCTCCCACGAAAACCACGGCAAGCGGTTTTACCGCTTCACTTTGGAGATCCCACGGCTGTCCGGTGCTGTGGATATTCTGCCGGTGATCGCACCGGAAGTCATTGTCCACCGCATCGACCCCAGCGGCGGCGAATATCTGACCGTAACCGGGCAGATCCGCTCCCACAACAGCCGCACCAACGGCATACGCCATCTGCTGATCTTTATTTTCGCAACGGATATCGTGGCGCAGGACGCCGAGCCAATGAACGACGTGACCGTCACCGGCTTTATCTGCAAGGAGCCCATCTTTCGCAGAACACCGCTGGGTCGCGAGATCTGCGACGTGATGCTGGCGATCCCACGGGCGTTCCACCGTGCGGATTATCTGCCCTGCATCCTTTGGGGCAGAACGGCGCAGGAGATCGCCCGCTGTCAGGTTCGGGATCAGATCTGCGTTCACGGCAGACTGCAAAGCCGCATCTACACAAAGCTGACGGAGGAAGGTCCCCAGGAGCGCACCGCCTACGAAATCTCCGCACTGAGCGCAGAGCTGCTTGAAAACGAGGGATAAATTGCATCTTTTCTTTCCCCGCATTTTGTGTTATTATGGGGAAAAGGAGGTGCTCTTATGCAGAAAAAGGTCGGCGCCATCATCGACGCTTTGAAACTGAAATATCCCGATCCTGTCTGCGCGTTACACTACAGCAAGGACTATGAGCTGATGATCGCCGTACGGCTGTCTGCCCAGTGTACCGACGCCCGGGTCAATCTGGTGACACCTGCACTGTTTGCTGCTTACCCCACGCTGGAGGCTATGGCAAATGCCGATATTGCCGATATTGAGAAGTACGTCCACTCCTGCGGCTTTTATAAGCACAAAGCCCGGGACATCGTGCTGGGCTGCCAAATGCTGCTGGCTGATTACGGCGGAAAGGTTCCTGGGGATATGGAGTCCCTGCTGAAGATTCCCGGTGTCGGCCGCAAGACCGCAAATCTGCTGCTGGGCGATCTGTATGCCGTACCCGGCAGCGTTGTCTGCGATACCCACTGCATCCGCATCTGTGGCCGTTTGGGGCTGACCGACGGCAGCAAAGACCCGGAAAAGGTGGAGCTCCAGCTTCGCAAGATCCTGCCGCCGGAGGAAAGCTCCGATTTCTGCCACCGCATCGTGCTGTTCGGCAGAGAGGTCTGCACCGCCCGCGCGCCCAGGTGCGATGGGTGTCCCCTGGCATACCATTGTAAGCAGTTTAATCCTTAAATGCACATAATCCCCTCCTTGTCCGCATACAGTTGGGACAAGGAGGGATTCATTTTGCGAAGAAAGCTCCCTATATTTTACAGTGCCCTGCTGCTGACCGCTGTGAATCTGCTGCTGCGGCTGGTGGGGACATCCTTCCAGGTGTATCTGTCCTCCCGGATCGGTGCGGAGGGCATCGGTCTGCTGCAGCTTGTAATGAGCGTGGGCGCTATGGCGCTGGTGGCAGGAATGGCAGGCATCCGCACAGCAACGATGTATTTGACCGCAGAGCAGATCGGCAGGAAAAAGCCACAGAATATCACCTGGGTACTGTCCGGCTGCCTGATGTACAGCATCATCTGCAGCGCTGCCGTTGGCGGTATCGTGTATATTTTCGCGCCACAGATCGCCGAAAACTGGATCGGCAATATCCATACCCTATCCTCTCTGCGGCTGTTTGCCGCGTTTCTGCCGGTGAATTGTCTGACCGGGGTCATGGTGGGCTACTTTACCGGTGCCAGCCGTATCGGCACGCTGGCAGCCGTTGAGGTTGCAGAGCAGCTCTGCTGTATGGTCTGCACCGTTTTGTTGCTTTCCTTTTGGGCGGGTCACGATGCGGCACGTTCCTGCCAGGCAGTTGTGATGGGCAGCGCTATGGGCGCCTGCTTCACGCTGTTAAGCCTTGTGATCTTGCGGATATTGGAACGCCCCAAGACCTCTGACCGTCTGCCGGTGGGGCGCCAGCTGGCTCACACGGCGATTCCTCTGGCGCTGGCGGATGATCTGCGCACCGGGATTTCCACCGTCGAGAATTTGATGGTGCCCAAGCGGCTGGCACTGTATGGCGGTAGTCTCTCGCCCCTTGCCGCCTTCGGCACGGTTTGCGGAATGGTATTCCCCATTCTCACCTTCCCTATGGCGATCCTATTCGGGCTTACGGAGCTGCTGATCCCGGAGCTTGCCCGTTGCCGGGCTGCCGGCAGCACAATGCGCATCCACTATCTGGTGAAGCAAAGCCTGCGGATCGCCCTGTTCTTCGGGACGCTCTGCGGCGGTATCCTCTTTCTTTCCGCAGATGAGCTGTGTATGGCGCTGTACAAAAGCAAGGAAGCCGGCACTTATCTGCGCTGGTTTTCCCTGCTGGCAGTAATGCTCTACAGCGACGGTGTCACTGATGCGATGATCAAGGGTCTTGGACAGCAAAAGGCCTCTGTACGCTATAACATCCTTACCAATACGATGGACGTGGCATTTCTGTACATTTTGTTACCGAAATACGGAATTACGGGCTATTTCGCCAGCTTTCTCATTACGCATATTATCAATTTCTGCTTAAGTCTGCGGCGGTTACTTCGTATAACCGTGCAGAAGATCCCACTGCACATCCCAATTCTGACATTGGCGGCGGCAGCACTTGCGCTTTGGCTCTGCCATTTCGTCACCGGCGCGGTATTGCGCTCGGCGGCGTATACCGCCATACTGCTTTGTCTGCTGTTTTTGCTGCGGATCATCAGTAAAGACGATGTGCGGTGGATGAAAAGCCTGATTTGCAGGAAATAGCCAACAAGCAGCGGCAGGCAGTGCAGTATTGTCCGTAGGGGCGATTCACGAATCGCCCGCAAAGAAAACAGTTAACCGCAGCACCGTTCATTCACGGTGCTGCGGTTGCGTGCTTCATTTGTTACGAAGGTAATCTCCTGACAGTCAGAGTTTTTTCAGTATCTCCAGCAGGAATTCCCAGGTGCGGCGGGTGGACGCGATCTCCAGCCGCTCCCGGCTGGTGTGGATATCGTGCATATCCGGACCGATGGAAACGCAATCCAGCCCCGGCAGCTTATCGCTGAGCAGACCACATTCCAGACCTGCGTGAATAGCAACCACCTGAGGCGCTTTGCCGAACTTTTCCGTAAAGCTCTTTACCATCAGCTCACGAAGCGGAGAGTCCTTCCTGTATTCCCAGGCAGGATAGTCGCCGGTATCGCTGTAGCCGCCTTCAAACATTTCCGCAATTCCCTTCAGCTGCTGCAGCAGTGCATACTTTTCCTGATTCACGCTGCTACGCACGGCAAAGGTCATATTCAATTCTTCCTCCAGCCGCAGAACGCCCAGATTCAGGCTGGTCTGCACCAGACCGGGAATATCGGCGCTCCAGCTCTGCACACCGTTGGGCACGCTGTTGAGCATGGCGATCACTTTGGAGGAAGCCTCCGTTGTCAGCGCATTACCGCCCAACGCATCCACGTCATCGCCCCAGATGCGCACATCCGGCTCATCAAACTGCTCCCGGATCTCCTTTTCCAGCTGTGCGGTAATGTCGTTAATGCGCTCGATATACATTCCCAGCGCCACAAGTGTTGCCGTGCAGGATCTGGGGATGGCATTGTCCTTGGCGCCGCCTTCCAGCTTGGTGATGCACACCGGCATCAGCTTCTGCACACGGCTTAAAAGCTCGCCCATCACCTTGTTGGCGTTGGCGCGCTTCTTGTGGATCTCCACACCGGAATGACCGCCCTGCAGACCGTCCACATTTAGCTTGACGCACGGACCGTAAACCGCTCTGCGTTCCAACGGCAGAGTCAGCGTCGCTCTCGCGCCGCCGGCGCAGGCTACGGTGAATACGCCCTCATCCTCCGAGTCCAGATTCAGCATGGTTCTGCCCTTGAGCATACTTAGGTCGATGCCGGCAGCGCCGTACATACCGGTTTCCTCATCCACGGTGATAATGACCTCCAGCGGCGGATGGGGAATGCTTTTATCCGCCAGCAGCGCCAGCGCAAAGGCAACCGCGATACCGTCGTCACCGCCCAGCGTCGTGCCGTGAGCATAGACGCAGGTTTCATCGCAATCAACGGCAAGTCCATCGGTATCCATATTGATGGGACAATCGGCATCCTTCTCGCAAACCATATCCATATGCCCCTGCAGGATCACCGGCGGGTGATCTTCATACCCGGGCGTACCGTCAGCAAAAAGAAGCACATTGTTCAGATCATCCTGAATATAGCGGATACCGTTTTCCTTTGCAAAGGCGACAAGGTAGTCGCTGATCATCTTTGTATTGCCGCTTCCGTGGGGAATGGCGCAAATTTCCTCGAAATAATGAAATACAGCCTTCGGCTCCAGAGCGGACAGCTTGTATGTTTCCATAGATATCACCTTTCTGCTTTGTTTTTCATCAGCATACCATGAAAATAACCGCAGGGCAAGCCCTGCGGTCATACTTTATGTGATTAGGGGAAGAGGTGCAGAGTCAGCGTCAGAACAGCCCAAGCCAGGACGATCCACTTCGTAGCAGAAGCCAGAACCTTGTCCAGGGTGCCAAACTTGCTCTTGCCCAGGTAAGTTTCGTTCTTACCGGTGATGGAGCCCAGACCGGATTCCTTGCCGGACTGCAGCAGAACAACAACGATCAGCGCAAGGCTGGTCAGAACCACCAGAGCGATATTGATATACTTCAGAACAATCATTTCCTTTACCTCCCTCCGCGGGTGTTACATAGCCAATAAATAATAGCACAGTAAAACGAAAATATCAAGTGATTTTTTGATTTTTTGCAGATTTTTATTTGGTTACCCAGTTTCCGGTCGCCAAACAGTTCAGATAACTCTGAATAAAGGGATCCAGCGCGCCGTCCATAACGGCGTTCACATTGGCGGTCTCGCAGCCGGTACGGGTATCCTTCACCAGGGTGTAGGGCATAAAGACATAGTTGCGGATCTGGCTGCCCCACTCGATCTTCTGCTGAACGCCCTTGATGTCGGAGATCTTATCCAGATGCTCACGCTCCTTGATCTCCACCAGCTTGGAGCGCAGCATACGCAGACAGTTCTCCTTGTTCTGGAACTGGCTGCGCTCGGTCTGGCACGCCACCACAATGCCGGTGGCCTTGTGGATCAGGCGAACTGCGGAGGAGGTCTTGTTGATATGCTGACCGCCTGCGCCGGAGGAACGGAACACCTGCATCTCGTAGTCCTCGGGACGGATCTCCACATCGTTGCTGTCATCCGGGATCTCGGGAATGACCTCCACCGCGGAGAAAGAGGTCTGCCGACGGGCATTGGCGTCAAAGGGAGATACGCGCACCAAACGGTGAACACCGCTTTCGCCCTTCAGGAAGCCGTAGGCATTGGTGCCTTCGATCAGGATATCCGCGGATTTCAGACCGGCTTCATCGCCTTCCATATAGTCCAGGATCTTGTAGCTGAAGCCGTGGCGCTCTGCCCAGCGGGTGTACATACGGTACAGCATCTGGCACCAGTCCTGGGCCTCTGTGCCGCCGGCACCGGCGTGAAAGCTCATCAGCGCGTTGTTGGCATCGTAATTGCCGGTGAGCAAGGTTTCCAGACGGCAGGACTCCATCTCGGCTACCAGCTGCTCAAAGCCTTCCTTCAGCTCCGGCAGCATAGAGTCGTCATCCTCTTCCTCTGCCATTTCGCAGATGGTCATCAGGTCATCCCAGGCAGCGCACATTTTGGCATAGCGCTCGATCTTGTTTTCCGCCTGCTTGGCTTTCATAACGATCTTCTGGCTCTTTTCCGGATCATCCCAGAAGCCAGGCGCCTCCTGCATAGCCTGATAGCGCTCCAGTTCGTTGCGCAGACCTTCCAGATTCAAGGACGCGGACAGATCATCCAGCGCCGGCTTGATATCATTGAGTTTTTGCTTATAGGTATCAAATTCGATATTCATAGTGTTTTCACTCACTTCGTAGATTTTTACATTTTCGCCCAATATTATAGCCGAAAAATCCATTTCTGTAAAGAGGATTTCGGAAAAAGCCACAAAAGTAAGCAATAATTCTTATCTTTCGCTGGGTCCGCCGTCCTCGGCATCGAAGATCATGTCATCAATATCCGTGTTTTCATTCTCTTTCTTCGGCATATTTGTTCCTCCCTTCCATAGGCTCTCCTGCCAGTATATGCCGCCGTTGCTGTAAACAGAACGAAATTTATTGACAGCAAATAAAATTTCCGTTACAATATTTCGGTAATTATATGCGCCCGTAGCTCAGCTGGATAGAGCATCCGCCTCCTAAGCGGAAGGTCGCGCGTTCGAATCGCGCCGGGCGTGCCATTAACAGCCTCGGCTGTGGCTGTTAAGCCATACTCGATGGCTGTTTTTGTATCTAAACAAATATAGAAGGGAGCGTTTTTTATGCCGTTTTATTACTACATTGGGATAGCATATCTGGTAATCATTAATGTTGTAACCTTGGTGATGTATGTAAAAGAAGCCGAGGATCCTTCCAACCGCCTATCCGCCGCTGGACTCATACTGCTACCTATTCTCGGTGGTTCTCTAGGCGCATGTATCGCCAACTTCTTTTCTGATACAGAATATCGTGAACTTCGAAGTTGGTTAAGCAAATTTCTGGCATACATTCCTCCGGTTATGTTTGTAATTCACTTTCTTCTCATTGCAACTATGATCGGTGTTAATAACGTTTTTTCTTTCGTTTGGAATCATGCTGTGGATAGAGCCGGTTGGATTGGTGGATACCTAATCATAATCAACATCATCGCTTTTGTTTTAGTAATCATCCGCAAGTCCGCATATTATATTGCGCCTCATGGTAATTTTTTAATTCCTGACATCATCTTGATTCCTATTTTGGTTATAGGTGGCGCCACAGGTGGATCGATTGCAAAAGTCTTATTTAACTTCAAAGAAGACTGGTCGTGCAATTCTACGATGGAAGTGCAAAACTTCATCTATAATATCGGCATGTTCATTATTTGCGCAATCCATATAGGATTGTATGTCTATTTCTTTTACATAAGATAACAGGATGCGTCATGGGAGGTACATTATGAAGAAAGATTTGATCTGCAACGAGTGTGGTCATGAATGGACGATGAAGCCCGATAAGGACGGCCTCTTTAATGGATACGGTTGTCCGCCGTGTCCTAGTTGTTATTCCGGTTGTGGTGTTTCACCAAACGATTATGGCGACTTCAAATGTCTTTGGTGCGGCCACGAGTTCCGCAGGTACGGCAATGGCGGCTTACATCTAGGCATGATTCCTAAGTGTCCTGATTGTAGCGGCCCTTGCGACGAAGTCTAACTTAAGTTCAAATAATTTGCCGCCACCCGGTTTTGACCGAGTGGCGGCTTTGCTATGTCCGTTATTCGAACATCTGCTCCAGCTTTTCTGATGCCGTTTTATCGGAGCTTTTTAGGAAGTGGCTGTAGATATCTGTTGTGGTACTTGTTCGCGCGTGTCCTGCTCTGCCGGCAACGTGACCGGCGGCGGTGTGTTTGACAGCAAAACCGAGTGCAATCCCACACCCTATCCCCAGGTCAGCTACGCAGCGCTTTCATAAACTTGAGCGGAGTGCAATACTCCGCTCTTTTTGTGTAAAAGCTCTTGATTTTTCGGTAATATGCTGTAAAATAAAATATGTGCAGCTTTCCGTGTTTTCTGTACCAAACACGAAAGGCTGCTTTTTCAAAACGAAAGAGAAAACGGAGAGGATAGCTGTGTCCTACATAAAGATACTATGTCTGCTTCTGGTGCTTTGCCTGCTGTTTGTGAGCTGCTCCCCTGCCCAGGCACCGGATGCCACCACGCCGTCAAAGTGCGCTGACGGTCATATTGACGAAGGCAACGACGGTTTCTGCGACCGCTGCAGCGAATTTCTGCTGGTAATGGTGGATTTCTACGCGCTCAACGATATCCACGGCAAGCTGGCGGATGCCGACACCCACCTGGGTCTTGACGAGCTGAGCACTTACCTGGAAAATGCCAGAAACACCGACGATCACGCCATTTTCCTCAACGCCGGCGATATGTGGCAGGGTGCTTCGGAATCCAATCTGACCCACGGTCGCATTATGGTGGACTGGATGAATGAAATGGGCTTCGCCGCTATGGCCATCGGCAACCACGAATACGATTGGGGCGAAGCACCTATCGAGGAAAACGCCCAGTTTGCCCAGTTCCCATTCCTTGCCATCAACATCTATGACCGGGAAACCAATCAGCAGGTAAGCTACTGCAAGAGCTCCACCGTGGTTGATCTGGGTCAGCTGCAGATCGGTATTATCGGTGCCGTTGGCGATTGCTACTCCTCTATTTCTTCCGATAAGGTAACGGACGTGTATTTCAAGACCGGCTCGGAGCTGACCCAGCTGGTCAAGCATGAATCCGATATGCTCCGGGAAGCCGGCGCGGATTTCATCGTCTACGTGCTTCATGACGGTCTCGGCTCCAACAAAACCGGCTCTGTCAGTGACAGTATGCTGAAAAGCTACTATGACGTGGCGCTGTCTGACGGCTATGTGGATCTTGTGTTTGAAGGTCACACCCACCGCAAATACGTGATCACCGACAGCTACGGCGTTTATCACCTGCAGGGCGGCGGCGATAACGAGGGCATCAGTCACGTGGAGGTCGCCATCAATATTGCGACCGGTAAGCCCTCTGTGCAGACCGCTGAACTGGTGGAGCCCCGGATTTATGCCCACGAGGAGGATCATCCCATCGTTTCCGAGCTGCTGGACAAGTATGCTGACTCGGTGGATAAAGGCAACGAGATCCTGGGAACAAACAATTATAACCGCAACAGCAAATATATGCAGCAGCTGGTGGCAGATCTTTACTATCAGGCCGGTGAAGAGATCTGGGGCGATGAATATGATATCGCTCTGGGCGGCGGCTTTATCTCCATCCGGGATCCCGGGTATCTGGCTGCCGGTGATGTCAGCTATAAAATGCTCTATTCCCTCTTCCCCTTTGACAATCAGCTGGTGCTTTGCTCCATCAAGGGCAAGGATCTGCTGGATCGGTTCTACAACACCACCAATAACCGCTATTTTATCAGCTATGGCGAATACGGTCGGTATCTGGAGCAGAATATTGAATACGACGAGACCTATTATGTGGTGGTCGACAGCTATTCTTCCCTGTACGGACCCAACAAACTAACAGAAATCGAGCGCTACGATGCCGAGGTTTACGCCCGGGATCTGCTGGCGCAGTACGCCAAAGATGGCGGTTTCCAAAACTACTAATCAGGAGGAAAAACTATGTTACACACACCCACTCCCCACATCAGCGCCAAGCCCGGCGATTTCGGCAAGACCGTTCTGATGCCCGGCGATCCCCTGCGCTCCAAGTTTATTGCAGAGAATTTCCTGGAAAATCCCGTTCTGGTGAACAATGTCCGCGGTGTTCAGGGCTACACCGGCTACTACAAGGGCGTTAAGGTTTCCGTAATGGCCTCCGGTATGGGTATGCCGGCCATCGGCATCTACTCCCACGAGCTGTATAACGGATACGGCGTGGAAAACATCATCCGTGTAGGCTCTGCCGGCTCCATTCAGGAGCATATTGATCTTTATGATATCGTCATCGCCCAGGGCGCCTGCACCGACTCCAATTTCGCCGCCCAGTTCCATCTGCCCGGCACCTACGCCCCCATCGCATCCTACGAACTGCTCAGTGCCGCTGTGGAGGCTTCCAAGGCCGCAGGTGTCACGTATCACGTAGGCAACGTCAATTCCTCTGATGTGTTCTACGGCGACCACGCAGGCGTACCTGAAGGTCTGGACAGCGTCTACGGCTTGAAGAAGATGGGCGTTATGGCTCTGGAGATGGAGGCCGCGGCGCTGTATATGAACGCCGCCCGTTACGGCAAGCGGGCGCTGTGCATCTGCACTATTTCCGACCACGTGCTCAAGGGCGTTGAGACCACCTCCGAAGAACGGCAGACCGCATTCACCGCTATGATAAAGATCGCGCTGGATGTGGCCGTAGCAATGGAAAATAAATAAGGGCTGGCTGTTATGAAGATCAAAGGGTACAGTTTCACTTGTGAGAGTCCCTTCTTTGTTTATTTCAAAAGGCACTACTGCCCGATTTGCGGTCAAAAATTGCTTCGCAAAAAAGTTTCAAAGGTCGTTCACTCCGATTCTGAAGAAGCCAAGGACTATAATTTTGAAATTGCAGACAATTATGTAAAAGGTAATGTGCGGTTTTCACATATCGAATTCTTCTGCTATGCGTGTCAAAAGTACTACTCGGTGAAAGAAGCCAAGGACAATCATTTTTGACCTACAATAAAAAGCCCCAACAGACTTTAGAAGCTGTTGGGGTTTATTTTACTCCTATGGCGGTCAGCACCTGCGTTGAGGTCTGTCCATCGTATGTAAATGCCTTCTCCTCCATAGAAAAGGGCACCGGATATTTCTGCTCCAGTCGGATCAGCTTTTGATTAAGCAACAAGCGGTCCTTGTTTTTCTGAATAGATGCCCGAATAGAGGGTTTGGAAATGTTCTGTGTATTCTTAAGAAGATTCTCCAGCGAGCCAAACTGACCCATCAGTGCTGCCGCCGTCTTGGGACCCACCTTGTCCGCACCGCGGATATTGTCGGAGCTGTCCCCGGTCAGGCACTTGAAGTCTGCGTATTGACACGGTTCGATGCCCAGCTTTTCCCGTATGTAGGCGCAGTCGCAAACCACGGAATTGTCGCCGCGGTAGCGCAGTACGCAGACCTTGTCCGTAATGAGCTGGAAATAATCGCTGTCCTGGGACATCAGAGTCATTCGGTATTCCCTGCCCAGCCCCAGCGCATAGGATGCCATCCAATCGTCGGTCTCACAACATTCCGTTTCCCGGTGGCAGATCCCCAGATGATCCAGCGCCGCGTATACATCCGGCAGCTGAGAAAATGGCGTATCCTCCTCCGGCAGCAGGCTGTAGTCCTCCCGGTTGGATTTATAGCTTTCGTCCAGTTCCCCTCTCGGGTTTTGGGTCTCGCCGTCAAAGAGCACCGCCAGATGGGTGGGCTGCAGCTTTCTTACCATTTTCAGCAGCGCGCCCACGAAGCCCAGCGTACCCTGGATGGGCTTTCCCTGCCTGCCAATGATCCGTGCCGGCATACCGTAAAACATCTGAAACAGCAGATTGCTGCCGTCAACCAGCAAAATATGTTCATTTCCCATCCAATCACCCAATTTCCATCATATTTACATTGCGCAAACGCGCATTTTATGTTATGATTTATTATACGATATATTGATACCGTTTACAAGTGAGGTTTACGATGTTTCAGGAAATTCTAAAAACCATTCAGGCCTTTGATACCGTCATTATTCACCGTCACGGTCGCCCGGACGGTGATGCCATCGGCAGTCAGGTAGGTATGCAGCAGATCATTAAGGAGAACTTCCCTGCCAAGCAGGTATATATGGTAGGCGATAATCCCGGCTTTTACGGCTTCATCGAGGGCAGCCGGATGGATACCATTCCCGACAGCACCTATCACGGCGCGCTGGCGATCATTCTGGACTCCGGCTCCCGGTCGATGATCAACGATGACCGTTATCAGCTTGCTGCCAGGACCATTCGGTTCGATCACCATATATTCTGCGAAAAGATCGCGGATCTGGAGATCATTGACACCAGCTTTGAAAGCTGCTGCGGCTTAATAACCGAGTTTGCCGTTCAATGCGATCTGAAATTGAATCTGATCGCTTCCAAAGCGCTGTTCACCGGTATGATCACCGATTCCGGCCGCTTCCGCTACGACAGCACCAACTCCCGCACCTTCCGTCTGGCATCCAAGCTGATGGAGCAGCCCATTGACACCAACGAGCTGTACCGCACACTGTATGCCGACGATTTCTCCGCCAAGCTGCTGAAGGCGAAGTTCATCCTGAAGATCCGCTTTACGGAAAACAACGTCGCCTATATCTATACAACCAAGCAGGAGCTGCAGGAGCTGAATGTCGACACCTTCACCGTCTCCCGGGGTATGGTCGGCACCATGTCCGACACCAGGGGTGTGGATATTTGGGTCAATTTTACAGAGACAGAAGCCGGTGTGCTGTGTGAGCTGCGCTCAAGCAAATACAACATTAACCCCATCGCCGTCAAATACGGCGGCGGTGGTCACGCCAAGGCCAGCGGCGCAACCGTTGCCGATAAGGAGACGGCTATGGCAATGCTGGCAGATCTGGATGCAATGATTGGAGAAAACAAATGAATTTTGAGATAAAACAGGCTATTTTAGAGAAAATCAAAGAATATGACCGGATATTTCTGTTCCGCCATATCCGCAACGACGGCGATTGCGTCGGCGCCACCAAGGGCTTTCAGGCGCTGCTGAAGGCCACCTGGCCGGAGAAGGAGATCTACCTGATCGACAGTGATACCGCCGCGTATCTGGCGTTTCTGGGTCCCGAGGACGCACCCGTGGACGAAAGCCTTTATGACGATGCTTTGGGCATCGTTCTGGATACCGCTTCCGAAGCACGGATCTCCAACAAAAACTACAAGCGATGCAAAGAGCTGATCAAGATCGACCACCACATTCCCGTGGAGACCTACGGCGATCCGGTATGGGTGGAGGAACACCGCTCCTCCTGCTGCGAAATGATCGTGGACTTTTATCAGACCTTTTCCGATGAACTGGTGCTGACAAGCGAAGCCGCTACCTATCTGTACACCGGTATGGTGACAGACTCCGGTCGGTTTAAGTATGACGGTGTCAACGGTGACACTCTCCGGGCTGCTGCCACCCTGCTGGATGCCGGCATCAACACCGAGCTGCTCTATGCGCAGCTGTATCTGGAGGAATTCTCCTTCTACAAGTTCAAGGCATATATCTACGAGAATATGCAGATCACGGAACACGGCGTTGCTTATCTGTATGTGGATAAGGAAATGCAGGAAAGATTCAACCTGACCCTGGAAGAAGCCAGCGCCTGCGTCAATACAATGGACAAGATCCGCGGCTGCATCAGCTGGATCGTATTTATCGACACCGGTAATGCTGACGGCGCCATCCGCGTCCGTCTGCGCTCCCGTTTTGTCCACATCAATTCTATTGCCGAGAAACACAACGGCGGCGGTCACGCCTGCGCCAGCGGCGCTACGGTATACAGCCGAGCGGAGATGAATATGCTGATTCGGGAAACGGATGCGCTTGTTAAGGAATATAAGGAAACACACGAGGATTGGTTATGAGAATACTGGTAGTCAATGACGACAGTGTCAACGCGCCCCAGCTGATACCGCTGGTAAAGTGGTGCCAAAAGCTGGGCGAGGTAACGGTAGTCGTCCCCAAATACGAACAAAGCGGCAAAAGCCAAAGCATCGAGCTGCACAAGAGCTTTGAGATCAAGCAGGTGGAGCTGGAGCCGGGTCTTACCGCATACACCGTAGACTCT
This sequence comes from Oscillospiraceae bacterium, assembly GCA_017436955.1. GTDB lineage: Bacteria > Bacillota > Clostridia > Oscillospirales > Oscillospiraceae > Faecousia. The sequence goes on along the minus strand of JAFSCD010000003.1, from coordinate 3,817 downwards.
TCCCCTGCCGACTGTGTACGCGTAGCTGTGCTGGGAATGAAGAAGCAGTTTGACCTGGTGGTCTCCGGTATCAACCGGGGCTTCAATATGGGCTGCGACATTATGTACTCCGGCACCGCCGGTGGCGTATTCGAGGCAGTATCCCTGGGCTTAAAGGCAGTTGCCATCTCCACCAGCCCCGAATTCTACGACCGGGCAACAGAGCCGCTGGATCAGGTTCTGGAATTCTTCAAAGAGCACAAGCTGATGGAGCTGTGTGATCTGTATAACGTCAATATCGTGCCCGATCCCAAGGGCATCCGCATTACCCGTCAGGGCGGTCACTTCTATTCCGATGACTTCATCCACGAAGGCAACGATATGTATATGCCCCACGGCAAATGCGTGTACGTGAATCACAACGATCTGACGCTGGACAGCGATTGCGTAATGAGCGGCTACATCTCCATTATGCCTATGACCATTAACCGTGCCGACCCGGCCGTGTACGAGAAATTAAAGGAATTGAACAACTGATATGTCATTCCCATATTTACAAACATTTCGGTCATATAGTTGACAATTCTCTCTCCATTTTGGGGATCGCCACACCAGTGACATCGGTCACTGGTTCACAATGACATTCATACCTGCAAAAAATACCCAAGGGTTTTCACCCTTGGGTATTTTTATTTGGTTCTGCAATTAAGCAGCTGCGCTGCCGGAGGGAGTGGTCATCGTAGTGGGAATTTCTTCGCCAAACAGCACGAAGGCCAGCTCGGGGTAGTCAACGAAGACGTTACGGGTGCCGGTGATGGACTCAACGGAGTCGTTACGGCCCAGCTCCCAGGTGTCAACGGGGTCAACCTCGATCCAATCCAGCAGGACGTCCTTGCTCTCCATAACGCCCTCGGAGCCCCACATATAGGAGGTGTTGCCCCAACGGACGTAGGTGTACAGAACGATACGGGCCACGTCGCCGCGCAGGTCAGCACCGTTGCTGCCCAGGCTGCCATTGGGATCGTGGTAACCGCTGCTCTCGCCGTAGGCCTTATTGCCGCGGCTGGAGTTGACGTTGGCGGTGGTGGGACGCAGAGTCATAATGTCACCGACCTCGCCGGTGCTGCTGTTGTTAGCAGTGCCGGCAGCGGTCTTGCTCTTGGGCCAGCAGTGCTCACGGTTCCAGGTAGTGCCATCCCATGCGGAATCCAGCTCGTTACCGGTATAGAAGCAGGAAATGCTGGAATTATCAGAATTCTCACAATCGGTGAAGCAGTACAGATAGCGAGTGTCACCGTAGGAAGTCTGCTTGGTGTGGTTTTCTGTCATCAGCTCCTGCAGTTCGCTGTACAGCGCGCTGCCGGGAACACTGGAAACGGTGCTGCTGCCGGACAGAGCAGACAGAGCAGCGTAGGAAGTGTTGTTGCTGGTGTAGAAAGCCTTTGCATTGGGAGAAAGACCGGTCGCAACTACGCCACGCTCGCCCCAGTTCAGGATCACATTGCTATAACCGCTGTAACTGCCGTAAACGTAGTTGACATCACTAGGGTCCTGCTCACCGCTTTCCTGATTCAGGGTGTAAGCATCCAGAGTGCAGCCCTGGTCGAACTCGATGGTGCCGTTGTAGTTGGTCAGGGTGCCGGTAACGGTGATGGTATCGCCAACACCGATCATATTGGCACCGTTGCCCTTCATACGGTAGCACTTGATGGGCTTGTCTTCCTTGCCCTCAACAACGATGGTAACGGTAACGTTCTCATATTCGCTGTCGTAAGCAGTGTTGACCTCGGTGATCGTGCCGGTCAGGGTCTTGCCGTCGACAAAGCCGCCGGCTTCCAGAGTGTAAGCGTAGTCAACGATCTCCTGCATGGTCATACCGGCAGTGGGATCCTCGGGAGCAACGCCCTCAACGTAGGAATCCAGCGTGCAGCCGGCGTCGAATTCGATGGTGCCGTTGTAGTTCTTGATGGTGCCGGTAACGGTGATGGTGTAGCCAACAGCGACAACATCAGCGCGGGTACCCTTCATGCGGTAGCACATAATGGGCTTGTCCTCACGGCCTTCGATCTGGATGGTAACCGTAACGTTTTCCCAGTAGGAATCATAAGCGGTATTCACTCTGGTGACCACGCCGGTCAGAGTAACGGCCTCGCTCATGGAAGCGCCGGATGCCAGCTCGTAAGCTGCATCAACGATCTCAACCATGGTCATCTCGGTGACGGGCTCGGTGGGAGTCTCAGTGGTGGCCTCGGTAGGAGCTTCGGTAGGAGCTTCGGTAGGCTCGGTTGTGGTGCTGCTTTCTGCAGTAACCGTCAGGCTGTTCATACGAACCTGTGCGCTCATGGTGATCTCAAAGGAATCTACGGGCTCCGCAAACTCGATGGTGACCACATTACCATTGCTGGTAGCACCGGTAAGAGAGGAAACCAACGCAGTGGTATACTTGGAAGCATTGGTGGTGAACTCGATCTTGGTCATACCGGGATATGCGATCGTCACCTTGGTATTTGCATAGAAACGCACGGGGTTAGCATATTCGGCCAGATCATTGTTGTAACCTGCCTTGTCATAAGTAACCGTGATGCCGTTTTCTTCCCATACCTGCTGACTTGTGGTGGAAATCGTACGCTTGCTCGCATCGTCAAAGGTGATCGTAGCAGTAGTTACGGAGGGTGCCACGGGCTCGATGGGAGCAACAGTGGGCTCCTCGGTGGGAGCAACGGTAGGAGCCTCGGTGGGAGCCTGCGTTGCAGGCTCCGTAGGGGCTACGGTGGGCTCGGGATCAACCGTGGTGGTTTCGGCATAGAAGCGAGCCGGGAACTGGGAAACGTCAACGTTACTCTCATTCATATAGCTCAGCTTGGATGCGCTCAGAGTGGTGTAGGTAACACCGGTGCTGGCCTTGGTATAAGTACCCAGATAGTAATCGGTGCCGCCAATGTCGGCAACAAAGGTGTTGTAAGTGCTGTTCCAGGTGTAAACAGCGGTGGGAGCATCCGTCAGACGGGCATTGACATAAGTGCCATTCTGGTAGATGTCAATGTAGGTCTTGGTCTCGCCGGACATAAAGTACATCCGGTAGCCACCGGTAACCTCCTCGACGTAGACGTCAACGCCTTCGGTCATGGTGGTAACAGTTGCCAGATAGTAGGCCTGGCTGCCGGTTGCACCGTTGAAGGTCAGGATGCCTTCAGCAGCGCCGGTGTTAGCAGCCCACTTGTAAGCAACGCCGACAGAGGGCTGACCGACCAGCTCATAGGTGGGGTCAACGGGAGCGGGCTCGGTGGGAGCTACAGTGGGCTCCTCGGTGGGCTCTTCAGTAGGAGCTACGGTGGGCTCCTCGGTGGGCTCGGTGGGCTCCTCGGTGGGCTCGGTGGGCTCGGGCTCGGTGGTGCCGTTCTCATAGGTGTAGATCTCGATGTCACCGAAGTGAGCGCTGGTGCTGGAAGTCTGCCAGCTGGCGTTGCAATCCTGCCAGATGTACATACCAACAGCGTTCTTGGTCTCGTCCAGCACCTCGGTGATGGAAACGTTACCGCCGAACTGGGCCCAGTTGGTCTCATAGATCTTGGTCCACTCGCTGCCGTCTTCCAGGATCAGAACGACCTTAATGGTGGGAACATCGCCCTGACTGCTGTGGTAGATAGTGAACTCATCAACAGCAGTAGAGCCGGTGCCGCCCTTGCTCAGATCCAGATACAGGTCAGCTCTTTCTCCGGGAGATGCACCGAAGGAGAAGTAGGTAGTCAGGTCACCATCGACGAAGTTGCCCAGAGGCTTCCAGTCGGGTCTGCCATCAGACCACCAGGTAAAGTCAGCATAGCTGTTAGCAGTTGCG
>JAFSCD010000010.1 GCA_017436955.1 Oscillospiraceae bacterium | reverse complement strand
GAAGTAGGTAGTCAGGTCACCATCGACGAAGTTGCCCAGAGGCTTCCAGTCGGGTCTGCCATCAGACCACCAGGTAAAGTCAGCATAGCTGTTAGCAGTTGCGGCGTTGCCACTGCAAGCGCCAACAACAGTACCGGTCAGATCGACCTTCTGCTTGGTGGGCTCTTCGCTCTCGCCTTCGACATACTCCCAGGTCACGGTGCAGTCCACCGTAACAGCGATGGGGTATACGTAGTAAGTAGTGCCGGCTGTGACCTCAATGGTGTCGCCGCTGGCGATGGTGGCATACAGGTTGTAACCGACCACGATATCCATCTCGCCCTCCACACTCATAGTCAGCTGAACGGTGCCATCCTCAGTTGCGGTAAATTCACCGTAGCTGTAGGACTCAATTTCGATGGTGTTGCCACCCTCACCGCCAACTGCAAAAGCTGTAGCAGACAGGCTCAAAACCAGAGCCAGCGCCACAAGCAAGCCAACGATTCTCTTCATTGTGTTGTCCTCCTAAATAATTTTTGGCAGTTTTGGCTGCCGTCCCATGCGGAAAAATGTGCGCAAGGGATATACACGTTCCATTCTAGCACCATCTTCCAAAGTTGGCAAGTCTTATTTCTCTTTTTTTCGTATAAAATTTATAATTATACATAAAAAAACAGGCGGCAGAATCATCTGCCGCCTGACTGTTTATGCAAAGGATGCCGAAATCACGATTTCCGCTGCCGGGATCTTCCATTCCTTGTTGGGGTCTTTGGTGGAGAATACGATCTCCGCCGTAGCGCCTGCAGGCAGGTCAATGGTAAGCGTATCACTTCCCTCTTCCAGCTCCACAACCGTGGGGATCTCCTGCATATCGCTGATAATAATGTTCAGCAGCACGGTGTCGGGGTCGATGCTCTTGACCTTCAGGGTCAGGGTGCCTGCCTTGCTTGCCGTGAAGGTGTAGAAGGTGCCCTGATCGTTTCCGGCTGCGCAGCTGACCGTGTTATTGCCGGTCTTCAACGCAACGGGATTCTCCCGGGAGCCTTCCGGGAAAAGGAATTCCACATCAAAGGTCTTCTTGGAAGAGCCGCTGTTGCCGATCTGCAGTTCCAGCGGGGTAAAGCTGCCCTCGGACTCCATTTCGATGTAGATCGCGCCGTTGCTGGGGGTATAAGTCTCGCCCTTGTAGATCACATAGGCATCCTTATCCCTGATGCGCAGCGTTGCTTCATTGATGGTGCGGATCATATAGACCAGCTTCTTCTCCCCCGCGCCAACCTCAATGGAGAAATCCACAAAGCCGTACTGCTCTACAGGCTCATCGGGATTCACCAGCGTGCCGTCGGGAGCTGCAGGCTCTGTAGCCTGGGTGGGTGCCTCGGTCGGCTTCTGGGTAGGCGCCTGGGTGGGTGCCTTGGTGGGTGCATTGGTAGGCGCATTGGTAGGTGCGTTGGTGGGTGCCTTGGTAGGCGCCTGCGTAGGCGCACCGGTAGGTGCGTTGGTGGGTGCCTTGGTGGGCGCCTGGGTAGGCTCCGTATTCACTGCAAAATCCGTAGGCGCAACCGTATCCGTGAGATTTGTGGGCTGCGTGGGATCGGTAGGCTCCGTAGTATCGACAGGACCTGCAGGTTCGTTCTCGATTTTCAGATCCATAATGTCCTCAACTGTAGTCTGGACATAACCGTCAGCAGTAAAGTAAGCAAACGCATCCTCAAAGGTCTTGGCGCTGTCAATGCCGCCGGTATGGGACAAAGCAACTGTGCCGAAGCGGTCAATGATGACCGTGGTGGGATACGCCAAATTGGAAGTAATACTCGTCCAGGCGGCATCGCCCTTTGCGGTGGGGAAGGTCAGCCCATGCTCCGCCACAAACGCAGCGATGGCGGCCTCATCATCCCCCTTCGGATTGATGGCCAGCACCTCGATATCATCCTTGTATTTGCCGTAAGCCTCGACCAGATACGGGAACTCCGCCTTGCAGGGCGCGCAGTTGACATACCACAGATTCAGCACCACAGCCTTCTTGGTCTGCAGCAGCTGGGAAAGGGTATGGGCAGTACCGTTGGTGTCGGTAACGGTAAAATCGAACATCACATCGCCCAGCGCAATTTTACCGATTTCCGGACGCAGCTGGGTCTGCAGGGTAATCTTGGTCTCGGCGGTGGTAATAGTGTAGCTTTCCTCTGCCACATAGCCTTCAGGCAGCTTATCCAGTACAGCAACGCCGCCCACGGGAACGCCGTGGGAAATGGCTGCGACGCCGTTGGCATCGGTTCTGGCAAAGTCAATCATATCTGCCTTGGTAGCATCGGTATAAACATATACGCCAACGCCTTCCAGCGCCTTGCCGCCGGCGGATTTGACCTCTACGGTGCAGCCGGTCAGATCGTTGGTTGCATCCGGTGTGTCGGGTGTATCATCACCGCAGCCGGACAGCATACCCAGCAGCATCACTACCGCAAGCAGCAGCGCCGCGCCGCTTCTAAACTTCTTCATCATAAAATATACCTCTTAACCGACCCAGCAGCAGGCAAACATCCAGCCCAAGTCCGGGTTGCAATCTTCGAAAATATAGTCGGGAGAATCCTTATCCCACCAGCTCTGACAGCCGTTCTGGATGATGTAGACCAGATCATCGGTCAGGGGGTAAACGCCCCATTCTTCGTCCATATTCTCAAAATAGTCCACCAGAATATTGGTGTAATCCTCTTTCTTGACAAAGTTGCCGCTTTCATCATAGAAGTAGTGCCGGATGGGTGCGCCGCCCATAGCGCCGTCACCCTGGATCACGGTCTGCAGTGCCACATAGGGTGCGCCCTTTGCCAGATGCACGTGGATCACAGGACCGTCTGCGCCGTCCAGATGGTAATAGCCGTCTGCCTCGTTGAAGAAGAACTCATGCCCGGCGGTCTCGGCGGTAATGTCCATATAGACCAGATCCTTGCCTGCAGGCATTTCCAGAGTATAGGGATTCAGCACAGAAGAGGTCTTATACTCCGTCCAGGGCTCATCTGCCACATTGTGTGCCGGTGCGCCGGTGCGCTCAATGCTCAACAGGCAGTTGGTATCCGCGTCCGTACCGTCAACGCCGATGACATACACCGCGCCGCCCAGGCTGGACTTGCTGATAGACAGAGAGAACACATTGTCCACCACATCCACAGCGCTCAACGCCTGAACAAAATGGGGCGCGCCGTAGTAGCCGATGGCCAAAGCGGAATTATCCACGGTAAATTGATACGTACCCTCCTCGGTGGGGACAAAAAGGAAATAGTTTCTGTCACCGCCCTTGACGGGAACATAGGTGCTGCCCACAGTGACGGAATAGGCAGCGTATTCCTTGCCGTCAGCGAACAGCGCGGTGGTCTCCTCGCTGAGCCTATTGCTCAATTTCAGCTCAATGGAGGTTTTTTCTGCGCTCATCACGGCTGCCGCAGGATCGAAATAACCGGAATTGTCATCGGTAAAGACCAGCTCCACCGTGTAATCGCCTCTTTCCAGCTCCTTTGTTGCCACGCCGTTGGCATCCACGGGCTGCATAGCCACCTGGTTGCCGTCCTTCATAAACTTAACGATCACACCGGAGGTATAGGCTGTACCCTTTGCATCGGTGACCTTTACGCTGTAGGCAGCGCTGCCGCTGAGCTTTTCCTGACCGCAGGCAGCCAGCACACCCAGCGCCACGATCAGCACCAGCAGCAAAGCCGTTATCCTTGTGAAATTTTTCATTTTTCTTTCCCCTTTCGGTCTAAATATCCATTCATTGTTTCGGGAAATTGCAGGGGCGATCTGCCGACTGCCCCTGCTTTGATATTACTGTTCAGGACCCAGGTAGTCGTAGTAGTAGCACAGCTTCAGCCAGGACTGATCAACGCCTGCGAAGGTGTACTTATCCATCAGCATCTGCAGAATCTCCGCCAGCTCCTCGGTCACCACAACGCAGCCGATCTCCACCTCGGGACCGGAGGTGATCATCTTGTCCAGATATGCCTCCATAGTTTCGGTCATATCGCCGCCCTGGCCGTGGTACTTGCCAGCAAACACGTCATCGAGCATATACTCCTGGGCGTTGGCGTCGTAATCTTCGCCCCACTCGCTCTTGAGGTAAGCAATGGTCTTCTCCTGATCACCGTCAAACTTGCTGAGGATGCCGATCACGTACAGATCTTCTTCCGTCTTGCTGAAGTCGAAGCCGCCCAGCTCGATCATACCCTTGACCTTGACGATGTTGCCGTTCTCATCCTTCTTCACAGAGCCATCTTCATTGTAGGAGTTAACTGTGGCAATGGGAGAGCCGAAGGTGCCGGTCACGCCGGTAAAGTCAACGTAGATCTTGCTGCCCTTCTTGCCATTACCAAGATCGTGGTAGTAGATACCGTCATCACCCAGCACCGCGTCGATACCGCCGTGGATGGTGTGATACATCGTATCGCCGGTGGCGTCGGAATCATAGGTAAACGGACCGGGAGATGCCAGGCGGAAGTGCTGCAGGGAGCTTGCGATATACTCGATATCGTAGTAGATGTAGCCAACCTCGTAGGGATCCCAGAAAGCGATGTCGATGTAATAGGGCTTGCCGGCCTCCATATAGAACACCATGGAAACCTCTTCAGAGACATTGAACAGACGCTCGTCCTGCTCGTAGACCATCAGCTGATTCCGGTTCTCATCGAAGATCCAGCCGTCCACGCCGTGCTGGGAATCATTACGGGAGGTAATGCGGTAAACACCGGACTGGCTGGGAATAAACTCTGCCAGCAGACCTCTGGGCATGATCACGCGGTTGTAGTAGAAATAGTTGCTCGATACATTCTTGCCCAGCTTGGCAGTATAGGCAGAGAACGGTGCCAGACCCTTGATGGGGTCTTCCATCTGAACATTGTCGGTGCCGTAGGTCTGATAGTACATACAGAACTTCAGCCACTCGTTGGTATCTTCGTCATCGAAGCCCACGATCTCGTCCACACGCATCAAAAGCTCTGCCAGTTCCTTGGTGACCGTGCAGTAGCCGTTCAGGTTGGAGTTGGAGGCGAAGCTGAAATAGTCCACCATTTCATCGTACATGACCCGGCCGTCTGCGTCGGCATCGCCGTTGTAGACGATATCCCACAGCGTCTCATCCTCGCTGAACTCCGAATAGTTCATCATATTCGCCAGCAGCAGCGGACCGTTGGCGCTGCCAACGTGGTAGTAGCCGTCATTCTCGTTCAAAACGATGTCTGCGTATGTATATTCAAAGCCGTCCTGGCTGGCAGCAGCCTGACGGGGGATGTGGGTCGCCGCATCAATGCTGCCGGCATCCACAACACGCATATTCTTAATGTATACGGTATCTTCGCCAACGTTGTCAGCCTCGTCCTTCAGGTAGCACAGAGCCACCTCATAGGTGCCGTCCTCCAGTGCCACCCAGGGATAAGCTGTCTTCCACTGGGGATTTTCATCGTGACCGGACATCTGATAGATATCCTCATTATCCACAATGACCACCAGTGTATCCATAGCCTGCTCGGAGGAAATAATATAATCAAAGCCAACTGCCTGACCGGCCTTCAGTGTAACGTCGGCATAGAGGATGGCATAGGAGCTTTCGATACCGGTGTTGGATGCCTTCAGGCAGGTCTCGCCGTCGCGCTCTGTCAGGATGAAGGGCCAGGTGAATTCGGCGCTCTCACCTTCCTCCGCGCGGTAGGTCACTTCAATATCGCCGCTGTTGATGGCTGCGGAGATATCTTCCGTGGAGGGCATCGTCTCCGTAGGCTTAATGGCGACCGTCAGATCGGAAACGCCGTTTTCACACAGCTTCTGCTCGTAATTATCCGCGGTAAAATGGGAGAACATACTGACAAAGGGTGTCAGGCTGGTAAGGCTTCCGATCTCGATCATGCAGATCACTCCGTAGCGGTCGATGGCGATAGAGGTGGGATAGCCGGTAACGCCGAAGGTGGTGGGCCAGTTATCGTTGCACACCGCCATGGGGAAGCTAAGACCCATGCTCTGCTGATAGGCGGAAACGGATGCATCGCTATCATAGTAAGAAGGACTCATTGCGATGATCTCGACATCATCCTTGTACTGCTGATAGGCTTCTTCCATATAGGGGAATTCGTTGGCGCAGGGACCGCAGGTGCTGAACCAAAAGTTCAGCAAAACCATTTCCTTTTCCTTGAGGATCTCGGAAAGGGTAAGCGTATCACCGGCAGGCGTTGTAACGCTGAAATCATACATCACGTCGCCCAGACCCAGAGTGGCACCGGCAAGGCTCTCGCCTTCGATCAGCGCGGAGGTCAGTGTAATAGCAGCGGTAGAGCCGTTAAAAGCATAGCTCTTCGCCAGGTCATAGCCCTTGGGCACGCCCTTCAGCTCTACTGCGTAATTTTCGCTCTTGGGAAGCTGGAAGGTAACCTTTCCCTCTGCATCGGTCTGACCGTAGTTGACCATATCGGACAGTGTATCGTCCTCGTAGACATACACATCCAGACCGGACATGGCCATACCGCCCTGCGTCTTTACGCTCACGGTATAGGTCGCCTTTTCGCCGGATGCAGTACCGGTGGTGCTGTCCGGATTGTCCGTACCTTCCTTGCTGCAGCCGGCAAGCACGCCGACCATAGACAGGATGACCGCAAAGACCAGCAGCACGGACATCAATCTCTTTGTCATTTTCATCGTATTCCTCCTATGCTGATTACAAAGCATAATCCGCTTATTATACAATATATATTATCATAATCTGTCGTATCCGTCAACCGCTTTTCACGGTTTTGTAATATTCCTGCCCAGCCGGTCAAAACGGGCAAAATCCCCAAATTATGACCCGCAAATTCTACTATTGTTTCGTATTGTTTTTTTCATCGTGTTATGATAAATTATTCTCGTAATTTTTGTTTGCAAAAAAATGGTGAAAGGATGGTCTTTTTTGAATCATACAAAGAATTTCGGTTTTCGGCACAAGGCCGGTATGATCATGCCTGTCAGCAGCTTGCCGTCCGGATACGGCATCGGCTCGCTGGGCAAAAGCGCCTATGCTTTCCTTGATTTTCTGGATGCCACCGGGCAGACCTGCTGGCAGGTGCTGCCCTTAAATCCCACCTCCTACGGTGACAGTCCCTACCAGTCCCCTGCCTCCCAGGCCGGCAATCCTTATTTTATTGATCTGGATATTCTGGCGCGCAAGGGCTTGCTGACCGGTCAGGAGCTGCGCGCCCAAAAAAACAGCAGCAAGCGCATTGACTACGGCTGGCTGTTTAACACCCGGTATGCCATTTTGCGCACTGCCCACGCCCGTTTTTCCGCAAATAAGGAATATCGGGTATTCGTCCGGAAAAATGCCGGCTGGCTGGAGGATTACGCGCTGTTTATGGCGCTGAAGGTGCACTACGGTTTCTGCCAGTGGACAGATTGGCAGCCCCGGCACCGGGACTACCGTCAGGCACGGCTGGCGGCACACGATTTTGAAGGTGAAATGGCTTTCTGGCGCTGGTGCCAGTTTGAATTCTTCACCCAATGGAAGCAGCTTGCCGGCTATGCGCACGAAAAGGGCATCAGGATCATCGGCGATATGCCCATTTACGTCGCCCACGACAGCGTCGACGTATGGGCTGCGCCGGAGCAGTTTTTGCTGGATGCGCAGTTTATGCCCACCGTTGTTGCCGGCTGTCCGCCGGACGGCTTCTCCCCCGACGGTCAGCTTTGGGGTAATCCCATCTACAACTGGCAGCTGATGGAACAGCAGGATTTCTCCTGGTGGATGGCAAGGGTCAGCGGTGCGTTCCGGCTGTACGATATTCTGCGGATCGACCATTTCCGCGGCTTTGCCGGCTTCTATAATGTCCCCTACGGCGAAACGACCGCCCGAAACGGCAAATGGGATCCTGCCCCCGGTATCGCGCTGTTCCGCCGGCTCAAAAAGACCTATCCCAAGGCAAAGATCATTGCCGAGGATCTGGGCTTCATCACCGATGATGTCCGCGATTTGCTGGAGGATACCGGCTTTCCCGGTATGAAGATGCTGCACTTCGCCTTCTACGACGAGGACAGCGAGAATCTGCCCCGGATGTATACCACCAAAAACTGCGTGGTATACTCCGCTTCCCACGATTCCGACTGCACCTACACCTGGCAGAAGGATCTGCGTGGCGATGCCCGGAAGCGGTTTGACCGGGAGTGTCCCAGAAACTCCGAACAGCACCGCACCTACGACCTGATCGAGTTTGCGCTGCGCAGCCGCGCGAATCTGGCTATGGTGCCGCTGCAGGATTATCTGAACCTTTCCAACGAGGAAGGCCGTATGAATATCCCTGCCACCGCCGAGGGCAACTGGTCCTGGCGGGTCAGCCCCCGCTATGATACCCCTGCCCTGCGGGAAAAGATACTGTCCCTTGCGATCAAAACAAAACGGAATAAATAAAAGGAGTGGATTTGTGTGAAAAGATTTCAAAAACTGATCTGTTTGCTTTTGCTGGTGACGCTGCTGGCAGGCTGCGCGCCTGCTGCGGTGCAGCCCACCGAACCCCCCACCGAGCCGGCACCTACGGAATATTCCGAGCCGCTGCGCGATGGCTACAACCAGGTCACCTTCTACTGGACCTATTCCGGCACCTACGAAAACTGCGATATGTGGATCTGGTGGGGCGATGTGGCAGGCAAGGGCTATCTGTTCCACGAATGTGAATACGGCGCGAAGGTGGTCGTCAACGTGCCGGAAGGCATTGAAGAAGTGGGCTTTATCGTCCGTAAGGACTGCTCCGACCCCGGCGGAAGCTCCTGGGGCAACGCCACCAAGGACTATGAACAGGACCGGTTTGCCGTCATCGAAGGCAAGCAGACCACTATTTACCTGAAGCCCGGTGACCCGGCGCAGTACATCAGCAACGACGGAGGAAAAACTTTAGATATGGCAAAGAAATTCACCCTGGCGGGTATGATCGATGAAAGCACCATCGAATACCATCTGACCCCCAAGGTCAAGATCACTGACCTGAAGCAGGTCAAAGTATACTGCGGCGACCGTCAGGTTGCCGTCAAGAGCCTGTCCAGCCTGGGCAAGGAAGCTACCAGCGGTAAGATCGAGCTGGAAGAGACCCTGGACTTAAGCGGCAACTACCGCATCGAGATCGACGGCTACGGCGAAAAGGACGTAATGCCCACCGATATTTTCGATTCGGAGTATTTTGCCGAGAATTACCACTATGACGGTGATGATCTGGGCGCTGTGATCCACGGCGATGAGACCACCTTCAAGGTCTGGGCACCCACCGCATCCAAGGTAGTGCTGAATCTGTTTGAAGCCGGCGACGGCGTCGATGCCTACAAGAGCGTCGAAATGGTCAAGGGCGACAAGGGCGTCTGGGCGTACACCGAAGCCTGCGGTCACGGCACCTACTACACCTACACCGTAACCACCTCCGCAGGCACCCAGGAGGCTGTTGACCCCTACGCAAAGGCTGCCGGTGTCAACGGCAACCGGGGTATGGTCGTTGACCTTTCTCTCACTGACCCGGAGGGTTGGGAGGATCACATCTTCTCCTCCCCCATTTCTTCCTATTCCGAAGCGGTGATCTGGGAAGTCCACGTCCGGGATTTCTCCAACAAGATCGCTTCTTCCCAGTACAAGGGCAAGTATCTTGCCTTTACCGAGACCGGTCTCGTCAATGAATACGGCAAGGCCGTGGGCGTGGATTATCTGAAGGAGCTGGGTATTACCCACGTGCATCTGCTGCCGGTATATGACTTCGCCACCATCGACGAAAGCAGCAGCGACCCTGAATTTAACTGGGGCTACGATCCCAAGAATTACAATGTGCCGGAAGGCAGCTACTCCACCGATCCTTACAACGGCGAGGTCCGCATCAAAGAGTACAAGCAGATGGTAATGGCGCTGCACGAAGCCGGCATCAGCGTGATCATGGATATGGTGTACAACCACACCTATGACGGCAACAGCAGCTTCAACAAGATCGTCCCCTACTACTATTACCGCTACACCAGCACCGGTGCCAACTCCTCTGCCAGCGGCTGCGGTAACGATACCGCCTCCGAGCGCTATATGTTCGGCAAGTTTATGGTGGATTCCACCTCCTACTGGACAGAAGAATACAAGCTGGACGGTCTGCGTTTTGACCTGATGGGTCTGCACGATCTGCAGACCATGCAGGAGGTGGAGACCGCTGTCCACGCCATCAATCCCAAGGCGATCCTCTACGGTGAAGGCTGGACTATGGGCGCCACCATCGACGGCAGCGCACAGGCAAACCAGTCCAATATCAGCCAGATCACCCCCAGCGGTGATGCCATCGGCGCGGTTGCCGTGTTTAACGATGCCATCCGTGACGGCCTAAAGGGCAGCGTATTTGAAAAGACCGGCAAGGGCTATATCAACGGTGCCAGCGCAGCCACCAAGAACAAGATCATCTTCGGTATCAAAGGCGGCGAAGGCATCGGTCAGGGCTGGTCTGTCACAGACAGTATGGTCATCAACTATATGAGCGCCCACGACAACAACACCCTTTGGGATAAGCTGCTGCTTTCCAACCCGGAGCAGACCGATGCCCAGCGCAACGCCATGAACAAGCTGGGTGCCGCCATCTTGATGATCTCCAAGGGTACGCCCTTCTGGCAGGCCGGCGAGGAAATGCTGCGCACCAAGGACGGCGATGAAAACAGCTACAAGTCCAGCGACGCCATCAACAATATCGACTGGTCTGTGCTGCAGGACGGAACGATGCAGTACGAAACCATGCTCTACTACAAGGGCCTGATCGAAATGCGCAAGGCGTATTCCATCTTCACCGCGCCCGAGGCACAGGTGCTGAGCGCCGAGGAGACCGGCAGCGGTATGCTTGTCATCACCTTTGACGACGGCAACGGCGGTCAGGCGCTGGTGATCCTGAATCCCCACAACACCGGTCTGCCCTACACCCTGGAGGGTCAGTGGCATCTGGTGGCAGACGGCGAAAACGCAGGCAGCACCGTTCTGGCAACGGATTCCGGCTCTGTTACCGTTGCCGGCATCAGCGCACGCGTCTATGTAAACGACACTTTGGCAAACTGATCTTTATAATTCTGTGCGGCCGGTGATCTCACCGGCCGCAGATCGGAGAATGCTATGAAAAAGCCTATGCTTTCTGTTCTTTTGGCGGCAGCTTTGCTGCTGACTGCCTGCGCGCCTGCCGGCAGCACGGCTGACGCGCCCAATAAGCCCCTGGTCGATGTGACCTCCGAAAGTCTTTATGTGGAAAAGGTGGATAACCTGGCAGAGGACTTTATTATGGGCATGGACGCCTCCTGCGTTCCGGCGCTGGAACAGAGCGGCGTCCAATATTACGACCACGCAGGCACGGAAAAGGACGTGTATCAAATCCTTTCCGAAAACGGCATCAACTATATCCGTGTGCGGATCTGGAACGATCCGTACAATGCCGCCGGCAAGGGCTATGGCGGCGGTAACTGCGATATTGAAAATGCCATCGCCATCGGCAAACGGGCAACGCAGTTCGGTATGAAGCTGCTGGTGAATTTCCACTATTCCGACTTCTGGGCGGATCCGGGAAAGCAGATGACCCCCAAGGCGTGGGAGAATATGGATATCGACCAAAAAAGCGAGGCACTGTATACATACACCAGAGATTGTCTGCAGCAGCTTACAGATGCCGGTGTGGACATCGGTATGGTACAGATCGGCAACGAGACCAACGGCGCCTTCTGCGGCGAAAAGAGCAGCGCCCTGGGTGGCTGGAAGCGGATCACCCAGCTTATGAATTCCGGTGCCAAGGCGGTACGGGAAATATGTCCCGATGCGCTGGTGGTGATCCATTTTGCCAATCCGGAAAAGGCAGACAGCTATGAAAGCTACGGCAAAAATCTCTCCTATTATCAGGTAGACTACGATGTGTTCGCATCGTCTTATTATCCCTACTGGCACGGCACGCTGGAAAACCTCTCCTCCGTGCTTTCCAAGATCGCCACCACCTACAATAAAAAGGTAATGGTGGCAGAGACCTCCTACGCCTACACCGCCGCGGATACGGATCTTTACGGAAATACCATCGGTGAAGGCGGCGGTATCGTAAAAAGCTATCCCTTCACCGTGCAGGGTCAGGCAAATCACATCCGGGATATGATCGACACGGTGGCAAACAAGACCGTAAACGGCATCGGCGTCTTTTACTGGGAAGGTACCTGGATCAGCGTTGGCGGCGAAAGCTACGAGGCAAACAAAGCCTTGTGGGAACGCTACGGCTCCGGCTGGGCTTCCTCCTACGCCGCGCAGTACGATCCGGACGATGCCGGAAAGTGGTACGGCGGCTGCGCCGTGGATAATCAGGCGCTGTTTGACGAAAACGGCAAGGCGCTGGAATCCCTGAAGGTCTTTGCGCTGGCGCGCAAGGGCAACACCGTGGAAAACACCGCCGATGCCATCGAGGACACCGATCTGACCTTTGACCTGGGCAGCCCCATCGAACTGCCCGCAACGGTGAACGCCATCATGAAAAACGGCGAAAAGCAGGCCATTCCCGTAACCTGGCATGATGCGGACGTGGAGGCTATGGAATCCGGCGGCGTTGCCAAATACACCGTAACCGGCAGTGCCGGCGGTATGGACGCCACCTGCTATATCAGCGTCCAGCGCACCAATTATCTGCAAAACTGGAGCTTTGAGGAGGGCGAAGCCGGCTGGACCGCCGATGCGATCCGTTCCTTTGACCAGCTTGGCATCGAGGACAAGGTCTCCGATTCTCTCACCGGCACAAAGCATTACCATTTCTGGGGCGCGGATGCCGATTGCGTGGAATTCACCCTGGAGCAAAAGGTAGAAAACCTGAAGCCCGGCACCTATAATTATTCCATCTCCATTATGGGCGGTGACGGCGGCGAGACAGCCATCTACGCCTATGTAAAGTGCAACGGTCACGTCATTGTAACCGTCCCCACCGAAATCACCGTATATAACGAGTGGCATACCGCCACCGTTTCCGACATTATTTGCGCCGAGGGCGACGAGATCAGCGTAGGCATCTACGTAAAATGCGCCGGTCCCAACGCCTGGGGCAAGATCGACGACGCGATCCTGAACGCGGCAACGTAAATTCACACCAAACTGGAGTGTTCACAATGAAACGATTACTTGCAATCCTACTGCTACTGGCCTGCGTGCTGGCGGTCACCGGCTGCAGCAACACTGACGAAAGGACAGAACAACCTACTGTTATGGCAGACCCGATCAATGATAATTTCCGCACCTTTTATCAGGTATTTGTAGGCTCCTTTTCCGATTCCAACGGCGACGGCATCGGCGATCTGCGGGGCTTGATCAACCGCTTTGACTATCTCAATGACGGCAATATGCTGTCCGAAACCAGCCTGGGCGTGCAGGGCATTTGGCTCTCCCCCATTTTCAAGTCCCCTTCTTACCATAAGTACGATGCGTCGGACTATTATGAGATCGACTGGCGCTTCGGCACCGAGGAAGATCTGAAGGAGCTGATCGCGCTGTGCAAGGAGCGTAATGTGAAGCTGATCCTGGATCTTGCCATCAACCACACCTCCAATCAGCATCCCTGGTTTTTGCAGTTTAAGGAAGCCAGAAGCACCGGCGACACCGAAGATCCCTACTATGACTTCTATTCCTGCGTAACCACCGCTGAAAAGAAAAACGGCATCAGCTATCAGAAGATCGCCGGCGTGGATTGCTGGTATGAATGTAATTTCTCCGGCAGTATGCCCGAGCTGAACTTTGACAATCCCACCGTCCGTGAAGAAACACTGAAAATTGCCAGGTACTATTTGGATCTGGGTGTGGACGGCTTCCGCTTTGACGCCGTTAAGTACATCTATTTCGGCGAAACCGCTCCCAGTGTGGAATTCTGGCAGTGGTATATGCAGCAGCTTCGCGCCATCAAGCCGGATATCTACTGTGTCGGCGAATGCTGGTCCGGCGACAATGAGATCCTGCAGTATTACACCGCTATGAACTGCTTTAATTTCGCCACCTCCCAGGCCGAGGGTATTATGGCTTCGGCGGCAAAGGGTCTTTCCATCGGCAAATACACCAACTATATCACCAATTTGCAGGATAAAGTTGCCGGCACGAATCCGGACAGTATGCTGATGTCCTTCCTTTCCAACCACGATATGGACCGGATTGCCGGCTCATTCGCAACAGAAAATAATATGCGTATGGCGGCTAACCTCTATCTGCTGAGTCCCGGCTCACCGGTGATCTACTACGGTGAGGAGATCGGTATGCGCGGCTCCCGTGGCGGCGAAAACACCGACGCCAACCGCAGATTGGCCATGCTTTGGGGAGACGGTGACACCATCAAAGACCCCGTAGGCAGCACCTACCCGGCGAAGAATCAGATCAGCACCACCGTAGCAGAGCAAATGGCTGATGAAAACAGCCTGCTGCGCTACTACTGCAAGCTGCTGACCATCCGCCACACGTACCCTACCATTGCCCGTGGCGAATATACCGCCCTGAACAGCGGCAAGAATCTGGGCGGTTTCAGCATCGCCTATGAAGGAGAAACCATCGGTCTGCTGCACAACACCTCCGGTGAGGAACTCAGCTGCGACCTGAGCTCTCTGTCCGGCGGTAGCTTTACGCAAATTTGCGATTATATCGGCGTGGGCGATGCCCGGATCGAGGGCAACACCCTGATCATCGGACCCCAGACCAGTGTAATTCTGAAATAATTTGGAGCGCTTATGGAAAATCGTTTTATAGTCAATATTATCCACCGGCCGGAGCTTTCTCCCGAGTATGCGGAAAAGGCGCTTGGCAAGGGCAAGGGCGTCCGGGAAGAATCGTTGGATATTTTCCGCTTTCAGCAGGACTGCGCCCATAAATACGGTCTGAAAACCACCATCCAGATCACCTACGCCTCGCTGTTTTCCGACGTAGTCATCGCATTGGCGAAGGAAGAACACGAAAAGTACGGCGATGAGATCGGTCTTTCCCTGCTGGGGCTTCCCTGCCCTCAATTCAAGGAAAAGTACAAAACCGAGGATTTCTGCATCTGGATGTTCGATGACAAGACCAAGGAAGCCATCATCGACGATGTTTTCGGGATGTTCTACGAAAAGTTCGGCTTCTATCCCGAATCCACCAGCAGCTATTTTCTGGATGCCTACACCATCAACTATATCAAACAGCATTATCCCAGTGTAAAATGCGCCGTTGCCACCTGCTGGGAGGAAGGTCCCAAAGCCTACCACACCTGCAATAACTCCTGGTACACCTTTATGGACGGCGGTCCCTGGAATCCCTGGATCCCCTCCAGGGTCAATTCCCACTGCCCTGCCGCAAATGCGGAGGATGACAGCGGTATCGTCGCCATTCCCCATCTTTCCAGAGATCTGCTGGCCTGCTTTGACGGAAACGGCTCCAATTTCGGCACCCATCCGCAAAATGTGCTGCGCGGTATGATCTACTATCAGGAAAACGGCGAATACGAATACCCTTACCTTTACAATCTGATCGACCAGTACCGCCACCTTGGTAAATACAACGACGGCTACAGCTACAATATGATGTTCGTCGGTCCCGGTTGGCTCAATCGCCGCGGTCGCTGGGAAGCGCCCTATAAGCTGCTTGCCAAGTCCTATGACGACGGCATGAAATACTACGGCAAGCTGAAGGCAGAAGGCAAGCTCACCGATATGACCATGAGCGAATTTGCCGATTTCTACCGGCAGCGGCACCCGGATTACAGCCGTGGCGAATGTGCGCTGTGGAAGGATATCCTCTACGGCAGCAACAAGCAGTATTTCTGGTACGCAGACCCCACTCTGCGCACCTGCCTGGACTTTAACCAGGGCGGCGCTATGATCGACCTGCGCCCCTATGTTGCCCGTATTCCCCAAAAAACCGGCATCGGCACCGAAAATGTGTACGATGCCTCCTATCCTTATTTAATACAAAGCAACTACCGGGCAGGCTTCTTCACCCACTATGCAGGAGCCGGCACCGTCAAGTCCTGCAAGGTCCATTTCCGGGGCGAAAGCGCCGATCTGTGCCTTTGCCGCACCATGGCAAAGTATGACAAGCTCCCCGGCGGCGTCCGCCTGACCGCAAATCCGGTCACCGTTACCCTCGGCGGCAAGGATATTGCCATCCAATCCGTCTTTACCTTCCTGGAAGGCGAAGGCAAGCTGGTCACCCAGCGGAACGTGCTGACCGATCTGGGCGGCGAGGAGATCACCTTTGAGGAGTATTTCACCGGTGCTTTCGGCACCACCGAATATCAGGCGGATATGTCCCGGCTTACGCTGGGCGTGGATGACGAGGCAATTCCCTACACCTACCGGGGCAAAGCCGTGGAAAAGCATGCGGAGCAATTTGCATACGTCACCATTCCGGACGTGATGACCACCGTCAAAATGGGCGGCGACAACGATACCGCCACCGCCGGCGAAGGCATCGCTTTCTCCCCCGTTTATCAGCTCAAGCTGACAAAAACCGTGAAGGAAGGAGGGATCACCACATGGCTCAAGCTGGAAAAGGCAAACTGAATTACCGGTGTCCCTCCTGCTTTATAAGGGACATCGACATTGATATGTTCTACGAAGAAGAAAAGCAAGAATACTACTGCCTGCGCTGCGGCTTCACCGGGCAGGAGGCGGATGTACTGCGGCTCAATGAACAGATCCGCTTCCGCTACCGCTGTATGAAGCTGCGTGTCACGGATTTCGGCGAGGACAACGAGCCGGTTGCCTTCGCGCCGCATCAGGGAGGCTGCCAATGATCCTGGGTATCGACACCTCCACCTATCTGGAGGAGCTGGAAAACGGCGCTGTGTATCGCCGTGACGGGAAGCCCATCGACCCTTTGGACGCCTTTACTGCCAACGGCGTTGACTGGATGCGGATCCGGATCTGGAACGATCCCTACGCCGCCGACGGCACGCCCTATCTGGCAGGAAGCTGCGATCTAAACAACTACATCCGGCTGGGCAGACTGGCGAAAAGCAAGGGCTACAAGCTGCTGATGGATCTGCACTACAGCGACTTTTGGGCAGACCCGGGCAAGCAGATGATCCCCAAAGCCTGGCGAGGGCTGGACGGAGACGGTCTTGCGGATGCCGTATACGAATTTACAAAGCACTGTCTGGAAGAAGCCGTCAGGGCGGATGTTGCCCCGGAGATGATCCAGGTAGGCAACGAGATCACCAACGGTCTTCTCTGGCCGGTTGGCAGGCTGGAGGAAAACGGGCAGCGGGGCAATTACGGCACCTTCTGCCGCATCATCGCCGCCGGCTGCCGCGCCTGCCGGGAAATTACGCCTAATGCCGGGATCGCACTGCACCTGGAGCGCAGCAACGATCAGGCGGTCTATCAGGAGTTTTTCACCGAAATGGAAAAAGCCGGCATCGACTACGATATCATCGGCGCATCCTACTACCCTTACTGGCACGGCACACCGGAAGAGCTGTTTGCGAATCTGGATGCCTGCCGGCACTTTGGCAAGCAGCGGATGGTGCTGGAGCTTGGCTACGGCTTCACAACAGCGCCCTATGCGCTGGACGGGCAGACACAGCGGCTGGTGATCGATGCTGACCGGGCTTGTGTTCCCGGCTTTACGGAAAAGTATCCCATCACCCCCGACGGGCAGGCCGCATTCATCCGGGATTTCCTGAAACTGGCAAAACAGCACGAAATTGACGGCGTTTTTTACTGGGAACCCCTCTGGCTGCCGGGAAAAAATATCTGCTGGGCATCCCCTGCCGGGCAGGAATATATCGGAGAATCCGGAAAATCTACCGCCAATGAATGGGCAAATCAGTGCCTTTTTGATTATAATGGCAACTTTTTACCCGCCTTTTCCAGTTTTCGGAAAACTTGATTTTTGTTGGAATTGCATAGAAATTTTGTCACAATTCGGCTATATTCTATTGACTTTATCAATTTTTATACTATAATATATGCAGTGAACGTAATTGTTCCAAAATAAATCTCTATAATAGGAGGAAAACAAAATGAAGAAAATCATCGCACTTGTGCTGGTTCTCGTTATGGCTCTGGGCATCGTCGCGTGCGCTCCCGCAACCGAGACTCCCACTCCCACCACGGGCGGCACCACCAACACCGGCTCTGATCTGTCCGGTACTTACGACATCACTATGTGGGTCTCTGAGATCGACGGCGTTGCCGCTCTGACTCAGGAAATGATCGACGCATTCGAAGCCGCTAACCCTGGCATCGTCATCAATGCGCAGATCGAAGGCGTTACCGAAGCTGACGCAGGTTCCAAGGTCGTCGCGGACGTAGCATCCGCTCCCGACATTTACTGCTTCGCACAGGATCAGCTGGCTCGCCTGGTTCAGGCTGCTGCTCTGGCTGCTCCCGGCCAGAAGGCTCAGGCGACCATCAAGGCCAACAACGACGCCGGCTCCGTTGCCGCTGCTTCCGTTGCAGGCACTATCTACGCATACCCCATGACCTCTGACAATGGCTACTATATGTACTATGACAAGTCCATCATCTCTGACGAAGACGCAGAGAGCCTGGAAAAGATCATTGCCGCTTGTGAAGCTAACAATGTTAAGTTCCGTTACGCTCTGGAGAATGCATGGTACACCGCTTCCTTCTTCTTTGCTACCGGCTGTAAGTCCAACTGGAGCATGAACGAGGCTGGCGAATTCACCTCCGTCGATGACGACTTCAACTCTGCTGCCGGTCTGG
The DNA here is from genome assembly GCA_017436955.1 of Oscillospiraceae bacterium. Taxonomy (GTDB): domain Bacteria; phylum Bacillota; class Clostridia; order Oscillospirales; family Oscillospiraceae; genus Faecousia. Next base: position 62,389 of record JAFSCD010000010.1, on the reverse strand, counting down.
CTGCCATGAAGGGCATGCAGAAGCTGGCACAGTCCACCTGCTACGATTCCAACGCTGACATCTTCACCGACGCCGGCGTTGTTATCACCGGTATCTGGAACGCAAACGCCGCTGCCGATCACTTCGGTGAGAACCTGGGCGCTACCGACCTGCCCTCCTTCGAGGTTGACGGCACTTCCTACCACCTGGGCTCCTACACCGGCAACAAGCTGATGGGTGTCAAGCCCCAGACCGATGCCAAGAAGGCTGCTGTTCTGTCTCAGCTGGCTCAGTTCCTGACTAACGAAGAGAACCAGATGAAGCGCTACGAGAAGTATCAGTGGGGTCCCTCCAACAAGGCTGCTCAGGCTTCCGAGTCTGTTCAGGCTAACACTTCTCTGGCAGCTCTGGCAAAGCAGAACGAGTACGGTCAGCCTCAGGGTCAGATCCACGGCTCTTGGTGGGATATCGCCAAGGTTCTGGGCGCTGACGCAAAGGCTGCTGCTGACGATGCTGCTCTGCAGACCGCTCTGGACAACTACACCACTGCTATCAGCGGCCTGTTCTCCATGACTGAAGATCAGAAGAACGCTTGGGGCGTTATCGGTAACATCTGCAACACCAACTGGGATACCGACTTTGCTATGACCGACAACGGCGACGGCACCTACATCTCCGAAGTTCTGGAGCTGAAGGCCGGCGAAGAGTTCAAGGTCCGCCAGGGCGCATCCTGGGATGTGAACTTCGGTGTTGAGTTCAACGGCGCAAACATCGTCGTTGAGGCTGATGGCAAGTACCAGGTCAAGCTGACTTGGGACGGCGCTCAGACCGGCACTGTCGAGCTGATCCCCGCTGAGTAATTAATTTCTGAAATCTCGCGGTGGGGTGCCGCAAGGCACCCCACCGTTTTTTCATAAGCAGGCATTGTTAGCCGGTATGCAAGGACTAAAAATGTCTTGTGTAGCGGCTAACAGTGCCTTTTAATTATTCTGAAGGGGAGGTTGAATCAGGGCCTATGAGAAAATTAACAGATCTTGAGTATTTGAAGCTCAATAAATTCCAGGCATTTATCTATAATCTGAAGCGCTTTTTCTGCGCGATTCCGGGCTGGTTCCTCAATTTATTCCTGGCTATCGGCCGCTTCTTTGTCAAGTGCGGCGTTGCGATCAAAGATGAATTCGTGGATATCGGCACCACCTTTATCAAGGGCAACTGGGCTGTAAAGACCTCTTTCCTGGTTTTCGGTTTCGGCAATCTGTTCTACGGTCAGATCGCCCGCGGCCTGCTGTTCCTGCTGTTTGAAATCGTATTCTTTGGCTATATGTTCGTTCCCAGCGGCGGCATCTACTGGCTGTCCAAGGGCCATTGGTTCCAGGCCGGCGCTACCGTGGGCAGCGTTCAGGGCAGCTTTCAGTATGACGCCATCTACGATACGGACGTTTGGGTCCCCGGCGATGACTCCGTTAAGGTTATGCTGTACGGTCTTTTGACCATCGTATTTATCATCGCCTTTATCTATACCTGGCGCCTGCAGGTCAAGCAGTGCCGCATCTGTATGGATATCACCGCCCAGGGCAAGCGCATCAAGAGCGGCAAGGACGATCTGAAGTCCCTGGTGGACGATCAGTTCCACAAGACCCTGCTGGCGCTGCCCGTTGTGGGTATTCTGCTGTTTACGGTGCTGCCCATCATCTATATGATCCTGGTAGCCTTCACCAGCTATGACGCAGCCCACGACGGCTACTCCAACCTGTTTTCCTGGGTAGGTCTTAAGAACTTCAACGAGCTGACCGATTTTGGTAACGGCGGTCTGGGTCTTGCCTTCGGCGAGATCCTCTCCTGGACGCTGATGTGGTCGCTGTTTGCCACCTTTACCAACTATTTCCTGGGCATGTTCGTTGCCATTATGATCAACAAGAAGGGCATCAAGCTGAAGAAATTCTGGCGTACCGCACTGGTTATGACCATTGCGATCCCCCAGTTCGTTTCTTTGCTGTACGTATCCAAGCTGTTTGATTCCTCCGGTATTATCGGCGAATCCCTTGGCTCCATTCCCTTCATCAAGAACTATCTGGAGACCAATCACTACATCTCTCTTTGGGACTCCCCCACTGTTGCAAGAGCATTGGTTATCATTCTGAACATCTGGGTCGGTATTCCCTATGTGATGCTGCAGGCCACCGGTATTCTGATGAATATCCCTGCAGACCTTTACGAGTCCTCCCGCGTGGATGGCGCAAGTCCCTTCCAGCAGTATGTGAAGATCACGCTTCCTTATATGCTGTTCGTTACCGGTCCTGCCCTGCTTACCAGCTTCGTAGGCAACCTGAACAACTTTAACGTCATCTACCTGCTGTCCAGCGGTAACCCCATCAACACCCAGATCGGCTCTGCCGGCGGTGTTTCGGTTGGTCATACCGACCTTCTGATCACCTGGCTGTACAAGATGGCATTGGGCAGCGGCGAATCCAGATACTATACGGCATCGGTTATCGGTATTTTGATCTTCGTGGTCTGCGCGGTTTTGTCTTTGATCATTTACAATGTGATCCCGTCTACTAAAAATGAGGAGGATTACCAGTGATGAAAAACAAAACGATCCAGAAATCCGGTCTCGGCGCCCGGGCCAGCCGCCGTATCGGAAACACCATTATTTACATTATCCTGACCATTATCACACTGGTTTGGCTGTTCCCCTTCTTTGGCATCGTAATGGAATCCTTCAAGGTCAACGTTACGGGCATGGACGGCGAGCTGTTCCCCGAAAAGTGGGGTCTTGACAACTATACCCGTCTGTTCAACGATACCGACTTCCTGAAATGGTTCCTGAACACCGCGCTGATGGGCGTTGCCACAGCATTCTTCCAGACACTCTTTGTGCTGTCTATGAGCTACGCTCTGTCCCGCCTTCGCTTTAAGGCAAGAAAGCCGCTGATGAATCTGATGCTGATCCTGGGTATGTTCCCGGGCTTCCTCACCATGATTCTCATCTACAAGGTATTCTCCGAAGCCGGTCTTACCATGCAGATGGCACCTGTGGGACTTGTCATCGTCTACTGTGCCAGCTCCGGTATGGGCTACTACATCTCCAAGGGCTTCTTCGATACCATTCCCAAGACCCTGGACGAGGCTGCCCGTGTGGACGGCGCTACCCGTATGCAGGTGTTCTACAAGGTGATCATGCCCCTGTCCGGCTCTATCGTTATCTACACGATCTTGATGGGCTTTATGGCGCCCTGGGGCGATTTTATGCTGGCAAGCTACATTATCCACGAAAATTCGCAGGGTATGAGCGTGGCCGTGGGTATGTACGAATGGCTTTCCAAGACAATGTTGAACACCAACTATACCATGTTCTGTGCCGCAGGCGTGATCGTAGCGATCCCTGTGACGGCAGTATTCCTGGGTCTGCAGAAATACTACGTCGAAGGTGTTACCGGCGGTGCAGTGAAAGGATGAGGATAGAGTATGGCAAATGTTAAATTAACAAATGTAAAGAAGATCTACGGCAAGGATACCGTTGCCGTCCAGGACTTTAACCTGGAAATTGCGGATAAGGAATTTGTGGTATTCGTCGGTCCTTCCGGCTGCGGCAAGTCCACTACGCTGCGTATGATCGCAGGTCTGGAGGACATCTCCGAGGGTACTGTTGAGATCGACGGCGTTGTGGTCAACGATCTGCAGCCCCGTGACCGGAATATCGCCATGGTATTCCAGAACTACGCACTGTACCCCCACCTGACGGTGTTTGAGAATATGGCATTCCCCCTGCGTCTGCAGAAGATGCCCCAGGACGAGGTATACAGAAGAGTTACCGAAGCTGCCGAGATCCTGGGCATCACCCAGTATCTGACCAGAAAGCCCCGGGCACTGTCCGGCGGTCAGCGCCAGCGTGTTGCCATCGGCCGCGCTATGGTGCGTGACAGCAAGGTGTTCCTGATGGACGAGCCTCTCTCCAACCTGGACGCCAAGCTGCGTAATCAGATGCGCGCTGAGATCATTCTGCTGCGGCAGAAGATCGACACCACCTTCGTCTACGTTACCCACGATCAGACCGAGGCTATGACTCTGGGCGATCGCATCGTCATTATGAAGGATGGCTTCATTCAGCAGGTCGGCACCCCCACCGAGGTGTTTGATATGCCTTACAACCTGTTTGTCGCCGAATTTATCGGCGCACCCAAGATGAACATCGTCTCGACCCAGCTGGTGCGCGAAGGCGACAAGTACTTCGTTACTCCCTACGGTGCCAAGATCGAGGTTACCGGCAAGAAGGCACAGCTTTTGAAGGAAAAGGGCGTCGATTCCCAGGAGATCCTGCTGGGTGTCCGTCCCGAGCATATGACGCTGGCAGCGGACAACGATTCTGCCGCTATCCCCTGCACCATCCGCGTCAACGAGATGATGGGCAGCGAGCTGCACCTGCACGTAGTCGAGTACAACGGCGACAAGCTGATCGTCCGTGTGCCCACCGTGGCTCTGGAGGATGAGCAGCGCAGCAACATGGTATCCGGCAGCACCATCCACGTTACCTTTGAAGGCAAGGTTATGCATTTCTTCGATCCCGAGACCCATATCAATCTGCTGGCATAAGGTAAACCCATAAACAGCAAGTCCCGATGACCGTTTGGTCATCGGGACTTATTTTTTCAAAACGCCATATATTTCACAAAAAGCTCTGCAAAGCGGGTATCCGCAGCAAGGTCCACATATTCGGCATCCGGAAGAGCCGGCGTGTCACCGGCGCAGGCAAACTTTACCGTACCCAGCAGGCTGGCGTTGTTAATACCGTAAAATTTCCCCGCCAGCTCCTTGGGGAACAAGCCCGCAAAGGCCGCGTTTTTCGCATTGATCCCGGCGGAAAATCCGCCTGCCACATAGAAGCCTTCCACGTCGGCGAAGCCGATGCCGGCACGGTGCAGCAGACATTCGATCGCCCCACGGATGGCGGCTTTTGCCAGCTGGAACTCCCGGATATCCTGCTTCGTCAGCGAAAGTCCGTGGCAGACCGGCAGCGTGTCATCGTCCAGGCAGCCCGTATCGTCGATCCATTCCCGGCGCAGGCCGTCGGCGATGACGTCGATCAGACCGGTGGCGCAAATACCCTTGGCGGTGCCGCCGCCAATAACGGTGTAGCCGCCGGATATGCTGCAGGCACAAACCGCGCCTTCGCCGGCGCTCATGCCGCAGGAGATGTTTGCCCCCTCAAAGCAGGGGCCTGCCGCCGCCGATGTGCAAAGGATCTTCTTTCCGTCAAAAAGCGCTATTTCCGCATTGGTGCCCAGATCCAGCAGCAGGCGGCAGCCGTCTTTTGCCGGCGCGCCCACGTAATGAATACCTGCCACGATATCCGCGCCGACGAAAGCGGAAATTCCCGGCAGCGAGATCACCTCGCCCACGCCCGGGATCCCCAGGTCAGCCCGGCGGCTTTCCAGAAACGCAGGCGTATACGGGCTGACGCCCAGCGCCGTGCAATCCGCACCGAAAAGCAGATGCAGCATGGTGGTATTGCCGGCAACATACATCCGCTCCACGCCATCAAGCGAGAAGCGATCCAGCAACTGCCCCACCATCTCCCCTATGCGCTGCAGCAGTACCGCTTGCAGCTCGCGCACGCCGTTTTTGGTGCAGTACTCGATCCGGGAGATCACGTCCGCGCCAAAAGTGCGCTGGGGATTGGGCGCTGTCAGCGTGCGGATGATACACTTTTCATCCAGCGAAACCAGCGCCAGCGCCAATGTGGTGGTGCCGATATCCAGGCACAGGCAGACGTTCTTCGTTCTCTTTCCGCTCTCATCCCCTCCCGTAACGGAGAAGATGACCTCCCGATCCGGCAGCAGCACCGTAGCATCACCGGTCAAAACATAGCTGCAGGATCGCTCTTCTTTGCCGTTTACGGTCACCCGACATTTTCCGCATTTTCCCTTGCCGCCGCAGGGCTGCGGCACAAAATAGCCATTTCGGGTCAGAATTTCGCGCAAAAGGACGGACCCTGTAAATTCCAGGATCTTCTCTTCCCCATTTTGAATTACCTTCAGTCTTGACATAGGTCATTCTCCTTGCGCGATTCCGGTATGGCTATTATACCGAGATCCGCCCTTTATTGCAATAGCAAAACGAGCCTTCGCAAATTTGGCTGAAAAACACCTTCGATCCGCAATTTCACCGGGATCCTGCAGACAGGGTATTTTTTTGCAGTTTTCCTAGCATTTTCTATAAATAAATGTGAAATTGGGCTTGCGTATGCCATCTATATGTGTTACAATTTGTAATGTATTTATACTCATAATCAAAAACTATGCGCAAAAGCAAGTAAGGAGATAATTATTATGGAAAAAATCTTGGAAATTCTGACTTCTATCCGTGGCGACATCGACTTTGAGAAGGAAACCAAGCTCATCGACGACGGTATTCTGGACAGCTTTGACATCGTTTCTATCGTTGCCGAGCTGTGCGAGGAGTACGACATCACCATCACCATCGACCAGCTGGAGCCCGAGAACTTCAACAGCGCTGCCGCTATGCTGGCTCTGGTCAACAGCATTCTGGACGAGGAGTAATCCTGAAATCATTCTAAAAACAGAAAAGTAGAGATATTATCATGAGTTTTACTTCTTTTAATTTTCTCGCGTTTTTGTTTTTGGTCATCGTCATTTACTATCTGGTGCCCAAGAAGTTCCAGTGGGCTGTGCTGCTTCTGGCCAGCTACGGCTTCTACCTGAGCACCGGCACCAACAACCTGATCTACATCCTTTTCGCCACCGTATTTGCCTACGGTTCCGGTCGGTGGATGCAGTGGCTGCGTGACAAGGGTCAGGAGCAGATCAAGGCATTGGGTGACGAAGCCACCAAAGATCAAAAACGCGATATTAAAAAGGCAGTTAACAAGAAGGTACATACCGTTCAGGTGCTTACCGCACTGGTGATCCTGGGTGTTCTGATCTTCGTTAAGTGTTCCGACATTTTTGCCACCGGTCTGAACAGCGTGTTCGGTATGTTCCACTGGGATGTGTCTGTTCCCGTTGTGAACATTATCGCGCCTCTGGGTCTTTCCTACTTCACCTTCAACTCCATCGGTTATCTGATCGACGTGGGTCGCGGCAAGCACGACGCGGAGAAGCACATCGGCAAGTTTGCGCTGTTTGTATCCTTCTTCCCCTCCATCGTGCAGGGTCCTCTGTTCCGCTACAACGATGTGGGCGCGCAGCTGGGTCAGCCTCACAAGCTGGAGTACAAGAACATCACCTACGGCGCGCAGCTGATCCTATGGGGCTGCTTCAAGAAGCTGGTCATCGCCGACCGTGTGGCTTCCATCGCAGGCACCATTTTCTCTGCTGAATTTGTTGCCGGTGATTTCACCGGTACCCAGGTATTCTTCGGCGTGCTGGCATACTCTTTCCAGATCTACTGCGACTTCTCCGGCGGTACCGACATTACCCGTGGCGCTGCCCAGATGATGGGCATTGACCTGCCGGTGAACTTTGAGCAGCCCTTCTTTGCCACCTCTATGGCAGATTTCTGGCGCAGATGGCATATGTCCCTGGGTGCATGGATGCGTGAATTCGTGTTCTTCCCCATTATGCTCTGCAAGCCCGTTACCGCTGTCAGCAAGGCCGCAAGAAAGCGCTTCGGTCCTGCCGCCGGCAAGATCGTTCCGTCCGTAGCCGCACCCTTCGTGGTGTTCTTCCTCATCGGTATCTGGCATGGCATCACCTGGCAGTACATCGTTAACGGCTTGTTTAACGCCACGATCATTTCTTCCACCGTTGCGCTGACCCCCACCTATCAAAAGCTGGGCAAAGCGCTGCGTGTCAATACGGAGGCCTTCAGCTTCCGGATCTTCCAGATGCTGCGCACCTTCACCCTGCTGTGTATCTCCCGTATCATCGTCAAGGCCCCCAGCCTGGGTGACGCCTTCCGGATGATCAAGAAGATGTTCACCGATGTGGACCTGGATTTCTTCCTGGGCAACAACGGCGATATCTACAAGTACGGTGTCAGCGAAAAGGGTATGACCGTTGTGATCGTCGGTATTTTGATCCTTCTGGTCGTGGGCATCCTGCGTGAGCGCGGCATGAAGATCCGCGAGACCGTTGCGCAGCAGGGTATCATCCTGCGCTGGACGCTGTACCTGCTGCTGCTGGCTATTGTGCTGATCTTCGGCATCTACGGTCCTTCCTACGACGCCAGCGCATTCATCTACGGCCAATTCTAAGGGAGGAGAACTGCTATGACGAAAAAAGAACTTCTGCGCAGTATCGCCTTTGTATTGGTTGTATGTATGATGCTGCTTCTTCTTTGCGAGGTTTTTGAACTGGATGATACCACCTATATCCCCACCCGTTTCAAAACCTTCTACGATTTGAACGAAAATACTCTGGATGCCGTTTGGATCGGCACCAGCGGTGTTGACCGGTATTGGGTATCCTCCAAAGCCTACGAAGAACACGGTATGACCGTGTTTACACTCTCGTCCGACGCAATGCCTACCTGGCTGTTTACCTACGTGGTGGACGAAATTTACAAGACCCAGAATCCCGAGGTGCTGATCGTTGACATCCGCGCCTTCTGCCAGACCAACACCGTGGAATCCAAGGATGTCCGGGCACGCCGCCTGCTGGATGCAATGGATCCGTTCTCCATCAATAAGATCAGAGCTGCCTTCCGGACGATGTCCTCCATCAAGGATCTGGATCCGGAAAGCGAAAGCTTCGACCTTTCGTACCTTCTGTCCTACATCAAGTACCACAATATGTGGGAGGAAGACGATTTCTCCATCATCAATAACACCAGCGATCAAAAGTGCCCCTATATGGGCTTCTTTATGCGCAAATCCCTGAGTATCAAGCCCAAAACCCAGAAGGCCAAGGTATTTGATACCGAATATTTCGCCGAGCTGGATCCTTATTCGGAAGAATCTCTGTATGAGTTCTTTGACTACGCCGAGGAAAAGGGTCTGAACGTTCTCTACGTCAACACGCCCAACCATATGACGAAGGAAGAGATAGGCAGAACGAATACCATCTGCAAGATCCTGGAAGAGCGTGGCGAGCAGTTCATCAACTACTGCCTGACCGATGAGAGTGGCGGTTTCCTGCTGATTCCGGAGCTGGATCACGTAGATGATTTCTATAACAGAAATCACGTCAATTACTACGGCGCAGAAAAGTTCACCGCCGTATTCGCCGAGTATCTGAACGAGCACTTCGATTTTGAAGACCACAGAACCGACGAGGCTGTTAAGGAGCATTGGGACGGCGTTTACGACCTGATCAAGGAAACCATCAAGGGATGGGAAGAAGCCGCTGCCGCCAAGGCCGCTGCAAAATAATCGCAAATATGCTGTGTTGTTTCCCGGAAACCGACACAGCATATTTTACGCAAACCTTTTAAGGAGGATAAATTATGCTTGGATCGATTGCCCTGATGATTCAGCAAAAGGCTGCTGAACATCCCGAAAAAATCGCCATTTATGTCGGCAATGAGACCTGCGACTATGCCACTTTGGCACGCAACAACCGCAAGGCCGCTCTGTGGCTGACCCGTAAGGGCATCCAGCCCAACACCCGCATCGTTGTGGAAGCCGACCACATTCTGTCTTACGTTTATTTCTGGTACGGCATTCAGCTGCTGGGTGCCACCTTCGTTCCCGTGGAGAAGGCTACCCCCAGCAACCGCATCCGTGAGATCGCCGAGGAGCTGGATGCTGCCGCCATCGTCACCCTGACGAAGCGTGAAGATCTGGAAGGCGCCTTGAATCTGCAGGATATGATGCCGGAAATTCTCGCCACCGAGGACAGCTTCGTTGCCAAGGACGTAGATCCCGACTATCTGTCCGAGATCCTGTTCACCACCGGCACCACCGGCAAGTCCAAAGGCGTTATGGTCTCTTACGCCAACCAGGTGAACATCGCCCTGGCAGGTATCGAGACCACCAATATCCAGCCCGACAATGTCTGGCTGATCCCCACCCCCATGAACCACGCAGCCGGTCTGCGCAAGGTGCACATCGCTATGGCGGTTGGCAGCACCGTGTCCCTGCTGGAGGGCTTCAAGAACTTCAAGCAGTATTTCCAGACCATTGCCGATCACAAGGTCACATCCCTGTATCTGCCGCCTTCAGCCATCCATCTGCTGCTGGCGATCGCGCCCAAGAATCTGGAAGCACTTGCCGGTCAGCTGCGCTTCATCTACTCCAGCTCCGCCGCATACCCCGAGACGGACAAGGAGAAGATGCGCAAGATCCTGCCCGAGGTCTATATGTACAACTGCTTCGGCGGCTCCGAGGTGGGCGTTGCCTGCACCGATGAATTCTGCGTTTCCGGCGGCTCCCAGTATGCCGGCAGCGTGGGCAAGCCCAATTCTCTTTGCGAGATCGTAATTCTGGACGAGAATTTCAACGAGATCAAGGACTCCTCTCCTGCCAAGTTTGGTCTGATCGGTATCCGCAGCAAATCCGTTACCAAGGGCTACTGGAATGAGCCGGAGCAGACTGCCAAGGCTTTCCGGGACGGTATGCTGATCATGTCCGACCTGGGTTACTTCGCCCCCAACGGCGAGCTGATCCTGGTGGGCCGCGCCAATGACACCATTAACCTGGGCGGTCTGAAGGTGGCGCCTTTGGAGGTGGAGGAGCTGGTCATGCGTGCTGCCTGCGTTGACGAGTGCCTGCTGATCCCCGTCATCAAGGGCGGCGCTGTGTCCGCGCTGAAGCTGCTGGTGGTGCTGAAGGAGGGTATGGAGCTGGACGAGGCTGATATCCGCAAGCTGATCACCGACAACCTGGAGCCCTACAAGCTCCCCAAGCAGATCACCGTCATCGACGAGATCATCCGCACCTTCAACGGCAAGATTGACCGTAAGCAGATGATCAGCAAATATCAATAAGCAGAAAAACATCCGGCAACCGAATCGGTTGCCGGATGCTGTTTTTATTGCTTCAAAAGTTCGATGGCGTAGTCTGCGTATTCGGAAATATACTGCCCCCGACGGATCACCACCGCCGGCTGCCGGGAGTACAGCCCCTTCTGCAGAGGGTACAGCCGCAGCTTTCCGTCGGCGCTTTCCATCTCTGCCAGCTGCAGCGGCAGCAGCACCGCACCCACGCCGGCACGCGCCATCGCCCAGGCTGTGGTGATACTGACCACCTCTGCGGAAATATCCGGATAGAAGCCGTCTACGGCACACAGCCGCTCCAACAGCTGCCGCAGCTCCTGCCCCTGCCCCAGGGTGACAAAGGGAAGCTTCTTCGCCTCCTGCAAACGGATGGTCCCGCCGGCTGCTTTTTCCGGATCCTCCAGAGCGGATGCCAGGTTGTCCGGCACCGCCAGCACCAGGGTATCCGGCATAATGGGCGTTACCTCCAGACCGGGGTCATCCACCGGCAGGTTGAGGATCACGAAATCGCAAATACCTTCCGCCGCATCCTTGCGCAGCTGACCGGCATTGGCTTCGTGCAGCACCACCTTCACGCCGGGATATTTCGCCTTGACCTTCTTCACCAGCTCCGGCATCAGCGCCATGGAACGAAACGGCGTAACGCCGATGGTCAGCGTGCCGTTTTCGCCGGTCTTGAACTGCTCCAGGGTTTTATGGAGCTGCTCCTCGGTATAGAGCATTTCCTTTGCCTTGCCGATAAAAAATTCACCGGCAGGTGTCAGCTCCAGCGGCGACTTGTTGCGGTCAAACAGCTTCAGTCCCAAATCATTTTCCAGCGCAATGATCTGCTTGCTGAAGGTGGGCTGGGACACACCCAGCTGCTGGGCAGCCTGGGAAAAATTCCGGGTCTCGGACAGCACGATGGCATATTTTAACGAGCGGGCATTCATACTCCCCACCGCCTTTCTGCTTCGTTATTCAATATATAGAATAACATCAATTCAAAAAAATTCAAGTATCATCTTCATTTTTGCAAATAATGCCTTGACAAACCGCAAAATTTGCGGTATTATTCCATTATTGGAATGAAATCCATTCATATTTTGGAAAGAGAAAAGGAGAATGCACCATGCCTTCCGTATTTCTGTATCTGGGAATCCTGCTGGGTGTTATCATTGTGTGGTTCATGCTGCTGAAGCGTCCTGTTTACGAAGCCATTGTACTTGCTTTTGTGGTATTGCTGTTCGTAACCGGCACTTGGCAGAATGTGGGTACCTACATTGATGATGCCCTGTCCACCTCGCTGCTGTACTCGATGGTCGCTTTTGTTGCGATGTCCATCATTCTGACCAAGACCAAGGTCATCGACGGATGTATCAACATCATTCTGGCACTTCTTGGCCGGATCCCCGGCGGCGCAGGTTATGTTTCGGTCATCGCCAGCTCCTTTATGGGCGCGCTGTCCGGCTCCGGCCCGGGCAATGTTATGGCCACCGGCGTTATCACCATTCCCGCTATGAAAAAGTCCGGCTTCCCTGCTGAACTGGCCGGCAATGTCGAGAGCAACGCCAGCTATCTGGGCAATATGATCCCTCCCTCCGGCAATATCGTTGCCGCTCTGGGTGCGCTGACCGCGCTCTACCCCACTCTGGAAATCTCCACCGGTACTTTCTGGATCGTTCTGTGGGGTTGCTCGCTGTGGTTTATCCTGCAGCGTATGCTGACCGTCTTTGCATTTGTTAAGGTCTACAAGATCCGCCCCATGGCCAAGGAAGACATTCCCAGCCTGAAGCAGTCCCTCAAGGAAAACTGGCAGGGTATGCTGCTGCCTTTCATCATTCTGGTGCCCTTTATTCTGGACTCTGCGCTGAAGGACAATTTCTTCACCGCCCGTCTGGGTGCCACCGGTGCCAAGCATTTCTCCAGCAGCCTGCTGCTGTTCATCGGCGGCATCGCTTCCATCTACACTGTGCTGATCACCAAGGATAAGAAGTCCGTTACGCCCCACAAGATCGCCAAGATGTTTGCAGACGGCGTCAAGACCATCGCACCTTCCATCGGTGTGTGCGTCATCGGCTATATGATCGGCGCAATGTTTGCCGATCTGAATGTGGCCGAGGAAATGCAGGCATTCATCTCCGGTATGAAGATGGGCAAGTTTGCCACCGTGCTGTTCCTGAGCATTTTGACCTGCTTCCTGGGTATGGTCGTCCCCGGCTCTTCTCAGGTAGTCATCTTCGGCTCTGCCTTTATTGCAGCTCTGGCGGCTGTAGGTGTCAACCCCGTGCTGGCTGCAGCAATGCTGCCCTGCATCTGCGGCGTTATGTGCGGCATCACCCCCCCTCTTGGTCTGGGTATGTATGCCGGTATGACCATCTCCGGTGCCGACTTCAATAAGACATTCAAGAATAATCTCTGGTGGGTCGCCGGTCAGTTTGTTGTGCAGATCATCGTGCTGATGGGCTGGCTGCCGATCATCGGTCTGTAAGGAGGGCAAAACAATGAAGGAAACTATGAAGAAAATTTCTGAAGTTTGCAAGCTGATCTTTGGCTACGGCATTATGATCACGCTGTTTGCCGGCGGTTTGACCTTCTTCGGCTATCTGGCTGCGATGTTCATCGGCGGCGAAACCGCAACTGCCATCTGCGTGTTTATTTACAAAAAGGTCTTCCCTATTATCATTTACGCTTCCACCTGCCTGGTGCTGTTTGGACTTGTCAGTATGTATCTGGGCGGCGAAACAGCGCTGACCTCCGAAAAGAAGAAAAAGTAACAATTAACCGCCAACGGCACTGCCGTTGGCGGTTTTGCTTTATTTGGTCGGTACGCTCCAGGGGGCATCCAGCGAATAATTCACCGCTTCGATGATGATCTCCTTCATCTGCGGAGTGATGGTAAGATCGCCCAGATGCTGGTATTGCGTGCTTCTTCTTTGCGTCGGGATAACGTCGATGCCCACCTGCTGTATCTTGTTGCCCGTCAGCTGGGCGTACAGGCTGTAAGCTGCCATCAGGCGTCCCAGGTCGGACAGATGGGTATAATCCCGCCACAGCTCCAGCTGGGGTCTGTCAAGCACATTGTGGGCGTACATAATAGCCGTGCCGGTACACACCGCGCCGGTATAGTTGTCGTCCGTCAAAATATGCTGCTTTGCCATATCCGTCAGCACCGTAAACTGGTTGGACGGATCAAAGCCGTACAGCGCCATCAGGTTTTCCTTATACCCCTCCGGCGCAATACTGACGTAAGCCGGCGAGAAGAAGATCTCCTCGTTGGGGCTGGGCCAGGAGGTGTGCCACCATTTTTCATAGGGCTTGCCCAGACACCGGGACACGTAGTCCTCCAGCGCCCGTCGGTCGGCTTCATTCAGAGTATCGTCCAGGTCTGTTTTGGCTGCCTGGAAAAACACCTTGTCCCAGGACTGATCCTCCAAAATGGCACGCATCGTCCAGCCTTCAAAGGATTCCCGGTTGCCGTTATCATCCCGTAAATAGGTGTACGCCGGCTCCTCGTGCTGTGCAAACAGCAGATGCTTGGAGATGGAGCAGCCGCCGTAAAATACGATACCCAGCACAAGCTTCTGCTCCGGCAGCTGGTCTGCAAATACCCGCTGCAGCATATAAAACGCATCCACAGAATGGCTGTTGCCAATAATCAGTACTCTCATCGGTTCCTCCCCTTTCTCCGCCGTGCAGCCCGGCAGGGCGCAGAGCAACGCAGCGCAAAGCAGCAGCAATAAAATTCTGCGCAGCATTTTCTCCACACCCTTTCCTTTTCCCCGGTTTTTACCAGGGAACCATATTTTTCAGCATATTTCTCCAATCCATATCGCTCATCTGTGTGGCATTGGCGATAAAGGTGATGCCCATTTCCTTTGCCCGGTTTAAGAACGCCAGCTCGGACTTTTCATCATAACGGTCAAAATTGCTGGCGATCAGCATTTTTCGCACCCGTTTGCCGCCAAAGCGCTCCGCAACCGTCCACAGCTTGTAGGGCTCGATCTCCTGGATCTGACCGATCTTGCAGGAGATAAACACCGGCGTCAGACCACGGATCAGGATCACGTCGATCTCGTTTCGGGTATCATTATCGTGCCGGTCCACGCCGTCCCAATCAATATTCACGCCGATCTGGCAGCTGTCGAAGAAGGGCTTGCCGTCACGCCGCATACTCCTTGCCTCAAAATACACCTTCATCTCCAGTATGTCACCGGGGGAATTCAGACAGCGGCGGACAACGGCATTCTTGTAGCTGTAGGAAATGTGATTTCTTCCCAGCCAAAAGTCCTCGATCGCACCCAGACCCACCAGATCCTCCAAAAAATCGGTGTACTGCTTCAGCTTGCGGCCGTAGCCCTGTATCTCATAGCTTAAGTCCGTCAGGTCAATGTCGATATGCATCTTGTCCTGCTCCGGGGATGTGCGCTTTTCAAATTCCTTCAGGTATTTGACAGAATCGTTCCAGAAGCGCAGCTCCCTGCGTGCCATATTCCAAAGCATATCCACGTCCTGCTTGTCGGCATCCGGATCCGGCTGGGGATAATCCGTCAGCACCACGCCGCCCTGCAGCGCGATCATCTCCTCCACCGTGAAGGAGAAGGCTCCCTGGAAGGACACCTCATCGTCGCCATCGCAATCAATGATCTTTCCGCTTTCCATGTCGAAGCGCTGCAGCTTCACGGGATATTTGTCCCGATAGGCGGCAAACACGATGCCGCAGCCCAGGATCGTCAGATCCTCGCCGCCGGTGATGTCGAAAATGCAATCTCTTTCGGTTTTGAGGATATCCGTCAGAGTCTGCACGATAGACTTTAAGTCCTGGCGGCTGATCTTTCTGCGCTCCAGCTTGGTGCGGATGTGCTTTTTCTTCAAAAATTGCTCATAGGTGGGGATGACCTTGCCCATCTCATCCATATCGCCCAGGAAGATCACCTTATCCGGCTTCACCGCAAGGCAGCTAATCATATTCTCAAAGGGTGATTTCTCAAAAAATTCCACGATGGTCATAGTATGTCCCCTCTCTGTATACCTGGAAACATTGTACCATACGTGCCTGCGTTTTTCAACAAAAACCGCGCCGATCCGACGGTCGGCGCAGTTTCATTGTTAAACCTTACTTGTGGGGCGATAGCCGGAGCCGATGTTGATATCGTTTCCTTCCAGCATATACGCCTTGATCTTTCTCTGCAGGGAGGTATTTTCGGGAAATTGGTCGATATCCCCACGGACGAAGTTGATGCCAAACACGTGGCGTACCGCCTGGGCGCTGTAGTCCGGCTCACAGGGGTGATAATTCCACATCCGGGAGAAATTCAGCACATTGGAATTCTCACCGCAGACGGCCTCCAGATCCTTGCTGAGCAGCCAGGAATGGCAATAGAAATACTTGGCGCCGTGGCCGGGGAAATGCTTATCGAAGAATTCCTCCGCCATAGCAAAGGACTTTTCGCACTCCTCCGGGGTCAGCCTGCCGCCTCTGGGGATGTGGGTGTCGATGACGGTCTTGCCCTCCGGTGCCAGACCCACATTTTCCTCCAGCCGGAACTGCAGACGTCCGACGGTGAACAGATCGCCGGTAAAATGCCGGCGCAGCCAGCAATATTCACAAAAGGCGCGGACACCTTCCTGCTCATAATAACCATCCAGCCAAACATTCACATCCCGCAGGGTTTCAATGGTCTGCTCGCGGGGAATGCCGCGCTGTGCATTGACTTCCAGCGCGTGCTCTGTCAGATTGGCAATGATAGCCAGGGGCAGCAAGCCTGCCTCCATATCGGTAATGAGCAATTCGCCGGTCTTGACCTTTTCAGCGATCCGCTTGCCCTCTTCCAGTGTGGCAGGATCAGACAGCAGCCAGTCCCGATCCTCCTGCTTGGCAAGAACTTCATTCACAAAAATTTCTACACTTTTCATTTCTTATTGGGCTGGGGAAGCAAATGATGGATAGAACGACCTTCGATCATTCTCAGGAAGTTCTCGCGGTAGATCTTCTCCCGCTGCTCCTGGGTGACGCCCAGTTCGTCATAGATGGCATCGTCTCTTTCGATCCAACCCTTAACCCAGGAGGGATTGTAGTCGTCAGACAGAGAATCCGTGCCAAACATCA
The DNA here is from genome assembly GCA_017436955.1 of Oscillospiraceae bacterium. Taxonomy (GTDB): domain Bacteria; phylum Bacillota; class Clostridia; order Oscillospirales; family Oscillospiraceae; genus Faecousia. The sequence goes on along the minus strand of JAFSCD010000010.1, from coordinate 45,426 downwards.
CGTTTTCCTGAACATCGTAGCCGGTAAGCCACAGCTTCGTCAGCATATCCTTTCTGTAAATCTCCGGAGTTCCGGGCGTTAAATCAATGAACATCTCGCTGGACTGGCGATGCAGGCAGGAATTCAGGAATTTGCCATAAACCGCAATGCACTCATCATACCAAGGCCAGGAGCAATGTGCCAGCGCAAACTTAATCTCGGGGAAATGCAGCATGCACTCCCAATTAACCGGGCGATTATACTTAGAAGTATCCATACCGCCCCAGAGGATACCGGAATGGAACAACACCGGACGACCGGACTTTTCGATCGCACCCAGCAGTTTCATACTTTCCGGGCTATCCACAGCGTAATCGTCGCAAATCATCTTAAATGCCTTCACGCCGGAAGCAGCAGCATCTGCAACGATGTCACAGACATCCTTTTCCCGGGGATGCACCCACATAATGGGCACCAACCGGTCATCCACCTGGGTCCATTTCAGCAGGTTTTTCAACCGCTCACGGTAGGGCATTTTCAGCAGAGAGGTTTCTGTCTCTTCCGGACATGTGGAAATCAAGCCGCCGCCCCAAATGCCGGACTCTTCCATTTTTTCCAGCAAATAACCGCGATCGATTACTTCGCTGGTGATGTGGATATGCATATCATAGCGTTTCATATCTTCACACTTTCATTTCTGAGCTTATGCATTACCAGAGATGTCCAGACGATAATCGCAGGCATTCCGGGATGCTTCCTTGTGGGTGACCAGGATCACGGTATAGCCCGTCATTTCCCGGATATTGTGCAGCACTCTGCGCTCGGTTTCTTCATCCAGCGAGCTGGTGGCTTCGTCAAACAGCAGCACCGGCCGCTCAAACAAGATGGCACGGGCGATGGCAAGGCGCTGGATCTGACCTTCCGAGAAGCCTCTGCCGCCTTCGCCGAGGGCGGCGTCCAGCCCCTCTGGGCGCTGGGCGATGATCTCATCCGCCGCCGCCACCTTCAGGGCGTTCCACAGCTTTTCATCATCGTGCATCAGCGATCTGTCCGAGAAGGACAGCATCTCCCTGACCGTGCCGGAAAACAGCAGATTTCCCTGGGGCACGTAGGCAAAAAGGCTCCGGTAGCCGGTATCCAGCGGAATCTGCTGACCGGAAACGGTTTCCAGCGACACCTGCCCCTGATTGGTCTTGTAAAGACCCAGCAGCAGCTTCAGCAGCGTACTCTTGCCGCAGCCGGATTCGCCGGTGATGGCAAGGGATTGTCCCTTTTTCAGCGTGAAGGACACCTGATCCAGCACGCGGATCTTTTCATTATCCTGATAGGCAAAGCTGACATCGGTAAAATGCAGCGCGGCAAATTCTTCCTGATAGAATTCTTGAATTTCCTTTGCCGGCTTCGGTGCCACCTCCGCATCGGCGGCGTAGCTTTCCGGCTCCATCAGGCGCTCCGCGCTGGCGAGCATACTGTAATACTGGGGAATGTACTTGGAGATGCCTGCCAGCGGCGATTCCAGCTGGCTTACCAGGTGCAGGATCGCCGACATGGCGCCGTAAGTGATCTGACCGTTGAAGATCATCCAGCCGCACAGCGCCACGCCCAGGAACTGGGCACCCAGCAGCGCGCTGCGGATCACGATATTGCAAAAGTTCACAAAATGCATCCGCTTCAGCCGGATGTGCATATGGGTGTCCATCAGCTCGTCCGCGCTGCCGCGCATACCGGCTTCCCGGTTGAAGCTGTGGATCACCGGCAGACCCTGCAGGCTTTCCTGAATAAAGCTGCGCACCTTACCGTCAGCCGTTTGGATCTTTGCGTGGTAGGTTTTCAGCTTCTTGCGGAATGCCACAGAAACCACCGCGATCACCACACCGCCGACCAGCAGCGCGATCACCAGACCCGGCACCATCAGCGTCAGCGCCGCTGCCGCCGATAAAATGCGGATCAGCGAGCCGCTGAAATCCGGCACGATCTGGGTGACACCGCTTACCACCACATTGACGTCACTGGTCATCCGGTTCATCCATTCGCCGGTATGGGTGGCGCAAACGCCGGCATAATCCCGGCTCAAAAGCTGGGAAAACAGCCGCTGCCGGAAGGTCTTTTCCAGCTTGGCTTTGGATTTTTCCGAAAGATACCGGACAATGCCCTGCAAGACGATGGTCAGCGCGATCAGACCGCCGAAATACGCCAGGCTGACCCAAAGACTTCTGTCACTTTGCCGGGTAGCGCTGTCCACCACCTGCTGCAGCAGCAGCGCGTAAAGCACGCCGGTCAGCGAATGCAGGATCTTCACCGCCACCAGCAGGAACACATTTCGCTTGGCCTTGCCGGAGACATCCCATATCCAACGAAGGGTTTTTCCGTTTGGATTCATACGTACACTCATCCGTTCTTCTTTTTCGTAATTGCCGTCAGCTCACCTTTCAGCTTCCGGCGCTTTTTTGTGTTAAATACCGCGCTTACCAACCGCACTGCCCAAAAAACCGGCAGCAAAACCGGCAGCTTGCGCAGGCAGGGGTAATACATACACATCTGGTGGTACGGGATAAATACTCTGCTCAAGAAGTATTTGCCTGCGCCCTGCTTTTTGATCGCCTTACGGGTACGCATTTCCACTGCTTCGGAGGTTTCCTCCCCGGGTGTTTTGCCGATCAGCTTCCGGGCGGAAAAATCCTTCCACCGATCCACAACATAGGCAAGATACGCTTCATCCCGGCAGGAGACGTACTTTCCGTCCTTAAAAAAGCCGGATGCCACAGCCAGAATATCCTCCGGCAGCACCTTTTCCACCGCCATACTGTTATCGCCGCAGATCAGATAGTGGTCCTTCTTCACCGCAATGATCCGGTGCAGCACCAGCTGACCGTTTTTGCGCCGGAACAGCACCACATCGTACTGCTTGAGAGGCTGTGCGACCGCCATCAGCTCCACGGCATCCTTTTTCTCCTCCAGCATAGGGAGCATACTGATGCCGCTGATGGGCTGCACGATTTTCCCGTAGGTCTGCAGCGCCTGGCGGATATCCAATCCTTCGCTCATTTCTCGATCAGCCCCACGCTTGCAAACTTTTCGGTGATGGCGTCCACGGCATTTCCTGCCGTTTCTTCATCCACCGCATATTCCTGCAGCAGCGCATCTACCAGCTCTTCTCTGGTAGTTTCGCGCAGCATCCGCCGGGCAATAAAGGCGCCGGTGGCGTTGAGCCTGATCATTCCCTTATATGCCTGGGCTGCCTCACCAACGGTAACGACAATGGTCTCGTCCGCCACCTGGGTGAAAATGACACCGTCTTTCAGTTTCATATACTTTCTCCTCTCATAGCGGCGCAGGATACCTCTGCCGCCTGCGTGGACATATTGCATTTCAGCTGCCAGACCGGCACACGCCGGGCAATTTCCGCCAGCAGCTGCACGGTCTTACGCATGCCTTCTTCCGTAGCGGGGCGGTAGGTCTGCGCAAAGAGAATGGGCAGCGCATCCTCCGGGCTAAGCGGATGGATCTCGTTTTCTTCTCCCCTGCCAAGCTGGCAGATGGCCGCGATCGGTGCGCTGGTATTGGCGCTCCAATGCTCCTTACCGTCCCAGGGGGTACCCCAGGCACGGATCTCCTGCGGCGATACGGAGATCAGCGGCTTATCGCCGTTGATAATGCCAACAGCCTTGCCGAACCGCTTTCTCCACAGCCGGATATGGGTGCTTTTGCCGGTGCCGGAGGGCGCTGTAAACAGATACGCCTTTCCCTCCATGGAAATGGCAGCGCTGTGAAACAGAAGCACGTTTCTTTCAAGCAGCTTCTCGCAAAGCATTCGGTAGATCACCAGGCTTTCCACGTATCCATCGTCTGCGGTGGCGACCTCGCCTGCAGCTTTCTCCCGGTCGATATCCGCCTGGGTCACCGTCACGGAAAATTCCGCTGCTTTCTCCGACAGATATTTCTGTGCCTGATTGGCAAAATAGGGGTATATATGATGGATTTCCACGCAAATTCCGGCAAATTGATATTTGTTGGTCATATACCCCTCACCTTCCCTTTCTGCCGTAAAAGCAACGCTTTTTCACCCGTTTTGACCGCGGGACATACTTACACTTATACAAATATAAGTATATCTCCAAAGGGTGGTTTCGTCAAGTGGATTATTGGCTGCAAAAGCGGCGCAGGACACCCTCCCGCGCCGCTTTTTTATTGGCAGAATAATATCGCCCGTTTGCGCCAAAATAAGGGAAAACTGCTTTGATTGGAGCGATGGCTATGTGTACCGCGATCACCCTCAATACCGGAGATTTTTATTTTGGCAGGACGCTGGATTACGAGCTTTCCTACGGGGAGCAGGTCACCGTTACGCCCCGGAATTTTCCTCTGCCCTTCCGCCACGAAGCTGCGCTTGCGCAGCACTACGCCATCATCGGTATGGCCCACGTGGCGCAGGACTATCCGCTATACTACGACGCCGTCAACGAAAAGGGACTTGCCATGGCAGCTTTGAATTTCGTTGGCAACGCCAAATACCAAAAATACACCGAGGGTAAGGACAATATTGCCTCTTTCGAGCTTCTTCCCTGGATCCTGGCACAATGCGCCACGGTAAGGGAGACAAAGCAGCTGCTGAATCAGCTCAATCTCACCGACGATGCCTTCAGCCCCCAGCTTCCGCCTTCTCAACTGCACTGGCTGATCGCGGACAAGGACGAAGCCATCACCGTAGAGGCGACCGCCGAGGGACTGCACATTCATGCCAATCCCGTGGGGGTGCTTACCAACAACCCACCTTTTCCCCAGCAGTTGCTGCAGCTTGGCAATTATATGCACCTGAGTCCCGGCGAGCCGGAAAACCGATTTTGCCCGGGTCTTGCTCTGCAGCCCTGCAGCCGTGGTATGGGCGCGATCGGTCTGCCCGGGGACTTGAGTTCCCAATCCCGGTTCGTCCGGGCGGCATTTACCAGGCTGAATTCCGTCTGCGACAGCTCGGAGGAAAGCAGCGTCAGCCAGTTCTTTCACATTCTGGATACCGTTTCCCAGACCCGGGGCTGCTGCCGGCTTGGAAGCGGCGAATACGAGATCACCATCTACGCTTCCTGCTGCAACGCCAGCCGCGGGATCTACTACTATGTCAGCTACGGCAACCGGCAAATCAATGCCGTCGATCTGCGCCGGGAAAACCAAAACGGTGACCGGCTCGCGCTGTATCCCCTGCGCCTGACCCAGGAGATTCATTTGCAAAACGGTTAAAAGTGGGTAAACCACTTCATCACACGGCTGCCGACGTGATAGACCGTATTTTCCAGATCCTTCTGGGCAACCTTCAGCATTTTACGGATCTCGATGCCCTGGGGACAATGCTTTTCACATTTGCCGCAGCCGATACAGTTGGAGGCGGTGGCTGAATTGGTGCGAAGGGTGGTACACATCACATACTCCTTCAGACCGGCAAATTTACTCTCCGTATGATACCGGTTCAGCGCCGCAAAGGTGCCGGGGATATCCACACCTCGCGGGCAGGGCATACAGTAGCCGCAGCCGGTGCAGCCCACCTTCATTTTGGCATTGATGGCGCTTACCACCTGCCTGAGCATCTGTTGCTGGGCTTCATCCATTTCTCCCACCGCCACAGCGGATGCGGTCTGCACATTCTCCCGAACCATTTCCACCGTATTCATTCCGGACAGCACCACGGTCACCTCCGGCTGATCCCACAGCCAGCGAAATGCCCAATCAGCCGGGCTGCGCTTTGGTGTAAAATCAGCGATGATCCGCTTTGCCTCCTCCGGCAAAAGATTTACCAGCTTGCCGCCGCGCAGCGGCTCCATAATGATCACCGGCAGACCCTTGGCGTGGGCATACTGCAGCCCCTTGCGGCCTGCCTGGGAATGTTCATCCAGATAATTGTACTGGATCTGGCAGAAATCCCAATCGTAGGCATCCACCAGCTTGCAGAACGCCTCGGTATTACCGTGGTAGGAAAAGCCCACCTGCCGGATGGCACCGCTTTCTTTCTTTTCCTTCAGCCAATCCTCGATACCCAGTTCACGCAGGCGTTGCCAGGTATCCACATCGTTGAGCATGTGCATTAGATAGTAGTCCACATAGTCCGTGCGCAGGCGCCTGAGCTCCTCGGCAAACAGCTTATCCATCGCCGCCGCGCTTTTGATCAGGTAATGGGGCAGCTTTGTGGCGATCTTCACCTGCTGACGGATGCCGTTTTTCTCAAATATTTCGCCGATCAGCGCTTCGCTGCCGGGGTAAATATACGCGGTGTCAAAGTAATTCACGCCGCTGCGGTAGGCCTCCATGATCTCCCGTTCCGCCTCGGCAAAGTCGATCTTGCCTAATTTTTGCTGAAAACGCATACAGCCAAAGCCCAAAATGGAAAGCGGATTTCCGTATTTATCGCTGCGATATTGCATTGTGCTTCCTCCTGCTGTCTTTCTTACCCATATTTTATCACAAAAGCCACCCTTTGGGAAGCATTTTCGCAGGATTTGTCTGCGTGCTTTTTCTTGACTTTGGGGTTGAGAAATAATACAATTATATTACACATATAAGCAACCATTTCGTACATAAGGAGAAATTGCGTATGGCAACTTATATTCTGAAGATCATCACCCTGCTGGGCGGTCTGGCGCTGTTTCTGTTTGGTATGGATGTTATGGGTCGCTCTCTGGAGCGGCAGGCAGGCAGCAAGCTGCAGAACATCCTGGCCAAAATGAGCTCCAGCATCCCCAAGGGTTTTCTTTTGGGTCTGGCTGTTACGGCTGTGATCCAGTCCTCATCGGCCACCACCGTGATGGTCGTGGGCTTCGTAAACTCCGGCATTATGACGCTGAAGCAGGCTGTAGGCGTGATCATGGGTGCCAACGTAGGTACCACCGTCACCGCCTGGATCCTTTCCTTAAGCGGCCTGGAAGGCGAAAGCCTCCTGATCCAGATCTTCAAGCCCACCACCCTGGCACCTGTCATCGGCGTGATCGGCATCGTGCTGTTTATGTTCACAAAAAGCGAAAGCAAGAAGAACATCGGCATGATCATGCTGGGCTTTATGTCCTTAATGACCGGTATGGACATTATGGGCGATTCCATGGCATTTCTGGAAGATGAAGCCTGGTTTGCCCAGCTGATGGTCTCCTTCTCCAATCCTTTGCTTGGTATCCTCTTCGGCGCGGTCTTGACGGCGATCCTGCAATCCTCCTCCGCATCCATCGGTATTTTGCAGGGCTTAAGCATTACCGGCGCGGTCAGCTTCGGCGCTGCCATTCCCATCATTCTGGGTCAGAATATCGGCACCTGCATCACCGCGCTGATGGGCGCCATCGGTGCCAACCGCAACGCACGCCGTACCGCCGTGGTGCATCTGCTGTTTAACATTATGGGCGTTGTGATCTTCTCCCTCGTCTTTTACGGCATCGGCATCTTCGCGCCCTGGAGCTTCATCCATACGCCGGTGGCACCCTGGGATATTTCCATTATCCACACCGCCTTCAATCTGCTGTCCACCGCAGTGCTGCTGCCGATGAACGGTCTGCTGGTGAAGCTGGCGTATCTGGTCGTTCCGGAAGCGGACGCCGCAGAGCCGGAAAAGACCGAGCTGCTGGACGAGCGTCTGATGGTCACCCCCACCGTGGCGATCCAGCGTGCCTACGAGGTTGCCGGACAGATGGCGCAGATCTCCGAGGAAGCCTTCCAGTGCGCCACTACTCTGCTGTTCAATTTTGACGCAAGGGTCTATGACAACGTTATCGCGCTGGAGGACGAGACCGACCGGTATGAGGACGCTCTGGGCACTTATATGGTGAAATTCTCCGGCAAGCGGCTGTCCGTTACCGACAACCGCACTCTCAATACCCTGCTGTACTCCATCAGCGATCTGGAGCGAATTGCCGACCACGCTGTTGCCATCGCCAAGGCCGCCAAGGAGATCCACGACAAAGGCATCACCTTCTCCCATCAGGCGCAGCAGGAGCTGCAGGTGCTGCAGGAGGCTGTCAACGCCGTTATCCGCCGCACCGCCACTGCCTTCGTCCACCGTGATATGAACAAGGCTATGAAGGTAGAGCCCCAGGAGCAGGTTATCGACGGTCTGGTCCGTGAGATCAAGTCCCGGCACGTCCGCCGGCTGCGTGACGGTCTTTGTACCGTGGAAAGCGGCTTCATTCTGGAGGATATGCTGACCGCCTTTGAGCGAACTGCCGACCACTGCTCCAACGTGGCTGTGGAAATGCTGCAGGTGGCGGAGGGCAAGCTGGAAGCCCACGAATACCTCAACGCCCTGAAGGCCGGCGAGCTGCACGAAAGCGCCAAATTCTCCGAGCGCTTCGCCAGATACCGCTCCCGCTACGCCTTCCCCGAGGATGACCAGGAATAACTAAAATATCTGTAGGGCGGGGGCTTGCTCCCGCCCCTACTGCTTGGGAGTATATTATGCAAACATATACACTATGCGGCAGTATGCGTTTTCAAAAGCAAATGCAGGAAATTGCATATCATCTGGAAACGTACAAGGGCTATAACATATTGCAGTGCATATATCCGGCTGCCGGCACCGACCCAACTGCACAGGAGATCATTTATCATTGCGATGAACGATAAACAACAACCGCAGCACCCGAGAGATCGGGTGCTGCGGTTTCTGCTTCTTTTGTTAGCGGCGGGAGCAAGCCCCCGCCCTACGGTTTATTTATCCAATTTCGCTGCCATACGGTAATAGGCTATGGACAGCAATATGGCGGCACCGATCCAGGAGCCGATCTCGCCCCAGAAAATACCGTCCTGCCACAGCGTCACGCCTACGATCACCGAAGCGCCCACACGGATCACGAACTCCACGATACCGCTCCACAGTGGAATATTGGCATTTCCCATACCCTGCAGCGCCGCACGGTAAACGTGCAGCAGATACAGTACCGGAAGTGCCAGGCTCATAAAGCACAGATACCGGAACGCCACGTTTCCCGCAGCAATCTCCAGCTCACGAATCTCCGATTCGATAAAGAGCATAGTAATATTGCGGCCGAACAAAATCATCACCGCACCGATCAGCATCGCCGTCAGTACACTCAAAAGCACCGCCCAGTTTGTTCCCCTGCGGATGCGCTCCCAAAGCGACGCGCCGTAGTTTTGCCCGGTGTAGGTTGTGACCGCGAAGCCGTAGGAGCTGGCGGCGATCTCCAAAATGCCATACAGCTTATTGGTAGCCGTGAAGCCGGCGATAAAGCTGGTCTCGAAGCGGTTAACGACGCTCTGCACCGCCATTCCGCCCACGGCAATAATCACGAACTGCGCGGCAAGCGGCGCTCCCAGCGCCATCAGCGCCTTCACAAGCGCAGTATCTCTTGCCAAATGCCGTTTTCCAAAGCGCAGCTGCGGTGTGCGCAGCATCTTGACCATACAGACCGTTCCGGCCAGAACCTGTGCCAGCACCGTAGCCGCGGCTGCGCCGGCAATTCCCCAATTCAGGGCAAATACGGCGATACAATCCAAAACGATATTGGTCAGCGACGCGACGATCATCGCGATCAGGGGTGTCCTGCTGTCACCGACGGACCGCAAAACACCGGCGCAGTAATTGAAGTACATCATTGCCGGGATACCGGCGAGGATAATGCCCGAGTAGCTACTTGCGTAGGGCATCAGATCATCCGGCACTCTCAGCAGCTTCAAAAACAGCGGTAATCCGGACAGCGCCACGATCAGCGCCACCGCCGCGATCCACACTGCCAGCCGGGCAGATACGGCGATGGTGCGCTTTAAGCCATCTTCATTCCCCTCGCCAAACTTTTGGGACATACGCACGGAAAAGCCCTGGGTAAAGCCCTGGCAGATGGCCAGGAACATCCAGTTGAGCCAATCCACCGCACCCAGCGCCGCCAGTGCGTCCATTCCGACACCGTTGCCCACGATGGCGGTATCCACCACCGTGTACAGCTGCTGGAACAAATTGCCGAACATCAGCGGCAGCGCAAAGCGGATCAGCAAGCCTGCCGGATGTCCTTTTGTCATATTCAGGTTACGATTCATACCGCTTCTCCGTGGCTGACCAGTAGCATAAGGTTACGGCTCTGTCGCTGACCGAGCCATCAATGTAGGCGGCCGCGTCGGAAATCTTCCGGAAGCCGCATTTTTCGTGAATGGCGAGAGACGCCGCATTTTGCTTGCTGACGTGGGAATAGATCGGCTTCTGCGCAAAGCGCGCCAAAACCGCCTGCATCAGCTGATAGGCATAGCCTTTCCGGCGATGCCCGGGCGCGGTCTCCAATGCCGCCAGCAGCAGACCGTCCTTATACGGCTCCAGCCGCAGCGCGCTGACATAGGCATTTCCCTCGACCCAAAGCGCGTACACCGCACCGTCGGTGGGGAAAAAGCAATCGCGCAGGTAGCTGTAAAAATCCTGCTCTGCCTGCAAAAGGCTGCTCGCCTCTGCCTTTTCCAGATTGCCCTCTATATACACTTCCATCAGCTTGCCAAAGGAAAGCTGTGCCTGCGATGTTGCCAAACAGAGCATACCGATTCCTCCCAATGTGCGCTTTGTGTAGTATATCACAGAGCCGCCTCTTTTGCAAACACTTTGCGTCAAAAAGCGAAATGACGCAGCTTATCCTTCATGCTGCAAAAGCCTATGGCAAATTGGCGCAAAAAGTTGGATTTTCGCTGTATATGATTTTTGTATTTGGTTTGCATAACGCCATAATACTTGCTTCATGCGGAAAGTTATACACACTTTCCACAGGTTTTTCCACAGCCTGCATTTATGAAATTTCCTGTCGAAATTTGTAAAATCGCCCCGAAACGGGGCAGATTGGAACATTTTGTGAACAAACGAAACGCAGTTTTTGCCAAAGCAGGAATGATTATACATTTTTCGTATGCATAATGCAATATTCAAACGAAAATTGCAGGAGATCAGCTGATCTCCTGCAAGCTTTCTGAAATTGCTTCGCCCAGGACGGATTTTGTGGCGTAGGCGTTTAAGTGCATATCCGCAATATTGCCTGCCAGATACTCGTAATATCCCTGGGCGCCGATCATCGCCGCATTGTCACCGCAGAGGCTTAACGGCGGCAGATACACCTGCACGTCCAGCTTTTCCACCGCTGCCAGCAGATCGGCACGGATACGGGAATTGGCCGCCACGCCACCGGCGATGGCGATCTTTTTATGTCCGGTCTGCCGGATCGCCTGCACCACTCTGGGTACCAGCGTATCGGATACGGCTGTGCTGAAGGATGCGCAGAGGCTGGGAATATCCAGTGCCTCCCCCACCTGCTGGGCGTGGTGGATCAGATTCAGCGCCGCGGTCTTTAAGCCGGAAAAGCTCATATCGTACGGATTGTCGCCGGACTTGGAACGGGGCAAGCTATACTTGGTGTCATCTCCCTTTTGCGCCGCCTTATCCAGCGCCGCGCCACCGGGATATGGCATTCCCAGCACCCGTGCCACCTTATCGAAACATTCGCCGGCGGCATCATCCAGAGATGTTCCCAAAATCTCCATTTTGGTATAGCCCTGCACATCCACGATCATGGTATGACCGCCGGATACCACCAGGCACAGAAACGGCGGCTCCAGATCGGGATACGCGATATAATTGGCGGCGATGTGTCCACGGATGTGATGCACCGGGATCAGGGGCTTGTCCATAGCCAAAGCCGCAGCCTTTGCAAAATTCACGCCCACCAGCACCGCGCCGATCAGACCCGGAGCATAGGTGACCGCCACGGCATCAATGTCGCGCCGGGTCAGCCCAGTCTTTTCCAGAGCCTGCTCCGCCAGACCGTAAATGGCTTCAATGTGCTTTCTGGAGGCGATCTCCGGCACAACGCCGCCATAGATACGGTGCAGCTCCACCTGGGATGCGATGCAATCCGTCAGTACCTGCCGACCGTCTTTGACGATGGCAACCGCGGTTTCATCGCAGGAGGATTCTACTGCCAATATATTCATAGCTGCCACTCCTTTCGCAGGATCAAAGCATCCTCTCTGGGGCTGCGGTAGTAATTGGGACGTCTGCCGATCGGGGCAAATCCCAGCTTTTCATACAGCCGGATCGCGGCGGCATTGGAGGCGCGCACCTCCAGCGTCAGGCAGTGATTGCCATTGGCTTTCAGCTGCTTCACCAGCGCGTCGATGAGAGCCGCTGCAACGCCCTGACGGCGGTGATCCGGGTCCACCGCGATATTCATCATATCCGTTTCCCCCATTACGCTCTGGGAGCCTACGTAGCCTGCCAGGGTTTCCCCATCCACAGCCACCAGCCACAGCGACAAGGGGTTATTCAGTTCCCCTGCCACGCTGTTTTCGCTCCAGGGCTCCGAAAAGCACAGCTTTTCCAGCGCCGCCACCTGCGCAACGTGGATGCTTTCCATTTTTTTGATCTCGATCATTTTGCATCAAACCAACTTTTACCGATTTTTGCTTCCGCGATCAGGGGGACGCTCAGCTGCGCCACCTGCTGCATCTGGCTGCTGACCAGGGCGGCGACCTCCTCTGCGATCTTTTCGGGACATTCCACGATCAGCTCATCGTGTACCTGCAGCAGCAGCTTTGCTTCGGGATAATGCGCCCGCAGCGCCTTGTCCACCCGGATCATTGCCAGCTTGATCAGGTCAGCCGCGGAGCCCTGAATGGGGGTGTTCAGTGTCATACGCTCCGCACCCTGACGGATCATATAATTGCTTGCCTTCAGCTCCGGGATATAGCGTTTTCTGCCATAAAGGGTCTGGGTAAAGCCCACCTCTCTGGCATCAAGGACCACCTGCTTCATATACCGGCGCACGCCCTCATAATTGGCCAGATAATTGTCGATATATTCCCTGGCTTCGTAGCGGGATACGCCGATATCCTCGGAAAGGGAGAACTCGGAAATACCGTAAACGATGCCGAAATTGACCGCCTTGGCGTGCCGGCGCTGCAGCGGCGTTACATCCTCCGGCGCCACGCCGAACACCTGGGAAGCCGTTACCGTATGGATATCCATTCCGGCGCGGAAGGCTTCGCACATTCTTTCATCGCCTGCGATATGCGCCAGCACACGCAGCTCGATCTGGCTGTAGTCCGCATCCACCAGCACGCAGCCGGGCTTGGGTACGAACATTTTGCGGATCTCCGCGCCCAGATCGGTGCGCACGGGAATATTCTGCAGATTCGGCTCCGTAGAGGACAGCCGACCCGTAGCGGTAACGAGATTCTGGAAGGTGGTACGGATACGACCGTCCTGGCAGATCACCTTCATCAAACCGTCGGCGTAGGTGGATTTCAGCTTTGTCAGCATCCGGTAGTCCATGATCGCCGGGATGATGGGATGCTTGTTTTTCAGCTTTTCCAGCACGTCCGCATTGGTGGAATAACCGGTTTTGGTCTTTTTCACCGGCGGCAGACCCAGCTTTTCGAACAGCAGCTCGCCCAGTTGCCGGGTGGAATTGATGTTGAAGGGCTCCTCGGAATAACTGTAGATCAGCGTCTCACATTCGCTGATACGCCGGGTCAGCATTTCACCGAACTGCTGAAGCTGCTGCCGGTCGATGGCAATACCCTGCCGCTCCATACGGTACAGCACCGGGCAAAGGGGCAGCTCGATCTCATAGTAAAGCTGCTCCATACCCTGCTTTTTCAGCGCTTCCTCCAGCACCTTCCAAAGCTGCCAGATCGCCTGGGCACAGCCGGCAGTATCGCCGTCATCCACAGATACGCCCAGGAAATTGGTGGCCAGCTTGGATACGGGATAGTCCGATTGGGAAGGATTCAGGTCGTAGGCCGCCAAAGCGGTATCAAAGACCACCTCGCCCCAGCAGATGCCCAGCTCATCCAAAGCGTGCATCGTTGTCTTGCTGTCGTGGCAGACCATTTTTTCCGGCAGGGTCAGGCCCATCTGGGCTTCCAGCGGCGTACGGACGCAAACGCCCTTGTCGCAGGCAACACCGATAGCGCCATCCGGCGCAACGTATACGGCACACGCCGTCATATCCTCCGGAAGCGCATCCAGCTCCGGCAGCTTTTCGCAGGGTGCTGCCTTCACGGGTGCTTCCTGCTCCGCGCCACGCAGACCGTAACGGTCGATCAGCTTGACAAATTCCAGCTTTTGGAACAGCTGATACAGCTGCGCCCGGTTGTAGGGCTGCACCACCGCATCCATAGGCGCGAAATCAATGGGCGCTTCCGGACGAATGGTAGCCAAATCATAGGAAAGATAGGCATTTTCCCGGTCATTTTCCAGCTTTTCACGTAGTTTCGGCGCAATAGAGCTGTCGCCGATGTTCTCATAAACGCCATCCAGACTGCCGAACTTCAGCAGCAGCTGGGTGGCCGTTTTGGGACCTACGCCGGCAACGCCGGGAATATTATCGGAAGAATCGCCCATCAGCGCCTTCAGGTCGATGAGCTTTTTCGGCGCAAAGCCGTATTCTTCCCGGAAAACCTCCTCGGTATACAGCGTTGCGGTGGTCTGACCGCCTTTGGTGATCACCAGTTTGATGTGGACGTTTTTGTCGATCAGCTGCAGGCTGTCCCGGTCACCGGTGACCACTACGCACTCCCAATCGTTATTGGAGCAGATCCTGCCTACGGTGCCGATCACATCGTCGGCTTCCCAGCCCTGGCAGGCATAGATGGGAATGTTCATGGCCTGCAGCACTTCCTTCATCACCGGCATCTGCTGCTTAAGCTCCTCCGGCATAGCGTGCCGGGTGGCCTTGTAGCCGTCATACTGCAGGTGACGGAAGGTAGGACCGTGCAGATCAAAGGCAACGCAGACCGCATCGGGCTGCTCTTCCTTTTCCATTTTCTCCAGAATATTCAGAAATCCATAGATCGCGTTGGTATACAGCCCATCCCGGGTGGTCAGGGGCCGGACACCGTAAAACGCGCGATTGATGACGGAATTACCGTCAAGGATCATCAGTTTCATACTTTTCTCCACTTGGCGCCCTGGGGCGTGTCAATGATCTCGATGCCTCTTGCCTTCAGCTCGTCACGGATGCGGTCAGCTTCTGCCCAGTTTTTGGCCTTCTTTGCTTCCGTTCTGGCTGCGACCAATGCGTCGATCTCGGGATCGGCAGAAGCAGCGGTTTCCTCCGCTTCCTTTTTACGCAGATTTTCTGCCGCTTGCAGCAGATTCAGGGACAACACCTTGTCGAAATCCGCCAGCGCAGCCAGCTTGGTGGCATCGCTGCACTTTGCCTTCAAAACATCATAAACAGCGGTGACAGCCAAGGAGGTGTTCAGATCGCCGTTCAACGCATTCACGAACCGCTCCTTCAGGGCATTCAAGGCAGCTTCGTCCACCTGTCCGTCGGCTTTCAGCGCGGCGATCTTTGCGATCAGCTTGTCATAGGCCACAACGGCGTTGTCCAGGTTTTCCCAGCTGAACACCAGATTCCGGCGGTAATGGCTCTGCAGGCAGAACAGCCGGTACGCCATGGGATCATAGCCCTTGCTTTCCAGCAGAGACACCGTCAGAAATTCGCCCTTGGACTTGCTCATCTTGCCGGCATCGGTGTTTAAGTGATGCACGTGGAACCAGTAGTTGCACCACTTGTGTCCCAGATAGCTTTCAGACTGGGCAATTTCATTGGTATGGTGAGGGAACGCGTTGTCGATACCGCCGGCGTGGATATCCAGATCCTCGCCCAGATGCTTCATGGAAATGCAGGAGCACTCAATATGCCAGCCGGGATAGCCGACACCCCAGGGAGAATCCCATTTCAGCGCCTGATCCTCAAACTTGCTCTTGGTAAACCACAGCACGAAGTCATTTTTATTCTTTTTGTTGGTATCCTCCTCCACGCCCTCACGGACGCCCACGGCCAGATCCTCCTCGTCGTGATCGTTGAAAACATAGTATTTTTCCAGGGTGGAAGTATCGAAATACACGTTGCCGCCGGCAATATAGGCCTTGCCCTCATCCAGCAGCTTTTGCACCATTTCGATATACTCGCTGATGCAGTTGGTGGCAGGCTCCACCACGTCCGGATGCTTGATATTCAGCTTTTCACAATCGGCAAAGAAGGCGTCGGTGTAGTACCGGGCAATCTCCATGACCGTCTTGTTTTCCCGCTTTGCGCCCTTGAGCATCTTGTCTTCGCCGGTGTCGGCGTCGGATGCCAGGTGTCCCACGTCGGTGATATTCATGACCCGCTTAACATTATAGCCTAGATAGCGCAGAGCCTTTTCCAGCACATCCTCCATAATATAGGTGCGCAGGTTGCCGATATGGGCATAGTGGTACACCGTCGGTCCGCAGGTGTACATCTTTACAAGATCGGGATTATTGGGAACGAACAGTTCTTTCTTATGGGTTGCAGAGTTATACAGATACATAACGATTCCTCCGTTAAGATTTACTAAAAAACCGCCCCTTGCACATAAGTACAAGAGGCGGGTAAAAATACTCGCGGTTCCACTCTCATTTATCACTTTGGAAAAATTCGCTCACGGACGCACCTTCGCAGCGCGCCCCTGCCAATGCTCACAGCCAACGGCATCGGCTCTCTGTAGGTTTGACAGCTGTTACTCTTTCCGGTCAACACGATATTCACTTACGGATATTTTACCATCAAAGGGTCATATTTGTCAAGATTTGCATTGTGCAACCGACAGCGGATCGTGGGAAAATGCTTATTTTCCCCGGCAGAAGGGTGCCATCTGCTTGTGGAAAAGGTTGATTTCGCCATTTAAGACCCGGCGGACGAAATCTGCCTCATCCGCGATGGGCGTTTCAAACTGCAGACCGGCAAACTCCACCTGCTCCTCCTCGCCGTGATTGTCGGAGCCGGCAAAGGTCAAGAGACGATAATTGTCGGAATACTGCCTTGCCATCTCGTTTTCAAAGGCGGTACGGTTGGCATTGTCAATCTCAACGCCGTGAACGTTGCGCGGATACAGCCGAATATGGTCGATATAACCGGCTTCCCGGAAGGGATGCGCCTGGATCACCAGCGCGCCTGCATCCTTCATCATTTCCAGCAGCTCCCGCTTATTCATATCATACGCTTCCGGATGGGCAAGATACCATTCTTTATCCAGACCGTAGATCAGAAAATCCGTACCCCAGTTGGAGATCTCCACGCCGGTGAACACATCCAGTCCGATCTCCTTGCCGATGCGGATGGCTTCCTCGGCATCGGAGAAGTAGAACTGGATCTTCGCCTCGTAGCTGGCGTCCTTGGGGAACGCGATATTGCCGTCCACAAAATGATTGGTGACGAAAATTCCGGCATAACCGGCATTTTTATAGTATTCCACAGCCTCCCGGACGCTCCACAGCGCGCATCTGCTGACGGGAGAGGTGTGCAGATGGGTCTCATACAAATACATTTTTCTTCCTCCTTGGGTTTTTCTCATCATACCAAGAAAACCGCGGTTTGTAAATAGGCAAAACACCGGCATACCGGCTCCGGTTCGCGCATAGTCTTTTCACGGTAGCACACAGCATCGGAGGGGAGATTATGTCAGACACCATCGAAGAAAGAGCCTGCGCATTGGCTGTGTACATGATTGAAACCGGCGCCACGGTACGGGCTGCTGCCCAGCACTTTGGCATCTCCAAATCTACCGTTCACAAAGACCTGTCCCAACGGCTGCCCCGGTGCAACAAGCATCTGTACCGGCAGGTGCGGCAGGTTTTGGATCTCAACAAGCAGCAGCGGCATATCCGGGGCGGTATGGCTACCCGGCGAAAATACAGAGGCGATCCATAAATTCCGGCCCGGCGTATCCGCCGGGCTTTTCCTATGCTTTACAAAGCGCGAAAAAAATGTTATACTGTCAAATAAGGCTGTAATAAGGAGGGGATTTGCTTGCAAGATGAGAATGTCAGCCTGGAAGCGCTGATCGCGGATGCCAACGAATGTCTGCGCAGGACCCAGCATTCCACCACTGACCGTATGCCGGCGCCCGAGCAACGGCAATCCACAGCAAAGAAAAGATCCCCCGCAAACAGGGCACTGCTTGCCCTGACAGCCACGCTGATCCTGCTGCTGGAAACCGTTGTGCTGCTGGCCGGCGCGCTGTACGGCGTTATGTTCGTGCTGGCAAAGGGGCCCTCCCCTACTGCCCGGGATCTGTTCATCCGCTCGGTACGGGAGACCAGTGCTGTCGGCTTCCTTGCCAATCTTTTCTACACAGAGGCGGAAATTCAGGAGATCATCGGCAGCAACATCACGCCGGAATATGACGATTCCGACAGTTCCCTGATCCAGATCCCCCAGCCCAAGCCCGATGACGGCGCCCAGAACACCCCGGTAACGGATGCCTGGGGCTTAACGGATGAGGACGGCGACGGCATCATCATCGAGGAGGTTCGGGGCGAAGGCTATCAAGGCTATATGATGGTGGTGCTTGACCCCAGCCGGGTGATCATGGGCAGCGTGCCGGAATCCTACGGCAGCCGGGGCTACACCGTGGAGCAAATGGCAAATCAATTTGACGCGGTGGCCGGCATAAACGGTGGCGGCTTCTACGATCCTGACGGCAAAGGCAACGGCAGTATCCCGGACACTATGGTCGTCTACGAGGGTCAGATCTACTATGCGGAAAACGGCACCCGGTTCGGCTTTGCCGGTTTCGATAAAAATCACATCCTGCACGTGGGTAATTTCTCCCAGCAGCAGATCCTGGAACGGGAGATCCAGTACGGCGTCTGCTTTGGACCTGTGCTGGTGGTCAACGGCGAAGCGGTCGACCCCGACATCCTTGCCAGCGGCGTCAATCCCCGTACGGCTATCGGTCAGCGCGCTGACGGCGCGGTGCTGATGCTGGTGATCAACGGCCGGCAGATCAGCAGTCTGGGCGCCACCTTCGGCGATATGGCAGAGATCTTCCTGTCCTACGGTGCGGTAAACGCCTGCAATCTGGACGGCGGCTCATCGAGTATGATGTGGTATGACGGACAGTATGTTAACACCAGCGCATCGGTGATCGGTATTCGCCCGATCCCTACCTCATTTTTAGTACTTAAGGAGGGCAATAATCCGTGAAATTCGACATTAAGAAAACCTTTTCCCAGAAAATGCTGAAAACCGTTGCCATCTACGCAGCAATTTTCCTGGTGATCGCCATTGTGGGTTTGATCATCCTCTGGAACTATATGGATGCCTACGAAAAGTCCCAGCCCAAGAACGTCATTGATTCCTATATCTTTAATCTGGATGACGCGCATATCAAGCGCCTTTCCGCCGACTATATGCAGGCTGTCAATCACGACGTACAGTCCGACGATGATTGCCTGGCGATCTTCAGAGCCAGCATCAGCAGCGGTGTGACCTACGCCCGGAATATGTCGGAATGTACCGAGGACAAAATGGTCTATATGCTGATGTGCGACGGTAACACCATGGGCAAAGTGGTGCTGACTGCCAACGGCACCGGCGCTTTCGGACTTTCCCAATGGCAGGTAAGCGAAGAATCTCTGGACTTCTCCTACTTACTGAACGAAGGTGAGACCCTGGAGGTGCCCGACACCTATAAGGTCTATGCCAACGGCAGGTTGCTGGGTCGCAACAGCATCGTCCAGCGCGACACCCCCATTACCGTCCTGAAGGACTTTTACGCCGACTATGATACCCTGCCCTATATGATGACCTATCAGGTGGGTCCGTATTTTGGCGACGTTGAGATCACGATCACCGATGCAGAGGGCAACTCCGTGACCCCGGAGCAGGCAAGCGACCCGGCGTTCATTCTGGACAACTGCTCCAATTCCGAGAAAGACACTCTGGACAATCTGGTAAGCGGCTTCATCGACAGCTACGTCCGCTTCACTACCAACGCCGACGAGAAGCTGGATGAAAATTACGCAGATGTCCTCACCTACATCGTCCCCGAAAGCGACCTGGCACAGAGAATGGCTGATGCGCTGAACGGGCTGAAATGGAACAAGAATCAGGACGCAGAGGTGCTGTCCAAGACAGCACACTACCGCACCCGTCTGGCAGGCGGTCTGTATCTTTACGATGTTTCCTACGAGGTAAAGGTCACCCATCAGGGCGTTACCACCACAACCGTGGAAAATGTGCGCTTCCTGCTGAGCCAGACCGTAGACGGTCTGAAAGTGGAAAGAATGCTGAATTACTGACCTGGAGGACTATCCCATCGCAGGGGCGATTCACGAATCGCCCACCAAACCAATAAACAACCGCAGCACCGTATTGGTGCTGCGGTTTGCTGTAACGGGCGATTCGTGAATCGCCCCTACGAAGCATCTATTTCAGCAGAGCCTTTTACATCTACAGATCGTCCGCATCCTGCACCGGCTTTTCAAAGGGGTCTGTTGCCACGCCGGTATAGCTGCCCAGCGGATCCTTGTTTCCGGGGATAATAAAGCCCTTGGGCCACACAGCAGCGGAATACAGCATCGGGTCTTTGGGGATCCTTTCCTTTTTCATCGTTCCACCTCCTTGTACTTTGTGTTGCATATTTTTCCCGGTTGATGTAAAATACATACGAGGTGATTTGATTGTTTGATATTACGCTGATCTGTATGGGAAAGCTGAAGGAGAAATTCTATCTGTCCGCAGCCCAGGAATATGCCAAGCGCCTTGGCGGTTACTGCGCATTTCATTTAATTGAACTGCCGGAATGTCGGCTTCCCGAAAATCCCTCTGCCGCGGAGATCGCCGCCGGTCTGAATAAGGAAGCGGAAGCGATCTTGCAAAAGCTCCCCAAAAACGCCTGGTTTTGCATCTTCACCCCGGAAGGAAAGCTGCTGTCCAGCGAAGCGCTGGCGGCAAAAATGGGTGAGATCAAGCTGTCCGGCAGATCCGGCGCCTGCTTCCTCATCGGCTCGTCCTTCGGTATCGCACCGCAGATCAAGGAAAAGGCGGATTTCAAGCTGTCTATGAGCCCTATGACCTTCCCTCACCATCTGGCGAGAATTATGGTGATGGAGCAGCTTTACCGTGCCGAAGCCATCCAGGCCGGCAGTAAATACCACAAATAAACAAACTGTCATTCCCAGCGAAGTGAAACGAAATCGAGGGATCTACGCACTTTATTTACTGCAAATGTAAACGAAATGTGAAGATCCCTCGACGCGCATACGCTTGCTCGGGATGACAGTCTTTTTTTATTTCACAGAATTGTGCTGCTAAAATTCTCCTGCATCGTACATCACTGCAGACAGTGCGCACAGCGGCGCGGTCTCGCAGCGCAGGATCCGCTTGCCAAGGGTACATACCTGCAGCCCTGCCGCCAGCGCCTGCTCCACCTCGGAAACCTCCAGACCGCCTTCCGGACCGGTCAGCAGGCTGACGGTCTGATAGGGGCTGGATGTAAGCGCCATGTGCAGGGTGGTCGCCTGCTCATTTTCGTAGAACAGCAGAGCTTTGTCGGCTTTTGCCGCCTGCTCCAGCGCAGCCGCATAGCTGGACAGCACACGCACCTGGGGGATCACGCCTCTGCCGGATTGCTCCGCAGCGGAGGCTGCGATCTTCTGCCAGCGCTCCAGTTTTTTCTGCAGGCTCTTTTCATCCGGACGGGACACGCAACGGGCAGACGGAAATGCAACGATCTCACTGGCACCCAGCTCGGTGGCTTTCTGGATCACGTGCTCCAGCTTGTCCGCCTTGGGAAACGCCATATACACGCTCACTTTGACCGCCGCTTCTGTTTCCGCCGGCTGCTCCTTCATCACAACAAGACCGATTTGCTCCGGGCTGACATCGCTGACAGTGCAGATAAATTCTCTGCCCTGACCGTCGCATACCAGCACCTGTTCGCCGTTTTTCAGCCGCAAAACCTTGGCGTGCCGGGCGTTTTCCCCAGTCAAAACCATAAAGTCCTGCTTCACATCTTCAGGTGCCACAAAAAACCGTGTCATAGCCACCCCTCCTCTTTTTATCAAGTGTAGCAGATGCCGCCGCCGGTTGCAATAGTTTGGAAAAAGATATTGACAAAAATTTCTGTAATGGTTATAATACATAGGCACTTGCGAGAGTGTTGGAATGGTAGACAAGCACGTTTGAGGTGCGTGTGGTTACGCCGTGTGGGTTCGAGTCCCATCTCTCGCACCAAAAAAGAGGACGCCCAAAGGCGTCCTCTTTTTTGGTGCGAGAAAGGACTCGAAAGAGCGGCACCAGTCCGCAGACTGGTGCAAACAAGTGTCCGGTGGACACTTGTTTAGCTCGTGGGAGAGTCTTTCCGTTCCCAGACGCATCCGGTACGGATGTGGATGAGAACGGAAATTCTTAGATGGAGAATTGTGTCCGGAACGGGCGTCCTCTTTTTTGGTGCGAGAAAGGACTCGAAAGGCCGTTAAGAAAATGTGCCGGCGGCACATTTTTAGGCCGTGGGAGAGTCCTTTAGATTCTAGACGCATCCCGTAGGGGGTGTGGATAGAATCTAAACTTCTAACGGTTAGAACGCACCCGGAACGGGCGTCCTCTTCTTGGTGCGAGCGGGGCGCGGGTCCGGCAGGGCTGTCGAAAATCTCCGATTTTTGACTGGGGGATCGTCGCGATAAAAAGCAATCCCTCCGTCCCGGCTTGCGCCGAGACACCTCCCTTTACACAAGAGAGGCTTCTCTTATCCAAACCTTCCTTAAACAAGAAACACCACCCATCGGGTGGTGTTTCTTGTTAGGTGGACTCGAAGGGGATCGTTTGCATTTGCCTGCGGCAAATAAATGTGTTGCCGCCGTCCAGCCGGCGGCAAGCAACAGTCCACCGGACTGTTGCATTTGAGATCTTCGAATCTCCTCTTCGTGAATACCATACTAAATGGAAACACCACCCATCGGGTGGTGTTTCTTATTTGGTGGACTCGAAGGGGATCGTTTGCATTTGCCTGCGGCAAATAAATGTGTTGCCGCCGTCCAGCCGGCGGCAAGCAACAGTCCACCGGACTGTTGCATTTGAGATCTTCGAATCTCCTCTTCGTGAATACCATACCAAATGGAAACACCACCCACAAGGGGTGGCGTTTCTATTTGGTGGACTCGAGGAGATTCGAACTCCCGACCCCCACAATGCGAATGTGGTGCGCTCCCAGCTGCGCTACGAGCCCGTTGACGTTCAAATTATACTGCCCGTCATTGCGTTTGTCAAGTCTTTCCTTACTTGCGGATGGCGTATGCCACCGGTTCCTCGGCAGGCATTTCCAGCAGCTCGGGATGCTCCAGAAGCTCCTGCACCAGCGCAACCGTACCGGAATAGTAATAGCCATCTGCGATGCGCTCGTCCAGGGTAATACCCAGAGGCACAACCTCGTGGAAATCGCCGATGCCGTACTTATCGTAATCCATCTTCATATGCTTTTTGCCCACCACCACGAAACAGGAGTTGGTACCCCAGTTCACCAGATGGTGATAGCCGCCGGGCAGACCGATGGAGCCCAGGTTGGACAGAAATACCGCTGCGTGGTTGGGATCGCTGCCGATCAGTGCGTCCGGCGCCCAGCCGTGCTTATCCAGCCACAGCACAAACTTGACGATAGCGACGATCAGCCACTGGGGCAGCTTGGTGATGATATCCATAGCGCCGGTGGAGGTGTCCTTCTCCTCGAAGCTCTTGGTCTGGTGGATCACCTTCATGATCTTTTCGTGGTAGGTAAAAATGGTATCCCTGGGATCGTACTCGAAGAACGCCAGAGCCTCCTCGGAGTGATCGTCAAAGCGCTTTTTGACCGTAAAGGCAACGGTCACGTTCTTGCGCTGGTACATCTTGTTGTTGCAGATAAAGCGGTTCATCTTCGGCCGCAGGATGAACGCCTTGCCGATAGCGGCGCTGATCAGGTGGAAAAGGGTATACTTATCCTCCGTTCTGCCTGCATTCAGCTTCTCCAGGTACGCATTCAGCGGACGGGTATCAATATCAACGCTGATATGTGCCTCGTTATCCGCCCGGTTGGGCATCAGCGGTGGCATAATGCGATTCATCGCCGGAATGTCCTTCAGCCAAATGCCGTCCTTGCGGTCTCCCCACTTTTTCTTCGCCATAAATATTCCTCTTTTCTGTCAGAATACGTCGATTATAACAGATTCAGCGCCGAAATGCAAGAATTTCGGCGCTGATCTCTTTTATTCCTTTGTCAGAACTTTTTTCTGCCAGGATCTCTTTCCGCATTTCGGGCATTTCATTTTTCTTGTTCTGCCCATATGCTGTGCCAGATTCACAGCCTTGTAGCTGGGGACATATCTGTGCCTGCAGTGCTGACATTCATAGTAGCCTGCCACCTGCTCGATCCGTACCGCGTACAGACAGCCTGCTAAAAACAGCGCAAAGCCCGTCACTATCAGTACAGCCCGCAGCCAGGCTTCCATCTCCAGAAATGCGGCAGCGGCAATAAACGCGAACAATATCGCCACTGAAGTAAATCCGATGAACACCTCTGCCCGCAGCAGCCTTTTGTCCGCCTGCTCTTTCTGCCTGACCATATCCAGCAGATTCTTTTCCATTTCTTCATTGTAGTTATTCATAATAACGACCTCCCCACTTAATAAATCATTCACTGTAATTTTCAGGATTCCGCAAAGCTCCAGCATAATGGAGGAGTCCGGCATTGTGAGTCCTCGCTCCCATTTTGAAACGGCTCTGTCGGTAATGCCCAGTTTTTCCGCCAGCTGCATTTGGGTCAGCTTTTCCTTTTTTCTGCACCGGGCGATAAATTTTCCGATCTTCACTTGATCCATAGGCTGCCTCCTTTCGCTTTCAGTATAGGCTTTTTTGCATTGGCAGTCTACATACCGGCGGTTGAGTGGGGAGATTCTACCGCCGGTTGGGGATTTATTTGTCGTTTCCGCGAAGCTCGATGATCTGGTCGCGCAGTATGGCAGCCAGCTCGAATTCCATCATCCGGGCGGCTTCCCGCATCTGCTTTTCCAGACGGGCAATTTCCTTCTCCTTCTCGGCACGGGTCATCTTGATGCCGTTTCTGCCTCTGCGCTCCGCAGCGGAAGAGGATATCTCGATCAGGTCCCGGACGGACTTGATGATGGTCCTGGGCACGATGCCGTGAGCCTCGTTGTAAGCATTCTGGATCTCCCGGCGGCGAGCGGTTTCGTCCATGGCACAGCGCATAGCCGCCGTGATCTGGTCGGCATACATAATGACCTTGCCCTCGGCGTTTCGGGCAGCTCTGCCGATGGTCTGGATCAAGCTGGTCTCGCTACGCAGGAAGCCTTCCTTATCCGCATCCAGGATCGCCACCAGGCTCACCTCCGGCAGGTCAAGTCCCTCACGCAGCAGGTTGATGCCCACCAGCACATCGAATTTCGCCATCCGCAGGTCACGGATGATCTCCATACGCTCCATCGCGCCGATATCCGAGTGCATATAGCGCACCTTGATGCCGGCCTTTTGCAGGTAAGCTGTCAGATCTTCCGCCATCTTTTTTGTCAGGGTGGTAACCAGAACGCGCTCGTTTTTCGCAGTCCGCGCGTTTATCTCGCCGATCAGATCGTCGATCTGTCCGTCGATGGGGCGCACCTCCACCTCAGGGTCCAGCAGACCCGTAGGACGGATCACCTGCTCCACCGTTTGACCGGAGCGGCTCTTTTCATATTCGGCAGGGGTTGCCGAAACATAGATCACCTGATTGATCTTGCTGTCGAATTCCGCAAAATTCAGGGGTCTGTTGTCATACGCCGACGGCAGACGGAAGCCGTAATTCACCAGCGCATCCTTACGGCTGCGGTCACCGGCGAACATTGCCCGACACTGGGGCAGCGTTACGTGGCTTTCGTCCACAAACATCAGAAAATCATCGGGGAAATAGTCCAGCAGCGTGGTCGGCGGTGTGCCGGGCGCTCTGCCCTGAATGACCCGGGAATAGTTCTCGATTCCGTTGCAGAAGCCGATCTCCGTCAGCATTTCCAGATCGTAGGCAGTCCGCTGGGCGATCCTCTGGGCTTCGATCAGCTTATCGTGAGCCCGGAACCAGGCCACCTGCTCGTCACACTCCCGGCGGATCTCCTGCATCGCACGCTCCAGCTTCTCCCGGGATGCCACATAATGGCTGGCAGGATAAATGGCCACGTGATCCACAAACCGCTCCGCCACGCCGGTAACGGCATTGATCTCGCTGATGCGGTCGATCTCGTCGCCGAAGAATTCCACACGAATGGCGCGTCCCGACCAATATGCCGGGTAAATTTCCAGCGTATCGCCACGCAGGCGGAATTTATTGCGGGAAAAATCCAGATCGTTGCGCTCATAGCGGATCTCCGCCAGCTTACGCAGGATATCCTCCAGCGGACGCTCCTGACCCACACGCAGGGAGATCACCATGCTCTTGTAATCAATGGGATCGCCCAGACCGTACAGGCAACTCACCGACGACACCACGATCACGTCCCGGCGCTCAAACAGCGCGGAGGTGGCGCTGTGGCGCAGGCGGTCGATCTCCTCGTTAACGGAGGCGTCCTTCTCGATATAGGTGTCGGTATGGGCGATATACGCCTCCGGCTGGTAGTAATCGTAGTAGGATATGAAATATTCCACCGCGTTGTTGGGGAAAAACTCCCGGAACTCCGAGCAAAGCTGCGCCGCCAGGGTCTTGTTGTGTGCCAGCACCAGCGTAGGTCTGTTTAATTCGGCGATGACATTTGCCATCGTAAAGGTCTTGCCGGAGCCGGTAACGCCCAGCAGTGTCTGCTCACGCAGGCCCCAGTTGATGCCGTTTACCAGACCGGTAATGGCCTCCGGCTGATCGCCGGTTGGCTTATATTCAGAATGTAACTGAAACTTATCCAACTGCTTACTCCTGTTCTGCGCCTCAGTAGGCGTACACATCGTTTTCCTGCGGGTTGTACCATCCGGACACCGCCATGGATGTGGCATCATTGTCTGCCACCACGACGTGATCCGCCAATACGATCTCCACGGCGCTCAATGCTCTTGCCAGCCGCACCGTCGTCATTCTGTCCTCATCCGACGGTATGGCAATACCGCTGGGATGATTATGGGCAAGGATCACAGCGGTTGCGCCTTCATCCAGCGCCATTTCCACGATTCTGCGGATGGGAACACCGGCGGAATTGACGCTTCCCTCGCCCACCAGCTTGCAGCTGATGACCTTGCACTTGGCATCCAGGCACAGCATATACACCGTTTCGTTTCTTTTATTGTCGAAAAACGGGATCAAATAATTGCAGTAATGCTCCGGCTTGCTTAAAACGACCTCTTTCGGGTGTTCCTTCTTGCTGTAGCGACTGATCTCCCCCAAAAGGCGGAAAAACTGCACGATGCCGTCCCCAACACCTTCCACCTTCTTCAGCTCCGCAGGCGATGCCGACAGCACCTGGCTGACACTGCCGAAGCGGTCGATCAATCTATGGGCAAGGGGATTTGTATCCTGCCTGGGTACGCAATAGAACAAAAGCAGCTCCAGCACCTGATGATTTTCAAAATGATCCAGACCCTCTTTTTTGAAGCGGTTTTTCATTTTCTGCCGATGGCCGTCGTGTATTGGCATAATTTACACCTTCTTTTTGGAATTTTCCTTGCTATTTCGGGATTATTTCGTTATTATAAAGGTAGTCGATTTTCGTCGAAATCAGAAGCGCAAGATTTCCGGGAAACTGCGCATTATAGCCGTAAGGAGGGACACTATGGAGCACACAGAAGATATTGTAATGATGCTGGAGCAGATTTCTGATCCTGCCTTTTTGGTGCAAGACGGCATCATCACGCAGGTGAATCCTTCCGCACAGCGCGTTTTGATCGAGACCGGCAGCGATATCGCGTCGCTGCTTGCCACCGGCACCCAGGAATACGCCGATTTCCGGGGCGGTTATCTTGCGCTGACCCTGAAGCTGGGTACACAGCTTTGCAACGCTTCCGTCACACGGCTGGAGAACTGTGATCTGTTTGTCCTGAATCATGAGCAGGATCAGGCCGAGCTGCAATCCATGGCGCTGGCAGCCCAGGAGCTGCGCAGTCCCCTCTCCTCCGTATTGGCAGTTGCCGAGCAGCTGTTTCCGCTGATCGGTGCGCAAAACGATCAGAAAGCACTGGATAATGTGGCGCAGATCAACCGGGGCTTGTTCCAGATGCTGCGGATCATCGGCAATATGTCCGATGCTTATCAGTACAGCCAGGATTCTTCCTCCCGGTTTGAGACCCGGGATGTCTGCCGCATTATGGATGAGCTGTTTTCCGGCTTGATGCCGCTGACCGAACATATCAACATCCGGCTGCACTATGACAGTCCGCAAAAGCCGGAATTCTGCCTGGTAGACGTTGAAAAGCTGGAGCGCGCGGTGTACAACATCGTATCCAACGCGCTGAAATTCACCCCTGCCGGCGGCACCATCGAAGCCAGGCTGACCCGCCGCAGGAACATGCTGTATCTGACGGTGGAGAATACCGGGACCAATGCGTCCGGTCTGTCTCCTGCCAGCTTCTACCGGCAGCATTTGCGGCAGCCCGGTTTGTCAGACAGCCGCTTCGGCATCGGCTTGGGTATGGTGCTGATCCACGCCACAGCAACCGCCCACGGCGGTACCGTTCTGCTGGAGCAGACCCAAAGCGGCAGCACACGCATTACCATGTCCATGGCTATGCGGCAGCGCACCGATCCCGATGTCCGGGAAACCATCATCCACGTGGACTACGCCGGTGGTCACGACCACAGACTTCTGGAGCTTTCCGAGAGTCTGCCGCCTGATCTGTACGGCATTTCAAATCATTAACGCTTTCCTGACCCGGTTGTCCGGGTCAGGTTTTTTCATAGATAGCGCTTCAGGTACTGACCGGTGTAGCTTTCTTCCACAGCCGCCACCGCCTCCGGCGTACCGCTGGCGACCACAAATCCGCCGCCATCGCCGCCTTCCGGTCCCAGATCAATGATATGGTCGGCGGTTTTGATCACATCCAGATTATGCTCGATGACCAGCACCGTATTGCCGGCATCCACCAATCTTTGCAGCACATCAATGAGCTTATGCACATCTGCCGCGTGCAGACCCGTGGTAGGCTCGTCCAAAATATAGATGGTGCGCCCGGTGGATACTCTCGCCAGCTCCGTTGCCAGCTTCACACGCTGGGCTTCACCGCCGGACAAAGTTGTGCTGGACTGACCCAGCTTCACATAGCCCAGACCAACCTCCACCAGGGTTTGGGCTTTTCTTAATATCTTCGGCTGATTGGCGAAGAATTCCACCGCCTCCTCTGCCGTCATCTCCAGTACATCGGAGATGTTCTTACCCTTATAGCGCACCTCCAGGGTCTCCCGGTTGTACCGGGCGCCGTGACAGACCTCGCAGGGTACGTACACGTCTGCCAGGAAGTGCATTTCGATCTTCACAAGGCCGTCACCGCTGCAGGCCTCGCAGCGACCGCCCTTCACGTTGAAGGAGAATCTGCCCGGTCCGTAGCCACGGGCCTTTGCATCCGCTGTTGCGGCGAACAGGTCACGAATTTCGTTAAACAGCCCCGTATAGGTGGCAGGATTGGAACGGGGCGTTCTGCCGATGGGACTTTGGTCAATGTCGATCACCTTGTCCAGATGCTGCAGACCCTCCACACACCGGCAGGCACCGGGACGGACACGGGCGTGATTGAGCCGGGAAAGCAGGGTCTTGTTCAGCACCTCACCCACCAGGCTGGATTTGCCGGAGCCGGATACGCCGGTCACGCAGGTCAGCGTACCCAGCGGAATATCCACGTCCACGTTTTGCAGATTATTTTCCGTGGCGCCACGGATTCTGAGCATCGCGCCGTTGCCGCCGCGTCTGGTGCCGGGTACCGGGATCTTCTTAAAGCCGGACAGATACTGACCGGTCAGGGAGTTTTCGCAGGCAATAATATCCTCCAGCGTGCCGGTGGCAACGATCTCACCGCCGTGGCTGCCTGCGCCGGGACCCACGTCTACGATAAAGTCCGCCGCGCGCATGGTATCCACATCGTGCTCTACCACGATCAGGGTGTTGCCCTGATCCCGCAGATGCTTCAGTGTTGCCAGCAGCTTGTCATTATCACGCTGATGCAGACCGATGGAAGGCTCATCCAGAATATACAGCACGCCCATCAGCGAGGAGCCGATCTGGGTCGCCAGGCGGATGCGCTGGCTCTCACCGCCGGACAGCGTGCCGGCTGCCCGGGACAGCGTCAGATACCCCAGACCCACATCCTTCAAAAATTGCAGTCTGGTGCGGATCTCCTTCACGATCTGCTCCGCGATCACCGCAAGATTCCCCTCCAGATGGAGGCTCGCCATAAATTCCAGCTCTTTTTCCACACTCATCGCGCAGAAATCCATAATGCCGATGCCGCCGACCGTCACCGCCCGGGCAAGCGCCGAAAGGCGGTTGCCATGGCAGCTGGGGCAAGGCGCGCTGGTCATACATTCCTCCAGCTCCTTCCGGGCTGCATCGGATTGGGTCTCCCGGAAGCGGCGGCTGATATTGTTCATAATGCCCTCGAAGGGCTGCTCCAGAATGCCCATTCCGTTGCCGCGGTTATAGGTCATCCGCAGCTTTTCGCCCCTGGTGCCGTAGAGGATCACATCCACAGCCTCCGGCGGCAGCTTTTCAAAGGGTTCAGTCAGGGAAAAGCGGTATTTCTGCGCCAGGGCTTCAAAATACATCCGGAATACGGAATCCGTCCGGGCACTGCTCCAGCCGGATGCCTGAATGGCACCGTCCAGAATGGACTTGCTCTTGTCCGGGATCACCAGGTCCGGATCCGCCACCAGCTGGAAGCCCAGACCGGTACAATCCGGGCAGGCGCCGGCAGGATTGTTAAAGGAGAACATTCTCGGCTCCAGCTCACTGAGGCTGATGCCGCAATCCTCGCAGGCGTAATTCTGGGAAAAGGTCAGCTCCTCTGCGGTAGCCGGCAATTCGATGATCACCAAACCGCCGCTGTGGGCGCAGGCCGTTTCGATGGAATCCGTCAGGCGGCGGCGCAGACCTCCCTTCAGCACCAGACGGTCTACTACCAGCTCGATATTGTGCTTTTTATTCTTCTCGCAGGAGATCTCCTCGGTCAGATCGTAGGCGATCCCATCCACCCGTACGCGGGAAAAACCGGATCTTCGGGCATCCTCAAACACCTTCTGATGCTCACCCTTTTTGCCCCGGATAACGGGAGAAAGGATCAAAAACCGTGTCCCCTCACCCAGCATTTCCACCCGATCCACGATCTGGTCGATGGTCTGGCGGCGAATTTCCCTGCCGCATTTGGGACAATGGGGCGTGCCGGCTCTTGCCCACAAAAGGCGCAGATAGTCATAGATCTCCGTAACCGTACCCACCGTAGACCGGGGATTTTTGGAGGTGGTCTTCTGGTCGATGGAAATTGCCGGCGACAGGCCGTCAATGGCGTCCACATCCGGCTTGTCCATCTGTCCCAAAAACTGCCGTGCGTAGGAGCTTAAGCTCTCCACATACCGGCGCTGACCCTCGGCGTAGATGGTATCAAACGCCAGGCTGGACTTGCCGGAGCCGGAAAGCCCCGTAAAGACGATCAGCTTGTCTCTGGGAATGGTGAGACTGATATTTTTCAGGTTGTTTTCTCTTGCGCCCTGAATGATGATTTTGTCGTTCATAGGCTTCACCCTCGTCATAAATTCTTACCCAATAGTATACCACATATTTTGCATCCGCACAAGTACAAATTCAAACAAAATTTCGTCATCGGCGGGCAATATGCATATCTACCGAAGAACGGGTCGGAATCTTTGCGTTTTTAGTTGGATTTTTTAGGGAATTCGTATTGCATTTCCCTTGCCTTTAATGGTATAATGTGTAAAAGCCCATTTATGGGCATTGAACAGAAACATACGAGAAAAGAGGTACGTTCCGATGATTGCTTATGCAGAGCACTTAATGGTCTTTACCGGCAATTCCAATCCCGAGTTTGCAAAAACCATTTGCAAGCAGCTCGGTATCGAGCTGGGTGACGGTCAGGTCAACACCTTCGCTGACGGTGAGGTCGCTGTCACGCTGAACGAAACCGTTCGCGGTGCTGACGTTTTCCTGATCCAGTCCACCTGCAAGCCCGTCAACGATCACCTGATGGAGCTGCTGGTTATGATCGACGCCTGCCGTCGTGCATCCGCCGGCAGAATTACCGCTGTCATCCCCTACTTCGGCTACGCCCGGCAGGATCGCAAAGCCAAGAGCCGTGACCCCATCACTGCCAAGCTGGTGGCCAACATCCTGACCGCCGCCGGTGCTGACCGTATTCTGACCATGGACCTGCATGCTGCACAGATTCAGGGCTTCTTTGATATCCCTCTGGATCATCTGCAGGGAAACCCCTCTTTCGTATCCTATTATCTGAACAAGTTCCCCGAGGATCAGTATAACCACGATGATTTCGTGGTTGTCTCTCCCGACGTCGGCTCCGTTGCCCGTGCCCGTGCCTTTGCGGCCAAGGTCCACATGGGTCTGGCCATCGTTGACAAGCGCCGCCAGAAGGCCAACGTCTGCGAGGTTATGAACGTCATCGGCAACGTCCGGGGCAAGACCTGCATCCTTTACGACGATATCGTGGATACCGCCGGTTCTCTGTGCAACGCCGCCAGAGCACTGGTGGAAGTCGGCGGTGCCAAGGCGGTCTACGCCTGCGCCACCCACGGTGTTCTGTCCGGTCCTGCTTACGAGCGTCTGGAGGAAAGCCCCATTGAAGAAATGGTGTTCCTGAACACCATTCCCCAGGTTGGCAACACGCCCAGCGGCAAGCTGAAGTTCCTGGATGTGGCTCCCATTTTTGCCCGTGCTATTGAGCACGTCCACGGCGGTACTTCCATCGCCGACCTGTTTTAAGCCGTGTTCGGTCGAAACGAGGAACGCTGGCTGATCGTCGGCCTGGGCAATCCCGGCAAGGACTATGCCCACACCCGTCATAACGCAGGCTTCCGGGCGCTGGATCTTCTCAGCGCCAAGCTGGGCTGCAAGGTGGATAAGAGCAAGTTTCAGGGTCTGTACGGGCAGACCGGCTATGCCGGCAAAAAGCTGTACCTGCTCAAGCCGCTGACCTTTATGAATCTGTCCGGCAAGTCAGTGCTGCAGCTGAGCGCCTACTACAAGATCCCGCCCCAGCGGATCATCGTTTTGTTTGATGACATTTCTCTGGATCCCGGGCGGCTGCGTGTACGGGGCGATGGCTCTGCCGGCGGTCATAACGGCATCAAATCCATCATCGCCGAGTTGGGAAGTCAGGCCTTCCCCCGTGTGAAGATTGGCGTGGGCGCCAAGCCCCACGAGCAGCAGGATCTGGCTGACTGGGTCTTGTCCGGCTTCAGTGCCAGCGAGGAAAAAGCGCTGGTGTCTGCCCTTTCACGCGCTGTGGATGCGGCGCTGTGCATTATTGATCACGGTGTGCCGGAAGCGGCTAACCGCTACAACGGCTCAACACCGTAAATATTGTCTAAAAACCACGGAAAGGGGGTATCTGTCCCCCTTTCCGCATTGTTACGTGGAGGAAAAGCCGTGAAAACACTTCTATCTGCCCTGCATTCCCTGCCAGAATACCGCAGCCTGCTGCAAAGCGTTGCCGACGGGCAGGCCGCCGCTGTCACCGGCATCGGACAGATCAACCGCAGCCACATCATTGCCGGTTTGAGCCGGGAAATTGCTGCGCCCACAGTGATCATCTGCCAGGACGATATGGCAGCAAGAAAGCTGCAGGAGGAGCTGAAGGCTTTTCTGGGTGATACCGCCCCCATCCTCCCCAGCCGGGAGCTGACGCTGTATGACAGCGCCGTCGTATCCCGTGCCTGGGAGCAAAAGCGGCTGCGGCAGCTGTTTGACCTGCGCCGTGGCGCAACTGATCTGCAAATTATGTCCTGGGAAGCGATGAGCCAGCGGACGATCCCGCCCCAGGTCTTGATGGATGCCGCCTTCACGCTGGAGGTGGGCAAGGAATATGATCTGGACGCGCTGACCGCCCGGCTCACCGCCGCCGGCTACAGCCGCTGCGGCATGGTGGAAGGTCCCGGTCAGTTTGCCCTGCGCGGCGGTATCGTGGATATTTTCTCCCCGGCTGCCGACCGTCCCTTCCGTGCGGAATTTTTCGGCGACGAGCTGGATACTATGGGCTATTTTGACCCCGACACCCAGCGCCGCACCGAGAATACCGACAGCGTGGTGATCCTGCCCGTGGGCGAGACACAGCCCCGGTTACATCCGGAGGGGCTTTCCGGTCTTTGTGACGATCTGAAGCTGCTGATCGCCCGGCAGAAGCGCAGAAAGCATATCAACGAGCCGCTGATCGCTACGCTGGAAAAAGATCTGGACAAGTATGAAAACGGTCTGCAAAACCCGGCATCCGACCGGTATATGGCGCTGATCTATCCGAAATTTGCCACCGCATTCGACTATATTCCCCAAAATGCCACCGTTATCATCTGCGACCAAAGCAGCCTCAAGCGCGCCGCCCGCAACCGCACCGAGGAAGTGGGTATGCAACTGGACAGTATGCTGCAGGGCGGCCTGCTGTGCGGCGAGCTGTGCGACTATACTTCCCAGTGGGAGGATTTCTGCACCCAGCTGCGCGGGCGCACCGTGATTTATTTTGACGCCTTCGGCGGCACCTCCTTCCCAGAGGATCGTCCGCCCAAGCTGCTGCTGCCGATGGTAGCCAAGCAGCTTCCCTTCTACGGCGGCAATCTTGACACCGCCGCCGCTGACCTTACCCACTATCAGAAGATGGGCTTTGCATCCCTGGTCTTGTGCGGCACACGCCGCCGTGCCGAGCTGCTGCAGGAGCTGCTGGGTAGCAAGGGGCTGAAGGCGCATATCGCCATTCCGCTGACCCAAATGCCCATAGCCGGGCAGATCCTGCTGGCAGAGGGCACACTGCCCTTTGGCATGGAGTATCCCAATTCCCGGCTGGCAGTGCTTACGGAGGGTCAGCTGATCGTCCGTGGCGAGCCCAGAAAGAAGGCAAAAAAAGCCGCCACCAACCGGCAGAAGCTGAATTCCTTTACCGACCTGGCCCCCGGCGATCTGGTGGTCCACGAAAATTACGGCATTGGCCGCTTCGTGGCGATGGAGCAGATCCGCATTGACGGCGCGGTAAAGGACTATATCAAAATTGCCTATCAGGGCTCGGATACGCTGTACGTTCCGGCGACACAGCTGGATCTGGTGAGCAAATATATCGGCGGCGGTGGTGAGGATGCCACTGTTCGCCTGAACAAGATCGGCTCCGATGCCTGGCAGAAAACCAAGACCAAAGCACGAAAAGCAGCCAAGGATATGGCTGCCGAGCTGATCCGGCTCTATGCTGCCCGGAAACGGCAGGAGGGCTTCGCCTTCGCCGCCGATTCCCCCTGGCAGCTGGAATTTGAGGACAATTTCCCCTACCCCGAAACCGACGATCAGCTTCGCTGTATTGCGGAGATCAAGAGCGATATGGAGTCCCCCACGCCTATGGACCGTCTGCTGTGCGGCGACGTAGGCTTCGGCAAGACCGAGGTGGCGCTGCGGGCGGTTATGAAGGCAATTATGGACGGCAAGCAGGCTGCGATCCTGGTACCTACCACCGTTTTGGCGCAGCAGCATTATCAAACCGCCGTTGCCCGGTTCCGGGGCTTCCCCGTGAATATTGATGTGCTCAGCCGGTTCCGTACGGCTACAGAGCAAAAGCGCACCATCCAGAATCTGCGCAGCGGCGCTGTTGACCTGATCATCGGCACCCATAAGCTGCTGCAGAAAACCGTGGAATTCAAGGATCTTGGTCTGCTGATCGTGGACGAGGAGCAGCGCTTCGGCGTCAGCCATAAGGAGCGGCTGAAGGAGATCGCCAAGGGCGTGGACGTACTGACCCTCTCCGCAACGCCCATTCCCAGAACGCTGAATATGGCGCTGTCCGGCATCCGGGATATGTCCACCATCGAAGAACCGCCGGCTGACCGTTATCCGGTGCAGACCTTCGTGATGGAGCATAACAACGCCGTCATAGACGATGCCATCCGCAGAGAGGTGGAGCGTGGCGGTCAGGTCTACTACCTGCACAACCGTGTGGACACCATCGACCGCTGTGCCAGCGCCCTGAAGAATCGGATCCCCGGACTTTCCGTTGCGGTCGCCCACGGACAGATGGGCGAGGATGCCTTAAGCGACATTATGCACGCAATGGCAGACGGCGATATTCAGGTGCTGGTCTGCACTACCATCATCGAGACCGGTCTGGATATTCCCAACGCCAATACCCTGATCATCGAAAATGCTGACCGCTTTGGCTTGAGCCAGCTTCATCAGCTTCGCGGACGTGTGGGTCGTTCCACCCGGCACGCATACGCCTATTTCACCTACCGTCCGGACAAAAACCTGACAGAGGTAGCAGAAAAGCGGCTGTCTGCCATCCGTGACTTTGCGGAATTCGGCTCCGGCTTCAAGATCGCCATGCGTGACCTGGAGATCCGCGGTGCCGGCAATCTGCTGGGCGCGGAGCAATCCGGACACATGATGAGCGTGGGCTACGATATGTACCTGAAGCTGCTGGATGAGGCTGTTCTGGAAGAAAAGGGCGAAGCTCCCAAGCTGCCGGAATGTACCGCAGACCTGAATGTGACCGCCAATGTGGATCGGGACTACGTCTGCCGGGGTGAGGAACGAATGGACCTTTACCGCCGTATGGCAGCCATCCGCACCCAGGAGGATGCCGATGATCTGCTAGATGAGATCATTGACCGCTACGGCGAGCCGCCCAAGGGCGTGCTGAACCTGATCGGCATCGCGCTGCTTCGCGCCCAGGCGCAGCAGGTGGGTATTCAGGACATCCGGCAAAAGGCCGGCGATGTGCTGTTTACACTGCACAACCTGAACTTTGAGGCGGTCACCGCCCTTTGTGCCGACCCGGATTACAAGGCAAGAGTGCAGTTTGTCGCCACCGCCAAGCAGCCCACTCTGCGGCTGAAGCTGTCCTCCGGTGTGGACAGTCTGAAACAGAGCAGCGTGTTCATCGCCCGGTATAAAAAGTACTGCAACAGCTGACAAAATGCGCATTTTTCCGCGTCTTTCCTGCATTGGTTACGAATCGTAATTGCTTTTTTGCCGAAATGTGCTATAATAGCAGTGTATCACCATACCATTTCGCGCGGTTTTACCGCTGAATAGACAGGAGATGTTTACTATCAGTAAGGATCATATGGACGAAACCCGCCTGGATCTGGGCACAAATACCGGCGAGGTTTCCGATGCCACACAGCGGCTGAATGTACAGACTGCCGGCAGGCCGCAAAGACCCAAGTCTACGGGTCCCCGGCCCAGCTCTGCCGATCGCCGCAAGGCCACCGCAGAGAAAAAGAAGAAGGAAAAGATTCTGGTCATTACACTGTGCAGTGTTGCCGCCGTTCTGCTGATTGCTGCCA
Source organism: Oscillospiraceae bacterium (assembly GCA_017436955.1). GTDB lineage: Bacteria > Bacillota > Clostridia > Oscillospirales > Oscillospiraceae > Faecousia. The sequence continues at coordinate 8,199 of JAFSCD010000010.1, read as the reverse complement.
TCATCGGCATTATCTCCCTGGTTGGCTCCAACGCCCCCAAAGATGGCGTGATTATGGACAACGTATGGGCAGCCGGTGTCAACCTGGGCGGCAAGACCCCGAAGCAGGCAAAGGATGCCCTGCATCAGGCTACTGACAACACTTTCAGTAAGCTGGATATGAAGGTAACGGTGCTGGATTCCCAGATCCTGCTTTCTCCCACCGCCACCGGCGCCACCTTAAATGTGGATGCCGTTGTGGAGGCTGCGTATAACTACGGTCGCAGCGGCAATCAAACGCAGGGTGCCTCCTATACCGTGTCTATTCTCCCCTACCTGAGTCTGGACACCAATTACATTCAGAATCAGATCAAGGAGCTGGGCAAACAGTACAGCACCACCAAGACGCCTACCACGCACTCCGTTGAGGGCACACGCCCCAATCTGACCGCGGAGCATATCAACACCTCCACCGTACATCAAACCCTGACCATCCAGATGGGCACCGCGGAATACAGCCTGAATATCGACAAGCTGTATCAGCAGGTTCTGGATGCCTACAACATCAATCTGTTCGAGGTGGTCGGTACCTGCGCCGAGGATGCGCCCGATCCGGTGGATCTGGATGCGCTGTTTGACCTGTACTGCACCGAAGCCGTCAATGCCGAGATCGACCCCGAGACACTGCAGATCACGCCCGAGCAGTACGGCTACGGCGTCACCAGAGAAGAGCTGCGCACCCGGATCGAAAACGCCAAATACGGCGAGACCATCACTTTGGAGCTGCGCTATATCAAGCCCGATATTACCGCCGACTTCTATTCCAAGGAAATGTTCCAGGACACCCTGGCGACCTACTCCACCATGTTCAACGCAAACGAAGCCTGGAACACCAATCTGAAGCTGGTTTGCGATATTCTCAACGGCACCATCGTCAAGTCCGGCGAGGAGTTCTCCTTCAACAACGTGGTCGGCGAGCCCACCATTCGTGACGGCTATTTTGCCGTTAACACCTACGTTGGCAAGTCCTACCGCGAAGTGGTCGGCGGTGGCATCAGCCAGGTGGCAAGCACGCTGTACAACTGCGTGCTGATGGCAGATATGGAAGTTCTGGAGCGCCATACCCACAGCTATGCCCCCAGCTTCGTGGCTGCCGGCTTTGATGCCGAGGTCTACTACGGACAGCTGGATTTCCGCTTCCGCAATAACACCGAGCAGCCCATCCGCATTGACGCGACTTTGGTCGGCAATAAGGTCACCATTACCCTGATCGGCACCGACAAGCGGGATTACACCGTTGAGATCACCTACAAGATCGACAAGATCAAGGATACCACCACCGTCTACAACATTATGTCCAAGGACAATCCCGGCAAGCATAAGGACGGCGATGTTCTGGTGCAGCCCATCACCGGTTATGATGTCAGCACCTATATCCGCAAATATTCCAAGGATACCGGCGCGCTGATCTCCGAAAATCTGATCGCCACCTCCGCTTATTCCAAGCTGGATCAGGTGGTTGTAAAGATCGACGTACCGGTCACGGAGCCGCCCACGGAAGCGCCCACCGAAGCACCCACTCCGGCACCTACGGAAGCGCCCACTGCGGCACCCACGGACGCCCCCACCGAGGCACCTACCCAGGCACCCACCGATGCCCCCACGGAAGCTCCCACCGAAGAGCCTACCGAAGCGCCCACAGAAGCGCCCACCGAGGAGCCTACCGAGGAGCCTACGGAAGCCCCCACCGAGGCATTGAACGAAACGCCCACAGAGGAAGCGACCGAAGCATAAATAAAACAGCCATAGCGCATAGCGCTATGGCTGTTATTTTTCAGATCGCGCGAATATCCAGATGATACGCAATAAGACCGGTTGCCGCATTTTCGATCTCAATGTTATACACCAGGTCGATCACACCGCCGTCGGGGGTAATATCGAAGAACAGATTTGTGGCCTTGACGCTGATCATCAGCGTGCCGAAATCCATTTGATACAGCGATTGGTGGGATACGCCCTGCTGGAACACCATTTGGGATTTCAGCTTACCGCTACGGTTCAGCGTTACCTTGCCCGGCTCGATGCGGAAGTTGGTGGTGACGCCGGCAAGACCTGTCAGGTCACTTTCTTCATAGACGATCTCCCAGCCGCCGTCCAGGAATTCCATGGTGCCTTCGGTCACCAGCTCGATGCTGTCCGGCTCCTGATCCGCGTAGGATTGCCGTCCCAGGATGCGCAGCATAACTGCCTGCTTCATTGGTTTGCCTCCACAGCCAGTTCGATGAGCTTGTCGATCAGCTCTTCACCGGGAATTCCGCTGGCGGCAAACAGCTTGGGGTACATAGAGATGGAGGTAAAGCCCGGCAGCGTGTTGATCTCGTTGAACACCACCCTCTCATCCAGATAGGTAACGAAAAAGTCTACACGGCTCAAGCCCTGGCAGCCGATGGCGCTGTAAATGCGCACCGCGGCTTCCCTGACCTTTTCCGCGACCGCTTCGGAGATACGGGCAGGAATATAGGCAACGGAGGTATCCGTTACATACTTGGCATCGTAGTCATAAAAATCGGCGCCAGCATCAATCTCACCGCAAATGGAGGCCACGGGGTTCTCGTTGCCCATAACAGCAACCTCCACCTCACGACCGTGGATAAATTCTTCCACAAGGATCTTCGTGTCATAGGCGCCGGCTTTGGCCAGAGCCTCACCCAACGCAGCCCGATCCTGCGCCTTGGACACGCCCACAGAGGAGCCGGTTCCGGCAGGCTTGACGAACATCGGGTAAGAGAATTTCGCCTCCAGAGCGTCCAGGATCGCCTCCATACGCCCTTCCAGCTCGGTGCTGCGCACCAGCTCCCAGGCTGCCTGGGTCACATTGGCCTGATCCGCCACCAGCTTCGTCAAAGTCTTATCCATAGACACAGCGGACGCGCTGACGTGGGGACCTACGTAGGGGATCCCTGCCAGCTGCAGCAAGCCCTGGATCGTACCGTCCTCGCCGTTTTCGCCGTGCAGCACGGGAAATACCACGTCAATCCGTTCCCGGACAACGCAGTCACCTTCAAAGCTCAGCAGGCCCTGACCGCGAACCGGGGAAATCACCGCGCGCCGGTTTTCCGGGCAGTCGATCCACGCACCGCTGGGCAGCAGCGAGTAATCGTTGGAGCCAAACAGCACCCAATCGCCGTCTTTGGTGATGCCGACCGGGAAAATATTGTACTTTTCTGTGTTCAGGCTGTTCAGAACATACTCTGCAGAGCGCAGGGACACCTCATGCTCGGGGCTCATTCCGCCAAACAGAACGCAGACACTTAATTTAACCATACAAAAATCCTCGTTTTCAGGAGTTTATTTCAGCAACGCCTCGCCGGCACGGTAAATATCACCGGCGCCAACCGTCAGGATCACGTCGCCAGGCTGCGCCAGCGCGCGCAGATAGCTGGTGACCTCCACCAGTGATGCGCAGTACACAGAGCCGGGGATCTCCTTCAGCAGATCCCTGGAGGAAATGCCGATGGTATTGCGCTCACGGGCAGCATAGATCTCCGCCAGCACCACCAGATCCGGCTTGCGCAGCTGCTCTACGAAATCGTTGAACAGCGCATAGGTGCGGGTGTAGGTATGGGGCTGGAAAGCAAAGATCACACGCTTGTAGCCCATATTGCGCACAGCCTCCACCGTAGCCTTCAGCTCGCTGGGATGGTGGGCGTAGTCATCATAAATATCGGCGCCGTTGAAGGTTCCCTTGAATTCCATGCGGCGACCTGCGCCGTGGAAAGTAGCCAGACCCCGTTCCACCGCTTCGCCGGAAATGCCAAGAATCCAGCCCACGCCGGCTGCCGCCAAAGCGTTGATGGCATTGTGGTGACCGTAGACCGGCAGCTCCAGATGGCAATATTTCTCGCCATCGCAGAGCACGTCAAAGCACCGCCAATCGCCGGAGACATCCACCGCGCGAATACGGTTTCCGTCACCGAAGCCGAAGCTGACATACTCCATACCCTTCAGGGTATCCACCGTATTCTTGTCATCGCCGTTGGCAAGGATGCCGTTGGTGGACAGCTTTGCAAACTGGCGGAAGGACTTTTCCACATCGTAAAGATCCTTGAAATAGTCCAGATGATCCGCCTCAATATTCAGCACCACTGCCAGCGAGGGGAAGAAGTTCAGAAACGAATCGCAGTATTCGCAGCTCTCCAGCAAAATGGTATCGCCATGACCTACCCGGTGACCTGCCTGCAGCAGCGGCAGAAAGCCGCCGATCATCACAGTGGGATCCCACTGGGCTTCCATCAGGATATGGGCAACCATCGAGGTGGTCGTGGTCTTGCCGTGGGTGCCGGAAATGCAGATCGCATTCTTGTACTCACGCATAATAACGCCCCAGGCCTGCGCCCGCTCGAACACAGGAATACCCAGCGCCCGGGCGCTGGCGATCTCCGGGTTGTCATTATGTACCGCGGCGGTACGGATAACGCAATCCGCGCCCTCCACGTTCTCTCCCCGGTGACCGATCTGCACCTGAATCCCCTGGGCGATCAGCTCATCCGTAGACACGGAGGAATTCATATCCGAACCGGAAACCTGCAGACCCATCCCCTTCAGCACCAGACCCAACGGACGCATAGAAACGCCGCCGATACCGACAAGATGGACGTGCTTACCCGGCTGTATATATTTTAGCAGTTCCAAAGTATCGTTCTGCATAATTTTGCAACTCCAATATCAAATTTCATTAACCAATTTATTATATAGCATTTCCTTGGATTTTACAACTATAAAATGCAGGAAAATTGATTTTTAAGTCACAATCCCCCCATAATCTCATAATTCTTGCTTTTGCCGCGCCATTCATATATAATATTGAAAAGACACTGTATCGGAGGCATCCAATGAAACCGTTAACTGCCATCATTCTCGGCGCCGGCGACCGGGGCACGATCTATGCCCGCATAATGTCCCAAATGCCGGAAAAATTCCGGGTCGTCGCCGTCGCCGACCCGCAAAAAGCCCACCGGGACCGCGTGAAGGATATCTGCTCTGTCCCGGACGAAGCCTGCTATCACTCCTGGGAAGCCATTCTGCGGCAACCCAAAATGGCAGATGTTGCCGTTATTGCCACTATGGATCGGGATCACTACGCGCCGGCAATGCAGGCCATCGGGCTGGGCTATCATCTGCTGCTGGAAAAGCCCGCGGCTCCCACAGTACAGGAATGTGCGGATATCGTCCACGCCGCCGGGGAAAAAGGCGTCAGTGTCCTGGTTTGCCACGTGCTGCGCTATACGCCCTTCTACGGCCGCATCAAGCAGCTGCTGGATGCGGACACCATCGGCAAAATCATGTCCGTTATTGCCGTGGAAGCGGTTGGAAATGTACATCAAAGCCACAGCTTCGTCCGCGGCAATTGGCACAGTGAAAGTCAGTCCACACCGATGCTGCTGCAAAAAAGCTGCCACGATATGGATATTCTGCAGTGGCTCATCGGCAAGCCCTGCAGGAAGATCCAATCCTTCGGTGCGCTTACCTATTTCCGTCCGGAAAACACTCCGCAGGGCGCACCCAGACGCTGCGCTGACGGCGGCTGTCCCGTTGCCGACACCTGCCCCTATAACTGCGTCCGCCTCTATTACGATGACAAAGAAAATGACTGGTTCCGTGGCGCAGCCACCAACGGCATCTCCGCTGCCGCCAAGCCCACGGACGCCGAGGTCATGCAGGCATTAAAGACCACCGATTACGGTCTGTGCGTGTTCCACGCCAATAACGATGTGGTGGATCACCAGATCGTGAATATGGAATTTGCCGATCATATTACCGTCAGCTTCTCAATGAACGCCTTTAATGCCGGCGGCAGATATATCCGTATTTTCGGCACGAAGGGCGAGCTGTACGCCAATATGAGCGACAGCGAGATTACCGTCTACACCTTTGCCGACCGAAAGCGCTTCACCGTTCCCGTCAATGATGAGAATTCCGAGTCCAGCGGTCACGGCGGCGGTGATGCCGGCATCATCCGGGAGCTGTACGACTACTTGAACAGCAATTACACCGGCTATCGCGCCGCCGATATCGCCACATCGGTCAAGAATCATCTGCTCTGCTTCGCCGCCGAGCAATCGCGCCACAGATGTACCGTCGTAGATCTGGACGACTATTTCGCCCAATATCATATTCCCAATCAGTATTAAGCAAACCGGGGAGCGATCGCTCCCCGGCTTCTTTTTAGTGATGATGGTGATGGTGGTGATGATGGTGACCGTGATTGGGCTGGATGTGACAATGCGCATCCGCACAAGCCTCATCCTCGCTCTCCAACTCCAGCGTAGCGTGGGCGATGCCGTGCTCCCGAAGCTCCGCCTTCACCGCCTTTTTCACGGTCAATGGCTCTGCGTCCGTCACAATATGCATCGTCGCGCAATTCTGGATCCCGTCCAGGCTCCAGACGTGGATGTGATGCACGTCCAGAACACCGTCGATTTCCGTCAAATGGTGCCTGATCTCGTCAATATCCACGCCCTCCGGAATCTTCACGAGAAACAGATTCAACGCTTCTTTCAGATGGGAAAAAGCGTGGATGAAGATATAAACCGCAACGCAAACAGACAAGATCGGATCGATCAGCTTGATATCCGTAAAGCGCATCACGATGGCACCTACCAGCACCACCGCCCAGCCCAGTACATCCTCCAGCATGTGCAGATTCACCGCTTTTTGATTGAGCGAATCCCCGTGCCGGGTAAAAAACGCTGCCAGAAAATTCACCGCAACACCAATTACAGCAAAGACGATCATACCGTCGTAGTGAAGCGGCTGCGGATTCACAATGCGGCTCACCGCATTGATCACCACCAAAACCGAGCCGGTCAGCAGGATCAGCACCGTGATCACGCTGCCCATCACGGAATAGCGCAGATAGCCGTAGGTGTAAACCTCGTCCGGCTGCCGCTTGCTTTTCTTCTCCAGAAAGTAGGAAACACCTATGCTGACCGCATCCCCGATATCGTGCAGCGCATCGGACATGATCGCCACGCTGTTGGTAAAAAATCCGCCGATCAGTTCAAACAGTGAAAACGCCAGATTCAAAACAAAGGCTGCCAGAATATTCTTATCACTCCTCATTGCGTTCCTCCCTGGATTTATGGGTGAGGTGGTTAAGTGAAATGGTAAAAATATCGCAAACGTGGTCATCGTCCAGCGAATAAAAGACCTGCTTGCCCTGCTTTTCGCATTTCACAAAGCCCGCTGTCTTCAGTTTATTCAGCTGATGGGAAATTGATGACTTGGTCATGGAAAGAACATTTGCCAGATCGCAGACGCACATCGGGCTTTCCTTCAGCGCAAACAGGATCCTGCACCGTGTTCCGTCGCCGATCACGCTGAAAAAATGGGCAATATCGTGAATGATGCCGCTTTCCGGCATCGCAGCTCTGGCTTTTGCCACCAACTCCGTGTCAATGGGATGGCAGTCGCAAATAAATACATTTTTCGGCATTGTTAACCCCCCATAGTTGAATGTTTCTTCAACTATTATAGTTGAATATACGCTCAATTGTCAAGAGAAAATTGCCAGGTTACCTACCAAATTAAAAAGGCACCGCCAAAGCGGTGCCCCTACGATAGCTTTATCATCTGGTCTCTGAAATTGATATTTACAACAGATCTCTCAATTTATCCAGGAACGCTTCCTCGCCCCATGTGTTGATCTTAAAAAACAAAGCCTGACTGCCGCCCGACGAAATGGCGGAAAGATAGATCGGTCCGTCTCCATTTTGAAACAATGTAACATTCAAGCTGACCCGGTTCCCACCAAAATAGCTATATCTCTCGAAAACGCGTACACTACAGCGTGCATCGCCATTACTAAAATCGCTGGTACCCTCTAAAGAAGCCGAAACGCTTCCTCCCATAATTCCATATTCAATTTTGGTTAGCCAATGATTAAAATCACCGCTCAATGTACGTACCAGTGTTGCCATACTTTTCTCCTTTCAGCAGCAGACGAATAAACTCTATAATGTTATTATAAAAAGAAACACAAAAATTGCAACAAAAAACTCCACCATTTCTGGTGGAGTTCTCTGTGTTTGCGTTACCTATCTTCCCGGGCAGTCGCCACGGAAATGGGGTCCCCGCAAAGGCGGATGGCCTTTGTGGGGTGAGGAAAAGCCAAGATACAGCCGGAATTTTCCGCTTGCGGAAAATGGAGCATTGTATCTTG
>JAFSCD010000009.1 GCA_017436955.1 Oscillospiraceae bacterium | reverse complement strand
GAAGTAGGTAGTCAGGTCACCATCGACGAAGTTGCCCAGAGGCTTCCAGTCGGGTCTGCCATCAGACCACCAGGTAAAGTCAGCATAGCTGTTAGCAGTTGCGGCGTTGCCACTGCAAGCGCCAACAACAGTACCGGTCAGGTCGACCTTCTGCTTGGTGGGCTCTACGGGAGGCTCGGTGGGAGCGACAGTGGGCTCCTCGGTGGGCTCTTCCGTGGGCTCTTCGGTGGGATCGGTGGGATCGGTGGGAGTTTCAGCCTTGACATAATCGTCCAGCGTACAACCCTGATCGAACTCGATCTTCTCGCCACGGTAGTTGGTCAGGTTACCGGTAACCGTGATGGTGTCGCCAACAGCGATCACATCAGCGCCCTCGCCCTTCAGGCGGTAGCACTCGATGGGCTTGTCCTCGCGGCCTTCCACAACGATGGTAACGGTAACGTTGTCGTGCTGCTCGCTGTAGGCAGTGTTGACCTCGATGATCACGCCGGTCAGGGTCTTGCCGTCAATGTAGCCGCCAGCTTCCAGAGCGTAAGCAGCATCGACCAGCTCCTGCATAGTCAGACCCTCGTAGGGATCCTCGGGAGCTTCGCCCTTGACATAGGAATCCAGAGTGCAGCCCTGTGCAAACTCGATGGTGCCGTTGTAGTTCTTGATGGTGCCGGTGACGGTGATGGTATCGCCAACAGCGATGACATCCGCGCCTTCGCCGCTCAGGCGGTAGCACATAATGGGCTTATCCTCGCGACCCTCAACAGTGATGGTAACGGTGACGTTCTGCCAGCCGGTGTCGTAGGGAGTGTTGACTCTGGTAATAACACCGGTCAGGGTAACGGCCTCGTTCATAGAAGCGCCGCTTTCCAGCTCGTAAGCTGCGTCCACGATCTCCTGCATAGTCATGCCGGGAGTAGGCTCGGTGGGAGCGACAGTTGGCTCCTCGGTGGGCTCTTCAGTGGGCTCGGTGGGAGCAACAGTGGGCTCCTCGGTGGGAGCTGCGGTGGGAGCCTGGGTGGGCTCGGTGGGAGCAACAGTGGGAGCCTGGGTGGGAGTGGTGGGCTGCGGCTCTACAGAACCGGTCAGCACATAGAAGCGAGCCGGGAACTGGGTAACGTTCACGTTGCTCTCGTTCATGTAGCTCAGCTTGGATGCACTCAGAGTGGTGTAGGTAGCGCCGGTGCTGCTGCTGGTGTAAGTACCCAGGTAGTAGGGTGTGCCACCGATGTCAGCAACAAAGGTGTTGTAGGTGCTGTTCCAGGTGTATACTGCGGTGGGCTCCTCGGTCAGACGGGCATTGACATAAGTGCCATTCTGGTAAATGTCAATGTAGGTCTTGGTGGTGCCGGCCATGAAATACATCCGATAGCCACCGGTGACGGCCTCGACATAAACGTCAACGCCTTCAGCCATAGTGGCAGAGGTGGACAGGTAGTAGTCCTTATTGGCGGTGGTGCCGATAAAGGCCAGAACGCCTTCAGCATCGCCGGTATCGACTGCCCACTTGTATGCAACGCCGGTGCTGGGCTGGCCGATCAACTCGTAGGTAGGAGTACCGGGAGCGGGTTCAGTGGGCTGGGTAGTGGGAGTGGTGGTGGAAGGCGTAGTTGCAGAAGGATTAGTGGTAGAGGGAGTGGTTGCAGGGGTGGTGGGTTCAGTGGGAACCTCGGCAACTTCCTTCATGGTTGCCAGGTGGGCAACGAAGTTGGAGACATCCATCGTATCGGCCTTATCGCCGGTAACGTAGGAGATCTTGGAAGCGCTGAAGGTGCTGTAGGTGCCGTAGGTACCGAAATAGAAGGTGGTAATCTCGCCGTCTACATCCAGATCGCAGGTGTAGGAGTTGATATCAGCATTCCACTTCAGGGTCTTGGCAGGCTCGGTGGTGAAGATAACATTGTTATGGGTTCCGGAACGGGTCATCTCAATGTAGGTCTTCTCGCCGTCGTTCATAAAGTACAGACGGTAGCCGCCGGAAACCTTCTCCACATAGACATCCACTGCTTCTGCGGGGTTCTCGGTAGTAGCAAAGTAGAAGCCGTTCATCTCGCCGGTCAGGTACAGGGTCTTGCCCAGGTTCTTCTGGGTCAGGTAGAACTTGTAAGCCTTGCCGGTCTTGGGATTGGTAACGGTCTCGGGAACCAGAATACCGCCGGAGGGAGTGGTGGGCTGGGTTGCGGGAGTGGTGGGGATCACAGGAACGTCAGGAGCCTCGCCCTTGACATAAGAATCCAGAGTGCAGCCCTGGTCAAACTCAATGGTGCCATTGTAGTTCTTCAGGAAGCCGGTAACGGTAATGGTGTAGCCGACATTGATCTCGTCAGCGCCATCGCCGGCCAGACGGTAGCACTTGATGGGCTTGCTCTCGCGGCCATCCACAACGATGGTAACGGTAACATTGCCGTACTGATCGCTGTAGGGAGTGTCAACACTGGTGATCACACCGGTCAGGGTGTGCTTGTTCGGCAGCATACCGCCGTTATCCAGCTCATAGGCAGCATCGACGATCTCCTGCATAGTCATATCGACTACAGGCTCATCCTCGCCGGTGCCGGGAATATGCTCAATGATCCAGCCGTTCTTGATCTGTGCAACGCCGTTGTACTGACCCAGGCTGCCGTAAATGGTAACGGTATCGCCGGCAACGGGCTTGACCTCCAGCTCGTCGTAACGAACGGTGCCGTCCTCGTTGTAGGTGCCATAGATGGTCAGAGTTCTGCCATCCTCATCCATAATGTACATATTGCCGTAAACAGTGTTATAAACACTGTGGATCTTGCCGGTAACCTTGTACTTGATGGTGGTGTACTCCTCCAGCTCTGCGCCGAAGGTCAGAGCCTGCTCGATGGTGATGGTTGCGCCATCAGTGGTGGGCAGCTCGGGTACGTCCTCACTGGGCTTGGCAGGGATCGTGTAATCCCAGGAGGTGGTGTAGGTCTCATCGCCGGTGATGGTAGCGGTCAGCTTGAAGTTGACAGCCTTATCGCCACGGGTGATCTTAACGGTAACGGTGCCGTTGCCGTTGTCAACGATCTTGACGGACTTGTTGTCGGTAGTCCACTTAATGTTGACCTGCTTGCCCTCAACAGTGTAGTAAGCTCTGCGGGTGAAGCTCTCGGTAACATTGGTGGGCTTGGTGGTGCCGGGATAGTCAGACTTCAGCTCTTCAAAAGCCTTCTCCTCTGCGCTGACCTTTGTCTCCTTCAAGGTGGCCAGGTGTGCGACAAAGTTGGTCTCTTCCAGAGTAGATGCGTTCTCGCCGGTAACCTTGGCGATATCGGAAGCGCTCATGGTCTGGTAGGAGCTGTATGTACCCAGATAGAAGGTGGTCATGGTACCGTCAACATCCAGATCAATAGTGAAGGACTTGATGGTGCTGTTCCACTTCAGGGTCTTGGTGGGATTGGTGGTAAAGATAACGTTGTTGTGGTACTTGCCGGTGGACTCGGAGTACTGTCTGAGAACCTCGATGTAGTTCTTTGCGCCGCCCTTCATGAAGTACAGGCGGTAACCACCGGAAACTTCCTCAACGAAAACGTCGATAGCATCCTCGTGATTATCAGAGGTCTCATAATAGAAACCGTCCATATTGCCTGTCAGGTACAGGTTCTTGCCCAGAGTCTTCTGGTGCAGGAAGAACTTGTAAGCGGTGCCGGCCTTGGGATTGGTAACGATCTCGGCTACAACAGTGGAAGCGGAGATGTTCTCATCCGCGGGAGGAATATCGGAGCCGGTATCCTTCCAGCTGTCCAGAGTACAACCCTGTGCGAACTGGATGGTATCGTGGTAGTTCATCAGATAGCCGGTGACAGTAATGGTGTCATCCACGCCGATCTTGTCAGCGCCGTCGCCTGCCAGGCGGTAGCACTCGATGGTCTTGCCGTTGACCTTGATAGCAACGGTGACGTTCTTATAACCGGGGTCATAAGGCGTCTTGATCTTGGTGATAACGCCGGTCAGAGTTGCCTTGTAGGGCAGGCTCTCGCCGTCAGCCAGACCGAATGCGGCATTCAGGATCTCATTGACATCCGTGGGAGCCTCGATCTCGGTGCCGGTCTTTTCCACATGGGTCAGCTGGCTTCCCTGCTCGAACTCGATCTTGCCAGCATAGTTGCAGATGTAGCCCTTGACGGTGATGGTGTCGCCAATCAGCAGGCTGTCCGCGCCTTCACCGGCAATACGGTAGCACAGAATGGGATAGTCAGTGTAGCCGTCCACAACGATGGTAACGGAAACGTTGCCGTAAGCGGGGTTGTAAACGGTGTTGATGGTGGTGATCTTACCGGTCAGGGTAGCCACGTAGGGCAATGCCTTGCCGTCTTCCAGAGCGTAGGCTTCCTGCAGGATCTGCAGAATGTCGGTGGGAGCGTCAACGGCTTCGCCCTTGACGACAGCATCCAGGATACAGCCCTGGTCGAACTCGATCTTGCCGTTGTAGTTCTTCAGAGTACCGGTAACGGTAATGGTGTCACCGATCTGCAGATCTTCAACGCCGTCACCCTTCAGACGGTAGCACTCGATGGGCTTGCCTTCAGCACCGGCAACCTCGATGGTGACGGTGATGTTGCCATAGTTGGGATCATAAGCCGTGTTGACACGGGTGATAACACCGGTCAGCGTGACTTCATAATCCATGGAAGCGCCAACCTCCAGCTGATAAGCCTCCTCAACGATAGCAGCCATGTCATTGTTGACCATGGGCAGCAGGTGGTTCCAGCTAAAGGAAACGCTGTCGGTGCCATTTGTAACGGTAGCTGTCAGGACGTACTTGACATCCACGGCAGACTGCTCGTTCACATCAATGGTGACCATGCCATCGTCGCCCTTGACGACCTTGACATGCTCCTCACCTACGTCAACGGACCAAACGACTTCGATATTCTGGCCGTTAACGGGGACAGTTCCAATACGCTGGAAATCGCGAGGTGTCTTTTCGCTGGGGTTCTTGTAGACCGTCTTGATATACGCAAGCGCGGCCTCCAGGTCGGCCTTAGTTACACCACTGTTGGTGCTGGGCGTTTCGCTAGGCTCATTATTGTTAAAGTACAGGAATGCGCCAACGCCGATACCCAGCAGCAGAGCTATAATAAGACCCCAAATGATTATCTTCTTCATAGCTTACTCCTTTGATATCAATGAATTGTAATATTATCTGCGGAGAATACTTTGATCTGGTAAGTGCCGTTGTAGTAATCGACAATACCCTTTACGTCAATGGTCTTACCTTCATAAACATCTGCTTTGACAAGATTGCCGTCCTTGTCGGTCAGAACAGTGGTGCGGACGTCCACATACTGGCCGTCAACAACGCAGGTCAGGGTGAATGCGCCCTTGGATGCACTGCCTTCGGTCTTGGTAGTGTAGGAATCCACAACGGTCAGTCCCTTCATTTCAATGGAGGTGCTCATTGCCATTGCAGCATATTTATTCGTAGTTTCGTTACCCTCATCATCGGTGACGGTAACCTGACCGTTCAGGAAACGGTCTGCCGTGGTAGCAAAGAACGCGGGATCGTTTCCTTCGCTGATCTTTTGGATATTGCTGGGATCATCGGGCTTCATCAGGCGGTAGTTCAGGTCGGATACCTGCCAGGTGCCGCCGGCTTCGTAGTACTGGACAGAGCCGACGATGCGCACTTCGTTGCCCACTGTCAGGATCTCCATACCCTTGCCGTTAAGATTGTAGCCATAGTAAACAGCCATACCGTAGTACATATCGGTTTCTGCATCGTAGGCTTCCACATAAACGCTCTGGCTGTCATTGACAGTAACAACACCGTTGAAGGCCACCTTCATATTGGCATACTGCTCAATATTGGTGCGCAGCTCCTTCAGTGTCAGCTCTACGGCATCACCGTAGTAGAAGTCGGGATCCTTCTGTCCGGAGTAGACGTTCAGCTTCTGTGCCTTTGCCTGATTGATGGCAGCCATACAGGTGGTGCCGTACTGGTTGTTGGCAGAGTTGCTGGCGATGGCCAGACCGTTCTGCAGAAGCTCGATGTTCAGGTTGCGGTACTCGCCGTTTTCCTCGGTTTTGTACCAGATCCAGGACAGATACCGGTCACCGGTGGAGTCGGCTTCCCAGGATTCGGTGTCGCTCTCGATCACGATAGAAACAGCGCTGGTCAGCTTTTCCTTGGTAAAGGAGGACGCCTTCTTGCCGTATTCTTCGATCTTACCGGTGGACTCGGGGGTGTTGACTGCCAGATACCGGGCCTTCAGCACGCCGCCGGGCATCAGAGAGGACGGAACGTGGAAATGGGTGGTATCGCCGTCAATGAACTGCTTTACGGTCACTTCCTGCTTGGCAGTGGCAGAGTTCATATCCAGCTTTAAAGACGCCGCATAGTCCACATTTTCCGTGGGGGGATTCGTAACTGTTGTGGGATCTGTTGCTGCCGGCTCATTAGTCGGCTCCCCACAGCCGGCGAGAACGCCGGCTGCGAGGCACAGAGCCATCAGTAAACAAAGTAATTTCTTCAGCATACGCATTCAAAATCAACCGTTGTGATATTCACACTCGTCGATTGCATCCTGGAATGCGGAAGCGATCTGGCCGTCCACATCGCCGGTCAGGGTCAGGCACTTCGCCATCAGCGCGCCAACCTGGTCACGGGCAGTGGAGGAGCCGTTAAATGCGGGAGAGGTGTAGTATGCGCTCTCCTGCTCCAGACATACCTTAGCGGACAGAGCAGCGATGAAGTCACCGCCGTCAGCGCTGTCCAGGTATTCCTTGTAAACAGGGTTCTCACCAACGGACTTCAGCACGGGAACGTAGCCGGAAGCCATACCGAATTCAGCCTGGAATTCGACGGTGGTGGTCAGGAACTTAACAAACAGCCAGGAAGCGATAACTTCCTGAGGATTATTCTTCTGGAAGATGCAAAGGCTGGGGCCCTGGGAAATAACCTTCTTGTTGTTTGCATCAACCTGAGGAATGGTAGCGATGCCTACCTCGAAGGGGTAAGCGCCGTCAACCATATCGGGACGCTGGTGGGTTGCACCTGCGGAAGAACCGATGGACATATAGCTCTTGGTGCCGGTCTGTGCAGTGAACAGGCCGGAGGTGTAAGCACCGTACAGGGTCTGGGTGGTCAGGTAGCCCTTCTGGTACCACTCATTGAACTTCTTGACGAAAGCATGGTTCTGATCGTTGTCGAACAGGAAGTGATCGCCGGAAGCACTGGTGTAGTCGGAGCCGTACTGCTCACACATGGTGATGAACCAGTTTGCCTCGGAGTCGTAGCCCAGAGGAATGCATTCGGGATCGATCGCCTTGATCTGTGCGCACAGAGCCTCCAGCTCGTCCCAGGTGCTGGGAACGGTCAGGTTGTTGGCATCGAAGAAGGTCTTGTTGTAGTACAGAACCTCGGTGGACTTACTCAGAGGCATGGAGTACATCAGACCGTCGCCGTATTCCTTACCTTCATTGTAGTAGCCTTCAATGAAGTCAGCCTTCTGCTCAGCAGTCAGGCCAAGGGTCTCGGTGGAGCCGTCAGCACGGGTGATCTCGATGGTGCTGTCGATCAGGCTGTCCAGGGTGGTTACTGCGCCAGCCAGGTTGTACAGAGCAACGTGGTCGGGATAGCAGTATGCGATGTGGGGCTGGTTGCCGGCAGGGATTTCGGTGCTGATCTGATCGCGGACGTCATCATAGCTACCTACCTGCTCGTGCACGATGGTGATGTTGGGATACAGCTCGTTGAACTCAACGATGTATGCATCCAGAACTTCACGCAGGTTTGCGCCCATGGTGTGGTAGAACTTGATTTCTACCGCACTGCCATCGTAGCCGCCGTCAGGGACAGTGAAGTTGACAGTGCCTGCGTTGGGGGTGCTGCCGGGGGTCTTTGTGCTGCTGCAGGCTACCAGGCCGATGACCATGACTGCCAGCAGAAGCAATGCCAGGATTCTTTTCATGTTTGTTCGTTCCTTTCTATATATAAAATTTGATTTTCTTTATCAGGCCGTTGCGTATGCGCGGGTCTGTATATAGATATAAATTTTATCGCAGAAATAATGGAAAGGGTTAGCCCTTGATACCACTGCGGCTGACACCTGCCATAATGTACTTACGCAGGAAGATGAACACCAGGAACAGCGGCGCGGAGACCAGTGCGACCGCAGCCATCTGTACGGGGTAATTCACATCACCGGAGGTGGTGGTAAAGGCGTTGCGCAGACCGTTGGTGATCAGGCGGTGTGCCTCATCGTTGGCAACCAGTCTGGGCCACATATAGGAGTTCCATGCGCCCATCATCTTCAAAATGGTGATGGAGATCAGGGTGGGCAGTGCCAGAGGCACCATGACCTTCCACAGATACTTCAGGTCAGACGTTCCGTCCACCTTTGCCGCCAGATACAGCTCGTTGGGGATTTGCAGGAAATTCTGGCGCAGCAGGAAGATATAGAACACGCTGACCAGGAACGGGACGATCAGAACCGTGTAGGTGTTCATCCAGTTCAGCTGGGTAACGGTAGTGTAGTTGGTGATGGTGAACAGCTCGCCGGGGATCATCATGGTCGCCAGCAGCAGCGTAAACAGGGTATCTCTGCCCTTGAACTCCAGCCGCGCGAAGGCGAAAGCGGACAGCACCGTAATCACCAAAGACAGCAGCGTGGATGCCACACCGACGATCATCGTATTGACGAACAGGCTGCCCAGATTGGCGGTGTTAAACGCCTCTACATAGTTGAACCAAATGATCTTCTGGGGCCAGAAGGTAGGAACGTTCAGACGATACTCCGCCAGGCTCTTCAGGGAGGAGATGATCATCCAATAGAACGGGAACAGAACGATCAGTGCCATGGTGCAAAGGAACAAATACGCGAAGAACTTTACACCAAACTTAACGATCTTCTGTTGCACGGAGGTCTGTTGCAGGTCTTTTGCGTGCATAACATTCTTATCCATGAACAGCCCTCCTATCAATAATGGGTATGCTTCTTGATGACCATGTTGTTAAACAGGGTAACAGCAAGAATGATTGCAAAAAGGATCAGAGCTGCAGCACTTGCGCGGCCCTGGCTGTTGCTGCTCAGGGCGTCGTAAATGAAGCCGACCATGGTATTGAGTCTGTTCGCAGCATCCGGAGGTCCCATGGTTTCGCCGAAGATACCGACGATGCTGGTATACTCCTTGAAGCCGCCGATAAAGCCGGTGATGATAACGTAGGCCAGCATCGGGGACAGCAGCGGCACAGTGATGCGGCTGAACACTCTTCTGCGGGATGTTCCGTCCACCTTGGCTGCGTCATAGTACTGCTTGTTGATGCTCTGCAGACCGCCCAGCAGGACCAGGATCTTGAAGGGCAGCGCGTTCCACACGATGTAGACCACCATAACCGTCATATTCGCCCAGTACTGTGAGCCCTGGTTGATCCAGTTCACCGGCTTTCCGCCGAAGAATTGGATCACATTGTTGATAATACCCCAGGTATCCGCGTTGATACCATCCGGGCGCAGGCCGATAATGTTGAACATTGCGGCGAACACCATGCCGATGGCGATGGAGTTGGTAACATAGGGCAGGAAGAAGATGGTCTGCAGCAGCTTCTGCAGAGGCTTGATGGAGTTCAGCGTAACGGCGATCAGCAGTGCCAGCAGCGTAGAGATCGGCACCGTCAGAACACAAAGCAGCACCGTATTGGTCAGGCATTCCTTAAACCGCTTGTACTGAACTACCTTTTCAAAGTTTCCGAAGCCAAATTCGAAAACCGCACCGCCCGCAGCCTTCAGACCGGAGTAATTCTCCAGCAGAGACATACGCACAGTGTTGAAGATGGGCCATACGGTAAACACCAGCAGAAGTACAATCGCCGGCGACAGGTACAGCCACGCCTTCCATTGTTGCTTGTTATCTACCATATTACTTCACCTCAACGTACAGACGCTCCTCGGTCTCGGCATTGAAGATAAAGACCTTGTGCGGCTTCAGATTGAAACGGACAGTCGTTTGGCTCAGGTCGATCTTGTTGTCGGCGTTGATGATGGAGCGGATCACGGGGTTTACGGATGCGTCGTTGGTGGAAACCACACTGACGTCACGGCCCATAACCTCCACGTTGCTCAGGTTGCAGGTCAGCTTGCCATCGTCAGCCAGCTCAAAGCCTTCGGGACGAATGCCAACAGTAACTGCCTGATCCTCAACACCGGGCACATCCATAACGGCTTCCTCGCCGATATACAGCTTGCCGCCGGTAATGTTGCCGTTGAAAACGTTGATGGGAGGTGTGCCCAGGAACTTGGCAACGAACAGGTTGGTGGGGTTGTCGTAAACCTCCTGGGGCTTACCGATCTGCTGGACAACGCCCAGCTTCATAACCACGATCATATCGGAGATGCTCATCGCCTCTTCCTGGTCGTGGGTAACGAACACGGTGGTGATGCCGGTTTCCTTCTGAATACGGCGGATCTCCTCACGGGTCTGCAGTCTCAGACGGGCATCCAGGTTGGAAAGGGGCTCGTCCAGCAGCAGAACTCTGGGCATCTTGACCAGCGCGCGGGCGATGGCAACACGCTGCTGCTGACCGCCGGACAGCTCGCTGGGCTTGCGGTCCATCAGTTCGTCGATCTGCACCAGTCTTGCAGCCTCATAGGCGCGCTCCAGCATCTCGTTCTTGGTCATCTTGTCCTTGCCCTTCAGGTTCTGCAGGGGGAACAGGATGTTCTGCTTAACAGACATGTGGGGATACAGTGCGTAGTTCTGGAACACCAGACCGATACCGCGGTTTTCGGTAGACAGCTCGGTCACATCATCGTCACCGAAGAAGATCCTGCCTGCGGTAGGCTTCTGCAAGCCGCTGATCATATACAGCGTAGTGGACTTGCCGCAGCCGGAGGGTCCCAACAGACCGATCAGCTTGCCGTCGGGGATTTCAAAGGTGAAATCGTTGACAGCGACTACCTCTTTGCCGGACTTCTTGTCACGGCTGGGGAAGATTTTTGTAAGATTCTGCAATGTAACTTTCATAAGAACCCCTTCCAAATATGTTAATTTTTAATATTGGACTATGTTAATACGGCTGATGCTTTGCCCGCTCGGCGTGGATCCGGTTGGTGTAAGCGATCAGTTCCTCTGTATTTTCAAAAATCTTTTGGCTGGCGATGTCCACCACCACGGTGCCGGCAAAGCGGTCGTGAATGGCAAGACGGTCACGGTTGATGGCGATACATACGATCTGGATCACCAGCAGGATCAGCAGCGCGATGGTGCCTCCGATGCCCATCAGACCCCAGTAGATCATAATGATCACATACACCGGGATCATCGTTTCAACGGCATACTTGCCCAGCACAGTTCTTGCGAACATCTGCACCGCCGAGACCTTGACGCCGTCCACCCGGACAACGCCCAGGCTGAAGCATTTCTTGCCAACGGTCTGTCCGTTTTTCAGAATCAGCGGCAGCACGAATTCCAGCAGCACCGTTGCCAGCAGAAGGCTGAAGGTAATGATCAGCACGGAATAGCTTACACACATATTGTAGGCATATTTGACCGCTTCATCCTCATTCAGCGCTTTTTCCACCTCGGCGATCTTTGCCTGGTAGTCCGCCTTCTCGGCATCGGACATAGCGTCGTATGTTTCCTGATCCATGTTAAGATCAATGCCCTGCTGTGCGGAATACTTTTCGTAGCCCTCCTGCACCGTTTGCATATGGGCATCGTAACCCAGCGCGGCGGAGAAGCCGTATGCCACGCCAACGGTGAGTACGCACAACAGCATGATATCCAAAACCCAGGCGGCTATTCTTTTCCAGCCGTTTGCTCTTTGCAGATCCATCATTTACATCCTATACATTATATAATCTTGGCACGGCTGCGCAAAGCATCCAGCCAGGTATCGGGAATCTTCAGGTCTCCCCTGCCCACGCCCAGATAAATACCGGGCTTATTGTCACCGTGGAAATCACTGCCGCCGCTGGGCAGCAGCTGAAACTCCCCGGCAATCTTCTCTGCCAGCGCCGTTGTTTCGGGGCTGTACTTGGAATAGTACACTTCCATACCGTCAAGACCGGCTTCGACCGCCTTCGGCAAAAAGCCGCGCAGGCTCTTCCCGTCCCAGCCCAGCAGCGGATGCGCCAGCACCGCCACCGCACCGATGGATTTGATAAAGCGGATCGCTTCATAGGAGTCCAGCCGTGGGGCAGGCACATACAGCCCGATCTTTTCATCCAGATACCGGTCAAAGGCTTCCGGTACCGAAGCTACATATCCCAGCCGCACCATCTCCGCGCCGATCACCGCGCGGTTGACGTAGCTGCCGGCCTGGGCTTTGATCTTCCCGTAGTCCAGCACCACGCCAACGCCTGCCAACCTCTGGATCAGGTCGATATTGCTCTTTTCTTTATTCAGCAGCTGTAGCTCCAGCAAAGCGGCGATCTGCCCGTAAACCTCCGGGCAGATAAACATACCCAGGATGTGCAGTTCCTTTTCGCCGTACTGGGTGGAAAATTCCACCGCCGGAACAGCTTCCACGCAGCTTCCTTCCCCTGCCGCCAGAAACGCGGCAAGACCGTCCACCGTATTGTGGTCACTGAGTACCACAGCGGAAAGCCCGATCTTTTCTGCCTCCCGGATGATCTGCTCCGGGGTCAAGGTGCCGTCGGAGGCTGTGGAATGGGTATGCAGATCACAGTATGCCATTGTTTACCCCTTCTTTCGGCCACCCGTCTTAAACAAGCCCTTGATGATCTCCCTGGCTGCCAGGTCGTAATCGTCACCGGGCACCACATAATCGCAGATGGCCGCGTTTTGGGTCTCCGAATCCAGCGCCAGGATGCGGCTGGTTTTTTCCTTGTTGCTCAGGTTCTTTTCCAGCACTGCGGCAACCAGATCCCGCTTGGGGCGCTTGATGTATACCGTAGCCACATTGGGGAAATTTGTCTTGAGGGACATAGCACCGCAGATATCCATAACCGTCAGCACATGCTTGCCAGAGGCCAGGATCTGTTCCACATCCTTCTTGCAGGAGCCGTAGCAGTGACCTGCGTACATAGTGGATTCAAACAGCTCACCGTTTTCCTGCATTTCCCGGAAGGCTTCCAGGGAAATGTAGTGATACCATTCACCGCCGTGCAATCCAACCGTTGCGTCGGTGGTATAGCTGATCAGCTTTTCAAACCGCTTGCCGCGTCTTACCAGGCGCTTGGCAATATCGGTCTTGCCGCTGCCAGAGGGACCGACCAGAACCACGATGCCGGGCTCATCCGGATTGAAGCCGGGGGTCTTGGTGCTGTAGCTGTCGGAGATGATCTCCACCAGCTTCAGGAATTCATCGTAGGTATTGACCGCCAGGATACCGGTGGCATCCTGATTCCAGGGACGCCGCATCAAAATGGGATAGGCGGCATTGGAGCGGGTAACGTTGTGCATACCGTCATCAAAGAGGATATCCACATCGATCTTATCTTTTCTAGAGCCCATATAAATATGGTCCACCGGGATCTCGGGGAACTCCTGGGCGATGCGCTCTGCCCGAATACTCATAAACTGGGGATACACGGAGGTGGATACAAAAACCTCCGTAAGCTGGGACAGCTTCTTGACGAACTGGCGCGCGCCCTTGAATACGGGCTGGTTGCGGTAGAAATCCGGATCCTGGAAGATCTCAAAGATCACATCCGCACGGGTACCCAGCTTGCCCCAGCGATCCACCTCATAGATGCTCAGCGGCGGATCAAACTTATATTTCTCATTGGCAAGACGGATCGCGTAGGGCACGCACTCCATCAGCACATCGTCAATATCCAAGGCTGTGGACAGCCTGAATTTTCGATCCATCGCTTTGCTTCACCGCCTAAAAATGCAATCGTTCCGAAGGTGGAAAATCCTTCCACAGGAAGCTGTGGAAATAATGCCCCACTTTCCGATAATATGTTGATTGTATTATATCACCGCCTACGGACAAAAGCAACCTCAAAAATGAAAAAACGACACATTTCTTAAAATTTTTCCACGGGTGGTAGACATAACAAATTGACACTTACGTTATGCTTCGATACAACTTGACAACTACCCGATTTTGGGTATCATAAAGCATAGAAAGACGATCGGAATTTCATTTTGCGAGGCTGCTATGAACAAGACTTTTTATCTGGAGACCGGGTCTGCAGACCCTGCTTACAATCTGGCATTCGAGGAATTTGTGCAGACCCATCGCCGTGACGGCGACTATCTGATCCTTTGGCAAAACCAAAACGCCGTCATCATCGGCAGAAATCAGAACGCCCGGGAGGAGATCAACGCCACATTCGTGAAGGAGCACGGCATCAAGGTGATCCGCCGCAATACCGGCGGCGGCGCTGTGTATCACGATCTGGGCAATCTGAATTATTCCTTTATCACCGATGCCGGCGACATCGCCCAGCGGTCTGCCCAGGCATTTACAGCGCCGGTGGTAGGGGCTCTGCGGGCTTTGGGGCTGGATGCGGAAGCCTCCGGGAGAAATGATATTCTCATTTCCGGGCGAAAGGTCTCCGGTACGGCGCAGCATATCATCCGCGGACGTATCCTGCACCACGGTACACTGCTGTTTGAGTCCAATCCGGATATGATCGCCGGCGCGCTGAATCCCGACCCGGAAAAGTTCATTTCCAAAAGTGTCAAATCCGTCCGCAGCCGGGTGGGTAATATCCGCGCGTTCCTGCCTGCGGATATGTCGCTGCAAGGCTTCTGGGATTATCTGAAAGGCGCTCTTGCCGCAGACGGCATTCTCCCTGCCTCCCTTTCCGCCGAAGAGCTTGCCCAGGTCGAAAGGCTGAAGGCGGAAAAGTATGACACCTGGGATTGGAATTTCGGTCTGTCGCCCAAATTCCAGCGCGCGGTCAGAAACCGCTATGCCGGCGGCTCCATCGAGATCCAGCTGTCCGTAGCCGACGGCAATATCCGGGCGATCCGTATTCTGGGTGATTTTCTGGGGCTTACCGGCGTTGAGCCGCTGGTTGCCGCACTGACAGACTGTCCCTACCGGGAGGATGCTGTTGCTGCAGTTTTGGACACCTTCAACCTGCCGGAAATGCTGGGCAGCATCGAAAAACACGAATTCCTGGAAACTCTGTTCGCATAACAAAAGGCGTGCCGATTGGCACGCCTTAAATATTTACGGTTTCCGTTTGCATCGGGTCGCACAGCAGCCGGACATCCATATCCGGCAAAAGGTGCGCGTTTCTTCCGGCAGATTCCCGGAAGCCGTTTACATCGTCTGCTGCAAAGGGCAGATGGCACAAAAGGATGTGCCCGGGCTTCAGCTTTTGCAGAAATGCTCTGCCTCTGGCAAGGGTCACCCAGGGGAAATTCAGGATCGCCAGATCGATCTGCCGCTCCCCTGCCGCCTGCAGCAAAGCCGGAGCTGCCACCTCACAATCGCCGGGGAGCAGGATATGCTTACCGCCGGCGGTAATGAAAATGCCGTAATGCTCCACATTTGCATACCGAGCGCCCTCGTGGGGCAGACGAATGAACTCCATCGTCAGATCCCCATCTCGCACCTTGCCCGGCTGCGGGATACACAGCTTCGCTTCAGGCCAAATGCCGCACGCCCGGCTCACCATACGCCGCGAATAATGATCGGGATGATCGTGGGTCACGCAAATGTAATCCGGCGCCTGAAAGGCATCGCTCGCCAGCAGCTTCTCAAACAGCGCAGCCGATACCGCCGAGAAGCCGGGCTGCTTGATTTCGTGCAGCGCGTCCACCCAAATGCGGCGGCTGCCAAGCTGTATGGAAACACCTGCATTGGCGCTTAAGGTTACCTGAACATTCACCGCGGTGCGACCTCCTTCCCGGTTTTCTTCATTATAGGCGAAATTTTCTTTGATTTCAACGGCAAATATTTATAGAATTCATTAAATGTTTATATATTATTGCTTCAAACTGTGTTATAATGTAAATTAGTAATTATTGTCAAAGGATCTGTTTGCATTATGGTAAAACTGAGTGTCAAAAAGCCGTTTACCGTATTGGTGGCTGTCATAATGGTATTGGTGCTGGGCGTCGTCGCCGTCACACGGATGACCGCTGACCTGCTGCCCAATATGAGTATGCCCTATCTAATCGTAGTAACCACCTATCCCGGCGCAAGTCCGGAGAAGGTGGAAGCAGAGGTGGTAAGACCGCTGGAAAGCGCGTTGGGTACGGTCAGCGGCGTGGAAAACGTCTACTCCACTTCCTCGGAAAACTACGGTATGGTACAGCTGGAGTTTGCCGACGGTACAGATATGGAATCCACCCTTGTAAAGGTATCCAGCACGCTGCAGGAGATGGATGCCTCTTTGCCGGAGATGTGCGGCACACCGTCCATCATCGAGATCAGTATGGATATGATGGCAACGATGTACATTTCCGTCAGCCGCGAGGGTAACGATATTTACGAGCTGTCGTCCTTTGTCAAGGATACCGTCCAGCCCTATCTGGAGCGGCAGGAAGGCGTTGCCAGTGTTTCCTCCATGGGTCTTATCGAAAAGAATGTCCACGTGGAGCTGGATCCTTCGCTGATCCAATCGCTGAATGACAAGATCCTCACCAATGTCAGCGATCAGCTTGCCGCTGCACTGCAGGAGCTGGACAAAGCCGAGGCCGAGGTTGCCGCCGGTAAGGCGGAGCTTTCCAAAGCCCAGTCCAGCTTTGGTGCCACCATGGCAAGCGGTATCTTCGACCAGGTCAATGCCGCCGTGGAGAATTCCGCAAATCAGATCCGGGCGCAGGTAAATGACCTGCTGGCACAGCTGCAGGCTATGCGCACCCAGATCACCGACAGCGAGATCCTCAAAGCGCTGGATGCGGTGATCGCAGAGCTAAATGAAATTTCCGCACAGCTTTCCAAGGGCAATCTTACAGTAGAGCAGCTTCTGCAGCTTTCCGGCAATCTGCAATCCGTTACGAAAAATCTGGAGACCCTGCTGCGGCAGCTCGAGCAATCCCTTCCCGCTAATACCACGCTGCCCGGCATCACCGCGCTGCTGGACAGTATTCAGAGCATTGACGATATTCTGAATGACCTGAACGGCTTACTGGACGCCGTGCCCGATATTCTCGCCGGTCTGCAGGATGCCTATGCCGGTCTTACCCAGGCGCAGCTTGAGGCAGCCGTTGGCTTTGCGACCGCCAGCGCCCAGCTTACCGCTGCGGAAAGTCAGCTGGCTACCGCCAGAGCCCAGTATGAGACCGCCCGGGAGGACGCTCTCTCCAAGGCAAATCTGGATCAGCTGCTGAATATCAGCACTCTCTCCCAGCTGATCTACGCCCAAAACTTCTCTATGCCTGCCGGCTACATTGACGACGCCAATGACAACAGCTGGCTGCTGAAGGTCGGCGAAAGCTACACCGGCGCGGATGACATCGCCGACACCCTGCTGGTATCTATGAACGGCATCGGGCAAGTGCGCATCAAAGACGTTGCCACCGTTTCGGTCATCGACAACGCCGCCACCACCTATGCCCGTCTCAATGGCGAACAATCCGTCATCCTCAGCATTTTCAAAAACAGCACGACCGGCACCAACGAGACCTCCAACAACTGTCTGGAAGCCTTCGGGGAGCTGGAAAGCAAATATGACGGCACCAAGATCCTGACACTGATGAATCAGGGCAGCTATATCGAACTGATTATTGAATCCATCGTCACCAGTATGGCGCTGGGCGCGCTGCTGGCGGTTATCATTCTGGCTCTGTTTTTGAAGGATGTAAAGCCCACTTTGGTAGTTGCCATCAGTATTCCGCTTTCCGTGCTGTTTACCCTGGTGCTGATGTATTTCACGGGCATTTCGCTGAATATGATGACCCTATCCGGTCTTTCGCTGGGCATCGGTATGCTGGTAGATAACTCGGTGGTTGTCATTGAGAATATTTACCGCCTCCGCGGTCGCGGTATCAGCGCACCCCGGGCCGCGGTGCAGGGTGCCCGGCAGGTGGCAGGCCCCATCATCTCCTCTACCCTGACCACCGTCTGCGTTTTCCTGCCTATGGTCTTTACCCAGGGTATGGTGCGGGATCTGCTGTTGCCGCTGGGACTTTGCATCGGCTTCTGCCTGATGGCATCGCTGATCGTGGCGCTGACCGTAGTGCCGGCTGCCGCATCCACGATGCTGCGCAATTCCAAGCCCAGGGCGCATCCGCTGTATGATAAGTTCTTAAATGTCTACGGTCGCTTCCTTGACTGGTGCCTAAACCGCAAGCTGGTTCCCATTCTGGTATCCGTTGCGCTGCTGATTGGCAGTATCGTTGCCGTTGTGAATATGGGCATCGTGCTGCTGCCGGAAATGACCGGTGACCAGATCCAGGTCAGTGTTACTACGCCGGAGGATATGCCCCGGGAGGAATCCTACGCCGTTGCCGACCAGGTGATCGACCGCTTGCTGACCATTGAAGGCGTGGAAAATGTCGGTGTTATCACCAGCAATTCCGCTTCCGGTATGCTCAGCGGTATGGGCGGTACCAGCGATTCCTTCGGCAGCTACTCCTTCTATGTCATCACGAAAGAAGGCACGCCTGCCAGCAAGATCCAGCGCATCACGGCGGACATCAACGAAAGCTGCTCGGATCTGCAGTGTACCATTGACGCCTCTGCCGGCGGTATGGGAGATCTGGTTTCCCTGCTGGGTAGCGGTCTGAGCCTGAATATTTACGGCAACGATCTGGACGTGCTGAAAACCATCGCCGAGGATGTGGTGAAGGTTGTGGAAACGGTGCCCGGCTACAAGGACATTTCCACCGGCTTCTCCGAAGGTGAGCCCACCATCCAGCTGCAGATTGACAAAGACAAGGCGATGGCCGCCGGACTTACCGTTGCGCAGATCTATATGGCAATCACCGAGAAGATGACCACCTCTGCCAACGCCACTACCATCACCGTAAACGGCGCCACGCTGAACGTTTCCATTTCCGACAATTCCGATCCGCTGCAGGTGGAAAACCTGCTGGATTTGGAGCTGGAGGGCTCCTCCATGGACGCCACAGGCGCCACGGTAACCACCACCTACAAGCTGTCCGACTTCGCGACCACCCAGCAGACCACCTCCGTCGGCTCTATCAGCCGTGAAAATCAGACCCGGTACGTCACCGTATCTGCCGGTGTGGAGGACGGCTACAACGCCACCCTGCTTTCCCGTGAGCTGGATGAAAAATTAGCGGAATTTGAGAAGACCCTGCCCTACGGCTACACCCTGGGTCTGGGCGGCGAAAGCGAAACGGTAAACGAAATGGTAGTTCAAATGGCACTGCTGCTTCTGCTGGGTTTCATCTTCATCTACCTGGTAATGGTGGCGCAGTTCCAGAGCCTCAAATCACCCTTTATCGTTATGTTCACGATCCCCCTGGCGTTCACCGGCG
This sequence comes from Oscillospiraceae bacterium, assembly GCA_017436955.1. Taxonomy (GTDB): domain Bacteria; phylum Bacillota; class Clostridia; order Oscillospirales; family Oscillospiraceae; genus Faecousia. The sequence continues at coordinate 40,306 of JAFSCD010000009.1, read as the reverse complement.
GTATGCTCGGTCTTTTGATCGCAGGCGAGCAGTTGAGCCTGCTGTCGCTGATGGGCTTCTCCATTTTGATGGGTACTGTTGTCAACAACGGCATCGTATTCGTTGACTACGTCAATCAGCTTCGCATCGGCGGTATGGATCGGCGCAGCGCGCTGATCGCCACCGGCAAGACCCGTATGCGTCCCATTCTGATGACCACCCTCACCACCATTCTCGCGATGGCGATGATGATCTTCTCCGACGATATGATGGGTCAGATGGGCGGCGGTATGGCGATCGTCATCGTAGGCGGTCTGCTGTACGCGACGCTGATGACCCTGATCGTTGTGCCGGTGCTGTACGACATCTTCTTCAAGCGCGCGCCCCGGGTTGTGGATATCGGCAGTGAAAATCTGGACGATGTTCCCGACGACGCCGCGGAATTCATCGCCAAGGCATTGGCAGCAGAGGAAGCAAAAGAGGTAACCGAATAACAAAAAACCGGCTGTCCATTGGACAGCCGGTTTTTTATGGTCTTATTTCTTTCTCTTTCTGGCGTAGTAGTAATCCAGCATTTCCTTCACATTGTCCGGGATCTCACGACCCACCGGGCAGCACTTTGCATTTGCCATACGGTCCGTAAAGGCGGTAATAAACGCAATATCCGCTTCCATCTGCTCCGCCTTCATAATGTCCATGGTGTCATAGCGGTTGTGGATCGGTGCGGTGTTATTGGGTGCGATACGCGCCAGCGACAGCGCCGGTACGCCCTTATCCGCAAAGGAGGTGGAGTCGCTGTAGTAAGTATCCTGATAGGCGTGAACGGGCATACCCCGCTCCAGACCCATATACTTGACGTAGTTGACAAGACCTTCTTCCGCCGTAACACAGGCGATAAATCTGCCCATAATGCAGCCGATCATATCCAGATTGATATTCAGCACGAACTTGGAAAGCTCATCCGCGTGGGCGGCGCAGTATGCCTTGGATCCGTTTTCGCCCTGCTCCTCCGCACCGGTCCAGACAAAGCGCAGACCGTAGCGGTGCGGATGCTTGGAAAAGTACTCTGCCATCGCCAGCAGACCCACAGCGCCGGACATATTATCGTACACGCCAACGGAAATGGCGATGGAATCGTAGTGCGCGGAAAGCACGATATACTCGTCGGTCTCGCCAGGCATATCCAGCACCACGTTGTGGGCTTCGCCCATAAATTCATCCTGCTCCAGCACGATCTTCACCGTCGGCTCACCCATCCGTGCCAGCTCCACAGCCGTCCGGGCATTGACGTGGACGCCGGGGATCTTCACGCCGCCGCTGACGAAGGGGCGCAGCTCACGCTGGTCGATATCCGCATCCTTGTAGTAGGGATTGCCGTCGTATGTAATAAAGCCAACTGCGCCGTTTTCCAGCAGATCGTGATAGCACCAGTAGTCCATATAGCAGTCCACCAGCACGATCTTGCCCTTGCACTTTGCCAGGTTGCAGTCCTCCATAGACCGCAGGTAGTAAAGCGGCGCTTCCACCTGACCGGAGCCTGCCAGGAAATAGCCCTTGCAGGGCAGCTCGATGCCGTCGGCAAACAGCTGTGCCTTTTTGATCTTCGCCAGGGCAACCGCAAAGGGCTCCAGCGTGGCGTTCAGACCCATCTCGGCGCACTGCGCCTGGATATACTTTGCCGCCTTCAAAACCGCATCCGTGCCGGTGAGCCGGACATAGGCGGTGTCCTGTAAAATCTGCATCATTTTTTCTTTATTCATAGTCAGTTCCTCCTATATTTTCTCCAAAAGGGCGTCTGTAGATCTGCCGCAAAATTCGCAATAGGCTTCCACGATCCTGGGATCGCTGCCGCCGCAGCCGCACTCCAGCGAGAAGAAGCCCTCAAAGCCGATGACCTTCAGCCCGATCAGGGCATCCTCCCAATCCACCGAGCCGATTGCCGGCGGCAAATGGGAATCCCGGGTGGCGTAATTGCTGTGGGCGTGAACCAGCTTCAGCCGTTTTCCCAGCATCCGCAGCAGCTCGCTCTGGGGCTTATCCTTGTGCTGAATGTTCAGGTGCGCGTGTCCAAAATCCCAGCACGCACCCAGCAGCGGATGCCCTGCCGCGTCGATCAGCTGGCACTGATCCTCGATCCGGGAGGAGAAAAACGGCGCGTCCGGTCGATCCGGGAAGGTGGGCAGATTTTCAACGGCGATACCCACGCCATAGCGTTCTGCGATGCCGCACAAGCGGTTGAGCCAGCGGATATTATCCTGCATAGCGCGGTCACGGTCAAAACCGCTTTCTACAGCGCTGCGCACGTGGATGGCGCCCCATTTGGCACCCAAAGCCGGCATGACCGCCAGCGCCGTTTCGATCCGTTTTTCCATTTCCGGGTCATCCTTGCCGCTGTCGGCAAACAGACCATAGGTTGGCAGATGCACCTGGGCACAGACAAGACCGGCGGCATCCAGATTGCCGCAGATTTCCGCCAGTTGATCCTTCTCAAAGAAATCACCGGAGAAGTTCAGGTCAATGCCGTCAAAGCCGCTTGCGCGCAGCATTTTCAGAAAATCCGGCTCCAGGCATCTGCCGGTGGTAATATTCAGCGACTTTTTCCAGGGCATAGGCTTCCCTCCTTCTGCATTTCTTGCAAACAGTATACCACGGTTGTTTTCAAATTGCAATAAACAAAAGACTTGTCTTGTGCGTCGTGTTGCTTCGCCTCCCTCTTTGAGGGAGGTGGCTTTTGCGAAGCAAAAGACGGAGGGAGTGTCGCTAATTCGATAGGACACTCCCCCAGTCAGCCTGTTCGGCTGACAGCCCCCTCATAGAAGGGGCCGAGATTGTGGCAACTATTGGGATTGCAAAATAATGTTGTTGCAATATCTGTCAAACCGTGGTAAAATACTCCTGCGACACAGTTTAATATTCTCGTAGGTAGGCATACTTTTTGTGTAAAAATGTATGCCAAATCACCATTGCCTATTTACGGGAGTGAACTGTGTCGCAGCAGGATGAGGCTGCATTTTTCGTGCGCAGCTTCGGCTGCGCACTTTTTATTTATCTAAAGGAGAGAGAAAAATGGCAAATATGTTTTCAGGCAAAAGTGACAAGTACATCCCCAAAACATTAGAAGAATGCACAGAACGAGACGCTACCGCAACAAATCTTCACATCTGGTCTGAAAGATTGGAAAAATGGGGAAAAATCCTTTTCTGGTTTCTAATTATTTATGGAGTTTTAACGGCTATTACTACGTCAATAATCACCGAAGAAGTCGTTCATGGAACATACTATCAATGGACAGAAACCGAAACAACCTTTAACTTTGTTATATTTCTTACATCGATTGCTGAAACTGTACTGTATGCATTTCTTGAGTATTGTGCATATCACGTACTGGCTCTGTTGGTAAGTTCACTTGCCTTAATTACGCAAAACACCATCATTTCTGCCAATGTAGCACTGTATGAGGCATCACATTGCGCAACGGCAAACGCCACTATCACCCCCGATGAAGTCGCTACAGCATCTAGCAGCCACCCCCAAACGCACACTAATAAGCCTAACACACCGCCCACACCCGGCACGTGGGCATGCAAGCACTGCGGAACAAATAACAGCACCAACTACAGTCAGTGCAAGAAATGCGGCAAATTTAGATCTTAATGCAACAAAAGGCTTGACCCCCACCGGGTCAGGCCTTTTCTATTTGACACCGTTTGTCAGATATGGTAAGATTTTGTATATCGCTTCTCGGGAGGAATTCGTATGAAAGAGATTTTTGTCAGCTACAGTACCGTTGATCAGGCGCAGGCGGAAACGGTGCGCAACGTATTGGAAAAGAACGGGCTTTCCTGCTGGATGGCACCCCGGGACATCCCCGGCGGCTCCAACTATACCAAGGAGATCCCCACCGCCATCCGCAACTGCAAGATCTTTCTGCTGATCCTTTCCGACAATGCGCAAAATTCCCAATGGGTGCTGAAAGAGCTGGATGCCGCCGTGAACAACGGCAAAGTGATTTTGCCCTTTATGCTGGAGGATTGCGCCCTCAATGACGAATTCAATTTCCTGCTGACCGGCGCGCAGCGCTACTCCGCCTATCAGAAAAAGGCAGAGGCGATGGAGACCCTGATCGCCCGTATCCGCGGTATTCTGGATGCCGAGCCTGCCAAGGTGGTACCGCCCGAAGCGGCTCCCGAGGTCGCACCGAAGCCGGCGGAAAAGAAGGAAGAAAGCAAGACCGTTGTGGACATTTTCTGCGAAGCAAAGTGTCCTGCCTGCGGCAGTGATGACCTCAGGGAAATGAAAAACAAGGTCAAGTGCCAGAACGCAACGGAGTTCCTTACCAAGCTGCTGATCCCTTTGATGTCTGTTGTCACGATGCTTTTGCTCGGTACAGTTTCCAGCTTCTTCATTCCCTACGACAGGATCGATCTCCTTTTCCTTGTTTTCGCAGCCGGTCTTGTTGGCGGCGGCTTCTGGGGCGCAGCCATCGCCCGGAATAAGATCAAGCGCAGCCGTCTGCGCAAGGGCTTCTCCTCCGCCTTCTACCGCTGCAACCGCTGCCAGAAGAAATTCGACCATTTGACGCCCCTGGATAACTGAATCCAGCAACGCTTCACACCGGGGAACAGACCGTCTGCCGGACGGAAGCAAAAGGAGTATTTATGGATACAATGATCTACCAACAGACCCGGGCAGCCATTGATGAGCTGTGCGTAAAAGCCAATCTCCAGCCCGGTAATATTGTGGTTGTGGGCTGCTCCACCAGCGAGGTTGTGGGCTGCAGGATCGGTACCAATTCCAATCCCGATGTGGCAGGTGAGATTTTTGCTGCCCTGAACGATTACGCAAAGGAAAACGGGCTGCTGCTTGCCATCCAATGCTGCGAGCATTTGAACCGTGCGATCGTTACCCAGCGGCAGGCTGTGCCCTTCGCCGAGGTCGTGAATGTCATTCCCCAGCCCAAAGCCGGCGGCTCTCTGGCTGCCAGGGCATACGCGGAGTTTGACGATCCCGTAGTTGTGGAAGAAATCAAGGCAGATGCCGGCTTGGACATCGGTTTTACAATGATCGGTATGCACCTGAAAAAGGTTGCCGTTCCTCTGCGGCTGGAGCATAGCGCCATCGGCGAGGCTATGGTGCTGGCGGCACGGACACGCCCCAAATTCATCGGCGGCATAAGAGCCGTTTATAACGAGGAAATGCTATAAACGCAAAAGGCTTGACCGATTGGTCAAGCCTTTTCTTATTTGAACAATGTGGTTATCCAATAAATCAAGCAATAAATCACGCTGGCGCCCACACCCAGGATGAAGCCCTCTGCGTGTGACAACTTAGGATGCGGTTAAGGCAATAAAAAGAGTGTTTCAACTCAATTTGAAACACTCTTTTTCTCTGAGTACAGTATTCTAAAAAATTACTTTCTGATGTAATAAATGTACTGTTCACCCTCAAATTCAATTTCAATCCACAAAGGTGAGTCCGTATCGGTTTTCGCATATTCAGAAACCTCTGCAGCGGCGAAATTAAGGTCATAGGAACTCCCGGAAGCCAGTTCCATATCAATAGGATAACTGGTATTGAAATATCCATTTTCGCCAAAGAAGGAAACAATCTCATAGCCGTTATCATAATTCATATGACACTTAACGCTAAGATTCATTTCTTTACGGCCTTCATTATAAAACGAGATTTTTATACGACCAAAAACATTGCCTCTGTCCGCAGACCACTTTTTCCCAACCAGGAGTTCTTCTTTCCACTCAAACTTTGTTATTGTGAATGCTTTTTCTCCTACTGTAATTTTTTCCCCAAGCTTAATCTCCTTCGCTGATGGTTGTGTTGTTCCGCTTTCACAAGCAGTCATTGATAGTAACATTACAATCAGCACTAGGATGGCAACCGCTCTTTTCATTGCTTTTCCTCCCTTTTCTTTTGGCATATTTTACACATTCCTACGGCACGGCCCCCGTAAGCAAGCGCTTCATTCTCCGTAATAAACAATTTCATTCCAACTGGGTTAGGTTTTGTATGGCAACATAACCCAATAATATGTAGTGTATTTCTCCTTTCGTTAAATGCATATTTATATTCCAAAATTATTACCTCCAATTGTAGAATAATTGTATTATAAACACATTTTTGTAACTTGTCAAGTTGCTTTTGTTTTGTTTGGCGTTGTCGCACTCATACTATTTAGGGGATATACTTAATAGGGGTGATACAAGTGAAACAAAAGCAGCAAAAGAACTACAAACATCTGGGATTAAATATTGCATACTATCGAAAAGAACGGGGGCTATCTCAGATGCAGCTGGCTGAACTAATCAATATTAGCCGCACACATATGAGCCGCATTGAAACCGCAGATTGCGCTGTTTCTTTGGATGTTGTATTTGATATTTGTGATGCACTAAACGTAAAGCCATCCACACTTTTCGACTTTAGGACTGAATGACGTAGATAAAGCAGACAGCACTTTGCCGTCTGCTTTTTGTTTTACTAAAAATTAGTACAGATTATTCACATTCAAAACAATGTCGTTATCCAATAAATCAAGCCATAGACTACGCTTGCCGATACGCCGTAGACGATGACAGGGCCGGCGATGGTAAACATCTTTGCGCCGACGCCGAGGACGAAGCCCTCGGTCTTGAAATCCACAGCCGGGGCGGCGATGGCATTGGCAAAGCCCGTGATGGGTACCAGTGTGCCTGCGCCGGCGAATTTTGCAATATTATCGTATAGGCTCAACCCCGTCAGCAGTGCCGAAAGCGCCACCAAAGTACACGAAGCCGCCGTTGCGGCATCCTTCTGCGCCAGCCCCAGCGCCAGATAGCCGTCGGTTGCCAGCTGACCCAGCATACAGATAAAGCCGCCTACCAAAAACGCATTGAGGCAGTTCTTCCTGCAGGGCGATTTGGGGCTCAATTTCCCCACCAATCTGCCATATTCCCGTTCCGTCATTTCCATCCCTCCTGCATTAGGATATCCGAAAATGCGGATTTTACCCATAAAAAGGCTCCCTCCATTGAGGGAGCTTTTTCATTTAATTTTCAGCTTCCGGGAACAGCTTTTCGATGGCTGCGCAGGCGGCTGCCTGCTCGGCGCGCTTCTTGCTGCTGCCCACGCCGGTACCAACTACCTCGCCGTTAAGCATAAGCTCTACGGTAAACTGCTTATCGTGATCGGGACCGGACTCCCCTACCAGCCGGTAGGCAAGCACCTGATTTTTCTTCTGCTGCACCAGCTCCTGCAGCGCCGTCTTATAGTCGGCATTGTGCATCCGCTTGGTGGGAACGTTGACGAGAACGAACTTCTCCACAAACGCGGAAGCCGCTTCCATACCGCCGTCCAGATAGCAGGCTGCAATGACAGACTCCACCGCATCCGCCAGAATGGAATGGCGCGTGCGACCGCCGCCCAGCTCCTCGCCGTTGCCCAGCAGCAGGTATTCCCCCAGCTTCAGCCGGTCAGCGATCTGCGCCAGCGTGGTCTCGCAGACCATATCCGCACGCATTCTGGTAAGCTCGCCTTCCGGACGATCCGGGAAATTGCGGTACAGAAACTCTGCCACCAGCATACCCAGCACCGAGTCGCCCAGAAATTCCAGCCGCTCGTTGCTCATCAGGCTGTTGTGCCAGCGCTCGTTGGCGTAGGACGAGTGGGAAAGGGCATTTTGCAGGAGGCTGATATTCCGGAACCGATAGCCGATTGCCGCCTCCAAATCATTCAGCATTGTCAGTTTCCTCCTGTGCGGTCAGCGCAGCCAAGCCCTGCTCCAGCTCTGCCGCCACATTACTGCCGGCTGCAGCCTCTGCCTGCCGGATGGCGTTGCAGAATGCCAGCGCGTCGGATGAGCCGTGCGCCTTGATGACCGGCTTGCGGATGCCCAGAAACTGGGTGCCGCCGATCTCCCGGTAATCCAGCATCTTCACCAGATCCTTCACGCCGGATTTGCTGAACAGATAGCCGATCATGGTAAATATGTTCTTCTTGAACATCCGCTTCATCAGGCTGCCCATAAACATAGCGGTACCCTCGATGGACTTGAGCAGCACGTTGCCGCTGAAGCCGTCACAAACCACCACATCCACAGCGCCCAGCGGCACATCACGGGCTTCCACGTTGCCCACGAAATTCAAAATTCCACGGTCAGAAGCAGCCTTCAGCAAGGCATAGGCTTCCTTCTGCAGGGGCGTACCCTTGGAGTCCTCGGTGCCGATGTTCAAAAGACCGACCTTGGGATCCTCCACGCCCAGAGATTTCTTTGCGTGCAGCGATCCCATCAGACCGAACTGCAGCAGAAATTCCGGCGTACACTCGGCGTTGGCGCCGCAATCCAGGATCACGGTCTTGCCGCCGGCCTTATTGGGCATAGCAGGTCCCATCGCCGCGCGGCGCACGCCCTTGACACGCTTGACCACCAGTGTAGCACCGCTCAACAGCGCACCGGTGCTGCCGGCAGAAACAAAGGCATCGCCCTGCTCCTCCGCCAGCATACGCAGACCCACCACCATGGAGGAATCCTTCTTCTTGCGGATGACCTGTGCAGGATCGTCGTGCATATCCACCACATCGTCCGCATTGGCGATCTCCAGCCCTTCGGGCAGGTTGGGAATGTTATTTTTGCGCAGCACATTCAAAATCTCTTCTCCGCGACCCACCAGTGTGATGTGGGAACCGAATTTCTGCGCTGCCATGCTCGCGCCCAGTACAGTTGCTTCGGGGGCGTGGTCGCCGCCCATTGCGTCGAGAATAATTTTCATAGCGCACCTCTTTCTTTTACAGCCCCTTCGCAATCATTTCGTCAATGATCGCCAAGGAACGGTTGGCTATGGCAAGATTCTTTTCTGCCTTCTTACGGATCCGCTGCTCCAGCGGAGAAATAATGCTGAAATTGATGTTCATCGGCTGGAAATTTTCGATGCTTTCATCGCTGATGTACCAGCCCAGCGCACCGATGGCGGTGGTCTTGGGGAAATCGGGCAATTCCCTGCCGGTCACCTTCGCAGCCATAGCAACGGCTGCCAGGAAGCCGGAGGCTGCCGACTCCACATAGCCCTCCACACCGGTCATCTGACCGGCGAAGGCCACCAGAGGATCCCGGCGATCCGCATAGTAGCGATCCAGCAGCCTGGGGCTTTGCAGGAAGGTATTTTGGTGCATCACGCCGTAGCGGACGAACTCGGCATTGGCAAGGGCAGGGATCATCGAGAACACCCGCTTCTGCTCGCCGAATTTCAGATGGGTCTGGAAGCCAACCAGGTTGAAAATGCTCTTGGCGGCATTGTCCTGCCGCAGCTGGACCACCGCATAGGGCTCCTTCCCGGTCCTGGGATCAGTAAGACCCACCGGCTTCAGCGGACCGTAGCGCAGGGTATCAAAGCCCCGGCGCGCCATGACCTCCACCGGCATACAGCCTTCAAACACGTTGCGATCCTCAAAGCCGTGGACGGGCGCTTCCTCCGCCGCCACCAGCTCCGTGATGAACGCCTCATATTCCTCCCGGTTCATCGCGCAGTTGATATAGTCCGGCGTGCCGCGGTCATAGCGGCTCTGCCACCAGGCCTTGTCCATATCAATGGACTCTGCCGTTACCAGCGGCGCCGCCGCATCGAAGAAATGCAGATACTCCGCACCGAAATATTCGCCAATGGCCTTCGACAGCGCGTCGGAAGTCAGCGGACCTGTGGCGATGATCACCGGTCCTTTGGGAACTTCGGTGATTTCCCGGGAAATGACGGTGATATTGGGGTGATTGCACAGCTTTTCCGTCACCGCCTTTGCGAAGCCCTCACGGTCAACCGCCAGACAGCCGCCGGCTTCCACCCGGGTCTGCTCCGCGCAGGAAAGGATCAGGCTTCCGCAGCGGCGAAGCTCCTCTTTGAGGAGTCCCACCGCGTTTTCCAGCCGGTCACCGCGCAGGGAATTGGAGCAAACCAGCTCCGCAAAGTCCGCACTGTGATGGGCAGGGGTCATCTTGTGGGGCTTCATTTCCAGCAGCTCCACCGCAATGCCGCGCTGCGCAAGCTGCCAGGCGGCCTCCGAGCCGGCAAGCCCGGCGCCGATTACGGTTACCTTCGTCATGCGCCGGCCTCCGTTTTCTTCGCAGACTTTCTCGCAGTCTTTTTCCTGCCCTTGGGCTGGGCATCATCGGTCTTTTTTTGATAGTAGCCACGCTTATCCTCGGGAAGGAAATTGGGGCACTTTTCATTGATGCAGAAGGCCTTCATACGACCTCTGCCGGATTTCTTGAACATGGTATTGCCACACTCGGGGCAATTCAGCTCCGTGGGCACATCCCAGCTCATAAAGCCGCACTGTGCGCCCTTTTCACAGCCGTAGTAGGCATAGCCGCGCTTGGACTTGCGCTTGAGGATGGTACCGCCGCAGTTGGGGCAGCGGCCGGGCATCTTTTCCACGATGGGCTTGGTGCTCTTACACTCCGGGTATCCCGGACAAGCCAGGAATTTGCCGAAGCGACCCACCTTGATAACCATCTTTCTGCCGCAAATATCGCAGGTCTCCTCGGATTCTTCATCCGGTACCTTCAGCCGTGTGCCCTCAAGGGCTGCTTCCGCATCCGTCAGCTCTTTATGGAAGCCGGCATAGAAATCCGCAAGCACATCCTTCCAGTTGCGCTTTCCGGCTTCCACTTCGTCCAGCCGGGTCTCCATATTGGCGGTAAATTCCACGTCGATGATATCCACAAAGCGCTCCATCATCAGGCTGTTTACGACCTCTCCCAGCGGTGTAGGTGCCAGGCGCTTATCGGTCTTGAGTACATACTCCCGATCCTGAATGGTGGAAATAATGGATGCGTAGGTAGAAGGTCTGCCCACACCCTTTTCTTCCATCGCCTTAACGAGGGTAGCTTCGGTATAGCGTGCCGGAGGCTGGGTGAAATGCTGCTCCTTCTTAATGTCGGCAATATTGGCACGGTCGCCGATCTGCAGATCCGGCAGCGCGGAGCCGAGGCTCTCTTCCTCATCATCTCTGCCCTCTTCATAAACCGCAATAAAGCCGGAGAATTTCAGACTCTGATTGTTGCTGCGGAAGGTATGACCGGCACATTCGGTGTCGATAGACACGGTATCATATACAGCGTTTGCCATCTGCGATGCTACAAAGCGGCTCCAGATCAGGCTGTAAAGCTTAAACTGCTCCTTCGTCAGGCTGCCCTGCACACGCTCCGGATCCAGCTCCACGTGGGTGGGGCGGATGGCTTCGTGGGCGTCCTGGGCGCCGGCCTTGGTCTTGAATACGTGGGGCTTGCCGTAGTAATAGGCACTGCCGTAGCGATTTTTGATATAGCTTGCCGCTGCTGCCAGGGCTTCATCGGAGATCCGCAGCGAGTCGGTACGCATATAGGTGATAAGACCCAGAGTGCCTTCGCCTGCCACATCCACGCCTTCGTAGAGCTGCTGCGCGATAGCCATGGTGCGCTTGGGGGTCATATTCAGCTTCCGGGATGCCTCCTGCTGCAAGGTGGAGGTAGTAAACGGAGGTGCCGCAGAGCGCTTCTTTTCCGCCTTTTTCACATTGGTTACCACAAATTCCCTGCCGGTAATATCACGGATAACGGCGTCGGTCTGCTCTTTCGTTTGCAGCTCGATCTTCTTATCGGTGCCAAAATAATGGGCAACGAAAGAGCCGGGCTTGCCAATGCGGTCCAGCTTCACATCCAGCGACCAATACTCCCTGGGAATAAAGGCGCGGATCTCATTTTCCCGATCCACCACCAGCCGGGTGGCAACGGATTGCACACGGCCTGCGGACAGACCGCGGCGCACCTTCTTCCACAGCAGCGGAGACAGCTCATAGCCCACGATCCGGTCCAGAATACGGCGTGCCTGCTGGGCATCCACCAGAGAATAGTCAATGTCTCTGGGCGTGCTGATGGACGCTCTGACAACACGCTCGGTGATCTCGTTAAAGGTCACCCGGCGTGCCTTGCTGTCGCTCAAGCCCAGCAGCTCCTTTAAGTGCCAGGAGATGGCTTCACCCTCACGGTCCGGGTCGGTTGCCAGATATACGGTATCCGCCTGGGCAGCCGCTTTTTTCAGCTCTTTGATCAGATCTTCCTTGCCGGCGACCGGCACGTATTTCGGCGTAAAGTCGTGTTCCAAATCTACGCCCATGGTGCTTCTGGGCAGATCACGCAGGTGACCCATACTGGCTTTTACAACATAGCCGGCACCCAGATATTTGCCAATGGTCTTAGCCTTGGAAGGCGACTCTACGATAACAAGGTTTTCCATTTTATCTTCCTTTCCTATTTGAGGGCGACCCGTTTGCCGGGTTTTCTTACCACAATGCCCTGGATCTCCATCAATGTCAACTGGGAAAGCACGTCTGCCGCCGGCATTCCGGACGCCGCGATCACATCATCCACCAGCATTTCTCCGTTCACAAGAAGCTGTGCGATGGTCTTCTGATCTCCCGTTAGCGTCTGAATGTCATAATACGGTTGCGACGGCTGCTTGTCAATGCCATCTTTCGGCATATTTTCGGCAGTTTTCGCCGTTACGGTGGGTTTTTTCGGCTTTTGCGCCACCATAGGCTCTGTTCTTTCCACGCCCATATAGCCTGCAGGCTGCACAAATCCGGCATCCTTACGAATCTTTTCCGGATATAGGCTCAGATATTCACTGACGATATCCCAGCCGTTGCGTACCGGGATCGCACCCTCACGCAGCAACGCGTTGCTGCCGATACAGCTGGGCACGTCCACGTTTCCGGGTACTACGAACACATCTCTGCCCTGATCGGCAGCCTGACGCGCAGTGATCAGCGCACCGCTGGTCTGCGGCGCTTCCACCACAAGAACGCCGTTGGACAAGCCGCTGATAATGCGGTTTCTCCGGGGAAAGTTCCACCTAAACGGCTCTGTGCCGGGAGGAAACTCGGAAATCAGGCAGCCGTGCCGTTCCACATCCGCAAACAAGCCACGGTTGCAGGCAGGATACACGATGTCCACACCGCTGCCAAGAACACCCACTACCGTACCGCCGGCTGTCAGTGCGCCGGCAGCCGCCGCGCCGTCGTTGCCCTCTGCCATACCGGTCACCACGATTGCGCCGCACCGCGCAAGCTGACCGCCGATGCGCTTTGCCACATTCAGACCGTAGGCCGATGCCTTGCGTGTGCCAACGGCAGCGATCACCGGCGTACCGTCCAGATCCGGCAGATGTCCTACATAATACAGTACCATCGGCGGATCTGCAATATTCTTCAGTCTTGCCGGATACGCGCCGTCATTGTAAGTGCAGATGTGGATACCCAGATCCACGCACTGCTGCAGGATCGCGCCTGCTTCGTGCAGATCCTTCTCCTGCAAGGACTCCGCGATCTGCTTCGTCATACCTTCCACGTCGGCATAGGCGGCGCTGTCAGCGAAATAGATATCCTCGGGAGAGCCAAAATGCGACAGTACGGACAGACGGTCTCTGTCATTCATATGGGGTCGGGTAGACAGCCATATCCAATGTATCAGCATTTCGGTTTCCTTCTCTCTGTCTTTATAATTTGGTCATCTGCCACATCACGATGGTGGCGGCTACCGCTGCGTTCAGCGATTCGCATTTTTCATTCATAGGAATGATCAGCCGGGCATCGGCGCTGTCAAGGATCTGTGGGCGCACGCCCTGCCCTTCGCTGCCGATCACAACAGCCATTTTACCCACATCCGCACTGCGAATATCCTTTGCCCGGGCGCAAAGCGCGGTCACGCCGATGGGGATACCGGCTTCTCTGCAGGCAAGCTGTGCCTGCTCCCAGCTTACGCTTACGGCAGGCGTGCGGAAAACAGCACCCATAGAAGCGCGCACCACCTTGTGGCTGTAGGGGTCAGCGCAGCCTTCCAGCAGCGCCACGGGAATCTGCAGCGCATCTGCCGTGCGCAGGATCGTACCCAGATTTCCCGGATCCTGAATACCGTCCAGCAGCAGCATACCGGGCATCGGCGTAAACACCGTCTTTTCCGGCAAACGGCAGAGGAACAGAGCGCCCTGGGGCGATTGCATCGGCGAAACGGATGCCATCACATCCTCCGGCACACGGACGACGCGTACATTTTCCGGCACCTGTGCCTCCACGCCGTCGGAAAGGATCACCGTATCAAGCCCCGGCCAATACGCCACAGCTTCCTTCAGAAGCTTGGTGCCGTCCGCCACGAAAAGACCGGCTTCCTCCCGCGCTTTTCTGGAAGAAAGCAGCTTTTTTACCTGCTGCAGCAGGGGATTTTTCCGGGCTGTAATTCGAATTTCTGTCATATTCCGTAGCCCTCCCAAAAAGGCATACTTTTGGATGATACATTATATTATAGCAAATAATGTCATCAATGCAAGCGCTTTTTAATTTTGCAATAAAAAACCACCGCATAGCGGTGGTTTTTCCGGTTTCAATTAGCCCTCACGGGAAACGCTGATGACCTTCATATCGTAGTTGCCGGCAGGTGCTATGACAGTGAAAAGGTCGCCGGCGGACTTGCCAACGATGGCACGACCGAAGGGAGAATCGTCAGACAGCTTGAACTCCATAGGATTGGCTTCCTGGGAGCCGGTGATGTGGTAGGTGGTCTGCTTACCGGTCTTTACATCCTCAACGACAACGGTGCAGCCCAGACCCACACGGCCGGTGGCTTCGTTCTCGTCCTCAATGATAACCGCGTGCGCCAGGATGTCCTCGATCTCAGCAATACGGCCGTACAGCTTCGCCTGCTCGTTCTTGGCAGCATCGTACTCAGAGTTTTCGGACAGGTCGCCGTAGGAGCGGGCTTCCGCGATCATTGCAGCGATCTCACGCTCACGGGTGGTCTTCAGATAATTCAGTTCCTTCTCCAGGTCTGCAAGGCGCAGGCTGGTAATCTTATATTCCTTTGCCATATCAAATATCCTTTCTGATGTTGGTCTTACAAATTAGCTTCTACATTATAGAGGATTTATTCCAGTCCGTCAAGGTATTTTGCGATCTTTTTACAATAAAAGCATCCCACAGCCCGGGCTTGGGCTGTGGGAAATTGCAATTATCCGATGTAATTCATGGGATTCACCGCTGCGCCGTTGTAGCGGATCTCAAAATGCAGGTGCGGTCCGGTGGAGCCGCCGGTGGAGCCGACGTAGCCGATCACCTGACCTGCCGTTACGAAATCGCCGTCGGCAACGATGAAATTGGTCATATGCATATAGATGGACTTGAAGCCGTCCAGATGGTCGATCATGACCGTCCAGCCGCCGGAGCCGTACCAGCCGGTGTAGGAAACAACGCCTTCACGGGTAGCATAGATGGGCTTGCCGTAAATGCCGGAGCACCAAAGGTCTACACCGTTGTGGAATTTTTCCACGCCGGAAATGGGATGGATACGCCAGCCGAAGGGACTGCTGACCTGCGTGTAGTCGCAGGGAATGACCCAGGTCTTACCCAGCTCATCCTTGGTGGGCGTACCGCCGTTGCCGCTGCCGGCAGGCTTTGTGGGCTTGGGCGCCGTTGCCATATGCTCGCGGTACTTGGCCTCATCGTACTCAACCTTCTTGTTGGCCAGCTCGTCCGCGTTGGCTTCCTGCTCTTCCTCAAGCTCCTCCATCAGGGCTTCAAATTCCTTGCCCTTGGCGATCAGCTCGTCCAGCAGGCGCTGGGCTTCTTCCGACTTCTTTTCCAGCTCTGCCTGGGCGTCTGCCAGATCATCCTTGGCTTTTTTCAGCTCATCGCGCTCCTGCAGCAGCACAGCCTTTGCCGCTTCCACTTCCTCGGCAGCTTCCCGGATCTCCTTCAAGCGGCGGCTGTCAGCGGCGGCAATTTCTTCCATCATCGTCAGCCGGTCCAGGAAATCGGAGAAACTGTTGGCTTCAAACAGCACCGACCAGTAGGACAGCTCGCCGTTTTCTTCCATAGCGCGAATACGCTCTTTGTGCTTTTCATTGAGGACCTTCAGCCGCTTTTCGGCATCGTCCAGCTCTTCCTGCTTGTCCGCGATCAGCACGCTGTAAGCAGAGATCTGCTCATTGATATTGCTGATCTGGGTATACAGCAGACCAACCTGCTGATCGATCAGGTTCTTCTGCTCCATCATTTCCCTGATCTCGCTGGCATTCTCATCCTGCTGATCACGCAGGTCATCCAGCTTGTCCTCCAGCGCGGCCTGCTCCTTTTCCAGCTCCTCGATCTGCTCCTTGATGGCGCTGGAGCTGGCTGCCTTGGCATTGGTGGGAACAAACTGGGAGAAGGTGCTCAGGATCAATCCCAGCACCAGCACCAGGACGATCGCAGAAAACCGTTTGCTTCTATTTTTCATATTGGCTCCTTACACATCCATAAATCTGCGGATAGACGTCCAGCTGCCGCTGATGCCCACAACAAAGCCGAAAACGGCAAAGGTAATCGCCATCGGTGCCAGCAGCTCCGTAAAGGGAACGAAATGGAACAGCAGCTTCAAAGTGCTTACAGCATCCAGCTGCACAACCACCCAGTCATACAGCATCCACATCAGACCAAAGGACACCGCGGCCGATACCATACCCAGCGTGAAGCCTTCCACAACGAAGGGCAGCCGGATAAAGCCGTTGGTGGCGCCCACCATTTTCATAATGGCGATCTCATCCCGGCGGTCATACATTGCCAGCTTGACGGTATTGGAGATGATCAGCAGGCTGACCATCAGCAAGACGACGATCACCACGGCAGATGCCACGCGCAGTACATTCTGCATCGCAGAGAAGCCCTCTGCCAGCTCGAAATTCGCATTGACCTTGGCAACGCCCTCCACGTCCCGGAGCTTTTCCACGGTCTCGTGGATCAGGTTATTGTCCTCCAGGGTCACCACATAGCGGTGGCGCAGATCCTTGGCATCCACGCCCACAAAGGCTTCGTCACCCTCGTGGTCAGCGATAAAGTTTTCCAGCGCCTCTTCCCGGGAAACAAATTGCGCATTGTAAATATTCTCGATCTGATTGATCCGCGTGCCCACGCTGCGCGCCTGGGCATCGGACAATGTCTCGTCCACATAGACCATGACCTCGTTGGTCTTGTTCAGATCCTCCACGATGACGTTGAAGTTATAGGCCAGGCTGGAAAAGCTGCCCACGATCAAAAGGCAGGCGATCGTAACGATCACAGCCGCAAAGGACATAAATCCGTGGAGGAAAATGCCCCGGATGCCCTCTTTGATCAAATATCCCAAATTATTGATCTTCATAACGATAATACCCGTCCATTCCGTCGCTGACAACCAGACCGTTGTCGATTACAATCACGCGCTTGGGGAAGCGCTCCACCAGATCGTGCTCGTGGGTGACCACCAGCATCGTCGTACCCAAATTATTGATCTCCTGCAGCAGGCTCATAATTTCCAGGCTTCTTGCAGGATCCAGGTTGCCGGTAGGCTCGTCGGCAATAATGGTGGAGGGGTTGTTCACCAGCGCACGGGCGATGGCCAGACGCTGCTGCTCACCGCCGGACAGCTCACCGGGATGGCGGCGGCTCTTGGTCTCCAGACCAACCAGCTCCAGCACGTAAGGCACGCGCTCACGGATCTCCCGCTCTTTTGCGCCGATGACACGCATGGCAAACGCCACATTGTCATATACCGTCTTATTTTCGATCAGGCGGAAATCCTGAAACACAACGCCGACGGTACGGCGCATATAGGGGATCTCACGCTTGCGGATCCGCTCCAAAGAATAACCGTTAACGTGAACTGTGCCGGAAGTGGGCTTCAGCTCACCGGTGATCAGCTTGATAATGGTGGACTTGCCGGAACCGGAAGGTCCCACCAAAAATGCAAATTCGCCGTCCTCGATCTGCATGGAAACGCCCTTGAGAGCTTTTGTGCCGACAGAGTACGACATGGTAACATTGGTAAATTCAATCATATTGAACAGCTCCAGAATCAGTATGGTAAAATTGTAACATATTGTAACATTTGTGTCAATATACCGGCAAAATTTTACAGCGAAAAAAGCAGGGCTGCAATAAACTGCAGCCCTGCCGAAAAAAGTGTCAGCGAGCGTCCCGGGAGGACAGATACTTGCGCACCATCAGCGCCACCTTGAACACGATGGCGTGGTCGAATTCACGCAGATCCAGACCCGTCAGCTTCTTGATCTTCTCCAGGCGGTAGACCAGGGTGTTGCGGTGTACGAACAGCTTACGGGATGTCTCGGAAACATTCAGGTTGTTTTCAAAGAATTTGTTGATGGTAAACAGCGTTTCCTGATCCAGAGAGTCAATGGAGTTCTTCTTGAATACCTCGTCCAGGAAAATGTCGCAAAGGGTGGTAGGCAGCTGGTAGATCAGCCGGCCGATGCCCAGATTTTCGTAGTTGATGATGCTGCGCTCGGTGTCGAACACCTTGCCCACGTCAATGGCGGTCTGTGCTTCCTTGTAGGAATCCGCCAGATTGCGCAGATGCTCCGCCACGGTACCGATACCGATAACGGACTTGACGAACAGCTCATTTTTCAGCGTATCGGCAATGTTCTGGGCGATCTGCTCCAGCTCTGCGGCGGTGGTATTGTTGCCGATCTGCTTGATAACGGCAACGTCGGTCTCATTGACGCTTAACACAAAGTCCTGCGTCTTATCCTGGAACAGACCGGAGATCACGTCCACGGTAGCCACGTCACCGTGACCCAGCTGACGCACCAGGAATACGGCTCTGTGTGCCTCGGTGGCAAAATGCAGCTCCTTGGCACGGATGTAAATGTCACCGGGCAGGATATTGTCCATGATGATATTCTTTACGAAGGTGCTGCGGTCGTGCTTCTCCTCGTAGAAGGTCTTGGCATCGTTCAGGGCAATAAAGGCCATCTGGCACGACAGCTTTGCGCTCTCGTCATCACCGGAGCAGAACACGGCATAGTCCAGCGCATTGTTGTTGCCGAAAATGGGCTTGAAGGTTTTTTGATTAAAGGTTACAACACCCTCATAGCAGCCGGCCGTCTTTACAGCCGCATCCTGCCACCGCTCACCCAGAAGGGCTGCGTCGGTGCTGGAAACCACATAGCCGTCGGTATCGATCACGCCAAAGGTGCGGTCGGAAATTTCTTTCAGTTGGGAAATAACACCTTGAAAAACGCTGTTAGACATTTTACAATCCTCCCTAAAATTAAGCACAAACACGGTTTTCACAAAATTGCACGATTAGTATACACCCTTTTTGCGCATATTGCAAGTACCTTTTGTCATTTTATTGCAAAATCATATGCGATTTTTATGTATTATTCCCTAAAAATGACAGGGCGCTGCAGCGCAGCGCCCAAAAGTATCGTCATATTAACGGCACTCATTGTCCAGCTCCGTGATCTCCCGCGCCGTCAGTTCCCGCACCTCGCCCAGGGCAAGCGCGCCCAATTCCAGGCAGCCCTCGCGCTCCCGCTTCAGGTACAGTACGGTCATCCCACGGGACGCCATCATCCGGCGGACCTGATGATATTTCCCCTCGCAAACCGTGATTCGGCTCTCCCCTGCCCCTATGGGCTCCAGCGCAGCGCTGCGGCACACAGTACCGTCGCGCAGGGTAAGACCGTCGGCAAAGGCCTTTACATCGTCTTGGGTCGCCTGACCCTCGTGCCGGGCGTAATACACCTTGGGCACTTCCTTTTTCGGAGAGATCAGCCGGTGCAACAGGTCGCCGTCATTGGTAAACAGCAAAAGTCCTTCGGTCTCCTTATCCAGCCGGCCCACGGGCTTTATGTCCTGCCGCGCAAGCTCCGGCGGCAGCAGCTCCATAACCGTCCGTTCCTGCTTGTCCTCCGTAGCGGTCACAAAGCCAGCCGGCTTGTGGAGCATCGCAACCACTCTGCGTTTCCCCTGCAGAGCCTCTCCGGCATACAGGATCTCCTGCTTGCCGGGGTCGATCTTCACTGCGCCGTCTTTCTGTACAACGCCGTCTACCGTAACCGCACCGGATTTGAGAATATTCTTCACCTGGCTGCGGCTGCCGATGCCACATTCCACCAAAAATTTGTCCAACCGCTCCATAGTGCCTCCGTTCTAACCTCGTCCAACCGTGAATAGTGTGTAATGCGAATTCAAAATTGGAGGGATTTTCTATGCTGGTAATGACCGCAAAGGTCGATAAGAAAAAGATCGCCATAATTTTTGCAGCAGTCGTCGTAGCCATTGCCGCGCTGGTGATGCTGCTGGGCGGTGGCAACAACGCCTCACCCACCGCCACCACCAACATTTCCAATAACGATGCCCGGGTGGAATTTCTCAGAGGCTTCGGCTGGGACGTTACTACGTCCCCCGTGGAGAGCAGTCAGGTGCGGATCCCGGAACAGACCAGCGAGGTCTTTGACCGCTACAATACGCTGCAGAAGCAGCAGGGCTATGACTTGAGCCAGTACGCCGGCAAGACCGTCATGCGCTACGTCTACAAGATCAACAATTATCCCGGTGCGGTGGAGCCGGTATATGCCACGCTTCTGGTGTATAAAAATCAGGTCATCGGCGGCGACGTGACCGATACCGCGGCAAAGGGACACATCCACGGCTTCCGGAAGCCGGAGCAGCTGCAGCAGGCAACCACGCCCGCAACAGACGCCACCGATCCCACCGCGGTTACAGAGTGATCATATCACAAAAACCCCGTCTTGACAAGGCACATAAGCGATGCTATACTTGAGTCAATCGAATACATCTTCAGGGCAGGGTGCAATTCCCGACCGGCGGTGGGCAAATTCTGTAATGCGATCGTCAGGCGGATAACGAGGATTTTTGTAGCAAATCGAGCTTTGAAGCCGTAGGAATACTTTGCGTATTTCAAGGTTTTCAAAGCGAAGAGTTGCGGCAAAAGGACCGTTATTCCGGCGGCGAGTGTATTGCAGAAGTTGCCCAAAACAGTCCGCGAGCGCTTCGGCGTTGAATTGGTGAAACTCCAATACCGACAGTAAAGTCTGGATGGAAGAAGATCTCTTATGCGCAATTTTTATGCCCTGAGTGTATACTCGGGGCATTTTTTATTGAGGTGAAACGCTATGGAACTATGGAAAACCTTACAGGAAAATCTCGTCTTTGTCCTTGTTTGCGCTGCGATCATTGCCGGTTTGTATCTGCTGGCCCGGATTTCTGAACTTTTTCTCCTTCCTGCCAAGAGAAAGCTCTCTGCTGCCCGCCGTGTCAGTATTATTGGCATCTGCGCAGCCATCGCCACAGTATTGCACATTCTAGACTTCCCGCTGCTGTTCCTGGCTCCGGAATTCTATAAGCTGGACTTCTCAGAAATTCCTGTTCTTCTCTGCGGCTTCTATCTTGGACCCTCGGCTACCGTCGCCTGCGAGGGTGTCAAAATTCTGCTGAAGCTTCTGCTGAAGGGCACTACCACCGCATTTGTCGGCGACTTTGCAAACTTTGCCGTAGGCTGCAGCCTGGTTCTTCCTGCCGCAATTATCTATCATATCCGCAAAACCAAGAAGACCGCTATCCTCGGTCTGATTACGGGTACGGTCATCCTGACTGTTTTCGGCTCTGCATTTAATGCAGTCTATCTGCTGCCCAAGTTCTCCCAGCTGTTCGGTCTGCCCTTGGATGTCATCATTTCCATGGGCAGTAAGATCAACGGCAATGTCAGCAACATTACTACCTTCGTTATGCTGTGTGTTGCGCCGCTGAATCTTATCAAGGGCTCAGTCGTTTCTGTACTTACATTGCTGTTATACAAGCGAACTGCCAAGGTCTTCTCCCTTCGTATGGACTAAATTCTACCGCCTTCCTTACCGGAAGGCGGTTTTTTACGCATTTTCCCAAAAAAGTGCTTCCTTTTTCTGCATATTTGTGATATGGTATAAGATGAACGATTATGAGCCAAAAATAAGGAGTTAGAAATGATTACTGTCAGCAATTTGGGTATGCAATTTGGCGGTCAATGGCTGTTCCAGCACGTTGACCTGCAGTTTCTGCCGGGCAACTGCTACGGCATCATCGGCGCCAACGGCGCCGGCAAGTCCACCTTCCTTCGCATCCTCACCGGTGAACTGGATTCCACCACCGGCGCCATCAGCATCGACCCCGACAAGCGTGTGTCCGTTCTGAAGCAGAATCAGAACGCCTATGACGAATTTTCCGTTATGGACACCGTCATTATGGGTAACCAGCATCTTTACGATGTGATGAAGGAAAAGGACGCCATCTACGAAAAGCCCGACTTTGACGATAACGACGGCATCCGTGCCGCCGAGCTGGAAGCGGAATTCGCAGAACTGGGCGGCTGGGAAGCGGAATCCGACGCATCCCGTCTGCTGCAGGGCTTGGGCATCGGCACCGATATGCACTATGACATTATGGCCACCGTTGACCCCAGACTCAAGGTGAAGATCCTGCTTGCCCAGGCGCTGTTCGGCAACCCCGACATCGTTATGCTGGACGAGCCCACCAATAACCTGGATATCGAGGCCATCAACTGGCTGGAGGATTTCCTGCTGGACTTCCCCGGTATGGTCATCGCCGTTTCCCACGACCGTCACTTCCTCAACACCGTCTGCACCCACACGGTGGATATCGACTACGGCAAGATCAAGATGTACGTAGGCAACTACGATTTCTGGTACGAATCCTCCCAGATGATCCAGGCGATGATCCGCAACAAGAACAAGCGCAATCAGGAAAAGATCGAAGAACTGCAGCTGTTCATCCAGCGCTTCTCCGCCAACAAATCCAAGGCAAAGCAGGCCACCGCACGCCGCAAGCTGCTGGACAAGCTGACAGTGGAGGAAATGCCCTGCTCTACCCGTCGCTATCCCTTCGTGGGCTTTATGCCGGAACGGGAGCTGGGTAAGGATGTGCTGACCGTCAAGGACGTATCCGTCACCGTTGACGGTGAAAAGCTGCTGAACAACGTCTATTTCTCCGTAGGCCGCACCGACAAAATCGCCTTCGTGGGCGAAAACGAGAAAGCACAGACCGCCCTGATGCAGATCCTGATGGGCGAGCTGGAGCCGGACGAAGGCTCCATCAAGTGGGGCGTGTCCACCGTGCGCAGCTACCTGCCCAAGGATAACTCCGCTTATTTTGAGGGCAATACCTGCCAGCTTGTGGATTGGCTCCGGGAATTCTCCGCCAAGAAGGACGACGTGTACCTGCGTGGCTTCCTGGGCAGAATGTTGTTCTCCAACGAGGACGTTTTCAAGAGCGTTAACGTGCTGTCCGGCGGCGAAAAGGTACGCTGTATGCTGTCGAAGATGATGCTCTCCGGCGCCAATGTGGTGCTGCTGGATCAGCCTACCAACCACCTGGATATGGAGTCCATTCAGGCTGTGAACAAGGGACTTGAGGCCTTTACCGGTGTGGTACTGCTGGCAAGCCACGACCACGAACTGCTGCAGTCCACTTGCAACCGCGTGATCGCGTTCCTGCCCGACGGCACCATCGTTGACCGCTACGGCACCTATGACGAGTATCTGGAATGGCTCAGCCAGCAGAAAGGAAACTGAAAATGAAAAGAATCCTGGATATCATCACTGCCAATATGCAGCAGGCATTTGCCGATGCCGGTTATGACGCCGCCTTCGGCACAGTAACCGTATCCAACCGGCCTGACCTGTGTGAATATCAGTGCAACGGCGCACTGGCTGCCGCCAAGCAGTACAAGTGCGCGCCCATCCAGATCGCCAGCGCTGTGGTCGCCAAGCTGGACGCCAACGATTACGATATGGTGGAGGCAGTAATGCCCGGCTTCATCAATCTGAAGCTGTCCGGCAGCTTCCTGCAGCGGTATCTGGAGGAAATGCGCCTTGCAGAGGATTTCGGCGTTGAAAAGACCGGCGCCGGCAAGACCGCGGTCGTAGACTACGGCGGCGCGAATGTGGCAAAGCCCCTGCACATCGGTCACCTGCGCCCTGCCATCATTGGCGAGGCGCTGAAGCGGCTGCATAAATTTATGGGCTATAACACCATCGGCGACGTACACCTGGGTGACTGGGGTCTGCAGATAGGTCTGATCGTGGCAGAGCTGCAGGTACGGAAGCCGGATCTGCCCTACTTCGATCCCGATTTTACCGGCGAATATCCCAAGGAAGCGCCCTTTACCCTCTCGGAGCTGGAAGAGATCTACCCCACCGCCTCTGCCAAAAAGAAAGAGGATGCGGAATTTGCCGAAAAAGCACACGTCGCCACCTTCGAGCTGCAGCAGGGTCACCCCGGCTACCGGGCGATCTGGCAGCACATTATGCGCGTATCTCTGGAGGATCTGCACCGCATTTACGACCTTTTGGATGTCCACTTTGAAAAGTGGCTGGGCGAAAGCGACGCCGATCCCTATATTCCTGCTATGATCCAGCGGCTGAAGGACGAAGGTCACGCCGTTATGAGCGAAGGCGCGCTGGTATTCCCCGTTGCCGAAGAAGGCGACAAGAAAGAGGTTCCTCCCTGTATTCTGGTCAAGTCCGACGGCGCTGCCATTTACGCCACCACCGACCTGGCAACTATGGTGCAGCGCATGCAGGATTGGGCACCGGACAAGATGCTCTACGTTACCGACAAGCGGCAGAATCTGCACTTTGAGCAGGTATTCCGCGCTGCCAAAAAGGGCGGCATCGTACGCCCTGAAACGGAGCTTGGTCACGTCGGTCACGGCACTATGAACGGCAAGGACGGCAAGCCCTTCAAGACCCGCGACGGCGGTGTTCTGCGGTTGGAGCAGCTGATTTCCGATATGACCGACTTTGTCCGCGGCAAGGTTGTGGAAAACAAGATCGTCAGCGATGACGAGGTGGATGAAACCACGGCGAAGATCGCTCTGGCAGCCCTGAAATACGGCGACCTGAGCAATCAGCCCACCAAGGACTACAATTTTGACCTGGAGCGGTTTGCCGCCTTTGAGGGTAACACCGGTCCGTATATCCTCTACACCATCGTGCGCATCAAGAGTATTCTGGCAAAGTTCGGTGCCTGGGAGCATCTGAGCATTCAGGCGCCCACCAACGCGTCTGCCAAGGATCTGATGCTGTCCATCACCAAGCTGGGTCCCACGCTGGAAGCGGCGCTGAACACCTCCTCCCCCAACCAGATCTGCGCCTATATCTACGATCTGGCAGGCTGTGTCAACAAGTTCTACCACGAGACCCGTATCCTCGGCGAAGAAGATGGAAACCTGAAAAACGGCTACATCGCACTGATCGGTCTTGCCAAACGGATCCTCGAAGCCTGCATCCACATCCTGGGCTTCTCCGCCCCGGAGAAGATGTAAAAATGAACCGCCTGCCAAGGGCAGCGCGCCATAGTGAGAAAATGGTTTTGAACGATCCCTTTTCCGCTTAACTGCACAAAAAATTCCCGAAATGCGTCAGCATTCCGGGAATTTTGTTATTTGTTAAGCAAAAAAGTTACCACTTCAAAACTGCTTTGCACCTGAAAAGGATGGGGATTTTCTTGAGATAAGACAAAAGATCGCAGAAATCCTTTGTGGATTTCAAGATTTTTTGGCGCAATATCAGGGGAATCCACGCCTTTTCAGGCAATTTATCACTATGGTGCGCTGCCCAATCGGCAGGCGGTTTTCATTTTATCTCCAGTTCTGTGCGTTCTGGGTGTTGTACAGGTCGGCGTAAACGCCGCCGGCGCTAACCAGCTCCTCGTGGGTGCCGGATTCGGTGATAATGCCGTCGGCGATGGAAATGATCCTGCCGGCGTTGCGGATGGTGGACAGCCGGTGGGCAATAATAAGGGTGGTTCTGCCCACAGCCAGGGCATCAAACGCCTTCTGGATCTTGGCTTCCGTCATAGAATCCAGTGCCGAGGTGGCCTCGTCCAAAATCAAAATGGGCGGATTTTTCAGGAACACCCGGGCGATAGCAACGCGCTGCTTCTGTCCGCCGGACAGCAGGGTGCCGCGCTCGCCCACATAGGTATCAAAGCCGTTGGGCATCGCCATAATATCATCGTAGATCTCGCCCTTCTTGGCAGCCTCGATGACCTCCTCCATCGTGGCATCGGGCTTACCGTAGCGGATATTCTCAAAGATCGTATCGGCAAAGAGGAACACATCCTGCTGCACAATGCCGATATTCTTGTGGATGGACCGCTGGGTCACCGACCGCACGTCCATTCCGTCAATGGAGATGCTGCCGCTGGACACATCGTAAAACCGGGGGATCAGCTGGCACAGCGTAGTCTTGCCGCCACCGGAGGGTCCAACGATCGCCACCGTCTCACCGGGCTGAATATGCAGGCTCACGTCCCGCAGCACATCCAGCTCACCGTCATAGGCGAAGGACACGTTCTCCACCTTGATCTCGCCCTTGACATTTTCAAGATCAGGCGCATTTTCCGGATCCTGCAGTGTGGGCTTGGTACGCATAATGGTAACGAAGCGGTTTAAGCCTGCGAAGCCGTTGGCAAACATCTCGGAAAAGCCGGAGAGCTTGCGCATCGGTCCTACGAAGGAGGAAATGTACAGTGTAAAGGTCAAAAGGTCACGGTAGTCCATATCCCCCTTCATCACGAAGAAGCCGCCCACGCCGATCACGATCACGTTCAGGCTGCAAAGGAAGAATTCAATGGAGCTGTGGAAGCGACCCATAGCCTTATAGAAGCCCTTTTTCGCCGTTTTGAACTGATCGTTTGCGGCATTGAACCGGGCATTTTCCACCGGCTCGTTGGCAAATGCCTTGGCAGTGCGGAAGCCGCTTAGGCTGGATTCGATCTCCTGATTGATATAGCCGGTCTTTTCCTTGGCGATGCGGGATGCCTTGCCCATACTGCGGCGCATCATCATCACCACCGTCAGGAAAACGGGGATCGTAAGACCCACGATCAACGCCAGCTCCCAGCGAACACTCACCATAACGATCAGCGCGCCGATAATGGTCAGCACCGAGGTCAGCAGATCCTCCGGACCGTGGTGGGCAAGCTCTGTCAGCTCAAAAAGATCGGAGGTCAGCCGGCTCATCAGCTGACCGGTGCGGTTCTGATCATAAAAATCGAAGCTCATCTCCTGCATGTGGGCAAACAGATCCTTGCGGATATCCGCCTCCACCCGGACGCCGAAGATATGTCCAAAATACGCCACAACGAAATTCAGCACACTGCGCAGCACATAGCACAGCAGCACCGTCACCATAATGACAAAGAAAGTCTTGTACATCTGGTTGGGCAGCATATCGTAAAGGGCGCTGCGTGTGATCAGCGGAAACGCCAGGTCGATACCGGCGATGCCGCAGGCGCACAAAATATCCACCGCAAAGAGCTTCTTGTGGTTCTTGAAATACCCAAGAAAGATCAAAAGCGGACTTTTTTTGTCAAAATCCTTGGTCTTCATACGCGTTCCTCCTGTCTTTGCTTATATTATACACATTTTGCACCAAGTTGCAAGCGCAACGATTGAAATTCTTGCGCCGTGTGGTATAATGGCGGCAGAAGGAGGTGCGCTATGGAAATACTGTATTCGGACGCCGATCTGGCGGTTTGCGTCAAGCCGGTGGGGCTGGATGCCGAAAAGGATGTTCCTGCCGCATTGAAAGACGCCCTGGGCGGCGAATTGTATACCGTTCACCGTTTGGATAAAAATGTGGGTGGCGTGATGGTCTACGCCCGGAATAAGGCTGCCGCCGCAGAGCTCTCCCGTGCCATCCAGAGCGGCGAAATGGTGAAGGAGTATCTCGCCATGGTACACGGCACACCGCCGGAATCCGGGCTTCTGGAGGACCTTCTGTGGAAAGACAGCAGCAAGAATAAGGTCTTTGTCGTTAAAAGAGAGCGAAAGGGCGTCAAAAAAGCCGTTTTAGAGTACAAAACCCTGCATCAAGGCGAAGATTCCCTTGTGCGCATCCGCCTGCACACCGGGCGCTCCCATCAGATCCGGGTGCAATTCGCCAGCCGGAGCTTTCCCTTGCTGGGCGACCACAAGTACGGCGCCCGTGACGGCTTCACAGCCCCCTATTTGTTCTCCTGCAAGCTCTCCTTCCCTTTCAAGGGAAAACCGCTTACATTCGAAGCCACGCCCGACTGGGCATAAAAAACCGGCGTCAATCGACGCCGGTTTTCTCGTTTACTTCAAAATCTTTTCAATTACATCGCCAATATACTTTGCCATATTGTAGAAGCCCCAGTCGCTGGCGTGGGCGCCGTCTACAGTATCATCGTAGCAGAATTCGTCCATCACGTCGTAGCCGTCGATGAAATACACGTTCTTGTCACCGGCAGCGATCGCATTCCGGTAGGTCTGATAAATCACATCCCGTCTGCCCTTCTTATCGTCGGTGCAGTAGTGCTGGGACATAGAGGTGATCAAAATAATGGGCAGGTCAGGCTGCGCCGCACGCACGGTCTTGAAAAGATTTTCGTGGGTGGCACGCAGGTGGTCGATATCCGGCGCGTTGTGATCGTAATCGCATACGAAAATGCGCATATCCAGATCGGCAATGTAGTCGGCAATCGCCTGCTCACCTCTGCCGCTGCCGGAGAAGCCCAGATTTACCACATCGGTGTGGAATCTGCGGGAAATGCGGTTGACATAGGAATTGCCGGGACGGGAAGCGCAGCCTCCCTGGGTCACGGAGTTGCCGTAGAACACGATGGGCTTTTCGTAGGCATAGTCATCCGCAGGCAGCAGCTGCGCCTTGTCGCTTAAGCCAATGTATAGCTTGCCCACATCGCTGTACAGCGGGAAATTGATGGTGATCTCACGCATCTCGGCTGTACGCAGATCCTGGATGGACTCATAGCCGTCATTCAGCTCGTAAGGCGGCACGAAGGTCTTGAGATAGGTATAGGTGCCGTCCTTGCGCATATACATATCAAAGCCTGCGGCGCCGGTCAGGGCAAAATGGGGCATCTTGCCGATGTAGGGCATTTCCGCGTGGATGGCGATGTAGGGGCTGTCTGTCTTGAAGCAGACACGACCGCCGGAGGTCTGGGAATGGAGAAAATCCAGCGCATCGCTGACACCCTTGGCAGTAGCCTCGGGCATTCTGCGGTAACGGCCGTTTTCGTGGAACACGCCGTAGACCTTAAAGGGCTCATTCTCGATGTCATAGAATACTATGTCATCCTTGTCGATGGTGGTAGCTGTCTTAAAATTAACGTCAACATCTGCAATATTGCGCATAATAATCACCTCTGGTTTATGATACCACGATTGGAAAAGAAAGTCAATTTATCAAATAAAACCAGCCATTCCGTTTGGAATGGCTGGCTTGTTATTTATGTATCCAGGCTGGCAAATGCCTGCTTGTTCTCCATAACGTAATTGCGAATGGCGACAAAATAGTAAATAGAGCCTACAACACCGATCACACCGCCGAAGATCAGATTGTAGATCAACGTGATAATGGGGCCTGTCAGCGGCTCAAATTTTGCGACGATACCGGTAGGGTTATTGGGCAGTGCCTTGCTGTAATTCATATCCTGAACGGAAGAAATGATGTTCAGCGCACCGACGATAAGCAAAAACCAGTTGATCGCCAACCCGCCAATGACCTGCAAAATGCCGATCACAAGCCAAATAATGCCGTTAACATTCACTCTTTGCGCCAGGGTGTTGATCAGGCTGCTGCAATCCGCAGCGCCATACGCTCTATTTGCCTGCGCATCTGCTGCGCAGCCGCAGCCCGGACATACAACTGCCTCGTCCAGCAGTTCTTTTCCGCAATGTGTACAGTATTTCATAATTTGCTGCCAGCTCCTATTAGATCATAACGGCAAAGACGATCACGCCAGCCAAAGCAATATACGCCAAAATGAAAGACCACTTGTACGCAGAATAATTGGACTTCAGATCCTTTGTCACCTGCTTTGCAATCATCTTATATTCCTTCTTGTCCGTTGTTTTGACATTTGCCTTCAGTGCTTTCTGCACCTTCGAATTCGGTGCAAGCACAACGAGCTCTGCGACCAGGCACAGAATACAGCCAATCAAAACGCTGACAAACAATCCGCACAGAACACCAACCGCCAGAATGACAGCTGCAACGATATTGGTGGTTGCCGCATTTTTCACACAGTCATCATAGGAAACGTCCTTTTTGACACTCTGCTGCTTAATTGCGCAGCCACAACCCGGACAAACAACTGCATCGTCCAGTAATTCCTTACCGCATTTGCTACAATACTTCATAACCATACCTCTTTCTTTGTTTCTTTGCACCTATATAAGTGCAAAGAAATCATAACACCACCTTATAATAATGTCAAGACTTTTGTTCTTAAATAGGTGCAAGAGGTGATTGACATTGAACGTTGAAATTGAAAAGCGTGTGGGCAGAAATATCCGTGATTTGCGCGAAAAGGCAGGGATGACACAAGACCAGCTTGCCGCCAAACTGCAGCTTGCCGGCTGTGACATTACTCGCAGCGCCGTTGCCAAAATCGAGGTCGGACAGCGGCATCTTTATCCCGATGAGGTGATCCTCATCAAGCAGATCCTGAACACCGAATTTGAACACATATTTGACGTAGAATAAACAAAAACGCCCATCCAAGGGCAGCGCACCATAGTGAGAAAATGGTTTTGAACGGTCCCTTTTCCGCTTAACTGCGCAAAAAATTCCCGAAATGCGTCAGCATTCCGGGAATTTTGTTATTTGTTAATCAAAAAGTTACCATTTCAAAACTGCTTTGCACCTAAAAAGGATGGGGCGTTTGCGATTATTCCTCTGTTGCGGCAGGCTGCTCAACATCCTGCTTTTTTGTGAAAAGGTCCAGCAGATACGGATATTTCTTCACGATCAGCGCGCCGACGAAGGTGGAATCCTTCATATCGTTTCTGGACATTTTGTGGATACGGCTGAAACAATGGAAATAAATGAACAGCATCAGCAGATACAGCACCACGTCGCCAACCACCGATTCGATGGTGCAGCAGTAGTCGTAAAGACCGTGGGCAGCGATGGGCAGCACCAGCGCCCAAACAATACTGGCTGTACCGGAGTATTCCTTCACATTATGGGGAATCAAAGCCAGCTTTTTCAGCTCCTTCTCCTGCCTTGCCGCCAGCTTGTACATATGCCACATGCTGTAGCCGTAGCCCATCAGCACCGAGAAGAACATATGTCCCGGAACGGAATAGATCGCCCGGGCGATGGCAGTTTGCCAGCCGTAGCGCAGCACGTAAAACACATTTTCCAGCGCCGCAAAGCCCAGGGAAACGAAAATCGCGTAGATCAAGCCGTCAAAAAGGCTGTTGAAGTTCTTGTTGTCCTTGGTGACCGTAAAGAGGATCAGGAACTTGATTCCCTCCTCGATCAGCGCCACGCCGAAAACATATTTGACGGCGTTGTAGATTTTGTAGGTCGTGTCGCTCAAATAGAGAACGCCCTCGGACTCCTGTCCAAACGGTTTGAAAATCTCCCGGATCCAGTCAAACGCCACACTTTCCAGCTCACCGGCAGGATAGCAGCTCAACGCACCAAGCACCAGCAGACCCATCAGCAGCCCGATGGGCTCTTTCTCCACCCGGTCTTTCTTGTACACATAGATGCACAGTGCGATTGCAGGCAGCAGCGCCGCGCACACCAGCAAAATTTCATTCCACTCCATTTTCTGTCCCCTTCTATGTCGAAATTTGGTAACTTGTGGCTATTTTATCATAATTCTTTCCGGCAGACAAGGGGCAACTTATGCATCGTAGTACACATTGAAGTCCAATTCCTGATTCGCGCCAAATTCCCCGTAGCCAGCCGGCAAATAAGCCTGGTCAAAATCAACATTCTCCGCATTGACCAGCTGCAGAAGCAGGTAATGCACCGTCTGGTTTTCTTCATCCACCAGCGCATAGTAATTGGTATTCATGTTCCCCAAAACGGAAACGTAGGCAGGATATTGAAAATGCTGCGTATCATAGACGATTTTACCATCGGCAAGGGCCTTCAGCCGATCTGTTTCGGCGGTAAAAGCCGCAGCTTCATACTGAACCGACAGAAGAAGCTCCACCTTTGCACTGCCGACGATGCCCCGCTCCCACTCGCAATAGAATTCACAAACCGTCAGCTCCGAAACGGTTTCCGGAAACAGCTCCATCGCCACCTCGGAATACCGCAGCTCGGTCAATTCAAAGATCCCGGAATAGTCATCCGCCTGCGTGAAGGTCTTATGTTCGAACGTCAACCCCTCGCAACCGCACAGGGAGAATATCAAAACAACGCATAAAAGGATAGGGATACTCTTTCGCATACCACCGCCTCCTTGCGGGGATTGTAGCATAAAAGCGGAAATAAATCAATACGGAGCGTTGTGTTTAATGAAATATCGCCATGCAATATCTCACTCGCCGCAAGGCGAATTTCATTGAAAAAAGTCCTGTTCTTTCGAACAGGACTTTTTTCTGGAGCTGCTCCCCTGTTGCGGTGCCCGGCAGATGCGGCGCCTGACGAAGCAGGCTTGCATCTTGCCGACCGCTGCCACTCACTCGGGTCGCTCCTCCCGCCCCCGGCGGCGCTCCCCTCGTTCCCCAAATTTGAACTGGAGCGTCAATTAAAATCAGCTAACGGCGAACAAAAAAATCAGCCATCCCGAATGGGATGACTGATTTTTTGGAGCTGCTAGCCAGATTTGAACTGGCGACCTCATCCTTACCAAGGATGCGCTCTACCGGCTGAGCTATAGCAGCATTTCGGACAGCTTCGCCATTATACTACAGAGTTCAGAGTTTGTCAATCCCTTTTTTCAAATTCCAAAAAACATTTTTCCTTGCTTTATGACCGTCACCGTGATATAAATAAAATGACGGCAAAGAAAGGTGGTGTCTTATGAAAATACGCTACAAGTTGGCGATCGGTGTTGCCCTGATTATCGTCGTGCTACTGGCACTATTCGTTGTCTATTCGCAAATTCCCAGCTACGATACGCCGGAAGCCCGGGAGGCATTTGTGAAACAGCAAGACCCCAACAACGTTATCCTTTACGAGGAAACCTTTGGCGATCACGTAATATGCATCAGTAAAAACGGTGCGCATGAAGGATATCATCTTTTCAAGAAGACACTTGGCAAAATCCGGTTTGACCACGCTAGCCACAGCAATATCGGAGGTGCCAAGGGCTATCTTGAGCAAAACGGACAAACCTACTTAATTTATACAAACTTCCGGGAAAACGCCAGATCCTTTGATGTTGTATACTACGATCTCCATACCAATGAAGAACTCCACCGAGACCACTTTACTCTCGACGGTCAGCTTTCCGTCGTCCCCCTTTGGTCTGGTGAGGGAGTCGGGAACACAATTATCACTTACGATGCTTCGGGAAATCAAATATCATAAAAAATGCCTGCCGTTTAATGCGGCAGGCATTTCCATTTTATTTCGCTTTCGATTAAACCAGCTCGATGATAGCCATCTCGGCAGCATCGCCACGGCGAGCGCCGGTACGGATCACGCGGGTGTAGCCGCCGTTACGGTCAGCATACTTGGGAGCGATCTCCTTAAACAGCTTGTTTGCCACACTCTCCTTGGTAATGAAAGCCAGCGCTCTGCGGTAGTTGAACAGGCCACCCTTCTTACCCAGGGTGATCATCTTCTCAACAACAGGCTGTACTTCCTTCGCACGGTAGAAGGTGGTCTCCATCTTGCCGTTCTCCAGCAGATCGGTAACCTGCTGACGCAGCAGGGCCTTTCTCTGCGTGCTGGTCTTGCCCAGCTTACGAGTTCCGAACATAAACGTTTCCTCCTCTAAAAGGTTGACACTTACTTAGTTGTTGCTGCCAGAATCGGAGCTGGCCAGGGACAGACCCAGCATCTCCAGCTTCTTCTGTACCTCATCCAGGGACTTCTTGCCCATATTGCGAACCTTCATCATATCCTCACAGGTTCTGCTGATCAGGTCAGCAACCGTGTTGATGTTGGCGCGCTTCAGGCAGTTGAAGCTCCGGACAGACAGATCCAGCTCATCAATGGTCATGGACAGCTTTGCGTCCGGGAGATCGGCGGTCTTCTCAACGATGGTGGAACCACTGCTGACAGCGTCAGACAGATTGGTAAACACGGTCAGATGATCGGACAGGATCTTTGCACCCAGGGAAACTGCATCCTTGGCACAGATGGTGGAATCAGTCCAGACCTCAAGGGTCAGTTTGTCGAAATCGGTCTTATCGCCGACTCGGGTGGGCTCCACAGTGTAATTCACCTTTTTAACAGGAGAATAGATGGAGTCAATGGGAATCACACCGATAACGGTCTGTGCTGTCTTGTTACGGTCGGAAGAAACATATCCGCGACCGCCGGACAGGGTGATCTCCATATTAAATGTGGCATTTTCACCCAGAGTGCAGATGTGCAGCTCGGGGTTCAGAATCTCGACTTCACCGTCAGCCTTGATGTCGGCGGCAGTCACTTCGCAGGGACCCACAGCGTCAATGTAAACTGTCTTGACGCCGGCGCAGTGCAGCTTGACGATCATGCGCTTAACATTCAGGACGATCTCGGTAACATCCTCCTTGACACCGGGGATGGTGGAGAACTCATGCTGAACGCCGGCAATCTTGATAGAGGTTGCCGCATAACCGGGCAGGCTGGACAGCAGGATACGACGCAGGGAGTTACCCAGAGTCATACCGTAGCCGCGCTCCAGGGGCTCCACGACATACTTGCCGTAGGAGACATCTTCAGAATCTAAACAGGTGATACGAGGCTTTTCAATTTCAACCATGATAAACCCTCCTTTTCAAGAGTATGGGGTGTAGAATGCACCCCACAATTGACAATACGGACGAATCGGGTCGATTACTTGGAGTACAACTCGACGATCAGGTGCTCTGCGATGTCGAAGTCGATGTCCGCCTTGGTGGGCATAGCAACGACCTTACCAGTAAGGGTGTTCTTGTCACGGTCCAGCCACTTGGGAGCAGCAACAAAAGCGTCATCTTCCTTCAGCTTCTTGAAGAAAGCATTGGAAGCGCTCTTCTCGCAGACTGCAACAACATCGCCGACCTTAACCAGGTAGCTGGGGATGTTGACGCGGTTGCCGTTAACAGTAAAATGAGCATGGTTAACCAGCTGGCGAGCCTGACGGCGGGAGTTGGCAAAGCCCAGACGGTAAACTACGTTGTCCAGACGGCGCTCAACCAGAGACAGCAGCACCTCACCGGTGTTGCCCTCTGCACGGGCTGCCTTTTCATAGTAGTTACGGAACTGCTTCTCCTGAATGCCGTAAACAAACTTAACCTTCTGCTTCTCAGTCAGCTGAGTTGCATACTCAGACTTCTTAGCTCTTCTCTGGCCGCCGGGATTCTTGTTGGAAGTCTTAGAATAACCCATCGCGGCAGGAGAAACGCCCAGCGTTCTGCAACGCTTCAATACGGGCTGCATATTCTTAGCCATATCGCAAAATTCCTCCTATCCTTAATCAGACACGACGTCTCTTGGGGGGACGGCAGCCATTGTGAGGAATGGGGGTGACGTCCTTGATCATTACGACTTCCAGACCTGCAGTCTGCAGGGCACGGATGGCAGCCTCACGTCCCTGGCCGGGGCCCTTGACGTAGACTTCAACTGTCTTCAGACCGCAGCTGTCGATGGCAGCCTTGGCAGCAGTCTCAGCCGCAGTCTGGGCGGCGAAGGGAGTGGACTTACGGGAGCCACGGAAACCCAGACCGCCGGAGGAAGCCCAGCTCAGGGCGTTACCGTTCAGGTCGGTGATGGTGACCATGGTGTTGTTGAAAGAGGAGCGGATATGTGCCGCGCCCTTTTCAATATTCTTGCGCTCGCGACGGCGCTTGATTACTTTCTTAGCAGCTTTTGCAGCCATTACATATCCCTCCTTTTACTTCTTCTTGTTGGCAATGGTCTTCTTGGGACCCTTGCGGGTTCTTGCATTGGTCTTGGTTCTCTGACCGTGAACGGGCAGACCACGGCGGTGACGCAGACCACGATAGCAGCCGATTTCGGACAGACGCTTGATGTTCAGCGCGGTCTCACGGCGCAGGTCGCCTTCGATGATATAGTTATGCTCGATGGCGTCGCGCAGCTGGGACTCCTGTTCCTCAGTCAGGTCCTTAACGCGGGTGTCGGGGTTGATACCGGTGGTTTCCAAAACCTTTGCGGCACGGGCGGGGCCGATGCCGTAGATATAAGTCAACGCGACCTCAATTCGCTTTTCGCGGGGCAGGTCAATACCAGAAATACGTGCCATATTCTTTCAGCACCTCCTATTAGCCTTGTCTCTGCTTGTGTTTGGGGTTTTCGCAAATTACCATTACGCGGCCCTTGCGCTTAATGATCTTGCACTTCTCGCACATGGGCTTAACGGACGGTCTTACCTTCATACTGTTTAACCTCCATATGAGAACATTGTCTCTAGTTTTACTTGCTTCTCCAGGTGATCCGACCCTGAGTCAGATCGTAGGGAGACATTTGAACAGTTACCTTATCACCGGGCAAAATCTTGATGAAATTCATCCGGAGTTTGCCGGAAATGTGTGCCAGAATGGTGTGTCCGTTGCCGATATCGACGGTGAACATTGCATTCGGCAGTGCATCTACTACGATGCCCTCAATCTCGATTACGTCGTCTTTTGCCAAGTTAGAAACCTCCTAGGTTATTGACTTTGCATATCCTGGCTTATTTCATCCAGGTCTCTTCGTAATTCGCTGTTGAGCACTTTGTCGCCAAGCCGAAGCCTTTCGGCGACTCTCGTCTCAGAGCGAAGGACCTTTTGTATGTGCCGGCGCTTTTTGCGCTTTGGCTTTTCCAGTGTTCGGTCCTTTCCATTTGCCAGATACAGGAAAACCGGGTCAGTTTCGATCACATAGAACAGTTCTCCCTGATCCCTGCCGGCTGTGGATCTTACCACATCCGAAATGTTGAAATCCGATATTCGTTCTGGGTCCATAGTTAAAGTCCTTCGGCGACGGTGAGTATTTCCGGCTCGCCGTCGGTGATGAGTACAGTATTTTCATAGTGGGCCGAGAGCTTTCCGTCGGCAGTGACCGTTGTCCATCCGTCCTTGAGAACGCGTACGTCATAAACGCCCTCGTTCACCATAGGCTCGATGGCCAGGGTCATGCCGGGGATCAGCCTGGGTCCCCGACCGGCTGCACCGAAATTCGGCACCTCCGGCTCCTCATGCAGCTGTGCGCCTACGCCGTGACCTACGAAGGTGCGTACAACTGAAAAACCGTTAGACTCCACATACGTCTGGATGGCGTGGGAGATATCGGACACTCTGTGTCCTTTGGTCGCGAAGCGAATACCCTCATAGAAGCTTTGCTTCGTTACATCAATCAGCCTTTGGGCTTGGGTACTGACAGCACCGCAAGGGAAGGTTGCCGCGCAGTCGCCATGAAAACCTCCATAGAGCGCGCCTACGTCAACGGATACGATGTCGCCTTCTTTCAGGACGTAACCGCCCGGAATTCCGTGAATCACCGTATTGTTGACAGAAATGCAGGCGCTTGCAGGAAAGCCGTGGTAATTCAGGAACGACGGTTTCGCGCCCTGACTTACGATAAAATCATAAACGGCTTTGTCAATTTGCTTCGTTGTTACGCCAGGTCTTACCATTTCCCCTGCCAAAGCACGGGCTGCCGCGGTAATCTTACAGGCCTGACGCATCAAGCTAAGCTCTCTTGCATTCTTGACTGCGATCATACATTCTCCCCTATTGCCTTCAGGATTTCCTGAAACGCATTTTCGATGGACTGGTTGCCTTCAACAAGCCGGAGCTTGCCGCGTGCGGCATAAAAGTCCTTGAGCACCTCCGTAAGCTCGTGGTAAACGTCCAGACGGTGCTGCACCGTTTCCGGTGCGTCGTCCTTGCGGATCACCAGTTCGCCCTGGCAGGCGTCGCAAATGCCTTCGGTTTTAGGGGGATTGGCGACGATGTGATAGCTGGCACCGCATTTGCCGCAGACGCGTCTGCCGGTCATTCGGCTTGCGATCACCGCATCGTCAATCTCGATAGAAACAACATGGTCGATCTTGATGCCTCTTGCTTCCAGCGCTTCCGCCTGAGCCAGCGTGCGGGGCACGCCATCCAGAATGAAGCCCTTTTCGCAATCGGGCTGGGCCACCCGGTCCGCAACGATGTCAAGGATGACATCGTCGGGTACCAGGGAACCTTCTTCCATGATCTTCTTGACTTTCTGCCCCAGCTCGGAGCCATTTCTCATGGCTTCGCGGAGCATATTCCCGGTAGAAATGGCGGGGATGGAGAGCTTAGCAGTAAGCAGCTCTGCTTGTGTCCCCTTTCCAGCGCCGGGCGCGCCCAGTAGGATCATATTCATCCTGCCAAACCTCCCAGATCAGTCCAGGAAGCCCTTGTAGTGACGCATCAGCATCTGTGCTTCCAGCGCCTGAACCGTTTCCAGTGCAACACTGACAACGATGATGACGGAGGTACCACCGATAGCAAGATTCTTCACTGCGGGAAGCAGGTTGCCTGCAACAATGGGAAGCAGTGCAACGATGCCCAGGTAGATCGCGCCAAAGACGACGATCTTATTGATGACCTTCTTGATGAAGTCAGCGGTGGGCTTGCCGGGACGGAAGCCGGGAACAAAGCCGCCGTTCTTCTTCATATTGTTTGCGATCTCCACGGGATCGTACTGGATGGTGGCATAGAACCAGCTGAAGAAGAAGATCAGCAGGAAGTAGGCACCAGCGTAGATCCAGCTGGAGGAATCAAACATATTCTTGTATGCCCAGTTGTTGGTCCAGCCGCCGAATGCGCAAATAGTTGCGGGCAGAGAAGCGATGGACTGTGCAAAGATGATGGGCATAACGCCGGTCATACTGACCTTGATGGGCAGATTGGTGCTCTGACCACCGTAGACCTTACGGCCAACCACGCGCTTGGCGTACTGGACGGGGATACGGCGCTCGGCATCATTGACAAATACGATCAGGATGATCAGTGCTGCCATGCCGACAACGACAAGGATAGCCTGCCACCACTGGGTGGGATTGATCATATCGATCACACTGCCGCCCATGGAGGGCAGACGGGAGACGATGTTGGCAAACAGGATCATGGAGATACCGTTTCCAATACCATGCTCGGTGATCTGCTCGCCCAGCCACATAACTGCGGTGGAGCCGGCCGTGAAGGACAGAATGATCACGATGGCTGCCAGGAAGGAATCATCAATGATGATACCGCCGGCATTCTTCAGCATCATATAGTAGGCCCAGCCCATCAGCAGACCCAGACCAACAGTGGTGAAGCGGGTAATGGTGTTGAGCTTCTTCTTGCCTTCCTCGCCGCCGTCCTTGCTCAGCCGCTCCAGAGCGGGGATAGCAATGGTCAGCAGCTGGATGATGATGCTGGCGTTGATGTAGGGCTGAATGGACAGCGCCAGGATGGTTGCCGAAGAAAATGCGGAACCGGACATGGCGTTGTACAGGCCCAGGATCGTGTTGGACAGGACGCTTTCAAAGTAAGCGCCCAGAGTCGCTACATCAATGTAGGGTACCGGAATGACGTTGCCGATCCGGTACAGCAACATGATGAGGATCGTAAAGATCAGCTTCTTACGCAGTTCGGGGATAGCCCAAGCATTACGCAGTGTAGTAAACACTTAAACCACCTCGGCCTTTCCGCCTGCCTGCTCGATCTTTTCCTTTGCAGACTCAGAGAAAGCCGCAGCCTTTACGGTCAGCTTCTTGGTAAGAGTACCATTAGACAGCACCTTCAGACCGTTGGGGCAATCAGAGAGGATGCCCATTTCGATCAGCGCAGCAGCGTCGACAACTGCACCGTCCTCAAAACGGTTCAGCACAGCGACGTTGATAGCGGTCAGGGGCTTTGCGAAAATGTTAATGAAACCACGCTTGGGAACGCGGCGAACCAGAGGCATCTGGCCGCCTTCGAAGCCGGCGCGGACCTTGCCGCCGGAGCGAGCCTTCTGGCCCTTGTGACCGCGACCGCCGGTCTTGCCGTTGCCGGAACCGTGACCGCGACCCTTACGCTTACCTACCTGGGTAGAACCAGCGACAGGAGAGAGTTCATGCAGATTCATATTCTGTCTCCTCCTTATTCTACTTCGGTGACCTGCAGCAGATAGCCGATCTTGGCGATCTTACCGCGAGTCTGAGTGTTGTCGGGCTGGATGGTAACCTGGCCGATCTTACGCAGACCCAGGCTCTTCGCAGTTGCGATGTGCTTTTCCAGACGGCCGTTCAGGCTCTTAACAAGCTTAATTTTCAGGTTTGCCATGTTAATTGCCCTCCTTAACCAACGATTTCTTCAACGCTCTTGCCCCGGATCGCAGCAATCTGCTCAGGAGAACGCAGGGTCTTCAGGCCTTCCATGGTAGCCTTGACCACGTTCTGGGGGTTATTGGAGCGCAGGCACTTTGCGCAGATGTTACGGATGCCAACAGCTTCCATAACTGCACGGACAGCGCCGCCGGCGATAACGCCGGTGCCTTCGGGAGCGGGCTTCAGCAGAACTGTGCCGGCGCCGAAGATG
>JAFSCD010000008.1 GCA_017436955.1 Oscillospiraceae bacterium | reverse complement strand
TTTGTTTGCAAAAAGATACTCCTCATGAATATCAAAATGTGTGATGAAATGAAAATGAGTGATGCTCGGTTTTTCAACCTGGCACCACTCATTTTCGTAGTTGTTTACCAACCCCGTCCGGCAGGTTCCGTAGCATAAATTTGTGACTTTTTCTACCCTTATTCTAAAGTATAATAGCTGCAGAAGAGGATTAAATAGATTTATGAACGACAAAAATCCGATCACCTTATTTGATGATCGGATTTTTGCTTGCTCCGTACCGGCTTTCACCCATTGGTCAATTTTTGTCCCTTTGAGCGAAAACCCTTGCGGTTTCTGGGTTTTGTAGTAAGAGTGATTATCTCTTGGAGAACTGAGGTGCGCGGCGTGCGGCCTTCAAGCCGTACTTCTTTCTTTCCTTCATTCTGGGGTCACGGGTCATGAAACCGGCAGCCTTCAGAGTGGGGCGCAGCTCGGGGTTCAGGGCAACCAGGGCGCGGGACAGACCGTGGCGGATAGCGCCAGCCTGACCGGAGACGCCGCCGCCGGCCACGGTGACAGCGATGTCAACCTTGCCGACCAGATCGGTGGTGACCAGGGGCTGATTCACGATCAGCTTCAGGGTGTCCAGACCAAAATAATCGTCGATCTCACGACCGTTGATGATGATGGAGCCGGTGCCGTTCTCATAAACGCGAACACGGGCGACGGAGGACTTCCGACGGCCGGTGCCGTAGTAATACTTCTTCTTGCTCTCGTACATTTTCCGTTACCTCCAATTACAGGGTCCAAGCTTCGGGCTTCTGAGCAGCGTGGGGATGCTCAGCACCCTTGTACAGGTGCAGACGGGTCATAGAGTTGCGGCCAATGGAATTCTTGGGCAGCATACCCTTGACAGCCAGCTCCAGAGCGTAATCGGAGCGGGTCTCCATCATGGTGCGGGCCTTGGTCTCCTTCAGACCGCCGATCCAGCCGGATACACGGTAGTAGGACTTCTGATCCAGCTTCTTGCCGGTCAGGATGGCCTTGTCGGTGTTGATGACGATAACGTAGTCGCCGCAGTCAACTGCGGGGGTGAAGTCGACCTTGTGCTTGCCGCGCAGCAGGTTGGCAACGATGACAGCGGTACGGCCCAGGGGCTTACCGGCAGCGTCAACAACATACCACTTGCGCTCCAGGGTCTCCTTCTTCAGAAGCGTGGTAGACATTATGCTTTCCTCCAATAGGTAAAATATTTTGACAAATTCGTATGCTTGAAGTACAATTACCTCAAGGCGCTAGATGATGATAACACAAACGGTTTTACTTGTCAAACCTTTTTTGGAAAATTTTTATGAAATCCCAAGAGAACTCACAAAAGCTCCTGTTTTCTCGCTGTAGCTCTTAAAATCTCGCTTACCATTTTACTTAATTTTTGGAGGATGTCCACGATGCAAAAGCTGATGGGTCTTGTTCGCCGCTGTGTGGAGGACTACAATATGATAAGCCCCGGCGACAAAGTGGCTGTCGGCGTGTCCGGCGGTAAGGATTCGCTGGTGCTGCTGCAGCTTCTGGCAGGGCTTCGCCAGTACAGCGATTTTTCGCTGGAGGCGATCACCGTGGATATGGGTCTGGGAATGGATTACAGCCCGGTGCAGGCATTTTGCGAAAAGCTGGATGTGCCCCATACGGTGGTGCAGACCCAGATCGGCCCCATCATTTTTGACCATCGCAAGGAGAAGAATCCCTGCTCTATGTGCGCGAAAATGCGCCGTGGCGCGCTGAATCAGGCGATCCTGGACCGGAGCATCCGCAAGCTGGCCCTGGGACACCATTTTGACGATGCGGTGGAGACCTTTGTGATGTCGCTGATCTACGAAGGGCGCATCAGCTGCTTCCAGCCGGTGACGGACCTGGATCGGATGGGCGTTACGCAAATTCGCCCGATGCTGTACATCCACGAAAAGACGGTGGATAATTTCGCCACCCGGATGGCGCTGCCGGTGATAGAAAACCGCTGCCCGGTGGATAAGCACACCAAGCGGGAGGAGATCAAGCAGCTTGTTTTTGACCTGAGCAAGACCTATCCCGACCTGAAGGAGCGGATCTTCGGCGCCATGCAGCGCCTGCCGCTGCCTCAGTGGGAGCCGCAAGGCAGATATAACAGACCCAAGGACGAAGAGGAATAAAAAAGGGTGCCGCGAAGGCACCCTTTTTCTTATTTGTAAATATCGTAGAAGGAAACGCCGCTTTCGGTCAACTGGATCTCGCCGGAGGAAACGGTAATGTCGAACAGGTGGCTTTTCGGGGAAATGCCCTGGGTGGCGGTGCGGATGCGTGTGACGCCGTCTGCGCCGGTCTCAAAGGAGACCTCGTATACCATAGAATAATCGTAAGGCTTATGCGACAGGAAAACACTGCGATACAGCGGATTTATCCCGTTTGCATCCCGGACGGTCAACACGAAATTCACCGCTCCCGTGGTGGGCGTGTAGCGCAGGACGCAGGATTCCTCCTTGCCGTCGCCGTCAATGTCGAAAGTGGCGGTTTTATAGGCAGACAGCGGATCGGGATTGGGAAGGGTCGACCAGAACTGCTCCTCCAGCTTTGCACGATAGGCATCGTCGATGGTATAAGCATAGCTGGATGCGTAGCAGATAATGGGCTCCAGACGAATCTGATCCCTGCTGATATTGTAGGTGCTCAAAATCGCTTGCATTTCGCTGATGGAGGCGGATGGGGTAAACGGGAAAAGCTCGTAAGAGCTGTCGCCGGCATCGCCGCTGGACAAATGGCAGCTATAGCTGTTGGCGGACATCTGCCACACATAGACGGTCAGACCGGACGTGGTGTCCAGGTCGAAAAATTCCGGATATGTGGCGCGCAGCGCCTCTACCGGCGCGGAATCGCTGAGCTGAAATTCGATCCAGGTGCGATAGGTTTTGCCTTCGCCGTTTTGATTTACAGTGAAGGGGACTGTCAGG
Source organism: Oscillospiraceae bacterium (assembly GCA_017436955.1). Classification (GTDB taxonomy): domain Bacteria; phylum Bacillota; class Clostridia; order Oscillospirales; family Oscillospiraceae; genus Faecousia. The sequence goes on along the minus strand of JAFSCD010000008.1, from coordinate 64,314 downwards.
CGGAAGGTGTTGCTCCGGGTCATATCAAAGCCCTGGGTGCTGTAGGTGCGGTTGTGCTTTTGCCCGGCGGGTAAAACATAGGCCTCTGTGGTAAAGACCAAGCCTTCTTTCTGCGCGCTGACCCAGGAATCGCCGTCCTTGTAGTCGATGGTGTAATTTGCACCGTATGCGACCTCGGTGCCCGATTTGTTGTACAGCGTCGCATTGAAAAGAGTATGACCGTCATCGGTGGTTTGGATGGAATGGAATAGGATATATACATCCTCAAACTCGGTGTAGGACTGACCGACGAGCTTTATGGGGAAATGGGAGATAACCGTTTGGGCTTCCTGCCGGGGACCGGTAGGCACAGTCGGTGCGGTGGGCGCAGCAGTAGGTTCGTTTTCCTGCGCAGGCGGATCGGTGAGGAAACACACCGCTACTGCGATGCAGATGACAATGGCCGCCAAAATGAGCCAAAAGGCAGGCTTTTTATAATTCAGCACAGATTTCACCCTTCCTTTCACATTTACTTCGCCGAAGGCCAGCGGGCAAGCGGCGATGATTCTTCTGTTTACACTGCAATCCAACAAAGCCTGGGAATAGTCAGCCCGGGCCTGACGGTCCAGCGCTTTTATGACCTTCTCGTCGCAGGCCAGCTCGATATCCCGGCACAGCAGGATATAGCCTAGCCAAATCAGCGGATTGAACCAGTGCAGGGTCAGCAGCAGAAAGCCCAGTGGCTTCCAAAGGTGATCCCTGCGACGGATGTGGGCGTTTTCGTGGGCGATCACGTGGGTCATATCCTGCTGGCTCATATAGAACGGAAGATAGATCTTCGGTCTGATAAGACCCAGCACGAAGGGGGAGACCACCCGCTCGCTTTGATAAATATTGTCCCGATACAGCACCGCCGTGCCGACCTTCCGCTTTACATTCCAATAGCTGATGACGGTATATAGCAGCATAAGCGCCACGCCGATCAACCAAACCGACGCAAGAATGGGGATCCAGATCTGCAGGGGATTGACGCTGGCACCGGCATTGGGGGTAAAGGATTGGCTGATGACGGGATTCACCACTTCGTTGATAACGGGAATACCGATATTGACAGTGGGGATATCATCGGTCATAATGCTGGGGCTCACCGTTTGGGCGCTGGGGATCAGGCTCAAAACGCTCTCCACGGTAAAGGGGCAGATCAGCCGCAGCGCCACGATGCCCCAAAGCAAAACGGCGATCCATTTGGGCGCCTTCTTCAGGATAAGGCGCAGCAGCAGTACCGCCAGCACGATCCAGCCGGCAGAGATGCTCATATTCACTAACGTAAGGAAGAAAGAAGTCATATTTATTCTCCTTCCCGATAGCGGTCGATCATCTGCTGAACGGCATCAAGCTCCTCCCTGGAGATCTTCTGATGCTTGGTAAAGGCGGCAATAAAGGCAGGGAGTGACCCTTCAAAGGTCTTTTCCACCATTTCGCTGATTTCCGCAGCCTGCACTTGGTCCTTGCTGATAAGGGAGGTGACGATGGTGCCTTCGTTTTTTAATACGCCACGCTCGGACAGACGCTTGATGACCGTGTAGGTGGTGGTGGGCTTCCAGCCAAGCTGCTGGGCGCAGAGGTTTACCAGCTCGCTGCTCTTGATGGGCTCGTGTTCCCACAGAATCAGGCAGAAGCGGTATTCGCTTTCAAATACTTTCGGTGTGCTCATAGTGCTGCTCCTTTCTCTAATCCATTAGAGTACATATTCACTCTAACACAGTAGAGCAATTTTGTCAAGCCCTTTGTATGGAAAAATTCTATGGATGTGATGCCCGTGATGCCAACATCCGCCTCCACAATAATCTTTCGGTGCGGACGCAACCTTGGCCCCTTCTATGAGGGCAGATTTCCCCGTTAGCGGGGAAAATGTCTGCGAAGCAGACAAAAGGGGCGCGGGCCCGGCAGGGCTGTCAGAAATCTTTGATTTCTGACTGGGGGATTGTATCGGCTTTATTTAGCAATCCCTCCGTCTTCGCCTGCGGCGAATCCACCTCCCTTTACACAAGGGAGGCTTAAAAACCCGGCAGGGAGGTTTTCTCCTTGCCGGGTTTTTTGTGTTATTTCTTGACTGTCAGTTTCACCTTATTGGTGTAGACGGTGTTGCCGCCGCTGTCCTTCACACGGCAGCGGTAGTAATTGCCGTTGTGAGAGGTCTTGGCGGTGAAGCTGAAGGTTGCTTTCTTTGCAGAACTGGAGGAACAGTTCTTCCAGGTCTTGCCGCCATCGGTGGATACCTGCCACTGGTAGACCTTGCTTGCGCCGGTGGCTTCCACGGTGAATTTTGCCGTCTTGCCCTTTGTCACCGTCTTGCTGACCGGCTGCTCCGTGATACCCAGCACGTACAATTTCACCGCATCGGTGTATACCGTGTTGCCGCCGTTGTCCTTGATCCGGCAACGGTAGTAATTGCCGCTGTGGCTGGTCTTGCCGGTGAAGGTGAAGGTTGACTTCTTTGCAGAGCTGGAGGAGCAATTCTTCCAGGTCTTTCCGTCGGTGGATACCTGCCACTGGTAGGTCTTTCCTGCACCGGTGGCCTTCACCGTAAACTTTACTGTGCTGCCGGTCTTAACCTTCTGGGTCTTGGGCTGGGTCGTCACGCCCAGCACGTACAGCCGGACGGTGTCCGTGTAAATCACATTTCCTTCGCTGTCCGTGATCTTACAGCGGTAATAGTTGCCATTGTGAGAGGTCTTGGATGTGAAGCTGAAACTAGCCTTTTTCGCAGAGCTGGAGGAACAATTCTTCCACGTCTTGCCGTTGGAGGAGCTCTGCCACTGGTATTTCAGCCCATCGCCGGATGCCTTCACGGTGTACTTGACCGTCTTGCCAACCGCCACCTTTTGGGTCTTGGGCTGGGTGGTGATCGCCAATTTTTTAGCACCGCAAGCACATTCGTTGGAGGCGTTGTAGCTATGTCCCTTGGCGGAGCCTTGCGTTGTTCCGCAAACCGTACAGGTCTTTGGCTCTGTGCAGGTGGCATCCTTCCAACGGTGATCGGCGACCGGAATGGTTATGGTCTTGGTATCTTTGCAGAATACGCCATCGATCCAGGCGGACGCCGTGTAAACGATCGCACCCTCTTTTTTGCAGGTTGCTGACTGCTGCGCGCTGCTAACGGTGCAGGCAAATGTCTCGGTGTGAGGGCATGCATTTACGCAGGTCCTTTCAGCCGTGCATTGTGAAAAGTCGTCATTCCATACGAAGATGGGATCCGCATAAACGTGGTTTGCTTTCAGGATCGTTACAAACACCAGTTCTGTCAGCGATCCGTCCGGTGTGGAGACCTGCAGGACGCAGGTGCCTGCCTGCAGACCACGGATGCTCATAGCTTCCTGGTCTACCTCCAGCAAATTGTTGTTCGGAGTCAGCACAACATTTTTGTAGGTGGCATCATCCGGTCCGACGATGGCATTGATCTTGCGGATCTCATCCGTGTAAATCGTGATATCCGTTTCCTCGACTGTCAAAGAAGAAGCAGGGATCTGTACCCGCACAAGCACCTGATCGGTCTTTTGTCCGTCTGCGGTTGTGCAGGTGATCATTACCTCGCCCACCTTATGGGCGGTGATCTTGCCGTTTTCCGACACCGAGGCGATCGTTTCGTCGCCCGATGCCCAGGTTACGGATTTGTCTGTTGTATCCTCCGGGCTGACCGTGGCGCCAAGCTGCCTGTGCTGACCGGGTTGCAGATACACTACCTCTTCGGAAATAGCCACAGAGTCCGGATGGCGGATCACATTGAGATCCAAATACATCATACGGTCGCCCGTGTAGAGCTGGATCTGCGTCTGACCGCCGGCAATACCCATGATCTGCACAGTGGTCATATTGATTTGTTCGATGTGCGCAACACTTTCATTATCGACCTGCCAATGCGTTTCGCGGATGACAGCATCACTGGGAAGCGCTTCCAGCTTATAGGTAGCGATCTGACCCACAAGGATCGTATCCGGTCCGGTCAGTATGAAGTCATCCGGTTGCTTGGCTACCGTTACCGTACATTCACCGTACGCACCGCCGTCGTTGCAAATTGCTTTGATGACTGCCGTGCCGTAACCGACAGAGGTCACTATACCGTTCTCGTCCACACTGGCCACATTGGGATCGCTGGACTCCCATCTGTAAGAGGTGTCATCCGCGTCCTGCGGCGCAACACTTGCAGACAGACGCCGTGTTTCGCCGGGATACAAAGTAACGCTGGTTTCGCTGAGAGTCACTGAAGTGGGAATATTTGCAACGACGATATCATATCGGACCGTTACATTTCCGTCTGCGGAACTGACAAGGACATAGGCATCGCCCAGGCGATTTGCTTTGATAAGACCGTTACTGTACACCGTCAGGCGCCCCGACATAAGTGTGCTTTCTTCAAATACGACCTCTCTGTTTTCCGCGTTCTCCGGGTAAGCGACTGCGGAAAGCTGGATATACTGCCCCACAGCCATTCTGGTAGGACCTGTGACGACAATTTCCTCCACACCCTGGATGAAATTGAAATTCCGGAAGCCAAGGATGCCGGCAGACGCATCGCTGATCACCAGCCGTGTGTTTGCTGCAGAGGTTGGTCTGATATTCAGAATGGGCGTTTCGGTGCCGGTTGTCCAGGAAAGCTCATGTGTTCCCTCTGTAAAGCTGCCGGACAGGGAGTACAGCACAGCATTCAAGGGAGAGATCTCCATTTCTGACTGGGTCTCTCCGCCCACATACAGCTTATCCTCGCAGTCGATGGTTACGCTCTGGGGCTTCGGTAAATTCAAGTTCCGCAGATAGGGGACACCGTAATCGGTGATGTACCAGATATTTTCAAAGTCCAGACCCGGGAAGTCGGCTTCCGTATAGGTATTTTCCATCAAAAGACCATAGCCGCTGGATACCAGACCCTGGTCACCGATGTCAAAAGAGTTCACTGCCGAGGCAGAAACTGCTGTGCCATCATACCAAAAGCCACCTGCCTGAATGCAGTTTGTGTGCCCCGCGCCGATTGCCGTACCGTCGCTTTGGTAGGAAAAGTTGATACAGTTCTCGATCGTTCCACCTTTTGCAAAAGCACTTTCTGTCCGATACAGAGACAAGCTCGAAGCAACACAGCACTCCGAGATCGTGCCTTCATTTGTTTTTGCGATACCGCCGCCGCCATCGTTGGTGAAAATGTAGCCCTTAACTACGCAGCGCGTAACCGTTGCGCCTGCTTCGTTTGTGATGCAGATGCCGGCAGCAAAGCTGTCGCAATAGGAACTGCTGCTGCTTCCGCGGATATCCGCATACACACCGCAATCCCGGATCGTTCCGCTGTTGGTCTCGCAGATGCCGCCAACATACGCATTCCGATAGCTTGTGTGGAAAATATTGCTCTCCAGCGAGCCGGTTATATTGCAGTTTGCAATGGTTCCCATATTTGTAATGCAAATGCCGCCCATTTTACCGCTTGTGGACGGAGAATAAAATTTATGATAAATGTTGCAATATATATTCAGGTTGCGGATCGTTCCGTAATTGATCTTAAACAGAGCAACATTTGCCTGGTCGCTCTGGGTATCCCGAATGAACTTCAGCGTATATCCGTTTCCGTCCAGTACGCCGGAGAAATTGATCGGTGTCCAGTTATCAGCGATCAGACGAATATCGCACGCCAGCTTGAAATACGCGTCAGAGCCGCTCATGGCTGACAGATCACTTTCACTGTCAATAATGTATGGATCAGCCTGCGTGCCGCTGCCGGTGACAGCAGCGGAAATTTTGACAGCAAAAACACCGTTGAGCACAATAAAGCATAGTGCGGCTGCCAATAACAACGCAAAAAATCTGCCTTTTTTCATTTCTTTTCCCTCCGTGTGGTAGTTTCGTTTATTATACTCTGTGTTCACTGTGAATTCAAGTGTTCGTGGCGAAAAAACAGAGAAAAGGCAGAGCATCGGTGCGCAGAGGTGAGGCGGATTTTTAGTATGAAAAAACTTCCAATGGGGCAAAATACTGCCAGAAGGAGCTGGTGGTATGGTAAAGGGAATCTCCCGGCAGGTGATCGTGGTGCAAAGCCCGGACAAAAAGCTGTTCGAGCAGGCGATCTTTATCCTCAAGGACGGCGCTGCCGCCGTTACGGAGGAGCAGCTTATGAAGGAGGCAAAGCGCATCATCCGTCATCCCAAAATGGATGGCAGCCGCAGACGCCTTTGCTTCGGCGCGGTCTGGGCTTGTGCCGGTGCGGCATTGACGGGGATCGTGTGGCTTGTAACAGCGCTGATTTGACTTGCGCAGCAAGCCAAAGTGTGCTATACTGACGGTACTATGAAAGAAAGAGAGAGTACCTATGCGCATCGGCAATTTGGAAGTGAATAATCCCATCGCTTTGGGCCCGATGGCAGGCGTAACGGATTGGGCGTTCCGTACGGTTTGCGCCGATATAGGTGCAAACATCACCGTTACGGAGATGGTATCCTCCCGGGCGCTGGTGTATCGGGACAAAAAGAGCGCCGGTCTGCTGAAGAAGAATGAAGGCTCTCTTTGCGGCGCCCAGATCTTCGGTAACGATCCTGCCATTATGGCAGAGGCTGCGATGCTGGCGCTGGAGATCTCCGGCTGTGATTTTCTGGATATCAATATGGGCTGCCCAATGCCCAAGATCGCCAATTCCGGCGACGGCTGCGGTCTGATGCGCACGCCGGAGCTGGCAGGGGATATCGTGAAGGCAGTTGTGGATGCAGTCGATGTGCCGGTGACGGTAAAGTGCCGCCTGGGCTGGGACAAGGGCAGCATCAACGTGCAGGACTTTACCAAGCGGATGGAGGATAACGGTGCGGCCATGGTTACCGTCCACGGCAGGACCCGGGCGATGCTCTATTCGGGAATTGCGGATTGGGATATGATCACGAAGGTCAAGAAAAATCTGTCGATCCCGGTCATCGCCAACGGCGATATCGTGGATGCGGAATCGGCGCTGCGCTGCCTGAAGCGCACCGGCGCGGACGGCATTATGATCGGCCGTGCAGCATTTGGCGACCCGTGGATCTTTGAACAAACCAAAGCGGCGCTGGAAGGAAAGCCCATTCCGGAGCGCCCGCCTCTGAAAGACCGGATCGCGCTGGCGGTACGGCAGTTTCAGCTTTCCGAGCAGGATCACGGCGAGCATATTGCCTGTCTGGAGGCAAGAAAGCATTTTGCCTGGTATCTGCGTGGCGTTGCCCACAGCAGCTACTACAAAAACCAGATTTCATCTATGAATACCATGGAGGATATTTACCGCATCGCAAAGGATATCGTGCGGGACCTCCAATAATTGGCGCGTATGATTGATACGCCGTTTCACACCCTAACCGAGAGGTGAATGGGATGAAGCGGCGTATTTTTCTGTGCTTTTTGCTGATATTCGGGCTGGTTTTGCCGGTACGGGCGGAGCCTGTCAAATGGGTGGATTTTCATATTCCCTACGAGTCGCTGCACTATGCGCTGCAGCAGGATATTACCACATTTGAGCAGGAAAAGCATATCGGCTGGATCGAGATCCTCGCCTTGTCCGCCGCAAGGACCGGCGGCAAGTGCCCATTGTCCTCCGTGAAAAAGGCGTCGGCAGACTTGAAAGGGGAGAAGTCACCCCGGGAGCTGCTGGGCGCAAGCAGCAAATATTACGAGTATTATCACGAAGCCTACACCGCCGCGTTGGGCGGATTGGTGGGCAGCTACGCGATTCAGATAAACGGGCAGTGGAAAGCCCAATACGGCTTAAAAGCCTTTTCGCCGGTGGCGGCAGGCTATGGCTACAGCCATTGTGACGATTTCGGTGTCAGCCGTTCCTTCGGCTTCAAGCGAAAGCACTTGGGCAACGACCTGATGGGCGTCCTGGGAACGCCCATCGTGGCGGTGGAAGGCGGCGTTATAGAGGCGATGGGCTGGAATCGCTACGGCGGCTGGCGCATCGGCATCCGCTCCTTTGATTCCAAACGGTATTATTACTATGCCCACCTGCAGAAGGACCATCCCTTTGCCGAGGGCTTGCAGGAGGGGGATATTGTGAAGGCAGGCGATCTCATCGGCTTTATGGGGCGCACCGGGTATTCCGATCAGGAAAATACCAATAATATCGAAACGGTGCATCTGCATTTTGGGCTGGAGCTGGTGTTCGATGAAAGCCAGAAGGAGTGCAACTCCGAAATTTGGATCAATGTGTATGACATCGTCCGCCTTTTAAGCAGCCACCGCAGCAGTATCCAAAAAACCGCCACCGGCTGGCAGCGGGTGTATCCGTATCAGGATTTGGATATTGAGGAATTTGCAAAATAAAAAGCCTACTTTAGGGCTTTTTATTAAAGTAATGTAATTTGCTGATTCGTTGAACTATATACTACACTTGTCGTCTCCTGGGATAAGCCCACGAATCGTGTTAATTTTTACCATTTTATTCCTTGACATAGTGGGATTTTTTGTGCATAATTGATGTAGAGAGTGGGTTTTCTCCCACTGTGCTAACAAATACTTTTTAGGAGGTTGAATTATGCGTATTCTAAAACGAGCGATTTCTCTTTTCTTGGTACTTATTTTCGTGCTGTCTTTCCCTCTTTATAATAGTGCAGCAGCTCTGGCCTTTACTGATCCAACACAAATTACAGACATAATAAATCGATATTCATTTGACGAAGATAATGAGTATACAATCGTTGATAGCATTCCTATGAGAAGTTTTGTTGATGATTCAGAGCAGTATACTCTATATTTATTAGCTCCGTACGGGTATGCAATCCTATACAATGAAACAAATGGTTTTATGGAAGGTTGCTATAGCGAAAACACATTTGTTGAACAAATGGAAGATCAAACCACATATTACTATGGCGGTCCAGGAAATTATTATACTTACAACGGAGAACATTATTGTTCTTTAATCTCTGGCGATGTTTTGGAGTCAACAGCAATTCAATCTCTTGCTAATGCGGAAGAGATTGTTCGCGCTAATGAGGATGCCACGCAAGACACCACTGCTATTTCTCCTCGCGGATTGATTTATAATGATAGAGAAGTTGTGGTAGCGGAATCTTATTTTTCCAATTTAGTCAAATATGGAGAAAATGTTGACGGAACATGTACAGTCTTGGCGATTGCCATATTGCTGGGGTATTACGATGAATTTGTTGATGATGATTATGTTCTTGATCGCTACAGGGATGGAAATGGAACGAATGAGGATTTTCATCAAACCTTAATTAATTTCGTATACGAAGACGATGCACCAGGAGGACTGTATATTCGTGATGCGCTTGATGGCATCAATTGGTATCTTGATTTTTATGACATAAGCAGCAGACTGTATGCCTTATATGGCTCACCCGGAAGAGTCGCTAATAAAATCGTCTCGATGCTGGAAAGTGGCTACCCGGTTGTTGCTTCTATGGGAACAGGCTATGGAGGTCCCTATAATCACACAGCAGTTGTATATGGTGCAATATACAATACCACTACCAGCGTATTGGCATCTGGAGTATATCAAGTGCATATGGGATGGGGGGAAGAATATGGTGCATCCGGTAGATCCTTCTCGGCAAGAGCTACTTGGTTTTACGAGTGTGGATATATACAATAAAAGTCAATCAATCCAGGTGAGGAAACCACTATGAAAAAAGCACTTGTAATGATTCTGGTTTGCGCATTGCTTGCCGGCCTATGTGCCTGTGCGAAAACGGATGCGCAGCCCACGCGGCCCACGCAAAACACCAACCCCACCGAAAGTACGACAGCAACAGAAAGCACCCAGCCAAGACCTGAATACATTATAGGGGGTAGCGTTAGGGAGTCGTTTTCAAACTGGAACGAACCTGCTATATTTTACAGCTACAATACGGAAACATACAAAGAACTGCTCATAATAACGGAAAAGTGTTCCGAGCCGGATGAAATTGTTACACGGATCGCCTGCCTGGAAGTGCAGTTTCGAGGTTTGCAGGGGCTTGAGCACGCGTTAAGCCGTTCTTTTACCGGGAAAGTCCTGGCATATCAGGTAATTAACAACAAAGATGCGATGTTTTTGCACAATGCGGGAAAGGTTTCCAAAGGGACGGAGTGGCAGTATAATGAAGATGAGCGGATCGACCTGTCAAATAAGGACGCGAATCCATCCGCTACTCAGTATTATCTTGGATGGATGACCCATAACGACCCAATCTACAGAGAACACGAACTATGGAATAGGCTGCCCTCTGGTAGCAGCATCATACTGAAAGGAAATATGGCACTAAAAGAAAGCGTTGCTCTTCAGGATGACTGGAAAGTGTATGACCGGGTTCTTAAGGAACAAGGTCTTGGCGATATTTTTGCTACATTAGAATCTTAAAAAACAGCGGCACATTCGTGCCGCTGTTTTGTTATACTTTCTCTACTGTAACGACTGTCAGTTGATCGTCCTTTACGGTAAAACGGATATCAAACCCGGCGAAGGGGATGCCGTAGATGCGGTCGGGTTTGCGCTGATAGCTGGGTCGGGGGTCGTGGGAGAGAATACCCATAGCGGCAGCTCGCTTGTCCTCCGGCAGCAGCGCCAAAAGCTGGGCAGGGAAGTCTACCTGCAGCAGAAAATCCCCTGCGGTGTCGGTAAAGCCGCCCACGGCGCTGCCGTGGCAATCGCTATACGGAATGTAGGGCTTAATGTCGAAAATGGGCGTACCGTCCATCAGGTCAGCGCCGCCAACGTGCAGCACCGTGCCATACTTCTCTGTATGCTCCACGCCCAGCAGCTTGACGCTGGAAAGTCCCAGATTGTTGGGGCGGAAGGGGGAACGGGTGGCGAATACGCCCATCCGGGTGTTGCCGCCAAGTCGGGGCGGACGGACAGTGGGCGACCAATCGGTGCGCACCGCTTCGGAAAACTGCCAGATCAGCCACAGATGGGAATAGCCCTCAATGCCGCGCAGGGCATCGGCGTTGCGAAATTCCGGCTCGAAGATGATGGTGGAGCGCAGCTCTTCCACAAGACCGCTCTGCCGGGGAATACCGAATTTTGTGGGGAAATCGCTTTTCATCCGGGCGATGACCTGGATCTTTACATCTTCCATATCAGCCCCGCCCTTTCCGGAAGCAGAAGCTGATTGCGAAGATCAGCGCCAGCACCAGGCAAATTGCTGCGCCGGCAGAGCTGCCCAGATAATAGGAAACCGTAAGTCCGGCAATACCGGCGATCAGCGCAAACAGTACGGAAAGAAGATGGTACTGCTTCAAATTCTTGGCAATATTCCGGGATGCGGCGGCAGGCAGGATCAGCAGGGAATTGAGGATCAGCAGACCCACGCTGGAAAGACACAGTGTCACCACCACAGCGATGGCAACGGTAAACACCGTCTGTGACAGACCCACCCGGATGCCCCGGGAGGATGCCAGCTGGGGGTGAATGGCGGTCAGCGCCAGGCGATTGGAATGGAAAAACCAGAAGATCAAAATCAGCACCAGCACGATGGCCAGTATGCCGATCTGTGCCGGGGTCACGGAGAGAATATCGCCGATTAGATACTGATTGTACTTGGTGAAGCTGTCACCGCCCAATGTGGCGATGAAGATGCCCAGCGCCACGGCGGTGCTGGAAAATACGCCGATGAGGGTATCGGCGGCGTGGTTGCTGCGGCTTCGGACAAAGCTGAACAGCAGCGCGAATACCACGCTGAAGATCACCGCAGCCCAAACCGGCGCGGCGATACCGCAGATGCAGCCGATGGCGATGCCGGTGAAGGCGGAGTGACCCAGCGCATCGGAGAAAAAGCTCATCCGACCGGTTACGACCATCGTCGACAGCAGACCGAACAACGGCGCCATGATCAAAATTGCCAGCAGGGCATTCTGCATAAAGCCCCAGTGAAGCATTTCGATGGGCAACGCGTCACAAATTGCATACCAAATGCTCATTTTACCCCACCTCCCGTGCGATGAAACAGCTTCGCGAAGGCTTCGCCGGACAGCACCTGCTCCGGCGTGCCGGCAGCGGCAATGCCGTGGTCGATGAGGACGACCTGATCGGCATAGCGATCCAGAAGAGAGAAATTGTGGGTGGTCATCAAAATGGACAGATCGTAGGTGTCCCGGATCTCGTCCAGCATATCCATCAGCTCGGTCTGACCCTCAACGTCCACGCCGGACAGCGGCTCATCCAGAATCAGAATGTTGGGAATGGGCTCCAGCGCCAGCGCCAGCAGCACTCTTTGCAGCTCACCGCCGGACAGAGTGCCGATGCGCTTGTCGATCAGCTCCTCGCCGTGGACGCGCTGCAGACATTCCAGAATGTGCTTGCGAAATGCCTTGGTGCAGCCCAAAAAGGCAGGGCGCTTGCTTTGGCAGCAGACGAAAAGGTCGGCAACGGATACGGGGTCACCGGGGTCAAAGGCAGGGGTCTGGGGTACATAGCCGATCTTGGGCTTGCGACCCCGCTGCCCGGGAGAGGAAAAGACGATGATGCCATCGTGCTCCTGCTGACCCAGAATGGCTTTCAGGAAGGTGGATTTACCGGCACCGTTGGGACCGATCAGCGCCACCATTTCGCCACAATGCACGTGGAGGTTGATATCGCTGAGGATCTTGTCATTTCCGATTTTGACGGACAGATTCTGTACACGCAGACAGCAGGAATCGCCGCAGCCTGCGCCGTGTAGGGAAGTTCTCATCCCAGCGCCTCCTTTAATGTGTCGATATTTTGGTACATGGCGTCCAGCCAGCTTTCGCCGGACATAGCCATATCCAAAGTGCAGATCTTTACGCCGGTTTCGGCGGCGATGATGCCGGCGGCGGAAGCACTGCCGTTTTGCTCTGTGAAGATGGCAGGCAGGTCATGCTCCCGGACAAGCTGGATCAAAGCCTTCAGCTCCTGGGCAGAGGCTTCACTGCCGGATTCTTCCTCCACCGCTGCCAGAATGGTCAGATCGAAGGCGTGCGCCAGCTGACCGAAGCCGTCGTGGAAGGTGATCAGCTCCCGGCGTTTCAGGTCGGCAAGCTGCGTTTCGGCATAAGCCTGCAGGGCGTCGATGTCCGCCAGCAGGGTATGAAGATTGGTCTCGAAGGAGCTTTTGTGCGCCGGGTATTTTTCGGTCAGCCCGGCGCAGATGTTCCCGGCCATCTTTTTGGCGTTTTCGGGGCTGAGCCAGATGTGGGCGTCAGTTTCGTGGTGATGACCGCTATGCTCGGCTTCCGGGGCTTCAATGCCGCAAGAGCTGTCGATGGTGCTTTTGCCCAGCAGCAGATCCGCCATAAAATCCTCAAGACCTGCGCCGGAGATCACGATCACATCTGCCGCTTCCGCGGCACGTACCTGCCGCACGTTCAAAGAATAATCGTGCAGGCACGATACGCTTTCCGTTACCAGCCGGGTCACGGTAAGACCGGTGCCGTCGCAAAGCCGGGTGGTGAATTCGTACACCGGCAGGGTGGTGGCGGCAATATCGGCGCTTTCCTCCCAGGGCGTGCAGCCGCTGAACAATATTAAGAAAAGCCCCACAAGGGCGAACAATCTTTTCATTATCATCGTTCCTTAAGGAAAATTGACTTTTTACCCTTCTATCATACCATATTTGTCAAGAAAAAAGGCGACCGCCGTCGCGGTCGCCAAGAGAATGTAAGGATCAGTTGCCGTTCTTCCAATCTGCCACCTTGGTCTTTGCCAGGCGCAGGATGTCCTCGGTGGGGTACGCAGATGCTTCGCCGCCGTTTACATACAGAAAGTACAGACCCTCGGGGGTTTGGAACAGACACTCCTCATAGCCGGCAGGATCGCCCAGACAGCCAAAGGTATGCTTTTCGATGAAGGTTGCAGTTTCGGTGTCGTATTCTCTTTTGCAGATGATCTTTTTCATAGGATAAACCTCCTTTCAATCGGACGATATGCCCATTATACATATTTTCGGGCAAAATGCAAACGATTGTGAAAAAATCGGAAAGGTTGTGAAACTTTCGCGGAAGGAAGGCTGTGGCTTGGACAGGTTGCACAAAAGATCCGTCTGTGTTATGATAGAAAAAGGAGATGATAGGATGAAGGACATTCCGGTTTTTACCACCGAAAACGGTGCGGCAAGCCTGACGTTGCGTGAGATCCCCTACAGAGGCGTTGCCTATATTCAAATACAATCCAGCCTGGAGCCGGATGCGCTGATCGGTGAGTGCGTGCAGTTTTGTACCATGTGCGGTGCCGAGACCGTGGTCGCCACGGGGCATCCCGCGCTGGAGAAGTATCCGCTGCGAAACAGTGTGATCCTGCGGCAGCGCCCTCTGGAGGGCCTGCCGGATACGGATGCGGCGCTGTTCCCAGTGCAGGAGCAGACCTTGAAACAATGGCTGGAGATCTATAATACCGCTATGAAAAATGTAGCCAACGCCGCCTGGATGACGCAAATGGACGGTTTAGAAATGCTGCAGAAGGGTGACGGCTATTTCGTCCATCGGGGCGATACGCTCCTGGGTATCGGCAAGGCGTCCGGCGGCAAGATAGGTGCCATCGTGGCGGTGCAAAAGGGCGCAGGTGCCGATGTGGTGCTGGCACTTTGCCACGCATTGACGGCGGATACGGCTGCGCTGGAGGTGGCGTCCAATAATGAACGGGCGCTGCGGCTGTATGACCGGCTGGGGTTTGTACCCACAGCGGAGATCGTGCGGTGGTATGTGGTAAAATAATTTTCGCCTGTCAAGGAAAAATACTTGACAAGGGCTGCGCTATGGTGTATGATAGGTCGGGTGTCAAGGAAAATACCTTGACAAAGGAGGCTCGCTATGGACGCATTGGAGATGACACTTCTATACGATTACTATGGCGAACTGCTGACGGAGCGTCAGCGGATGTGCTTCGACCTTTACTATAATCAGGACTATTCCTTAAGCGAGATCGCCCAGGAGCTGCAGGTCAGCCGGCAGGGCGTGTACGATAACTTGAGCCGTGCGGAAGCGCTGCTGCGCAATATGGAGGAAAAGACCGGTTGCGTCAAGCGGGATCTGCAAAGCCGCAAGGTGATGCGCACCATCGTGGACGCCGCCAAACGGCTGCAGGGCTATGATGCGCAGGAGGTTCAGGCGCTGGCAAAGACGATCCTGGATGCGGCTGCGCTACTGGAGGAGTAAATAAATGGCATTTGAAGGTTTAACTGAAAAGATTTCTGCTGCCTTCAAAAAGCTGCGCGGAAAAGGACGGCTGAAGGAGTCCGATGTGAAGGAGGCTATGCGTGAGATCCGTATGGCGCTTCTGGAAGCGGACGTCAGCTACAAGGTCTGCAAGGATTTCACCAAAGCAGTTACAGAGCGCTGCGTCGGCGCGGACGTGCTGGAGGCATTAAGCCCGGCACAGATGATCGTCAAGATCGTTAATGAAGAGCTGACGGCTCTGATGGGCAGTGATATCAAGCATATCACCATCAATCCCAAGGGTCCCACCGTGGTTATGCTGGTGGGTCTGCAGGGTGCAGGTAAGACTACCAACGGCAGCAAGCTGGCCGGCCTGATGAAGCGCCAGGGCAAAAATCCGCTGCTGGTAGCCTGCGATATTTACCGGCCTGCCGCCATCACCCAGCTGAAGGTCTGCGGTGAAAAGCTGGGCATCCCGGTATTTGAAAAGGGTCAGACTGACCCGGTCACCATTGCCAAAGAGGCGGTTGCCTATGCCCGGCAGCACGGTCACGATATGGTATTTCTGGATACCGCAGGCCGTCTGCACGTGGATGAGCAGCTGATGGATGAGCTGAAAAACATCAAGACCGCGGTCTCCCCGGATGAGATTATGCTGGTGGTCGACGCGATGACCGGTCAGGATGCGGTCAACGCAGCCCAGAGCTTCAATGAATGGCTGGATATCCACTCCGTTATGCTCAGCAAGCTGGACGGCGATGCCAGAGGCGGCGCCGCGCTTTCTGTCCGTGCCGTTACCGGCAAGCCTATCAAATTCGTGGGTATGGGCGAAAAGCTGGAGGACATCGAACCCTTCCATCCGGATCGGATGGCATCGAGGATCCTCGGTATGGGCGACGTGCTGAGCCTGATCGAAAAGGCGGAAAAGGCCTACGACGAGAAGAAGGCCTCCGAGCTGGAGGAAAAGCTCCGCTCCAACTGCTTTACGCTGCAGGATTATTACGAGCAGCTGGTGCAGATGAAGTCCATGGGCTCTATGGAGGAGATCCTGGCGCAGCTTCCCGGCGGCGCCGGTCTGAAGGGCGTCAAGGTGGACGAAAAGCAGATGGCACGCACCGAAGCCATCATCCTGTCCATGACCCCCGGTGAACGGGAAAATCCTGCCATCATCGCTGCCTCCCGGAAGAAGCGGATCGCCGCCGGCGCCGGCGTGAAGGTAGAGGATGTGAACCGGCTGCTGAAATCCTTTGAGCAGATGCAGAAGATGATCAAGCAGTTCTCCGGCCCGGGTATGGGCAAAAAGATGAAGCGTATGAAGGGCTTTGGCGGCTTCGGCGGCTTCCCCGGCTTCTGAAAATGTGTTCGTTAAAAGCAAAAAGCTTTGCGATATAGATCTACGAAAGATTATTATTGGAGGTGAAACCCATGGTTAAGATCAGACTGAGAAGAATGGGCGCAAAGAAGGCTCCCTTCTACCGTATCGTTGTTGCAGATTCCCGCTCTCCCCGTGACGGCCGCTGCATCGAGGAGATCGGCACTTACAACCCCCTGCTGGAGTCCGACAACATCACTGTCGATGCTGAAAAGGCTCAGGCTTGGATCAAGAACGGCGCACAGCCCACTGACACCGTTCGCGGTCTGCTGAAGAAGGCCGGCGTGCTGTAAGAACCCCGAAGGAGTTAGCGCAATGAAAGAACTTTTGCTGTATATGGCAAAGAATCTGGTGGACGATCCCGATTCCGTCACCGTTACCGAGCTGGAAGGCGAAAACGGTAAGGTGCTTCAGCTGCGTGTCGCCGAAGGCGATATGGGCAAGGTTATCGGCCGCCAGGGTCGGATCGCCAAGGAGATCCGTACCATCGTTAAGACGGTTGCCCAGCGCACTGGCGAGAAGGTAACTGTCGATATCGTGGATTGACGGATATGCGTGGCGGGTTTTCGCCACGCATTTCCCAATTTTAAGAGGATTTACGCAATTCTTTGCGTGCTATAAAGGAGAAAACACTATGAGACTTCCGTTTATCAAAGCCGGCGAGATCGTTACCACCCACGGTGTTCGTGGCGAAGTGAAGGTGCTGCCCTGGCTGGACAGCCCGGAGGATCTGTGCGATTTTGATCGCTGCCGGATCGACGGAAAGGAATACGCCATAGAAAGCTGCCGTGTGCAGAAAACCTGCGATCTGGTGAAGCTCGGCGGCATTGATACCATGGAGGCTGCCCAGGCGATGCGTGGCAAGGTGCTGGAGCTGTACCGGGAGGATATTGACGATGAGGTGATCTTCGCCGATGAGCTGATCGGTATGGCAGTGCTGTGCGACGGCACCGAGCTGGGCAGGATCGTGGAGGTGCTGGATTATCCCGGCAACAGCGTGTATGTGGTCAAGGGTGAGCACAGCTATATGATCCCGGCGGTCAAGCAGTTCATTCTGTTCACGGATATGGAAGCGAATGTGATGCAGGTAAAAATCATCGAGGGGATGCGCACAGATGAGGATT
The DNA here is from genome assembly GCA_017436955.1 of Oscillospiraceae bacterium. GTDB lineage: Bacteria > Bacillota > Clostridia > Oscillospirales > Oscillospiraceae > Faecousia. The sequence continues at coordinate 46,734 of JAFSCD010000008.1, read as the reverse complement.
GATATTATGACGCTGTTTCCGGAATCTTTGGGCGATGTGCTGTCAGACAGTATTCTGGGCAGAGCTCAGGATCGGGGCATTATCCGCATCGAAGCTCATCAGATCCGGGATTACACCGCCAATAAGCAGAATCAGACCGATGACTATCCTTACGGCGGCGGCAGAGGTGCGGTGATGACCGCAGACCCGCTGTATCGCTGCTGGGAAGCCATCTGTGAGGAAGCGGAAGGCCCGGTGCATACCATTTATCTTTCCCCCTGCGGACATACTTTCAAGCAGGCGGATGCCATCCGGCTCAGCAAAAGGGATAACCTGGTGCTGGTGTGCGGACATTATGAGGGCATTGATCAGCGGTTTATCGACGAGTGCGTGGATGAGGAGATCTCTCTGGGTGACTTCGTGCTTACCGGCGGCGAGATCGCCGCTATGGCAGTGACCGATGCGGTGTGCCGTATGGTACCCGGCGTGCTGGCTGACCCGGAATGCTTCGAGGATGAGAGCCATTATAACGGGCTTCTGGAATATCCCCAGTATACCCGTCCTGCGGTGTGGCACGGTCGCCCGATCCCGGAGATCTTAACCTCCGGCAATCACGAAAAGGTGCGCCAATGGCGCCGTAAGCAGGCGCTGCGCCGTACCCGTGAGCGCAGACCGGATATGTACGCGAAGCTGGACTTGAGCTCCAGGCAGGACAGAAAGCTGCTGCAGGAGATGGCAGAGGAAGACGCACAAGGCTAATGCAATATTTACCCCCCGATTTGCAAGATAGGTACTTGCAAATCGGGGCGTTTTGTATTACAATGTACAAAACCCATAAAATGGTTATCATGAGGAGGTACTTATGAGAAGCATTGGAACAAAGCGGCAGTTCTTCTTTAACCACGCATTGATGGACACCGAAAAGACGACTGCCTACATCCGGCTGGGTGACAGGCCCATCCGCCGTGAAAGAATTATGACCTTCCACGAGCTGTGGGAGAACAACAGGATCTCCTATCCGAGCTTTTTCTATGATGCGGATATCAAAAAGTACAGAATGTACTACTGCGCCAGTATGCGCAAGAACCTCAACAGCATTGACGCCCACGAGATGGACGTGCCGGATATGCGCTTCTGCTATGCGGAAAGTGAGGACGGTATCCACTGGGTCAAGCCCAATCTGGGTATTTACCCCGTCAACGGTGACTATAACAACAACGTGATCATCGATCACGATGCCGGCAATACCTTCGACAATTTTTTCGTCTATAAGGATGAAAACCCCAACTGTCCGCCTGATGAGCGCTACAAGGGCATCGCTTACGATACCCGTGGCCCCGAGACCAAGCGCAGAAGCGGTATGGACAGCAACCGTGTGCTGCTGTATTTCAAGTCTGCTGACGGCATCCACTTTGACCCCGAGGCCGAGGTACTGGATCTGGAAGGTCGCTTTGATACCCATAATGTGGTTTACTGGAGCCCCGAGGATGAGATGTATCACGTGTATTTCCGTGATCTGCACGTAGGCTACTGCGCACCGGAAATTGAGACCAAGGTCTGGGTGCGTGATGTGTGCCACTCTGTTTCCAAGGATTTCCGCCACTGGAGCTACCCCGAGGATCTGCGGTACCAGGAAGGTTCGCCGGAGACCCAGATGTACACCAACGGCGTGATTCCTTACTACCGTGGCGACGGTATGTGGATCGGCTTCCCCTCCCGGTACTTTGAGTACTCCACCTGGACGCCCAATCACGATCATCTGCCTGCCAATGCCCAGAGAAGTGAGCTGTACAAGGTGATGTCCCGCTGCGCAACGGCGGTGACCGACTGCGGCTTTATGTACTCCGAGAACAAGTCCGATTGGTTCCGCTTTGACGAGGCGTATTTTACGCCCGGTCCGGAAAACGCGGACAACTGGTTCTACGGCTGCTGCTATCCTGCCGTGGGCATGATGGAAAATGTCAACGATTTCGGTGAACGGGAGCTGGCGATGATCATGCCCATTACCAAGTGGGACCGTGAGTCGAAAGGCTTTCTGCTGAAATATGTGGATCTGTACCGCTATACCATGCGTATCGACGGCTTTGCCTGCGTCCACGCCAACGGCAAGGGCGCTACCTATGTGACGAAGCCCTTTACCTTCGAAGGCGGTAAGCTGGAAATGAATTTCCGCACCTCTGCCGGCGGCTACATTGAAGTTACCCTGACGGACGAGGATGGCAACGCGCTGGAGGGCTTCACCGATACCCGTATCTTCGGCGATGCCATTGAGCGCCCGGTGGACTTTGCCGGCGATCTGACGACCCTGAACGGCAAGGCGGTCTGCCTGAAACTGAAGATGTGCGACGCCGACGCATTCTCCTTCAAGTTCTGCTAACTGAACATAAAAAACCGGAGGTCACGGACCTCCGGTTTTATTTTTTACTTTTTCCTGCGGTGGGTGTTGAGGATCCGCACCGTGGACGATACCAGCAGGATACCCAGCGCCATAATGCCTGCGATGGCAATGGTGTGCATACCCTGGGACGCGAATTGGGCGGTGTTGCCCTGAACGGCAGAATTCATGGTGTAGTAAGCGCCTGCGCCGGGGATCAGCGGGAAAATGCCGATGACCAGATAGGAAATGGCAGGGCGCTTGCGGACACGTGCCATTATCTCGGCGTAGGCAGACGCCACGATAGCGCCGCAGAAGTAGCCCAGCAGGTCGCTGGAGCCCGGCCTGCAAAGAAGTAAGTAGGTGACCCAGGCGAGAACGCCGCCCAACCCGCAGATCGCGATATCCGGACCGTGGATATTGAAGAAAATGGCGAAGCCGAAGCAGGCGACAAAGGCGGCGATGCAGTGGATGGCGATATTGTGGTCGATCACCGCGGCCTCCGCCGGTGCGCCCCATAGCCAGGTGCCGCAATTCAGGGCGACAGCGGTGCCCAGAGCGGTGGCAACGGCGATCAGCAGCACCTGCACGATGCGGTTGATGCCGGAATTGGTATCGCCGAAAATGATGTCACGCATGGCGTTGGTAAAAAGCAGACCCGGCACCAGAAGCATCAGCGCGCCGATGATCACGCAGTCGATATTTCCAACCAGATTCAGCGCCTCCAGACCGCTGGCCAGCAGCGCCATGGGAAACGCCGCCGCGACGGTGCGGAAAAAGAGGTTGCCGCCCAAGTGGTCGATGAGCCGGTTGACAAGGCAGACCATCAATCCGCAAAGACCGGAGCAAACGGCGTCGGCCAGATTGCCGCCAAACAGCAGCGCAAAGCCGAATGCACCCAAAAAGTAGCCGGCCATATGGATGGGCAGCCGGAAAGAGCGGCGCTGCTGCTTGGCTTCTTCCAGCCATTTGGCAGCGATCTCCGGTGCGGGACGCTCGGCACAGATCCGGCGGCTCAGGCTGGAAAAACGCTCCACAGCATCCAGGTCACTGCCGTGGGCGCCAATGCGGCGCATACGGGTCAGCGGCCGACCGATCACCGGCTCGATGCTGATGTGCATACAGTTGGGAATGGCAAAGACCTCGGCGTCGATATCATAGGCCTTCAGGACGAGATAGATGCTCTCCTCCACACGGAAGGTCTCCGCACCGTTCATCGCCAGCTCGTAGCCCAGGTCCGACACCAGGTCAAGAACCTTTGAATACTCCATAATTGGATCCTCCAAAGAGAAATTATTGACAGAAATTAGTATAGCACACCGAATAAAAAATACAAGTGGCAATCACATCAGGAAAATAAAAAGGTCATTCCGAGCCGGTGCGCAACGACACCGCTTTTTTGTAAAAAACGACTCCACAGCTGGGCAGTGCACCATAGTGATAAATTGCCTAAAAAGGCGTGGATTTCCCCAATATTGCGGCAAAAGCCCTTGAAATCCACCCAGGATTTCTGCGATCTTTTGTCTTATCTCGGGAAAACCCCCATCCTTTTTAGGTGCGTAGCAGTTTTGAAGTGGTAACTTTTTTGATTAACAAATAACAAAATTCCCGGAATGCTGACGCATTTCGGGAATTTTTTGTGAAGTTAAGCGGAAAAGGGACCGTTCAAAACCATTTTATCACTATGGCGCGCTGCCCTTGTGGAGTCGTTTGCGATTTACTTGCGGACGAACAGGACGCCCAGCGTGGCAGGACCGCAATGGCAGGAAACGGTGCAGCCAGCGGTGGTCTCATAGACGGTTTCAAAATGACCGTACTCGTCAATGGCTTCCTTAACGGCGGCCAGGCACTCGTCGGTAACGGGAGTGTAGGTCAGAAACAGCTCGTTGCGGATGATGTCATCCCGGTCAGCCAGCCGATCCTGGACATAGGCGGCCAGGCACTTGGCGTAATTGCCGCGGTATTTCTTGACAACGCTCATTTTGCCGTTGCGGACTTCGATGCAGGGCTTCAGGTTCAAAAGATTTGCGCCCAGCGCTGCAGCGCTGCTGCAGCGACCGCCCTTTACCATATATTTCAGCTGATCCAGCAGGAAGCTGGCTTCCACACGGGGTACAAGGGCGTTCAGCTTTTCAGCAATCTCGTCCAGACTCTCGCAGGTCTTTGCCAGACGGCAGGCTTCCAGAACAACGTGACCCTGACCGGTGGAAAGATTCATGGAATCAATGACCCGGACGTTGGGATAATCCTCGGCTGCCAGGCAGGCATTCTGGTAGCAGGAGGAGAAAGCAGAGCCGATAGTGATGAGGATAACGCCGTCATACTTGGGGCAGAATTCATCAAACAGCTTCTGATAATCGCCGATGTTGTTGGCAGTGGTGGAGCAAAGATCGCCACCGGCGGCCACGTGGGCGAAAATATCGGCAGGCGTAATGGTCAGACCGTCAACAAAAGCCTCACCGTCTTTGACGACCGTCAGGCGGGCCAGGGTAATGTCATGCTCCTTCAGTTGCTCGGGGGACAGGTCGCAGGTGCTGTCAGACAGAATTTTGATATTCATAAAACTTCTCCTTACAGTTTCGCAAAAGCGGTATATTGGCAAATGTGTATGCTTGAAAAAATGCAAATGATATGGTAAAATAGTAGCACAAAGACGGTTTGTTGTCAAGAATGCCCGAAAGGAGGCGAAGCAGCGTGAAGCTGAAATTTATCATTACCGGTATGACCTGCGCTGCCTGCTCTGCCCGTGTGGAGAAGGTTACGAAAGCAGTTCCCGGTGTGAATAGCTGTGAGGTAAATCTGCTGGGCGGCACTATGACGGTGGATGCGGATAACGAAAACGTCAGCGGCGCTATTCTTCGCGCGGTGACCGATGCCGGCTACGGCGCGGCGCCTGCCGGGGAGAAAAAGCAGGAAAAAGCCCCTGCAGAGACTGCGCTGAAGGAAATGAAGCGGCGGAGCATCCTGTCTGCGGTATTTCTCATCGTTTTGATGTATTTTACGATGGGTCATATGGTGGGCTTGCCGATGCCCCATTTCGTCCACGGCAGAGAAAATGCTGTGCTGGCGGCACTGATACAGCTTTTCCTGACACTGCCGGTTATATTCCTGAACAGGGTCTATTATGCCCGGGGTCTGAAGGCGCTTTGGCACCGCAGCCCCAATATGGATTCGCTGATCGCTGTCGGCTCAGGCGCGGCGCTTGTTTACGGCGTTGCGGCGCTGGCGCGGATGGCCTATGCCATGGGGCAGGGGAATTGGGAAACCGTAGAATTTTACAGCGAAAATCTGTATTTTGAATCGGCGGCTATGATCCTGACGCTGATCACACTGGGTAAATTCCTGGAGACCAGAGCCAAAGGCAAAACCGGCGACGCCATCAAGGCGTTAATGAAGCTGCGCCCGGAGACCGCAACGGTGCTTCGTGACGGCGTGGAGGAGATCATCCCTGCAGAGCAGGTACGGGCGGGGGATATCGTGGTCATCCGCTCCGGCGGTCGCATCCCGGTGGACGGAACGGTGCTGACCGGTCGTGGCAGTGTGGACCAAAGCGCCCTTACCGGCGAAAGTGTGCCGGTGGAGGTAAATCCCGGCTCCCGGGTGGCGGCAGCCACCGTGAATACCGAAGGGTATTTTACCTTCCGCGCGGAGCAGGTGGGTGAGGATACCACCTTGCAGAAGATCATTCATTTGGTGGAGGAAGCCGGCGGCTCCAAAGCCCCCATCGCCCGGCTGGCAGATAAAATTGCCGGCGTTTTCGTGCCGGTGGTGATGAGCATCGCCCTGGCAGCCTTTGTGCTGTGGATGGCGCTGGGAAAAGGCTTGGAATTTTCTCTGACTACCGCGATTTCCGTGCTGGTGATTTCCTGCCCCTGCGCTTTGGGTCTGGCGACCCCGGTTGCCATTATGGTAGGCACCGGCAAGGGCGCGGCTATGGGCGTGCTGTTCAAAAACGGCGCCGCGCTGGAGCATCTGCACAGCGTGGATACCGTGGTGCTGGATAAGACCGGTACCCTGACCGCCGGCAAGCCCGCGGTGACGGATGTTCTGCCCGGCACGACGGAAAGTGAACTGCTGACCGTTGCGGCGGCTTTGGAGCAGCCCTCGGAGCATCCCTTTGCCAAGGCGATCTTGCGCCACTGCGAGAGTATGCAGGTGCCGGAAATTTCGGACTTTGAGACGCTGCCCGGCTTCGGTGTCAGCGGCACCGTAGACGGTGTCCGCTATTTTGGCGGCAACCGCAGGCTGATGGAAGAAAAGGGCATCCGGGCACCCGAATATCCCCGGCTTTCGGATATGGGAAAAACACCGCTGTACTTTGGTGATGAAACCGGACGGTTTCTGGGCGTGATCGCAGCGGCAGACGTGCTGAAACCTGACTCTGCCCGGGCGGTTGCGGCGATGCGGAAGCAAAAGCTGCGTATTGTAATGCTCACCGGCGACAACGGAAAAACCGCCAACGCCATCGCCCAAAAGGCGGGAATAGATCAGGTGATCTCCGATGTGCTGCCCACCCAAAAGGCGGAAGCTGTGAAGCGCCTGCAGGCGCAAGGAAAGCGGGTGCTGATGGTGGGCGACGGCATTAACGATGCGCCGGCGCTGGTTACAGCCGATGTGGGTATGGCCATCGGCGCCGGAACAGACATCGCGATGCAATCGGCAGATGTGGTGCTGATGAACGGCTCGCTGGAAAGTGTTTCCAACGCGATCGCCCTGAGTAAGGCCACGTTCCGCATTATCCGGCAGAATCTTTTCTGGGCGTTTTTCTATAACTGCCTGGGCATCCCGGTGGCATTTTTCGGCCTGCTGAATCCGATGATCGGCGCGGCAGCCATGAGTCTGAGCTCTGTATTTGTTGTGAGTAACGCGCTGCGGCTGCGCCGGTTCCGTCCCCACACAGAAACGATACACAAGGAGGAAACGAATATGACAACTGTTCTTCACGTTGAGGGTATGATGTGTACTCATTGTAAGGCTATGGTGGAAAAGGTTTGCAAAGGCGTTGCCGGTGCGGAGGATGCCGTGGTTGATCTGCAGGCAAAGACCGTCACGGTCACCGGAAACGCATCAGCGGATGCGCTGAAAAAGGCGATCACCGATGCCGGTTATGAGGTCATTGAATAATATGCGCAATATTCGGCTGGATATTTGCTATGACGGCTCCCGTTATAAGGGCTGGCAGCGGTTGAGCGGCGTGAGCAATACCGTTCAGGGCAAGCTGGAGCAGACTTTGAGCCGCATTTTGGGTGAGGATATTGAGATCTCCGGAAGCGGTCGTACCGATGCCGGCGCACACGCAAAAGGGCAGGTCGCCAATTTCCACACCGGAAGTGATATGTCCTGCCGGGATATTCTTTCCGCACTGCGGCGGTATCTGCCGGAGGATATCGACATATACTCCTGCAGAGAAGTGTCTGACCGCTTCCACGCCCGGCTGAACGCCCGGACGAAAACCTATGAATATCGCATCTGGAACAGTGATGCGCCCTGCGTATTTGACCGGCGGTTTGTGTACGTACTGCCGGAAAAGCTGGATGTGGAAAAGATGCAGCAAGCGGCAAAGCATTTTCTGGGCGAGCACGATTTTTCCGCCTTCAATGCCAATAAGAAGCTGAAAAAAACCACGCTTCGCCGCATTGATTCCCTGCAGATCTGCCGGGAAGGGGAGGCGCTTCGTTTCACTGTTACCGGTGACGGATTTCTCTACAATATGGTGCGGATCCTGGTGGGTACGCTCGTTGAGGTCGGTCAGGGCAAGCGGGACGCGGACAGTATCCCGGCGCTGTTCGGCGCAAAACGGGAGGATGCAGGCTATCTTGTCCCTGCCCAGGGACTGTGCCTGATGGAGGTAAGCTATTGAACATTCAGATTTTTGGCAAAAGCAAATGCTTTGATACGAAAAAGGCAGAGCGCTATTTTAAGGAACGCAGGATCAAATATCAGTTCGTCGACCTGCTGCGCTTCGGGCTGTCCGGCAAGGAGTTTGACAGCGTTCTGCGTGCCGTCGGCGGCATCGACCGGCTGATCGACTGGGACAGCAAGCATCCCGACATCACGCTGATGAAATATACGGAGGACCGTGTCGCAAAAGAGGACAAGGTTTTCGATGACCCCTCACTTATGAAAACACCCATCGTCCGCAACGGCAAGCAGGCCACCGTGGGCTACTGCCCCGAAGTTTGGGCATCCTGGGAATAAAGTACGAAAGCAGTTTCTCAAATGGGAAACTGCTTTTTTCTGCCCATTTTCAAGATTTTTCTTGCAACGCCCAGTAAAAAGTGCTATGCTAGGAGGACATAATGACCAAAGTATTGGATTCGGTAAACAGCATCGTTTGGGGCGCACCGGCGCTGATGCTGATCCTGGGCGTCGGCATCGTCCTGAGCCTGCGCACCGGCTTTGCCCAAATCACTCTGTTTCCCCGGGCGCTCCGGGACTTTTTTGCCCGGCTGCGTGGCGGAAAAGCGAGCGGCGATGGTGTAACACCGTTTCAGGCGCTTTGTACCGCACTGGCAGCTACCGTGGGTACGGGCAATCTTGCCGGCGTAGCCGGGGCAATAGCCATCGGCGGTCCGGGCGCCGTGTTTTGGATGTGGGTCTGTGCCGTGCTTGGTATGGTGACGAAATTTGCCGAAGCCACGCTGGCTGTCCGCTTCCGCGCCAGGGAAAACGGCGAGTGGGTCGGCGGTCCGATGTATATGATCCGTGACGGAATGGGCAAAAAATGGCTGTGGCTGGCTGCTTTGTACAGCTTTTTCGGCGTAGTGGCCGCCTTTGGCGTGGGCAACGCCACCCAGATCAACGCGGTAGTCAGCAGTGTAAATTCCGCACTGACCGCCTTTGGCGGCAGGGAAACGGTGCTTGGAAACGTGATAATGGGCGTAATTCTGGCGGTGATGGTTTGCGTAATGCTGCTGGGTGGCGCAAAGCGGATCGGCACGGTTGCGGAGCGGCTGGTGCCCTTTGTATCGGTGGCATATCTGCTGCTGGGGCTGGGTGTCCTGGTGGCCAGAGTTCAGTTGATTCCCGAGGCGTTTCGGGCGATCGTCTGCGGCGCGTTTTCCCCAAGAGCGGTGACCGGCGGTCTGGTCGGCTCTGTGTTTGTTACGCTGCGCATCGGTGTGTCCCGGGGCGTATTTACCAATGAAGCCGGTATGGGTACGGCATCCATCGCCCACGCATCCGCCCAGGTCGGACATCCTGCGCAGCAGGGTCTGATGGGTATTATGGAGGTGTTTCTGGACACCGTCGTCATCTGTACAATGACGGCGCTGGTGATCCTGGTCAGCGGTGTGGCGATCCCCTACGGCGTGGACATTGGCGTTGCGCTGACGGTGGATGCGTTTTGCGCCATATACGGCGATTGGGCGGCGATTTTTATTGCTGCGGCGCTGTGCTGCTTTGCCTTTGCCACGGTGCTGGGCTGGGGGCTATACGGCGCCCGGTGCGCCCAGTTTCTCTTCGGCAATGCCGTGTGGAAAAAGTTTGCGCTTTTGCAATCGGTCTGTGTGGTTTTGGGCGCGGTGCTGAACACCTCGGTGGTGTGGAGCCTGTCGGAAACGGTCAACGGGCTGATGGCGATCCCGAATCTGATCGCCCTGGCGGTGTTGAGCCCGGAGCTTTCCCGCCTTACAAAGGAATATAAAAACAGTTTGGCAGCTTAACTTGCCAATGGAGGTACCTATGAAAATTTCTATCAATGCAAACCGCTGCGAGCCGTCTCCCATGCGGAAATTCCATCCCCTGGCGGTGAAGGCGGAAAAGGAAGGGAAAAAGATCTACCACCTGAATATCGGTCAGCCGGACTTAAAAACGCCGGAGGCTTATTTTGAAGCCATCCGCGCCTTTGACCCCGGCACGCTGGCCTATGAAGCCTCTCCCGGTATGCCGGTGCTGATCGAGGCGATCCGCAAGTATTACGGCAAGATCGGCGTGGATCTGGAGCCCAATGATATTCTCATCACCACCGGTGGCAGCGAGGCGCTGCTGCTGACCTGCCTGAGTATTCTCGATCCCTATACCGAGGTGATCGTGCCGGAGCCTTACTATCCCAACTACACCACCTTCGTTCACGCCGCCGGCGGTCGCATCCGCGCGCTGCCTACAAGACCGGAAGAGGGCTACCGCTATGCCAACCGCAAGCGCATCGAAAGCCTGATCACCAAGAACACCCGGGCGATCATGATCACCAATCCCGGCAACCCCACCGGCGTGGTGCTGACCCAGGAGGAAATGCGGATGATCGCCGACGTTGCCAAGGCGCATAACCTGTTCCTGATCTGTGACGAGGTCTACCGGGAATTCTGCTATGACGATAAGTTCGGCGTGCCTTGTATGGGTCGGTTCGATGATATTGATGAAAACCTGGTAATTATCGACTCCGTTTCCAAGCGCTTCTCCGCCTGCGGCGCCCGTGTGGGCTGCGTGGTTACCAAGAATAAGGAACTGCAGCAGGCACTGCTGAAATTCTGCCAGTCCCGTCTGGCGGTGGCGACCATCGACCAGCTGGGCGCGGCAGCGCTGTACGATGTGGACGCGGAATTCTACCGGGAAAGTAAGGAAGAATACCGCAAGCGCCGTGACCTGGTGATCGAAAAGCTGCGCCAGATCCCCGGCGTGGAGGTGGAAGAGCCTATGGGCGCCTTCTATGTGATGGCAAGCCTGCCGGTGGACGATGCGGATAAGTTCCAGCAGTGGCTGCTGGAGAGCTTCGACCATAAGGGCGACACGGTGATGTTTGCCCCGGGTGCGCCCTTCTACGAAACCCCCGGCAAGGGCTACAACGAGGTGCGTATTGCCTATGTCCGGGATTGCAAGGAGCTGGAGCGAGCTATGGATCTGCTGGCCAGAGGCATCGCAAAATACCGCTACGAGGTCATGGGTGAATAAAGTACAAAAAGCCGACAGATGCGAAATCTGTCGGCTTTTCTTATTGTGGGGCAACGCCTTTATGCATAGCGGTCCAAGTCTGCCTTGCGCTGTTATTTGAAAAATACTCTCTGTTTTGCTTCCTGACCGGCAGGGGCGGGGGAGCTTGTGCGGAAAAGGGCGTAAAGATCCGCACAGCGCTGCTCCAGCGCCCAGTAGGGATCGTCCATCGCTTCGCCTACGTGGGGGAAGCTGCCGGTAAGCCGGGCCTGCTTCAGCACGGAGCGACCTTTCTCATTCAGCGCCAGCACCCGGGTGTAGGGCGGAGTGCTTTCCAACATTTCTTTGGTGATGCCAAGATACGCGCACATCAGCATCCGGTCGATCCGGGTGCGGGTGTAGCGTTTAGATTTGGTTTCGGAGATGATGCTTTGGGTGCTGTCACAGCTTCTGCAGGCGTGCATAAATTTGCGCCAAAGACCTTCGGAGCCGTAGGGCAGCGCTTCAAATTCCGCGTCGGTCATACACCGCAGCTTCGCAAGCACGGAGCGCTCGCCGGCGGCGAGGGTGTAGGCTTCCGCGTGGCGGAAAAGGGCGCCGGCTTCCTCCGGCACATATTCGCTCCAGCTTTCTCCGCTTCGCAGCAGATTCCGGATGGCGGTGGCGGAGGGGTTTTCCAAATCGGCAGCGGTATCGTGATAATCACCCTGCCGCAGGATGGGCATGGGCTGCATGGCGCTTTTTTGCAATAAGATCGCCTTACAATATTCCACAGCCAGAATATCATTGGGCTTTTGCAGCAGCGCAGAGTGTTCCTGCAGCGCGGCAGCCCGGGCAGCAGGGAAGGACAGACCCTTGTCAAGCTGCTGACGCAGAGCGTCCTTAAAGTCGTCAGACAGCAACGCTTTTGCGGCAGATATCAGGGCAACGGCATCGCCGGTTTCTGTGCCGAAGCAAAGAAGATCGCAAAAACCGCCAAGAATCTTTACGCCGCCGGCGGCGAAGCCCTCGGCAGAGGACAGCGCATAGGTCACCGGCAGCTCCAGCACCAGGTCTGCGCCGCTGAAAAGAGCCGCCTGCGCCCGGAGGGATTTGTGGAAAATAGCCGGTGCGCCACGCTGGACAAAATTGCCGCTCATCAGGCAAACGATGGCGCAATCCCTGCCAAGCTGCGCGCGGATGGTGTCCAGCTGCTTTTTGTGACCGTTGTGAAAGGGGTTATATTCGCAGATAATACCGACAGTTTTCAAAAATATCCCTCCTTTTCAAAAAAATACTGTTTTTTGGCTTGAGAATTTCGGCTTTATGCGCTATAATGGTTCCCAGCTATGGCTATCATACCATAAACTGCGAAAAAAGAAAATATATTTTTTAGGAGGCATACTCTAATGAATGTTTTGATTATCAATGCCGGCAGTTCCAGCCTGAAGTATCAGCTGATGAACCCCGAGACCGGTGAGGTTTCCGCAAAGGGTCTGTGCGAGCGTATCGGTATTGACGGCCGCCTGAACCACAAGGTCGGCGAGAACAAGATCGTAAAGGACATCCCCATGCCCACACACTCCGAGGCTATCGCGGCTACATTGGATATTCTGGTGGATCCCGTTGACGGCGTCATCGGCAGCGTGGACGAGATCGACGCCGTCGGTCACCGCGTGCTGCACGGCGGTATGGAATTCTTCGCGTCCTGCATCATTGATGACGAGGTCATCGCTGCCATCGAAAAGTGCATCCCCCTGGGCCCCCTGCACAACCCTGCCAATCTGATGGGCATCCGTGCCTGCCAGGCGGTTATGCCCAACACGCCCCAGGTGGCTGTGTTTGACACCGCTTTCCACATGACGATGCCCGCCAAGGCTTACCGCTATGCCATCCCCACCCAGTATTTTGAGGAGGATTCCATCCGCCGCTACGGCTTCCACGGCACCTCCCACAAGTATGTGGCTCGCCGCACCGCAGAGCTGGTGGGCAAGACTGAGTTCAAGATGGTCAACTGCCATCTGGGCAACGGCTCCTCCATGTCTGCTATCCTCAACGGTAAGTGCCAGGATACCACCATGGGTCTGTCTCCTCTGGCCGGCGTGCCTATGGGCACCCGTTCCGGCGATATCGACGCCTGCGTGGTGCAGTTCATCTGCAACAAGTACGGCATGAGCGTTGATGAGTGCCTGAATATGCTCAACAAGAAGTCCGGCGTTCTGGCGCTGTCCGGTAACGTTTCCTCTGACTTCCGTGATCTGGAAGCCGGCGCCAAGAACGGCGATGAGAACTGCGCTCTGGCCCGTGACAAGTTCTGCTACGAGGTTGCCAAGTATGTGGGCGCTTACGCTGCCGCGCTGAACGGTCTGGATGTTCTGACCTTCACCGCCGGTGTCGGCGAGAATGACTGCGCTGTCCGTGCCGCAATCTGTGAGTACCTGGGCTTTATGGGCGTCAAGATCGATCCCGAGCTGAACAAGAAGCGCGGTCAGGAGCTGTGCATCTCCACGCCTGACTCCAAGGTTCAGGTTTGGGTCGTGCCTACCAACGAAGAGCTGATGATCGCTCAGGATACCGCCGAGCTGGTCAACGCCGCCAAGTAATTCATCAAAATGAATTCCCGGAATACCGACGTATTTCGGGAATTCTTGCTTAAAGGAGTGTACTATGAATCGTGTAACTGCGCGCTTTTTGCGCTATGTGGGCTTTGATACCCAGTCGGATGAATTTTCTGAAAGCTGTCCTTCCACCGCCAGGCAGAAGCTGCTGGGCGCGGCGCTGGTGGAGGAGATGCGTACCATGGGAATTCAGGATGCCCGAATGGATGAAAATGGCTACGTCTACGGTACCGTGCCCGGTGATCCCAGTCTGCCGACCATCGGTCTGATCGCCCATATGGACACCGCGCCGGATGTTTCCGGTGCCAATGTGCAGGCGAAGGTGGTGGCGTACGACGGCGGCGACGTGTGCCTGAATGAAGAAAAGGGGATATATCTGCGGGAAAGCGACTACCCCAGCCTGAAAAATCACCACGGCAAGCACCTGATCGTCACCGACGGCACCACACTGCTGGGTGCGGATAACAAGGCCGGCATTACGGAAATTATGACCGCGGCGGAATTCTTGCTGCGTACCCGGATGCGCCACGCAACGCTGAAGATCGGCTTTACACCGGATGAGGAGATCGGCAGAGGTGCCGACAAATTCGATGTTCAGGGCTTCGGCGCGGATTACGCCTACACCGTAGACGGCGGCACCGTGGGCGAGATCGAGTATGAGAATTTTAATGCGGCAGGGGCGAAGGTGGTGTTCCACGGTCTGAACATCCATCCCGGCGGCGCAAAGGGAAAAATGGTGAACTCCCAGTATATCGCTATGGAGTTCCAGAGCCTGCTGCCGGCGCTGCAGAAGCCGGAGTATACCGAAGGCTACGAAGGCTTTATCCACTTGACGGATATGCAGGGCGAGGTGGAGCAGACCACGCTGCGCTATATCATCCGGGATCACGATATGACGAAATTCCAGGAAAAGAAGGCGCTGATGACCGCAGCCGCCGAATACCTGAACCGCAAATACGGTGAAGGTACGGTGGAGCTGCTGATGAAAGACAGCTACTACAATATGAAGCAGTGCATCGAGCCTTGTATGTATATCGTGGAGCGGGCAAAGAAGGCAATGACCGCATCCGGTATGACGCCCCGGGAGGTACCCATCCGTGGCGGCACAGACGGCGCAAGACTGTCCTATATGGGTCTGCCTTGTCCCAATCTTTGCACCGGCGGCGCGAATTTCCACGGACGCTTTGAGTACATTCCCGTAGAGGATATGGAAAAATGCGTCACTATGCTGGTAAATCTGCTGACGAGCATGTAAAATAAAACGTGGCGTGCCATCCGGCACGCCACGTTTTATTTTATATCAGCCTTCAAAATCAGTTTCGGCGGCAACGACTTCGTCTGCGGCGGTCTCGGGAACTTCCGGGATCTCTTCCGCGCACTCGCAGTCGCAATCGCACGCACATTCGCCGTCGCAGGTACATTCGCCTTCACAGTCGCAATCGCCACCGCAGCGGCACTTAAGAAACTTAAATGTCTTCTTTGCCCAGGCGACGATCTTGTCGCCGTGGACAACAGCCACATAGACAGCGCCGGCAACAGCGGCCAGAGCCAAAATGACCTTCATAACGATACCAAAAACCTTCATAAGACATTACCTCCATTCATGTATCGTGATCTTACTATCAGTATAACCATTTGCGAAGAAAAATGCAAGGATTTTTTGCGACGGTTCAGGGACAGTAGCCGTACATACCCCGGACACTGACTTCGCCGGCGTTGACGGCTTCTTTGCAACCGTCGGAAAATTCCACCAATAACGCGCCCTCGTCATCAATGCCGACGGCGGTGCCGTGGCGAAGGGTGTCGCCCCTGACCACGGAAACGGCTTTTCCGACGGTGACGCAATCCCGGCGGTAGGTGTCCAGAATCGCCTGCTTTTCGCCTATGCTTTGCGCCATTTTGGAAAAGGCTTCGATCAGCGCCGCAGCCAGCCGCGCCCGGTCGGTGCTTTTGCCGCAGACCATAGAAAGTGAGCCTGCAAAGCTGCGGATATCCTCCGGGAAATCGGCCTGCGCTTGTGCGCAGTTGATACCGATGCCGATCACGGCGGCGGTCTGCGTGGGGGCGATCACCAGCTCGGTGAGTATGCCTGCCAGCTTTCTGCCGCCATAGACCAGATCATTGGTCCATTTAATGCCGGGGCGCAGCCCGGTCACTGCTTCCACCGCGTCGCAGGCGGCAACGGCAGCGGCGCAGGTCAGGTGCATCAGCTGCTCCGGCGTGTTGGGGAAGCGCAGAATGACGCTCATATACACGCCCTGACCTGCCGGGGACACAAAGCTGCGACCCATACGGCCTCTGCCACCGGATTGCCTGTCCGCGATCAGCACCGTACCGTGAGGCGCGCCCTGATGGATCAGATCCTTCGCCACGTCGTTGGTGGAGGTTATCTCATCATACCATATAATTTGATTCTGCCAGAGGTGACCCTCTGGCAGAAAGCTTTGAATCTTCGTTAACATCAATCAATATCCTTGTTGACTTCTTCGGGGGCTTCGTCCAGCACTTCCGGGTGTGCCAGCAGGCGGCGGTAGTGCTTGAAGAAGGTGGCGTAGTAGTAGCCATCCACGATACGCTCGTCCAGAACGAACTTGATATCAATATACTTCTTCTGCACGATGGTGCCGTCCTCCTGCACCTCCAGCGCGCGGCGCTTGCAGCCGAAGGCGCCGAAGGCGGGGATGTTGCCGAAATCATACAGATGGTGGTAGATCGGACGGATACCCAGGCTGCCCATAGAGGTGAAGAACAGGCTGCCGTGGAAGGGACTCAGCTCCATCAGGAACTTGGGAAGCAGACCGAAATAATCCAGCAGCTTCAGCAGCCACACCACGAATTTCAGTACCACACCGGGGATCAGGGTGAACAGCGCCACCAGATTATCAAAGCTGGAGTCCAGCTCGGTGGTCTTTTTCACGCTCTCGATGGCGGCGTTGAGCTTGTTGTACACATCTTCCGCAGTATCGTGGGGATTCAGGTGTACCTTGATGGAGGTGTCGGGGGATTCCAGCGTCATTTCCTTCTTGACAACCATACAGTACTGGATGTCGTTGCCGCGGGAATAGACCTTCTGACCGGAGATAAAGCGGTTGAGCTGGGGATACTTGGCGATGCCCCTGACGTATGCTGCCAGCAGCACGTGGGTGATGCCGAAATCCTTCAGACCTTCACGGCGCTTTTGACGGATATAGCGGTCAATATTGGTGATCTCAATGGACTCCTCAAACAGATTGGAGCAGGTGTTGCGCTCGACCTGAATGTAGGAGGTGATCTGTGCGATGGGGGGCAGGGTGCGGATCTTGCGGCCGTCAATACGGTCACCCCAGGTGGGGTGGTATTCGCCATCGGTATGTACCCGTATGGCAAAGCTCTGCAGCAGCAGACCGCCGAAGAACAGATAATCCGGCAGGACATAAGTCCAATGGTCAGCGACGCCACGCAGCATCAGCGAGCGCTGCAGATAGATGAGCAGTGCGCCGGCAGCCAGGTACAGCGGCACCAGCATCCAGATGCTGCGGATCTTGCCGCAGGTAATGGCGGTGTATGCCACGCAGAAGAACAGCAGACAAACGATGAACAGACCCTGAACCAGCATGGACTCGCCCAAAATCATGTGGGGACGGATGGCGTAGTAGATGGCCATCAGGAACATGGGGATCGCGGTTTTGTAGAACAGCTCTTTGCCGCCCAGGAGAACGATGAGCACATACAGCAAGGTGGCTGCTACTGGCAGAACGATTTGACTCCACACCTGTGCTGTATCGCCTGACCCTTTCAAACAGGCGAATACAATGCGGGTCACTGCCGAGCCGACCAGGCAAAGTGCCATCAGCCATGTCATAACATTTTTGTTACTGACGTAAAAACGAGTTTTTCCTTCCATAACACGCTCATTATAACAAAGAATGGCGTTTTTGGCAATAAAAATAATTTATCTGTCAAAATATGGCGAAATATACCCCATTATGGGGCGCAATCAGGCAGAAGAATCATTGACCTTTTGGCGGATATTTGTTATAATGAATGAAAATTTGAAACAAAGGAGAATTCTTATGAAGAAAACTGTTTTGAGAGAATATGCAAAGCTGATCGTCCGCTGCGGCGTCAATGTCCAGAAGGGTCAGGAAGTCATCATCTACGCCGGTCTTGACCAGCCGGAGTTCGTGCAGATGGTGGTGGAGCAGGCTTACAAGGCCAAGGCCAAGAAGGTTACCGTTGAGTGGAATTACGATCCGCTGACCAAGCTGCACGTGCGCTATCAGTCTGTTAAGACCATGGGCACCGTTACCGAGTGGCAGAAGGCAAAGCAGCAGTATATGTGCGATGTTCTGCCTGCCCGTATCCACCTGGTATCCGATGATCCCGACGGTCTGAAGGGCGTGAACATCGCCAAGATGGCCAAGGCAAGAAAGATGTCCTATCCCATTTTGCGCCCCTATATCGATGCCCGGGACGGTAAGCAGCAGTGGTGTATCGCCGCTGTTCCCGGCGCTGCCTGGGCAAGAAAAGTATTCCCCGGCGTCCGCACTTCCGTGGCCATCGAGAAGCTGTGGGAAGCGATCCTTGCTACCTCCCGTGTGGATGATGACCCCATCAAGGCCTGGGAAAAGCACAATGCTGACCTGAAGAGCCGCTGCGATTATCTGAACAGCCTGGGCATCGAGTCTTTGCACTATACCGCTGACAACGGCACCGACCTGACCGTGGGCATGATCCCCGAAGCCCATTTCGGTGGCGGCGGTGACACCAGCCTGCAGGGTATTTACTTCAATCCCAACATTCCCACCGAGGAATGTTTCATCTCTCCCATGAAGGGCAAGGCAGTGGGTATCGTCTACTCCACCAAGCCTTTGAGCTATCAGGGTCAGCTGATCGAGAATTTCTACCTGCGCTTTGAAAACGGCAAGGCCGTGGAAGCCAAGGCAGAAAAGGGCGAAGAACTGCTGAACACCATGATCACCATGGACGAAGGTGCCGCTTACTTGGGCGAGTGTGCCCTGGTTCCCCAGACCAGCCCCATCAACGTCAGTGGCCTACTGTTCTACGAAACGCTGTTCGACGAGAACGCCGTCTGCCACCTGGCTGTGGGCGCCGGCTTCCCCGACACCATCAACGATTATCAGAACAAAACCCTGGAAGAGTGCCGCGCTCTGGGCATCAATGATTCCATGATCCACGTGGACTTTATGATCGGCTGCGATACGATGAATATCGACGCACATTGCCGCGATGGTAAGGTCGTTCCCATCTTCCGTAACGGCAACTGGGCGTTCTGACAGGAAAAATTCAAAAAATAACGAAAAAAACACTTGCATTTCCAAATTGGATATGTTATGATGTTCGGGCGATTGAAATTGCCAGGGTTATTATGCCCTTTTAACTACGAAGAAAGAGGTGAACCAAATGAAGGAAGGTATCCATCCCAATTACGAACAGACTACCATTCGCTGTGCCTGTGGCAACGTCTTTACGACCGGCTCCACCAAGAAGGACATCCGCGTTGAAATCTGCTCCAAGTGCCACCCTTTCTATACCGGCAAGCAGAAGCTGGTTGACACCGGTGGACGTGTTGATCGTTTCAACAAGCGTTTCGGCCTGAAGTAAGAGTAAAGTCCGCACTGCGTAACGTAGTGCGGACTTTTTTGTATTATTTTGCTGCCTGAGCGCGAATTTTGCGGTATACGGCTGTTATATTGCAAAACGGAGGAACTATGGAATCGACCTTTGAAACAGTATGCGAGCGCGCCGTGCTGGTGGGACTGAATGCCGATTGCTTCCGCAAGGAGCAGATCGCTACGAATGAGACCCTGGACGAGCTGGAAGCGCTTTTGGAAACTGCCGGCGGTTTTTGCACCGGTAAGATATTGCAGAACCGGCACGCACCGGACCCCCACAGCTTTATCGGCGAGGGTAAGGCGCAGGAGGTGAAGATGCTGGTGGAAGTTACCGAAGCCACGATGGTGGTTTTCGATAACGAGCTGTCTGCCGGCAATATCCGGGCGCTGGAGGAGATCATAGGCGTTACGGTTTTGGATCGCAGCGCGCTGATCCTGGATATTTTTGCCCAGCGGGCAAAGACCCGTGAGGGACGCTTGCAGGTGGAGCTTGCACAGTACAAATATTTACTACCCCGGCTTTCCGGTATGGGCAAGAGCCTTTCCCGGCAGGGCGGCGGTATCGGCACCCGTGGTCCCGGTGAGACCAAGCTGGAAAGCGACCGCCGTCACATCCGTGAGCGGATCGCAAGGCTGCAGCAGGAGCTGGAGCAGGTGCGCCAGGTTCGTGGCGTGCAAAGAGAGCGCCGGATGAAAAACTCCGTGCCGGTGGTTGCCATCGTGGGCTACACCAATGCAGGCAAATCCACGCTGCTGAATCAGCTTACCGATGCCGGAATTCCTGCCAACAACCGTCTGTTTGATACGCTGGACACCACCTCCAGACAGCTGACGGTTTCTGACAATTTGAGTGTGATCCTGACGGATACCGTCGGGTTTATCGCAAAGCTGCCCCACCATCTGGTGGATGCCTTCCGGGCGACTCTGGAGGAGCTGGAATATGCGGATCTGCTGCTGCACGTGATCGATTCTTCCGATGAAAACCGGCAGGAGCATATCGCCGTGGTGGACAAGCTGATCTCCCAGCGGGCGGCACCGGGCATACCGGTCCTGCAGTGCTACAACAAGGCGGATCTGGTGGAAAAGACCGATATTCCCATCGGGGAGGACGTGGTGCGTATTTCCGCGGCCACCGGTGAGGGTATGGAGGAGCTGCTCAAGGCCATCGAGAAAGCCCTGGGACACAGCCGCCATCATATCACCGTACGGCTGCCTTATTCTATGGGCGGCATGGTGGAGACGCTGCACAGCGGTGCGCAGGTGTTGAACGTGGAGTATACCGCAGAGGGTATCGAGGTGGAGACCGTCGTCGATCCCATTCTCTACGGAAAGTTAAGAGATTTTATTGTAAAGGAGTGCTGAGATCTTGGAGGAATATCTGGTTCCGACCCAATTCGGTGAAGATGTATTTATCGAGAAAAAGTCACGCTTTATCGGCAGGGTTTGGCCGGTAGAATCCGAGGAAGAAGCGCTGGAAAAGATCCAGCAGATGAAGAAACAGCACTACGATGCCACCCATAACTGCTGGGCGTATATCATCAAAGACGGCGCTGTCCGCTTTTCCGATGACGGCGAGCCCGGCGGCACTGCCGGAATGCCCATGCTGCAGGTGCTGCAGCGGGAAGGACTTTTCAATATCGTGTGCGTGGTGACCCGGTATTTCGGCGGTATTTTGCTGGGTGCCGGCGGCCTGGTGCGTGCCTATACCAAGGGCGCGAAGATCGCCGTGGATGCGGCAGGCAAGTCTATGAAACGGGTTTGGAGCGTGCTGTACGTGCCTTGCCCCTACACCTATTACGAGCGCGTAAAGCTGGAGGTGGATGCCTTCGGCGGCTTGATCCGCAATACGGATTTCGGCACGGAGGTGGAGCTGGAGATCCTGATGCCGGAGGCAAAGGCGCAGCCGTTTCTGGAGCGGCTGACGGATATGTCCGCCGGCAATATCGAGGGCATGCAGACGGCACAGGAATACCGCGCATTTCCCGTGAAGGAGGAAGCCTGAATGACGATTCGTGAAGAGCTGGAGCGGCTGGAGCACAGAAGGCTGCACCCCAAGGCGGCCTTTGCTGACGAGAGCAAGGGCAGACCCTATCCCGAGGAGGATCGGGAGGAGGACGTGCGCACCTGCTATCAGCGGGATATCGACAAGATCGTACATTCCAAGGCGTTTCGCCGCCTGATGCATAAGACCCAGGTGTTCCTGTGTCCGGAAGGCGATCATTACCGCACCCGGATGACCCATACGCTGGAGGTGTCCCGGATCGCCGGCACCATTACCCGGGCGCTGGGCTTGAACGAGGATCTGGCGGAGGCCGTCGCAATGGGTCACGATCTGGGGCATACCCCTTTCGGACACGCCGGCGAGGTGGCATTGAGCAACTGCCTGGGACAGCCCTTCCGCCATAACGAGCAGAGCCTGCGGGTGGTGGACTATCTGGAGCGGGACGGCGAAGGTCTGAATCTGACCTTCGAGACCCGGATGGGCATTTTGGGTCATACCGGTGAGCATATTCCCGAGACCCTGGAGGGACGGGTGGTCCGTTTCTCCGACCAGATCGCCTATGTCAATCACGATATTGACGACGCTATCCGGGCAGGTATCCTGACCAATAGCGATCTGCCCCAGGATATTCTGGATGTTCTGGGCAGCACCCATACCCAGCGCATCAATACCCTGGTGTGCGATATGATCCGCACCTCTACAGAGGCAGGGGAGATCATGATGTCCGACGGTGTATATCGGGCGCTGCAGGAGCTGCGCAGCTTTATGTTTGAGAAGGTTTACCGCAATCCTCTTGCCAAGGGGCAGGAGAGCAAGGCAAAAGAAATGCTGGAAAAGCTCTACCGATATTATGTAAACCAACCGGAAGCCCTTCCCGCAGATTTTCACCCCCAGGTCAGCTTCGACGGCATCGAGCGGACGGTCTGCGACTACATCGCCTGTATGACCGACAAGTACGCCGTCGACAAATATACCGAGATTTTTATCCCAACGGGTTGGCATATTCGATAAAATATGCTATAATTAACAGGTTAAGGAGGTACAGACGATGGCATTTCCACCCTCATTTATTGATGAACTGGTTGCCCGCAATCCCATTGAGGATGTGGTGGGTCAGTATGTGAATTTGAAGCGCTCCGGCGCAAATATGTTTGGTCTGTGTCCTTTCCACGGTGAAAAGACTGCCTCCTTCTCCGTTGCGCCGGATAAGGGTATTTACTACTGCTTCGGCTGTCATAAGGGTGGCGGCGTTATCAACTTTCTGATGGAAGTGGAGGGCTTGAGCTATCCCGATGCGGTCCGTGCGCTGGCAAAGCGCTGCGGTATGACCGTGCCGGAGGATGAGCAGTATCAGAGCCGCTACCGTCAGCAGGAGCGTCTGTGGGCGCTGATGCGTGAGGCAGGACGGTTTTTCAACGAACAGCTTTACGCGCCTGCCGGCAAGGAGTGCCTGGAATATGTCCAAAGACGCGGTCTTACGAAGGGCAGTGTAACCCGGTTCGGTATTGGCTTTGCGCCCAATTCCTGGAATGCCCTTGTGGATGCTATGCGCAAAAAGGGCTATACCGACCAGGAACTGCGTGACGCGGATCTGGTGGGCGAAAAGAACGGAAGGGTTTATGACCGCTTCCGCAACCGGCTGATGTTCCCCATTATTGACGTCCGGGGAAATGTGATCGGCTTCGGCGGCCGCGTGCTGGATGACAGCAAGCCAAAATACCTGAATTCCAACGAAACTTTGATCTTTAACAAGCGGAAAAACCTTTTTGGTATGAATCTTGCCAAAAAGACCAAATATCCCTACATCATTCTGGTGGAGGGAAATATTGACGTGGTGGCGCTGCATCAGTTTGGTTTTGACAATGCGGTCGCTTCCCTGGGTACCAGCCTTACGGAGGAGCAGGTCACGCTGCTTGCCCGGTATACCGAGCAGGTGATCCTGACCTATGACTCCGATGAAGCCGGTCAGCGTGCTGCACAGCGGGCGATCCCTATGCTGGAAAAGGCAGGCCTGCAGGTGAAGGTGCTGAAAATGGAAGGCGCCAAGGACCCGGATGAATTCCTGCAAAAATTCGGTGCCGAGAAATTCAAGCTCCTGCTGGAGGGCTCTGCCAACCGGGTGGAGTATCAGCTTAACGCCATCGCTGCCAAATACGATCTGCGGCTGGATGACCAGAAGGTTCGGTTCCTGCACGAGTGCGCGGATCTGATCAGCACGCTGGGCAGCCCCGTACAGCGGGAGATCTATGCCGGCAGAGTGGCCGAGGCGGCGAAGATCAGCGTGGATGCTATGAAGATGGAGATCGGTCGCGCGTGGAAGCGCCGGCAGGCGCAGCAGAAGAAAAAACAGGAAGCCATTGATCTGGCGCCGGCAAGAGCGCTGCAGCCCAAGAGCCGCACGATCCATTATGAAAATGTGAAATCCGCTATGGCGGAGGAATGTATTATTGCCCAGATCCTGCGTGAGCCGGCGCTGCTGGATAAGACGAAGGCGCTGCTCCCCGATATGTTCTCCTGCGAATTGCTGGGCAAGGTATACGGTCAGCTGCGGCAGCGGCACGAAGCCGGTATGGATGTGTCCATCGCCGTGCTGACTGACCTGAACGGAGAAGAAATTTCCCATATTACCGCCATTACCCAGCGCCAGAAGGAGCTTGTCAGCGAGGAAGCGCTTGCCGACTGCGTGCAGACGATCCTGGCAGAGCATCAATCCTCCAGCGTTACCTCGGAGGAGGATCTGCGTGCGCTGCAACGAAAATTAAAAGAAAGAAAAGGTCTTGGTGTATGACAGTAGATCTGCTGGATACGCAAACATATTCGGAAGATGATGTGCGCCAGTACTTAAGCGACATTCACCGGTATCCCCGTTTGACCCCCGAGGAGGAACGGGAGCTGGCAAAGCGCTGTGCAGGTGGAGATGAGGAAGCCATCCGCAAGATGGTCAATTCCAATCTGCGGCTGGTTGTATCCATCGCCCGGGAATATGCAGGACGGGGCGTGCCGCTGCTGGATCTGATCCAGGAGGGCAGTATCGGTCTGCTTGCGGCAGCGAAGAAATTTGATTATACGCTGGATTTTCGATTTTCCACCTATGCCACCAAATGGATCCGGCAGGGTGTCAGCCGGTATCTGACCGGCTATGGCACCATCCGCGTGCCGGTACATACGGCAGAGCGGATCCGCAAGATCAATGCTGCCCGAGCAGCGCTGCTGCTGGAGCTGCAGATGGAGCCTACAGCCGAGCAGATCGCGGAAAAATGCGGCATCCCCGTTACAAAGGTAGAGGAACTTATGGGCTTATTGCCCCAGACCTGCTCGCTGGATGCCCAGATCGGCGATGAGGACGGCACACTGTCCCAGCTGCTGGAAAATATCCACGCCGAGCAGCCCTATGAAAAGGTGGTTCGGGAAGAATTGACCCAAACAGTGGAAACACTGATGTCCAAGCTGACACAGCGGCAGCGGCAGGTTCTGCGGCTGCGCTTCGGTATGGACGATGGCGTTTGCTATTCTCTGGAGCAGACCGGCGAAAAGCTGGGCATCTCCAAGGAACGGGCACGGCAGCTGGAAAAGCAGGCGATCGCCAATATGAAGAAGCTGGGCAGCAGTATGGGACTGGAGGATTTTCTGGTATGATGGAATTTACGTTTGAAGAATCCTTGTGGGACCGTACTTTGCCTTCGATTTCCGATGCCATTGGTGCGGAAAAATTCCTGGCGTTACTGGAAGATGAGGACGAGAGCTTCCTGGAGGAAGCCTTTTCCCAGCTCTGTGACCGGGGTATCAAGCTGGATATTTCCCGATTGCCGAAGCTGTCCGGCGCTGGCGAGGCGGCTGTCCGCCTGCGCAGGGAAGAGCAGTTGGCGAAAAGCGGCAGGCTGCTGCAGGAGCTGGAGGATACCGATCCGCTGAAGCTGTATCTGCAGGAAATTGCGGCAATTCCCGTGTGCGGAGATTTGGCTGTCATCAGCGCACAGCTGAAGGAAAAGGGGGATGATCCCCAGCTTCAGCAGAATATTTTGAATTTGTGCTTAAGCCGGGTGGTGGAGCTTGCCTGTGCGCACACCGGCTACGGCGTACTGCTGCTGGATCTGATCCAGGAGGGTAGTATGGGTCTGTGGCAGAGCCTGAGCCGCTATGACGGCGGTGATTTTGAAGCCTTCCGGGATTGGCATATTTGCCAGAGCATGGCTTATGCGGTCACCCTGCAGGCAAGGATCCAGGGCGTTGGCCAGAAAATGCGCCAGGCGCTGGAGGATTACCGCAGCGTGGATGAAAGGCTTTTGGCGGAGCTGGGCAGAAATCCCACCCGTGAGGAGATCGCCGAGGCACTGCACATGAGCGTGGAGCAGACCGAGATCGTGGAATCCGTGCTGAAAACCGCCCGGAATATGCACCGCGCCAAGGCAGAGCAGGAGCCGGAAGTGCCGGAGCCTGACGATGATCAGGCGGTGGAGGACACCGCGTACTTCCAGGCGCGGCAGCGCATTTCGGAGCTGCTTTCCACGCTGGACGGGCGATCCGCAAAGCTGCTGACCCTGCGGTTTGGTCTGGAGGGTGAGTTGCCCAAAAGCCCGGAGGAGACCGGCAGAATTTTGGGTATGACCCCGGAGGAAGTGGTGGCGGCGGAAGCCGCAGCCCTTCTGAAACTGCGGAAACAATAAAAAACAAGAGAGGTTTTTCCTATGGCTAAAACATATTCCATCGCCATTGACGGACCTGCCGGCGCAGGTAAGAGCACCATCGCCAAGCGCCTGGCAAAGGAGCTGGGGTTTCAGTATGTAGATACTGGTGCGCTGTACCGTACCGTTGCGTACTTTTTGGATCTTTTGGGCATTAGTCCCAAGGATGTGGACGGCGTTGAGCGCTATATTGATGAGCTGACCGTGCAGATCGAATATGACGAGGACGGCGCCCAGCACATGATCATGAACGGGATGGACGTATCCAAGGATATCCGCACCCAGGATATTTCCCAGAAGGCATCTCTGGTGTCTGCCCACGCCGTGGTGCGTGAGGCGCTTCTGGATATGCAGCGCGACGTGGCGAAAAATTACAACGTCATTATGGACGGCAGAGATATTGGCACCGTGGTGCTGCCCAATGCGGACGTGAAGATCTTTCTGACCGCTTCTGCGGAAGTACGGGCAAAGCGACGCACCGATGAGCTGCAGTCCAAGGGTCAGAGCGCCGATTTCGCAACGGTGCTGAAGGAGATCCAGCAGCGGGATTATCAGGACACCCACCGTCCCATCGCGCCGCTGAAGATGGCAAAGGATTCCGTGAAGCTGGACACCTCCGAGCTGGATATTGACGGTGTCGTGGCGGCGATGCGCGAAATTATCGCGCAGAAAATTTTCTTATGAGTATCCGTATCGCGAAAAGCGCCGGCTTCTGCTTCGGTGTAAACCGGGCGGTGGAGCTGGTGGAGCAATCTGCCGCCGCCGGTAAGCAGGTGGCGACCCTGGGACCCATTATCCACAACCGCCATGTGGTGGACAAGCTGGAAAAGCTGGGCGTTCAGGTCATTGAATCTCCGGAGGAAGCCACCACTGGTATGACGGTGATCATCCGCTCCCACGGGGTCACCAGAGCGGTGATGGAACAGCTGCAGCAGCGTCAGGTGGAGATCGTGGACGCTACCTGTCCTTTCGTTAAGCGCATCCACGGTATCGTGGAAAAGGCGGAGCAGGATGGACAACTGCCGGTGATTATGGGCACCCGTTCCCACCCCGAGGTGGAGGGAATTGCCGGCTGGTGCCACAGCTGCAAGGTGTTTGAAAGCGCGGAAGAACTGGAAAAATGGGCGCTGGATGAGAAAATTTCCCCGGATTTGCCGATCTGTATGGTGTCGCAGACCACCTCAACGGAAATATCGTGGAAAAAAAGTGTCCAAATGGCAAAAAAACTGTTTACTAACGTAAAAATATTTGATACAATATGCAGAGCGACAGAAGCAAGGCAGACAGAGGCGGCGCAGCTGAGCGCCGGATGCCAGGCGATGGTGGTTGTGGGCGACGTGAAAAGCTCCAATACCGGACGGCTGGCGACCATCTGCCGTGAGCACTGTGAAAAGGTGGTTTTGGTGGACAACGCGTCCGAGCTGAAGCCGGACTTTTTCCGCGGTGTTACTGAAGTTGGAATCACTGCCGGTGCATCCACACCGGCGTGGATAATAAAGGAGGTCAACAAGACTATGAGCGAAATCATTACTGCTGATGCTGTGCAGGAGGAGAGCTTTGAGGCACTTCTGGAGCAGTCCATCAAGACTTTAAATACAGGAGATAGGGTTATTGGAACCGTTACCGGCATTGGCGCCACCGAAGTCCAGGTCGACCTGGGCACCAAGCATGCCGGCTACATTCCCTTCGATGAAGTCAGCGCCGATCCTTCTGTGAAGCCTGAGGACATCCTGCACGTAAACGACGAGATCGAAGTATTCGTCGTCCGCGTCAACGACCAGGAGGGTACTGTCCAGCTGTCCAGAAAGAAGCTGGAGGGTATGAAGGTCTGGGAAGACATGGCTACCTGGGCGGAAGAAAAGACTACCGTTGAAGGTACCATCACCGAAGAGAACAAGGGCGGTCTGGTTGCTACTGTTAAGGGCATCCGCGTATTCATCCCTGCTTCTCAGTCCGGCATCGCCAAGGGCGGCGATATGACCGGTATGGTTGGCAAGACTGTCAACCTGCGCATCACCGAGGTCAACCGCGCACGCCGTCGCGTGATCGGTTCTATCCGTGCCGTTTCCTCCGAGGAGCGTAAGGCTGCCCAGGAGAAGGTCTGGAGCGAGATCGAGGTTGGCAAGAAGTACCACGGCACCGTTAAGTCCCTGACTTCTTACGGCGCATTCGTGGATATCGGCGGCGTTGATGGTATGGTCCACGTTTCCGAGCTGAGCTGGAACCGCATCAAGACGCCTGCTGACGTTGTCAGCGTGGGCGACGAGATCGACGTTTACGTCATCTCCTTCGATGCCGAGAAGCGCAAGATCTCTCTGGGCTACAAGACCGCAGAGATGAACCCTTGGAACAAGTTCATGGCTGCTTACACCGTGGGTGACGTTGTGGATGCCAAGATCGTCAAGCTGATGACCTTCGGCGCCTTCGCAGAGATCCTGCCCGGCGTTGACGGCCTGATCCACATCTCCCAGATCGCCAACAAGCGCATCGGCAAGCCCGAGGATGTTCTGACCGAGGGTCAGGAGGTTCAGGTCAAGATCACCGAGATCGACGCCGAGAACAAGCGCATCTCTCTGTCCATCCGCGCTCTGCTGGCTCCCGAGGAGACCGAGGAAGAGCCCGCAGAGGAAGCTGCAGAAGAGATTGCACCCGAGACTGTCGAGGAGACCACTCCCGAGACCGAGACCACCGAGGCTGAATAAGCAAAATACATACCGGGACCGACATTTGCCGGTCCCGGTATTTGCTTGGAAAGGAAAGAGTATGGTTAAGCATATTGTAATGTACACCCTGAAAGAGGGCGTGGAGAAGGAAAGCGCTGTGGAGCTGATCCGCAGCGTTCTGGAGCCGCTGGTGGGACAGATCCCGGGGCTTGCGCATCTGGAAGTGCGCAAGGCGTTTAACGGTCTGGACTATGCGCTGTATTCCGAATTTGAGAGCCGGGAGGCTTTGTCTGCCTATGCGGTGCATCCGCTGCACCTGGCGGCCAAGGAGCATTTCCACCATTTGCTGGATAAGCGCTACGCCGCTGATTATGAGGTGTAAGGAATAAAGAAAAGGCCCCCTTGTGCAAAGGGGGCCTGGTCGAAAGTCTCTGATTTTTGACTGGAGGATTGTTGCAATCCCTCCGTCTTCGCCTGCGGCGAATCCACCTCCCCTTGCACAGGGGAGGCTTTTTTGATCATTCAATATGCGTGTGATCGTTAATGTGGTCGATGCAGTAGCAGTGGTAGCCCTGGCAGCGGCTGCAGTAACGGAATTCCAGCTCCGGATGGGAAACATCCGTCCGACCGCAGACGGTGCAGCGGTGGGTGTAGGCTTCCCGGTGCGTGCCTGGAGCAGGGTTGGTATTGCTGCCGGGGAAGATAATGGTCTTGGGCTTGGGGTCACTGGGCTTCCTCTTGGTTACCCGATTAAAATTGATCCGCCAGGAAATGGGGAAAACGTTGGCAACATCCTTGCCGAAGAACAGCAGATAGTTGGCAATGGCAACCAGCGGGAACAGATTGTAGGGAAAAAGAAACATCGGGAAAGACATGCTGATCACATCATAAAGAATGATCGCCAGATAAACAATGGCAAGGATCCACGCCTTCACCGGGATAATGAAAAACAGCAGAAACTGTGCGCTGGGGTACAGGGTGGCAAAGGCCAGCAGCAGACTTAAATTCAAATAGTATACATCTGCGTTCAGGTTAAAGATGAGGCAGAAGATGCTCATCATCGCCATGCCGGAGAAATAAAACAGATTGAACCGAAGGGTGCCCCAGGTAGACTCGATGGCTCTGCCCAGAGAGTAGTAGCAGAACAAACCGATGGCGACCATCAAAACGTTGGGATCGCCGACGCGGTAGACCAGGGGATAGGTGAGCAGCCGCCAGACCTGACCTTGCAGGATCAACCCACGGTTAAAGTGCAGCCAGTACCAAAGGGTATCGTTCTGTGCGAACATAGACATAAAATACACCAATGCGGCGCCCAGGGATATATACAGCATCAGGTTGGGGATGCCTTTATTCCGGTGCTGAAAGCAAAAGCGGTCAAAACGCTTGCGCAAATTTTTCATAGGCTCAACTCCTAAAGAATACTATGGTTATTCTACCAAAGATCGAAGGAAAAGTCTATAGCGGATTTGTTAACAAAAATGCGAAAAAATACTTGACTTTTGCCGAAAATTCTGTAAAATAATGTGGAACTGCATATTTAGCCTTATCAAGAGTGGTGGAGGGAACGGCCCGATGAAACCCGGCAACCTGTATTTTCAAGGTGCCAAATCCGGCGGCAACGAGAGATGAGGATTCGATATAAGCACATCGAATCTTTCGGTGTGCGTTTTTATTTTTTGTGAAGAAAGGAAAAGAAAATGGAAAAGAGATTATTTACATCCGAATGTGTTACCAACGGCCACCCCGACAAGGTGGCGGATTCGATTTCTGATGCGATCCTGGATGCCTGCCTTGCCCAGGATCCCGGCTCCCGTGTGGCCTGCGAGACCATGGTCACGACCGATTTTTGCCTGATCTGCGGTGAGATCACCACCAAGGCAGTTGTGGATTATGCCGCAGTTGCCCGGGAAGCCATCCGGCATATCGGCTATGTATATCCCGGTGACGGCTTTGATGCGGATAGCGTAGAAATTCAGTGCCGCATCCACACCCAATCCGCAGACATTGCGCTGGGCACCAACGATGAAGTTGGCGGCGCCGGTGACCAGGGAATGATGTTTGGCGGTGCCTGCACGCAGACCCCGGAGCTGATGCCCCTGCCTGCAGCACTGTCCCGTGCGTTGAGCAACCGGCTCACCGAATGTGTCCATTCCAACGATCTGCTGCGCCCTGACGGCAAGACCCAGGTCAGCGTGGAATATGACGAAAAGGGAAATGTGGTCGGTATTGACACCGTGGTCGTGTCCATTATGCACAGCGCCGATTTTGAGATCGAGGAGCTGCGCAAGTACATCCGGGAGGGTGTCATCGCGCCCGTGCTGAAGAATTACGGCTTTGATATTGCGGACGTTCCTAACATCCACATCAACCCCACCGGCAATTTCGTCATCGGCGGTCCCAACGGCGATACGGGTCTGACCGGCAGAAAGATCATCGTAGATACCTACGGCGGCTATTTCTCCCACGGTGGCGGCGCGTTCTCCGGCAAGGATCCCACCAAGGTGGACCGCAGCGCGGCCTATATGGCCCGCTATATGGCGAAGAATCTGGTGGCCGCCGGTCTGGCGACCCAGGTGCAGGTGCAGTTGGCTTACGCCATCGGTGTGGCGCAGCCCGTTTCCCTGCGTGTGGACAGCTACGGCACCGGCGTGATCAGCGATGAGAAGATGACGGAGCTTCTGCGCAAGACCTGCGATATGACCCCTGCCGGCATCATCCGCAAGCTGGAGCTGCGCAATCCCATTTACGCGCCCACGGCGGAGTTTGGTCACTTCGGCGTGGAGGGCAGACCCTGGGAAAACACAGACCTGGTGCCCATTCTCAAGGAGCTGGCTGGAATTTAACAGCAAAGGCAGCGTAGTAATGCGCTGCCTTTTTTATTGACATTGTGAAAAGCGCACTCTATAATAAGACTATAAATCATTGTGAGGAGGATACAGTATGTATAGGATCCCCAACAATCGGCAGACCTTTGCATTCTCCGGTGAAAATCCCACCGGCAAGCGGAACGGCGGTACCCGTGGCAGAGACTGCGACAAGCTCAACGCCTGCAAATGGGTAGAACCCGGTGAGACCTATACCCTGGTGGATACGGACGGACCGGGTATGATCACCCATATCTGGCTGGGCGGCAGACTGAATCATACTGCCATCTTGAGAATTTATTGGGACAATAATACAGAGCCCTCTGTAGAAGCACCGGCATCTGCCTTCTTCGGCAACGCCTATGACGATAATATCCGGGATCGGAATGAGAATCTGATCGTTCTCAATTCCGAGAAGATCCTGATGGCGCCTTACGCATCCTACAACAGCTATTGGGAAATGCCCTTCTATAAGCACTGTAAGATCACCCTGGAAAACCGGGGCAGCGAGGGCTTCTGGTCTTTCTACACCGTTACCGGCTGGTATGGCGAATTGCCGGAAAACTGCGGCTATTTCCACGCTGCCTATCGCCAGGAAAAGCCCATCACCAAGGGCAGAGCCTACACCGTTCTGGACAATGTTTACGGTAAGGGCTGCTTTGCCGGTGTTCTCCTGGCTGCCGGCATCAACGGCACGAGCTGGATCTGGGTGGAAGGCGAAGTGAAGATGTATATTGACGGCGAGACCTATCCTTCCATCAATTACACCGGAACGGAGGATTATTTCGGCGGCTCCTATGCCTTCGGCAACGATACGCCCCACGATGCGTACCAGACATACAGCGGTCAGTACGTGGGTATGTACGCCGTGATCGGCAATTCCATGAAAAAGTACCAGTCCCAGCAGCGCTTTTTGCTGTACCGCTGGCACGTGAAGGATGCCATTTATTTCGATAAGTCCTTCCGTATGACCATGGATAACGGCACTTATGAAAAGCCCATGTCTCCCCGGTATGACGATTATACCACCGTTGCATTCTACTACCTGACCCAGCCCCAGGGTGTGCCCTTCGAGCTGCCCGGCAACGACGAAATGTGGATGCGGTAAAATAAAAATAAATGCGCTGGAAAATTCCAGCGCATTATTATATATGATACCTTGTAAACGCCTCCCTTGTGAAAGGGAGGTGTCAAAAATCTTTGATTTTTGACGGAGGGATTGTCAATCCCCCAGTCTTTTTGCTTCGCAAAAATCCAGCCCCCTTTACACAAGGGGGCCGTTGTTATTTTTTATTTTGCAGAGAGGTCCACAGCCCGACGGATGATGCTGTAGGGTGGGACAGCCTGCGGCAAGGGGAGATAGAACTCCATTTCCGGCGTTCTGGGCTCGGCAAGTGCAGTACCATCTAAATCTGTCATATTCGCTGCAGTGAAGGCAAAAGGCTTCAGATCCGGGCCGACGACTTCCAGCTCCGTGCCCTCGGGGAATTTGTTGCGCAGGCTGCAAAGCGCCAGACCGTTTTCGTCGCAGCTTTCCACAATGGCGCAGACCTGCCACTGCCGGATATACCGGGAGTGCTCGGTGTACTGCCCGGGGAAGCCGTAATAGAAGCCGGTGGAGTAGACCCGGTGAGAGATCTTTTCCACCTCGTCACGCCATACGGGGTCAATGGGCTTGCCGGCGGCAATATCGTCGATACAGTGGCGATAAGCGCCGGTGGTGATGGCGGCGTAGTAGGCGGATTTGGCTCTGCCTTCGATCTTGATGCAATCCACGCCGGCATCCATCAGATCCTTAAGATGGTCGATCATACACATATCCCGGGAATTGAGGATGTAAGTGCCCTTTTCGTCCTCGAATACGGGGAAATATTCCCCGGGACGCTTTTCCTCCATCAGGGTGTATTGGTAGCGGCAGGGCTGGGCGCAGGCACCACGGTTGGAGTCCCGTCCGGTCATATAATTGCTGAGCAGGCAGCGACCGGAATAACTGACGCACATAGCGCCGTGACCGAAGGTCTCGATCTCCAGCTCCTTGGGCGTGTTTTCCCGAATGTGACGGATCTCCTCCAGATTCAGCTCTCTTGCCAGCACCACACGCTTCGCACCCAGATCGTACCAGGCGGTGGCACATTCGTAATTGGCGATGGATTGCTGGGTGGAGATGTGCCGCTCGCAGCGAGGGGCGTATTTTCCTGCCAAAGTAAAGGCACCCAGATCGGCAACGATCAGCGCATCCACGCCGGCATCATCCAGCCGCTCCAGGTAGGCTGGAAGCTGGGCGATCTCTTCGTTACGGGGCATGGTATTGACGGTAACATGGACTTTTACGCCGTGTTCGTGGGCGTAACCCACAGCCTCAGGCAGCTCCTCGGGGCTGAAATTGCCGGCAAAGGAGCGCATACCAAAGTCCGTACCCGCCAGATATACGGCATCCGCGCCGTACAGAACGGACATTTTCAGCCGTTCCATATCTCCGGCAGGGCTTAATAACTCCAATTTTGCCATATCAGTACCCCAGACTTTCCAGGAAGTCCTTGTGATCGTCGTAGTTGGTGAAGAACTTATGCGCACGGGGATAGGCGTTGGGATCCAGCGCGTAGAAGTAGTAATTGGTGTCGGCAGGGTCAAGGGCAGCCTTCAGGCTGAACAGACCCGGATTGGAAATGGCACCGGGGGTCAGACCGTCATACAGATAGGTGTTGTAGGGGCTGTCCACCTTCATATCCTCTGCGGTCAAATCGGTCTTGCCGCCCAGCGCATAGACGATGGTGGCGTCGATATTCAGCTTGGGATAGTTGGTAGGATTGGTCAAACGGTTGTAAATAACCGAGGAGATGTTGCGGATCTCGCCGGTATGGGCGGTTTCCTTTTCAATCATCGAGGCGACGATGACCACCTCTTTGATGGTGATCTTGTGCTGGTCGATATAGGTCTGACTCAGACCGTGGGCGCGGTATTTTGCCGCCAGCCGCTCGTTCAGGGTGACAAGCTGAGCCTCCATCTCGTCGGTAAACTGGTTGTCAAACCGGCTGAGCATCTTGTGGAAAACCCGCTGGGGCTTATCGTTGGTGTAAAATTCATAGGTGTCGGGGAAGAGGAAGCCCTCCAGGCAGTATTTGCTGCCGCGCTCCACACCTTCCAAAAACGCGTAGGAGGAGAATTCACTCTGGGAAGCGTATTCTTCCATCTGCGCTGCGGTGCAAACGCCCTTTTCTTCCAGCAGGGCATAGATCTGGGCGCAGGTGTAGCCCTCTGGGATAAATACCTCCACGACCTCCCGGTAAGAGGAGGTGGCGGACATTCCGCCCACCAGGGCGTGATAGTCATACATGGTATTCAGCTCGAAGGTGCCGACGCTGATCTTGTTCTTTTCCTCCACCTTCGCCAGCTTGGCGTACATTTTGAACAGCTCCGGGTACTTGATAAGACCGGCGTTGTGGAGCTTGTTGGTGATGCTGTCCAGATTGTCCGAATCGGTGATGGTGATGGTAACGTCTTTGTCCGGTCGGCCAAAGGCCAGAATATCGGAAGCGCACAGCCACAGCACACGACCCAGAGAAATGCCAACAAACAGGATCAGACCTGCCCAAATGGCGGTGGACAGCAGCTGGGGCAAACCGAACAGACCGTAGCCGTCCTTGCGCTTGGGGCGCACCTTCCGGGCAACGGGCTCGTCATATTCTTCCTCCTCCGGACAGGCATCCTCGTCGGTGTCTACATAGGCGTTGTCGGCTTCGGCATCTTCCTCCGGGTCGGACAGGACGTCATCTTCCATATCCCACTCCTCGGCCATGGCTTCCCGGATGATCTTTTCCAGCTCCGCATCGGAAAGATCGGCCATATCGTAGCCGGCGACCGCCTGCTCGTCGGTGCCGATGTCAGCATCGGTGCCCGGCATATCCGACAAACCGTCAAACCAGCCGTCGGGCTTGCCGTTTTTGTTTTCGTTGCTCATATAGTTCCTCCTGTCAGCGGATCACGATCTGCTGCGCAATGGTATCGGCTGCCTGCTGACCCTTCAGTGCGGCGATCAGCATCAGACCGAAGGGGATGGCGCAGCCGGCAGAGGTGCCGGTGATCAGCTTGCCGTCCCGTACGCAGGCCTTGTCCGGCAGCATATTGGCGCTGCCCATACCGTCCTCGCAGCCGGGATAGCAGGTGGCATCCTTGCCGTCGGTAATGCCCAGATCCGCCAGCACCGTAGGACCGGCGCAAATGGCAGCTACAAATTTTCCGTTGTCCCAGGCGAATTTCAGCGCCTGCATCGCTTCCGCGCTGGCACGCACAGAGGCAACACCGCCGAGACCGCCGGGGAGAACGATCATATCCAACCGGGTAAGATCCATTTCACCCAGAGTAATATCCGCTTCGATGCCGATGCCGTGACCGCCGTAAACGGTCTTTCCGTTGACACCGACGGTATGCACCTGGATACCTGCTCTGCGCAGAAGATCCAGCGGCGCGATGGCTTCGGTTTCCTCAAAGCCGGTACCCAATAACATATACACCATATTTATTCCTCCAGGCAAGCCTTTACAAGCGCGTAGATTTCGGCGTGGATATCTTCGATGGAACGCATTTCGCCGTCTTTGACGCACTGGACAATATGCCAGCCGTAATACTGCGCGGCGGTGCGGCCGGATTCCCGGCAGGTGGCGAGGTATGCCATATCCTGCTCGTGGATGTCGGCGTGGGTATTGGTCTCCTGCTCCCGGCGGCGCATCATCTTTTCCGTAAAGGCTGTGGGAACGTCCAGATAAATCACCAGATCGGGGCGGGGCAGAGCCAGCTTGTCATACTCGAATTCATACAGCCATTGCAGGAAGGCTGCCTGCTTCTCCTTCGGCTCCTTGGAGGTCTGATGCACGGCGTTGGAGGTAGTATAGCGGTCGGACACGATCACGCCGCCGTTTTCGTACCACTGACCCCAATCCTGCTTGTAGGATGCGTAGCGATCCACCGCGTAGAACGAGGAGGCAGCATAGGCGTTGACGTCGCTGGGTTTGGTGCCGAATTCGCCGCCTAAGTACATTTTGATCAGCGCAGAGCTGGGCTCCGCATACCGGGGAAATACCAGGGTCTTAAATGCCCGACCTTCCCGGGTCAGCCGCTCCGTAAGCGCGCGGAACTGCGTGGACTTGCCGGAACCGTCGGTGCCTTCAATTACGATTAGTTTACCCATTTTTCTTGCCTCCTGCCCATAGCAATACTATGATATCATACAATAGCATATTTTAGATGATTTGTCCACTCCCGGAATTGAGCTTTTGCAAAAGTTCCCGGCAGTTATGCGGCGATGTAAAGGGGATCTGCCGCTGCTGCAGCTGCTGCAAAAGACCGGCATCCTCCACCGCCAGAAGCACACCGTCCACCTTGCGGTCGTCCAATGCCCGTAGCAGAGCCGCTTTACCGTCTTTGCCGGCATAGCACAGCAGGATATGATATTCCTGCCGGGTGGCTTCCTCCCAGATGCTGCGCAGCAGCCTTGGCGGCGCGTGTTCCGCGACCACCAGCATCAGATTCCGGGTGCGGCGCTCGGCAAGACCCTTTGCCGCGGCGCTGGGGCGGTAGTTGAACCGGGCGGCATAGTCCATTATTTTATTGCGGGTGGCGGCGCTGATGCGGCCCTTGCCGGAGATGGCACGGGATACCGTGGTCTTGGAAACCCCCAGATCCCGGGCGATATCGTCAATGGTAATATTCTTTTTTGCCATAATCCGTTTTCCCTCTAGTAATATTCTGCAAAATGTGCTATAATATTTGAAAATGTGCGCAACTTTGCGCAACTTTATTTTACCAAACCCTGCAGCGTATGTCAAGAAATAGGAAAGGCGGCAACATTATGAGCAGAGCAGACGAACTCTATCGCCAAACTTGTTTGGATATTCTGGAAAACGGCTTCTCCGATGAGGGGCTGGATGTGCGCCCCAGATGGGCGGACGGCACCCCTGCCCATACCGTTAAGAAATTCGGTGTGGTAAACCGCTATAACCTGGCAGAGGAATTTCCCATTATGACCCTGCGGCGCACCTACTGGAAAAGTGCCGTGGATGAAATGCTGTGGATCTGGCAGAAAAAGTCCAACCGGATCGCTGATCTCAGCAGCCACGTCTGGGATGAGTGGGCAGGTGAGGACGGTACCATCGGCAAGGCCTACGGCTATCAGCTGGGAAAGAAGTACCAGTTCCAGGTGGGCGCGGAGCCTATGGATCAGGTGGACCGCGTGATCTACGACCTGAAGCACAATCCGGCATCCCGGCGGATTATGACCAATATTTATAATTTTGAAGATCTGCACGAGATGAATCTGTACCCCTGTGCCTACTCTATGACCTTCAATGTCACCGGCAATAAGCTCAACGCCATTTTGAATCAGCGCTCCCAGGATATGCTGGCGGCAAACAACTGGAATGTGGTGCAGTACAGCGTCCTGACCCACATGCTGGCGCAGGTGTCCGGGCTTGAGGTGGGCGAATTTGTCCACGTGATCGCCGATTGCCATATTTACGACCGGCATATTCCGGCTGTCCGGGCGATGCTGGAGAAGGATGCCTTTGAGGCACCCAAGTTCGTGATGGATAAGTCCGTCACCGATTTCTACGCCTTCACCAAGAATAGCTTTTCCATGGAGAACTATCAGTACCATCCCTTTGATTTCGAGATCGAGATGGCAATTTGAGGTGGCAAAATGGAACTGATCGTAGCAGTTTATGACGATTGGGGCATCGGTAAGGACGGCACGCAGCCCGTGGCGCTGCACGCTGACCGGAATTTTTTCCGGGAGACCACCCGGGGCGCAATGGTGATCGTTGGCCGGCGTACCATCGAGGATTTTCCCGGCAAGAAGCCGCTGCCCGGCAGGGTGAACGTGGCGCTGAGCCGTACGGCGAAGGAAATTCCCGGCTTTACGGTCTGCACCAGCCCCGAAGAAGCGGCAGCTCTGGCAAAGACGGCGGAAAGAGCAATGGTCATCGGCGGCGGCAGCATCTATCGGCAGCTGCTTCCAATGTGCGATACCGCCTATGTGACGAAGGTGCATTGTGCGGTGGAATCGGATACCTTTTTTCCGGATCTGGATGCAGCGCCCGACTGGACGCTGGCGCAGATCCTGCAAGCCGGCGAGGAAAACGGCATCCCTTACGAAATGTGCTTATATAAAAGAAAAGGAACGGAGTGATCCGTTCCTTTTTGTTTACTCTTCTTTATGCTTTCTGTAGTACAGATAGGAGTAGACGGTGGGGATGATGACCATCAGTGCGAGAATAGCACTGAAGATCCAGAAACTGCCCAGAAATGCGGTTGCCAATATGAACACACCGCCGGCGACCCAGAGCTTACCGGCAAAGCGGTGAGTCTTGTTCCAGTTTTCCTCGTTGGACAAAGTCCAGGGCAGCTTGATGCCCATGGTGTAGGTCTGCTTCATCTTCGGCAGCAAATTGCCCAGAACGATAAACAGCACGCCCATCAGCATGGGAATGACCGTTTCAATGGGCAGGGAATGACCCAGTGCGGCGCTGTACACAAGGGTGTTCAGCACGAAGCTCAACACGGGACAGATCCACAGCACCAGATGGAAGGTCTTGCGGCTGTAGTTGGCGGATTTGGGATCGGCGGTGCTGGCGAAAATGCAGACCCACTGCATCACCAGCATGAAAGCCGGCATGGCAAACACGGCAACGGCTTTGCTTGCCCAGCCATCCACGTTACCGTTGATATCCCAATGGAAGGGTACCAGGTCAGGCAGCCTGTTCCATAGGATCAGACCGATAATGATGGGAATGAGGGTCACGAGGGAAGTGACGATAAGGGTGTTTTTATACTTCTTCAGCATGGGTATCCGCTCCTTTCAGATCGCTGATCCACAGCAAAATCTCCTCCAAAACAGAGGCGTTCAGGTCGTAATAAATAAATTTTCCTTCCCGGGTATCCCGGATCAGATCCGCATCCTTTAATACCGACAGATGCCGGGAAACGGATGCGCCGGTGACCGGAAAATGGTCACAGATCTCACCGGCAGACAGCCGCCCTTGCTTGAGAAGATTCAGTATCTCACGGCGGATGGGATCGGCCAATGCGCGCATCGTGTTTTGCAGACTCAAGCAGCTCACTCCTTATTTAACATTTAACCTAAAGGTTAAATATAGTATACACCGCCGTTTCCCCTTTGTCAATAGGGAAGTGGGGTTGCATATTAACCAAATAAATGTTACAATTAGGAAAAGTATTCAAATTAAGGACGAGGATTATGGAAAAGACCAATATTACATTTGCAGATCTGGGCTTGAGCGAAGCGATGCTGAAGGCCCTGGAGAAGAAAGGCTACGGCTATCCCACCACCATTCAGATGGAGGCGATCCCCCATTTCCTGCAGTGGAAGGATGTGATCGCCAAAGCTCCCACCGGCACGGGCAAGACCTTTGCCTTCGGCATTCCGATGATCGAGCATATCGACCCGCAGTGCGGTGATGTGCAGGGCTTGATCCTGGCACCTACCCGGGAGCTGGCCATCCAGATCGGGGATGAGCTGCGTGGGCTGCTGACCTATTATCAGGGCATCCGTGTGGCGGTGCTGTATGGCGGCGCCGGCATCGGCGGTCAGATCAAGGCGCTGGAAAAGAAGCCACAGATCGTGGTTGCCACCCCCGGACGGCTGATGGATCACTATAACCGCAAGACCATCCGCCTGGACAAGATCCAGACCGTAGTGCTGGATGAGGCCGACCGGATGCTGGATATGGGCTTCTTTAAGGACGTCACCCGGATTATTGATAAGATCAAGAATCGCAAAAATCTGGGTCTGTTCTCTGCTACCATCTCCCAGGAGGTTATGACCGTTTCCTGGATGTATCAGCGTGACGAGGTGGAGATCACCGTGGAGCCCAAGCAGGAGGATCGCCCGGATATTGACCAGTACAGCATTACCGTTACCCCTCTGGAAAAGGCGGAAACCACCCTGCGGCTGATCCGCACCCAGGGTTTTGAACGGGTGATGATCTTCTGCAACACCAAGCATATGTGCCAGCGACTGTGTGATGAATTCCAGCGCGCCGGTATGGATTGCCAGTGCATCCACGGCGACATCCGCCAAAGCCAGCGGGAAAAGACCATGCAGCGCTATCGTGACGGCAAGCTGGCGATCCTGATCGCTACGGACGTTGCCTCCAGAGGCATTGACGTGGATGACGTGGATTGCGTCATCAACTACGATGTGCCGGAGGAAAATGAGTACTATGTCCACCGCATCGGCAGAACCGGCCGCGCCAAGCGCAAGGGCAGCGCCTACTCCATTATCGGCAATTTCCCCGAAAAGGCAAAGCTGGATGAGATCGCGAAATTCTCCAACTATACCATCCGTGCCGTGCGGCTGGATGAAAACGGCACATTGGTGGACGAAGAAGTGAAAGCACCCACTCCGCCCAGGAGGAAATTCCGTTGAGAGCGGCGGAACGGGGGTTTTTGCTGCTGAGCAGTTGCCTGGGTGACCCGATGCGCAAGCCCTTGACGACGTCGCAGCTGCGCATACTTGCTGACCGGATGTGGAAAATGGATTTTCCCACAGAAGAACGGGAGCTGGAAATGGCGGATATGATCGCTTTGGGCTATGGACGCCCTATGGCGGCACGCATTTTGAAGCTGCTGTCCGACGGCGCGGTGCTGGATCACTATCTGCAGATCGCCCGGCGTAAGGGCTGCACGCCTTTGACCCGGATCACCGGGGGCTATCCCTTGATCCTGCGGCAGCGGCTGGCGCTGGAAAGCCCCGGCGTGCTGTGGACAAAAGGGGAGCTGTCGCTGCTGGCTCAGCCGAAAATTGCTTTGGTCGGAAGCCGGGATCTGCATGAGCGCAACGCCGCTTTCGCCCGGGAAGTGGGTGAGCAGGCGGCGCGGCAGGGCTATGTGCTGGTGTCCGGAAATGCCCGGGGTGCCGACCGAACTGCCCAGGAGGCTTGTCTCAATGCCGGCGGATCGGTGATCATCGTGGTGGCAGACTCGCTGATCCAGCAAAAGACTCAGAATCGGGTGCTTTACATCAGCGAAGAGGACTATGACCTGCCGTTTTCCACCCAGCGGGCGTTGAGCCGCAACCGCGTTATCCACGCACTGGCGCGGCTGACCTTTGTTGCCCAGAGCAGCTACCAAACCGGTGGCACCTGGGACGGTACCGTGCGCAATCTGCAGGGCGTCTGGAACGACGTGTTTTGCTTTGATGACGGCTCTGCCGCCGTGAAGGAGTTGTGTCAGATGGGCGCAAAGCCGGTGAAACTGGATGCGCTGCGGGACTTTTCCGGCCTTCCGCAGGGCGATAAAAGCCTTTTCGAGCAATAAGTATTTACACAAAATGTGTTGACGGGTACTGTTTTCGACAGCACCCGTCATTTTCTATACATTATAATAAGATCGGTTGTAGCTGGATGCCCTGCATAGCCGCCTCCAGCGCCTGGGGGATCAGTGTGAAATCGGCTACCATACTGGTCGGCTTGTTTTCCGGGTCATCCTGCCGGAAGGGTACGAAGTAGTAGTGCTTCCTCGCAAGAAGCATACCGATATTCTGGGCGCCACCGGCAAGCGCGTCATTGGTGGAAACCGCTACCAGAATGGGTCGGCCGTTGCGCAGATGGCTCTTTGCGGCCATCGTCACCGAGGTGTCGGCAATACTGTGCGCCAGCTTCGCCAGCGTATTGCCGGTGCAGGGCGCAATGATCAGGGCATCCAGCAGCTTTTTCGGGCCGATGGGCTCCACCTGGCTGACAGCGTACAGCGGATCCTTTCCACAGATCTGCGCAGCCTGACGGATATGGCTTTGGGCTGTGCCGAAACGGCTGTCGGTCACGTAGGAAGCAGGGGAGAAGATGGGAATGACGGCATGCTCCTTTGCCAGCGCTTCCATCACGGGAAACACCTGCGCATAGGTACAGAAAGAGCCGCACATGGCAAATCCGACGGTCATAGGCTTAACTCCTTTCTTTGCAGCAGGCGGATAAAGGTATCCGCGATCAACTTGCCGGAGGTTTCCGGCGCATATTTGGCAGGCAGACCCAGAGCGGAAATTACGGACGTATCATCCATTCCCGGTCTGGAAGCCAGTTCGATCTTGATGGCGCCGGTGTCGCAGGTCTGGCATTGGTCCCGGGAAAGTACGGCAGCCGGCACGGTGTTGAAAATAACGTGATAGCGGTCAAGCTGACCGGGATTCAGACTGCTTACAGCACCGTAGCCCAACGCCCGGAGAATGGAAAGGTCGGCTTCTTTTCTGGCACCTACGGTCACATCCGCTCCCAGCGCTTTAAGCTGATGGGCAAGGCATTTGCCGATCCTGCCCCAGCCGAGGATCAGTACCGGTGAGTGTTGCCAAACGCAGTTCATGCGCTCCCGTGCCACCCGGATGGCACAATCGGCGGTGATGGCGGCGTTTGTGGCTATGTACTGGGCATCGTGCAGAAGGTCTATGGTGGCATAACCGTGGAGCAAGGGGTTTTGCAGATTGCCGCCCACTACGGTGATGTGCTCCGGAAGGTCTGCCAATATGTGGGCGAGGATCCCACCGCCCCGAATACGTCCGTCTGCCTCAAAGCTGGGCACCGGCAGAAGCAGATGGGTCACATCCGGCGCGGGCTGCTGTGTGATCTCAAAGCCCTGCTGCAGCAAATTCTGCTGCGCAGAGGAAAGTGCGGCGGTATTCCCGGCGCAGTATATTCGCGTTCCATTCATAAATATCACCCTTTCGTCCCACAATATGCTGTTTGGGATACCGTTGTGCTTGATTTTTCCCGAGGATTCTGTATAATGAACATAAGAGGTGAACGATATGCAAAGATTAGGCTTTATTCACGATATGATGGATGTCAAGGTTTTGATCCTGTATGCTATGGCGCG
Organism: Oscillospiraceae bacterium; assembly: GCA_017436955.1. Taxonomy (GTDB): domain Bacteria; phylum Bacillota; class Clostridia; order Oscillospirales; family Oscillospiraceae; genus Faecousia. The sequence continues at coordinate 3,210 of JAFSCD010000008.1, read as the reverse complement.
CTCCAATTATCCGATGACGAGTCAGGATATTTACGAGGTGTGCTATCAGGACGATTGCCTGAGCTATTTTGATGTCTGCACGGCGATCCCCGAATTGATCAAGTCCGGTCATCTGCAGCAGGTGGAGGACGAAAAATATGTGATCACGGAAAAGGGTCGCCAGGATGGCGAGATCACCGCGGATTCCATCGCATTTACAGTCAAGCTGCGTACGGAAAATGCCGTCGCGCGGTATAACCGTCAGGTGCGTCGCAGCAGCTTTGTCAAGACCCAGATCATTCCCAGACCCAATGACGAATTTTCCGTTATGCTGTCGCTGGATGATGAAATGGGCAACCTGATGACGCTGGAGCTGGTGGCGCCGGATCAGCGCCAGGCGATCCGCCTGAGCCGCCTGTTTGAAAAGAAGGCGGAGATCCTCTACAACATTACGATGTCGGAGCTGCTGGACGGCGAAGATTCTGACGAAGATTGATGGAAAACCCTTGCCGATTTGCGGAAAGTATGGTATAATATAAGTACACCGGAATATCGGTGAAACGAAAGGAGCTGACGCATATGAAATTCCAGTTTAGTGAGAAGAAAGTCAAGTTACCCGGTAACGTCCACGCCTATGCCGAGAAAAAGGTGATGAAGCTGGCACGCTACTTTGACGAAGATGCGGAGGCACTGATCGTCTTTTCTGTAGAGAAGAACCGGAACAACGTGGAGCTGACCGTTCACGGTGCAGGCACCTGGTTCCGGGCAAGTGAAAGCACTTCGGATATGTTCGCGTCCATTGATGCCGCAATCGGCACCATTGAGGGGCAGATCCGCAAGAACAAGACCCGCTTGGCTCGCAGACTCCGTCAGGACGCCTTTACCCGCTCCGTGGAAGAGACCTCTTTCACCGAGGAAAAGGAAGACGATCTGAGCATCGTGCGCATCAAGAAGTTCCAGTTCAAGCCCATGACCCGTGAAGAAGCCGTTATGCAGATGAATCTGCTGGAGCATAATTTCTTCGCTTTCCGGGATGAGGAGCAGGATTGCAAGTTCGCTGTTGTCTATCGCAGAAACGACGGCGGCTACGGCTTGATCGAGGATGCCGATTAACGGGTGAAAAGTTGGAATTTCAGGGGCCTTTCGGGGCCCCTGTTGTTATGTCTACCACTAAAAGTGCGAAGATAAAAGTTTTTACAAACTTTAAATTCCTGAAACCTTGATATTACGGGCTTTTTCAAGGCTTTTCTTGGGTTTGGACATAAAATTTCCCTTAAAATTTCCCTTACGAGAAATTTTAAGGGAAGGTTTTTTGCATAAATGCTGTTGATTTTGACGTTTTTAAGGGAAGGTTTTGAGGCTAACCGGTCTCCAATTTGTCAAGAAGTTTCACACAATTCCGTTTGGAGTCGCGAGCTGCGTGGGCATACACGTTCAAAGTCATATTTACATCGGAGTGACCAAGCAATTCTTGTACTTCCTTGGGCGTTGCACCGAGTGAAAGCAGGTTGCTTGTGTAAGTGTGACGGAGACGGTGAAAATGAAACCCTTCAAGACCATCGAGAGTCTCTCCGATGATCCGACACTGCTTGATGATGATCTGCGGATGAATGAATCTTCCGTCTGACTGACGGCTGACCAAATCAATGCCGGTGTATTCAACAGGGAGGTTCTCGAACGCATCAAAGGTATGAATCTCATAATGGATTCGTCCGTTGTCGTTGATCTTTGTGAAGTAGTTTCTTTGGTAGTAGCTACCGCACTCACGCTCGGCTTGCTGTTGTGTTGCTCTTGCTTGCTTCAGTATTTCTGTGAGGGTATCACCGAAATCGATGGTTCTGACCTTGCTTCGCTTGGTAGGACCAATTTCCATCTTGTGCCTGGAACTGTTGTATGAGAGGCTCCTTCTCACGGTCAGATATTGCTTTTTCAAATCGATGTCCTGCCAGGATAGGGCACAGGCCTCACCGAGTCGAACGCCGGTATAGTAAGCGATCTGAATCGGCAGGATCAGCGGTTCTGACTTCGTGCCTTTTAGGTGGTCAACGATTTGATGATATTGAGCATGGGTGATCGTGTCGGAGGTATCAACCTCGTCCTCTTCAAACAAGTCATAGTTCCCAAGTTGAGTGCGCAGTGTAACATACTGCATCGGATTAAAAGTGATGAACTGCTTGGGAAATACCGCAAACTTGAAGGCTCCTCGAAAGACTGAGGCGTATGCATATACGCTTCTTGCTGCGAGGGGCTTTGTTGTTGCATCGCCCTTACAGAGCAGATCGAAGAATTTCTGAAGATGTTCGGCCTTAACAGTTCTCAGCTTTCGGCTTCCGATAGGATGCTTTTTCACACGACGTATCATGCCCTTATAAGCGGTAACTGTACCGTTGCTTCTTCCGCTGGGCTTTACTTCTTCCTCAATCCACATATCCATCATATCACCCAAGGTGACATTCTTTGCTTTCGCGACAAATAGAGCGTTTTCGTAATCGTCAATTGCCTTGCGGAGCAGAGCCTCTGTTTCACTTTTGCTCTCGGTTCCCGGGTACTCTTTTTGAATTCGGTTACCGCTTTCATCTTCAATGTAAAAACGGTAGTACCATCGCTTCCCCTTTTTTCTAACAGATCCTCTTGCCATAGATTGTACTCCTTTCTGCAGGCAAACGGAACTGTTGCGATGTACACATAAGTATAGCACTCATTTGTGAACAAAGCAACAGTTCTGTAGGGGTATTTGCAGATTTACCTTTTTACGGTTTTAACTTCATCCATGTTGAGAAGGTCTACGCCTTCGTTCAAATCCAAGAACTTAATAAGGATTTCGGTGCGGATGATGTTTTTTCTGCCGATGCGCAGAACCGGCAGCTTGCCTGCATCGACAAGTGCACGAAGAGTGTTTCTACCGATACTGGTATAGCGCGAGGCCTCTTCGACGGTCATTCCGAATTTAGATTCCATTGAACGTTCCTCCTTTCAAATATTTACTTTCAGGCGGTTGCTCCTACGTTGCGGACGCATAGGAGAGCTGCCTTGTCTTTTGTGTTGTTGAGAAAGTGAGACCGATAGCCAACTTCCTCGTTTCCGTAAGGTGAGACCTTGCGCGGGTATGCACTCCGCCGGTGCATATGATGCTACACTCAAAAAAGAGCGCAAAAAAACACCTCATGTTTGATCTATACAGGCGCAGCAAAAAGCGTAGTTTTGCCGGTCCAATCAAACAGTAAAGGCGTT
>JAFSCD010000002.1 GCA_017436955.1 Oscillospiraceae bacterium | reverse complement strand
CGCCGGATGCAGAGGTGTACTTCACTGCATCGGGATCAGCCATCAGGTCTTCAGCGGTGGTGCCTTCAAACTTATCGCCAACAATGGCGTATGCGCCATAGTCCATGAAGGTATTCAGGGCGATCTCCACGGGAGTGGGATTGCTTGTAGTGGTGGTCGCAAAGTTGATGTAGGTACGCAGTGCCCAGGGCTCAACCAGGTGGATGCTGTAGCTTGCGCCCACCGTATTCACCTGGGGTGCAGCTCCCGTTTGCTGATAGCCGTACAGCTCCACCTCGGGGAGAACCAGGTAGCTGCTGATGGTGGAGTTAACCGTCAGACGCAGAGCATACGCATCATAATCCTGATCAAAATCCAGAACAAAGGTATCGATAAAGCCCAGCGCGTAGGCGTTGCCGGAATAGATATGCGTCCATGCGCCACCCTCGGTCGTCTGCACTTCTACGGTAATGCTCTTGGCCGTATAGCGGTCATCATCGTAGGCGAACAGCTTCATCCGGGCAATGTTGCTGGGGTTACCCTCCGCATCCGTCAGGTTGGCTACGATCTGAACCGGCAAAGAGCTGGCTAAAACCTCGAAGATACCTTCCTTCTTGTCACCGTCAAATATCTTGTTAACCGGATACTGGGAGGAGGACGGAGATTTATTGGCCGTTACGCTGGTAACGGGAACTTGCTGAAGAATTGTACCGGTCTTAACCTCGAACAAGGCGATTTCCATCAGCATTGGGTAGTCAGCGGAGCCACCCACATAGTCATAAACCAAGATGCGGACAGCTGTACCAACTACGGGGTCAAAGGTAAACTTTACCGTGTAACCGTCTGTAAACGGATTGCTCGTAACGCTCTTGACCGTCTGCCAGACGCCGTTTGTATCCTTGACCTCGATGTCAAACTCGGTAATATAGTCGCCATTTCTGGCGGTCAGCTCCACGCCGCCGACGGTCTTGGTGCCGTTCAGTTCAAACAGTACGGCTTGAATCTTGTTGGAAGCCTGACCCGTTGTGCCAATCCAACCGGCAGTGCCCACATGGGCATCGTTCAGGTACAGCTCTTCGCCGGAAACGCCAGGATTCAGGTCATCAAGGTTGCCATTGAGATAATCACCAACATGTGGCGTAATGGAAGATGCGGGAATCTGATCCAGCCAGGTTCCTGTCGCCGGAACTGTGGGGGTAACCGTAGGCTCCGTCGGTGCGGTGGTGGGCTCGGTAGGATCGGTAGGATCGGTGGGGTCCGTAGGATCCGTCACGGAGCCGCTGTTTGTGTTCTTCCATAACTCGATTTCGCCAATAGAAGCATACTCGTTTTCAGACTCCCAAATGTACAGGCCTACCAGATCATAGGTCTGATCAAAGGTATAAACCAGAACATCGTCACCTGCGCTGCCGATAGACCAGTTGGTGGTAAAGGTCTGCTCCACAGTAGAGCCGTCTGCCAGCAACAATATCACCGTAATCTCAGAAACTTCCACATAGCCGCCGCTGTACAGCTTCAGCTGATCTGCCGTCGTATAGCCGTCAGCGTTGTTAGAAAGATCCAGATAGACGTCCGCTCTTTCTCCGGAATCAACACCCCAGTTTACCTGATTCGTCGTGTTTCCATCCACAAAGAAATTCAGATCACGCCAGGTGGGCCTGTCGTCGGAATACCAGGACAGCTTGGAGGGATCGCTCTGGCTTGCAGAGTTGGTAGAGCAGCAGCCGATCACGGTACCGGTCAGGCTGATCTGCGTATAAACGGGAGTATCGGAATCCTCGGTGGGGGCTTTCTGAATGTCTGTAAACGCACGCAGATTGATGCTCTTGGTCATACCGTAGACGGAGAAATAGCCGTCAGCCGTAATGGTATCGGTGAAATCCACAAAATCAAAGACCAGATTGCCGTCCACGTACATGAAGAAGCGGACACCGTCGGTGACGTTGATGGCACCGACGCGGATGCTGTGGAATTCATTGGGGGTGAAGTAATCGTTGGACAGAACGCCGTATGTAGCGTCAAAGCCATCTACATCGCCGTAGAATACGGTACGGGTGCCATTGACGAATTTCTGCACCTCAACATCGTCGGTATTAAAGCCGACATAGTACTCCGTACCGCCGCTGATGCACATGGTGCCCGGGTTCTGAGTCTTAAAGGCAAAAGCAGCCCATTCCTTTTCCACATCCAGAGGGATCATCAGGTCGAATTCAAAAATGGAATCCTGGCTGAACTTCTCACCGGTGTAGGTGGAGAAGCCGTTGTGGGTCATCACACCGCCGGAAATACTGCTGGGTGCCGTTGTCCAATCGCTGCTGCTTGTAAACGCATCGGACAGGTCGACCTCTGTGCCGCTGACGGTATCTTCACTGTTAACGGGATCGACCCACAGATCGGCATCGATATCTGCCGCGTTGACAATGATATTGGGCAGAATAATGCCCAACAGCAAGCCGGCCAGCAGAATGATCGCAACGATTCTGGTAAATTTTTTCATGGACGGACCTCCTAAACATTACGCAGGGCCACACGCCCCGAGTATAAAGCAATACACTAAAATTATACACGAAAAAAGGCTGAAAAGGATATATATTTTTTCTTGGCATTTCGCCATTTCCTACTAAATGTGTATCATTTTCTCTTGTTCGTGGGAATATATGTAAATAATTTTTCTGCTTTCGCCATTCTCTTGACAAGCTTTTCCTCTTCCCCTATAATAATGCCAGAAACCGCTATAAGAAGGAGGCTTTTTACTATGGCAAACGAAGAGCAGCTGAACGAAGAGGAACAGTCCAGCATCCTGACCCTGACCGACGAAAACGGTGAAGATACCGATTTTGAGTATCTTGACTGTATCGAGTACGACGGCAAGGAGTACCTGATCCTGATGCCCGCTGACGAGATCTCTACCGAGATCATCATTCTGGAGGTCGAGCCGGTGGACGAGGAGACCGAAAACTATCTGTCCGTTACCGACGAAACTATCCTGGATGCTGTTTACGGCATTTTCAAGGAGCGCTACAAGGACATCCTGACCTTCGAGGACTAATGCAAAACAGCCCCCTCTGACAAGCAATGTCACCAAGATAGTGTCATTGTGAACCAGTGACCGATGTCACTGGTGTGGCAATCTCCTCCTGTTTCGGGGATTCCCACGCCAGTGTGCGCACTGGCTCGGAATGACAGATTATCTTAGTTTTCCGCCATTGTTTGTCAGAGGGGGCTTTTTTATTCTTTACGGCTTCGTCTTGAAGCGCAGAGGCTGATTCTCGATGCTGACCCGGGTACCCGGCGCCACGGAATCCGTCAAAAAGGCGCTGGCGCCGATAACGCTGTCGCTGCCAATGACCGTATCGCCGCCCAAAATGGTGGCGTTGGCGTAGATCGTCACATTGTCGCTAATGGTGGGGTGTCTGCGGCTGCCCCGCAGGCTCTGACCGCCCTTGGTGGACAGACCTCCCAGGGTGACACCCTGGTAGATCTTCACATTTTTGCCGATCACCGTGGTCTCGCCGATGACGATGCCGGTGCCGTGGTCAATGAAGAAATATTCTCCGATGGCGGCGCCGGGGTGAATGTCAATACCGGTCACGCTGTGGGCATATTCCGTCATCATTCTCGGCAGCAGCGGCACGCCCAGAATATGCAGCTCGTGCGCCAGCCGATAGACCGTAATGGCAAAAAGTCCGGGATAGGAGAAAATGATCTCCTCCTTGCCGCTGGCGGCAGGATCGCCGTCAAAGGCAGCCTGCAGATCGGTCTGCACCATAGCGCGGACTTTTGTGATCTGCTGGAAGAAGGTCAGGCACAGTTCCCTGCCCTGCTCCTCATCGCCCAATACCAGTGCGATCTGGCGGTTCAGGTTGAACATCACATCCTCCATCAGCATGGAAAGATTGTGCCTGGCGTTGTAAATGCGGTAATTCTTCTCCCGGGAGAAGCCGGGAAACACGATGCGGCGGAGCTTTTCGATCATATCCACGACCACATCCCGATCCGGCAGGCATTGCAGGTCGATCCGGTCAATATCCCGACCGTTGTCATAGTCCGCCAGTATGGTGTCTACAATTTTTCCGATTTGCTTTTCCATTGTATTCATACGCATCCTCCTTTTTTCGTTTTATACCATAATCTGTAAACAAAGTCAATCCTGCTGCATTGACTTTACCGCTGTGTATATTCTATAATAAGGAAAACTATTTTGTGCGGAGGCAGCAATATGATCTACACCTCTATGCACCAGCTGATCGGCAATACGCCGCTGCTGGAACTGTCAAACGAAAATGCCCGTATCCTCGCCAAGCTGGAGTTTTTTAATCCCGCAGGCTCCGTAAAGGATCGGGCTGCCGCCGCTATGCTGGCGGATGCGGAAGCCAAAGGGCTTCTGAATAAGGATGGGATCATTATCGAGCCCACCTCCGGCAATACCGGCATCGGTCTTTGCGCCATCGCCGCTGCCAAAGGCTACCGCTGTATTATCGTAATGCCGGACTCTATGAGTAAGGAGCGGCAGCTTGTGATGCAGGCATACGGCGCCCAGGTGGTGCTGACCCCCGGCGGTATGCAGGAAGCCATCGCAAAGGCAGGCGAGCTGGCGGATGCTATGCCCGGCAGCTTTATCCCCGGTCAGTTCCGTAATAAAGCCAATGCCCAGGCGCATTTTGCCACCACAGGCCCGGAAATCTGGGCAGATACCGAGGGCAAGGTGGATGCCTTCGTCTGCGGCGTGGGTACCGGCGGTACCCTAACCGGCGTCGGGCAGTATCTGAAATCGAAAGATCCCCATATCCGTATCATTGCCGTGGAGCCGGCGGCTTCCGCGGTGCTGTCGGGCAGCTCTGCCGGCAGGCACGGTATTCAGGGCATCGGCGCCGGCTTTGTGCCTGAGGTGCTGGATGCTTCCGTTATTGACGATGTAATTGCGGTCACGGACGCCGATGCCATGGCCGCCGCCCGGAATATGGCGAAAAACAGCGGTCTGCTGATCGGCATTTCCTCCGGCGCGGCACTGTGCGCTGCCCGGGAATTGTCGAAACGCCCCGAATTTGCCGGCAAAACCATCGTGACGCTCTTCCCCGACTCCGGCGAGCGGTATTTGTCCGCCGGATTGTATGACTGATATGCCGGGCGATTCACGAATCGCCCGGCAAAGGCTCCCTTGTGTGAAGGGAGCCTTAATATAGCAAAAAGGAGCGGCTGCGCCGCTCCTTTTATGCGTATGGTCAATCCGTATTGATATCCGGAACAAACTGTGCAATATCTTCAAGCTTGCAATCCAACGCGCTGCAAAGCTTGTTCAACGTCTTCGTTTCAATGTTATCGTTGGCGCGAAGGCGGCGAATGGTTTTGCGGTCAATTCCACATTTCTCCCGAAGCCAATAGGTAGAAACATTTTTCTTTTCCATTGTTGCCCAAAGTTTATCGTAAACGATCACAGCTTATCCCTCCCCTTTTTCTTGACATTTTCTATTATGGGGTTTATAATCCTCATAATTAAGGGGATATAATCCCCCTATTATCGTTAGGAGGAACATATGGAGCTATACAAGGAAATACTTGCACACGCCCTGGCATACAGGAAAATTCAATTTGTCTTTCCTTTTAATGAAGAGGATATCCTGAAAATTGCGGAAGGTATATGCTACCAGACCTTGCAAAAAATCAAAGCCGTCATCGAAGATGACAGCCTTGCGGATAAGGAATGTTTTTATAAGATCGAGGAAATCGTTTGCGCGCTGGAGGACATTGGCTGCGTGGGGCTGGGCAGGCACGATTTCGGATAAGCAGCATACAAATTCAAAAGGATCGGTTTTTCAACCGATCCTTTTTCTTAATCTTCAATTCTGCGGATCTTTGCTCCAAGGGCTGTCATCTTATCGATCAGATGCTCATAGCCGCGCTCCACATAGTGGATATTCTTCACAAAGGTCACGCCCTCGGCCGCCAGACCGGCGATCACCAGTGCCGCGCCTGCACGCAGATCGTGGGCGCTGACAGTTGCGCCGTAGAGCTTCTGGGTGCCGGTGACGAATGCGGTCTTGCCGTTGATCTGAATATCCGCGCCCATACTCTCCAGCTCTGTACAGTAACCGAAGAAACGAGTCTCATACACACTTTCCGTCAGGCGGCTGATGCCGATGGCCAGCGACATACATACGCAGATCTGCGCCTGCATATCCGTGGGGAAGCCGGGATAAGGGTGGGTCTTTACGGTAGTGTTGCGCAATTTTCCCTTGGCTCTGACCCGGATGGCATCATCGTACTCGATGATCTCCGCGCCCATTTCCGCCAGCTTGGAGGTAATACAATCCATGTGCTTGGGGATAACGTTACGCACCAGCACATCACCGCCGGTGGCGACCGCGGCCGCCATATAGGTACCGGCCTCGATCTGGTCGGGAATGATGGCATAGGTACCGCCCTTCAGTGCCTGAACGCCACGGATCTTCACCGTGTCGGTACCGGCGCCGGAGATGTTGGCGCCCATAGTATTCAGGAAGTTGGCAAGGTCAACGATATGGGGCTCCTTCGCCGCATTTTCGATGACCGTGGTGCCGGGCAGCAGCGCAGCGGCGATCATAATATTGACCGTAGCGCCAACGCTGACGATGTCCAGGCTGATACGACCGCCCTTCAGACCGCCTTCGCTTTCCGCCAGCGCCACATATTCTTCCGTTTCCTCCACATCCGCGCCCAAGGCCGCAAAGCCCTTGATATGCTGGTCAATGGGACGGGAAGCAAAGTTACAGCCACCGGGCAGCGCCACGTGCGCCTTATGGAAGCGGCCCAGAAGCGCGCCCATCAGATAATAGCTGGCACGCATTTTCTTAACCAGCTCCGCATCCGGCTCGGTGCAAGTAACACGGGAACAATCAATAATGACAGTATTGGCTTCCGGATACTGAATGTTGGCACCCATCCGCTCCAAAATCGTCAGCAGGATGCGAACATCGGAAATATCCGGCACATTTTCAATTCGGCAGGGGCCGTCGACCAGCAGCGTTGCCGGCAGAATGGCCACCGCGGCATTCTTCGCGCCGCTGACGGTAATGGTACCGTTGAGCGGAGTGCCACCTAAAATTTCATATCTAGCCAAGGATGATCCTCTCCTTGTGAAAAATCATAATCAAAAAACTATTCTCATAGTTTCTATTATTGTATCACACATTTGTGATTATGTAAAGTGATATTTCATCCCATTCGACGCAATCCCTTTGGATAATGATTTTTCAGGATCCGGCCGTCGCCCTTGCCCCAGCCCAGGGAAAATCCGCCAACGGTAACCAGACACCAGCCTTTTATCTGCGTAGGAAGCACATCGCCGTGCATATAGGCGGCGATCTTATCGCTGTGGGGTGCAAAATCCGCCTGATTTGCGCAGCTTTTCAGCCACAGTGCCAATGCGTGGGCAGGCTCAAAGCGATCCTTCTTCACCGTTCCCAGCTCCAGACCCGGTCGCAGCACCTTCAAACCCCGCAGCGGCGGAAGCTCCGCGCTTGCCCAGAACAGGTTTTCGCCGAAGGAGATCGCCTGCCCTTCCGGCAGCGTGATATCCATTTGCTTTGCAAATTCCTGCCAGCATTTTGGCAGCTTTTCGCCGCTGGTTTTGTGGATCTCTTTCGGCTTTTCCCCTTTTTTGCGCAGTACTGCCGCAAAATGCCCTTCGCCCAGCAGCTTGTGGGGCCACATCCGGAAAGCACCGTTCTCCCCTGCTTCAAACCAGGGAGCAACGACCGTTTCCGGCTCAAATTCGGGATGACGGCTCAAAAAATCCGCCACCGCCATTTCATCCTCCTCCGGTGCGAAGGTGCAGGTGGAATACACCAGCCGTCCGCCTTCGCGTAGGAGCTGTGCGCCGGAATCCAGGATCTCTGCCTGCCGGCGTGCGCACATTTCCACAGTTTCCTGGCTCCAGTCCGTCACCGCTGCCTCTTCCTTGCGGAACATACCCTCACCGGAGCAGGGCGCATCGATCAGCACCCGGTCAAAATATTCCGGCAGCTGCTGCGCCAGCTTTCCGGGATGCTCATTGGTAACCAGCGCGTTGGCAACGCCCATACGCTCAATATTCCGGGACAAAATCCTTGCCCGTTTGGGGTTGATCTCGTTGCAAAGCAGCAAGCCCTCCCCTGCCATCCGACCAGCGATCTGGGTTGTCTTGCCGCCGGGTGCCGCGCACAGATCGCACACGCGCTCACCGGGCTGGGGATCCAGAAGCTGTACCGGCGCCATGGCACTTGCCTCTTGTAAGTAGTATACGCCTGCTTCGTGATAAGGGTGCAGACCGGGGCGTGCTTCCGGGTCATAGTAGTAACCCATAGGCTCCCAGGGAACCGGATCACCCACAAAGCTTAGCGCAGGCTGTGCGCCCTTCAGCGGATTAAACCGCAGCGCCACTGCCCGGGGTCGCTCCAGGCTCGCCAAAAAAGCCGGGAATTCTTCTCCCAGCTGTTTTTCCATTCTGTCCAAAAATGCCTGCGGAAGCATACGCTCACCTCTTTACTGTTTCTTAAGCCGACTATACCACACTTTCTCAAAAATTGCCACATAAAAATGCGCGTCATTCCGGGTCAGTGACAGCAGATAATAAGCGGTGCAGCCGAAGCTGCACCGCTTTTGTGATAAAATTAGTCCTCGTCCTTCTTGGCGTCCTCGATGATCTTTGCCTGGTTGGCCTTGGGAACTTCCTCATAGCGCTCAAAGCTGAGAGTGAAGGAGCCACGGGCCTGGGTCATCGCACGCAGGTCGATAGCGTAGCTGCTCATCTCTGCCATGGGAACTTCCGCCTCGATGACGGTATTGCCGTCGGCATCGGGATTCATACCCATAGGACGACCGCGGCGCTTGCTCAGGTCACCCATCACATCGCCCACGTAATCCTCGGGAACGGTAACTGCCAGGGTGCCGATGGGCTCCAGCAGGGTGGGGTTGGCATTGGGCATCGCTTCCTTGAATGCCAGGATCGCGGCCAGCTTAAATGCCATTTCGTTGGAGTCAACGGGGTGGTAGGAGCCATCGTACAGAACGGCCTTCAGACCGACCATGGGATAACCGGCCAGAGGACCTCTCTGGACAGCTTCCTGGATGCCCTTTTCAACGGCAGGATAGAAGTTTCTGGGAACGGAGCCGCCAAAGACTTCTTCCGCGAAGATCATCTCGTCCTGCTCCTCCTGGGGCTCAAAGCGGATCCAAACGTCACCGAACTGACCGGAACCGCCGGTCTGCTTCTTATGACGGCCGTGGGCTTCTACCTTCTTCTTGATCTTCTCACGGTAAGCAACCTTTGCCGGAGACAGAACGGCATCCACGCCAAAGCGGGACTTCAGCTTGGCAACCAGAACATCCAGCTGCTGATCGCCGGTACCGCTGAGCACCAGCTGCTTGGTCTCGGCATTGTTCACCAGAGTGAAGGAGGGATCTTCTTCGTTCAGGCGGTTCAAACCGGTACCGACCTTTTCTTCCTGACCCTTGACCTTGGGTGCGATCGCCATGGAGTAGCAGGCAGGGGCGTAGGGAATGCTCTTCAGGCTGACGACCTTGCGGGGATCGCAGAGGGTATCGCCGGTCTTGACCTTGTCCATCTTGCCGATGGCACCGATGTCGCCGCAGGTCAGCACCTTGACCTCGGTGCTCTTCTTGCCGCACATAATGTACAGACGACCCAGCTTCTCGGTCTCGCCGGTACGGGCGTTGATCAGCACGGTGTCGGAGGTGATCTCACCGGACAGCACCTTGATGAAGGAGTACTTGCCGTACTGGTCGGAAACGGTCTTCCAAACGAAGGCAGAGGGAACGCCACCGGGAGAAACCACGAACTCCTCGGTAGTGCCGTCAGCCAGCGTTGCCTTGTGATAGTTGCCCTCGACGGGGTTGGGGAACAGATCAATGATCTGATCCATCAGCATCAGGCTGCCCAGACAGGTCATAGCAGAGCCGCACAGTACGGGGTACAGCGTTCTGTCGATAACACCGGTGTGCAGACCCTTGATCATCTCGGCATAGGTGAAGTCCTCACCGCCGAAGAATTTTTCCATCAGCTCTTCGCTGGTCTCGGCAACGGATTCCTTCAGCGCGTCGTTGAACTCCTCAATAACGGAGAGCTTGTCCTCGGGAACGGGGATCTCCTTGCGCTTGAACTTATCCATCTCGTATGCGCGCTTGTTCAGCACGTCGATGATGCCGGTAATCTTGCGGTTGCCATCCCAGATGGGAATCACAACGGGAGCGATCTTGTTGCCATACTTCTCACGCAGGGCGTTGAAGGTGGCATTGTAGTCAGAGTTCTCCTCGTCGACCTTGGAGATGTAGATGAAGCGGGGCATATTGCGCTCTTCGCAGTACTTCCATGCCTTCTCGAAGCCGACGGTGATGCCGTCCTTGGCAGAGCAGACCAGAACGGCTGCGTCCGCGGCACGCAAAGCTTCCATAACCGCGCCGGAGAAATCGAATGCACCGGGGGTATCCAGAACATTGATCTTAACGTTCTTGTATTCCAGAGGAACCACTGCGGTGGAAATGGAAATATTCCGGCGGATCTCCTCGGGATCAAAATCACAAACGGTATTGCCGTCGGCATTCTTGCCCATACGGTCAATGGCACCGATCATGTAAAGCAAGCTCTCTGCCAGAGCAGTTTTGCCGCTGCCGCTATGGCCCAGCAGGCAGATATTGCGAATGGAATTGGCTGTGTACATATTCAAATCTCCTTTCAGCGGTGCAAACACCGCAATAAGGCAATTATACACGAAGGATGCGCAGATTTCAACGGAAATTTTCGTCAAAATGCAAAATTGGTGAAATTGGCAGACGGACGGTTGTTTCTCTGTGCAAAACACACAATTTTTACTGCCATCGCCAATGCACCTTACACAAATACCATTCGTTTTGCACCACGCACAATGGCAATCGGGTGGGGAAACCCCGCCCCTACGATAAACCTTTGGTGCGTATTTGCCGGGACGGGAAACCCGTCCCCTGCAACAACATTTCGGTGCAGCCGTAGAGGCGAGCATTGCTCGTCCGAAAGGCTGCCCCCAGGAGAAGGCTCTTTCCGCAGATGCAAGCAAAAACCGGCAGACTTTTGCGTCTGCCGGTTTTTCATTTATACCAGTCTTGTCCACTGGGTCACCAGCAGACCGGGGATCATCCAGATCAGCTCATACAGCACGATGTTTGCAGGTGTCAGCAGATCATACGCGCCGACGATAGCCAGCACCAGCATGATCACCAGACCCAGAATACCGGCGATCAGATGAATGATCGCACCGACGGTACTGGCGCTTTTCAGCGCTCTGGAGCCGGTAACGGCGTATGCCATACCTGCCAGCCCCTCACGGGTGGTCAGCGCCAGCGCCTCGGCATTTTCCTCCGGCTGCCGCCGGGAAAGCGCCTCACGCACTTCTCTTTCCGGGAATGCCATCCGCTTCACATTGACGCCGAAACGGCTGCGGATAAAGCTGTCGGACAGCATAAAATCATTGGTGGTCATCACCGGGATCAAGCCCCGGTAGGCGCACAGGGTATTCAAGCCCAACGTTGCGGTCTTTACCTTATTGTAGGTAATGGCGAACACGCCGCTGAGTTCCCCGTCTATGGCCACATAGATGGCAGAATTGACCCGGGTGCCCTCCGGCATCTCCACGCCCATACTCTGCATAAAGCTCAATGTGCCGGCCAGTACGGACTCGCCCTGCACCTCGCCGCCGATGCCGCCTTCGTAGCTGCGGACATTTTCGGCATCGTAATGGAAGCCGCTGCGGCTTTCCAGAAGCTGCTGGAACAGCAGCGCCATATTGCCGCCGTCGGCATTGATCAGCGCCGTGGCGTAGGCAACCACCTCATCCGGCGTACGGCTGCCGTAGAACTTAACGCCGTTCATTTTGGTCGCGCCCATAGGGAACAGATCCGTATCCTTCAAAGGAAACGCCAGAGATTGGCTCAAGCCCATAACACCCTTCCAGCCGCAGATCACGGAGCCGTGCTTGTGCAGCCGGCGCTGCAGCAGCGCCATGGGTCTGCTCAGGGTGATGAACATAGTTGCCGGCGTCGCGATCATCAGGCTGGCGCAAAGCACCTGAACACCCATGTGCACAGACCCCAGCACAGCACCCACCACGCCGGAGATCAGGCTGGCAGCCAGCGCCGCCATAGCATAGACGGAGAAGATTTTGTCCATACTGCCGGGTGCGTTATAGTTATCCATAAAGTCTTCCACCTGACCCTCGCTGCGGAGGATCCCGGGCAAGCCTTCATAATAATCTTCGTTGGAAACCAGGCTGTCCAGCCGGGTCGCCTTGCGCATGGTGTCCATCTGGGAAATTTCCGTGTTGCGCTTCTGATAGGCGCTCCACAGCGACATAGTCATATTCAGGCAGAAGGCCGCGCAGCAGGGCACTCTGCTGACCTGCAGGCACAAAATCGCATCCGCCGCGCAGGCGATGGCGCTGAATACCAGCAGAGTGTTTAAGGTGAAGCGCTTGTGCAGAAGGTCTGCCACGCCTTCGATCAGCTGATAGCTGCCCAGCAGCGCCGACAGCATCATTGCCAGAAACTGCCCGAATACCAGCAGCCGCATCCGATCCGGACCGACCTTGCCCAGGGTATGCAGCACGGCGCCACCGGCTGCCAGCAGGAAGATCACCGCGCTGATCAGAATTGCCAGCTGCAGCTTGCCGAGTCCCTGCTCCGACAGCTGATAGTACCGCTTTTCCGGACCTTCCACCAGCTTGTGCTTCAGCTCGCGCAGGCGGGATTTGGGTCGGAACACGATGGGCTCCTGGGGTACATACTCGCTGATGGGCTGCTCATATTCCGGCTCCCATTCCTCCGAGTAGGGTTCTGCCTTGGGCGGCTCCCCGCCGCCTTTGTAGATCAAAGGCTTCGGCTCTTCCTCTTTGCCGCCTACCGGCGTGAAGCGCACAGTCTCCCCGGATGCCGGCTTATCCTCTTCCCCACCGACGGGGGTGAAGCGTGCCGTCTGATCCGCAGCCGGCGTTTGCCCCAGCTCCGCGCGAACAGCGCGGGTAATATCACCCATACGGATGGTATCGGAGGGAAACGCCACAGAGGGCTTCGTCAGCTCCGGGATGGAACCGTCCCAGATCAGCACGTCGTCCTCCGGCACGAAGGGATGCGCCGGGTCGCTAAATTCTTTTACGATATCTTCCAAGCTGAAGCTGTCTTCCGCTCCGGACTTGGGATCCTTTTTATCTTCAGCCATCCACAGTTTCTCCTTATCCTAAACGCTGGCGCACCGCTTCGTAAAGCAGGATGGACGCCGCGGCAGAAGCATTCAAAGACGAGATGTTTCCTTTCATAGGGATATGCACGGTGACATCACAGTTTTTCTGCACCAGAGGGCTCATACCCTGCCCCTCGTTGCCGATGACGATGGCGGTGGGACCGGTCAGATCTGCCTTGTACATGGGGATGGAGCCCTCGGCGGCAGTGCCGAATACCCAGACGCCCTTCTCCTTCAGCTCGGCGATGGCGGTGTTGATATTGGTCACTCTTGCCACCTTCATATATTCGATGGCGCCGGCAGATGCCTTGGCGACGGTGGCGGTCAGACCCACGCTTCTGCGCTTGGGAATGATGACACCGTGGGCGCCGGCACACTCGGCAGAACGCATGATCGCGCCCAGATTGTGAGGATCCGCCAGCTCATCGCAGATCACGATCAGCGGCGTTTCGCCACGGGTAGCGGCTTCCTCCAGAATATCGTCAATGCTCACATATTCGTGAGCCGCCACCAGCGCGATGACGCCCTGATGGGAATGGGTGGTGGACATCATATCCAGCTTCCGGCGATCCACCGGCACCACCACAGCGCCGGCTTCCTTTGCCTGGGCAGCCAGCCGCTGCAGACCACGGTCTGTCTCGCCGGACGCGATGAACACCTTGTCAACGGTCCTTCCGCTGCGCAGGGCTTCTGTCAGCGCGTTACGGCCTTCCAGCTGACCTTCGATCTCTTCTGCCGGCGCAGCAGGTGCTGTGCGGCGGCGGTTATCATTGGCTCTTTTCATAGAATACACCCTCACGATGTTTGCTTATCATTACAGATGGTATCATTATAGCAGAAGCTTTCCCGTTTCTCAACAGCTTTTTGCGTATGACCGGTCATAAATTAACAGAAATTTAACTTCAAGCGCCGAATCGTTCATTGCGTCGGGCAAAAACTTATGATATAATAAGCAAAAATCAAAGATTATCCCCCCAAGGAGGAGCAATATGGAAAACAAGCCTACCGATTCCAAGCCCGGCGAAAAGCCCGGTGAAAACAAAAAGCCACGCAATATATGGGTGACCCTGATCATCACCGTGGCCATCGTTCTGCTCATCAGCCTGGTTTACAACGCCGTAGTAAAAAGTCAATACACCGAGACCACCTATTCCGATTTCCTTACCTCGCTGGAAAAGGGCGAGCTGTCCGAGGTGGAGCTGCATTATGACCGGGTCTATTACCTGACGAAAACGGAAGCCGCCAAGCCTGCCGCACAGCAGAAGGCCTGCTACACCGGTCTTCCCAGCGGCAACGTAATGGCGCTGGCCGAGCAGCTCAACGCCGCCGGCGTCAAGGTCAACCAGGTGATCGTGGAGGACAACTCCACCATCGTGATGATCCTGATGTACGTGGTGATGTTTGCCCTGATCTTCAGTGCTATGCGGATGCTGATGAAGCGCATGAGCGGCGACGGTATGATGGGCGGCTTCGGCAAGAGCAAAGCCAAGGTCTATATGGAAAAGCAGACCGGCGTTACCTTCAAGGACGTTGCCGGTCAGGACGAAGCAAAGGAATCCCTGCAGGAGATCATCGACTTCCTGCACAATCCCAAGAAGTATACCGACGTTGGCGCAAAGCTGCCCAAGGGCGCGCTGCTGGTTGGCTCTCCCGGTACCGGCAAGACGCTGTTTGCCAAGGCAGTTGCCGGCGAAGCCGACGTTCCCTTCTTTGCCATTTCCGGCTCCGATTTTGACGATTCCTTCGTGGGCGTCGGCGCCAGCCGTGTCCGGGATCTGTTCCAGCAGGCGGCAAAGGTGGCGCCCTGCATCATCTTCATCGACGAGATCGACGCCGTGGGCGGCTCCCGGGACAACCGCTT
>JAFSCD010000007.1 GCA_017436955.1 Oscillospiraceae bacterium | reverse complement strand
TTTTGAACGGTCCCTTTTCCGCTTAACTGCACAAAAAATTCCCGAAATGCGTCAGCATTCCGGGAATTTTGTTATTTGTTAATCAAAAAAGTTACCACTTCAAAACTGCTTCGCACCTAAAAAGGATGGGGGTTTTCCCGAGATAAGACAAAAGATCGCAGAAATCCTGGGTGGATTTCAAGGGCTTTTGCCGTAATATCGGGGAAATCCACGCCTTTTTAGGCAATTTATCACTATGGCGCGCTGCCCAAGAGGTGGCTTTTGTTAAAACTTATACCCGGCTGAAAGCAGGCGATCCAATGCGTTATTGGCCTCGTCATCGGAAAAGAGGGAGGTAAAGCGCTTGTCGATGGCCAGCGCTTCCAGACTCAAGTCCAGCCGACCCTGCTGCGCCAGCAGACCAAAGCCGTCGCTTTCCCGGTTTCCCGACAAAATGCGGTGGGCGTTTTTCATGGAATCAGCGTCAACAGGGCGCATCCGCACGCCCAATGCGGCAGCTTTTTCCCGGTTTTGCGCCCAGGCAGCAAGAAATTTCGCTTCCATATTACTTTTCCAGAATGATGGCGCCGCTGTTGGCGTCCAGAACAGCCAAAATGTGGGCGGCGGCTTCCGCGGCGGTGCATTTGATCTGCTCACCGGTACGCATATTCTTCACGGAGCATTTGCCCTCGGCGATCTCATCCTCGCCCAGCAGCACCGCAAAGGGTACGCCCAGCTTGTCGGCATAAGCCATCTTCTGCTTAAATTTCCTTTGCTCGGCGTAAAGCTGCACACGCAGACCGCCGGCACGCAGCTCCTCTGCCAAAGCGATAGCGGCGGTGCAATCGCCCATCGGCAGCACCAGCGCGTCTGCCGGTGCGCTGGGAAGCTCCGGGTTGATAAGACCCTGCTCGTCCAGCACGTAGAACAGCCGGGTCAGACCGATGGAAATGCCCACACCGGGCAGCTTCTTCTCGATATAGTAGCCTGCCAGATCGTCATAGCGACCGCCGGAGCAGACAGAGCCTATCTCCGGGTGATCCAGCAGCGTGGTTTCGTACACGGTGCCGGTGTAGTAATCCAGACCTCTTGCGATGGTCAGATCCACGGCGAAATTCTCCTCCGGCACACCGAAGGAGGAAAGATTGGCGGTAACGGCCTTCAGCTCGGCAAGACCCTGGTCGAAGGTCTCGTTCCTGCCGGCGTAGCCTTCCAGAGCTTCTACGACCTGGGCGTTGCTGCCGGTGATGGCCATAAACTGCAAGATCGCATCCGCCTGCTCACCGCTTAAGCCGCAATCGTCCATCAGGCATACGCGCACCTTGTCGGCGCCGATCTTATCCAGCTTGTCCACGATGCGCATGATTTCGCTGCTCTTGTCGGAAAGGCAGAGCATGGCGTAGAAGCCGTTGAGGATCTTGCGGTTGTTGACACGGATCTGGAACCGGGTAAGACCGAAGCCACGGAAAACTTTGTAGATGATGGCAGGGATCTCCGCTTCGTTCAAGATGTCCAGCGCGCCGTCACCGATGATGTCGATGTCTGCCTGGTAAAATTCACGGAAGCGACCTCTCTGCGCCCGCTCACCGCGGTAGACCTTGCTGATCTGGAAGCGGCGGAAGGGAAATGCCAGATCGTTGCAGTGCAGGGCAACGTATTTTGCTAGCGGTACGGTCAGGTCAAACCGCAGCGCCAGATCGGAATCGCCCTTCTGGAAGCGGTAGATCTGCTTTTCGGTTTCGCCGCCGCCTTTGGCAAGCAAGATCTGGGCATCCTCGATGACGGGCGTATCCAATGCGGCGAAGCCATAAGATGCGTAGGTCTTGCGCAGGATGTCCACCATTTTTTCAAACTGCGCCTGCTTGCCGGGCAGCAGCTCCATAAAGCCGGACAGCGTCCGGGGTTTCATAATGCTCATAGTTGTTTCCTCCAATAGGGTAAGGTGGTCAAAGAAGCGTGTCATTCCGACTACAGATAACGTGCTGAATCCGTGCCTCCCTCGTCAGAGAGGGCCAAGGGCGCGCAGCACACAATGACAGGACTCTTTGGGGTCGTGCTTGATAGGGAAAAGTGGAGAGCAAAGCACTCTCCACCGAAAATTCTGATTAGTGCCGGGGCTTTGCGTGCAGCATTTCACGCCAATCCAGATCGCCACGCTGCAGACCCATAATGAACATTTCCGCAGAGGCCAGGTTGGTGGCGATGGGAACATTGTGCTTGTCACAATGGCGGATGGTTTCTACCATCAGGCTGTCATCCCAGGGGTCAACGGCGTTGGGGTCGTTGAAAAGCAGAACAAGATCCAGTTCGTTGTAAGCGATGCGGGCATTGATCTGCTGATGGCCGCCCTGCTTATGGGACAGCAGCAGCGTAACATCAAGACCGGTGTTGTCCACGATCAGACGACCGGTGGTGGCGGTGGCGTAGAGGGTATGCTTGCTCAGAATACTCTTATAGGCGGTACAGAACTGTACCATCAGCTCTTTTTTCTTGTCATGTGCCAGAAAAGCTATATTCATGCTCCATCGCTCCTTTCTTATTTGTAGGGAATGGGTTCCGGGAACCCTTGAAGTCGCTTTGCGATCCGCTTGCAGGCCTTGGCGGCTTCGGAACGCTTGTTGTAGCGCAGCAGCGGCTGCTCAAAGGCGGCGGCCAGCGCCACGTCCGTATCGTCAGCCACGATACCCAGCAGCGGCAGACCGGCTCTGTCCATCACATCATCAATGGTGACGCGGACGGCACGGTACAGTTTTTCGTTGACCCGGTTAACGGCGACCCGAACCTGGGTCTTGCCCATTTTCTCCAGCAGCTCACCGGCACGGGCAGCGTCCCGGACGGAGGCAGGGTCGGCATTGGTGACCAGGATCACCTGATCGGCGTGCTGCGCGCAAAGCTGGAAGCCGGCTTCGATGCCTGCGGGGGCATCCAGCAGGATGTATTGAAATTGCTTTTTCGCTTCTTCCAGAAAGGCGGTGAATTTTTCCGTATCCACGTCCGTACAGCCGCAGCTTGCCGGAGCGGTGAGGAAGAAAAGCGAGGGAAAGTCAGGATGCTGCGTAGCGCCGGACAGGGGATAGCGACCGCTGTACACGTCCGCAAAGGTCAGCGCGCAGTAATCCGCCAGACCCAGGGAAATATCCAGATTCCGCAGACCCACGTCGCAGTCCACACAAAGCACGCGCTCACCGGAGTCCGCCAGTGCAGAGGCGATTCCGGCGCACAGGGATGTTTTACCCGTTCCGCCCTTGCCGGACAGCACCGCAATCAGTTTACCCATTCCAGATTCGCCTCCTTTTTCGAAGTTGCCTTCATTATAAAGGAAAAACGCACAAAACGCAATAGGGAAATGCAAGTTTTTGGAAGTTTTTTCATCACTTTACACAAAAAATCAGGGGTTGCCTGCGAAGAAGGCTTCAATGGCTTCTCTGGTGGCGGCTACGCTGCCCTGCTGAAAATTGGGCTTTCCGCCGCCGCGACCGTTCAGGGTGGCGGTCATTTTTTTGCCAAGTTCACGCAGATCGGCTTCCCGGGACGCAAGACAGTAGGCGAAGCCGGCTTCCGTTTCGGAAAATACGGCGGCGAAGCCGGTGACGGTCTGGCTGATACAGGTGGCAAGCTCCCGCACCTGGGCAGAGGTAAGGGATGGCTCGAAATGCACTACATTCCCAAAGCCTTCATAGCCGGCGGCGGTGGATGCAAACACCTTGCTGTGCAGCTCCGCGCAGCGCTGCTTTTCCCGGGTCAGGGCTTCCTGCACCTTTTGGGCGGCTTCGCCGGTCTCCAGCATTTTGGCGGAGAAGGTTTGGGAAACCAGACGGTTTTGGTCAAAAATCGCGGCCATATACCGGTAGGCTCTGCTGCCGCAGACCATTTCCAACCGCACACCGCCACGCAGCGATGCGCAGGACAGGATCTTGATGATACCCACCTCGCCGGTGTGCGCTACGTGGATGCCGCAGCAGGCGCAGCTGTCCACATCACCCACCTGCACGATCCGCACCGGCCAGGGCAGCGGACGCTTGGTGCGGTAAGTAACGCCGGGCAGCTCCTCGGGAGAGGGGATCCAGCACTTGACGGGCTGATTTTTCCAGATGGCTTCGTTGGCTTCTCGCTCCAGCTCCGCCAGCTCGGCGGCGGTGATGGGACCGTCAAAGTCCACCTCCATCACATCCGCGCCCACGTGGAAGCCGGTATTATGATAGCCAAAACGGGCGTTGATCAACCCGGAGAGGATATGCTCGCCGGTGTGCTGCTGCATCAGGTCAAAGCGGCGTGCCCAATCAATACGCCCTTCAACGGCTTCGCCTACGGTCAGCGCGCCATCGCAAAGGTGGAGGAGCTTCCCGTCCTTTTCCCGGACGTCCAGTACCTTCACACCGCCCAAAGTGCCGGTATCGCAGGCCTGACCGCCGCCTTCGGGGTAAAAGGCGGTGGCGTCCAGGGTCACAAGATAGCCCTTGTCGCATTTTTCGCAGCCGGTGACCGTGGCTGTAAATTCGGTCAGATGGCAATCTTCGTAAAACAGCTTTTTCATAGGAAGCTCCTTCGGTCGTTTTTGTGATTATACCCCATTTTGCCTTAATTTGCAATCATTTGACAGGTGTGATATACTGAAATTGCTTGTTAATAAATTCTTAATAAACGGAGAGAGAAAGAATGAAAGAGAAATTTCGCCTGACCCCGTTGGAGCGCAGCTGGGTGCTGTACGACATCGGCAACTCCGCGTTTACGCTGCTGGTGGCAACGCTGCTGCCGATCTATTTCAACGCACTGGCAACGGCTGCCGGTGTGGACGAGAATATGTATCTGTCCTACTGGGGCTACGCCGGCTCCATCGCTACGGCATTGGTGGCAATTATCGGGCCGATCTGCGGTACGATGGCCGACCAAAAGGGTTTCAAAAAGCCCATTTTCCTGGCAACCGTTATTCTGGGCGTGCTGGGCTGCGCCGCACTGGGTCTGACACAGAACTGGCTGATCTTCCTGGGCATTTTCATCATCGGCAAGGTGGGCTTTAATGCCAGTTTGGTATTCTATGATTCCATGCTGCCGGAAATTACCACGGATAAGCGGATGGACAATATCTCCACTATGGGCTATGCCTACGGCTATATCGGTTCGGTGATCCCCTTCGTTGCCTGCCTGATCCCGGTGCTGATGTACGAGAGCTTCGGCATTACCCAGACCACGGCGCTGATCATCGCCTTTTTGGTTACCGCGATCTGGTGGCTGGTATTTACCCTGCCGCTGCTGAAGCGGTATAAGCAGACCGCTTTCGTGCCCAAGCGCGAGCATCCCGTGGCAGATACCTTCCGCCAGCTTTGGAACACCCTGAAAAAGGCACGGAAGGAAAAGCATATTTTCCTGTATCTGCTGGCGTTTTTCTTCTTCATCAACGGTGTGTATACCATTATTGATATGGCTACCGCCTACGGCACCGCGCTGGGTCTGGATACCACCGGTCTGCTGCTGGCGCTGCTGCTGACCCAGATCGTAGCATTCCCCTGCGCCATTCTTTTCGGTCGTTTGGCACAGAATCACGATTCCGGCAAGCTGATCAAGATCTGCATCGTCTGCTACACCTGCATTACGCTGTTTGCCGTATTTCTGGTGGCGCAGTGGCAGTTCTGGCTGCTGGCCACGCTGGTGGGTATGTTCCAGGGCGCCATTCAGGCGTTGAGCCGGTCTTATCTGGGCAAGATCATTCCTGCCGACCAGAGCGGTGAGTATTACGGTCTGATGGACATCTGCGGCAAGGGCGCTTCCGTTTTGGGTATGGGTCTCGTGGCGCTGATCAATCAGCTCACCGACGATTGGAATATCAACATTTTCGGTCTGCAGCTGCAAAATGAGAATCTGGCAGTCGGCGCGCTGGTGATTTTGTTCATCATCGGCTACGCCATCTTCTGCAAGTCCGACAAGCTGAGCAAGGAAAGATTGGGCGTATAAAAATATAGTGTCCTTGCGAACCAGTGACCGATGTCACTGGTGTGGCAAGCCCCAAAGAGTTGGGGGATTCCCACGCCAGCATGCTGGCTCGGAATGACACAATTATTTAGAAAAATAAAAGGCGTGAGGAATTTCCTCACGCCTTTTGCGTTTATTCAATCAATACATACCACCCTGGGCGGCGGCTGCGGCAGCAGCCGCGTCACCGGCAGGATCGGGCTTGTCGACCACCAGAGACTCGGTAGTCAGCACGCAGCCTGCGATGGATGCGGCATTTTCCAGGCTGGAACGGGTGACCTTGGTGGGATCAACGATACCGGCAGCGATCATATCCACAAACTGACCGGTGTAGGCGTTGTAGCCAAAGCCGACCTTTCTGGAGGAACGGATCTTCTCATAGACCACGCTGCCGTCCACGCCGGCATTTTCCGCGATCTGGCGGATGGGTGCCTGCAGGGCGTAGGCGATGATCTTTGCGCCGGTCTTTTCGTCGCCGGACAGCTTGGCGATCAGCTTCTCCACGGCTGCGATGGCATTGACCTGGGCGGTACCGCCACCGGCCACGATGCCTTCTTCCACAGCGGCACGGGTCGCGTTCAGGGCGTCCTCAACACGCAGCTTCTGCTCCTTCATAGCCACCTCGGTCTGTGCGCCGACCTTGATAACGGCAACGCCGCCGGACAGCTTGGCAAGACGCTCCTGCAGCTTTTCCCGATCGTAGTCGGAGTTGGTGGTGGCGATGGAAGCGCGGATCTGATTTGCACGGGCCTTGATGGCTTCGGGATCACCGGCGCCGTCGACGATGGTGGTGGTATCCTTGGTGATGACCACCTGACGGGCGCGACCCAGATCAGTCAGCTTTGCTTCGGTCAGCTCCATATTCAGCTGGCTGGAGATCACGGTGCCGCCGGTGAGGATGGCGATATCCTGCAGCATTTCCTTGCGGCGGTCACCAAAGCCGGGAGCCTTGACGCAGACGCAGTTGAAATTACCGCGCAGACGGTTCACCAGCAACGTAGCCAGTGCGTCGCCTTCCACATCCTCGGCGATGATCATCATCTTCTTGCCGGCCTTGACAACAGGCTCCAGAATGGGCAGAATTTCCTGAATGGCGGAGATCTTCTTGTCAGTGATCAGCAGGAACACATCGTCCAGCACGGCTTCCATCTTGTCGGTATCGGTAACCATATAGGGGGAGATATAGCCGCGGTCGAACTGCATACCCTCAACCACCTCCAGACCGGTCTCGGCGGTCTTGGATTCTTCGATGGTGATAACGCCTTCGGTGCCTACCTTTTCCATCGCCTCGGCGATCAGCGCGCCGATGGCCTCGTCACCGGAGGACACAGCGCCGACTCTTGCGATGTCGGCAGAGCCGGAAACGGGAACGGAGTTGGCCTGGATAGCTTCCACAGCCACGGCGACAGCCTGCTCGATGCCCTTGCGCATTACCATAGGATTGGCGCCGGCGGACAGATTCTTCAGACCCTCACGGGTGATGGCCTGTGCCAGAACCGTGGCGGTGGTGGTGCCGTCACCGGCAACGTCATTGGTCTTGGTGGCGACCTCACGGATCAGCTGGGCACCCATATTCTCAAAGGGATCCTCCAGCTCCACCTCCTTGGCGATGGTGACGCCGTCGTTGGTGATCAGCGGTGCGCCGTACTTCTTGCCCAGAACAACGTTGCGACCCTTGGGTCCCAGGGTGACCTTAACGGTATCGGCCAGCTGGTCAATACCGGACTGCAGCTTTCTGCGGGCTTCCTCGCCGTATACGATCATTTTTGCCATAATTCAATTTCCTCCCATCAGTCCAGCACGACGGCGAGAATCTCGTCGTGCTTTACAAACTTGTAGTCCACGCCGTCCAGCTTGATATCGCTGCCGACGTACTGACCGACGACCACCTTGTCGCCAGCCTGAACGGTCATCTTCACATCCTTGGTGCCTTCGCCGACAGCCACGACCTCGTAGATCGCAGGCTTTTCCTTGCTGGAAGTTGCCAGGATGATGCCGAAGGAGGTGGTCTCCTCCGCTTCGTGCTGCTTCAGCAGCACATTGTCTGCCATGGGTTTCAGTTTCATTTGAATTCCTCCATACGAATTATTCCCTCGGCAGGGAAGCCCTGCCATTATTTCTCTCTGTTTAGCACTCATTTCCTTCGAGTGCTAATACATCATACCCTACTTTTTCTGAAAATGCAATACCTAAATTTGAAAAAACAGTAAATATTTTTGGTGGAAAACCGTTGGTTGTGGGCTTTGCCAAGAAGTTGCGACGAAAAAACGCTTTTTTTTACAAATCCACCTCTTTACAATGGGTTTTCGGTGTTGTATAATGAAGCCGTATGGGGTTATCCCAAAAATTGTATACCATACTGCGAAAAGCAGTAATGATTGAAATGGAGGAAATTTACCATGTCTGTTAAAGTTGCTATCAACGGTTTTGGCCGTATCGGCCGTCTGGCTTTCCGTCAGATGTTCGGCGCCGAGGGTTTTGAGGTTGTCGCTATCAACGACCTGACTTCCCCCAAGATGCTGGCTCACCTGCTGAAGTATGACTCCACCCAGGGCGCTTACGCTGCTCCCTTCGGTACTCACACTGTCGAAGCTGGCGAGGACAACATCGTTGTCGACGGCAAGAAGATCACCATCTACGCCAAGGCCAATGCTGCTGAGCTGCCCTGGGGCGAGCTGGATGTTGACGTCGTTCTGGAGTGCACCGGCTTCTACACTTCCAAGGCTAAGGCTCAGGCTCACATCGACGCCGGCGCCAAGAAGGTCGTTATCTCTGCTCCCGCAGGCAACGATCTGCCCACCATCGTTTACAATGTCAACCACGAGACTCTGACCCGTGATGACCACATCATCTCCGCAGCTTCCTGCACCACCAACTGCCTGGCTCCCATGGCTAAGGCTCTGAACGATCTGGCTGGCATCGAGACCGGCATTATGTGCACCATCCACGCTTACACCGGCGACCAGATGATCCTGGACGGTCCCCAGAGAAAGGGTGACCTGCGCCGCAGCCGTGCAGGTGCGATCAACATCGTTCCCAACTCCACCGGTGCTGCCAAGGCTATCGGCCTGGTTATCCCCGAGCTGAACGGCCGTCTGATCGGCGCTGCACAGAGAATCCCCACCCCCACCGGCTCCACCACCATCCTGAACGCTGTCGTTTCCAAGACCGTTACCAAGGAAGAGATCAACGCCGCTATGAAGGCTGCTACCACCGAGTCCTACGGCTACACCGAGGACGAGATCGTCTCCTCCGACATCGTTGGTATGACCTTCGGCTCTCTGTTCGATGCTACCCAGACCATGGTCTGCGCTCTGCCCGACGGCAAGACCCAGGTTCAGGTCGTTTCCTGGTACGACAACGAGAACTCCTACGTTTCTCAGATGGTCCGCACCATCAAGCACTTCTCCACCCTGCTGTAATTTGGCAGACTGAAGTAAAAAATGATCTCCCGGACAGCCGTCCGGGAGATTTTTTCTTATGCTTCCCTTTACACAAGGGGGCTTTTGATTTACTTCTTTATTTTCAATTTTCTCTCCGCTGTGGTGCGGAAATGGTGCTCCAGGATGGGAACGAAGATCAGGCAGGTGATGGCTGCCGTGAGACCGCCGTTATACAGGCAGAAGCCGCCGTGGAGCTTGGGCATAGAGGTCACCAGCAGATAGTGGATCACCGATGCGGCAAAGCCCCAGCGCCAGCCGTACTTATCCACGATGGGGCTCAAGCCGTTGGCGTAAGCCATACCCACGCACACCGCCTGGGCATTGATGGCGCAGGCGAAGGTGCCGCCCAGCAGCGGCGACAGCCAGCCGCAAAGGGCAGAGCTTACCGCGTAACCCAGTACCAGCGGCAGCACATTCAGGGGATGGGAGCCGGAATTGCAGCAGGCCAGCATACAGAACATAACGCCGAAGGTAACGCCGGTAAAGGGCGCGCCGATGAGATTATAGGCAGCCAGAATAAACAGCCCGAACACACCAACGTTCATCAAAAAGGCTGCGTTGCCGTAAGCTGTGGAGAAGCTGACCGGCGCTTCTTTGTTTTTCAAAAGCTGCCAGTAATCCCTGGGCTTGCAGCCCAGCAGCAGCGCAAAGATGACGCAAAGTCCGAACACGCTGCCGCAGAAGATGTTGGCGACAAGCCGGCTCGTTACCGTTAAGTCACCGCTGGCGGAAAGCGCGTCCACGTCAAGACCCATAGTCTTGAAAAGTGTGGCGTTGAGGAAAAATGCCATCATACCCACCGGCACGGCGGCGGAATACAGGTCAAAGCCCTTATGCACCTTGGGGGAGTGTTTCAGCCCGGCCGGCAGGAAGAAGCCAACCGCCAAGCCCACCACCAGCGCCAGGATCAGACCCGGCCAGTTGAAGCCGATGTACTGGGTGCCGGGATAGCGGAAAAGCAGCTCGGAAAACAGCGGCGCGATGCCGGTGGAAAACAGCATCGTATTCACCAGATCGCCCGGCTTTTCCTTTTTCACCAGGGCGTACAGCAGCACGCCCAGAACGGTGGGCAG
Organism: Oscillospiraceae bacterium; assembly: GCA_017436955.1. Taxonomy (GTDB): domain Bacteria; phylum Bacillota; class Clostridia; order Oscillospirales; family Oscillospiraceae; genus Faecousia. The sequence continues at coordinate 60,552 of JAFSCD010000007.1, read as the reverse complement.
AATGTTAATGGGATTGATACCCCAGGTACCAAAACCAACGGTCAGCAGAAATGCTAGCGTGGAGGTGCCGTTGGGCTTGCCCCGGAACACGATGAACAGCCCAAGGCAGATCAGCGCCACCAAACCCGTATTCAGAAACGCCGCCCCATAGCCACCTACGGAAAAATAGTTGGTGGATATCTTTGCGGTGCCGGTGAGGATCTTCCAAAGACCGGAAAACATAGTTGCCCGATCCGGCATACACACTGCGGCAATCAAAAAGGCAGCGGCAATAAATGCAAAAAACAGCTTCAGGAAACTGGCTTCGGAGAGATTCTTTATCTTTTTCATAGCTACCTCCGGGGTCAGATTGTTTCAGCGGCCTCCACCACGTGCTTCATCAGCACCGTTGTCGTGACAGCGCCCACGCCGCCGGGAACGGGGGTGATGGCGGCAACGATGGGCTCTACTTCCTCAAATACGGCATCGCCGGACATACCACCTTTGCCCTTGGGGGTGATCTTCTCCGGATTCCAGTTCATAGAAACGTCGATGATCACCTGATCGGGGCTGACAAAATCACGGGTCAGGCTGCCGAGCCTCCCGGCGGCGGAGATGATGATGTCCGCATTCCGGCAGATTTCGGCAAGACCCTTCGTCTTTGTGTGGCACACCGTTACGGTGGCGTTGCGGTGAAGCAGCAGCATCGCCACGGGCTTGCCCACAACGGCGCTGCGACCGATCACCACGGCGTTTTTGCCGGTGCAATCTATATTGTAATGGTCGAGAATTTCCATACACGCCGCGGCGGTGCAGGGGGTGAAGCCCAGCTCGCCGCGGTTTTCAAATACGCCGGCGTTGGAAAGGTGGGTCATTGCGTCCACGTCCTTTTCCGGCTTCAGGCGGTTGCAGATCTCGCTTTCGTCATCTTTCAGGTGGTACGGCAGCGGGCGGAACAGCAGAACGCCGTGGATGCTTTCGTCGGCGTTCAGTTGGTCAATTACTGCCAAGATCTGTGCCTTATCGGCATCTTCCGGCAGCACGAACCTCTTGATATTGACACCAACCAGCTCTGCCTTGGCGGTTGCGCCCCTTTCGTAGGAAAGATCCCTTGCGTTCTCTCCCACACGAAGGATGGCAAGGGTGGGAGTGATGCCCTGAGAGCGCAGCGCACGGATGCGCGCCTGCAGCTCGGCAACGATGGCTTTATTCACTTCTGTTCCAAGTAACATCTTGGCCATTGGTGAATCCTCCTAAAGAAAAATAGCAATTTTAAGTCGCGTATGTAGGGGACGATGCCTACATCGTCCCGCGGGCGGATGTGGGCATCCGCCCCTACGCACAAGCGTTTGGTGCAGTGATAGAAAATTAAATGCAAAAGCATTCCTTGACGCTGTTGAAGATCTGATCAGCCATGGGGCAGTAGTTATCCAGCATAGCAGTCGCCTTTGTGTTCAGTTCGTCGGCGACGCTGCGGTTTTTCATCAGCTTGGTGTTGGTAAAGACATTCAAAGATGCGGCCTGCAGAGCGGACTTGCAGATAACCGCGCCGCAGCCGGCATCGGAAACCGCCAGACGGCTTCCCTTTTCAGCGAAAATTGCTGTGCAGTCAATGGCTTCGCAGCACAATTCCATAATGCGAAGCGGGGTTTTGCAGGCAAGCATCAATGCTTTTTCCATCTCATTATCCCGGGCGGGATCGTCCTTGGAAATGGCGTAGGCTGCGGAAAGGGGCAGGAAATTCGTTGCGTCCGCTGCCACCTGCGCCAGCAATTCCTGCTGCAGAGTGTCGCATTTTGCCTTCAGCGCGGTCATTTCCGCTTCTGCGGCGGCGTACCGGGGCCTGCCCACGGTCAGGGAGGCCACCATATTGCCCAGCGCGGTGCCAATGGCACCAACCAGCGCGGCAGCGCCGCCGCCACCGGGAGTGGGGGCATCGGATGCCAAAATATCCACAAATTCGCGGCAGGATCTTGTTGTCATATCCATAAGTTGATCTCCTTTCTGGGAAATGGAGGGAATGAATGTAGGGGACGATGCCTACATCGTCCCGCGGGCGGATGTGGGCATCCGCCCCTACAAACACGCCTTCAGATATACGAGCGATGCTCGCCCCTACGGCAATCCCTACAATAAATGTTCCAAAAGCAGAGGCGGGGGTGCGCCTCTGCTTTATGATTGCTTAGAACAAGCCGCTGACCTTGCCGGTCTCGGTGTCCACGTCCACACGGCGGTAAGCCGGGTCGGCAGCGGTGCCGGGCATCATGGAGATGGTGCCGGCCATGGGGCAAAGGAACTTGGCGCCGCCGTATTCCAGAATGTCACGGACAGCCAGTCTCCAGCCGGTGGGCACGCCCTTCTTGGCGGGATCGTCGGAAAGGGACAGATGGGTCTTTACCATCATGGTGCAGTAGTCGGCGTACTTGGGATCGCTTTCAAAGCGCTGTGCTTTTTCCACAGCCAGCGGCGCCCAATCCACACCGTCGGCACCGTAGACCTCCTTGGCGATCAGCTCCACACGCTGACGCAGGGGCATCTGAAGATCGTAGAGGAATTTGACCTCCACGGGATCCTCGCAGGCCTCCACCACCACACGTGCCAGCTCGGCAGCGCCTTCGCCGCCGTAGCGCCAGTGGTTGGATTCCGCGCAGCGGATGCCGCGCTCGGCGCACAGCTTCTTCAGCAGAGCCACCTCTGCATCGGTGTCGGTGTAGAAGCGGTTAATGCAGACCACCGGGTTGATGCCGGATTTCTGGATGGTGGCAACGTGGTGGAACAGATTGCAGGTGCCCTTTTCCAGCAGCTCCAGATTCTCCTCGGTATACTCCTTGGGCAGCGGCGCGCCGGGAGTGACCTTGGGACCGCCGCCGTGCATCTTCAGGGCGCGGACGGTGGCCACCAGAACGGAAACGTTGGGGGTCAGCCCGGAAAGACGGGTCTTGACGTTCCAGAATTTTTCGAAGCCGATGTCGGCGGCGAAGCCGGACTCGGTGACGTGGTAATCAAACAGCTTCAGGGCCAGACGGTCAGCGATCACGGAGGACTGGCCGATGGCGATGTTGGCAAAGGGGCCGGCGTGGATCAGCACCGGCTGATGCTCCACGGAGTAGCACATAGTGGGGTTGATGGTGTTACGCATCCAGGCGGTCATAGCGCCGGCAACATCCAGATCCTCGCAGGTGACGGGCTCGCCGCTGCGGCTGTACGCCACAACAATCTTGCCGATACGCTCGCGCAGATCCTTCAGATCCCTGGCAACTGCCAGAATTGCCATCAGCTCGGAGCCAACGGCGATGCCGAACTTACTTTCCATCATAAAGCCGTCCAGACGGCCGCCCATACCGATGATGATATTGCGCAGGCTCTGGGCGCAGAAGTCGATGACCCAGCCCATTTCGATGCGCTTGGGGTCGATGTCCAGGCGCTTTAAGCCCTTCTTTGCCAGCCATTCGTCGGTGTTGTTGCGCTCGTGCTGCATACGGGAGGTCAGTGCCACCATCGCCAGATTGTGGGCGTTCATAATGTCGTTGATATCGCCGGTCAGACCCAGGGAGAACTCGGTCATAGGCATCAGAAGGGCGTTGCCGCCACCGGCAGCGGTACCCTTGACGTTCATGGTGGGACCACCGGAGGGCTGACGCAGAGCGCCGCCGACATTCTTGCCAATATAGCCAAGACCTTCGATCAGACCCAGAGAAACGGTGGATTTGCCTTCACCGAAGGGGGTGGGGGTGATGGCGGTGACTTCGATGAACTTGCCGTCGGGCTTGTCCTTGAGGCGGCTCATGACCTTGATGAAGTCGATCTTGGGGGTCTTGCCGTAGGGGATGATCTCGTCGGGCAGCAGACCCAGCTTTTCCCGGAAATAGTCAACAGAAGGCAGACTCTTTTCTGCTTCCTCTGCGATCTGCCAGTCCTTATAGACAGTAGGATCCAGCTTTACAGTGCCGTCCTCGGCTACGTATTTACCGTCCACAAATGTGATTGCCATAGTGTTGTCCTCCTTAATATCAGCAGGCTCCCAAGTGTAAATATTTTATCATCCGATGGATAATAAGTCAACGCATAGAAGCCGGCGTGGGTGATTTACAGATTGATTTACGCGGTGGTGATGACGGCGTGCTCCCGGATGAAATTCAGCACCTTGGTCGTCAGCACGCTTTGCATTACCGCGTCCTCCAGCTGCTGATCGTAGCAGTCCCGAAGCTGCTCCATGGTAAGACCGTTCTGGCGGCAGATGGCCTCCAGCATCAGGGTGATCTCATCCTGGGAAGGCGTGAGACCTTCCAGCTCCACGATCTTTGCCACGGTAGCCTTGTTGCGAAGCTGCGCGACGGCGGTTGCCCGGCCTTCTTCACGCAGGGTCTTTTCGTCGGTGTTCATAAACTGGCAGTACATCTCAAGGGTGGCGCCCTGCCGTGCCAGCTGGCCGCGCATGGTCTGCATCATAATATCCAGCTCCGCTTCCACGGCGGCCTCGTCGGGGGTAAAGTCCAAGGTTTCGGCAGCCAGCTTCAGCAGCTGCTCCTGCAGCTCCATTTCGCCCTGCTGATCGGCATAGGCCTGCATACTGCGGCGCAGCTTCAGCACGAAGGCGTCCAGAGATTCGCAGCCGCCGACCTCCTGGGCGAAGGTATCGTCCAGCTCGTAAGCGGAGCGGATGCGGATGCTGTGGATGGTGCAGTGGAACTGCGCCGGCTTGCCGGCCAGGGCTTCGGAGTGGTACTGCGCCGGGAAGGTGACCTCCACGGTGACCTTGTCGCCCACGTTTTTGCCGATGAGCTGCTCCTCAAAGCCGGGGATGAAGGTGCCGCTTCCCAGCACCAGGGTCTGATTCTCGGCGGTGCCGCCGGCGAATTGCTCGCCGTCGCAGAAGCCGGCGTAATCCAGCACGATCTCATCACCGCTTTCGGTGGGACGTCCGGTGACCTCGATGAAACGGGGCGTCTGCTGCACAAGGCGCTGCAGCTGGCGGTCGACCTCCTCGTCGGTAACGGTGTGGGAGGGCAGCTGGGCAGTCAGTCCTTTGTACTTGAATTCCATAATTTTTCTCCTTTATGCGTAATAGAAACAAAAAAGCAATTCGATCACTATCCATCGAATTGCCCAGACGGTCGGCGTAATTTACGGTCACACTCCCCCGCAGTACCCTGCGATCACCGTCAGTTATGCGACCTGTATAACGATCCGCAAAGGCGGATCTTTCTACCAAAATCATAACATTTTCACGAAGAAAAGTCAACCGGGATTTTTCTATTTTATTAAAAGGCTTCCCCCAGGGGAAGGCAGGGGTGCGTTCTAAAATAAAAAGCCTGCTGCGGATGCAGCAGGCTTTTTGTTTCAGTTAGTCAGCAACATAGGGCAGCAGAGCGATGTGACGGGCGCGCTTGATAGCGGTGGTCAGATCACGCTGATGGGCAGCGCAGGTTCCGGTGGTACGGCGGGGCAGGATCTTACCACGCTCGGACAGGAAACGGCGCAGCTTTGCGGTGTCCTTGTAATCAATGCCGGTTGCCTTCTCCACGCAAAATGCGCAAACCTTCTTGCGCTTGCGGGGGCGAACACGCTGTTCGTTAGCCATGAAGATTACCTCCTTCGTAAGTCTAGTAGAAAAGTCAAGTTTTTAGAAGGGAAGCTGTGCGTCGTCATCCTCCAGCATCGCGAAATCGGATGCGGGAGCAGCAGGAGCAGCATAACCGCCGAAGTTACCTGCAGGAGCAGTGTAGCTGCCGGTGGAGGGAGTACCCTCGCTGCGCTTGCTTTCGCCGAAGTAGACATTGTCTGCGACCACTTCTGCGGTGCGGCGCTTGTTACCTTCCTTGTCGGTCCAGGGGCGAATCTGGAGCCGGCCGGAAACCACGATCATAGAGCCCTTGGTGAAATACTTGCCGACGAATTCGCCGGTCTGTCTCCAAGCGACACAGTCAATGAAATCGGTTTCCTTTTCGCCGCCGTCTCTGCCGGAGAAATCTCTGTCAACAGCTACGGTAAAGCTGGCAACGGCGATACCGCTGCCGGTACGGCGAAGTTCGGGTTCGCGGGTCAGACGACCCATGATAGTGATGTGGTTGAGCATAATCTTACTCCTCCACTGCGGTGGTCAGGCAGCGCATGACACCTTCGGTGATCTTCATAACGCGCTCCATCTCGGCGGGGAAATCGGGCTTGCTCTCGAAATTCATCAGAACATAGTAACCCTCGGGCTTGTCGTTGACCAGATAGGCCAGACGGCGCTTGCCCCACAGATCAATGTTCAGCAGAGTACCCTCCGCCTCCACCATTGCCTTGAACTTTTCCACAAGTGCGTTGATGCTCTCCTCGCTCAGTTCAGCGTCGATGATGTAGAGCACCTCGTACTTACCGGTGATCTTAGCCATGTTGTTTGCACCTCCTTTTGGACTTTTGGCCTCCGGCGCCGCCGGAAGCAAGGATATGCCTGCACACGCAGGCTAAAGTATTATAGCCGAACATTTTTGGTTTGTCAACAAGGAAAACGGAAAAAATCCCGATATTTTCCTAATTTTCATACATCATTTGTGATGATTGGGGAATACTGGCATCAAAAGGCGGTGCGTTGAATGAAGGAATTTTCGATTGGAACAAAGATCGTCTGCGGTGCCGGCGCGGTGCAGACGCTGCGGAATGTGGGTGCGAAGAAGCTGATGGTGGTTACAGACCCCTTCTTTGCCAAAAACGGGCTGGCGCAGGCGGTCGCGGATGCCGCAAACGCGCAGCAGGTAAAGCTGTTTGACCGGGTACAGCCCGATCCCACGGTGGAGCTGGTGGCAGAGGGAACGGCGGCGGTAAGAGAATTCGCGCCGGATATGCTGGTGGCGCTGGGCGGCGGCAGCGCTATGGATTGCGCCAAGGCGATGCTGCACTTTGCCGGGGGAAATGTGCGGCTGATCGCCATTCCCACCACCTCCGGCTCGGGATCAGAGGTGACGGATTTCGCCATTTTGACCCACAATAATGTTAAGCATCCGCTGATCGACAGCCGCTTGCGCCCGGAGCTGGCGATCCTGGATGCGGATCTGCTGACGGGGCTGCCGCCCGGATTGGTGGCGGATGGCGGCTTTGATGTGCTTTCGCACGCACTGGAGGCGCTGGTTGCGAAAAACGCGAGTCCCTTCACCGATGCGCTGGCGAAGGATGCTTTTTGCTGCGCTTTTGAGGCGCTGCCGGCTTCCTTTTCCGGGCAGACGCAGGTACGGGGCAAGGTGCATATCGCCGCGACGATGGCAGGTATGGCATTTACCCAGGCAGGTCTGGGCGTGTGCCACGCCATGGCCCACAGCTTGGGCGGTATGTTTCACGTTCCCCACGGGCGGCTCAATGCCATTTTGCTGCCGGCGGTCATCAGCCTGAACGGGGCTGCCGGGGAAAAATACGCGGCGCTTGCCCGGACAGCCGGCTTTGGCGGCAGCGTGGATACCATTGCGGTGCGGAATTTGAAAAACGCCCTGGTGCGGCTGCGCCGGGAGCTGAAGCTGCCGGAAACGTTGGCGCAGGCCGGGGTGGAGCCCCGGGAGGTATGGCGCAGAGCCGATGAGATCCTGGCAGCGGCGCTGAAGGATCCCTGCTGTCAGACGAATCCGGTGCCGGTAACGGAAGCGATGCTGCGAAAGCTGCTGGAAGAGGTCACGGGCCGTGGGTGAAGCCTTGCGCAGTGTGGGGCTGGATGTGGGAACGACCACCACCCAGCTGGTGATCTCGGAGCTGCAGATCCAGAATCAGGCCGGCGCTTTTGCCGTGCCGAAAATGGCGATCACGGAGCGGAAAATCCTGTACCGCAGCCCGGTGTATTTTACACCTCTGGTGGGGCAGGATCTGGTGGACGGCGCAGCCATAAGGGAGATCGTGGAGGCAGAATATAAAGCCGCCGGGGTCAAACGGGAGGAGCTGGACACCGGCGCGGTGATCATCACCGGGGAGACCTCCCGAAAGGAAAATGCCCGGGCGGTTTTGGAGAATTTAAGCGAATTTGCCGGGGATTTCGTGGTGGCGACAGCCGGACCGGATTTGGAAAGTGTGCTGGCGGCAAAGGGTGCCGGAGCTGTGAAATTTTCGGAGCAAACCGGAAAAACCGTGCTGCATATGGACATCGGCGGCGGCACCAGCAATCTGGCGCTGATCCAGGATGGGCGCATCACCGCCACCGGCTGCCTGAATGTGGGCGGTCGGCTGCTGAAATTCAGCGAACAGGGCGAGCTGCTTTATGTTTCGCCGGTGCTGCAGGACTTTTCCCAAAACCTGCAGGAAACTGTGGAAAAACTGGTGCAGGCGCTGGAAATGGCTGCCGGCTTGCGGCAGGCAGATGCTCTGCTGCGGCACTTCTGGACCGAAGAAGCCGGAAGCTGCGAAAGCTGGCTGCAGGCGCTGCCGAAGGGAGATCTGGTAATTTCCTTTTCCGGCGGTGTAGCGGATTGCATCGAAAAGGAGCGAGCAGAGCTCGCCTTTGGGGATATTGGTCCCGGCCTGGGGAAAGCCATCCGGAAAAGCCGGCTTTGCGCAGGGCAGTACCGTCTTGGGGAGCAGACCATCCGGGCAACGGTGATCGGTGCCGGCTGCCACAGCGCCCAGCTTTCGGGCAGTACGGTTTTCTATAAAAACGTGACCTTTCCTCTGAAAAATCTGCCGGTGGTGACAATTACGGAGCCGTCACAAATCAGACAGCGGATAGAGCTGCGCGACGGCGCGGCGGTACTGGCGATGGAGGGGTTTTCCTCCCCAAGCTATGCCCAGGTGGTAAGCCTTGCGGAGCAGATCGTGGCAGGTGTGGGGCAGCACCCGGTATACGTGGCGCTGCAGCAGGATATGGCGAAGGCGCTGGGGCAGGCCATCGCCCTGCGGCTGCCGGATGTTAGACCCTGCCTTTGCATCGACAGCGTGGTGCTGGAGGAAGGGAGCTTTTTGGATGTGGCATCGCCCGTTGGTCCGGCGCTGCCGGTGGTAATAAAAACCCTTATCTTGGGAGGTTAATGTGGAAAATACAGAGCTTCAGGCTGTGCTGGAAGCGGTGATCTCGCGGCTGTTTGTGCCGCTGGAGGCTTCCGGGCGGCACGTGCATATTACGAAGGAGCAGGCAATGACCTTATTCGGTCACGGCCTGACACCCAAAAGACCCTTGTCCCAGCCGGGGCAGTATCTGGCAAACGAAAGAGTGACGCTGGTGGGTCCCAAGGGGCAGTTTGAAAACGTGGCGGTGCTGGGACCGGAAAGACCCGAAGGGCAGGTGGAGATCTCCCTTACCGACGGCAGGGCGCTGGGCATCACGCCTGCGCTGCGGCTGTCGGGGGATGTGGATGGCACGCCCGGCGCGATCCTACGGGGAAACCGGGGGCAAGTGGAGCTGCGGCAGGGGGTCATCTGTGCCAAGCGGCACATTCATCTGACCCCGGAAACAGCAAAACGGCTGAAGGTAAGGGACAAGCAGGATGTGAAGCTGCAGGTCTTTACGGACAGACCCTTGATCTTCGATGCGGTTACGGTGCGGGTGTCGGAAAAATTCGCGGATTTTGTGCATCTGGACTATGACGAAGCTAATGCCTGCGGCTTCCGAAACGGCGATCTGGGCAGAATTTTAGAGGAGGAATCGGATTGAAAACGGGAATTGTGACCGGCTCGGTATGGGCGACCCGAAAAGCGGACTGTCTGCACCGGCAGACCTTTTTGACGGTGGATATGGACGACGGGAAAATCGTGGCATCGGATCAGGTGGGTGCCGGTGTGGGAGACCGGGTGCTGGTAGTGTTCGGAAAAACCGCAGCCCGGTACTGTATGGAAGCGCCGGTGGACGCGGTCATCGTGGCGATTCTGGATGCCAATAAGGGGGAGTAGATATGTCTGCCCATGAAATACTCATTGCGGTGATGGCGGTGTTTGCGCTGCTGGGTGCCATCGACCGGATCTTCGGCAACAAGATCGGCATCGGCGCGGAATTTGAAAACGGTATTCTGGCGATGGGCTCGCTGGCGATGGCTATGGTTGGCATCATCGTGCTGGCGCCGGTGCTGGCAGATGTTCTGGAGCCGGTGGTAGTACCGGTGTACCGCTTTTTAGGGGCTGACCCGGCCATGTTCGCCGGTACGATCTTAGCCTGCGATATGGGCGGCGGCGCTCTGGCGATGGAAATGACCGGGGATCGTCAGGCGGCGCTTCTGGGCGGCGTTCTCACCGGCTCTATGCTGGGCGCCACCATCGTATTTACCATCCCGGTGGCGCTGGGGATCTTGCAGGAAGAGGATCAGGCGGCGATGGCGAAGGGCATCCTTTGCGGCATCGTCACCATTCCTCTGGGCGTGCTGATCGGCGGCATCGTGGCAGGCTTTGAGCTTTTGATGGTGCTGCGCAATCTCATTCCCATCGTCATTATCGCGGCGCTGATCGCTCTGGGGCTTTGGAAAGCGGAAAAATGGATGATAAAGGGCTTCGGCTGGTTCGGCAAGGGCGTAGTGGCGGTGGTGGCCATCGGTCTGGCGGCTTCCATTCTGGAGACGTTGACCGGGGTTTCCCTCATTCCCGGGCTTGCGCCCATCAGCGAAGGCTTTGAAACCGTTGGCGCCATCGCCATCGTGCTGGCAGGCGCGTTTCCGCTGGTATTTGCGGTGACGGCGCTGCTGAAAAAGCCGCTGCTGAAGCTGGGTGGGCTTCTGGGTATCAATGACACCGCGGCTGCCGGCTTGGTGGCAAGCCTTGCCAATTCCATCGCTACCTTCGGTATGGTGAAGGATATGGACAACCGGGGAAAAGTGGTGAATATCGCCTTCGCCGTGTCGGCGGCGTTTGTGTTTGGCGACCATCTGGGCTTTACCGCCGGCTTTGCGCCCCAAATGCTGACGGCGGTGATCGCCGGTAAGCTGGTAGGCGGTATCAGCGCGGCGGCGGTGGCGATTTTGCTGACCCGCGGCGAGAGATTCCATCCAAAGATGGCATAGGGACAGGAGGATTTTTATGCTGCTAAAAACCACATTATCAGGAAAAACATACGCCTTTCGGGATATCAGGCAGGTGCTTGCCAAGGCAAATGAGGAGAAAACCGGCGACAAGCTGGCAGGTCTGGCGGCGGAGACCGCCCAGGAACGGGTGGCGGCGAAGGTGGTGCTCTCCGCGCTGACCCTGGGGGACTTGCGGGAAAATCCTGCCGTGCCCTATGAGGACGATGAGGTGACCCGGATTATTCAGGACGGTGTCAACGAAAAGGTGTATCAGAAGATCAGAAACTGGACGGTCAGCGACCTGCGGGAGTGGATACTAAGTGAGGAAACCTCCGGCGATGACATCCGCAAATTGAGCCGGGGGCTGACCTCGGAAATGGTGGCGGCGGTATGCAAGCTGATGAGCAACCTGGACCTTATCTATGCCGCCAATAAAATCACCGTCACCGCCCACTGCAATACCACCATTGGTCTGCCGGGGACGCTTTCCTGCCGGCTGCAGCCCAATCATACCACGGATGACCCGGAAGGCATTACGGCGTCCACGCTGGAAGGCTTGAGCTTCGGCGCAGGCGACGCGGTGATCGGCTTGAATCCCGTTACGGACAGTCCGGAGCAGGTGGGTAAGGTGCTGCGGCGCTTCCAGGAGATCAAGGAGCATTGGGAGATCCCCACCCAGATCTGCGTGCTGGCGCACGTCACCGCCCAGATCAAGGCGGTGCGTGACGGCGCACCCTGCGATTTGATCTTCCAGTCCATCGCCGGGTCGGAAAAGGGCAACGAAGCCTTCGGCTTCAACGCGGCAACGCTGGAAGAAGCCCGGCAATTACTGCTGCGTGACGGCACCGCAGAGGGACCCAACGTGATGTATTTTGAAACGGGGCAGGGCTCGGAGCTGTCCTCCGACGCCCATTTTGATACGGATCAGGTGACCATGGAGGCGCGGTGCTACGGCTTCGCCAGGCATTTTCAGCCCTTCCTCGTCAATACGGTGGTGGGCTTCATCGGACCGGAATATCTTTATGATGCCCGGCAGGTGACGAGAGCCGGTCTGGAGGATCATTTTATGGGCAAGCTCACCGGTATTTCCATGGGCTGCGATTGCTGCTACACCAATCACATGAAGGCCGACCAGAACGACATCGAGAATCTGGCGGCGCTGCTGACCATGGCAGGGTGCAACTATTTTATGGGCATCCCCCACGGCGACGATATTATGCTCAATTATCAGACCACCGGCTTCCGGGAAACTGCTGCCCTGCGGGAGATCACCGGTAAGACGGCGATCCCGGAATTTCAGCGGTGGCTGGAGAAAATGGGCTTTATCGAAAATGGCAGGCTGACGAAAAAGGCCGGCGACGGCTCCAGCTTGCTGTTTTGAAAGGGGTGAACAGTTATCAATAAGCAGGAATTAAGCACGATGATTGCCGAGATTTTGGGATCGCTGAAGGTGGAACCCATGGTAAAGGGCAGTGACTATAAGCCCACAAGCCCCGGTCCCCAGCCGGAAAGGACAAACTATCACGATGGGGATTTTGTGCCGGACGTGACCAAGCTGGATCTGCGGAAGCTCTATCTGGTGGATGCGCCGGCAGACGGGGAAAAATATCAGAAAATGAAGCAAAAGACCCCGGCGCGCCTTGGCTCCGGCAGAGCCGGCGCCCGGTACAAGACCCTGACGATGCTCCGCTTCCGGGCGGATCACGCCGCAGCGCAGGATGCGGTGTTTTCCCAGGTCAGCGAGGATTTTGCCAGGGAAAACGGTCTTGTGGCGGTGCAGACCCGGTGTAAGGACAAGGACGAATATCTGACCCGTCCCGACAAGGGCAGGCGCTTTGATGAAGAAAACACGAAGATCATCAAAAGTGCCGTTTCCGGTACGCCCAAGGTGCAGATCGTCATCGGCGACGGGCTGTCCTCGGCGGCTTGCCAGACCAACGCCATGGATTGCCTTGCGGCGATCCGGGACGGTTTGAAGGCAAGGGGTATTGAACTGGGCAAGACCTTGTTCGTCCGCTATTGCCGGGTAGGTGCCGGCGACGCGGTGGGAGATATTACCGGGTGTGAGCTGGTGTGTATGCTGGTGGGCGAGCGCCCGGGCCTGGTGACAGACAAGAGCATGTCTGCCTATATCACCTATAAGCCCCATACCGGCGTGGCGGAGGCGGCCCGGACGGTGGTCAGCAATATCCACGCCCAGGGCACGCCGGCAGTGGAGGCCGGCGCCCATATTGCGGAGCTGATCGACACCATACTGAAGAAGAAAGTGTCCGGCGTGGGGCTGTATCTGGAGGGAAGCCAATGATCCCAGTGAAGGTGCTGGCGGTAAAATATCTGAATAATGTAGCCCCGGCTCTGCGTAAGGGGCTGGGGGCAGGAAAGGAGCATCCCAGCCTGGGGCTGCTGACCACCGACTGCGATGACGCGACCTATATCGCACTGGATGCGGCAACGAAGGCTGCCGACGTCCGGGTGTGCTACGGCAGGAGCTTCTATGCCGGCGCCGCCAACGCAACCACTCCCAACGCCGGCGAGGTCATCGGCATCCTTTCGGGCGCGACCCCCGGCGCTGTCCGCAGCGGTATGGAAGCGGCGCTGACAGCGCTGGAGAGCATCGGCTTTGAAGAGGCAAACGGCGTGCCGTATCTGGCGCATACGGTGGCAAGCGTGGGCTCGTTTCTGGCCCGGGAGGCAGAGGTGGAATTGGGAAGCTCTGTGGCATATCTCATCGCGCCGCCACTGGAAGCGATGTACGCCATGGATGCGGCGCTGAAGGCGGCGGATGTTACGCTGTGCAAGCTGTATACGCCGCCCAGCGAGACCAATTTCGGCGGCGGCTTGCTCGGCGGTACCCAATCTGCCTGCGAAGCGGCCTGTGCTGCTTTTGCCGCCGCCGTTGCGCAGGTGGCGCAAAGTCCAGGATAACGGAGGAAAACTATGGAATTTGATAAGGATCTGGCGGCACGGCAGGAGGCAAGAGCGCTGTGCCGTCAGGCGGAAAAGGCGCAAAAGCTGCTGGCAAATATGACCCAGCAGCAGCTTGACAGCATCGTGGAGCAAATGGCGAAGGATTTTTCTGCCGCAGCCCGTGTGCTGGCGGAAAAAGCGGTGGAGGAAACCGGATTCGGTAATGTTTCCGATAAAATTACGAAAAATAAATTTGCCTCCGAAACCGTGGCGGAGGCGACCCGGGGAATGAAAACCGTGGGGATCCTGCGCGAGGATACGGAAAACCGGCTGTGGGAGATCGGCGTGAGCGTGGGCGTTATCGCCGCCATCGTACCCAGCACAAATCCCACCTCTACCGTGTGCTACAAGGCGATGATCGCGCTGAAAAGCGGCAACGCCATCGTGTTTTCGCCCCATCCCAAGGCGGCAGCCTGCACGCTGCAGGCGGCAAAGGTGGTGGCGGCAGCCGCAGAGAAGGCAGGTGCGCCTGCCGGCTGTATCAGCTGCCTGAGTATTCCGTCCATGGCAGGCTGTCAGGAGCTGATGCAGGCTGACGAGGTGCGGCTGATCCTGGCGACCGGCGGTCCGGCTATGGTGCGCTCCGCCTATTCCTCCGGCAAGCCGGCCATCGGTGTGGGTGCCGGCAACGGACCGGCGTATATCCACCACAGCGCCGATGTAAAAAAGGCGATCGGGTGTATTCTGCGGTCGAAGAGCTTTGATTACGGCACGGTCTGCGCTTCGGAGCAGAGCATCATCGTGGAAAAGGATATGGAGATGACCGTCCGGGAGGAGGCGCAGCGCCAGGGCTTTTACTTTATGGATACCCGGGAAGCCGGCAGCCTGGCGAAGCTGCTGTTCCGACCCAGCGGTGCGCTGAATCCGGAGATCGTGGGCAGACCGGCGACGCAACTGGCGAAAATGGCGGGCTTTTCCGTTCCCGACAGCACCAAAATCCTGGTGGCACGGGAGCAGGAGGCAGGTCCTACCCGACCTTATTCTATGGAAAAGCTGTGTCCGGTGCTGGCGTTTTTTGTGATGGACAGCGAGGACGCGGTGCTGAAAAAGGCTATCGAGGTGCTGACCCACGAGGGCAGCGGTCACACCTTCGCCATGCACGCGGAGGATAAGGAAGTGGTGCGCAGGTTTGCGCTGCAGATCCCGGTGTCCCGGTTTCTGGTGAATACGCCGGCGGCATTGGGTGGCATCGGTGCAACCACGAAGCTGTTCCCGGCGCTGACTTTAGGCTGCGGTGCGGTAGGCGGCAGCGCATCGTCCAATAATATTTCGCCGCTGGATCTGATCAACATTCGCCGGGTGGCATGGGATGCCGAAAGACAGACGCACAAGGCTGTGGACAGCGACCTGGTGGAGCTGTTGACCGCGCGGATCTTGGAAAAACTGAAACATTAAAGGAGTTATGAAAATGGATACGAATTCTTTGGGTATGATCGAAACGAAGGGTCTCATCGGTGCCATTGAAGCGGCGGATGCTATGGTGAAATCCGCCAATGTACAGCTGGTGGGCAAGGAGCAGGTGGGCGGCGGTCTGGTGACCGTGATGGTTCGCGGTGACGTGGGTGCGGTGAAAGCGGCAACGGATGCCGGCGCAGCCGCTGCGGAAAAGGTGGGCGAGCTGATCTCCGTCCACGTGATCGCCCGTCCCCACACCGAGGTGGATGCCATTCTGCCCAACGGTCGCAAGGGCGGCGCCGCGCCTAAGGCCTGATGCTTTTTACAGAGCAAAACGTCCGGGATAATATCCGCAACCGGGACGGAAAGCGGGTGTTTTATCTCTCGCCGAAGGATCAGCTGACCTCCGGCGCAAGGGATTATCTGCGGCGGGAGCGGATCGAGATCCTGCCGGCAGAGCAGGCAAGACCGGAGCGGTATGTGCTGGAAAATGGCGCGTATCTTGAGGAGAAGCCGGAGCATATGACCCACTTGAACGGGAATATTCTGGTCAGCAAGACCCATCCCCGGATCGAATTTCGGGGGAAAATGGATCTGCTGGAAGCAGAACTGGTGTTATGTCAACTAAAAGTGCCGGAATTTTCTGCGCAGCTGCAGGATATTCTGGATACCGCCCGGTATCTTCTGCGGTGCGAGGTGCTGGATGAGCCGATTGCGGAGCGCAAGCTCCTCGGACTTACGGAGCAGGAGCTGCGCAGGCACAGCCATCTGCCCCAGGAGTATTACGGTCAGCCCCATTTTATGCCGGCACACACCGATGGGGACAAGATCTTGCTGCTCAACCGCGCCCGGTGTATCGCACGGCAGGTGGAGCTGGCGGCGGTGGTGGCATTTACGGATGCAAAGGGAAATCCCACCCGGACAGACCTGCTGCGCCTGCTCAACCGCCTCAGCAGCGCCATCTACCTGCTGATGATACAGTTGAAGGCTAAAGAATAAAGGATCCCCTTTGCCTCCCTCAGTGAGGGAGGTGGATTCGCCGGAGGCGAAGACGGAGGGAGTGTCGTTGGTACTTTAGGACACTCCCCCAGGCAGAAATCAGAGATTTCTGCCAGCCCCCTCAGTGAGGGGGCCGAGGGTGCGGCAAAAGCAAGAAAAAGGGACTGTTGCGATCAGGCAACAGTCCCTTATATTTTTATTTACTTCGTGCCGAAGATGCGGTCGCCGGCGTCGCCCAGACCGGGCACGATGTAGGCGTGATCGTTCAGCTTTTCGTCCATAGCCGCCAGATAGATATCCACATCCGGATGGGCATCCTGGACGGCCTTGACGCCCTCGGGGCAGCCGATGATATTCATCATAATGATATGCTTGCAGCCACGCTTCTTCAAAAAGTCAATGGCAGCAATGGCGCTGCCGCCGGTTGCCAGCATGGGATCCACCACGAAAACCTGACGGTTTTCAATATCCTCGGGCAGCTTGCAGTAGTACTCGACAGGCAGATGGGTCTCGGGGTCGCGGTACAGACCGATATGACCGATCTTGGCAGAGGGGATCAGATCCACCATCTTGTCCACCATTCCCAAACCGGCACGGAGAATGGGCACGATCGCCAGCTTCTTGCCTGCCAGCACCCGGCAGGTAGCGGTGCAGATGGGGGTCTCTACCTGAACCTCCTTCAGGGGCAGATTGCGGGTGGCTTCGTAGCACATCAGACCGGAGATCTCGCTGACCAGCTCGCGGAATTCCTTAACGGGGGTGTTCTTGCTGCGCAGGATCGCCAGCTTGTGCTGGATCAGAGGATGGTCGAGGACAGTAACAGTGGACATGGTGATCTATCTCCTTTTTATGAAAATATAAATGAAAATAGGTTTTGTCATCCCCAGCGGAACGACATTGGGCGCTATTTATTTTCCCGTTCCAGGCGTTCCCGTTCTGCCTGGCTTAAGCGCAGGTAATTGGGCGCAAGGGCGTTGCCGTCACCGCTGTCGCCGGCGGCAATTTGCTGCAGCGCAGCCAGACCCACACCCAGAGCGCGCTGGTGCATCCGGTGCTGGGGCGGCAGAACCAGACCGGGAACGGTGTCCTTAAGGGTATCATAGCACAGTTTGCTGCCGTCGCCAACAAGAAAAATGGGTTTTTTTGCATTTTTCAGTTCTTCACCCAGCTCCGCAAGGGAAATTGCCCGGTCAGGCGCGGTGCGGACAAGCCCAGCCGGACTTGCATCAAAAAGCGCGTTGTAGACCTGGCTTCTGCGTGCGTCCATAACGGGGCAGACGATGCCGTCATAGGCACCCAGACCCAGCGCCATGGCTTCCAGGGTGCTGACACCGTAGCAGGGGATATCGCTGCCCCAGGCGAAGCCCTTGGCAGCGGCAACGCCGATGCGCACGCCGGTAAAGCTGCCCGGACCGTTGGCAACAGCCACAGCCTGCACATCCGCAGGGGTTTTTCTGCATTGGGAAAGCAGCTCCTGCGCCATAACCAGCAGGGTCTGGCTGTGGGTCAGCCCCGTATTCTGATAGCTTTCGCCCAGCAGGATCTCGCCGTCAAAGAGGGCAACAGAGGCGGCTTTCGCCGAGGTTTCAAAGGCTAATAGCAGCAAGGTCGATCCCTCCTTCAATGGTGATGCGGCGGCTGTCGGCATCCAGCTTTTCCACCCGGACGGTGATGGGGTTTTCCAGCGCGTCGGCTACATTTTCGCTCCATTCCACGGCGCATACGCCACCGCGCTCCAGATAATCCTCCCAGCCGATGTCCCACAGGTCATCGGAGGAGTGGAGGCGGTACATATCAAAGTGGAACAGCGGAAGCCGCCCGGACAGATATTCGTTGACGATGGTATAGGTGGGGCTGGTGACCTGCTCCGTGCAGCCCAGACCCCGGGCAAGACCCCGGGTAAAGGCGGTCTTGCCGGCACCCAGATCGCCTTCATAGGCGATGACGGTGCCTGCTGTCAGGATCTTTCCCAATGCCGCACCGATATCTTCGGTCTCAGCGGTGGAGTTGGTGATGAATTCCATAGTAATGTCCTTTTCTTTCTTAAGCCTTCCCCTGGGGGAAGGTGCCCCGAAGGGGCGGATGAGGGCTAGCCTCAAAGTCTTTGATTTACAACAATGTCAATGGCTTCACAAACGGAACGAAATCGTTCGGCAATATCTCGGTTAGTAAAGCGAATTACACTGAATCCTTGCGATTGTAGATAAGCGGTTCTTTGCTTGTCGTATGCAATAGCTTCCGGATCGTAATGCTGTGATCCGTCCAGCTCGACGACCAGCTTTGCCTGATAACAATAAAAGTCAACAATATAGCCGCCAATGGGATATTGCCGTTTGAATTGCACAGGATATGTTTTCAGAAAATCGTACCAAAGATGGCGCTCTTCCTTTGTCATATTTTTGCGCAGGGTTTGAGATAGACGTAAAATCTTTTGATTATTCATATTATTACCCTCATCCGTCACGGCTTGCGCCGTGCCACCTTCCCCCAGGGGAAGGCTTGTATCACTCGCTTGAAAAGGGGAAGGCGTTATTGCGCGTTCTTTAGCTTTTCGGCCTGGTCGGCGGTGGCGAGGGCGTCGATGATCTCATCCAAAGCGCCGTCCATAACGGCGTCAATCTTGTAGAGAGTAAGTCCGATCCGGTGGTCGGTGACCCGACCCTGGGGGAAATTATAGGTGCGGATGCGCTCGTTGCGCATACCGGTGCCAACCTGGCTGCGGCGCATACCGGTGACTTCGGAATCCAGCCGCGCCTGCTCGATCTCATAGAGCTTGGAGGCCAGCATACGCATACATTTTTCCCGGTTTTGCAGCTGGCTGCGCTCCTCCTGGCAGGCGACCACGATGCCCGAGGGCTTGTGGATCAGCCGGACAGCCGAGGAGGTCTTGTTCACGTGCTGACCGCCGGCACCGCTGGCGCGGTAGACCTGCATTTCAATATCCGCCGGGTCGATCTGCACGGAAGCCTCTTCCATTTCGGGAAGCACCGCAACGGTGGCGGTGGAGGTGTGGACTCTGCCGCCGGATTCGGTTTCCGGTACCCGCTGGACACGGTGGACGCCGGACTCGTATTTCATCCGGGAATAGGCGCCGTGACCGTTGATGACGAAATCCGCTTCCTTTACGCCGCCAAGCTCGGTCTCGTTGTAATTCAGCAGCTCGATGCGCCAGCCCTTTTGGGCGGCGTACATACTGTACATCCGGAACAGACTGTGGGCAAACAGCGCGCTTTCTTCGCCGCCCACACCGCCACGAATCTCCACAATAACGCTTTTTTCGTCATTGGGATCCTTGGGCAGCAGCAGGATCTGCAGCTGACGGAACAGATCTTCGCTGCTCTGCTTTGCGGTGATGAAGGTCTGCTGGCAAAATTCCTTCATTTCCGGGTCGCCCATCAGCTCCTGGGCGTCCTGCATTTCCTGCAGCGCCGCCTTATAGGCGAGAAACGCCTCCACGATGGGCTCCAGGTCATTCTTTTCCCGCAGCAAAGCCGCCGCTTTTTTCGGATCGGCATAAAAATCCGGCTGTTCCGATTTGGCACACAGCTCTTCGTATCGGTTTGCCACGGCGGCAAGTTTGTCAAGCATATCAAAAACCTCTGACCTCAAGCATTTTTTGCATTATATCATAAATTTCGGGAAAAGTAAAGTTATCAGAATGGGAAGGAATGATGGTATGCGACGGCTTATCAGCCTTGTTTTGTGCGTTTGTTTGCTGGCGTTTCCGGTGCGGGGCGAACAGGAGAAAAAATATATTGCCCTGACCTTTGATGACGGTCCGTCAGGGAAATACACCCGGCGGCTGCTGGAGGGTCTGGAGCAGCGCGATGTTAAGGCCACATTTTTGCTGTGCGGCTACCGGCTGGAGGATTATCCCCGGGAAGCGGAGCGGATATTCCGGGACGGGCACGAGATCGGTATTCACGGCTACAGCCACGACGATATGGGAAAAATGACTTACGCCCAGGCGTTGGATGAAATAAAACGCACGGCGGCGTTGTTGCCGGAGGGCTGCAAGCCGGTGTTCCTGCGTCCGCCCGGCGGCAGCCTGGGCAAGGGGCTGGAGCAGGCGACCAAAGCTGCCGGGCTGGCGATCCTGAATTGGTCGGTAGATCCCCGGGACTGGGCGACCCACGATGCCCAGGCGGTGGAGACCTTCGTCACCGGTACCGTCCGGGACGGCGACGTGATCCTGCTGCACGATATGTGTGATTGCTCCGTGGATGCGGCGCTGAATATTATAGACAGACTGCAGGCGCAGGGCTTCTGCTTCGTGACGGCATCGGAGCTGGCGCAGCTCCGGGGCGTTACCCCCGAACCGGGCAAGGTATACAACCGGTTTGTATAAAAAGCGGCGGCACCAAGGCACCGCCCTACGGCAACCGACGAACATCTATGTAGGGCGGGGGTTTACTCCCGCCAGCGTGCGCACCGGCTTGCGATGACTTCAAAATATGACGTATGCAGATTCTTGACAATATCCTCCAATGCTTTTATAATAGTAAGGTATGCAAAAACAAAAGCAAAGGAGATATTTGCTATGTACTATCGTATGAAAATTGCGGGATTGGAGCGGGATCTGCCCATTTGCCCCGTTAATGAAAATCTGTATATTGCCGGTTTCGTGATTTTCGGCGATCCGGAGCTGACGGTGGCCTGCGCAAGAGATCTGCTGGCAAAGGCACCGGAATACGACTACATCATCACCGCCGAGGCCAAGGGTATTCCCCTTGCCCACGAAATGGCACGCCAGGCCGGCGACCAGCGCTACATTCTGGCACGCAAGGCAACCAAGCTGTATATGCGTGACATTTTTGAGGTGGAGGTACACTCCATCACCACCAACCGCACCCAGCATCTGTATCTGGACGGCGTCGATGCCCAGCGCATCAAGGGCAAGAAGATCCTCATCGTGGACGATGTGATCTCCACCGGCGAAAGCCTTGGCGCACTGGAAGCACTGGTGGAAAAGGCCGGCGGTATCATCTGCGGCAAAATGGCGATCCTTGCCGAGGGCGATGCCCAGGACAGAGGCGACATCATCTATCTGGAGAAGCTGCCGCTGTTTCATCCTGACGGCACTGTTATGGAATAAGTGCATCTTTTTCCGGGCGCATCGCTTTTGCGGTGCGCCTGCAAATTTTACATCTTTACAATCCCATTTTTTTGCAGTAAAATAAGCCAAAAGGAGGTGCTGACAATGGCAGACACCAATGAAGAACTCAAGCGCATCGAGGATGAGCTGCTGGCGGAAGAGCCCCAGGACATCGACAAGCTGATAAAGGAATTTCTGGAAGAGCCGGAGCCGGCATTTGACGACCCGGACAAGACGGAGATCTCCGATGAGCCCGTGGTATATTGCAACTATTCCAACGACTACGGAAAAGAGCAGAAGAAAGAGGACGAGGACGCTGCGCTGGCAAAGAAGAAAAAGGATGATAATATCATTATCACCCTGCTGGCGGTTGCCGCCGGCTTGAGTGTCGGTATTATCGGCGTGCTGGTCTATTGGCTGGTGAAGTATCTGTAATGAAGCCGGTCGGTCGTTTTGCGCCCACACCCTCGGGCAGAATGCATCTGGGCAACGTGTTTGCCGCGCTGATCGCCTGGCTGTCCGTAAAATCCCGGGACGGAGAAATGGTCCTGCGGATGGAGGATCTGGACACGCAGCGCACCAGCGACGCGCTGGCGCAGCTGCTTCGGGAGGATATGACCTGGCTGGGACTGACCTGGGATCGGGAGACCGAGCCGCAGAGCCGCCGCAGCAAGGTTTATGAGGGCTATTTTCAGCGCCTTCGGGAGCTGGAGCTGCTGTATCCCTGCTACTGCACCCGAAGCCAGCTCCACAGTGTCAACGCGCCTCATCTTTCGGATGGGACATACGTCTATGCCGGCACCTGCCGGAATTTAAGCGAAGCCCAGCGCGCTGCATTTGACCGTGCGCCTTCCTGGCGCGTAAAGGTGCCGGACAGAGTTTGGACGGTGGAAGATCATTTGCAGGGCACATACCGGGAGAATTTAATGACCGATTGCGGTGATTTCGTAGTCCGGCGTGCCGACGGCGTGTTTGTATATCAGCTGGCGGTGACGGTGGATGACGGAGAAGCCGGTGTGACGGAGGTGGTGCGCGGAAACGATCTGTTAAGCTCCGCGCCACGGCAGATGTATCTGCAGGAGCTGTTTGGCTTTGCCCATCCTGCCTACGGTCACGTGCCGATGCTGATGAGCGTTGACGGACGCCGGCTCAGCAAGCGGGACAAAGACCTGGATCTGGGCGTACTGCGGCAGAAAATGAAGCCGGAGAAGCTGCTGGGTATTCTGGCACATTCCTGCGGTCTCATTGAAAAACCGGAGGCAGCGTCTGCCAAAGAATTGGCAGCCGTTTTCTCCTGGGAGAAGATCAAAAAAGATGACATATATTTAACATTAACATAAAAGGAGATCACGTATTATGGCAAAGAAACCGATCCTGGTAGTTATGGCGGCCGGTATGGGCAGCCGTTATGGCGGACTCAAGCAGATCGACCCCGTGGGAAGTCAGGGCGAAGCGATCCTGGATTTTTCTCTGTTTGATGCCTATGCAGCCGGCTTTGAGACCGCTGTCATCATCATCAAGGAAGCTATCCGCAAGGACTTTATGGACACCGTAGGCAAGCGCCTGGAAAAGTGTCCCATGGAGATCCGTTACGCATATCAGGAGCTGGACAAGATTCCCGAAGGCTTCACCGTACCTGCGGAGCGCACCAAGCCCTGGGGTACCTGCCACGCGATTATGTGTGCCAAGGAAGCCATTGACGGCGCACCCTTTGCCGTTATCAACGCCGATGATTACTACGGCAAGTCCGCGTTTACCACCATCTACAACGCGCTGGAAAAGGCGGCTGACGGCGACAAGCTGGATCTGTGCATGGTGGGCTATCTGCTGGGCAATACCGTTACCGAGAACGGCAGCGTTGCCCGTGGCATCTGCGTCACCGATGAGAACAATATGCTCATCACCATTGCCGAGCAGACTCGTATCGAAATGTACGAGGGCGGCATCCACTACACCGAGGATGACGGCGCAACCTGGATCGACGCACCGGCTTCCACCGTGGTCTCCATGAATATGTGGGGCTACACCCCGGCTATGCTGGATGAGCTGGAGGCTCGCTTCCCGGCATTCTTGGAGAAGGCGCTGGCGACAAATCCTGCCAAGGCAGAGTTCTTCCTGCCGCTGGCTGTGGAGCAGCTGCTGCGTGAGGAGAAGGCAACCGTTAAGGTGCTGGAGTCTCCCGATAAGTGGTACGGCGTTACCTATGCGGCCGACAAGCCCCAGGTGGTTGCCGCACTGAAGGAAATGACCGAGAAGGGTCTGTATCCCGACGGTCTGTGGGGTTAATAGAATAGTTCGAAAGGGACGGAGTGATCCGTCCCTTTTCCTTTTGGAAGAATTGGCGGAGGGCACCCGACATACCCTCTCCCGGGGAGAGGGTACCCAGTGCGCACACTGGGTGGGTGTGGAACGGCGAGCAGTTTAATGTTGCAGAAGTCTTAAAGTTGCGCAAAATTTAAGATAACCGCCCGCATTCCTCATCCGCCTCGCTGACGCTCGGCACCTTCCCCCCGGGGGAAGGCATGGAGCGTTCTGTTACTGATACATCTGCAGACCGGGGGCAGAGGCGGTCATCCGGCTGATCTGATACAGCAGCGTCGCCACCTGACCACGGGTCAGGGTGTCTGTCAGGGAAAGGTCAATGCCGTTGCTGTTCATAACGCTTACCGCGGCGGCTGCCCAATGGGTCTGGGCATCGTCCTTACCGACGGTGACCTCGGCGGATACGGAAACTGCCAGATCCATAGCATTTTGCAGCATCACCGCAGCTTCGCCGCCGGTGATGGCCTCGTCTGCGCCAAAGGCGCCGGATTCGTCAACCGGCAGACCGGCGGTCATACCGCTGCGCATAGCGGCCGCCAGATAGGGCTTCAGCCAGGTGGGGATATCATCGGTATAGCCGGTGTAGGTGGCGGGCTCCTGGGTGGGGATGCCCAGCACCTTTACCGCCATCGCCACGAACTGACCACGGCTGACGGGTGCGTTTTCGTTAAAGCAATATTCACTGCTGATCTGCTCACCTACGAACAGCCCGGTGTTTTTCATCCATTCCGCGGCAAAGCGACATTCGGAGCCTACGGTATCGGTATACTGTGCGGCATCGGTGGGTTTCAGGATGCGGATGGTAACTGTTGCCTCCCGGGATACGTTACCCTGGGGGTCGGTGGCGGTGAACACGAAGGAGTCCACGCCCACCTTATTCTTCTTGGGGGTGTATTCAAAGGAGCCGTCGTCCTGAATGGTGACGGTGCCGCGCTTGGGCTGACGGGTCAGGGTATAGGTCAGCTGTTCACCCTCCGGGTCGGAGACCTTCAGGCTGCCGGTAATGGGCAGATTTTTGTAGGTTTCCAGGGCGTAGTCCTCGGCAACCGGAGCGCTGTTGGTCTTGCCCTTGATGGAAAGGGTCATACTGACAGCCGGGGCGACCCGGTTTTCATAGATGGGAAGATAGGTGACCACGGCTTCCTGATCCGATTCGGAGCGCAGCGGCGAAAAGGTCATCTGCGCCAGCTGCTCGGCGGTGAGAATATCACCGGGCTGCAGCACCCGGCAGCCCAGCATCGCGGTGCCGGTGGCAGTATCGGGCAGACCGGTGATACAGATGCCGGTCAAGGTACCCTCGGCGGCAAAATCCGCGCCGCTGAAGCAATAGGTGGCGTCGCAATCCACCTCCAAAGCGGCAACGCCGGAAACAGCCCCCAGCAGGCAGCACAGCGTCAGGGTCAAGCAAAGCAATTTTTTATGAAACATAGAAATACCTCCTGAAATTTTGCACAATGTCAACAAGACCGTGTCATTGCGAACCAGTGACATCGGTCACCGGTTCGCAATAACAGTGCTATATATTGACATCGAAATATATCTGCGGAGGTATTGTTTGCCAATGGTGGGAATTTTATTCATAAAAATTGTGGTTTACAATTCTTCCGTGCTGGTGTATGATAGTGGCGAACAGAGTAGGAGACCCCGCGTGAAGTGCTGCCAAAATGGGGAGTTGTTTGGCGGACGAAGGGCTTTGCCCGCGATGGGGTATCCGCACCCGCTGCCATACAGGGTTATTTTGTATCAACTCCCCGTGCCATAGGTGCGGGGAGTTTGTTTTTGGCAGCAGAGCCTCCCTTGTGCAAAGGGAGGTGGCAAAAATCTTCGATTTTTGACGGAGGGATTGTCAATCCCCCAGTCAGCCTGAGCGGCTGACAGCCCCCTTTACACAAGGGGGCCTTGGTGCGCACTGCCGATAGGGCGGCTGCATTGTATGGAGGTATATATGAAAGAAAGAAGTAAAAGTTTTATCACCATCCGGGCCATCGCCTTCTGTGCGATGCTGGCGGCCATTAGTATCGTGATGGCACGGCTGTTGAGCTTTTCCACGCCCGGTGGCGTGCGCTGGTCGCTGGATAAATTTCCGCTGTTTCTGGCAGGTATGCTGTTTGGTCCGGTGATGGGCGCACTGACCGGCTTCACCGCCGATTTTATAGGCAGCCTGATGCAGTACGGCTTCAATCCGCTGCTGTGCCTGCCGGCGATTTTGTACGGCCTGTTCGGCGGCATTTTCAGCGGCTATCTGCGCAGAAGATTCACCCTCCTGCGCCTGGGCGTCAGCTATCTGTTTCCCATCGTGCTGGGATCGATCCTGTACCAAAGCTATATGCTGGCGTATTTGTTCTTCGACGGCGCCTTGATGGAAGGCTTTGTCTACAATTTGGGAACACGCAGCATCCAGTTTTCCATTATGCTGGTGCTGGAGGTAGTGCTGATCTATATTCTGATGAAAACAAATCTCTTCACCCGGATGGGTCTTTGGAGCAAAAGGGGCGAAGATAAATGAACGCGCAGCAGGCAATCGAATACATCCACAGCGTATTTTGGAAGGGCAGTATTCCCGGCTTGAGCCGCACCTTCACACTGCTGGAGAAGATGGGAAATCCCCAAAATAAATTGAAATTTGTCCATATTGCCGGCACAAACGGCAAGGGCAGCACCGCTGCCATGACCGCCTCGATCCTGCGCAGGGCAGGCTACCGCACCGGTCTTTACACCTCGCCCTATATCTACAAATTCCACGAGCGGATGCAGGTGGACGGGCAGATGATCACCGATGATGAGCTGGTGGCGATCACGGAGTTTGTGAAGCCTTTGGCGGAGTCTATGGAAGATACGCCTACGGAATTTGAGCTTGTGACCTGCATCGGCTTTGAGTTTTTCAAGCGCAGAGGCTGCGATATTGTGGTTTTGGAAGTCGGTATGGGTGGCGAATTGGACTCTACCAATGTCATTTCTGTCCCTGAGGTGGCGGTGATCACCAATATTGGGCTGGATCACACCGATTATCTGGGCAGCACCGTGGAGGAAATTGCGACGACAAAAGCCGGCATTTTCAAGAATGGCGGCGATGCGGTGATCTACCGCAGTACGCCCTCAGTGGAAAAAATACTGGAAACTGTCTGCGATGAGCGGAATGTCCGGCTGAAAAAGGCGGATTTTGACAGCTTGCGCCCCATATCCCACAGCCTGGAGGGGCAGACCTTCGATTGCGGTGAATATAAGGCGCTGCGGCTGCCGCTGCTGGGTCAGCATCAGATGAAAAACGCAGCGGTGGTGCTGGCGGTGATCGAGACCTTAACCCAAAAGGGTTGGAAGATCAGTCGGCAGAATATTTATGACGGACTGGCGGCGGTGACCTGGCCGGGACGCTTTGAGGTGGTGGGGCGAGATCCGCTGTTCATCATCGACGGCGGTCACAATCCCCAGTGCATCGAGGCGCTGGTGAAAAATATCGGCGATTATCTGACCGGCAGGTCTGTGATCGCGTTGAGCGGCGTGCTGGCGGATAAGGATTACGGCGAGATGTATGTGCCGGTGATGCCGCTGGTGGAGCAGTTCATTTGCGTGACACCGCCCAATCCCAGGCGGCTGCCGGCGCAGGAGCTGGCGGCACATTTGTCGGCTGCCGGTGCAAAAGCCACAGCCTGCGAGGAAATTGCCGACGGCGTGAAGCTGGCGGTGGAGCTGGCAGGGAAGGATGGCGTCGTCCTCTGCTTCGGCTCGCTGTATACCATCGGCGCGATCAAAGAAGCGCTGGAGGAAATGGGATGATTCCTGATACCCTCTCCCCGGGAGAGGGTATATCGGGCGGATGTGGGCATCCTCCCCTACGATAATCCTTCGGTGCGGTGCTAAATATTGCAACAAAAAAGAGATGTCCAAGAGGACATCTCTTTTTTATATCTCAAATTCTTTTACGACTTCGGTGGGACCCTCCAGCCAGAGGGTTTCGACGGCGTTGCTGCCTTCGATGGCAACCGCCAGGTCGCCGCCGGGGTTTTTGACCGTCAGCTTGCCGTCCGGCAGCAGACCACGCAGCCACAGCACTACCGCTGTGGAAGCGCTGCCGGTACCGCAGGCCAGGGTGTAATCCTCCACACCCCGCTCGTAGGTCAGGATACGGACGGTCTTTTCGTCCAGCCAGGTGTAAAAATTCACATTTGCGCCCTTGGGGAAGGAAGGATCGTAACGAAGCGCTTTCGCTTGTTCCCGCAGAGCTTCACGCATATCCCAGGTTAAGCCCGGAATTTCCATGACGGCATGGGGTACGCCGGGATCACCCAGCTCGATATACGCCACATCGGATTTGCGGACAAGATCCACAATGCCGGGGTTATTCAGCTTCACCTGATACAGGCTTTCGGAAAGCCGCTTGCCACAGACGATGCCGGCATCGGTCTCCACGGTCATACTTTCACCGGCAATACCCTGCTCGTAAGCGAAGCGGCAGATGCAGCGGCTGCCGTTGCCGCACATTTCACCCCGGGAGCCGTCGGCATTATAAAAATGCAGCTTGAAATCCGCAATTTCGGAATTATCCACCGCCATAAAGCCGTCAGCACCGGTTTGCCTGCACAGCTCCAGCGCCAGCCGGGTGTAGTCAGGCGCAAGACCCCGGGCGTCGATCACCGCAAAGTCGTTGCCGGCGCCGTTCATATACCAAACCTTCATAAAAGCTCCTCAGCCCAGAATGGACTCCATATTGTAAAGACCCTTGGGCTTACATTCGATAAATCGGGCGGCATCCACAGCACCGTCGGCCAGCATCGCGCGGGTGATGGCATCGTGGCGCAAAGTTAAGCTCTGGGTGGCGGTGTGGATGTGAATTTCGTGTACACCGACCACGTTACCCAGCCGCAGGGAGGAAATGCCGATCTCCTCCTTGGTGCGCTTGCCTTCACCGGCACGTCCGCAGTTGGCAACAGCCTCGGGACGCACCTCCTTGATGGCGTTGAACAGCATCAGGGCGGTGCCGCTGGGGGCATCCACCTTCCGGGTGTGATGGGCCTCTACGATCTCAATATCCGCATCGGGGAAAAAGCTGGCAGCCTGCTTTGCCAGACGGCACAGCACAGCGATGCCCAGGCTCATATTGCCGGAATAGAATACAGGGATCTGCTTGGCAGCTTCGTAGATCAGCTCCTTTTCGGCGGCGGTATGGCCGGTGGTGCCGATGACAACGGGGCAATTCAGGGAAATGGCATAATTCAACACATCAGCGATGGCGGCGTGGTGAGAAAAGTCAATGATCATATTGGCATCCACTTTGCCCAGTTCAGCAAAGGTCTTGGGAACGCCGTTTTCGCCGTCAATGCTGACGCGACCCCAGACCTCGTCGCCCAAAATGCCGTCGATCAGCTTGCCCATAGCGCCGTTGGCGCCGCAAATGACCGCTCTCATACCTTCACTCCCAGAGCGCGCATCTGGTTAAACAGATTGGTGCGCATAGGCTCTTCCAGCTTGGTCAGCGGCAGGCGCAGGATCTCTTCGCCGAAACCCATAGCGGAAACGGCAGCCTTGGCAGGAATGGGATTGACCTGGCTGAACAGCGCATTGGTCAGGGGCAGCAGCTTGCACTGCAGCGCGGATGCGGTGGCAAAATCGCCGGCAAAGGCGGCATCGGTCATCTCCACGCACAGCTTGGGAACTACATTGGACAGCACGCTGATGGCGCCGGCGCCGCCCATAGCCACCATGGGGACGGTGATGGCGTCCTCGCCGGAGTAGACGTCGATCTTATCGCCGCAGCGGGTGAAAATTTCCACAGCCTGGCTCATATTGCCGCTGGCTTCCTTGACAGCCACGATCTTCTCGTGGTCGGCCAGCCGTGCAACGGTCTCGGGCAGCAGATTACAGCCGGTACGGGAGGGAACATTGTAAAGAATGATGGGCTTGTCGGACACTTCGGCAACGGCGCTGTAGTGGGCGTAAAGACCGGACTGGGTGGCCTTGTTGTAGTAGGGCGTCACCACCAGAACGGCATCGGCGCCGTCATCGCAGGCGCTGCGTGTGTAGTCCAGTACGTGAGCGGTGTTATTGGTGCCGGTACCGGCGATCACGGGAACACGGCCGTTTACCCACTGTACGGTGAAGCGGATGACCGCCTTGCGCTCTTCGGGGCTTAAGGTGGCGCTTTCGCCGGTGGTGCCCACGGCGACCAGGGCGTTAATGCCGTTTTCCAGCTGGAAATCAATAAGCCGTGCCAGATTGTCATAGTCCACGCCGGTGGTGGTCATAGGGGTAACCAGGGCGGTTGCCATACCCTTAAAAATCGTATTTTTCATAATCTATCTCCTTAAAACTTGTGGAAAAATTCGTACACAGGGATCAGCTGCTCCAACATTTGGCGCACCCGGATTGCAAGCTCCGGACCAAAGGTTGCTTCGCTGAAATCTTCGTGGCGGATGCAGCTGATGGCGCCTTTCCAAGCAAAATAGGGGGTAAGCGCCTTGTTTTCAGTGGGCTTTGGGCGTTTATAGCAATCCGCGGTGACGCCGATGCCGGTGGCGGCTTCGGCAGAGCGGATCAGCTTCAGAAATTTTTGGGGATGCGCGGAGATCTCCCGGCGGAAATTTTCCAGCGCGGAGACCGGGGGCTTCCAGTAGAAAAAGCCGTAGTCCACACCTTCGGGATTGATCTCGAAGAAAAGGCAGGGGTTTTCCGCCCACCACTCCACGTCTGCGCGGATGCAGATCCAAAGACTTTCCTTATAGGGCAGGGGGTGGTGCATCCGGGCGTCCCGGTAGATGCGGCTGACTTTCAAAATGTTGCCGGGTCTGTCCGCAAAGGGTACGAACAGCTCCTGACCCAGCGCCTTCATGGGCTCATAAAGAGCGTCGATATAGTGCTGCTTATTGGCCTGAAACCATTCCCGGTTGTTGTTCATTCGTATGCCCCAAAGGAAGTCCACGGTTTCGGGGCTGAAGCCGGAAAACATAGAGATCACCTCACTCGGTAGTCTTCTGATTATATCATAACGATTTTTGCGGTAAAATGCAATACGCAATATAAAAAATGGTAGAAACCTCCAGGTTGCGACGGCAATAGGCAAGCGGTCTGCCGTATAATATTGCATCATTACGCAAATGAGGTGAATCAGGTGGAGCTGGTGGATTTTGCGCAGCAGCTTACGCGGCAGGTGGGGCAGGCGATCGTGGGCAAGGAGGATGCCGTTTTGTGGTGTCTGACGGCGATCCTGGCAAGAGGGCATATTCTGCTGGAGGACATCCCCGGCGTGGGAAAGACCACCCTTGCGGCAGCGCTGGCAAAGGCGCTGGGAATGGCGCTGGGTCGGGTGCAGTTCACGTCGGACGTGCTGCCGGCGGATGTGGTGGGCTACTGTATGCCGGAAAAGGGGGAAATGGTGTACAAAAAAGGACCTGTCATGTGCAATCTGTTTCTGGCGGATGAATTAAACCGCGCCACCTCCCGGACGCAATCGGCGCTTTTGGAGGCTATGGAGGAAAATCAGGTGACGGTGGACGGCGTGAGCCGTGGGCTGCCGCAGCCTTTCGCGGTGATCGCCACCCAAAATCCTATGGATGCTGCCGGCACCCAGCCGCTGCCGGATAATTTGCTGGATCGGTTTGCCGTCGGGCTGCGGCTGGGCTATCCGCCAAAAGCGGAGGAAATGCAGCTGGGCTTGCGGCACGCAGGCACGGTGGGGCAGGTGATCACACCGGAGGAATTGATGAAAATGCAAAAAACGGTTGCCGATACATATATGAAAGAAACGGTTGCGGAGTATGCGGTGAAGCTGATGGCAACTACCCGGAAATCGCCCTTTATCCTGCGTGGCGGCAGCCCCCGGGCGACCCGGTCTGTGATGGCACTGTCCAAAGCTCGGGCTCGGCTGCAGGGCAGGGATTTCGTGATACCGGAGGACGTGCAGGCGGCGTTTTTGCGGGGCGTTTCCCACCGGATCCTCGCCCGGGGCGCTCCGGAAACCTGCCTGCGCCGGATCACAAGGTGGGTAAGAACCCCGAAGCTGAAATGAGAAGGCGGTGGTTGGTGTATCTGGCGGCGCTTGCCGGCAGCCTGGGGCTGCATTGTGTGTTTTCGGGCTGGATCACCTGGGTGGCGGTGCTGACGGTGGCGGCGGCGCCGCTGGTATCGGTAGCGATCAGCGCGGTTTTGGGAGAGGCAGATGCTCTTGGATTGTTCTCCCTGCCGGAAAAGAAGCGGATGGAGCTGGATCATGGGCTTCGGGCATACCGTCCGGGGGATTCCCCCGGTGGGGTGCATTGGAAGTATGCGGCAAAAACCGGGAAATTATTGGTTCGGGAAGAACGGAATATGCCCCTTCCCAAACGCCGGAAACGGCGTGCCATGGTGCCGGTGGCACTTTGCTTTCTTGTGGTATTTTGTCTGTTTCCGCCTCATCGGTATGATGGTCTGATGCAGCATCTGCAGCTGCTTCTCCGGCGACCCGGTCAGGTGCGGCTGGATCTGACGGTGGGTCATCGGGAGGAAAGCAGGCAGGCGGTGCTGGATGCGGTGGCATCCGACAGCCAGCTTCTGTACCTGCGCGGTCAGGTGTTCGAGGTGTATGAGGGTATGTTCTGGCAGGCATCGGCGCAGAACGGCTGGTCGGTTTGGGAGCCGGTGGGGGAGGTGGCAGTGGAAGCCAGAGCGAACAGGAATATGGTATTTGCGGCTTGCGACGTGACGCGGCAGCCTTCACAGCGGTGTCTGCAGCTTCCCCAAAGCACGAAAGCCTGGGCGCAGACACTGGTGGAGGGGAAATCGGTGGCGCAGATCGCTGACTATGTCCGGCAAATGGCGAAATATGACGAAGCGGCAGCGCAAATGCCGGAAAACGGGGATTTCGTCCGCAATTTTGCGCAGAACGGGCAGGGCTACTGCATCCATTTTGCCAGTGCCGGGGTGGTGCTGCTGCGCTGCGCCGGGATCCCGGCAAGGCTTGTCACCGGCTATGTGGTGCGGCTGCAGGCAGGGCTGCGCAAAACGGTGACCGGCAGCGATGCCCACGCCTGGGTGGAATACTGGGACGGTCAGCGCTGGCAGCTCCTGGAGGTCACGCCCACGGTGGAGGCTTCTACCGTGCCGGAAATGGCGGAAAATAAAGAAGGCAACACCGCCGGGATACTGTGGGTGCTGCCGAGCTTGGCGATATTTGCGCTGCTTTTGCTGTCTCGCCTCAGGCGGCGTGACGATTCCCGGATAAAAGAGCTTCGGCAAAAAGCCACATTCAGCCGGGATGGATTAACGGCGGCGGAGAAAGCAGAATACAGCGCGCTGATAAAGGCAAGGGAGCCGCCGCGAAAACGGGCGATTCCCGAATTGCCCCTGCGGTAAGCGTTTGACGCATACTTTTTCCTTTCTGCGGAAAGTTAAGACAGAAAGGAAGGGAAAAACGATGAAGCAGGATGAGAAAAAGCCCATTACCTGGGAGGTCGCTGACCCCAAGCCCCCGGTCATTCAATCGGGGAAGATGGAAAACCGCAGGAAAAACTGATGTTATGTAAACCAACAGAGCGAAAACAAACAGGGCTGGAAAACCAGCCCTGTCAGCTTTTTGCAATTAGCCCTCTGCGCGCATCTGAGCGAAGCACTCGCTGCAGTATACGGGACGGTCGGACTTGGGCTCGAAGGGAACCTTTGCCTCGCCACCGCAACGTGCGCAGGTAGCAGTGAAGAACTCACGGGGACCACGGCTGGCGTTCTTACGAGCGTCGCGGCAGGCCTTGCAGCGCTGGGGCTCATTCTGGAAGCCGCGCTCTGCGTAGAACTCCTGCTCACCGGCGGTGAATACGAACTCATTGCCGCACTCTTTGCAAACTAAAGTCTTGTCTTCGTACATTTGGAAATACCTCTCTTCGGTTGTTTGCCCCGTGATCGCCAACTTAAAACAAATGGTCATAACGCGGAGTCAATAATATATGTGGCGATGCCACAAAAAGAATTATAAACAATATAATACGAAATGTCAATCGCAAATTCATAAAAACTTTACAAGTTTTCACGAAAATGCAGGGTTTTTATGCACAATCGGGCGTTTCAGATGTCAAATTGGGTCTGACCGCTATAGGGAATGTGCAGATGATCGTAGGCAAGCTGGGTAACGCAGCGTCCCCGGGGCGTGCGGGTAAGGAAGCCCAGCTGCATCAGGTAGGGCTCATACACGTCCTCCAGCGTCACCGCTTCCTCGCCGATGGTGGCGGCCAGCGTTTCCAGACCTACGGGACCGCCGCCGTAATTGCGGATAATGGCGGTGAGCATCCGGCGGTCGATGGTGTCAAGACCAAGCTGATCCACATCCAGCCGGGAAAGCGCCAGATCGGCGGCTTCCTTGGTGATGGTGCCGTCGCCCAGAACGGTGGCAAAGTCACGGACTCTGCGCAGGAACCGGTTGGCGATACGGGGCGTGCCGCGGCTGCGGGATGCGATCTCCATAGCGCCCTCGGGGTCGATATCCATACCCAAAATGGTGGCGCTTCTGGTGACGATCCGTGCCAGCTCCTCCCTGGTGTACAGCTCCAGCCGAAGAGATACGCCGAAACGGTCACGCAGCGGTGCGGAAAGCTGACCTGCCCGGGTGGTTGCGCCCACCAGGGTGAACTTGGGAAGATCGAGGCGGATGGAATTGGCGCTGGGACCCTTACCCACGATGATGTCGATGGCAAAATCCTCCATCGCCGGATAGAGGATCTCCTCTACCACCCGGTTTAAGCGGTGGATCTCGTCGATGAACAGAATATCGCCGGGGTTTAGGTTGGTCAGCAGCGCTGCCAGATCACCGGGCTTTTCGATGGCGGGACCGGAGGTGATGCGGATACCCGCACCCATTTCGTTGGCGATAACGCCGGCAAGGGTGGTCTTACCCAGACCGGGAGGACCGTAGAGCAGAGTGTGATCCAGCGGCTCGTTTCTGCGCCGTGCGGCTTCGATGTAAACGGACAGATTGTCCTTGGCTTTTTCCTGACCGGTATAGTCCGACAGCAGCTTGGGACGCAGACCGATCTCACCGGCATCCTGGGGAGAAAAGGTGGGGGATATGATGGGGCTTGTGTTCAGTTCGTCGGAGAATTCTATACTCATAATAAACTCCTAGGTTCATATATGTAGGGGTATTTCTTGTGGTTAAGATTATCTTGACGGCGGGAGCAAGCCCCCGCCGAAAGTGCATTTTTGTGGGGAAGATGATTTATCCCTTCATCACCATTGCCCGGAGGGCGAAGCGGACCAGCTCCTCGGTGGAGGCGTCAGCAGGGGCGCCTTTCAGCGCGCTTTGGATCTCGGCAGGGCTGTAGCCCAGTTCCTGCAGGGCGGCTCTTGCCAGCGTGGCGTTGCCGGTGACCTGCGCCGGGGCAGCTACGGTGGGGCCGGAGAAATCCAGCTCTGCGCTGCTGCCGCCGATCTTATCCTTCAGCTCCAGAATGATGCGCTGGGCGATCTTTTTGCCGATGCCCTGGGCTGCGGTCAGCAGCTTTTCGTCACCGGTCATAACTGCCAGCGTGAAATTTTGCGGACCTGCGGAAAGAATGGACATGGCAGCCTTGGGACCTACGCCGTTGACGGTGGTCAGCAGCTCGAAGCAATTTTGCTCCTCCTTGCTGATGAATCCGTACAGATCAAAGGCGTCCTCCCGGATGGATTCGGTGATATAAAGCCGGGCAGTTTGATTCATCTTCAGCTGCGCCGCGGTATAGGCGGTGACGCGGCAGCCGTAGCCCACACCGTTGCAGTCGATGACCGCAAGCCCGGGCTCCAGAACCGCAACCGGACCGGAAACGTAATATAGCATTGGAGAGTCCTCCTTTTATACTTACTTCCCTTTTGAGGGGAGACAGATACCTTCTCCCGGGGAGAAGGTGGCGCGGCGCTAGCCGTGCCGGATGTGGAATGCGGGCAGGAAACTTAGTTTAAGTAGAAACGAAAGGCTTGTACCATATCGAAACTGCACGCCGTTCCACACCCGTCTTTTTGCTTCGCAAAAATCCACCCTCTCCCCAGGAGAGGGGTCGGCGGAAGGCTTATTTTTGTGCCGTAGCGATCAAAGATGTGCTGGAACGGGCGTGGCACAGAGCGATGGCGATGGCGTCTGCCGCGTCATCCGGCTTGGGGCTTTGCTGCAGGTGCAGGAGCCGCTTGGTCATTTCCTGCATTTGGTGCTTGGTGGCGTTGCCGTAGCCTACCAGCGCCTGCTTGATCTGGGAGGGCTTATAGGCAGTGACCTCCAGACCTGCCTGCCGGATGGCAAGCAAGATCACGCCGCGGCTTTGGGCGACGCCGATACCGGTGGTGACGTTCTGCCCGAAAAACAGCTCCTCAATGGCCACCGCATCGGGCTTTGCCACCTCCAGCAGCTTTTTCATATCCTCATAGATGATCTCCAGCCGGGCAGAAAAATCCATCCCGGCAGGGGTGGTGATAGCGCCGCATTGGATCAGCCGGGTCTGGTTGCGCTGGGCTTCGATCAGACCGAAGCCGGTGATGCCGTAGCCCGGGTCAATTCCCAGGATCCGCATTACATACCACCCCGCGCAATGTGATAATAGTACAAGATCACGCCGAGGATCATAATGCCGACACCGATCCACGCCAGCACGCGCTGCCAACGGGGACGGGGCGTATAGGTGGATTCGGGCTGCTCTTGCGTGATTTCATGCAAATCTTTTTCTTCCATAAAATTCACCTCGGGAATTATCATAACACATTTGTTCTTATTTCGCTAGTGGGATTTTACAAAAAGTCTTTCCGAAGATAAAAAATGTAAATATTTCCTTTGCAATCTTCGACACCTTCTGCTATAATAGGGCAAACCCTATTGTTGAAAGGATGTACCCCTATGAAACGCGCCTTGATTTTTGTGCTGGCTATTGTGCTGATATTGGTTTGTGGCTGTGCCCCTGCCGAGACCCCTGTTGAGACGGAAGCACCCACACAGCCCACCACCGTACCCACCCAGCCCTTTACCCAACCGCCTGCGGAAGAAAGATACAATCCTTTGACCGGTGAGAAGGTCGAGGCGCTTACCAATAATCGCCCCTATGCCGTCGCCATCGACAACTCCAAGGGCGCAATGCCCCAGCACGGTGTGGCGCAGGCAGACATTGTGTACGAAATGCTCATCGAGGGCGAGACCCGCTGCATGGGCGTGTACTATGATATGGCGTCCGTGACCGGCTCCATCGGCGATATCCGCAGCGCCCGCCGGGATTTTATCCGGGTGGCTATGGCGTACGACGCGATCTTTGTACACAACGGTCAAAGCCCCAGGCAGGGCTCGCAGTACGACAAGTACAGCGCAGAGGTCACCTTTGAGGAGACCGGCTGGGAGCATATCGACGGCAACAGCACCGGCTACAAGTATTTCCACTTTGAGCGGCAGGATACCCACGAGTCCACCCATACCATGTTCATCAAGCCCGAGAAGGTTTTGCAAGCTGCCGAGGAGCTGGGTCTGACAGTCACCCGGAGCGAAAGCCTGGACGTGGGACTGAAATTTGATGAGGAAGCCTTCTTCGTAGGCGACAGCGCCAAGAAGATCCAGGTGTGGTTCAATTTGAGCCAGTCCACCTCGGAAAAGTGGCACAAGTACACCACCCTGACATATAATGAAGATACCGGGCTGTATGAGGCTTACCAGAAGCACAGCGGCTATTCCGGCGGTGAGACCTATGTAGACGGCAACACCGGCGAAACGCTGACCTTCCGGAACGTGCTGGTGCTGCACACCCCCAATGAGACCCTCAAGAACAAAAACGGCTGGATGAAGATCGACGTCACCGGCGAGGGTACCGGCTACTTTGCCTGCAACGGGCAGATGGTCGCCATCAAGTGGAGCCGTCCCACCGAGAGCGATCCGTATACCTATACTTTGGAGAACGGCACGCCCATCACCCTGGGTGTTGGCAAGAGCTATATCGCCATCGTTCCCATGACCGGTCACATTGACGTGGAGTAAATGAAACAAAAAGCTGCCATCCGTTTGGATGGCAGCTTTTTTGAGAAGAAAGAAAATACTTTGACGGATGGGACAGGTTTTGCTATAATACAAAATTGGAAATGAATTTTACCTTTTTGGAGGGTTTCTGTATGAGAATGCGGAAAATGCGGAATTTGGAGCCGCGGATGGAAAAATGCGCCGATTACCGGATCACCGAGCCGGAGACCCTGAAGGGCAACTGGCGCAGCCTGAAGCCGGATTGTACCGCCCTTTGGGTGGAGGTCGGCTGCGGCAAGGGCAAATTTACTGCCGAAACCGCGCAGGCCAATCCCGATGTGCTGCTGATCGCTGTGGAGCGCTGCCGGGAAGCGATGGTGGTGGCGATGGAAAAGGCCAGAAATATGGGTCTTAAAAATGTATTTTATATTGATATGGACGTGGCGAAGATCGAGGAGATCTTTGCCGGTGAGGAGATCGATCGGCTGTTTATCAATTTCCCCGACCCCTGGCCCCGGAAGAAGAATGCCAAGCGGCGGCTGACCCATCGGGGCTTTCTGGACAAGTATTGCCGGGTGGTGCGCGAAGGCGGCGAGTTCCATTTTAAGACGGATAACGCCGATCTGTTTGCCTTCAGCGAGGAGGAGTTTGCCGCCTGCGGTCTGGAGGTCAGGAATCTGACCCGGGATCTGCACGCCAACGGCATCGTGGGCATTATGACCGGCTACGAGGAAAAGTTCCACGCCCTGGGAACGCCCATCAACCGCTGCGAGGTGGTGTGCAAACCTTTTGTCTTGCCGAAGATTACGAAAGAAGCAAAAGAGAATGTGTAGGGTCGCCGCTCCTGCGGTGACCGCGGACACCCGGGGACGGGTGTCCCTACGAAAACTTCTCCCGGGGAGAAGGTGCTGAGCGATAGCGAAGCGGATGTGGAAAGCGGACAGGAACGTCGTGTTTTGCAATATTTTAAGACCTCAGCTGTTTTTCACTGCACGCCATTCCACACCCGTCTTTTTGCTTCGCAAAAATCCAACCTCTCCCCGGGAGAGGGGATGTCCGCCCCTTATAATAACCCGTTGGGGCGGAATATCAGTTAAGGAGTAAATTTCAATGACCTATTTTGCCGGACAATGTGATATCGCCGTGATCGGTGCGGGACACGCCGGCATCGAGGCGGCGCTGGCGGCTGCCCGCCTGGGGCTGCAGACCATTCTTTTTACGATCAATCTGGACGCTGTGGGCAATATGCCTTGCAATCCTGCCATCGGCGGCACCGGCAAGGGACATCTTGTCCGGGAGCTGGATGCCCTGGGTGGCGAGATGGGTGTGGCTGCGGACAAGGCCTGCATCCAGTACCGGATGCTGAACCGGGGCAAGGGTCCGGCAGTACATTCGCTGCGTGCCCAGGCTGACCGCCGCAAATACCAGCAGGTGATGAAGCACACCCTGGAGCAGCAGGAAAATCTGGAGCTGAAGCAGGCGCAGATCGTAAAGATCCTGACGGAAAACGGCGCGGTTACCGGCGTGCAGACCCAGCTGGGTGCAATTTACAACGCAAAAGCGGTGATCATTGCCACCGGCACCTATCTTGACAGCACCTGCATCACCGGCGAAAGCGTGCTTTCCTCCGGTCCGGACGGTATGCATCCGTCTGTGGGCTTGGCGGACGATCTGCGGACGCTGGGCTTGCCTCTGCGCCGGTTTAAGACCGGCACACCGCCCAGGATCAACCGCCGCAGTGTGGATTTTTCCAAAATGGAGCTGCAGGAGGGTGACGAAAAAGCAGAGCCTTTTTCCTTCCGTACGGGCGGTAAGCTGTACAACAGCGCCGTGTGCTATCTGACCTATACCAACGAAGCGACCCATCAGATCATCCGGGATAATCTGCACCGCAGCCCGATGTATGACGGTACCATTTCCGGCGTAGGCCCCCGGTATTGCCCCAGTATCGAGACCAAGATCGTCCGCTTTGCGGAGAAGCAGCGGCATCAGCTGTTTATTGAGCCCTGCGGACTGGATACGGAAGAAATGTACGTGCAGGGACTTTCGTCCTCGCTGCCGGAGGATGTGCAGCTTGCGATGCTGCGCACCATTCCCGGTCTGGAAAATGCCCAGATGATGCGCCCGGCATACGCCATTGAATATGAGTGCATCGACCCCACGGCGCTGCTGCCTACCCTGGAGACAAAGACGATCTCCGGGCTTTACGGCGCGGGACAGTTCAACGGCACCTCCGGCTATGAGGAGGCTGCTGTTCAGGGCTGGGTGGCAGGCGTCAACGCGGCGCTGAAAATTCAGGGAAAAGAGCCGCTGATCCTGACCCGGGATACCAGCTATATCGGCACGCTGATCGACGATCTGGTAACCAAGGGTACGGAAGAACCCTACCGGATCATGACCAGCCGGTCGGAATACCGGCTGCTGCACCGGCAGGACAATGCGGATCAGCGCCTGACCCACATCGGCGCCAGAGTGGGTCTGGTAAGTCCGCAGCGGCTGCAGGCGGTGGAAGAAAAATACGAAGCCGTGCGCCGGGAAATGAGCCGTCTGGAAAGCAGCGGCGTACCGGCAAGTGACGCGCTGAATGAAATGCTGGCAAGCCGGGACTCCGCGCCGGTGGCGAATTCGGCAAGACTCGCGGATCTGCTGCGCAGACCCCAGGTCACCTACGCGGATATTGCGCCCTTTGATACGGAAAGACCCCAGCTTCCCGACAGCGTGACCCAGGCGGTGGAGATCCAGATCAAATATGCCGGCTATCTTCTGCGGCAGAGCAAGCAGGTGGAGGATTTTAAGAAAGAGGAATCCCGTCTGCTGCCGGAAAATATCGACTACGAAGCCATCGCCGGTCTGCGGCTGGAAGCCCGGCAAAAGCTGTCGGAAATCCGCCCCGTGTCCATCGGACAGGCAGGCAGGATATCCGGCGTCAGCCCGGCAGATATCGCCGTGCTGCTGATCTGGCTGGAGCAAAACACATAAGTGAAAATCATCACCTCCGGAGCATACAATGTCCGGAGGTGATTTTTATGTCTGTCGTAAGAACCGACGTGCCGATGACGGCGCAGCTTTGCGATGAAACGATTTTGGAGCTGACAAAGGTCTACCCCTTCTGCCGGTCGGAATTACTTGCTGTTACCGCGTTTGACCGACCGATCCGCTCCCTTGTGATCGGCAACGGTCCGCGCAGGGTGCTGTACGCGGCGGCGTTTCACGCCAATGAGTGGATCACGGCGCCGGTGATATTGAAATTCGTGGAGGAGCTTGCCATTGCCATTCAGACCGGTGGAAGCATCGGCGGCGTGGACGGTGCCGGTCTTGCCCAGCAGGTGACCATCTACACGGTGCCGATGGTGAATCCCGACGGGGTGGATCTGGTGACCGGGGTGCTGCAGCCGGGTCAGGTGGGCTATGAAACGGCAGTGGCGATCGCGCAGCAATTCCCCAATATTCCCTTCCCGGACGGCTGGAAAGCCAATCTGCAGGGGGTGGATCTGAATCTGCAGTATCCTGCCGGCTGGCTGCAGGCCAGAGAAATTAAATTCTCCCAGGGCTATGACCGACCGGCACCGCGGGATTATGTGGGACGCGCGCCGTTGACCCAGCCGGAAAGCCGGGCGATGGTGGAATATACCGAGGCGGTGGATCCGGCGCTGGTGCTGGCGTATCATACCCAGGGGAAGGTGATTTACTGGCAGTTTGCGGATGTGTTCGTGCCCGGCGCAAGGGAATTGGGTGAGCGGCTGGCGGCGGTCAGCGGCTACGGGTTGGAGGATACGCCCTATGCGTCGGCGTTTGCCGGGTATAAGGATTGGTTTATTCAGTATTTCCGCAAGCCGGGATATACGGTGGAGGTGGGCGAGGGGATCAATCCGCTGCCCCTGAGCCAGTTTGATGAGATCTATCGGGATAATGTGCCGATCCTGGTGACGGCCGCGCTGGGATAGGTGCGCAATAAAGAAATGGGTGTAGGGGCGGATGCCTACATCCGCCCGGTTTAGAGAAGATACGGGTCGATGTGGGCATCGACCCCTACGATAACATTTCAACGAATCCGAAACCTTGGCCCCCTCTTTGAGGGGGGCAAGGCGTTACTTTTTGCCTGCAGAAAAATTTTCCAAAATTTTTTCAAAAAAGTGTTGACAAACAAAAACGGGCGTGATATAGTGTGGATGTAAATGATAATCATTCGCATTTAGGAGGTGCCAAATGGAAGCGACAGCAAAGCGTTTCCGCAAACGCAACGCGATCCTGCACTGCTTGCGAAGCACAGATGTGCATCCGTCAGCAGAATGGGTCTACGAACAGCTGAAGGCGGAACATTCCGACATCTCACTGGCTACGGTGTATCGTAATCTGGCCCGCTTTAAGGAGCGGGGCGAGATCATCACCGTGGGAACGGTACACGGTACCGAGCGGTTTGACGGAAACACGAAACCCCACGTCCACTTTATCTGCACAGCTTGTGGCAGTGTGCTGGACCTACACCAGATCGCGGTTCCCGAAGAATTGACCAAATCGGTATCCGGCATCGGGCAGGTAAACTCCTGCCACCTTACCTTTACAGGCATCTGTAATGAATGTATCAACAAGGAGGAGACAGCATGAAGAAGTTCGTTTGCACCGTCTGCGGCTACGTCTACGAAGGCGAAGAGCTGCCGGAAGATTACGAATGCCCCATCTGCGGCGTCGGCCCGGATCTGTTTGAAGAAGAAAACTAATTACGAAAAGCATAAATAAAAATTACAACCATAACATTTTGGAGGAAATTATTATGAAGAAGTTTGTTTGCCCCGTTTGCGGTTATGTCCATGAAGCAGAGGTTATGCCCGAAGGCTTTATTTGCCCCGTTTGTAAGGTTCCCGGCTCCAAGTTCAAGGTAATGGAGACCAACAAGCTGGCTGCCGAGCACGAGTACGG
Organism: Oscillospiraceae bacterium; assembly: GCA_017436955.1. GTDB lineage: Bacteria > Bacillota > Clostridia > Oscillospirales > Oscillospiraceae > Faecousia. Next base: position 18,029 of record JAFSCD010000007.1, on the reverse strand, counting down.
CATCTATGAAAAGACCGTCAAGAACAATCCCGACATCAGCGAGGAGGACAAGAAGTTCATCTTCGAGCAGCTGCTGGCCAACTTTACCGGCGAGTGCAGCGAGGTGGGTATGTATCTGTGCATGGCCCGCATCGCACACCGTGAGGGTTACCCCGAGATCGGTCTGTACTGGGAAAAGGCTGCCTGGGAAGAGGCTGAGCACGCTGCAAAGTTTGCAGAGCTGCTGGGCGCTGACCTGGAGCCCAATATGAAGGCGACCACCAAGGACAATCTGGCATGGCGCGTTGACTGCGAGTTCGGCGCCACCGCCGGCAAGTTCGATCTGGCTGCCTGCGCAAAGCGCAACGGCCTGGATGCCATCCACGATACCGTCCACGAGATGGCGCGCGATGAGGCCAGACACGGCAGAGCCCTGCAGGGTCTGCTGGAGAGATATTTCAAGTAATCACGATGGGGGCGGTATACACGCCCCCATTTTTGTACATAAAAACACTACAGGAGGAAACTGACAATGAAAAAGACCCTGGCAACAATTTTGGTGCTTTCGTTGATCGTTGCTCTTTCTGCCTGCGGCGAATTGGCAACACCTCAAAAGCAAAATTCACCCACAACGGCTGCAACGCAGCCCAACCAGGCCCAGCCGAATACTCCGGTTGAGCAGAATGATCAGAAAGTTACAAAAGAACAGGCCATCGAGCTGGCTCTGCTGGAAGCCGGCATCAGCAAGGATGCCGCGACCAGGATCGAAGCAGAGCTGGATGAGGAAAAGAATGAGATCGTCTGGGATGTAGATATCGAAACTCTGGAGAAGGAATATTCTTACAGCATCGGCGCCGCCGACGGTGACGTGAAGGAGACGGAGGTCGAGAAGGAAGAGCAGCCTGCCGTTCAGGAAACGCTGCCGCCTACCCAGCCCCCTGTGCAGGAAACCGAGCCGGCACAGACCCAGGCGCCCAAGCAGCCCATCTCCAAGGAAAGCGCCATTGAACTGGCGCTGAAGGCAGCCGGTCTGACCAAGGAAGCGGTTACCGATCTGGAGGCCGAGCTGGATAAAGAGCGTGACGGTCTTTACTGGGAGGTCAGCTTCGAGACCCGGGAGAAGGAGTATGACTACGACATCCACGCCTATGACGGTACGGTCGTGAAGGCGGAGGTCGAGAAGGAAGATGACCGCGGCACTGTGAAGGAGACCAAGCCTGCCACCCAGCCGCCGGCTACCGAGCCTGCCGCACCTGCCGTTACCAAAGAGCAGGCCATTGAAAATGCGCTGAAGGCTGCCGGTCTGACGAAGGAGCAGGTGACCGAGCTGGAGGCCGAGCTGGATAAAGAGCGCAATGGTCTTTACTGGGAAGTCAGCTTTGAAACGTCCGGGAAGGAATACGATTGCGACGTCAATGCCAGCAACGGTACGGTCGTAAAGGTGGAGACCGAGAAGGAAGATGAAAAGCCCCAGGCAACCCAGCCGGTACAGACTGCTATTACCAAAGAGCAGGCTGTCGAGATCGCTCTGAACGCAGCCGGTCTGGCGAAGGAGGCGGTTCGTGAGCTGGAAGCCGAGCTGGATGAGGAAGGCAAGGTTGCCCTTTGGGAAGTCAGCTTTGAGACCGCGACCACCGAGTATTCCTATGAGATCAATGCCGAGAGCGGCAAGATCGTAAAGGCGGAAAGCGAAAAGAACGATTAAGCTGTCCGCAGTATCACAAGCAGCAAAAGGCACACGGAAGAAATTTCCGTGTGCTTTTTTGTTGCGCAAAAGGGAAAATTGTTGTACAATAAAGCATATTGAAAAAGAGAGGTGCCCTATGGAACTAAAAGACGGCTTGATCCCGGTGGTACGGGCGGAAAAGGACTGCACGGTCTATTGCCCCATTTGCCGCAAGGTTTTGGAGGTCAAAAAAGGCGAAGTGATCCCCCGCTGCTGCGGAAAAGTGATGGAAGAAATGTAAGCGACGGAGGCATTTTGCCTCCGGTTTTGCCTTTCCGGACAATCCCTCAGTCAAAACTCAAAGATTTTTGCCAGCTCCCTTTACACAAGGGAGCCGTTATTCCTCCTTGCTATTTGGATCTTGATATGTTATGATGGAAAAAATGGAGAATTATGCGCTTTCGGGGCGAAAAGGAGGGGACGGTATGCCGGACGAACTGAAACGCTACGTAAAAAAGCTGCTCATCCGTATGCTTTTGACCCCGCTGCGGCTGCTGAAGGTGAAGAAAAACCGGGTATTTCTTATCAACAATCTTTCCCATAAGTTTGCCGGCAATCCCAAGTATGTGGCGCAGTATCTGATGGAACACTACGGACAAGAGCTGGATATCGTCATTTCCGTCAAGCGCCCGGAGGATTATGCGCATCTGCGGCAGCAGGGCTTTACCGTGGTGAGATTCAATTCCCTGCAGTATTTTGTCAAGGCCATGACCAGCAAGGTATTTCTTACCAATTCCGGTGGCTATTCCTATCTGCCGCTGAAGAAAAAGCAGTTTGTCATCAATACCTGGCACGGCGGTGCGGCGTATAAAAAGTGCGGCACCGATATGTACAGCAACAGTCCCGTTTTCCGGGCCGATCTGAAGCTGCAGAGCAGGCAGACCGGAGCGTTTTTGTCCACCTGCAGCCGCTTTACCGAGGAGTTTTCCCGGGCGCTGATCGTTCCCAAGGCGGTCTTTTGGGGCATCGGTATGCCCAGAAACGATCTGATGCTACACCCGGATGAAGCCCTGCGCCGGCAGGTGCGTGCGAGGATCGGGCTTGCTGAGGATGAGAAGCTGGTGCTGTTTGCGCCCACCTACCGCAAGGTGGCAGATAACTATTTCCGGGATTCCATTGCCATTTCCTACGGTCTGGACAGTGACCGGGTGGTAAGGGCGCTGGAAAAGCGCTTCGGCGGCAAGTGGCGCTTTGCGGTGCGCTATCATCCCAACGTGGTAAACCGGCAGGATGTGGCAAGCGACGGCGTTCTGGATCTGACGGATTATGAGGATATGCAGGAGCTGCTGCTGGCAGCCGATGCCATGATAAACGATTTTTCCTCCTCGTTGTGGGACTATATGCTTACGGGGAAGCCCTGCTTCCTGTTTGCGGTGGATCTGGAGCATTATGTCGCCACTACCGAGGTCTACACGCCGGTGTCCCAGTGGCCGTATCCCCAGGCGGTCAACAATGACCAGCTGGAGAAAAATATTTTGGAATTCAGCGAGGAAAACTATGCCGAAGCCTGCACGCGCCATTATGAAGCTCTGGGCGGCTGCGAGACCGGCGAGGCAACCGGGCTGGTGGGTGAAAAGATCTACCGGCTGTGTACCCAATGAGACAGAGAAAGGATAGAATACGTATGATTTTCGGAGCGATCCTGGCCGGTGGCACCGGAACACGGATGAATCTTACCACGATGCCCAAGCAATTTTTGCCCCTGGGCGACAAGCCGATCTTAATTCACACCATCGCACGGTATCTCAAGTGCGAAAAAATCGACGCGGTGATCGTAGGCGTCCACGCCGACTGGGTGGAGTATACCAACGGGCTGCTGGAGCAGTATCTTCCCGGGGCGAAAAACCGGGTGAAGGTCATTACCGGTGGTACAGACCGGACGGATACCATGCTGCGGCTGCTCAATGCCATTGAGCAGACCTACGGCGCGTCCAATGAGCATATCGTGCTGACCCACGATGGCGTGCGTCCGTTCTTCACACAGCGGATGCTGGAGGAGAATATTGCGGCGGTGTATGAATACGGCGCGGTGAATACGGTTTCTCCTGCCATCGACACCATCGTGGTATCCGAGGACGGCAAGACCATCAGCAGCGTGCCCAACCGGGCCACGATGTTCCTGGGTCAATGCCCCCAGACCTTCCGGGTCAGCCAGCTGAAGGCGGTGTACAATTCCCTGACCGAGGAGGAGCGCAAGACGCTGACGGAGGCAACCAAGATCTATACGATGCGGGGTCTGCCGGTCTATCTGGTACAGGGCGCCGCGTCCAACATCAAGATCACCACTCCGGCGGATTACACCATGGCGCAGGCCATCGCCGAGGACTTTGAAGATTGAAAAAACAGTGCGAAAAACCTCCGGACGGCCGTCCGGAGGTTTTTGTATATTTGTGCATAAAAACCCGGGGAAAGGCGGCCAAAAACCGAAAATATCATTGACAAAAAGCCTTATTTATGGTAGTATTCCAGGTGGATGTAAAGGTTTCCTGGGGCTAATCTGTGACTCAAAAACAAATGTCTTTGAGGTACAGATTAGCTACATGAAACCACCTACATACAATAATTTCAAAACAAGGAAGGAAAAGAAAAAATGAAGAAGCTTTTCGCTATCGCACTGTGTGTTTGCCTGATGCTGTCTGTCATCGCTTGCGCACCTGCAACCACCACCGACCCCACCGAGGCTCCCGCTGTTGAGAAGGAATACAAGCTGGGCATGGGCATCGTTGTCAGCTCTGACAGCTCCAAGACCGGCAATGCACAGATCGACGCTACCGTCGCTACCGTCGTTACCGACGCTGACGGCAAGATCGTTGCTGCACGCATCGACGTCGCACAGAACAAGATGAACGTTGCTGACGGCGCTGTTGACACCGCTGCTACCTTCAAGACCAAGATGGAGCTGGGCAAGGACTACGGCATGGAAGGCAAGGTCGACAATGACGGCAATGGCGTCATGAAGGAGTGGGACGAGCAGGCTAAGGCTTTCGAGACCTACGTTGTTGGCAAGACCTCTGCTGAGGTCAACTCCATCGAGCTGCAGGAGGCTAACGGCCACCAGATCGCTGTTGACTCCGCTCTGCTGGACGCTGGCTGCTCCATGCAGATCACTGACTTCATCGCTGCTGTTGTCAAGGCTTGCAACGATGAGCAGGGCATGACCTTCAAGACCGCTGCAGCCTTCACTCTGGGCGTTGCTGCTACCACCACCGCTGCTGAGTCCGTTGCTGCTACCGCTGACGCTGACGGCACTGTCAAGATGTACACCGATTTCGCCGCTTCCGTTGTTGTCGACGGCAAGATCGTTGCTTCCCTGAACGACGCTGTCCAGCCCAACATCGCTATCAACACCCTGGGTGAGATCGTTTCCGCTGAGTTCAAGGGCACCAAGCGTGAGCTGAAGGAAGGCTACAACATGGCTGCTTACGGCCAGAGCATGGACTGGAACGGCGACGGCAAGGTCCTGGAGTGGTACCTGCAGTCCGCAGAGTTCTCCAAGTTCGTTGTTGGCAAGACCGCTGCTGAGGTTGCTGCTATGGCTACCAAGGAAGTTGAGGGCGCCGGCTACATCATCTCCGCTGATGACGCTCTGCTGACCGCTGGCTGCACCATCCAGATCACCAGCATGAAGACTGTTGTTGCACAGTCTGCTACCAACGCTCGCTAATTCAATAATTTTTTGGGAGTAATTGGATTGAAATTATTCAAACTTTTACTTTCCCTGATCGTGATTTTAGGGCTTCTCGCCATTTTGGCGGGTTGCCCTAAAATTGCCGATACGGCTGTTTCCGCAGAGCCCAAGGGAATGGTATATTTTAACTTTTTTGACACCGTATCCTACATTTACAGCTACGCAGAGGATACCCAGGAGGACTTTGAAGCCCGTTGCAAGGGCGCTTCCGACATCCTGCAGGAGTACCACAAGCTGTTTGACATTTACTATGAGCATACCGGTGTCGTAAATTTGCGCACCTTGAATCTCAATGCCGGCGGCGAAGCTATGAAAGTGGATGAAAAGCTCATCGATTTTCTGCTGTACGCCAAGCAACTGTATGACCTGACCGGCGGCGAAATGAATATTATGATGGGCTCGGTGCTTTCTCTCTGGCACGATTGCCGGGAGCAGGCAGGGAATGATCCTGCAAACGCGCACATTCCCACCGAGGACGAGCTGAAGGAAGCCCGTCTGCATACTGACATCTCCTTGCTGGAGATAGACGAGGAAAACGGAACTGTCCGTATTTCCGACCCCGACGCCGCCATTGACGTTGGCGCGCTGGGCAAGGGCTATGCCACCGAGCAGGCGGCGCAGTATCTGCGATCCGTCGGCGCGGAAAGCTATGTGCTGAACATCGGCGGCAATATCCGCATTATCGGTCACAAGACCGATGGCGGCGGCTGGGCAACGGGCATCAAAAACCCCAAGAACCCGGAGACCTATGTAAAGACCCTGACGCTGGCAGATACCTCTTGTGTCACGTCGGGGGATTATGAGCGGTACTTCACCGTGGACGGGCAGAAGTATCATCACATTATTGACAAGGACACCCTGATGCCGGCAGCGTACTTCAGCGCTGTATGCATCATTACCCCGGACAGCGGTCTGGCAGACGCGCTTTCCACCGCACTCTTTGCCATGCGCTATGAGGACGGTCTGGAATTGGTGCAGAAGCTGGGAAATGTGGAGGTGCTGTGGATCACCACAGACGGCACCGAGTATTCCACACCGGGTTTTGATAACCTGGTCAAAAGCTGACCGGTCTTAATTTGGAATATTTTTTTGTCATTTCGACGAAACCGGCGACCGCAAGGGACGCCCCTGCCCGGGATGACAAAGTTGATGGATAAAAAATAAAAATTCAAATATAGAAACAAAAATGGGAGGAAAAGGTTTTGAGAAAAGATATTTCGTCTTTGCACGTTCCGCACAACAAAAACACCGCGGCGTGCGAACCCCAGCGCATTGCGATTCCTGCAGAAGTCATTTTGCCGATGAATATGCACTCCGGTCACGATGCAGAGCCCATCGTCAACGTGGGTGACTATGTTAAGGTCGGTCAGCTGATCGCAAGAGAAGAAGGAAGATTCTCCTCTCCCGTTCACGCCACCGTTTCCGGTACGGTAGCGGAGATCGCTACTATGCCCACAGCCAACGGCAAGGGCACCACCTTCATCCGCATCGAAAGCGATGGCAAGATGGAGGTTTCCGAGACGGTCAAGAAGCCCGAGATCACCGATTGCGCCAGCTTCCTGCAGGCTGTCCGTGACGGCGGTATCGTAGGTCTGGGCGGCGCGGCTTTCCCCACCTGGGCAAAGTTCAACGAGGCTACCAACCCTGATTACAAGGTGGACACCGTGCTGATCAACGCAGCCGAGTGCGAGCCCTACATCACCAGTGACCACAGAATGATGCTGGCACATCCTGACTGGATCGCTGACGGCATTGAGTATCTGCGCACCTATATGGGCGACTATCTGGGCAACGCCACCTTCAAGATCTGCGTCGAGACCAATAAGGCTGATGCCATCGAGATCCTGGAAAAGACCTTTGCGGACAAGCCCTACGTTGTGATACACAAGCTCAAGACCATTTATCCCCAGGGCGCAAAGCAGGTGATGCTGTACAACGCCACCGGCAGAGTTGCTGTTGCCGGTCGCCGCTTCCCCTCCTTTGGCGCACTGATCATCAACGTTTCCTCTCTGGCACTGATGGCAAATTACCTGAACACCGGTATGCCGCTGGTGGAGAGAATCGTTACTGTGGACGGTCCTGCCGTTGCACAGCCTATGAACCTAATCGCCCCCATCGGTACCCGTATCAGCGAGCTGCTGAAGATCACCGGTCTGAAGGCAGAGCCCGGCAAGGTGGTAGTGGGCGGTCCTATGAACGGCACCGCGATCTACAGCGTGGATGACCCCATGGTCAAGGTTTCCAATGCCGTGCTGGTATTTGACGAGAAAACCGCCAAGCTGTGCGAGCCCAGCGCCTGCATCAACTGCGGCCGCTGCGTTGAGAAGTGCCCTGTCCGTATTGATGTTGCCGAGGTAGACCGCGCGCTGAAGATCAAGAATGAGGACGCCCGGGCACAGGCTCTGATCGACACCGGCGTCCGCCAGTGTGTTGACTGCGCCTGCTGTTCCTACGTCTGCCCCGCAAGCCGTCCTCTGCTGCAGATCAACTGGGAGGCCAAGGCTTTCCTGAAGAAGTACGCGGCAGAACAGAGAGAAAAGAAGGAGGCAAATATCAATGGCTAAGTTACATATCTCCTCCACTCCCCATATTCACCAGAAGGGCTCCTTCACCGGAAAGATCATGCTGGACGTAGCCATTGCGCTGCTGCCGGCAACGGTTGTGGGCATCCTCTTCTTCGGTCTCACCGCACTGTGGGTGGTGCTGACCTGCGTAATCAGTGCTGTGCTGGCAGAAGTGATCTTCAACCTCTGCGTCGGCAAGAAGCAGACCGTCGGCGATTTCTCCGCTGTGGTTACCGGTCTGCTGCTGGGTCTGAACCTGAGCATTAACGTGCCGCTGTGGCAGTGCGTGATCGGCTCTGTGTTCGCCATCGTTGTTGTTAAGGGCTTCTTCGGCGGTCTGGGCAAGAACATCGTTAACCCTGCCATCGCAGCCCGTGTGTTTATGCTGCTGACCTTCGGCTCCGTCGGCGCTGTCGTGACCATCGCACCTGTGCTGGATCTGGGCTTCCTGGGACAGGCGGTTGCCGCTCCCGAGCTGATCGCCGGCGCAACACCTCTGGCTGCGCTGAATCAGGGCGCCGGCGCAGAGGGTACGCTCTCCGTGCTGCAGCTGCTGGTTGGCGCACACGGCGGTACCATCGGTGAGACCTGCGGCATCGCGCTGCTGCTGGGCTATGTTTATCTGGTAGCCCGGAAGGTCATCAAGTGGTATGTTCCCGCTGCCTTCGTGGCAACCGTGTTCGCTTGCTTCTATCTGCTGGATGGCTTCAACGCAACCTACGCTCTGCAGCATGTGCTGGCAGGCGGTGTGCTGCTGGGCGCGATCTTTATGGCAACGGACTATGTTACCACCCCCAACACCCCCTGGGGTCGCGTGATCTTCTGCGTGGGCGCCGGTCTGCTGACCTTCGCCATCCGTAAGTTCGGCAGCTTCCCCGAAGGCGTGTCCATCGCGATCCTGACGATGAACCTGCTGACGCCCTTCATCTCCACCTGGACGAAGAAAAAGACTTTGGGAGGTATCAAGTAATGAAACTTCTGAAGACATACGTAATTCTGATCGTCATCGTTGCCATCTTTGCCGGCGCGATGTTCGCACTGAACCTCCACACCGGTCCCATCATCGAGAAGAACAATGCCGGCGCTGCCAATGACAAGCTCAACGCGGTCATGCCCGGCGGCAGCGGCTATGAGGATATTACCGCCACTCTGACGGCGCGTCCTGCTTCCGTCACCACCGTTTACAAGGAAACCTCCGGTCTGGGCTTCGTAATGCTCTGCACCGCGGAATCCTCCTACTCCACCGCACCCATGGAGATCACCCTGGGCATCGCGGCTGACGGCAAGATCAGCGGCGTGGAGATCACCGCTTACAACGATACCGCCAGCTTCGACTTCCGCACCAAGGATCCCAGCTATCTGGCTTCCTACGTGGGTCAGGACTCTGCGCTGGCAGACGTGGGTCTGGTTGCAGGCTCCACCTTCTCCTCCACCGCGTTTAGGAATTCCATCGTTGCCGCTATGGAGGTAATGACTGCCAACAATCTGATCGCCGCCGGCGTTAAGGGTGACGACCAGATCCTGACGGAGCTGATCCCCACTGTGGCTCCCGGCTTCACCAAGCTGGCAGAGGCAGAGGGCACCGGCAATATCCAGAAGGTATTTACCGCTGAAAACGGCACCGGCTTTGCTTACATCGTCAACAGCGGTGACGCAACGGTTCTGGCGATCGTCAACGCCATGGGCGTTTGCAAGGTATACGATGTGGAAGGCGCTGACATTACCGCCAACGCCGCAGACGTCGTTGCTGAGGCAGTTGCCCACGCAAGCGCCACACCCAACAAGTTCACCGACGATCTGACCACCAAGGTGGGCAGAATGATGGAAGGCGCAGCCGACATCACCCCCATCGCGCTGGACACCTTCAACACTGTGGTTTCCGCAGTCAGCTTCACCGTTGACGGCACTACCTACTACGCATTCTACTCCAGAAGCATCGGCTTCCACCAGATGGACGTGTTCTTCGTCATCGACGAAAACGGCGCCATCACCAAGATGGACGCAAAGCAGTTCATCTTCGATGAGGAGTACTTTATGGCCTTCGGCGGTATGGATGTTACCGCATATAAGGACGGCTTCGTCGGCATTACCGGCGATACCTTCACCGGCGACGAGGTTATCATCGCTACCGCAACTATGACCTCCAACGCCATCAAGGAATCCACCCAGGATGTATTCACAGCATTTAACGCACTGAAAGGAGGCGCACAGTAATGAAAAAAGGCACAAAAACCTCTTATCTGCTGAAGGGCACGCCCTCTGCGCTTCTGGTATTGGGCGCCGGCTTCGTAATGGCGTCCAGCGCCGATATCCGTGCGGCTCTGGGCATGGGCGCTGCCGTTCTGGTGGCGATGCTGCTGAGCTCCATCGTGATCTCCGCACTGCATAAGGTCATTCCCGCCAACGCAAAGCTGCCGGCATATCTGCTGATCATCACCGGCTTCGTTTCATTGATCTCCATGATCATGCAGGCTTATTTCCCCGAAGTGGTGGATATGCTGGGCGTGCATCTGGCAACCTTGTCCGTCAGCGCAGTGGTCTACCGCGATGCGGAAGAGGTGGCTGACCACAACGGCGAAGCTACCTCCATCAAGACCGCGCTGGTTACCGGTATTTTCTTCACTGTAGTCATGGTGGTCTGCGCCGTGATCCGTGAGTTCGTCGGCAAGGCTACCCTCTGGGGCGAGCCCATCGCATTTATGCAGAACTACAAGATCGACGCGATCGCCGGTGCATTCGGCGGTTACCTGGTGCTGGCGATCGTGATGGCTGTTATCAACAAGATCACCAAGCTGCATCACCATCTGGATGAAGAGGAGGAGAACTGATTATGGATTTCAAAGTAATTCTCGGCGTCATTCTGGCAGGCATCCTCTCCAACAACATCGCGCTGCTGGAGTTCCTGGGCACCGGCGCTGTGCTGGAAAATGAACGCTCCTCCAAGAAGTCCCTGACCCTGGGTCTGGGCACCACGCTGGTTATGGTGATCTCCACTCTGATCACCTGGCCCCTGAACAAGTATCTGCTGCACGAGGTCTCCTATTTGCAGACCATGGCGTTTGTGCTGGTGGTGCTGATCGTTGTTGAGGTCATTCACCTGATCGCCAAGAACATTCTGGACAACTACTGCAGATCCGACTTTGTGAAATTCGCGATCAACGGCGCTGTGCTGGGTCTGTGTATCCACAACACCCACCAGGAGACCCTGGTTGCCGCGCTGATCAACAGCGCTGCCATCGGCATCGGCTTTATGCTGACTATGACCGTTTACGCAAAGCTGAAGGACACCGAGGTTGACGAGGAAGCCATTCCTCCCACCTTCCGTGGTCTGCCTATCGATCTGCTGACCGCAGGTATGATGGTGCTGGCGCTGCTGGCTCTGAACTTTAAGTTCTGATGAAAAAAAGAGACTTTATCCTCATCGGCACCATTGTGGCGGTGATCGCCATCGCAATCGCGGTGCTGTCGCTGACGAAAAAAGACGGCGACTACGTGATCGTCCGCGTCAATGGCAACGAGGTAGCCCGGTACAGCCTGTCCCAGGACGGCGAGTACTCCCTCAACGGCGGAACCAATATTCTGCGGATCGAGAACGGAGCGGCTTACCTCGTGTCTGCCAACTGCCCCGATCATCTGTGCGTAAAGCAGGGAAAGATCGATCAAAACGGCGAGACCATCACTTGCCTGCCCAATCGGCTCACCGTAACGGTATTCAGCGCCGAAGAGGGCGAAGTGGAGCTGGTGAGCTAAACCGAGAGAAAGGAGAGAATCTTGTGAAAGCGAAGAAAATTGCCTTTTTGGGCTTGGCTATCGCCCTTGCAATGATCCTTTCCTTTGTGGAAAGCCAGATCCCACCGCTGGCTGCGCTGCCCGGCATCAAGGTGGGTCTGCCGAACCTGGTCATGGTATTTCTGCTGTACCGGGTAGGCTGGAAGGAGACCGTGATCGTCAGCATTATCCGCATTTTTCTGACGTCCCTGCTCTTTGGCAATATGCAGACCCTGACCTTCAGTATCGCCGGCGCGGTATTGAGTCTGGCGGGAATGATCCTGCTGAAGAAATCGGGCTGGTTTTCCGGTATCACGGTCAGCATTGTGGGCGGATTGCTCCACAATATCGGGCAGATCGTTGCCGCCTGTCTGTGGACGCAGACGGCGCAGGTCGCCTATTATCTGCCGTTTTTGCTGGTCAGCGGAACGGTGGCCGGCACGGTGATCGGTATTGCATCCGGCATTATCGTGAAGCGGTCGGAAAAATGGCGATTGGATTTGAAGTAAAATTTTAATTTTATAATAAAAATGGAGGCACAGTATGTACAAAATTTTAGAGAAAAAAGTTTTGAACCCCACCGTTGTACAGCTTCAGATCGAAGCTCCGCTGGTGGCAAACAAGGCGCGCCCCGGCCAGTTCATCATCCTGAGAGTGGATGAGGACGGCGAGCGCATTCCCCTGACTGTTGCAGGTGTCAACCCCGAGACCGGCGCTGTGAAGATCATCTTCCAGATCGTTGGCTCCACCACCGAAAAGCTGTCCCACAAGAATGAGGGCGACTACATTCAGGACTTTGTTGGTCCTCTGGGCGTTGCTACCCATCTGGACGGTCTGAAGAAGGTGTGCATCGTTGGCGGCGGCGTGGGCTGCGCCATCGCAATGCCCATCGCAGAGGCGCTGCATGAGATGGGCGCCGAGGTCACCAGCATCATCGGCTTCCGCAACAAGGATCTGCTGATCCTGGAGGACGAGTTCAAGGCTTGCTCCGACACCCTGCGTGTTATGACCGACGACGGCTCCTACGGCGAGCACGGCAACGTTACTGTGCCCCTGAAGGAAATGCTGGAAAAGGGCGAAAAGTTCGATATGATCATCACCATCGGACCGCTGATCATGATGAAGTTTGTCGTCGCTACCGCCAAGCCCTTCGGCGTGCCCTGCACCGTTTCCATGAACCCCATTATGATCGACGGCACCGGCATGTGCGGTGGCTGCCGCCTGACCCTGAATGTGGACGGCAAAAAGGTTACCAAGTTTGCCTGCGTTGACGGTCCTGACTTCAACGGCTACGAGGTCGACTTTGACGAGGCAATGTCCAGAGGCAGAATGTACTTCGGCTATGAGCGCCATAAGCACGAAGAGACCTGCAACCTGTTTAAGAAGGAGGTACAGTAAAATGGCAAAGGCAAATATGACTCCTACCAGAAACGCAATGCCCACCCAGGATCCCCTGGTGCGCGCACATAACTTCAGCGAGGTCGCTCTGGGTTACTCCGAAGAGGTGGCCATTGATGAAGCAAACCGCTGCCTGAACTGCAAGACGATGCCTTGCGTTGACGGCTGCCCCGTTAAGATCCATATCCCCGAGTTCATCAGCAAGATCAAGGAAGGCGACTTCGAGGGCGCTTACCAGATCATCAACAAGTCCTCCTCTCTGCCCGCAGTTTGCGGCCGTGTCTGCCCCCAGGAGACCCAGTGTGAGTCCAAGTGTGTTCGCGGCATCAAGGGCGAATCCGTCGGCATTGGCCGTCTGGAGCGTTTCGTCGCTGACTGGCACAACACCTTCTGCACCGAGGAGCCTGTCCGTCCCGAGAGCAACGGTCACAGAGTGGCTATCGTCGGTTCCGGTCCTTCCGGTCTGACCTGCGCCGGTGACCTGGCAAAGAAGGGCTATGAGGTTACCGTTTTTGAAGCGCTGCACACCGCCGGCGGCGTGCTGGTTTACGGCATCCCCGAGTTCCGTCTGCCCAAGGCGATCGTTGCCAAGGAAGTTGACACCCTGAAGAAGCTGGGCGTCAAGGTCGAGACCAACGTGGTTATCGGCAAGACCCTGACCATCGACGAGCTGTTCGATATGGGCTTTGAGGCTGTGTTCGTTGGCTCCGGTGCCGGTCTGCCCAACTTTATGGGCATCCCCGGTGAGGCTCTGAGCGGCGTTTACTCCGCCAACGAGTTCCTGACCCGCAGCAACCTGATGAAGGCCTACAAGGACAACCCCGACACCCCCATCATGAAGGGTGGCAAGGTGGCAGTTGTCGGCGGCGGCAACGTTGCTATGGACGCCGCAAGAACCGCTCTGCGCCTGGGCGCCGAGAAGGTTTACATCGTTTACCGCCGCTCTATGGAAGAGCTGCCTGCCCGTCGTGAGGAAGTTGAGCACGCAGAAGAGGAAGGCATTGACTTCAAGCTGCTGTGCAACCCCGTTGAGATCCTGGGCTACCGTAATCCCGAGGATCCCCGCGATCCCAAGAATGGCTTCGTCACCGGTATGACCTGCGTGAAGATGGAGCTGGGCGAGCCCGATGAGAAGGGCCGCCGCCGTCCCGTGGTTATCCCCGGCAGCGAGTTCACGCTGGATGTTGACACCGTGGTCATGTCCATCGGTACTTCCCCCAACCCCCTGATCAAGTCTACCACCAAGGGTCTGGAAGTTACCCGTTGGGGCGGCATCGTTGTCAACGAGGACGGTCTGACGACCCGTGACGGCGTGTATGCCGGCGGCGATGCCGTTACCGGCGCTGCTACCGTCATTTCCGCTATGGGTGCCGGTAAGACCGCTGCAAAGGCCATCGACGAGGCTTTGAGCAAGTAATTTTTTAAGATAAAAAACCTCTGGACGAAAGTCCAGAGGTTTTTCCAATTTTTGCGCTATTTTCCGAAAAGAAACAATCATATTTAGCCCTGATTCGGCAAAAATATGTTTGCGGAAAGAAAATGCTTTCTTCGGAAAGTGTTGGATTTCCGAAAGAAAGCAAAAAGGAGAAAAGACGATGAAGAACAACAATCAGATCAACGTGCCTCAGGCTCGTGAGGCTATGGACCGCTTCAAGATGCAGGCTGCCCAGGAAGTTGGCGTTAACCTGCAGAATGGTTACAACGGTCACCTGACCTCCCGCGAAGCCGGCTCTGTCGGCGGCCAGATGGTCAAGAAGATGATCGAGGCTTACGAGCAGGGCCTGCAGTAAACCTCAAAAAAGAAGATGACCGGTGAAAGCCGGTCATCTTTTTTGCTGTTCTTGACATACGGCGGAAAAACGATATACTGAAAGTATCAATCAGAAAGGGGCGCTGCGGGATGGCTTTTCTGGAAACGGAGCGGCTGCGGCTGCGAAATGTCCGGGAAGAGGATGCGGACATTATGTTTGATTACCGCAACGATGCAATCTGCGCCCGGTATCAGCGTGGGCAGACCCGGGATCATGCCGGCATCGCGGCGCTGGTAGAGCGGCGAAAAGCGGACATATTGGGCGTGGATGCGCACTGCCTTGTGGCTGTAGCGCTGAAGGATACCGATGAGATGGTCGGTGAGATCGTGGTGATGCCCAATGACGGCACCATCAGCCTGGGCTACACCGTGTCCTATAAGCATCACCGGAAGGGCTATGCCTTTGAGGCGCTGCGCGCGTTGACCGAAAAGCTCCACGAAAATCACCCGGATTGGGATTTTATCAGCTTTACAGACCCGGAAAACGCGCCCAGTATGGCGCTGCTGAAAAAGCTGGGCTACAAGGATATGGGGTATTTGCCGGGGAAGGATTCTCAGGTGTTCGGCAAGTGGCTGACCCCGGAAACGGAAGCGGAAATTGCGGAAGCAACCATCAGGAAGTGAGAAAATGAAGGATTTTTGGAATAACAGCTATTGGGGCGGCTATCTGTCCCAGCCGGAAAAAATGGATCTGTTCGACGATCTGTGGATCTGCAAGCATCAGGAGATGATCGACGGTCTGAAAAAGGGCAAGGTGCTGGATCTGGGCTGCGGTATCGGGCAGTACACGGATTTTTGGATGAAAAATGGCTTTCAGGTCACCTCCGCGGATCTGTCCGAAAAGGCGCTGGCGGCGCTGCGGGAACGGAATCCGGCGGCGGACACGGTGCAGCTGGATATGAGTCGACCGCTGCCCTTTGGTGACGGTACCTTTGACGTGGTGTTTGCCAATCTGTCCATCCACTATTTTGACGCGAAAACCACGATGGCGCTGTCGGAGGAGATCCATCGGATCCTCAAGCCCGGCGGACTGTTTATGGGCAGCGTGAATTCCACCTTCGCCTATCAGTATATTAAGGATGAGGCCAAGGTGCTGGAGGATAATTTTTATTGGGCAGACGACCGGTTTGTCCGGCTGTTTGACAGACCACAGTTTGATCAGTTCTTCGGGCAGTTCAGGACGGTATCCCTGGGGGAAAACCACATCACCCGATTTAAGAGTCCAAAATGCCAATGGGAGTTTATATTTATGAAGAAACGTTACGGATTTGGTGTTGACCTGGGCGGCACTACGGTGAAGATCGCCTGGTTTGACGAAATGGGACATATGCTCCATAAGTGGGAGATCCCCACGGTGACGAAAAATGACGGTGTGCAGATCCTGCCGGATATTGCGACGTCTGTGCTGGCGTTTTTGGAGGAGCAGAAGGTGGATCCGCAGCAGGTGATCGGCATTGGTATTGGCGTGCCCGGTGCGGTAAACGGCAAGGGCGAGGTCAACAAGTGCATCAATCTGGGCTGGGATTGCATCCTGCCCATTGAGCAGGTGCTGTCGGAGTTGACGGGATTGCCGGTGAAGGCCGGCAACGATGCCAACGTGGCGGCATTGGGCGAAGCCTGGAAGGGCGGCGGCAACGGCTGTGAGAATATGGTATTTGCCACATTTGGTACCGGCGTTGGTGGCGGAATCATCGTGGATGGCAAGCTGCTGGCCGGCGTTCACGGCGCAGGCGGCGAGATCGGTCATCTGGTGGTGAACACGAAAGAAACCGAGCGGTGCAACTGCGGAAAATGCGGCTGCGTGGAGCAATACTGCAGCGCTACCGGCATCGTACGGCTGGCAAAGCGGCGCCTGATGGCGGATGACGCTCCCAGCGCATTGCGGGGCGTTGAAAATCTGACCTGCAAGGATGTGTTTGATGCAGGCAAGAATGGCGATACGCTGGCACTGCAGGTGCTGGAGCAGGTGTATGACTATATGGGTCAGTTCCTTGCCAACGTGTGCTGTGCGGTGGATCCACAGGTGGTGGTCCTCGGCGGCGGCGTCAGCAAGGCAGGACAATGCCTGCTGGATGGCGCGAAGAAATATTTTGACCGCTACATCTTCCACGCATCTTCGTCCATCACCTTTGCGCTGGCCACATTGGGCAACGATGCCGGCGCCTACGGCGCGTTCAAATTGGTGCTGGACGCGGTATAAATTCCGGCGAACCTGACCATAATTGCCATCAGGAGGCGATGGCAATGAAAATTCGCGAGGTTATGACCGATGCGGTGGTCAAGATCCACCCGGAGGAATCCGTGGCGGTGGCGGCCAGAACGCTGACACATTATAATATAGGTGTGCTGCCGGTGTGCGGTTACGACGGGAATCTGTGCGGCCTGGTGACGGACCGGGATCTGGTGACCCGGTGTTTGGCTGCCGGGAAATCCCCGGAGGGAACTTGCGTGAAGGAAGTGATGTCCGGCAGCGTCATCACCGCCAGACCGGATATGGACACCGGCGCGGCTGCACACCTGATGGGCCGGCAACAGATCCGCCGACTGCCCGTAGTGGAAAACGGGCGGCTGTGCGGAATGGTCAGTTTAGGCGATTTGGCACATCGGGAAGAGTGCAATCCCGACGCGGCGGATGCCCTGGGCGAGATCTGCACCAACGTTTCAAAGCGATAAATTACCTGCCGAAGAAAATCCTTCGGCAGAAATTTTTTGGCAAAAACAGTATATATTGTGGTCAAAATGGGTAGCATACACAAGGGGTAAGATAGCAGGAAAAAATGTGAAAAAAGCCCCTTGACAAAGGCGTTTTGGGATGCTATTATATGCAAGCTAAACGATGAACGGGCTACCGGGAGTGCAGCAAATAGCACAAAATTTTCTCTGAAAATTTGTAAAAAACATCTTGACAGAGAGGAAAAGCTGTGCTATACTGAAACAGTTAGCGCGAGCTGACGTCTGTACCTTGTAAATTGAATAATGTGAGACGAACTATAACACCTTGGACAATTTATGAAAATGGAATTGTTTAAGATATTCGTGTACGAATAAACGAAACAGCCAACGAAAATTCTTGAGTAATATTGCTAGAAGCGAATT
>JAFSCD010000006.1 GCA_017436955.1 Oscillospiraceae bacterium | reverse complement strand
CTACGGCCTGATCTTCTTCCACGATAAGACCGGCAAGTACGGCGGCACTATGACACCCGCACAGATGAAGGCCGAGACCGGCGCTCTGGTTTACAGCAAGCTGAACGGCAACGCTGTGATCAATGCCGGCGGCATCACCGCAATCTACGATCACGAGATTTACACCACGGATCTGGATACGGAGCTGTACTGCCTGCCTTACATCGTAGTTGACGGCGAGTATCACTATCCCAGCACCGTAACTTGCTGGAATCTGCTGGCGGAGATGCATGAATTCTCCGACGACACCAGCCTGTCCGCAGAAGAAAGAGCAGTGTTCGAAGCCATGATCGCAATGTACGAAAGCGTTCTGGCAAAGAACGGTTGATTTTCCCCAATAAAAAAATCCCTCTGTGGCAAGCGCCACAGAGGGATTCCTTTTTTATTCAAATACCGGAAGGACTGCTTTTTCTGCGCTGATCCCGCAGACGACGGCGTTCCTCGGCGTTTGCCCAGGCCAGATGCTCCTCCTCGGTTTGCAGATTCAAGCGGGGGACTTTCACCGGGCGGTCATTTTCGTCCAGCGCGACCATAATGAAATGGGCGTTGTTGATCCATTGGCGCTGCTTGTTGACATTTTCCACATAAGTATCCACGCAGACCTCCATAGAGGTAGAGCCGACCCAGGTGATCTTGCCCTTGATGACCACCATATCGTTTTGGTAAGCGCCGTGCAGGAAGGTGAGATTGTCCACAGCGGCGGTGGTGACGTTTGTCATACAGTGCCGCTTGGCAACGATACCTGCCACCTCGTCGATCCATTGCATCAAAATACCGCCGAACAGACGGTTGGCGCCGTTTAGGTGATTGGGGCGCACCACACGGACGGTTTCCACACGGGAGTCATCCACAGTTTTCGTAAGCATACGCATATACCTCATTTTCTGATCTTTTGCTTATTATACCATCAGAAAAGCGGAAAATGCAATAGGGATTTGCGAAACCGGAAAGGCTGCTGTGCAGGTAATAAGTGCGAAGATCCTTCGACGCGCTTCGCTTGCTCAGGATGACACCTACGGTACGCACTCTTGCCTCCTCCTTTGGGGGAGGTGGATTTTGCGAAGCAAAGGACGGAGGGAGTGTCGTAATTGTGAAGGACACTCCCCCCCCAGTCGTGGCATTCGCCACGTCAGCCCTGCCGGGCCCGCGCCCCTTTTGTCTGCTTCGCAGACATTTTCCCCGCTAACGGGGAAATCTGCCCTCACAGATGGGGCCAAGGTTGCGTCCGCGCCGAAAGATTATCGTAAGGGCGGATGCGCACATCCGCCCTATCTATCATTCCAACCGTATTCAGATTGTTGAATTTTTAGTAATTTGCCACCTGTTCGGCTTTGAGCTGCAGCTGCAGCTTGTCGGCGATCAGGGCAATGAATTCGGAATTGGTAGGCTTGCCCTTTGTATTGCTGACCGTGTAACCGAAGAAGCGCTGCAGGGTATCCAGATCGCCTCTGTCCCAAGCCACCTCGATGGCGTGGCGAATGGCGCGCTCCACACGGCTGGGTGTAGTCTGGAAGGTCTTTGCCACCTGGGGATACAGCACCTTGGTGATGGCGTTGATCACGTCCATATCACCCACGGCAATAATGATCGCCTCACGCAGATACTGGTAGCCCTTGATGTGTGCCGGCACACCGATCTCGTGGATGATGCCGGTAACCATAGACTCAATGTTGCGCTTGTCGCCGGAATGGGTCGGTGCCATCCGCAGGTTCTCCCCACCGCGGATCTCCTCCAGCCGCTCCACAAGCGCGCTCATATCGCAGGGCTTCAGCATCAAATATCTGGCGCCCAGATTTGCCGCTGTACTGGCAACATAATCGGTGATAAACCGGGATGTAGCCAAAGTGACCGGCTTCTTGTCCATACCGGCGATTGCCTTGAGCACGCTGATGCCGTCCTTCTTTGCCAGCATCAGGTCCAGCACCAGCACATCCGGCTTGAGCTGCTGAATTTTCGCAATGGCCTGCTCCCCGTCAGCAGCCGTTCCCACTACCTGAAATCCTCCTGCCTGCTTCAGCGCCGCGCAAAGGCTGGCGCAGAATTCTTCCGCTGCGTCCGCAATCAATACAGTTTTCAAATGATCCATAACTTCCTCTCCTGTTAAATGCAAAATATTCCCCGGAATACCGCAGCAGTCT
The DNA here is from genome assembly GCA_017436955.1 of Oscillospiraceae bacterium. Classification (GTDB taxonomy): domain Bacteria; phylum Bacillota; class Clostridia; order Oscillospirales; family Oscillospiraceae; genus Faecousia. The sequence goes on along the minus strand of JAFSCD010000006.1, from coordinate 111,717 downwards.
GCTGCGGTGCGACAAATATAATTTAGCATAATGCGCTCGTTTTTGCAAGGAAAAACGAGAACAATCGCTCGCCTAAAAGTGCCATATTTCGACATTTCGACATAATTGCAGAACATTTAGACATAAAATGACATAATTTCAAAACGGCGGTCCCACCCGGTTGACGGAATGCCCCGGGTGATGTAAAATAAGAAAAGAGAAATGCAAGGAGGAACGAAAATGGATAAAAAGACCAAGGCGTTTATGTCCTTTTTGGATGCGTCCCACAGCGTGTATCATGCTGTGCAGAATTTGACGAAGCTGCTGACTGATGCCGGCTATACGCAGCTTGCGGAGGGCGAAAGCTGGACACTGACTCCCAGTGGCAAGTATTATCTGACCCGGGGCGGCACGGCGGTGATCGCCTTCCGGATCCCCCAGGGTGAGATCAAGGGCTTTGTGATGAGCGCCAGCCACGCTGACCGCCCCACCTTCAAGATCAAGGAAAACGCAGAGCTTTGCGGCACGTACACCCGCCTGGCTACGGAAAAATACGGCGGAATGCTGATGTCCACCTGGCTGGACCGTCCGCTGTCGGTGGCCGGCAGGGTAGTGGTGGAGACGGAAAACGGCGTGCGCAGCAAGCTGGTGGATATTGACCGGGATCTGCTGCTGATCCCCAACGTGGCGATCCATATGAACCGCACTGCCAATGAGGGCTACAAGTGGAATCCTGCCGTGGATACCCTGCCGCTGGCAGGCGGCAAGAACGCCAAAGGCAAGCTGGATCAACTGCTGGAGAAGGCTGCCGGCGGTAAGATCCTGGGTCACGATCTGTATCTGTATATCCGCCAGAAGGCGACAAACTGGGGCTTGGACAAGGAGTACATCTCCGCTGCCGCCCTGGATGACCTGGCCTGTGCCTGGTGCTGCACCCAGGGCTTCCTGAACGCCCGTGACAGCAAGAGTATTCCGGTACTGTGCGTGTTCGACAGCGAGGAGGTTGGCTCTGCTTCCGTGCAGGGTGCCGCTTCCCGGCTGCTGGAAAGCACCCTCAAGCGCATCTGCGCCGCAAGAGCGCTGGATGAGCAGACGCTGCTTGCCAATTCCTTTATGATCAGCGCCGACAACGGTCACGCCATCCATCCCAACCATCCGGAGTTCGCCGATGCCGGCAATGCCCCGGTGCTGAACGGCGGCGTGGTACTGAAATTCAACGCGAACCAGCGCTATACCACCGACGGGATCACTGCCGCTGTGCTGCGCAAGGTGTGCCAAAATGCCGGCGTTGCCGTGCAGACCTACTGCAACCGGGCGGATCTTCCCGGCGGCTCTACTCTGGGTAACATCTCTCTTTCCCAGGTCAGCGTGCCTACGGCAGATATCGGTCTGCCCCAGCTGGCGATGCACTCCTGCTATGAGACCGCGGGCGTGCAGGATGTACTGGATCTGGAAAAGACAATGGCGGAATATTACGGCACCACGCTGGTGGCGGCGGATGACGGCTACACCCTGCAATAACTAGCGAAATCAACAAAAACGCAATAGGAAAACTGTGCAAAACCACGGTTGCAAGAAGTTGCAAAATATGGTATTATTCTAGTATCCAGGTGGATTATGCCTACTCCACAAAAAATAGGTATGGTTCACTAAAATAAAGGAGGATAACAACCGTTGGACTCACGGTGCGGCAGTGTGGAGACCTGTCGTAATGCTTCCGGAATTTTACTGTCCGGAACGCGAGAATGTACGCGGAAAGCCCGGTGCATTTAGAGTCGGAAAACTATGGCAACTGTAACCCTGAAAAACATCAAGAAGATCTACCCCTTCAACGGCGACGAGATGAAGCCCAAGAAAAAGAAAAAGGGCGCTCCGGAACCCGAGAAGAAGGTAAACCTGCAGATCACCGACAAGGGCGTCGTGGCTGTGCAGGAGTTCAATCTCGAGATCGCTGACAAGGAATTCATCGTTCTTGTCGGTCCCTCCGGCTGTGGCAAGTCCACAACTCTGCGTATGATCGCAGGTCTGGAAGAGATTTCCGAAGGCGAGCTGTACATCGGTGACCGTCTGGTCAACGACGTTGCACCCAAGGACCGCGATACCGCGATGGTCTTCCAGAACTACGCTCTGTACCCCCACATGACCGTTTATGACAACATGGCTTTCGCTCTGAAGCTGCGCCACATGCCCAAGAAGGAAATCGAGGCAAAGGTGCATCAGGCAGCCGCTATCCTGGACATTACCGAGTATCTGAACCGTAAGCCCAAGGCTCTGTCCGGCGGTCAGCGCCAGCGTGTTGCGATCGGCCGTGCGATCGTCCGTGACCCCAAGGTCATGCTGATGGACGAGCCCCTGTCCAACCTGGACGCCAAGCTGCGTAACCAGATGCGTGCTGAGATCATCAAGCTGCGCGAGCGCATTGACACCACCTTTATCTATGTTACCCACGACCAGACTGAGGCTATGACTCTGGGCGACCGTATCGTCATTATGAAGGACGGCTTCATCCAGCAGATCGGCACTCCTCAGGAAGTCTTTAACCATCCTTACAACCTGTTCGTTGCCGGCTTCATCGGCGCTCCCCAGATGAACTTCCTGGATGCTGACCTGGTTAAGGTTGACGGCAAGTATGCTGTTTCCGTTGGCGGCACCACCATTGTTCTGTCTGATGACAAGCAGGAGCGACTGGCTGCCAACAACGTGGAGGAAGGCCCCGTTACCATGGGTGTTCGTCCCGAGCACGTTTCCCTGGCAGAAGGCGAGGGCATTGATGCTTCCGTCGACGTGCACGAGCTGATGGGCTCCTCCATCCACCTGCACGCTACCGCTCTGGGTAAGGACGTCGTTCTGATCCTGTCCACCATGAACATGACCGGTGCTGAGATCTCCGCACTGACCATGGGTGCCCAGATCAAGTTCACCTTCCCCGGCTCTGTCTGCCACGTTTTCGACAAGGAGACCGGCATCAACCTGGAGGCTTAATTCCATACTACATACGGACCTGCCAAACGGCAGGTCCGTTTTTTTACCCATTTTGGTACATTGTCCAAATGTTGTCAAACGGGTCGAAAATCCACGGATTGGCAGGTCTGCTCCCTTGACAAACGGGCGAAAAAAGGTTATTCTTTAAGGGTGTAATTTTGCCCCGGTAAGCGCAAAATCGGCGCGACCGCGATATATTGGTAAAGGAGAAATAACGCATGCGTGAAAGTGGCGTATTGATGCATATAACCTCGCTTCCCGGCGATTTTGGCGTGGGAACGATGGGCAAGTCTGCCTTTGCATTTGTGGATTTCCTGCAGCAGGCGCAGCAGCGCTGCTGGCAGATCCTTCCGCTGACCCCTACGGGTTACGGCGATTCTCCCTACCAGTCCTGCTCCACTTATGCCGGCAATCCTTATCTGATCGACCTGCAGCTGCTGATCGGAGAAGGTCTGCTGCAAGCGGATGAGGTTACCGCCGTTTCCTGGTGCAGCCGGGAGGATAAGGTGGATTTTGGCACACTGTATCAAAACCGCAACCGGATCCTGAAGCTGGCGTACAGCCGGTTTGCGGATCAGCAGGCGCTGGATGCCTTCTGCAGAAAGCACAGCAGCTGGCTGCCGGATTTTGCGCTGTTTATGGCGCTGAAGGGCAAGTTTCAGGGTGCGCCCTGGTATCAGTGGGAGGATGCGCTGAAGTTCCGTCAGCCCGATGCTCTTTGGGCAGCCCGGCAGGAGCTGAAGGAGGAGATCCGCTTCTACTGCTTCCAGCAGTATCTGTTCTATACCCAATGGAACGCACTGCGCAGCTATGCCCATAGCAAGGACGTGCGGATCATTGGCGACGTGCCTATTTACGTGCCCTATGATTCGGCGGATGTGTGGAGCAGCCCCGAATATTTCCAGCTGGATGAGAAGCTGTCACCCACTGCCGTAGCCGGCTGTCCGCCGGATGCCTTCAGTGAGGACGGTCAGCTTTGGGGCAACCCGCTGTACCGCTGGGATCGGATGGAAGAGGACGGCTTCAGCTGGTGGCTGCGGCGTTTGGCGGCAGCAGGGGAGCTGTACGATACCGTGCGTATTGACCATTTCCGCGGTCTGGAGGCGTACTGGTCTGTGCCCTACGGCGATGCCACTGCCCGTGGCGGCAAATGGATCAAAGGCCCGGGTATGAAGTTTATTGAGGCTATCAAGAAGGGTTTGCCGACACTGGATATGATCGCGGAGGATCTGGGCTTCCTGACCCAGGAGGTCTTTGACCTGCGGGATGCCTCCGGCTTCCCCGGTATGAAGATCCTGGGCTTTGCCTTTGATTCCCGGGAGCCTTCGGAGTATCTGCCCCATACCTATCCGGTGAACTCCGTGTGCTATACCGGCACCCATGACAATATGACCACCCGTCAGTGGTTTGAGACCGCCTCTGCCGACGCGGTGGCGTACGCGAAGGAATATATGCACCTGACCGAGGACGAGGGCTTTGTGTGGGGTATGATCCGCACAGCAATGGCCAGCGTATCCCAGCTGTGCATTACCCCGATGCAGGATCTGCTGGATCTGGGTGGCGAAGCCCGTATGAATTTCCCCGGCACGCAGACCGATGCCAACTGGACCTGGCGTGCGGATGCAAGCTGCATGGCGCCTGAATTGGCAAAAAGGCTGGCGGCAGTTACGAGGCTGTATGGCCGCGCGGAAAATGGGAAATGATTTTGTATAATATCTCGCAGTGAGAATGGAGAATAAAAATGAGTATCAATTGCTTGAATGTTTTGCAGTGGACGGAAGCACAGCTGAAGTACACTTACGATATTTCTCTGCAGGAGGCAACGCCCCAGCAGCTGCACGAGGCATTGAGCCACGCGGTAATGATGGCGATCTCCGACAAGTGGAACCGTGCAAAGCACACCCGTCAGCACAGCCGTAAGGCTTACTACATCTCTGCCGAGTATCTGATCGGCAGATTGGTGTATTCCAATCTGTACAATCTGGGCGTGCTGGATGAGATGAAGCAGGTGTTCGCCGAGAAGGGCGTAGACCTGGCTGTTCTGGAGGATATCGAGGATGCCGCGCTGGGTAACGGCGGTCTGGGCCGTCTGGCGGCCTGCTTCCTGGACTCTGCTGCCAGCTGCAATATTCCGCTGTCCGGCTACGGTCTGCGGTATCGCTTCGGTCTGTTTAAGCAGAAGTTTGACGAAAACGGCAGCCAGCTGGAGACCGCTGACGATTGGACGAAATTCGGCGATCCCTGGTCTTACCGCCGCTATAACCACACCGTTAAGGTGAAATTCCCCGACCACACCGTCCTGGCGGTACCTTATGACGTGCCCGTCATCGGCTACGGCACGGACAACATCAATACGCTGCGCCTGTGGCAGTGCGAAGCCGAGGAAGAGCTGGACTTTAACGCCTTTAATGATCAGGACTACCTGCGTGCATTGGCACAGAAAAACAAAGCGGAGGATATCACCCGTGTTCTGTATCCCAATGACTCCACCTGGGAAGGCAAGCGCCTGCGCATCAAGCAGCAGTATGTGCTGTCCTCTGCATCGCTGCAGGATATGATGCGTGTGTATAAGTCTGTTCACGGCAACGATCTGACCCATTTTGCGGATTACTATGCTGTTCAGCTGAACGATACCCACCCGGCGATGTCTATCCCCGAGCTGATCCGTCTGCTGATGGCAGAGGGTATGGATTTCGAGCAGAGCTTCCAGATCGCACAAAAGACCTTCTCCTACACCAACCACACCGTTATGGGCGAGGCGCTGGAGAAGTGGAATCTGGATCTGCTGCGCAGCGTGGTGCCTGAGATCGTGGACATTATTCTGCGCATTGATGAAAAGCTGCGCAGTGAGCATCCGGAGCTGTTCATTGTCCGGGATAATACGGCGCACATGGCAAATCTGTCCGTCTATGTGGGCACCTACGTCAACGGCGTTGCGGAGATCCACAGCCAGATCTTGAAGGACGATGTATTCCGTCAGTGGTACGAGGCATTCCCCGAGCGCTTCCAGAACAAGACCAATGGCGTTACACCCCGCCGCTGGATGGGTCTGTGTAACCCGGAGCTGACCCAGATGATCAAGTACCGCATCGGTGCGGATTTCCTGAAGGATCTGGATCGCCTGAGCAAGCTCAAGACCATGATCGATGACGATATGGTGCGCCAGTTCAACACCATCAAGTTCCAGAAGAAGGAGCAGCTGTGTAAGGTCATCGCCAAAAACGAAGGTGTGCAGCTGGATCCCAGCTTCATCTTTGACGTTCAGGTCAAGCGTCTGCACGAGTACAAGCGCCAGCTGATGAACATCATCAGCGTTGTGGATATCTATTTCCGCCTGAAGAACGGCGAGCTGCCGGACTTCCATCCCACCGCCTTTATCTTCGGCGCCAAGTCCGCTCCCGGCTATGCCCGTGCAAAGGCCATCATCCGCTATATCAACCGCGTGGCAAAGCTGATCAACAACGATCCTGCGGTGGCGGATAAGCTGAAGGTGGTATTCGTCCAGAACTATAACTGCTCTTATGCAGAGCATATTATTCCTGCTGCCGATATTTCCGAGCAGATCTCTCCTGCCGGCACGGAGGCCTCCGGCACCGGCAATATGAAGCTGATGCTCAACGGCGCGGTAACGCTGGGTACTCTGGACGGCGCCAACGTGGAGATCGCCCAGGAAGCAGGCATGGAAAACGAGTATATCTTCGGTCATACCGTGGAGCAGATCAATGCCGCCAAGGACAGCTACTACAGCCGTGGCATCTACGAGCAGGATCATCATCTGCGCCGTGCGCTGGACACCCTGGTGGACGGCACCGTGCCTACCGATGATGACCAGAGAGAGCTGTACCACGCTCTGCTGGACGGCGCTCACTGGCACAAGGCTGACCATTACTTTATTTTGCTGGACTATGCTTCCTATATCGAAGCAAAGCTGCAGGTGAACCGGGACTATGCCGACCGGCTGGCATTCGGTCGCAAGTGCCTGATGAATATTGCCAGCGGCGCGAAGTTCTCGTCCGACCGCACCATCCGCCAGTACGCGGAGGAGATCTGGCACATCCAGCCCACACAGTACTAATAAGAAACCCGCCTTCTTTTGAAGGCGGGTTTTTGCAATAAATTTGCGGAAAAGCTAAGTCTGTGCCTGTAGGGGACGATGCCTACATCGTCCCGCGGGCGGATGTGGGCATCCGCCCCTACATTCACAATAAAGAATCTCCTGAACGAAAAGTCCAGGAGATTCTTTATTGTTTGAAAATTAGGCCTTGCCGGCGCAACCCAGAACGTGGATCAGCTTGTGGCGAACCAGCTCCTTGATGTTGGCACGAGCGGGCTTCAGGTACTCACGGGGGTCAAACTTGCTGGGCTGCTCGTTGAAGAACTTACGGATGGTACCGGTCATAGCCAGACGCAGGTCGGAGTCGATGTTGATCTTGCAGACGCTCAGACCGGCAGCCTTACGCAGCTGCTCCTCGGGAACACCGATGGCGTTGGGCATCTTGCCGCCGTTGGCGTTGACCATAGCGACATAGTCCTGGGGAACGGAGGAAGAACCGTGCAGAACGATGGGGAAGCCGGGCAGACGCTTGGTGACTTCTTCCAGAACGTCGAAGCGCAGTGCGGGGGGCACCAGAATGCCGTCCTCGTTCAGAGTGCACTGCTCGGGGGTGAACTTGTAAGCACCGTGGCTGGTGCCGATAGCGATTGCCAGAGAGTCACAGCCGGTGCGGGTGACGAACTCTTCAACCTCTTCGGGACGGGTGTAGGAAGCGGCCTCGGCAGAAACGTTGACCTCATCCTCGATGCCGGCCAGAGAGCCCAGCTCAGCCTCGACAACAACGCCGTGGTCGTGTGCGTACTCAACAACGCGGCGGGTGATCTCGATGTTCTCCTCGAAGGGCTTGGAGGAAGCGTCGATCATAACGGAGGTGAAGCCGCCGTCGATGCAGGACTTGCAGGTCTCGAAGCTGTCACCGTGATCCAGGTGCAGAGCAACGGGGATCTCGGGGCATTCGATAACAGCAGCCTCGACCAGCTTTACCAGATAAGTGTGGTTTGCGTAAGCACGAGCGCCCTTGGAAACCTGCAGGATAACAGGGGACTTCTCTTCCTTACATGCTTCGGTGATCGCCTGAACGATCTCCATGTTGTTGACGTTGAAAGCGCCGATGGCGTAGCCGCCGTCATAAGCCTTCTTGAACATCTCGGTAGTAGTAACAAGAGCCATTATAGTACATCCTTTCTTATATGTGGTTGGTTCACATTTTTTACCGGATATATTATAGCATAATTATTTGGGATTTCAATAGAAAACTTCGAAAACAGCGGCATATTTGCAAATTTGGTGAAAATAGCTATTTACCTTTCTGCCAAAATAGAGTATAATCTACGGGAAGTAATGAAAACAAACCATAAGGAGTGCTAATTTTATGAAAATTTCCCCTCTGCAGCTGGCTCGCTACCAGTATCAACCCAAGCTGCCCGGAATGCTGCGCAACGGTATTTCCGAGATCTGTGTCCGTGACGGCGCTGCCACTGCCAGCGTTGCCGATCAGAAGAAGATCCAGGCTCTGTTTCCCAATACTTACGGCAAGAATGAGATCACCTTCCAGAAGGGCGCCAACACCGCTCCTGCCAAGAAGCAGGTGGTAGGCGTTATTCTGTCCGGCGGTCAGGCTCCCGGCGGTCACAACGTCATCTGCGGTCTGTATGACGCACTGAAGGCGACTGACCCCGAGAACGTTCTGTACGGCTTCAAGGGCGGTCCCAGCGGTCTGCTGGAGGATGATTACGTGATCTTTGATGACGCGTATATCGATCAGTACCGCAACACCGGCGGCTTCGACATCATCGGCTCCGGCCGTACCAAGCTGGAGACCCAGGAGCAGTTCGCTGTTGTTGCCGAGGTCTGCAAGAAGCACGGCATCAACGCCGTTGTTATTATCGGCGGTGATGACTCCAACACCAACGCCGCTGTGCTGGCAGAGTATTTTGCCGCCAACAACACCGGAATCCAGGTCATCGGCTGCCCCAAGACCATCGACGGCGACCTGAAGAACGAGGATATCGAGTGCTCCTTCGGCTTCGATACCGCTACCAAGACCTATGCCGAGATCGTGGGCAACATCGAGCGCGACGCCAACTCCGCCAAGAAGTACTGGCACTTTGTTAAGGTCATGGGTCGCTCCGCTTCCCATGTGGCACTGGAAACCGCTCTGCAGACCCAGCCCAACATCTGCCTGATCGGTGAGGAAGTTGCTGCCAAGAAGATGTCCCTGGCCCAGATCACCGACTATATTGCTGACTCCGTTGCGGGTCGTGCCGCCAAGGGCTGGAACTTCGGCGTTGCCATCATTCCCGAGGGCATCGTGGAGTTCGTTCCCGAATTCAGCGTGCTGATCGCCGAGATCAACGAGCTGCTGGCAGGCGCCAAGGCCGATGCCTTCAACGCCCTGCCCACCTGGGAGGAGAAGTATGCATTCATCCAGGCAGGTCTGACCGAGGCTTCCATGGCTGTGTTTGCCATCCTGCCCCAGAGCATTCAGCAGCAGCTGTTCCTGGAGCGCGATCCCCACGGTAACGTGCAGGTTTCCCTCATCGAGTCCGAGAAGCTGTTCTCCGAGATGGTGAAGAAGAATCTGGCTGACCGTAAGGCTGCCGGCACTTACAAGGGTAAGTTCAGCCCGCTGCATCACTTCCTGGGCTACGAAGGCCGCTGCGCTTTCCCCTCCAATTTCGATGCTGACTACTGCTACAGCCTGGGCTACAATGCCTTTATGCTGATCCAGTACGGCTACACCGGCTATCTTTCCAAGGTTTCCAACCTGAAGGCACCTGCTGAGGAGTGGGTCGCCGGCGGTATGCCCATCACCAAGATGATGAACATCGAGCGCCGTCACGGTGCCGATAAGCCCGTTATCCGCAAGGCTCTGGTGGAGCTGGACGGCAAGCCGTTTAAGTTCTTCGAAAGCGTCCGTGAGACCTGGGCAAACGAGACCTGCTACGTTTACCCCGGTGCCATTCAGTACTTTGGACCTGCCGAGGTCTGTGACCGCACCACCATCACTCTGCTGCTGGAGCAGGGCGAGTAACCTAAAAGAAAAAGTCCGTCCGCAAGGACGGACTTTTTTGTGGGTCGATGTGGGCATCAACCCCCACGAGCAGGCCTTTTGGAGAGCAAGTGTAGGGGACGGGTTACCCGTCCCAAGCCTTCTCCCGGGGAGAAGGTGGCACGGCATAAGCCGTGCCGGATGTGGAATGCGGGCAGAAATCTTAAACTAAGCAAGACTGAAAGACCTATACCACATCTAAGTGCACGCCGTTCCACACCCGTCTTTTGCTTAAGGTGCGATTGCCACCGGCAATCGTTTATCCAAATCGCTTTGCTACTCCCCGGGAGAGGGTATAAGATTTCCTACTTGTAAAACTGCCTAAAATGTGGTAAACTGAATTGGATTCGTAAAACTGTGCGTTTAAGGAGAGAAATTATGAAGCAAGCTTTGCGCGGTTGCAAAATTCCATAGCAGGGTAGGATCGTCCGTTTTCAAAATTCTACGAACCTACTTGGAGGAATATTATGTCAACCTTAATTGAAGAAATCAGCCGGCGCAGAACCTTTGCGATCATTTCCCACCCCGACGCCGGTAAAACCACATTAACTGAAAAATTCCTGCTCTACGGCGGCGCCATCGCCCAGGCAGGCGTTGTTAAGGGCAAGAAAAATGCCCGTGCAGCCACCTCCGACTGGATGGAGATCGAAAAGCAGCGCGGTATTTCCGTTACCTCGTCTGTTATGCAGTTCCAGTACGGCGGCTTCTGCATCAATATTCTGGACACCCCCGGTCACCAGGACTTCTCCGAGGATACCTACCGTACGTTGATGGCAGCGGACTCCGCGGTGATGGTCATCGACGGTGCCAAGGGCGTCGAGCCCCAGACCCGGAAGCTGTTTAAGGTCTGCGCGATGCGCCACATCCCCATCTTTACTTTCATCAACAAAATGGACCGTGAGACCAAGGATCCCTTCGACCTTTTGGACGAGGTGGAGCGGGAGCTGGGCATCGAGACCTATGCTATGAACTGGCCCATCGGCTCCGGCAAGGATTTCCAGGGCGTTTACGACCGGGAGAAGGCAGAACTGATCTTCTTCTCCGGCGTTTCCGGCAAGAGCCGTGCCGACAAGCTGTCTGTGGATCTGTATGATCCCCAGGTGGCGCAGCTTTTGGACAGCGAGACCAAGCACCGGCAGCTGATCGACGATGTGGAGCTGCTGTCCGCCGGTCGGGAAATGGATATGGAGGCCGTCCGCAAGGGCGAGCTTTCTCCCGTTTTCTTCGGCTCTGCGCTGACCAATTTCGGCATCGAGCCCTTCCTGGAGGCGTTCCTGAAGCTGACACCGCCGCCTTTGAGCCGCACCGCCGATTGCGGCGAGATCGACACGTTCAGCCCGGATTTTTCCGCATTTGTGTTCAAGATCCAGGCAAATATGAACAAAGCCCACCGTGACCGTCTGGCGTTTATGCGGATCTGCTCCGGTAAATTTCAGCGTGATACCGAGTATTACCACGTCCAGGGCGGTCGCAAGATGCGGCTTTCCCAGCCCCAGCAGCTGATGGCTGCGGAGCGCGAGATCGTGGACGAGGCCTACGCCGGCGACGTCATCGGCGTGTTTGACCCGGGTATTTTCTCCATCGGAGACACCATCACCGTGCCGGGTAAGAAGTTCTCCTATTCCGGCATCCCCACCTTTGCACCCGAGCATTTCAGCCGGGTCAGCGCCAAGGATTCCATGAAGCGCAAGCAGTTCGTGAAGGGAACGGAGCAGATCGCCCAGGAGGGTGCCATCCAGATCTTCAAGGTGCCGAATTCCGGTATGGAGGAGGTCGTTGTGGGCGTTGTGGGTACACTGCAGTTCGACGTGTTCCAGTACCGCATGAAGAATGAGTACGGCGTGGATCTGCGGATGGAGGGCTTGCCCTACGAGGAGATCCGGCTCATCGAGAGCTACACCGGCGATGTTTCCGACCTGAATCTTGGCTCGGACGCAGAGCTGCTGGAGGATTACCGCGGTCGCAGCCTGCTGGTGTTCAGCAGCTACTGGGCCATCGACTTTACCTGCCGCCGCAACCCCGGCCTGGTATTGAAAGAGATCGTGGTGGAAGAAGGATAAATCAAATGATTGTAGGGCGGGGGCTTGCTCCCGCTGCCAGACACAAATAATGCAACCGCAGCACCAAAAACGGTGCTGCGGTTAGCTGTTTATATCTGGATATATTCATATGCGCTTTCATCTGAATGGAAAAAGTATTTTCTCCAACGGTAGCGGCGGGAGCAAGCCCCCGCCCTACGATAAAATTACAGCTTTTTCTCTCTGCCCTGGCAGGTGAAGAGGATGACCTGCTTGGTTTCGGCGGTCTCACGGAGGATGTTCAGCGCCTGCGCAAGGCGTGTATCATCAAAGCGCACCAGCGCGTCATCCAGCACCAGCGGTGCGTCGGGAGTCAGCTCCTCGGCTACGGAAAGCCGCAGTGCCAGATACAGCTGATCCACGGTGCCGTCACTGCGGAACTGGGAGGAATGTACGGTGTCCTCACCTTCGGCGGAAGCTTCCAGGCTGAGATCGTCACGCAGGATCAGCCGCTGATAGCGACCACCGGTCAGCTTGCCGAACAGCTCCTGCGACCGCTTGGCGATCCGGGGCGCAAAGCGCCGCTGTAATGTGGTGGTGGCATCCCGCAGGGCATCCTGCGCCAGCTCAAGGGCATAGTATGTATCCTCCAGCCGTGCGATCCGGCGGTTTAAGGTGTCCAGACGTGCCTTCAGCAGGGATTCCTGCCCCAGCGTCTCCGCGCGACCCATACATTGACCCAGCTGCAGCTGCAGCTGGCGCTGGGAAAACCGGGCTTCATTCAGAAGCTGCTGCGTTTCCTCGGCAGATTGGGTCAGCTCATCCGGCTTGGCAGGCTTGGCGGCAGGCTGTGCAGAAGCACGCAGCGCCTGCAGAACGGTTTCCGCTGCCTGCGCATCCCGGCGCGCTGCTTCCAGCGCGTTCCAGGCTTCCACGGCTTCTCTGCAGATGAGGATGGTATCCTTCAGCTCCTTGCCGCCGGTAAGGGCAGCGATTTCTGCCTGGGCGGCTGCCAGGCGGCTTTCCAATGCGCCGTTGTCCGCCTGCCATTTGGCAAGGGCTTCCTGGTAGGCAGCCAGAGTGTCGGCATATTTCTGGGCGTTGCTGACCCAGGCTTCCGGGACAATACCGGGATGGCGCTGCTTGAGAGCGTTCATTTCAGCCCGCATTTTGTCAGTCTTCAGACTGATTACCGATAAGATCAGGAGCAAAATAGCGGCGGCTATGCCAATCGTCGGCACCAGGAATTTGGTGACAGAAAAACCGAACCGGGCAACCAAAGCACCGCCCAATAAAAGGACAGCAAGGATCAGCAGGGTGATGGAAGCGCCGCTTTGCTTTTTTGCTTTGGCGGTCAGCGCCGTGAACTTGGCAAAGTCCTCCCGGGCGGCAGCTGCCACATCGTCAATGCCGGCGTAATGGGGAAGTACCGCCGGCTCTGCCGGCTTTTGGGGCAGGGAAGCGGCTTCGGTTCGCAGCTCCAGCCAGGTGTCCTGCAGATCCTGCGCCCGGGCTGCGGTCTGCTCTGCTTCGTCCTTGGTGGGCAGAAGCGCACAGGCGGCTTCCTTTTCTGCCAGCACAGCCTCCGCCTGCTCACGCCGGGTAATGGCGGCTTCTGTCCGGGCGGCATTTTCCACAGATGCGGCATATTTCAGCGCTGCGCTGTGGTTTTCCAGCGCGTCGATCCAGGCTTCCAGCTCCTGCTGGCGCAGGTGGATATCGGCGATCTCCCTTTGCAGATCCTGCAGGTCGTGCAGCTGCGCCAGAAGCTGCTCCCGATCCTTCTCTGCCTGGGGCAGCAGACCGGTCTTGTTGTGCCGGCATTTGTTTTTAAGATCCTTCAGCAGCTCTGCCAGCCGGTCGCCGGCGCCGCTTTCGTCACCGGTGGTGACCAGATTGTTCAGCCGGCGGCGCAGGGCTTCATCCTGGGTTACGGGAAGGTCGGTCAATTTCAAAAAGCCTGCCCGGACAAATACGCTTCGCTCTACGCCCAGCAGCATTTGACCGCAGTTGGCGCCGTTCAGCTCCGGGATATCCAGACCGGTCTCGGTTTCGTATGCACGGAAATCGGTGAAATACAGACGGCTGGTGGAGCGGCGCTCGATGGTGATGTCCCTGCCGTTCCAGTTCAGGTCGATACGGCCGGACATGGGCGCGCCGGACCAGGGCGCATAGCGCTCCTTATCGGGCAGCACGTTGCCGGCGGTGCGGGCGCGGCTGTCAATGCCGTAGAGCATATTCACCAGAAACGCGCACCAGGTGGATTTGCCCCATTCGTTGGGAGCTTCGATGATGTTAAGACCCGGGGTAAGGGTCAGCGTTTCGTGTTCCAGCTTGCCGAAGGTGGCGGTCATAGAGTAAATTCTCACGGCAGCTTCACCTCCTCACCGTCCAGGATCTGACGGGCGATCCGCGCCGCTAACGTTGCTCGCTTGCTTAAGGTGGGGCTTTCGGACTGGGCTTTCTCGTGGAGCAGACCGAAGAATACGCCTTCCAGCGTGTCCGCGCCCAGCTCGCTCCAAAGATCCATTTCCGGACGGGTATTGTCACGCAAAGTCAGATTGGGAATGTGGGGGAACCGCGCGGCGATCTCGCTCAAATTCACGCCGGCGCTGTAGCCGGTAAGGGTGATGCGGTAAAAGTCGCTGCTGTCGATGCCGGGCAGCAGGGATGCAACGGCGGCTGCGGGGTCATCGCCGGCTTCCACTTCTTCGTCGTAGAAGCGCGGGGTATCCAGAGGTATGAAATGTGCCTTCACCTCATCGCCCAGATCGACCATCAGCACGCCCTTGGCGCCCAATTCGTCGAAACCCCGACCCATGGGACAGCCGGGCCAGGCACACAGCGTATCACCTGCCGTCAGGCTGCCGCCCTTGTGAATGTGACCCATCGCCAGATAATTAAGACCGGAGTCCTGGATCTGCGGCTTGGTAACGGGGCAGTAGGTGGAGTGGATCACGCCGGCTTCGCCGTGGAGCACGCCGATCTTCCAGCGGGCTGTGCTGTCCGCGTGAAAACGCTTCATCAGACCCGGACACTCCATACTGCTGTAGCCGGCACCGTAGACGGTGCAGTCCAATTCCGGCAGATCATAGCGCTCCATTTCCGGCTTGGTAAAGATGTGAACATTACCGGGCCATTCTTCCTTCAGGTAAGCGGAATCTTCGCCGCAGAAATCGTGATTGCCGGGGGTGATGATGACCGGGATCTGCACGCTTTCCAAAGCGGTGCGCACGGCGGTCAGACTTTCTCTTGTGTAAGGACCGTCAAACAGATCGCCGGCCAGGAGCATCAGCTCGCAGCCCTCTGCCTTGCAGAGCTTGGCGATCTTTTCGGGGATCTTGCGCAGCTCCTTACGCAGGCGCAGGGTCTCTTCTTCACTGTGACCGGACATAGGGGCGTCCAGATGCCAGTCAGCGCTGTGCAGTATTTTCATCTTTGATATCCACCCTTTCTGCCTTGCGGCAAAGTCCCGATTCGGAGTCGATGGTAAAGAGCACGGCCTCCAGCTTGGTCGGACCGTTGGCCCATTGGTAACGCTGTGTCAGATCGCCACGGAATTTGGCGATGGAAAGCTCCGGGCGAATACCCAGAACGGAGTTCACCGGACCGGTCATGCCCAGATCCGTCACGTAGCCGGTGCCTTTGGGCAGCACCTGGGCGTCGGCGGTGGGAACGTGGGTGTGGGTGCCCCATACGGCGCTGACACGCCCATCCAGCATATAGCCCATAGCCAGCTTTTCGGAGGTCGCCTCAGCGTGGAGCTCCACCAAAACGATCTTGGCGGAAACGTCCTTCAAGAGCTTCTCCACCAGCAGGAAGGGATTATCCGGACCGTAGTCCATACCGCAGCGGCCGATGAGATCGATGACGGCGATGGGACCAACCTTACTGTCATATACACCGTAGCCCCGACCGGGGGTCTGGGGCGCGTAGTTGGCAGGACGCAGGACACGGGAATTATCCTCCAGATAGCTTACCAGCTCACGCTTGCCGAAGGTGTGATTACCCAGGGTGATCACATCCGCACCGGCATCAAAAATATCCTCTGCCTGCTCCGGGGTCATACCTACGCCGGCGGCATTTTCACCGTTGACAATGACAAAATCCGCGTCTGTTTTTCGCTTCAAATAGCGCAGACTTCTGCGGATGCGCTCCACACCGGGAGTGCCTACCACATCGCCAACTGCCAGAATTCTGAAATCCACAGCGCTTGCCTCCTTTTTCTCGTTTCTTTCAGTATATACGAAAACGCCCACCGATGCAAGCAAAGCATATAAATTTACGGCGAAAAACCAAACACAGGATATAAAAAAGCTACAGAATTTTGATATTTTGCTTAAAAATGCAAGTTTCCTCTTGTAAATTTTGCTGATTTGGCGTATACTTTAGCTATATTTTCGAGTTAGGAGGAAATGATCATGGAATTGATCTCTGTTCGTGAACTGTACAAGAACACCGCGGCCTACGCAGGCAAGGAAATTACTTTAGGCGGTTGGGTACGAAATCGCCGCCCCAGTAAGCAGTTCGGCTTCATTATGCTGTCCGACGGTACCTATTTCAACCCTGTGCAGATCGTTTATAATGATACCATTGAGAATTTCCAGGAGATCTCCAAGATCAATATCGGTGCCGCGCTGATCATTGAGGGCACTGTGGAGCTGACGCCCAACGGTCAGCAGCCGTTTGAAATTCAGGCAAAGAGCGTTACTGTTGAGGGCGCCTCCACCGGCGATTACCCCCTGCAGCCCAAGCGCCATACCATGGAGTTTCTGCGCACCATTACCCATCTGCGTCCCCGGACCAACACCTTCCAGGCAGTGTTCCGTGTCCGCAGCCTGGCAGCCATGGCGATCCATCAGTTCTTCCAGGATCGGGACTTTGTCTACGTCCACACACCGCTGATCACCGGCTCCGATTGTGAGGGCGCAGGCGAGATGTTCCAGGTCACCACCCTGAACCTGAACGACATCCCCAAAACCGAGGACGGCAAGGTGGATTTCTCCCAGGATTTCTACGGCAAGCCCACCAACCTGACTGTTTCCGGTCAGCTCAACGGCGAGACCTTCGCGATGGCATTCCGCAATATTTACACCTTCGGTCCTACCTTCCGTGCAGAAAACTCCAACACCACACGCCACGCGGCGGAGTTCTGGATGATCGAGCCGGAGATCGCCTTTGCGGATCTGGCGGATGATATGGCTTTGGCAGAGGATATGATCAAGTACATCATTTCCTACGTTCTGGAGCACGCGCCCGAGGAAATGAATTTCTTCAATTCCTTCATCGACAAGGGTCTGCTGGAGCGGCTGCATCACGTTGTCAACTCCGATTTCGGCCGCGTGACCTACACCGAGGCCATCGAGATCCTGCAGAAGCACAACGATCAGTTCGACTATCCCGTCCATTGGGGCAGCGACCTGCAGACCGAGCACGAGCGCTACCTGACCGAGGAGGTCTTTAAGCGCCCCGTATTCGTTACCGACTATCCCAAGGAGATCAAGGCCTTCTATATGAAGCTGAATCCCGACGGAAAGACCGTTGCGGCTATGGACTGCCTGGTGCCCGGCATCGGCGAGATCATCGGCGGCAGCCAGCGTGAGGATAACTACGATATTCTCAAGAGCCGCATCGAGGAGCTGGGCATGGATCCCGAGGACTACGGCTTCTATATGGATCTGCGCAAGTACGGCTCTGCCCGTCACGCCGGCTTCGGTCTGGGCTTTGAGCGCTGTGTGATGTACCTGACCGGTATGGCAAACATCCGTGATGTGCTGCCCTTCCCCAGAACGGTAGGCAACTGTGAACTGTAAATAAGACAAAATGCTCCCTCACCAGAGGGGGCATTTTTTACTGATTTTCTCACATATAATCAAATGCGATCTGCGCACCCTAAAGTTTGAGAGGGGGATTTGCTGTGAAAAAGTCGAAAAAGCTGATTGCCGTTTTCGTGCTGATTAGCTTGCTACTGGCGGGCTGCGGCGGAAAGCAGCAAGCACCGGCAGCCTGCCGTGTCGTCACAGGCGTTCATATTGTGTTTGACGACGGTCCGCTGCATCTGGAGCGGCAATACACAGTGTCCTCCAAGGTGCGGGCGATTTTGAATTACCTGCGCTGGCTGGATCCCTACGGCCTGCCGGAGGAAGACCCGGAATCGGTCACCGGCAGCAGCTTTCGCATTACGCTGCAGTATTCTGACGGCTGCGAAAAGCAGTATGTGCAGAAGGCCGACCGCTTTCTTTTGGAGGATGGGAAGCCCTGGCAGCGGATCGATCCCAAACGCGCCCAGACCTTGAGCCAAATTCTGGGACAAATGGGCAGCGATGAAAAATAAAAGCACCGCTTGTCTTTTGACAAACGGTGCTTTTTGGAGCGGGTGACGAGGCTCGAACTCGCTACCTCCACCTTGGCAAGGTGGCGCTCTACCGGATGAGCTACACCCGCGGAACGAAACTTATTATAGCACGCCTTTTGAATTTGTCAATACATTTTTTGCTTTTTTCAGTTAAATGCGGCCACAAAAGTTGCAGAGGAAAATATGCTGTGGTATAATAGAAAAAACCGCAGAGGAGAACGCCAAATGATCATACAAAAAGGAGGGTATATTCTTGATGTTGATGTTGAAGCAACAGACAAGTATTCCAAAGGACACTCGCTTTGCGATTGCAACGAGGATCGCAACTTGTATGCGCAAATTCGAGAGAAATTCCCTAAACTAACAGCATTTCTTGCTGAATTTGGGTTGCTGATTGATCGACCCGATGAAACTGGATCTTGCGCTGTCGACGATTACATAGACTATCATTTCATTTCCTATACTGTCATCGGCGAAATATTGGAATCTGATAAATATGAAATTGATATGTTTGACGGTGGAATGTTCCTTAATATCGTTATTGACAAGTGGTATGTTCCCAACGAACAAAAAACAGATAGATTATTTACAGTGACGGTTTATGGTGTTGATTTGCCGTGGGTTTTGGATGAGCCGTTCCCTGAAAGCGTTGCACCGAAAAGGGCGGCATCTTTGTTTGGACGAATTAAAAAGTTATTACGCCGAAATTAGTGCGCTTTTCGCGTTTCTTTTTGCTTCGTAGAATGCAAAATGTACTATAATAGCAAAAGAGGTAATACAGATGAATATTTCTATTGATGATTTGCAGGCGTATTTGGCTGATCGTTACGGTGGTTGGGCGACAGAGCAGAGTATGTTTATGAAGCTGGTGGAGGAGATCGGCGAGGTTGCCGAGGTGCTGAACAAGCGAGCCGGCAGGAAGGCATCCGAGGAAACAGACCTGTCCGAGCAGTTGGGAACAGAACTTGTGGATATGATCCACTATATCGTTGCCATCGCCGCAATCAACAACATTGATTTGACCAGAATTATGGTAGAAAAGGACCGCGAGGCATCTATCAAGTATAACCACAAGATAAATTTGGAGACATTTCTGGCAAACAGAGAAGAATAAGACAAGAAGAGGCTCCCTTTACACAAGGGAGCCTTTTTTGTTAGAAAGAGCGGACGGATTTGGCATACTCCGTGGGGGTGATGCCGAACTTGTCCTTAAACTGCCGGGAGAAGTGATGCACCGTGGAGTACTGCAGCGCGGCGGCGATCTCGGAGAAATTCATGGAATTTTCCCGGATCATCTGCTTGCTCTCCTGCAGCTTGATGCGGCGGATGTACTCACCGGGAGAAATCTGCAGATTTTTGTGGAACAGCGCCGTCAGGTAGCTGGGGCTTACGTCCACCATCCGCGCCACCAGAGGAACGGACAGCTTTTCCCGGATATGGGCGCTGATATACTGCTGTGCGCGGCGGATGATCTCATTTTCCGAGTGAACGGAATTGGAGGCCTTCAGCCGGGTCTCGCCCGGTGCTTCGTTGCTGCGCAGCAGCATGATCAAAAACTGGGTCAGCAGGGAGTTGATCAGGTCGGAGGAATACTTGTCCATCCGATCCTGTTCGTGCAGCAGCTGCTGCAGCAGGAATGCGGAGCGCTGGGGGATCTTGAACTTGCGGTTGATCAGCATATCCAGCTCTGTGGTCTCCAGATCGAAGGAGAAGGTCACGTACCGGGGCGCTACATCCATATCCGCATACTGCATGTGCCACTGATTGGGACCGTAGATCATCAGCTCGCCCTGCTCCAGCACCGTCTCCTGACCGTCCACCACAGAATGTAGCGTACCCTGATCCACATAGGTCAGCTCCAGCATCGGGTGGGCTTCACCGGGGAATACGAAGCCCCGTTCCTTTTCGTGGTAGAAGAAGGTGTAAAGCTCGGTGACACGCACCAGAGAGGAGAATCGGAAATCCTGGGCAGGCAGGGAATCCTCTGTCCGCCGGGGCAGCAGCTGGGCGCTTAAGGAAACCTCAAAGACGTTCTGCTGAAAAGGGGAGAGGGTAAAATAAACGCCGCTGCGGATGCACACGCCCTTATCCAGATAATAGTGCTGGAAAGTCTTTTGATTCAGGGAAACGGACAGCACCGTCATACCCTTGCCGCAGTGCAGATAGGTGTCGGACAATGCCTGATAGACGGCCGCATCTGCCTGCGCGGAGGAAATGGTACTGCTTTGCATATTGGCAGCGGCGGTCACCCCGCTGGAGACACGCTCCGGCGGAACAGTGCCGAAATCCTTGAAATTCAGTTGGTTGAGATGTCTGATCATAGAAAATCCCTCCCATAAAAAATAGAGCCACAAGCTGTGGCTCTATTATACACAAAAAAGTCGAAAATGGCAAATGTTTTCTTAAATCTTATTTTTGGTACTCGAATTCAAAGTCGTAAATGTCAACGGTATCGCCGTCCTGGATGCCCATTTCCTCCAATCGCTTGAACAGTCCGCACTTGCGAAGCTGCAGGTCGAAATAGTTTCGGGACTCGTAATCGTCGAAATTGATGTTTTCGATGAGCCGTTCCAGATACCGGCCGGTCACCAGCCAGGTGCTGCCGTAATGCTCGATCTCGAACTCGCTGGGATCGCTGGGCGCTTCCACGACCTCCACATGCTCCGGCTCGTAAATGGTGACCGGAGGCAGGGTGCGCAGCTTTTCTGCCACCACACGCATCAGGTTTCGGGTGCCCTGGGTGGTGCCGGCGCTGATCTCGTACAGCTCGCAGCCGGCGGCTTCCACGTGCTGGCGCAGGCGCTGCAGATTGTTGGACTCCGGCATCAGCAGATCGACTTTGTTGGCTGCCACGATCATGGGGCGACCGCCAAGGTCAATGCTGTAGTTTTCCAGCTCCGCGCAGATGGCGTCGAAATCCTCCACAGGATCCCGACCCTCGCTGCCGGAAACGTCGATGACGTGTACCAGCAGTCGGCAGCGGTCGATGTGCCGCAGGAAATCGTGACCCAGACCGGCGCCGTCAGCAGCGCCCTCGATAATACCGGGGATGTCCGCCATCACGAAGGACACGCCTTCGTCCACGTAAATGACGCCCAGATTGGGGAACAAAGTTGTGAAATGATAGTTGGCGATCTTGGGACGGGCGTTGGAAGTAACGCTCAAGAGGGTGGACTTGCCCACGTTTGGGAAGCCGACCAGACCCACATCCGCCAGCAGCTTCAGCTCCAGAATGATGTCCCGCTCCTCGCCCTTCAGACCGGCCTTTGCAAACCGGGGCACCTGCCGGGTGGGGGTGGCGTAGTGGGCGTTGCCCCAGCCGCCGCGACCGCCTTTGGCGATGACGTGATCCTCACCGGTGGACATATCCACGATGATCTGATTGGTCTCGGCATCCCGGACAACAGTACCGCGGGGGACCTGAATGATCAGCGGCTCGCCCCGCTTGCCGCTCATTTTGCGACCCATACCGTTAATGCCGGCTTCCGCGGTGTACTTGCGCTTATAGCGGAAGTCCAGCAGGGTGGAGAGATTGTCGTTCACCCGCAAAATAACGCTGCCGCCGTGACCGCCGTCACCGCCGTCAGGGCCGCCGGATGCCACGTATTTTTCCCGGTGGAAGGCTACCGCGCCGTCGCCGCCGCGACCGCCTACGACCGTGATCCGCACTTTATCTACAAACATAGAAGAATCCTCCTTGCTGTAAGGAAATGAAAACGAAAAGAAAGGCTGTTGCAATGCTAGTTTGCAACAGCCCTTCGCTTCTCATACGCTTTTTACTGCTCGGCGTACACGGAGCACTGCCGGCGGTCCTTACCCTTGCGCTCGAATCTGACGGTACCGTCAACCAGAGCAAACAGGGTGTCATCCTTGCCGATGCCCACATTGACACCGGGATGGATGTGAGTGCCTCTCTGGCGAACCAAAATGTTGCCAGCCAGAACGAACTGACCGTCCGCGCGCTTGACGCCCAGACGCTTGGCCTCGGAATCACGGCCGTTCTTGGTGGAACCGCCGCCCTTGTGGTGAGCGAAGAACTGAATACCAATCTTCAGCATGGTGTTACACCTCCAAAACTTCAATATAATCAGAATAGTCGTCCCGCATGCTGCAAAGAGTGACCATCATACCGGCAAGCACTGCCTGAATTGCGTCCTCTTCATCGCAGGATGTGGGCAGGGTCAGGGTGATGCGTGCATCTTCCTCTTTGACCCGAACCTTGGCATTGGCGCCACACACATCATTGATGGTGGCTTCTGCCATAGAAACAACAGCGGAGATGGCGGCGCAGACGATGTCGCTGCCTTCTTCAGCATAGCCGCTGTGTCCGGAGACGGAGAATCCTGTGATTCTGTCGCCATCCATAAAAAACTCGCATCTTGTCATAATTACAGTGCGATCTTGGTGATCTCCACCTTGGTGTAGGGCTGACGGTGACCGATCTTCTTCTTCTCGCCCTTCTTGGGCTTGTAGCGCAGAACGTGGATCTTCTTGCCCTTGCCGTTCTTAACTACGGTAGCCTCAACGCAAGCGCCCTCAACAGTGGGGGTGCCGACCTTGGTGTTCTCGCCGTCCAGGATAGCCAGAACCTGCTCGAACTTGACGGTGGCTTCTGCCTCAGCATTCAGCTTTTCGATGTAGAGGATATCACCCTCAGCAACGGTGTACTGCTTGCCACCAGTAACGATAACTGCCTTCATTTTTTGTTTTCACCTACTTTATTTTGTGTAGTCTCGCTCTTAAGGCGGGTGCATTTTGGGCGCACCAACTTAAGCCTCTTCAATGCGGCTTGTCCATTTTAGCACTGGAAATGGGAAAAGTCAAGGCTTTTTTATCAAAAATCCTGCGATTTTTCGCAATTTTGCCGAAGAAATAATTTTCTATAAAAAGACAAAAAGTGCTTGACAAAAGGGTGAGGCTGGGTTATAATCCGTAATGCGCCTGGACGATTAGCTCAGCTGGCTAGAGCATCCGCTTGACGTGCGGAAGGTCATAGGTTCGAGTCCTATATCGTCCACCAAATAAAAAAGACCATCCGTCTGGATGGTCTTTTTTATTTGGTATGGTATTCAGATATAGGACTCGAACCCATCCAAATGCGGCGCGGATGAGCGCCGCCGGCGAGGGCTGGACCGAGCCGAACCTTTATTATCTGCCTGCAGGCAGATAATGCAACTCGAGTCCTATATCGTCCACAAAACGCCACCCAGCCGGGTGGCGTTTTATTTTCGTTTGGGGTAGGGCTTCTTTTCGTCGGTCAGTCCTGCCAAATAGTCCATACTGGTGTTGAGTGCTTGCGCGATTCGCTTGCATTGCTCAAAGGTGTAGTACCGCTTTCCGCTTTCGATCTTGGAATAATCGCTTTGGTCGATGCCTGTCAGCATTTGCATTTTTACTTGGGTATAGCCCCTCTCTTTTCGCAGTTCTTTCAATCTACTCATAAATATCACCTCTATTACTATTATGTCAAATTGACCTATTGACAATAGGGTGAAACTGACCTAAAATGAGATTTGAGGTTCATTACGAACATCAAATTTGAAAGAAAGAAGGAACTGTTATGGCGAGTTTGTTTTCCTCAAAAGACAAAAAGCAAATCCCTGCAACACTGGAGGAATGTCTGCAGGAAGATGGCGTAGTGCGCGAAATTCATTTGTGGGTAGAAGGATTTGTAAAATGGTGTAAAATTATTGTAAATATCGTTTCAATTATAGGATTATTCGCTACCATTTTTGAGGCGATTGAAGCATATGACGTTACGAATATCTTTAATACTGCAGGCTTCTTTTTGTCGCTGATACCCTGGTTGCTGCTTTCGTGGTTTGGCGTTAGCGCTTGTGAGGCGGTTGCACTGCTGATCAAAGCATTGGCGAAGATCGTACAAAATACAACGGTTTCTGCCAATGTTGCATTGTACGAAAGCGGAAAAAGTAAACCTACTGAGGACAACGCAAAACCTGCGCAGCCGAAACCGGCAACCAGAAAACCCACTATGCAGCAGGAAACGAAAAAGGAATCCGATGTGGTAGCGGCAGAGGCAGGAGTTGCGACGGCTGAAGTTTACAATGGTGAGAAAATTTGTCCCGAGTGTCGAACGGTACAGCGGCTTGAGAGAAAAGCATGCTGGTCTTGTGGAACACGTTTTGAGAATTGATATTGTGGAGCGGACATAAGTCCGCTCCTTTTTCACCTTTTCCGGCGAAAATCAAGGGCGGATGTGGGCATCCGCCCCTACGAGAATGATTCTGGCAGCATTTCGAAAATTTCAAAGACATTTGTCATTTTATCGTAGACATTCGTATTGACTTTTGGCGCAAGTGATGGTATAGTTATACAATATTAAACGCGGTGACGAAAACCAGTAAGCGCTACCCGTTCTTCTTCCAGAGAGCTGCCGTTTGGTGCGAGGCAGCAGAAGAGAAGCGCCGAATTCCTTTCCGAGCGGCTCTGCTGAAATTCCCAGTAGGCGGAGACGGGTGCGCCCGATATTGCGCTTACGGTCTGTTGGGACCGGATGAGGCCGCGGCTTCTGCGGTAAATTGAGGTGGTACCACGGGGTAAACTCGTCCTCTGCTAGTAAGCAGAGGGCTTTTTTTGTTGCCCCGCATATTCTTCCCGAAAGGACATAGAAATATGGTTATTACAGATTATTTGGAGCGAAATGCCAGACTCATCGGCGCAAAGACCGCACTGGTGGAGGTCAACCCCTCCGAGGAGCGTGACAACGCCGTTACCTGGCGTGATTTCAACCTGATCGAAAACGCGAATCCCGATGCGCCCTACCGCCGGGAAATGAGCTGGCAGGATTTTGACCGCCGGGCAAACCGCTTTGCCAATCTGCTGCTGAGCCGTGGCTTGCAAAAGGGAACGAAGGTTGCGATCCTGCTGATGAACTGCCTGGAGTGGCTGCCTATCTATTTCGGCATCCTCAAGGCCGGCTGCATCGCTGTGCCGATGAACTTCCGCTATTCTTCCGAAGAGATCAAGTACTGCCTGGATCTGGCGGATGCGGAGGTGCTGGTGTTCGGTCCGGAGTTTGTCAGCCGGATGGATGCCATCGCAAATGAGATCCCCTTCCTGAAAATGATGTTCTTCGTGGGCAAGAACGGTCCTGCGTATGCGGAAGATTGCCTGCGGCTGATGGGCTTCTGCTCTTCCAATCCGCCCCCAGTGGCGCTGACGGAAGATGACTATGCAGCCATCTATTTCTCTTCCGGTACCACCGGCTTCCCCAAGGCGATCCTGCACGATCACAGATCGCTTACCTGCGCTTGTATGGTGGAGCAAAATCACCACGGCCAGACTGCTGACGATGTATTCCTGTGCATTCCGCCGCTGTATCACACTGGCGCAAAGATGCACTGGTTTGGCTCGCTGCTTTCCGGCAGCAAGGCAGTTCTGCTGCGGGGCGTAAAGCCGGAGTGGATCCTGCGGGCGGTTACGGAAGAAAAATGCACCATCGTGTGGCTGCTGGTGCCCTGGGCGCAGGACCTTCTGGATGCTGTGGATGCAGGACGTATTGATCTTGGCGACTATTACCTGGATCAGTGGCGGCTGATGCACATTGGTGCCCAGCCCGTACCCCCCAGCCTGATCCGCCGCTGGAAGGAAAAGTTCCCTCACCATCAGTATGACACCAACTACGGTCTTTCCGAGTCCATCGGTCCCGGCTGTGTCCATCTGGGCGTGGAGAATACCCACAAGGTGGGCGCCATCGGCAAGCCCGGCTACCTGTGGGAGACCAAGATCGTGGATGAACACGGCAACGAAGTCCCCCAGGGCGAGGTCGGCGAGCTGGCGGTGAAGGGACCCGGCGTAATGCTGTGCTACTACAAGAATCCCGAGGCCACCGACGAAGTCCTAAAGGGCGAATGGCTCTGGACCGGCGATATGGCCCGTATGGACGAGGATGGCTTCATCTACCTGGTGGATCGCAAGAAGGACGTGGTCATCTCCGGCGGTGAAAACCTGTATCCCGTCCAGATCGAGGACTTCCTGCGGGGCTTTGACAAGATCAAGGACGTGGCGGTCATCGGTCTGCCCGATGCCCGTCTGGGCGAAATCGCGGCAGCTATCGTGGAGCTGAAGGAAGGCGTGACCTGCACGGAAGAGGAGATCAACACCTTCTGCATGGGTATGCCCCGGTACAAGCGCCCCAGAAAGATCATCTTCGACAAGATTCCCAGAAACCCCACCGGCAAGATCGAAAAGCCGGTGCTGCGTGAAAAATACTGCAAGGGTCGGCTGGTGGAAAGCCAGATCACCGGCTGATCAACAGAAAGACTTTGATATTTTATGGATCTTCTTATCAAACTGCCAATGGTTATCGTGTTCTTTGCGATCATGATCGGCATTGGCATCTACTGTAAAAAACATTCCACCGATGTGGATGGCTTTGTGCTGGGCGGACGCAGCGTCGGTCCGTGGCTGACGGCCTTTGCCTACGGTACTTCCTATTTCTCCGCGGTGGTGTTTGTGGGCTACGCAGGTCAGTTCGGCTGGAAATACGGCATCGCCGCCACCTGGGCAGGCATCGGCAACGCGCTTCTCGGCTCGCTGATGGCCTGGTGGATACTGGGACGTCGTACCCGGGTGATGACCCAGCACTTAAACAGCGCCACGATGCCCCAGTTTTTTGAAAAGCGGTTTGACAGCCCCGGTCTGAAGCTGGCGGCTTCCGCCATTATCTTCATTTTCCTGATCCCCTACACAGCGTCCCTTTATAACGGTCTGAGCCGGCTGTTCGGTATGGCGTTCAATATTGACTATTCCGTTTGCGTCATCGTTATGGCGGTCATCACCGCTGTCTACGTGATCGCCGGCGGCTATATGGCAACAGCGATCAACGATTTTGTGCAGGGCATCGTTATGATCGTCGGCATTGTTGCGGTGATCGCCGCGGTGCTGAACGGACAGGGCGGCTTCACAGAGGCGCTGCGCAAGCTGGGTCAGGTGTCTGACCCCGCGGTGTCGGATATTCCCGGCGCGTTTGCCTCCTTTCTGGGACCGGATCCTGTCAATCTGCTGGGCGTGGTGATCCTGACCTCCCTGGGAACCTGGGGTCTGCCGCAGATGGTGCAGAAATTCTACGCCATCAAGAGCGAGAAGGCGATCAACAAGGGCATGGTCATTTCCACTGTGTTCGCCCTGATCGTAGCCGGCGGCTGCTATTTCCTGGGCGGCTTCGGACGGCTGTTTTCGGATCGGGTGGATGTGGCGGCTGAAGGCTATGATGCCATTATTCCGGCGATGCTTTCCGATCTGTCTCCGTTTCTGATCTCTGTGGTGGTCATTCTGGTGCTGTCGGCTTCCATGTCCACGCTGTCGTCGCTGGTGCTGACCTCCAGCTCCACGCTGACGCTGGATTTCATCAAGGGAAATTTGGTGAAGAAAATGGACGAAAAGCATCAGCTGCTGTCCATCCGTCTGCTGATCGTTGTATTTATTCTCATTTCCGTGGTGCTGGCGCTGATCCAATACGGCTCCAACGTCACCTTTATCGCCCAGCTTATGGGCATATCCTGGGGCGCGCTGGCAGGTGCGTTCCTGGCACCGTTCCTGTTTGGACTTTACTGGAAGAAGACCACCAAGGCCGCCGTTTGGAGCAGCTTTTTGTTCTCTACGGCAGTGATGCTTTGCAATATCTTCTTCCCCCAGTATTTCCCGGCTGTTTTGCGCACGCCCATCAACGCCGGCGTGTTCTGTATGCTCTTTGGGCTGATCCTCGTGCCTGTGGTCAGCCTGTTTACCAAAAAACCGGAGGAGGCGCATATCCGGCAGGTCTTTTCCTGCTATGAGCGCACGGTAACCGTCCGCGTAACCGACTCCATTGGAGAAACAAAGGAGGAGATCCTATGAAAACACTGATGCTTGGCAACGAAGCCGTTGCCAGAGGCCTTTACGAGGCCGGCTGCAGCTTCGTGTCCAGTTATCCCGGTACGCCCAGTACCGAGATCACCGAATGCGTTGCGCTCTACAAAGAAGTCTACGCCGAGTGGGCGCCCAATGAAAAGGTGGCTATGGAAGCCGCCTTCGGCGCCAGCCTTGCCGGCAAGCGAAGCTTCTGCGCAATGAAGCACGTGGGTCTGAACGTGGCGGCGGATCCGCTGTTCACCGTAGGCTACACCGGCGTGAACGCGGGCTTCGTCATCGGCGTGGCAGACGATCCCGGTATGCATTCTTCCCAGAATGAGCAGGATTCCCGGCATTATGCCCGAGCCGCCAAGATCCCTATGCTGGAGCCTTCCGATTCTGCGGAAGCCCTGGCATTTACCAAGCTGGCTTATCAGCTGTCCGAGCAGTTTGACACCCCCGTATTCATCAAGATGTGTACCCGCGTTGCCCATTCCCAGAGTGTGGTGGAGCCCGGTGACCGGGTGGAGGTCAGCAAGCCCTACGAAAAGAATCCCCAGAAGTACATTATGATGCCCGGCAACGCCAAGCGCCGCCATCCCATCGTGGAGGAGCGCACTGAAAAGCTGACAGTATGGGCAGAAACTGCCGGGATCAACCGCATTGAGGACGGCACGGATCACAGCATCGGCATCATCACCTCGTCCACCTCCTATCAGTATGTGAAGGAGGTCTGCGGTGACCGTTATCCCGTGCTGAAGCTGGGTATGATCTGGCCGCTGCCCAAGCAGAAGATCGTGGATTTCGCGGCAAGCGTGGACAAGCTGATCGTGGTGGAGGAGCTGGACAGCTTTATCGAGGATCATTGCCGTCAGCTTGGCATTGACTGCGTGGGTAAGGCGCTGTTCTCCTGCATCGACGAATTTTCCCAGAATCTCGTGGCGGAAAAGCTGGGCGTTGCTACCCAGAGCGGAACGAAGCTGGACGCGGCAATTCCGATGCGCCCGCCTGTGATGTGCGCCGGCTGCCCCCACAGAGGCTTGTTCTACACTCTGGCAAAGAATAAGGTCACCGCATTGGGTGATATCGGCTGCTATACCTTGGGCGCTGTTGCGCCGCTGGCAGCGCTGGATACCACCATTTGTATGGGCGCTTCCATCTCCGGTATGCACGGCTTTACCAAGGCCGGCGGCGGTGAGGGCAGAAAGGTGGTTGCTGTCATTGGCGACTCCACCTTTATGCATTCCGGTGTGACGGGTCTGATCAATATGGCATACAATGAATCCTGCGGAACGGTCATCATCGTGGACAATTCCATCACCGGTATGACCGGTCATCAGCAGAATCCCACCACCGGCTTCAACCTGAAGGGGGATCCCTGCACCAAGATCGATCTGGAAACACTGTGCCGCGCGGTTGGCATCAACCGTGTCCGGGTGGTGGATCCCTATGATCTGGCTGCCTGCGATGCCGCTATCAAGGAGGAGACCGCGGTTGACGAGCCTTCCGTCATTATCTCCCGCAGACCCTGCGCACTGCTGAAATATGTAAAGCATAAAAAGCCTATCATTGCCAATTCCGACAAGTGCATCGGCTGCAAGGCCTGTATGAAGATCGGCTGTCCTGCCATCAGCGTTATTGACAAAAAAGCACACATCGACAATACCTTGTGTACCGGCTGCGGCGTCTGCGCCCAGCTTTGCAAGCTCGATGCGCTGACGGCTGCAAAGGAGGATTAAGCGATGAAAACGAAGAATATTATGATCGTTGGTGTTGGCGGTCAGGGAAGTCTGCTGGCCTCCAAGCTGCTGGGTCGTATGCTGCTGCAGAAGGGCTTTGATATCAAGGTCTCCGAGGTTCACGGTATGAGCCAGCGCGGCGGCAGCGTGGTGACCTATGTTCGCTTCGGCGACAAGGTCTATTCTCCCGTCATTGACAAGGGAGAAGCGGATTTTATCGTTTCCTTTGAGCTGCTGGAAGCTGCCCGCTGGACCGAATACTTAAAGCCCGGCGGAAAGATCGTGGTCAATACCCAGCAGATAAGCCCTATGCCGGTCATCACCGGCGCTGCGGAGTATCCCCAGGGACTTGCCGGGCAGATGCAGGCTGCAGGGCTTGATGTGGATGCCGTTGATGCGCTGGCGTTGGCGCAGCAGGCAGGCTCTTCCAAGGCGGTGAATATCGTTTTGATGGGTCATCTGTCCCGTTACTTTGATTTTGCGGAAGAAGAATGGCTGCAGGCCATTGAACAGTGTGTCCCCGCAAAATTCCTGGAAATGAATAAGACTGCGTTCCGGCTGGGACGAAATATCTAAAAAGAGGCGAATGTAAAATGGGAAAATATTATCAGCCTGAAATCGAAACTGCTTCCAGAGAGCAGATCCTGGCATTGCAAAATGAGCGCCTGGTCAAGCAGGTACAGCACGTGTGGGAAAATGTGCCCTACTACCGCAAGAAGATGGAGGAGAAGGGTCTGACCCCTGCGGACGTTCAGAGCGTGGATGATCTTTACAAGCTGCCCTTCTTAAGCAAGGACGATCTGCGTGAGGCTTACCCCTACGGTCTGTTGGGCAAGCCCCTGTCCGAATGTGTCCGCATCCAGTCCACCTCCGGCACCACCGGCAAGCGTGTTGTGGCCTTCTACACCCAGCACGATATTGATCTGTGGGAAGATTGCTGCGCCCGTGCCATCGTGGCGGCCGGCGGCACCAGGGAGGATGTAGTTCACGTGGCTTACGGCTACGGTCTGTTCACCGGCGGTCCCGGTCTGAACGGCGGCTCCCACAAGGTGGGCTGCCTGACGCTGCCGCTGTCCTCCGGCAATACGGACCGTCAGCTGCAGTTTATGACGGATCTGGGCTCTACGATTCTGTGCTGCACGCCTTCTTATGCGGCGTATCTGGCAGAAACCATTCACGAGCGTGGTCTGCGGGATCAGATCAAGCTGAAGGCCGGCATCTTCGGCGCGGAAGCCTGGAGCGAAAATATGCGCAGAGAGATCGAAGCCAGCCTGGGCATCAAGGCTTATGATATTTACGGTCTGACGGAGACCTCCGGTCCGGGCGTTGCCTACGAATGTGAAGCGCAGACCGGCATGCACATCAATGAGGATCATTTCATCGCGGAGATCATCGACCCCGAAACCGGCGAGGTCCTGCCGGAAGGCAGCAAGGGCGAGCTGGTGTTCACCGCCATTACCAAGCAGGCGTTCCCGCTGCTTCGCTACCGCACCAAGGATATCTGCATCCTGACCCGGGAGAAGTGCCCCTGCGGCAGAACCCATGTCAAGATGTCCAAGCCTATGGGTCGCAGCGATGATATGCTGATCGTCAAGGGCGTCAACGTATTCCCGTCCCAGATCGAGCAGGTGCTGCTGGAGCAGGGCTATCCTGCCAACTATCAGATCGTGGTGGATCGGGTCAACCATTCCGACACGCTGGAGGTTATGGTGGAAATGGCACCGGAGAACTTCTCCGACTCTTTGGCGAAGGTCACCGCTATGGAAAAGAAGCTGGTGGACGCGCTGAAGTCCATGCTGGGCATCTACGCCAAGGTGCGCCTGGTGGCACCCAAGACCATTGCCCGCAGCGAGGGCAAGGCCGTCCGTATCATTGACAAGCGTAAGATTTAAGGAGGGACAGTATGGTTTATCAGATTTCTGTATTTTTGGAAAACCGTGCCGGTCAGCTGGCGGAGATCACATCCGCTCTGGCGGACAACGGCATTGATCTGCGTGCGATGTCCATCGCCGAAACTGCCGATTACGGCATTTTGCGTATGATCGTGGATGACGCGCAGAAGGCGACCGCTGTTTTGATGGAGCACGAGTATCTGCTGACGATGACTCCAGTGCTGGTGGTTTCTGTTCCCGACGTGCCCGGCGGTATTGCGCCGGTGCTGGAAACGCTGGCAGAGGGCGACATTGACATTGAGTATATGTACTCTCTGTTTACCCATACCGGCGGCAAGGCGTATATCGTTTTCCGGGTAGGAGAGGCGGAGAAATTCGTGTCCCTGCTGGCGACCCACGGCATTACGCCCACCACGGCGGATGAGCTGGGTATTCACTAATTGATTTTGAGGTACGAGCTATGCAAGAAATGAGCAGAAAGAATCAGCATTTTACGGATTCTGTGATCCGCCGGATGACCCGTATTTCCCTGGATTGCGGCGCCATCAATCTGGCACAGGGCTTCCCGGATTTTGATCCTCCCAAGGCAATGCTGGATCGCCTGAACGAGGTCAGCTATTTAGGACCCCACCAGTATCCCATTACCATGGGCGCACCCAATTTCCGTGCGGCGCTGGCAAGAAAATGCGGTCGTTTTATGGGACGTGAGCTGGATCCCAACACCGATATGGTGGTTACCATCGGTTCCACCGAGGCAATGGTGGATACCATCTTCGCCCTGACCAATCCCGGCGACAAGATCGCAATGTTCTCGCCTTATTTTGAGAACTACCGGGCGCAGGCCATTATGGCGCAGTGTGAGCCGGTGTTCATCCCTCTGGTACCGCCCACCTTCAACTTTGACCCCAACGTGCTGGAGGATGCCTTTAAGCAGGGGCTGAAGGCCATTCTGATCTGCAATCCCTCCAACCCCAGCGGTAAGGTCTTTACCTATGACGAGCTGAAGCTGATCGCGGATCTGTGTATCAAGTACGATGTTTACGCCATTATGGACGAGGTGTACGAGCATATCGTTTATGAGGGTCACAAGCACATCTATATGAACAGCCTGCCCGGTATGTGGGAGCGCACCGTGTCCTGTTCTTCTCTGTCCAAGACCTATTCCATCACCGGCTGGCGTCTGGGCTATGCCATCGCGCCCAAGCACATTATGGATCGCATTAAGCAGTATCACGACTTTAATACCGTGGGCTGCGCGTCTCCGCTGATGGAGGCGGCTGTGGTGGGTCTGGATATGCCCGACAGCTACTATGAGGAGTTCGGCGCACATTACGCCCACATGAAGAAGCTGTTTACCGAGGGCCTGGATCGCATCGGTATTCCCTACACCGATCCCCAGGGCGCCTACTTCGTGCTGGCTGACATTTCTCCCTATCTGAAGAAGGGTCAGTCCGACGTGGAGTTCTGCGAAGAGCTTGCCCGGAAGGTGGGTGTCGGCGCTGTTCCCGGCAGCTCCTTCTTCAGCGAGCCGGATGTGAACAACATCGTCCGCCTGCACTTTGCAAAGCTGGATTCCACGCTGAACGAAGCGCTGGAGCGATTGTCTCACATTGAGGAGAAAATGCGTTGATCTGAAAACCCCCATTCACTCGAATGGGGGTTTTGCTTTGCGGAAAACCGTTGCATTTGGGGCAGATCTGTGCTAAACTCACAATATGCCAATCAGGGAGGTTTCACTATGCTCCATACCATTCTTCCTACCCCCAAAAAGCTGGATGCTTTTGAGGGATCCACTTGCGTGAAGGCTGCTATTATCACGGATCACGCGCCCTTCGGGGAGCATCTGTCCGTTTTTGTGCAGGCTGCGGAGAAAATGCACGACACCGCTGTTGCCATGGCTGACGGCGGCATCCGGGTAACCTATAACGCCGCGCTGGCGGAGGATGCCTATATTTTTGACTCCCGTGAGGGTATCACCGTGCAGGCATCTGCCGTTCAGGGCTTGATGTATGCGCTGTCCACAGCGCTGCACGCCGTTCAGCCCTGCGCCGAAGGCTTATGCTGCGAAAAGGCGTACATTGAGGATCATCCCGACAAGGAATTTCGTGGGATCATGGTGGATCTTGCCCGGTGCTGGCACCCGGCAAAGCAGATCTTCCACTATATCGACCTGTGCTTTGCGCTGAAGCT
Source organism: Oscillospiraceae bacterium (assembly GCA_017436955.1). GTDB lineage: Bacteria > Bacillota > Clostridia > Oscillospirales > Oscillospiraceae > Faecousia. The sequence goes on along the minus strand of JAFSCD010000006.1, from coordinate 77,604 downwards.
GCGGTATCTGCACCTGCATTTTATGGACGATCAGCTCTACACGCTGCCCTCCGAAGCCTTCCCCGCGCTGCCCGGCAAGCGGCACTACAGCTTTGAAGATGTTGCGGCGTTTTGCGAATACGCACGGCTGCGGGGCGTGATCCTGATTCCCGAGTTTGAAGCGCCGGGTCACAGCAAGCAGCTGAATCTGAAATATCCCGGGATCTTTGCCAACAATATTGAAAACAAGGACGAGGCGACTTTGATCGCCGAGGGCGGTCAGGTCATCAATGCCGACAGCCTGGTTTGCGCCGGCAAGCAGGCGACCATGGATGCCATCAGGACGTTGCTGGCAGAAATTTGTGAAATGTTCCCGGATTCGCCCTATATTCACGTCGGCGGCGACGAAGCCAATATCAAAGCCTGGAATCTTTGCCCGGACTGCGTAAAATATATGCAGGAACACGGTCTTTCCGGTGAAAAGGAGCTGTACAGCGAGTTTATTGCCCGGGTGACCCAAACGGTTATTGATCTGGGCAGGACGCCTATCGTATGGGAAGGCTTCCCCAAGATCGGCGCCGAGCGCATTTCCCGGCAGACCATCGTCATCGCCTGGGAATCTCACTACCACCTGGTACACGATCTTCTGGAAGAAGGCTTCCGGGTCATCAATTCCTCCTGGCAGCCGCTGTATATCGTGGACAATCTGGATCTGCACTGGGGTCCCAAGGAGCTGCTTGCGTGGAATACATACAACTGGCAGCACTGGTGGCCGGAATCCTACGCCTGCAAGAACCCGATTCAACTGGAGCCCACCGACCAGGTGCTGGGCGCGCAGCTGAGCATTTGGGAGTGTACCTATGAGCGGGAGATCGGCGCTGCTATGCACAATGCCACCACTCTCTCCGAGCGGCTGTGGGCAAGCGGACAGAAATGGGACGATTTTGCCGCTTATCATCAGCGTCACGGCGCTATGATCGGCCGCATCGCCCGATTGATCGCGGAAGAATAATAAAAAGCAGGTCGAATATTCGACCTGCTTTTTTTAGTCGGCACCCTGAATATCCAGCAGCTCCAGGATCTGCTGACCGGTGGCGGTCAGGGCGATGCTGCCGCGAATGGGATAATTGCCGTAGGCGTCATCGCCGCAGCCCTTCAGCGGCGCATCAAAATCAATGCTGATGAGCTGCTTTTTCTCCAGACACTGTAAGATCAAACTGTATTCCCGTTGGGTAAATTCCTTACCTTCGGGGTAGATGGGCGTTACGTCGTCGGCACGGCGTGCCACCGGCAGAAAGGGGATCTGCGCCAATTTCTGCAGCAGATGCATCTCGCCCTCATTTAATACGTATGACCCACCGCAGCGACCGCAGCTCTGGCAATCGCCGCTGCAGTTTCCGCATCCGCTCATATTATCCCTCCTGATGCGTTTTCTTGGACTATACCACCAGTTTTTGCCCTTGTCAAGGAACTATGCACAGTGAAACGGTAAAAAAATAATCCCTTTCTATGTATTTCGCATATTGTAATTTAGAGCAAAAGATGGTATGATGTGTGGTATACATTTGTTTGTCCTATACGGACAGAATCCATCTCAAGGAGGAACGAAGAAATGGCAAGGGTCTATAACTTTTCTGCCGGTCCGGCGGTACTGCCGGAGGAAGTGCTGCAGCAGGCAGCAAGCGAAATGCTTAACTACCGTGGCTGCGGTATGTCTGTCATGGAGATGAGTCACCGGTCGAAGATCTATCAGCAGATCCTGGCTACCGCGGAAGCGGATATCCGGGAGCTGATGAATATTCCCGAAAACTATCGGGTGCTGTTCCTGCAGGGCGGCGCATACCAGCAGTTTGCTGCTGTGCCGATGAACCTGATGAAAAACCGGGTGGCAGACTATATTATCACCGGTCAGTGGGCGAAGAAGGCCTGGCAGGAGGCGCAGCTTTTTGGCACCGCCAATGCTGTGGCATCCTCTGCCGACAAGGGCTTCTCTTATATTCCCGATTGCTCGGATCTGCCTATCAGCGAGAATGCGGATTATGTCTATATCTGTGAGAACAATACCATCTACGGCACCAAGTTCCATACTTTGCCCAATACCAAGGGAAAGCCCCTGGTCGCGGACGTGTCCTCCTGCTTCCTGTCGGAGCCGGTGGATGTCACCAAGTACGGTATGCTTTACGGCGGTGTGCAGAAGAATATTGGCCCTGCCGGCGTAGTGATCGCCATTATCCGGGAGGATCTGATCACCGAGGACGTGCTGCCCGGCACGCCCACCATGCTGCGCTACAAGACCCACGCCGATGCCGGCTCGCTGTTCAACACGCCGCCTGCTTACGGCATTTACATCTGCGGTCTGGTGTTCCAGTGGCTCAAGCGTATCGGAGGCCTGAGTGCCATTGAAGCGCGCAATCAGGAGAAGGCTGCCGTTTTGTACGATTTTCTGGACAGCAGCGATCTGTTCCACGGTACCGTTGTGAAGCAGGATCGATCCTTGATGAATGTTCCCTTCGTTACCGGCGATGAAAAGCTGGATGCGGAATTTGTCAAAGCAGCGGAAGCCGCCGGCTTTGTGAACCTGAAGGGTCACCGCACCGTGGGCGGTATGCGCGCCAGCATTTATAACGCAATGCCTCTGGAGGGCGTGCAGAAGCTGGTGGCGTTTATGAAAGACTTTGAAAGAAGGAAGTAATATGTATCCCATTCATTATTTGAATTCCATTTCGCCCAAGGGCACAGCGCTGTTTACGGATCAGTACACCAAGGCAGAGTCTGCTCAGGACGCCAAGGCGATCCTGGTGCGCAGCGCCGCTATGCACGATATGGAATTTTCACCCGATCTGCGCGCCATCGCCCGTGCCGGTGCCGGTGTGAACAATATTCCGCTGGATCGCTGTGCCGAGCAGGGCATCGTGGTGTTCAACACTCCCGGTGCCAATGCCAACGGCGTTATGGAGCTGGCGCTGTGCGGTATGCTGCTGGGCAGCCGTGATATCGTAGCAGGTATCAACTGGGTGCAGTCCATCAAGGACACCGGCGATATCGCCAAGAAGGTGGAAAAGGGCAAGTCTCAATTCGCCGGAACCGAGATCGCCCACAAGAAGCTGGGCGTCATCGGTCTGGGCGCCATCGGCGGACCGCTGGCAAACGCCGCCATCAAGCTGGGTATGGAGGTCTATGGCTGTGACCCGTACATCTCCATTGATGCCGCCTGGCATCTGGACAGTCGCATCATCCCCGTCAAGACCCGGGATGAGATCTACGCAAATTGCGATATTATTTCCATCCACGTGCCGCTGCTGCCGGACACCCGGCATATGATCGGCGCGGAAGCCTTCAGCCAGATGAAGGATGGCGTGATCCTGCTGAATTTTGCCCGGGACGCGCTGGTGGACGACGATGCGCTGGAGCAGGCGCTTGCTTCCGGCAAGGTAAAGCGCTATATCACCGATTTCCCCAATGACAAGACCGCCAATATACAGGGCGTTGTGGCGATTCCCCATTTGGGCGCATCCACGGAGGAATCCGAGGATAACTGCGCAAAGATGGCTGTCAAGCAGCTGATGAACTATCTGGAAAACGGCAACATTATCAATTCCGTGAATTTTCCCACCATTGATATGGGCGTTTGCACCAAGGCAAGCCGTATCCTGCTGCTGCACCGAAATATCCCCAATTCTCTGGGCCAGTTTACGGCTGTTGTGGCAAGGGATAATCTGAATATTTCCGATCTGCTGAACCGAAGCAAGGGCGGCTACGCCGTAACGATGCTGGATCTGGATACCCCGGCATCCCAGACCGTGCTGGATGACCTTCGCAGCATCGAAGGCGTGCTGAGAGTTCGGTTGATTAAGTGAAAAAGCTATCCGCACGAAGCAGAGAGATAAATTAACATAGAAAAATGAGGCGTACCATGATTTGATTATGGTACGTCTCATTTTATAATAGTATTCTTTGTAAACTCTACTGTCAGAAAATGTGTGACCTGATTTCGTTGAGCCTCTTTTTCTCTCTTTTTTCTGCTTCGCAATATATAGAGGATAGGATGACAAGGTCTTTACGAATCTCTGCAATAATTATATTGGTGCATTCTTCGTTAGTAAAAATTCTACGTGGAGGATGAATACCCTGCAGTTCATTAAGAATCGCATCTCTATATTCAGTATCACCCAAACCCAAAATAGTCTGCATTTCTGCAAACCAAGAAGATACTGCAGGAGGGACGGTTAAGGAGGATTGTTCATAAGGGAAAAAGTCCTCGATCCTTGACTCATAAATCGACAAGTAGTACTTTGGGTCGCTTCGTTCCCATTCAAGCAACCATTTTTCACTATTACCTAAACCACTCAAATCGAAAGAAAGAATTTCACACAGCATATGGAAAGCGGTTTTTGCCTTGTTTTCCTCCATCAAGAACCGATACATATTCATTCGCACGTTTCTGTACAAACCGAAATCATAATTTTGGAAATGAATACCTGCTTGCTCGTTAAAATAGCCCCACAGTATATCTCTGTAAGGATACTGAGTTTGGGCAATTCGTTGATTCATTTCCCACACGCTCATATATCTGTTTCTATGCAGATAAGAGACATATTGATTGTCTTTAAGCTCAGTTTCCCCCTTGGAAGTGAGAACATAGTACCTTTCTGAGTACTTTTCGTCCAACGCATCAGGGTCGCCAAACGCCATTAGTCTATCAATGAGGTCAGCCTTCTTACCTGTTGTTTTTTGATTGAGAAGTTTCAACTCATCTTTGATTTCAGGGAGTGTCAACCTTTCTAGCGCAGACCTTAAGTCTCCAACCTTTGTAAAACCTCTTTGAAAAAGAGAATCCAAAACTGCTTGAGGATCTGTTACAGAATATTGCCAATACCAGAAACGCTGAAAGGTGTTGTTAGTGATTTTATAATGAGGAGCATACTCCAACATCATTATTTCGTGTGGATATAGCCCTTGTTTGCTGGGTGTTGCTGTTTTTAGTAGAGTACTCAAGGGAGGGGGGCTATCTTGCTCAACGGAGATTTCTACGAAAGGTGTTTTTGCTACACCCTCTTTATTTACAAATGCTGATGCCGGCGCTTTATATTGAGGAGCGTGAGAGTTGGGAAGTTCCTGCTTTACGAAGCTTATGACCGACGATAATTGGACAGGTTTCTTTTTCTTAAGGAAATCAAATAAGCCCATATGTTTACTCCTTTGTTTTTATGTTATCTTATTGAAAGTTATCTCGGGGCAGCTTCTTTTACTTATTCAACTTCTATCAATTCATATTCTCTGGAGCCCATGCCCAGGGCTGCGGCGGCTTCGATGGTATGCACGCCGTTGCGGCTTTCGATGCGCTCGATCAGGTGGGGCTTGCCCGGGTCGGAGCTGGCGTAGACCAGATCCACGCAGGCCTGATCGATGGCCACCGGGTCGGCAGATACCAGAATACCGATATCCGCAATGCAGGGATCCTCCGCCACAGAGCAGCAGTCGCAATCAACGCTCATATTCTTCATCACGTTGACGTACACGATCTGCCCCTTAAAATAGTCTGTAACGGAGCTGGCAGAGTCAGCCATCGCCTCCAGAAAGGCATTATGCTCGGCGTCCCAGAGGATATCCACATCGCCGGCGCCGTGGATGAATTTCTTGCCGTAGGCGGAAGCCACGCCGATGGAAAGCTGCTTCAGCGCACCGCCAAAGCCGCCCATGGGATGTCCTTTGAAATGGCTGAGCACCAGCATGGAATCGTAATGCACGATGTCCTTGCCTACGTAATTCTTCTTTATCACCTTGCCGTTGGGGATATCCAGCACCAGGTCAGGACCTTCCGCATCCAGAATGTCCACCGTAAAGTGCTTTAGCCAGCCGTGCTTTTCCATGGTCACGATATGATGAGCAGCATCGTGACGACCGCCTTTATAGGCGGTGTTGCACTCAACAACGGTGCCGCCTACATGGTCGACAACGGGTTTCCAGAATTCCGGGCGCAGGAAATTCTGATTTCCCGGCTCGCCGGAGTGGACCTTCAGTGCCACATTACCGGGCAGCTCTTTCCCCAAAAGCTTATAAAGCTCCAGCACCTTTTCGGGGGTAATGGTGCGGCTGAAATATACGATCGATCTCATAGCATTTCCACCTTTCCAATGATAATAGATATTATATAGGAAAACAGATGAAAGCGCAACTGATTTTTTGCAATCTGCCGCATTTTGTTGACAGATTTCCCGTCTTATTGTACAATATCAACAGAACAAAAAGGAAAAGGAGTGTTTCTTATGGATCAAAAATACGAAGCCTTATTTACCCCCTGGAAGATACGGGACGTGGAGATCAAGAATCGAATCGTGCTGTGTCCTATGGGCGGCACATCGCTGTTCGGCTGGTTTGAGCTGACCGGTTGCAAGTTCGACAAGGAAGCGGCAAAATTCTTCCTGGAGCGGGCGAAAAACAACGTCGGTCTGATCATTCCCGGCATCGCACCGCTGCGTGACACCTTCTGGGGTAAATGGCTGTGGCAGAACCCCAAGATGTTTGAGGATCTGAAGGAATTTATGGACGAGATCCATAAGACCGGCGCCAAGCTGTTCATTCAGCTCACTGCCGGTATGGGTCGCAGCTGGGCAATCACTGAGCTGATCGCGCCGCTGCATAAGAATAAGTTCACCCGGGCGATCCTGAAGCCGGTTCTGGACACCAGCCACGAGCTGGCTGCACCCAGCCCGCTGCCTTCCCGCTGGGCGCCGGAGATCACCACGCCCGAGATGACCAAGAAGCAGATCCACGAGATCATCGAGGCCTTCGCCAAGACCGCCAAGCTGTGTATGGATGCCGGCGTTGACGGCGTGGAGGTACACGCAGTTCACGAAGGCTACCTGCTGGATCAGTTCACTATGGAGTGGACCAACAAGCGTACCGACGAGTACGGCGGCTCCTTTGAAAACCGTTACCGCTTCCCCGTAGAGGTGGTGCGTGCCATCAAGGAAGCCTGCGGCGAGAATTTCCCCGTATCCCTGCGCTACAGTGTGCAGTCCAAGGTCAAGGATTTCTGTGTCGGTGCCGTGCCCGGTGAAGAGTACACCGAGGTGGGTCGGACCATGGAAGAATCCGAGAGAGCTGCTAAATACCTGCAGGATGCCGGCTACGATATGCTCAATGCGGATAACGGTACTTATGACTCCTGGTACTGGGCGCATCCGCCTATGTATATGCCCCAGAACTGCAACCTGGAGGATGTGGCACATATCAAGAAATTTGTCACCATTCCCGTGGTCTGCGCCGGTCGTATGGAGCCGGAGGTGGGCGCCCAGGCAGTTGCCGAAGGCCGCATTGACGGCGTGGGTATTGCCCGTCAGTTCCTGGCTGACCCCGAATGGATCACCAAGCTGATCGAAGAACGGCTGGAGGACATCCGTCCCTGCATCTGCTGCCACAACGGCTGCTTCAATTTCTCCAAGTCCAAGGGTCACGCCAATACCCAGGATCTGAAGGATACCATGGGTCTGGCCCGCTGTGCCATCAACCCGGAGACTATGCAGTCCACCAAGTATTATCTGACACCTGCCAGGAAGCGCAAGAATATCGCCGTCATCGGCGGCGGTATCGGCGGTATGGAAGCCGCGCTGGTCTGCGCCAAGCGTGGACATAAGGTCACGCTGTACGAAAAGACCGATGAGCTGGGCGGCGTATTTATCGCAGCCGCCGCACCCTCCTTTAAGGAGAAGGATCGGGAACTGATCGCCTGGTATCGCCGGGAGATGACAAAGTATCCCATCGAGGTCAAGCTGAACACCGAGGTTACCGATGTTGCGGCGCTGGGTGCCGATGAGGTCATTATCGCCACCGGCTCTACGCCCAACCGCATCCCCGTTCCCGGTATCGAAAAAGGCATCCAGGCCATTGATTTCCTCCGGGGCAGACAGACCGTTGGCGAGAACGTCACCATCATCGGCGGCGGTCTGACAGGCTGTGAGATCGCCTACGAGCTGTACTTGCAGGGCAAGAAGCCCACCATTGTGGAAATGCTGGACGATCTGATCACCACGCCCGGTATCTGCCTTGCCAATACCAGCTTCCTGCGTGATTTCTTCACCGCCAACAACGTCCCTGTCCATTTGGAGACCCGTGTGGGCGAGATCCACGATGACGGCGTGACCGTTACGGATAAGGACGGCAAGACCTTCAAGATCGCTGCCGATTCTGTGATCCTGTCCACCGGCTACCGCAGCGCACCGCTGATGAGCAAGGGCAAGCATATCCACGTCGTCGGCGACGCCAGCAAGGTGGGCAACCTGCGCACCGTCATCTGGCAGGCCTGGGATGTGGCGATGAAGCTGTAATGAAAGGAGAACGCTATGTTTTTAACTGATGAACAACAAGCCATACTGGCTGGCTCCCAGGGGGAGACCATGGCGAAGGTCTGGAAGACCCTGGTGATGTATGGCGAAGCCTTCGGCGCTGATAAGATGGTGCCGGTCACCTCCAAGTATAACCATCTGGTAACGTCCTTCGGTCTGAAGATGATGAAGCCGGTGTTTGACCTGATGCAGCAGCTGATCGATGCCGGCGCTGTTTCCGGTCAGCAATTCTCCGTTGATCCCCGTCCTGTGGATAAGAACGTACCTGCGAATTTCCTGCAGAACCTGATCTTTAACAAGATCATGTATGCCACCCAGGAAAGCTACGAGGGTCAGCTGAAGGAACTGGGCTTGATGGATGACAATGCTTTCACCTGCGCCTGCTACCTGGATCAGGTGGGCAATAAGCCCCAGATGGGCGAGGTGTTGAGCTGGGCAGAGTCCTCTGCCGTTGTGTACGCCAACTCCGTTCTGGGCGCACGCTGCAACCGTAATTCCGGTATTATGGACATTATGGGCTCCATCGCCGGCTACGTTCCCAATTTCGGTCTGCTGACCGATGAGGGGCGTAAGGCCACCTGGCTCATTAAGGTGGAGACCACCAAAAAGCCGGAGGCGCAGCTTTTGGGCTCCGCCATCGGTATGAAGGTGATGGAGGACGTGCCTTACATCCAGGGTCTGGACAAGTGGCTGGGCACGGAGTTGACCGATGAGGTCTGCTCTTACCTGAAGGATTTTGGCGCGGCAACGGCATCCAACGGCGCTGTGGGTCTTTATCACATTGACAATCTGACTCCCGAAGCCAAGGCGTTGGGCGGCAGCCTGATGACCGAAGAGGTGAAGGTTTACGTCATCGACGATGCGGAGCTGGCACGTGTTCAGGCGGAGTACCCCGTGATGTGGAAAAACCCCGATGCCAAGCCGAAGCTGTGCTTCGTAGGCTGCCCCCATATGAGCCTGCAGCAGCTGAAGGATTGGACGGTTGCCGTGGAAAACGGTCTGCAGGAAGCCGGCAACAAGAAGGTGCTGATCCCCACCGTGTTTACCACCGCGCCTGCGGTTAAGGCAGAGTTTGAAAAGACGGAATATGCCGCACGGCTGAAGGCCACAGGCGTTATCCTTTCCTACATCTGTCCGCTGATGTATATGAATAACCCGCTGTGCAAGGCGATGCCCGTTATGACCTCGTCCAACAAGCTGCGCACCTATACCACCGCGCGCTACTACACGGAAGACGAGATCCTTGCCAAGATCACGAAAGGAGGCTGCTGATATGAAAAAATTTCAAGGTCGCGTGATCGCACCCGGTACCGTTACCGCGGAAGCAGTGGTTTCCCACGGCGGCTTCAATACCCTGGCATCTCTGCAGGGCGCCCTGCAGTTTGGCGACAAGAAGGCAACCTGCGGCGATCAGAACAATCCTGACCTCCACGGTAAGGAGCTGGCAGGAAAGGCGTTGTGCCTGCCCCAGACCATTGGCTCCACCACCGGCGGTCTGGTGATCTACTGCGCCTGCGCTATGCAGCGCCAGCCGGCTTGTATGCTGTTCTCCAACCCCATTGATTCTCTGGCGGCTGCCGGCTCCATCCTGGCTTCCGTATGGCTGCCGGATGTGCAGATGCCGGTTATCGACAGCCTGGGCGAAGAATTCCTGGACTATGTGAAGCACGGTATGAAGATCACTGTGGAAGCAGACGGCACGGTTACCGTAGAGTAAAAAGCATAAAGAAAGCACGCTACTGTTTGGTAGCGTGCTTTTTCTTTATTATTTCTTTTTCTTAATGAGAAGGACGACGGTGAAGATCGCGGAAGCGGCGAGGATACCCAATACAAACGCGATACCGTAGCCGAGCCAATCCTGCTGTGCGGCAGGTGTTTCCGGTGCGGTGCCGGTATTGACGTTGGTGCCGCTGCAAAGCGCGCAGCTGTCGCCGTTTACGGTGGCGCTGTCGTGGCGTACATCCGACAGATTGGAGAAGGCGTTGACGGTTTTGCTTAAGGTGAAATTCCGCTCATAGGTGCAGGTGGCACCGGTTTGGGCGCTGCCCATCATATCGCCGAACTGACCGCCGAACTGACCGGGGTCGAAGCTGCCCTGGGGCGGCTGGAAGTCACCGGGCTGCATATTTCCGGGGAAGTTGCCATCGGGCATCTGACCCATCTGACCGCCGTCGGGGAAGCGGTTACCGCCGCCCATACCGCCTACGGAATTGCCGGAGTAGCACTGCTGGGTGGCACCGTCGAAGCTGGTTACACTGGAAGCATGATACAAGCCGCTGGCTTCCGTTCCGGTGACGTTGCCGCCCACATAAATGTGGTAGCTTTGAGAGACCTCCAGACCTTCGCAGGAAAGGATCGCGCCGCTGTAGGTCTTGCCGTTGCCGCCCAAAACCTCGTCCTTGTCCGGGTCGTAGGCAAAGATCACCTTGCCGGCGGTATCGGTAATAATAATGGCTTCATCAGCACTTTGGGTGCCGGAAAAACGCAGGTTGAGAACTGCCTGGGCGTTGGCAACCGCCTCGTCGGATTCTGCCCAATCCATGGTGCCGCCCAGCGCCACCACGGTGCCGCCCAGCACAAAGGAGCCCTTGTCGGAGTCAAGACCGCAGTCGGCGCCGTTGCCGTTGGCGGCGGAAATAACGGTGCCGCCACGGATCACCAGATAGCCGTTGGAGTCGATGCCGTCGCCCTCTGCACCCAGACCGGCGCAAATGTGCAGGCTGCCGCCGTTGACGGCCACTACGGAGACACCGTCCTCGTTGACGTTGATACCATCGTCCTGGGAGTAGATATTGACGTTGCCGCCGTTGATACTCAAGTGCAGCTCGGTGTCCAGACCCTCATAGCCGGAGTGGATATTCAGCACGCCGGTGTTTTTGCTCTCGCCGCTGATATTCATAGACATATAGGAGTAGAAGGCACCGTCGGTCTTGTACTGCTTCTTTTGGGCAGGGTACTGGGAGGTGGAATCCTCGTCCTTATACTTGGTACGCAGGATGCGGAACACATTTTCGCCGGATACGGTGTTGGTGGTGCCTTCTGCCAGCACCACATTGGCGCCGGCTTCGGCAGTATCCACATTGTAGCTGTAGGTATCCCGGTCCTCCCAGGTGTTGTCGCACTCGTAGACGTTTTTGAATATGACGCCGGGGGCAACGGTGCAGGTGATCGTGACGCCGTTCAGGATCAGGGTCACCTTCTGGGTGGGATCGTCAAAGGCATCTTCGCCCAGATCTACCAGGATCTGACCGTGCCATTCGCCCTCCAGCTTGTAGGTGCCGGCTTGGGTGATATGCAGGACGGCGTTGTTGTAGGCTTCCGTTTCGCTGTGCATCATCTGGCTGGGGAAGCCGGTGCGAAGGCTGGGCAGGGTGGAGAAAATGTAATTCTCATAGCCTTCCGCTTCGTACATATAGACCCATTCAGTCTCGCCGTCGTAGTTGACCTGCTTGAATTTGCTTTCGTCCAGCAGGGGATAGTAGATAATATCGTGAGCGATATAGACGCTGTCCTCGCCGGTGGGAGCTGTGCCGGTATAATACTCGGCAGGGGAGTTCTTTACCACGCCGTGGTCGGTGCTGGGATCGGCGTGCCAGGTGTAGTCATACTCCGGCACAGAAACACCGTCCAAAGTAGCACCGTGGGTGTAGCCGATCCCGATCAGGTCGGTGTGCAGCACCAGGGTTTGGACATTGTCCTGCGTCTCATCAGCCATTACGGCAGAAAAACCTGCCAGCAGGCAGATTGCAAGCAAAAGGGCAACGATGCGGGAAACTGTTTTCATAGGGATCGCTCCTTTCAGTGGATGCCTTTATTATAAGCGATAACTGGTGGAAAAATATAAATAAAATGTAAAAAATGCGGAACATTTCGGAAAGACCGGCACAACTGCAACGATCCCCCGGACTGTTTTCTACGCAAAAAGCCAGCCCCCTTGTGCAAAGGGGGCCGGATATCAGTCTTTCAGGTTGAAGGCGATCTTCAGATCCTCCACCTCATCCTGGGTGATGTGGACGATGTCGCCAATGGCGGTGGAGTTGATAATGGAGTGTGCGGTGGATTCCATGACCTCCAGCCGGTCAAAGGCCTTCAGCAGGCTTTCACCGGTAACGATGACGCAATCGTTTTCCACCATCACTGCCGGGCAGGCATCGGTAAAGACCTTGGCGGTTTCCTTCTGCTCGGTGTAGATCTTGCCGTAGGGGATCCGCTTGACGTCACGAAGCAGGATGTAGCTTTCGGGAATGGTTCTGGGGTCAAACTTGGCATCGGTCACGGCGAAGGCCATGGCGTGAACGGGATGTGCCAGCAGAACGGCATGGATATTGGGGTTGGCATCGTAGATCTCCTGGTGCAGACCAACGGCACGGGAGGGGGTCTTGCCCAGCTCCTTCATACCGGACTTGACACGCACCAGATGCTCCTCCTCCAGATAGGCGCGGTCCATACCGAAGGGGGTGATGAGGAAGCTGCCATCGGACAGCCGTACAGAGTAAGTTCCGTGGGTGGCGGTAAACAGACCCTGGCGATAGCTGCGGCGGATCAGGGTGATCATATCCCGGCGGGCAGCCAGCTCCTCGGAGGTGTGGCTGTTGGGGATAAAGTCGTCCATCTTCAGGTGGGTGGTGGTCTCGGTCATACGGATGGCCTCATCCGGCAGGGACTTGACCTTGCCGATGCGCTTTGCCAGGATTTCCAGATTGGCAGTGTAGTCCAGGGTCTCAAACTTCTGGAAAGCGGCAAACATGGTCTGCGCACCGATGCAAACACCGTGGTTTTCCAAAATCACGATGTCGCTGCCCTTGGCGAAGCATTCGCCGATATTCTCGCCCAGCTGATCGCTGCCGGGAACGGCGTAGGTGGCGATCCGCAGATCGTTGCAGACCTTCTGTACGGAAGGCAGCAGCTCCATATCCGGCAGCTTGCGGACGATGGAGAAGGATACCAGCGCCGGGGGATGGGCGTGCAGCACCGCACGCAGGTCGGGACGCATTTTGTACACGGCTGCGTGGAAGGGCAGCTCCGAGGAAGGCTTGTGGGGACCGATGCAGGTGCCGTCGGGCTTCACGCAGACGATATCACCGCGGTTAAGGGTACCCTTGTCAACACCGGCCGGTGTGATCCAGATATTGCCGTCATCGTCAATGATGGAAAGATTGCCGCCGGAGGTGGTGGTCATACCCTTGTCATAGATGCGCTGCATAAACATAACCAGCTGGTCAGCAGGGTGGAAGTAGTTGATATTCATAAAAAACCTCCTGAAAAGTCAGATTTATACAATCATTCACTTTGTATATGTACACTATAGCATATCTGTAGCCGGAACGCAATGGATTTCTTGCAAAAAAGCCACGCCGCAAGGCGTGGCTTTTGGTTTATTTAGCAGCGGGCTGCTTCTTGGCAAACAGTTTTTTGATGTCTGCGGTAAGATTCTTGCGGTCGGCGATGGCTGCGATGATAAACGCCAGCGGTGTAACCAGAATATATGCCGGGCAGATGATCCAGAACCAGGGCCAGTACTTGACCTGGCCGGCGTATTCGCCGACAGGAACGGTCTTGAAAAAGTCCGGCGTGAAGAGCGCCAGGAAATTGCCAATGGCGTTGTTTTCACCGGGACCCCAGATATAAGAGGTGTTTTTGAAATGGACAGCCAGGAAATCCTCCTCGTTCCACAGCGTGAAGAAGCCCAGCTCCCACTGAAATACCTGATTGAGCATAATGAACAGCATCACCAGCAGCAAGCCCGTAGGCGCTCTCAAAATATGCTTGTAGCTGGGCTTGTGCAGACCGAAAGCCACCATCAGGAAGGGGACGGCAAAGACCATCCAATGGTGATAGTAGAAGCGGACGATGTCCAGCTGCTCGGCAAGCTGGTCCACCTTCGCGATGGGCTCTTCGGGATAGAAGAGCGCGATCAGACCGCTGATGACGCCGATGTAGAACATATAGTCCTTTACCTTCTCGTTTTTCATCAGGAAGAAGAAGGGGAACAGGGCAATATTGGCGCCGCAGATATTGACAAACCAACTGTCACGGAGCATTCTGGCTTCGTCTACGCTGTAGGGCGGAATGTAGATCTTCAAAAAATGAAACAGCAGTCCCAGCACCAGCAGAGAGAACAAGACGATCTTCTGGGCTTTCGCGCTGCGGTTGCGCAGCAGGAAATACAGACCTGCCGTCACGGCTGCGCACAGCCCAAGCCAGAAGAAATACCAACCGTTGAACATTTCGATGATCATATTACAGCCTTCTTTCGCTGGAAGAAATTGATAATTCCATCCTAGCGAAGGAAAGCCGTAAAGTCAACGCACTTAAGAATCTCTTAAACCGTCTTTAACAATTCTTAAACAATGGATAGTCCCCCAGACCGCAGGTACCGAAAAGGCTGCCGCAGGGACGCCCGTTCCCGGGTGTCAGCAGAGCGGAATATATTTACAATTCCCCACAGAAAAAAGCACCCCGCAGGGTGCTTTTTCTTTAGCGCTTGGCAGCGCGCTGGATCAGCTTGACGATTTCCACAATGGGGATGACAAGAACCGCAAGGGCAATGGAAATGCCGTACTCATCCCAGCCAATGGTGGTAAAACCGAAGGCGTTGGCGATGAAGGGAACCTCCAGCACCAGCGTAGTCAGCACTAAAGAGCCAAGCATCGCCGCCCACAGAACGGCGTTTTGCTTTTTCAGGCTGAATACGGACTTGCGCTGGGAGCGCAGGTTGAAGGAGTGGAAGATCTCACACATAGACATGGTCAAAAACGCCATTGTCATACCATGACCGGATTCGCCCACCTGCCACAGCATTTGCATAAAGCCTGCGCCGAATTCAAAGTAGCTGCCAATGAGATACGCGCCCACAGTGAGCAGCGCTACCAAAATGCCCTGGTAGGCGATATCCCCGAATAAACCATCGGCAAAAATACCGGCTTTGGGATCCCGGGGCGGTCGCTGCATGGTATCGGGCTCTGCCTGCTCCATACCCAATGCCAGGGCAGGGAAGCAGTCTGTAACCAGATTGATAAACAGCAGATGCACGGGATTGAGCAGCGTAAAGCCCAGCAGGGATGCGCCAAACACACCCAAAACCTCCGACATATTGGATGCCAGCAGGAACTGGATGGCTTTGCGGATGTTGTCGTAAATGCGGCGACCTTCGCCAACAGCGGTGACGATGGTGGCAAAATTGTCATCCGCCAGCACCATATCCGCCACGTTTTTGGTAACGTCGGTGCCGGTGATGCCCATTCCCACGCCAATATCGGCAGATTTGATGGAGGGCGCGTCGTTCACGCCGTCGCCGGTCATGGCGGTGATGGCGCCGTTTGCCTTCCAGGCGTTGACGATACGGGTCTTATGCTCGGGCTGCACCCGGGCGTAGACGCTGTATTTCCTGACGAATTCGCAGATCTCCGCGTCGGGAATGTTATCCAGCTCGGCGCCGGTAATGGCTTCGGATGCGTCGGTGATAATGCCAAGCTCCCTGGCGATGGCAACGGCGGTATCCTTGTGGTCGCCGGTGATCATAACGGCCCGGATGCCGGCGCTGCGGCATTCCTCGATGGCTGCCATGACCTCGGGTCTGACCGGGTCGATCATGCCGGTCAAGCCCAAAAAGACCAGCTGCTGCTCCAGATATTCCGGCGTGTTGTCCGTGGGCTTTTCACGCCAATCCCGTTTGGCAACTGCCAGCACGCGCAGCGCTTTGTCCGCCATCGCCTTGTTTGCAGCCATAATTTCGGCTTGCTTTTCGGCGGTCATTGGCTTGATCTCGCCGCTGTCATAGTAGAAAGCGCAGCGATCCAGTACCACGTCGGGCGCGCCTTTGGTGTACTGCACGTATACTCCGCCGGATGCGTGCAGGGTGGACATCATTTTGCGCCCGGAATCAAAGGGCGCTTCGTCCACACGGGGCGTTTTGGTTTCCAGATCGGCCTTGTGCAGACCGACGGTGTATGCGAAGTTTACCAGCGCACATTCGGTGGGCTCACCCTCTGCCTGATCCTCACCATTGAGCTTGGCATCGGAGCAAAGCGCCATGGCGGTGGCAACCAGCTGCGTGTCACCGATGTGGTCCACCACGGTCATCTTGTTTTGTGTCAGCGTGCCGGTTTTGTCGGTGCAGATGATCTGGGTGCAGCCCAAGGTCTCCACAGCGGTCAGGCGGCGGATCACCGCGTTGCGCTGGGACATTTTGGTGACACCGATGGACAAAACCACGGTAACCACCGTCGCAAGACCCTCCGGAATGGCGGCAACTGCCAGCGATACCGCCACCATAAAGGAGTCCAAAATCACTTCCAGATGGAAATCGCCTTCCGTAAGGAGCTTAAACGCAAAAATGAAAACGCAGATGCCGAGGACGATCTTGCTCAGCAGCTTGCCCAGCTCATCCAGCTTGCGCTGCAGGGGCGTCTGCTCCTCGGCGGTATCCGCCAGAGCGCCGGCGATCTTTCCCATTTCCGTATCCATACCCGTGGCGGTGATGACGGCCTTGCCACGCCCGTACACCACGGTGGAGCCCATGTAGCACATATTTTTGCGGTCGCCCAGAGGAATGTCCTCCTGACCCTCGGTTACGCCCAGGGCTTCCAGCATTTTGTTGACGGGTACGGATTCGCCGGTGAGGGCAGCTTCTTCGATCTTCAAAGAAGCGCTTTCGATAATGCGACCGTCGGCAGGCACAGCATCGCCGGCTTCCAGGATCACGATATCGCCGGGCACCAGCTCATCGGAGCGCAAGGATATCATTTTGCCGTCACGCAGTACCTTGCAGGTGGCTGCTGTCATGGTCTGCAGCGCTTCGATGGCGGCCTCCGCCTTGCTTTCCTGGATCACGCCCAGAATGGCGTTGAGCAGAACAACGGCCAGAATGATAATGACCTCCGCCCACTCGTTTTCCTGCGCCAGCATACCCGTCAGGGCGCTGACGCCGGCTGCGATCAGCAGAATGATCAGCATCGGATCCTTTAGTTGGACGAGAAAACGCTGCAGAAGGGTGGGCTTTTTGCCCTCTTTCAGCTTGTTTGGACCGTATTTGGCAAGGCGTTCCCGGGCTTGTTCAGTGGTCAAACCCTCTGCGCCGACCCCAAGCGCCTGCAGCACGTCCTCTGCGCTTTGGGTGTAGATTTTCTTCAATGTGACTCCTCCTTGTGGAATAGGGATAAAGCTTGGCTTGCCGGGACTGTCTGGCTTTCATTATAACCAAAATACAAATTCATACACAGCCGGCGGCAGAAGCCTGATATTGATTATTATTGTATCGTGCTAAATTCTACGGGTCAAGCACCCGAGGAAAAATATAACAAAAACTTAATCGTTTGATAACAAAAGCGAGACCCGGAAAGGGGCAGCACCGATGCTGTCACAGTTTTGCAAATTTCCGCTTGCTTTTTTGAAAGAAGTGTACTATACTAATGAAGCACCTGCCGGTGTGATGGAATGGTAGACGTAGTGGACTCAAAATCCACCGCTGGCGACAGCGTGCCGGTTCGAGTCCGGCCACCGGCACCACATCAGCACGATGGTTTTGATACAAAGCCATCGTGCTTTTTCTATGCACAAATCCTTGGCGGCAAAAGGGGCTTTACGCTTTTGGCTTAATGAAGCAGCTTGATTGTTGTATCAAACGCAGTGATATGGAATTGATGTTGCAAATCCATAAGTCTACATACAATAAGTGTCTGATACCGACTGCTTCGATAGCGTATTGCGCAACTTGAAATTTTACTGGTATTATAGGGTTGATGCAATAAAAGCGAGATCCCATTGGGATCTCGCTTTCACTACTTTCCTTATTTACCCATCATTTCTTCGGAGATGATCTTCATTACCTTGTCGTGGCAGCCGCCGCAGCCGGTGGAGCAGTGGGTCACGTCCTTTACCGCATCAAATGCGGACAGCACGCTGTCCAGCTGTTCGTGCTCGTGAAGCGCGTCCAGAATGGCGAAATAGCTTACCTGCTTGCAGTTGCAGACCATATAGTTTTCCTTCATAGTGTTGGCTCCTTTCATTATACGTCCAGATAGCCGGACAGAACTTTCAATGTGTTATACACGCCGTCAATGTGGCTGCGCTCATAGCCGTGGCTGGCGTAAACGCCGGCACCGATTAAACCGTGACGGATATCCACACCGCTGCGCAAGGTGGCTTCCACATCGGAGCCGTAGTAGGGGTAAACGTCCACGGCGTAGTCCGCCTCCGTCTTTTTGGCGGCTTCGATGAGCTTGCCTACGACCTCGTAGCTGTAAGGACCGCCGGAATCCTTGGCGCAGATGGAAACCTGCCGCTCGGTGCACTGCAGACCGTCACCTACGCAGCCCATGTCCACGGAAATGGCCTCCGTAACACCGGCAGGCACAGAGGCAGAGCCGCCGTGACCTACCTCCTCATAGACGGTGATATGGACCCAAACCTTCCGGCTGGGCCGGATCTCATTGTCGCTGAGATATTTGGCAAAGCCCAGCAGGATGCCTACAGACAGCTTATCGTCCAGAAAACGGCTTTTCAGGTAATCGCTGTCGGTACGGCGGGTGCGGGGATCAAAGCAGACGATATCGCCCACCTGAACGCCCAGCTTCCGGGTGTCATCGGCGCTGGATACATCCTCGTCCAGCACTACCTCCATAGCATCCCAGGAGCGCTTTGCGGAGGAATAGTCTCCGTTGACGTGCAGCGATGCGTTGCAAAGCTGCAGCGTACCGTCGATGACCTTACCGTCCCGGGTGTAGACCCAAACATTTTCGGCTTCGCCGTTGTTGGCGTTCATACCGCCCAGAGGCGTCAGCTTCAGGCGACCGTCGCCCTTGATCTGTGCCACCATAGCGCCCAAAGTATCGGCGTGGGCTTCTAAAAGCAGACCGTCATTTTCGTCCTCGCCGCCCAAGTCCACCAGCACACCGCCCTTGGCGGTGATGGTGGCGGTGAAATTCAGCTTCTCAAAGGCTTCCTTGACCCAGAGGGCAGCCTTGGCGGTATAGCCGGAAGGGGAGTCGATGGCGAGCAGCGTTTCCGTCTGCTCCCAGGCGTATTCTGCATAGCGTTTTTCAATCATTGTAGAGTCCTCCTAAAATCAGGTAATGCCATACGCCGGCTACCTCCCGGAGGAAATAGTTCAGGCGGATGGTGAATCGCTGGGTGGTTGCCGGGATGCCTACGGCTTCAAAGCCGCAATCGCTTGCAAAAAGCCCTGCCCGGTACAGGTGATATTCGCTGGAGAGGATGCCGGCCTTGTTGGGGCGGGTGCCGGTCTTACCCTCGATGATGTTCATAGAAAACTGCAGATTTTCCCAAGTGGAGGTGGACTTGTCCTCCAGCCACAGCCGGTCGGCGGAAATGCCCATGGCCGTCAGACGGTCGAACATACATTGGGCTTCGGAGATATCCTCATCCTCGCCCTGACCGCCGGAGAGAACGGCGATAACAGCTTCGTTTTCCGTCAAATAATCGTAAGCGGCGTTGATGCGCTCGTTCAGGGAGGTGCTGGGGGCGGTGCCCTGCACTCTTGCGCCCAGTACGATGATATAATCGCAGCTTTCTTCGCTCTGCCCGGTGCTGGCATCCAGTATGATCGCTTCCGTGGCGGCGAAAATCAAAATGCCGATAATGAGGATGGTGGAAAGCACCGTGCGCAGCATTTTGGCAACCATTCGCCGGTGCTGCCGCAGCATACCGATGAGAATGTAGCACACGCTGACAGCACTCAAACAAAAGCAGATCAGCCCCAAAAATTCGTGACCGTGGACGGCGGCGTAGCAAACCGCGCCCATCGCGATCCAAAACAGGGGGATCAGCCATTTCAAAAGGTGCAGCTTCCTCATAACGCCCTCCAGCTTCTTTTATTATAAATAGTATAACATACGGAAAATAAGAAAACAAGCCGCTCGATGCGAGAGGCTTGAATTTTTATACGTTGATCTGCCGGACGATGCGGTACTGCCCGGGCAGGTTGTTTTCGGAAAGACCCAGCAGGAAGGTGTCCACCTGCAGCACTTGCTCCACAGGAAAGGCTTCCAGCGCCTTGCGCATTTGGGATAGCTTGTCTGTATCTTCGTCCATAAACAGCGTGGAGTGGAAAAGGAAGCACTTATCAAACGGGTGCTGCGCTATGCCAAAGCGCTGCTCCAGCCGCGCATCCAGCTGCTGGTGGAGCTGTCGCAGCGTTTCATTTTCTTCTACCGGCAGCCAGAGGATGTTGCCCTGCTGCTGCGCGCTGCGAATACGCAGGGAAAAGGGGGCTTGCACAGACAAAAAGGCTTCCAGATATTTCAGGATCTCTTCGTTCCGCTGGGATGGAAAGCTGATCTTCAGCGAAACGTGCTGCGGCAGGGAAAAGGCGTCCGTGTTTAAGTTCAGTGCTTTGTTTTGCTCCAGACAGACGGAACGGATCTGCTGCTCAAAATGCTCCGGCAGCTTACAGCCAACCCAAATATACATAGCGTTCTCCTTTGGAAAACAAGCCGTCCGGTGGACGGCTTGTTGCTTGTTGCAATTAAACTTCCTTGCTCTTGGTGGCGATCTCCAGCAGGCACTTGGCGATGAATTCGTCAGGCGTCATGGCGCCCAGATCGTCGCCCTTGCGGGTGCGGACGGAAACGGTGCCGCTTTCCATATCCCGGTCGCCAACCACCAGCATATAGGGGATCTTCTGCAGCTGTGCCTCACGGATCTTGTAACCCAGCTTTTCACTGCGGCAATCGGTCTCGGCGTGGATGCCGGCGGCATTCAGCTTGTCAGCAAGCTCCTTGGCATAGGCGTGAGCACGGTCAGTGATGGGCATGACCTTCACCTGAGTGGGCATCATCCACAGAGGCAGTGCGCCGGCATAGCGCTCGATCAGGTAAGCCAGCGTCCGCTCGTAGCAGCCCAGGCTGGTGCGGTGGATGATATAGGGGATCTTCTTCTGACCGTCAGCATCGGTGTATTCCATACCGAACTTCTGCGCCAGCAGCATATCGATCTGAATGGTGACGATGGTATCTTCCTTGCCAAATACGTTCTTGTACTGGATGTCCAGCTTGGGACCGTAGAAGGCAGCCTCGTCGATACCGATCTCATACTCCACACCCAGCTTGTCCAGAATGTCGCCCATAACGCGCTGGGCCTCTTCCCACTGCTCCGGTGTGCCCTCATACTTGATGCCGGCACGGGCAGGATCCCACTGGGAGAAGCGGAAGGTGCAGTTTTCCAGCATACCAACGGTATCCAGGCAGTACTTTGCCAGCTCCAGGCAACCCTTGAATTCTTCCTCCAGCTGCTCGGGACGCAGTACCAGGTGACCTTCGGAGATGGTAAACTGGCGGACACGGATCAGACCGTGCATCTCGCCGGAATCCTCGTTGCGGAAGAGGGTAGAGGTCTCGCCCAGACGCATAGGCAGATCACGGTAAGACCGGGCCCGGTTCAGGAATACCTGATACTGGAAGGGGCAGGTCATGGGACGCAGTGCAAAGCACTCCTTCTCCTCGTCGTCGGGATCGCCCATAATGAACATACCGTCACGGTAGTGATCCCAGTGACCGGAGATCTTGTAAAGGTCCCGCTTCGCCATCAGAGGCGTCTTGGTCAGCAGATAGCCGCGCTTCTGCTCCTCATCCTCCACCCAGCGCTGCAGAGTCTGGATGACTCTTGCGCCCTTGGGCAGCAAAATGGGCAAGCCCTGACCGATCTCCTCCACGGTGGTGAAGAATTCCAGCTCACGGCCCAGCTTGTTGTGATCCCGCTTCAGCACTTCTGCCTGACGCTCCAGGTAGGCATCCAGCTCGTCCTTGCTGGGGAAGCCGATGCCGTAGATGCGCTGCAGCATCTTGCGGTTACTGTCGCCACGCCAGTAAGCGCCGCAGGACTTGGTCAGCTTAAAGCCGTTGTGGCGGACACGACCGGTGTGATCCAGGTGAGGACCGGCGCAAAGGTCGGTAAATTCGCCCTGGGTGTAGAAGGAGATGACAGCATCCTCCGGCAGATCCTGGATCAGCTCTACCTTGTAGGGCTCATTCAGGGACTGCATATAGGCGATGGCTTCTGCCCGGGGCTTTTCGCTGCGCTCCAGACGGATGCGCTCCTTGACGATCTTCTTCATCTCCGCTTCGATCTGGCTCAGATGCTCGGGAGTGAAGCTGAAGGGTGCGTCAAAGTCGTAGTACCAGCCCTCGTCAATGGCAGGACCGATGGCCAGCTGCACCTCGGGCCACAGCCGCTTCACAGCCTGCGCCATGATGTGGGAGCAGGTGTGCCAGAAGGTCTTGCGGTACTCCGGGTTTTCAAAGGTGTACAGATTTTCGTTTTCCATTTTCTTTTCCTCCTTTTCTATTGAGGGGAAGGCATAAAAAAAGTCCCAGCCCCCGAAAGATCAGGGGTGGGATACAAAGTATTCCACGGTTCCACCCTGGTTGCAGCCGCAGCTGCCACTCATTGACGCTTTAACGGGCGTACCCGGTATGGCATTTCCGCGCATACGGCTCAGAAGTGGTATCGCAAACGGCAGGGTTACGGATGCCTTGCACCAAGGTGGCACCCTCTCTGGGAATCTTACCGGAAGCGCGTGTCTTCATCGCAGCCTTTATCAAGAAAAAATGTAGCACAAAAATGAAAATTTGTCAATCCCTATGCAAAAATCACCCCCGGAAAGCCAAAATCACGTAACGATAACACCGGTTGCGTATTATGGGAAGTTATGTAAAGTAAATCCCGTTTAGACACAAGATATAGTGGTTACAATTTGTTAACTGTGCATATTTTGGTTTATGGTTTACATAAAATAAATATGAATATTTGCCGAAAAGTTGTCGATTTATGGGTTTTTGAAGAAAAAGCTTGACTTTTTATGAAAATTTGTTAAAATGACTATCGAGCGAAATGCGAATATGCATTTTGTAACTATTTGATACTTTTAAGAATTCAGGCGAAAATCGCCACATATACTAGTGCGAAAGGAGGTTCATTCTATGCTTGACAACAATCTTTTTATTCGTAGAAAGAAAACTGTTCTTACCCGTGTGGTAGCGCTCCTGTTGCCCATCGTGTGCATTGTTCTGCTGCTGACGCAGACGGCATTCGCCAAGAATACATATCTGATCAAAGACGGCGAACAGATCACGATTCACACCACCTACGCTACAGATCCGGCAGATGTTCTGGACGAAGCAGGTTTGGAATTGGGCACAGATGATACCTACACGACGCAGCTTGGTTTGGGAATGTCCGAAATTACGATCCAGCGTATGCAGGTCGTTGATATCGTCTACGGCGGCAACACACTTTCGGTTTCTACTTATGGCGAAACGGTTGAGTCGCTGCTGAACCGTTTGAATTTCAAGCTGACGGCGGACGATGTGCTGTCCGAGGCTATGAGCGCCATGACCTATGACGGTATGGTGCTGACGGTGAAGCGTTCCGTTACCGCAGAGGAGACCTATACCGTCGCCATTCCCTTTGAGACGGAGTACTGCTACGATTCTTCCCTTGCCGAGGGCGAGCAGGTCGTGCTTACCAAGGGCGAGGAAGGTCAGCTCCAGTGCAAGGCCAGCGTTCACTATGTGGACGGCGAGGAGATCAGCCGCACGCTGATCAGCGAAAAGGTAGTCTCCCAGCCCGTCAACGCGCTGATCGCCATTGGCACCGGCGTTGAGCTGCCGGATTATCCGCCCGAGGTGATCCCCACCGAGCCCCCTACGGAGGCTCCTACCAAGCCTGCACCCACGCCGGAGGCACCTCCCGTGGAGAAGCAGCCCATCATTGGCGAGAATACCATCACCACCCCCGACGGCGAGGTCCTGACCTACACCCATGCAGAGCAGTTCGTGGCAACGGCTTACCACAACTCCGACCCCGGCTGCACTATCTGGACTTCCACCGGTACGCTGTGCCGTGTGGGCGCCATTGCCGTTGACCCCAGAGTGATTCCCTACGGCACCCGTATGTACATCGTCACCAATGACGGTCAGTACATTTACGGCATCGCCACCGCCGAGGACTGCGGCAGCGCCATCAAGGGCAACCGTGTTGACCTTTACTACAACAGCGTCGCCGAGTGCGACCGCTTTGGCATCCGGGATTGCACCATCTATTTCCTGGGTTAAGGAATAAACCCAAACCGCCTTTCGTTGGAAAGGCGGTTTTTTCTATTGAAAAAGGGAAGAAAATTTGGTATGCTGTCCGTAAGAAAGGCGGTAAACGTATGCTCAATGTTTGCGATATCAATGTGATGAAGCCGCTGCTGATGCAGCACGGCTTTCATTTTTCCAAGGCAAAGGGACAGAACTTTTTGATCGCCGGCTGGGTGCCGGAGTCGATTGCGGAGCAGGCCGGCGTGGATGAAACTGCCGGTGTGCTGGA
Source organism: Oscillospiraceae bacterium (assembly GCA_017436955.1). Classification (GTDB taxonomy): domain Bacteria; phylum Bacillota; class Clostridia; order Oscillospirales; family Oscillospiraceae; genus Faecousia. The sequence continues at coordinate 52,954 of JAFSCD010000006.1, read as the reverse complement.
GATCGGTCCGGGTATCGGTCCGCTGACCCAGCAGCTTGCCCTGCGTGCGAAAAAGGTCTGCGCGGTGGAATTGGATACCCGGCTGGAGCCCATCCTGCAGCAGACGGTAGGGGAGTTTGGTAATCTGGAGATCCTGTGGGGCGATGTGCTGAAGCAGGATATTCCTGCGCTGGTGAAGGAAAAATTCCCCGGTCTGCGCCCTATGGCCTGCGCCAATCTGCCCTACTATATCACCTCGCCCATTCTTTCGGCGCTGCTGGAGGCAGAGTGCTTTGAATCCGTGACGGTTATGGTGCAAAAGGAGGTTGCCCAGCGCATCGCCGCAGCCCCCGGAACGGCGGATTACAGCGCCTTTACGGTGTTCTGCCAGTATTATGCCCAGCCGGAGCTGCTGTTTGATGTGCCGGCACACTGCTTTATGCCCCAGCCCAAGGTGACCTCTGCGGTGATCACTCTGCGTGTGCGCAAGCAGCGTCCCTGGAATGTGGACGATGAAAAGATCTTCTTCCGCACCGTCCGTGCCAGCTTTGCCATGCGGCGCAAGAAGCTTGCCAACGGTCTGGCATCCGGCTTCCCGGAGCTGGGCAAGCAGGGCGCAGCCGATGTGCTTGCCGCCTGCGGCTTTGACGAGAATGTCCGCGGTGAGACCCTGGGTATTCCCGAATTTGCCACCGTTGCCAACGAGATCGCAAGGAGGATCCGCCGTGATTGAGTTTCTGTTTCTGGATCTGGATGATACCATCCTGGATTTTAAGATGGCAGAGCGGCTTGCCATCCCCAAGACACTGTCTGCCTTCGGTGTGAATGTGACGGACGCGCTGCTCTGCCGCTACCACGCCATCAACAAGACCTGCTGGGAGATGCTGGAGCGTGGTGAGCTGACAAGAGATGAGGTGGGCGTGCGCCGCTTTGCGGAGCTTTTTGCCCAGGAGGGCGTGGAGGCAGACGCAGCGGCCTGCAACGCACTGTACTTGGAAAACCTTGCGAACGGTCATTATTTCCTGCCCGGCGCCCAGGAGGCGCTGCAGCGCCTGCATAAAAAGTACCGGCTCTATATCGCCAGCAACGGTACGGCTTCTGTGCAGGAGGGGCGTATGACCAGCGCCGAGCTGTATCCCTATTTTGAAAAGGTGTTCATTTCGGAGCACTTGGGGGCAAACAAGCCTGCCGGAGCGTTTTTCGAGCGCAGCTTCGCCCAAATTCCGGATTTTGACCCCAAAAAGGCGATGATCGTAGGCGACAGCCTGACCTCGGATATCCTGGGCGGCATCAACGCCGGCATCGCCACCTGCTGGGTCAACCCGGGGCATAAGCCCGGCAAGCCGGAGATCCAGCCCGACTACGAGATCGAAAGCCTGGCACAACTGGAAGAGCTGCTGAAAACCTTGAAATAAGGTGTTGACAACGCATAAAAATGGATGTATAATCGCATAAAATCCAGAAAGGAGCGCCGACAATGTATCGCTATTGCTTCCGTGAAGTCAATAATCTGTCCGTTGACCCTATGTTTTGGCATAGAAACGGGCTTACATTGTCATACGCTTTTTTAGGATAATATCTGGGGATATACCATAAAGAAAGATGCAGTGCAAGCCGAAATGAACGTTTCAGCTTGCACTGTTTTTATTTTTAAGGAGGAAGGAAAATGGAAACATTACAGGCACTCACACAGTATTACGGGAGCTACGACGAAGATAACCGCCTTTGCTCCCGGTATGGCATGGTAGAATACCTAACTACGATGCGATACATCGAAAAGTATCTTCGTCCCGGTATGCGCATTTTGGAAATTGGTGCAGCTACAGGCAGATACAGCCACTATCTCGCCCAGCAGGGCTATCAGGTAGATGCAGTTGAACTGATTGAGCATAACATTGAGATCTTTAAGAAAAACACAAAACCCGGCGAAAACATTACGATTACACAAGAAAACGCAAAGGACTTGCATAGCTTCAATGATAATACATACGACATTACTTTGCTGTTGGGTCCCATGTACCATTTGTTTACGGAGGAAGAAAAACTGCAAGCACTTTCGGAAGCAATCAGGGTTACAAAGAAGGGCGGTATTATCTTCAGCGCATATTGCATGGGCGATGCATCTGTTCTCATGTACGGCTTTATTCGCGGGGAGATCCATAACATCGTTGAGAAATGTATGCTTGACCCGGTCACCTTTGAAACATTCTCCAAACCCTGGGATTTGTTTGAACTGCACCGCAAGGAGGACATTGATGCGCTGCGCAGTCACTTCAATGTGACACAACTGCATTTCCTAGCTACAGACGGATATGCAAATCATATGAGAAAGACACTGGATGAGATGGACGAAGAAACATTCCAACTGTACCTGCGTTACCACTTTGCAACTTGCGAGCGCTTGGATATGGTAGGCTACTCCAACCACACACTGGATATTTTCAGAAAGGATTGATTTTACGATGAACAAGTATATTGATATTACAAATGTTGTTTTGAAAACAGACCGTCTTACCTTGCGGCCCTGGCGGGAATCGGATCTAAGCGATTTCTACGAGTATGCAAGGGTGGACGGCGTCGGTCAGATGGCTGGCTGGACGCCCCATCGGGATATCGAGGAGTCCAAAACGATCCTTTCCCATTTTATTGAGGGCAGGCACGACTTCGCCTTGGAATATCAAGGAAAAGTGATAGGCTCTCTTGGCGTCAAGGAGTACAACGAGAAGAATTATCCGGAACTGGCTGCGCTGCAGGGAAGAGAGCTGGGCTATACGCTTTCAAAGGACTACTGGGGACGGGGCTTGATGCCCGAAGCGGTCAAGGCAGTGGTCGACTGGCTTTTCAACGAGCAGAAGCTGGACTTTATCATCGTCGGTCACTTTGACTGGAACGGGCAGTCCAAGCGCGTTGCCCAAAAGTGCGGTTTTCAGTATGTAAAAACAACCGAATTTGAAACACGGTATGGTACGATGGAAACCTGCCTGGAATACATCCAATACAACCCGGAAAGGAGCGAATAATGCTGTTATCAGAATTTGATTTTGAAAAAGACGCGGTGATCAATCCCGATATCGTACATAAGCCCGTTGCGGATTTTCCGGAAACGGTGATCTCCATCTTCTCCCACCAGCTGTTTGGTCGGGTGGTGGAGGCACTGGGCGGCGTGCAGATCGCCGAGACTCACGATGTGGACGGCGTCTGGCCCGTGTATGCGGTGCAATACGGCGGCTACCGCTTTGCTATGTACAAGGCGCGGCTGGGCGCGCCTGCCTGCGTAGGCGGCTTTGAGGATATTATCCCCATGGGCGCAAAGCGGATCATTCTGCTGGGAAACTGCGGTGTTCTGGATCGGGGCGTTGATGATTGCGGCATTATCATTCCCACCCGTGCCATCCGGGACGAGGGTACAAGCTACCACTACGCACCGGTGGCGGATTACATCGAGGTCAACAAAAAGTATGTGGAGCTGTTCCAAACCGTCCTGGAGAAGCACGGCTATCCCTATGTGTCCGGCACTACCTGGACAACGGATGCCTTTTATCGGGAGACCCGGGGCAAGATCGCCAAGCGGAAAGAAATGGGCGCCATTTGCGTGGAAATGGAATGTGCGGCGATGCAGGCGATGTGCGACTTTCGCGGTGTGGAATTCTTCCAGTTTCTCTATGCCGGCGACAGTCTGGATCACAGCCAATGGGACCCCAGAAGTCTCAGCGGCTTCGCGAAACTGGACGAAAAAGAGAGGATTGCCCTGCTTGCTTTTGAACTGGCCTGCGCAATCGAGGAAAGCAATTAAAAAGATCCGGTCAATGACCGGATCTTTTTTTATTACAGATAGAAGCTCATCGCCAGCATCAGGCAGAAGCCGGCAAGCAGGGCGTAGGTGGCGCCCCGTTCTACGCCGTGGGCGTGGGTCTCGGGGATCATTTCGTCGCTGATGACGTAGAGCATCGTGCCACCTGCAAAGGCCAGGGCAAAGGGCAGGATCGCCGAAGAAATGCTGACGGCAAAGTAGCCCAGCAGCGCGCCCAAAACCTCCACAATACCGGTCAGCAGCGCAATGACAAATGTTCTGCCGGGCTTCATACCGGCTGCCAGCATCGGAGCGATGATCACCATACCTTCGGGGATGTTCTGCAGGGCAATACCCAGAGCGATGGTCATAGCCTCGCCGGTGTTGCCGGTGCCGAAGCCCACGCCGGCTGCGATGCCCTCGGGCAGATTGTGGATGGCGATTGCCATTACGAACAGCAGCACCTTGTTCAGCTGATTGGATTGATGGGGATGCTCCTCTTGATCCACGCCGGACAGCCGGTGCAGATGGGGAACGAGCCGGTCAAGAAAGTTCAGGCACAGCGCGCCGCAGAAAATACCGATGACGGTCACCGGCAGCGCCCAGTTGCCGCCGTATTCCAGGGATGGGACGATCAGACCCAGCACCGCCGCTGCCAGCATAACGCCTGCGGCAAAAGCCAGCACGATATCGCTGAATTTGTGGGAAATTTTCTTAAAAGCGAAGCCCAAAAGCGAGCCAAAGACGGTTGCGCCGCCTACGCCAAGGGCGGTAAGTAAAACCATTCTCATACCGCAAGCCTCCTTCTATAAAGATAATACGGAAAGGTGAACTGTAATGTGCAAATTGTGAGATGCTTATAGCAAGCCGATCGAGGAGATGCAGAAAAAGATAATGAGAGTGATAAAAAGGTTAAATTTACTCCTGCCTTTTCCAATCAACAAACATTGCTACACTCGCTGCTGTAGACGGAACCATTGGATATCGCTTTCCTTTATATATTATCTTGTCGGGATATATTTTCGTTTCCGGCCGTAACAATTCTTTTGCTTCGAACCATACCAACCTCTTTCCATCCGTCAGCATTCTCTCTTCTTTCGCGGACTTACATTGACTATACTTGGCGACCAGTGCATCGCCTTGCTTTTTCTTTCCTTTATTTGGAGCGTAGAAGCGTGCCGATATCTCATTTCTGCTTAGTTTTGTTGTTATATAAAATAATAGCTGCGGCTTGCCTCCTTCCACTAAATCCCTATAGGCGGCTAATGCCATTACATCATTTTGAGAAGATATACCGCTTGCGTCAATCATTAATTCGTCCGTCATTTCACGCAGAACACTCTCCCATAGTTTTTCACGGGTGAACCTTCTGTTTTCATCCAAGGCGTATTTTACCTTTATACTTGCGCCGATACTGCTACCGAAAGTGTGTTTGCCAATACTTACATTGCTACTCCTCAAAATAAAAGCGATGTAACCGTCAGAAGATTCCACTAAAGCGTTAAAACCGAGGTGATTAGATAGGGAAGATTGTGCGAGCGGTGATAAATAGGGACCACATTCATATACGTCCCGAACGGAAATGGATTCCTGTATTTTATAGTCCATAGCTCGATTGGTAACCATCGAGTTAAAATATGTTGTTCTGCCAGTAAAGAGCCTGAAAGTATTTTCTTGTTCATCCCACGCCCAGTGGTTTACACGAATGCTGGGGTTATTATATATTTTCGATGACTTATGGGCGTCCAAAAGTTCAATGTAATGTCTGCTTACTAAATTCGGCAATTGGTATACTTCTTCGGGATTATCTGTAATATTCAGATTAATACCAAAAAGATCTGCTACCTTTATGATGGGGAACAAAGAATCTTCGGCGGTTCCTTGATCACTGGTGTTGGTATGTCTAAACATTTCTTCCTTGTTGTACTGCTTAATCAAGGCGGTATAGTCTGCAGTCAGTTTGCTTGCGTCTTCCGCCTTTTTGTAAAGCAAACGACAAATTCTGCTTACGAGAAAACTAATTGCTGAGGCAATAACAACCGATGAAAATGTAGTAATATCAATGATATCCTTTAGACTAAAAAAACATAATAATACTATTTCGAGTAATATGTAGATGATTAACTCCAGCCGACGTTCCTTCGTTATTAAGAATAGGAATTGCTTTGACTTTTTCATACAATTATCCTTCCACACAAGTAAAAACCCAATATTGGATTATTCTTGGTTTCAGTATAACACAAGGGTATTTCCTTTTTCAACAAAATTTTTCGATATCTACGTGTGCCCTAAATGTGCACCGAAAGGGACTCGGTTGCATCTGCCCCCAACGGGAGCAGATAAATGTTCGCCTCCGTCGAGCCGTCGGCGGCAAGAGTACTTGATGCCTTACTTTGCGTTATAGAAGAAAACCAACACCCCTACGGGATGCCGTCTTTCTTCTATGGACTCTCCCACGGGCTAAAAATTGCTCGCCAGCTCTCAATTTTTACACCAGTGTGCGCACTGGTGCCGCCCTTTCGAGTCCCGATGAATTAAAAAATCCAGATGCCCGTATGGGTATCTGGATTTTTTGGTACACCGGAAGGGACTCGAACCCCCAACCCTCGGAACCGGAATCCGATGCTCTATCCATTGAGCCACCGGTGCATTTGCCTTACAGCCTAGCTATTATAGCAAGGTTTTCCGGGTTTGTAAAGGGGAAAAAAGTAAAATAACCGTGCGAAAAGCGGCAAGAGGCCCCCTCTGACGAGGGGGCTGGATTTTTGCGAAGCAAAAAGACTGGGGGAGAGAAGACAACACCTCTAATAAGTGAGCCTTGCGCCGCGTCAATCCTTGCAGGGGCAGGTCTGGTAGCCGCTGTCGGGAACGCCGGGGCAGGGGTCGCAGCCGGTGGGCGTGAACTGGGCGGCAGGGAAGGGGATCTTGCTGAACATCTCGCAGGGATCCTCGGCACAGCCGGCGCTGTCGCAGCATTCCTTGGTGGGCAGCGCGTAATCCAGCACCGGTACGATCAGCTGCGCATCCCGCTCCAGACGGATGATGGAGAACTGCCCCAGAGTGACGAACATCCGGCGCCGCTCACCCGCGTACACCAGCTCATCGTCAAACTGCTCGGCGATGGCAACAGGGATCTGCAGCGATGCATCCTCACGGCAGCCGCAATCGCAGACCTCGCGGATCCTGGAGCTGAGCACCATAGGATCCAGCACCTCCACCACGGCGGTGGGTCGGTTGGCGATATAGCGGGTCAAACCGTCGCTCTCGTGGATCCGGGTGTCGCTGCGGTAAATGTGCGCCTGGCTGTCCTCGCCGCACAGCACAGCCCGTTTGGTGAACACGGCAAGACCGTACAGCGCTGCCGGGCGATTGGTGCCGATGGTGGCATCTGCGTAGATCCGGTAGTAGAAGGTTACATCAATGCAGTAGTGATTCCGGTCGAAGGCCACCGGCTCCACATCAATGTATGTGTACAGCAGCTCTGCGCAGCGCACCCGGGCACCGGCTGCCGTATCCAGAAGGCTCTGGGAGCCTTTGGTCATGTAAACCCGAAGATCCTCGATGCAATCCTTGTCGCGGCAGGAGTCGGTGATCTTTCTTGTGTGGATGGACATCGCCTGCCGCAGATCCTGGGGATCGCAGCGCAGGGTGTCCTGACAATTCTCAGACATGACGGATACCTCCCGATAAAAAAGTGGCAATAAGCGAAATGCTTACAAGCCAGTTTATGCGCAAAAATGGGGAAGGTGTGCAAAAAGCCTGCGAAGCGGCGGCTGGAGTTTGGTTGCCTGCGCCATTGGCAAGAGATATGCAGCAATAGCGGATGACGAAAAAAGGGTTTTTATATTGCAAGCGAAGAAAAAGTGTGGTATAATATCTGTGCGACACAACTCTATATGTTTGACACGACAAGAAAGTGTGCATTTTTACTTTGGTAAAAATGCATGCTCGTTTCAGCATACTTTCTTGTGTGTCTGGAGTTGTGTCGCAGCAATCGGAGCTATGCGTTTTTCGGTGCGCAGCTCCGGCTGCGCACTTTTTTATTTCAGGAAAGAAGGGGCTGACTATGAAAAGAGGTAATATTCGTATTGTTTCTGGCGCGTGCCTGCTTATTTTGCAAGTGTTATCTGCAATAGGATCAAAAGCAGCAGGAGCTGATGTGAACGGCAATCTGAGTTACTATATCGGCTATTACAGTCCTACGATTATCGGTGGTCTGTTGTTGGTGTATGGTATTCGAGCAAATTACCTTGGTCTTGAAACAGAGTTGATTCTGCACAGTAAGAGCAAGAAAGCACACTCTGTAATTAAATGGATTGGTTTTGCATTAAGTGCGCTACTGTTCGCAAGTGATTTATTTGCTGTTATTGATAATTGGCTTAGTTTTGATATCTTTACACTTCTAACTATGGTTGGTGCACTGGCGCTTTTGGTGTACACACTGTTTTATATGTACAAGAAACCATCTTGTCTGTTCTCAGCAGCAATGATTTTTGTTGGATCAGCATACATATACGGCATTATCAGTAGCATCCCGTATTATATACTGCGGCTGTCAAATGCCGACTATGCTCTTTCATATATTTTTATGGGCATTCTCCCAACATTTGCTGTGGGTATTTTATACATTGTGTCTGCAGTACTTTTGTATAAGGAAGATTATTCTGTTAAGATTATTAAATCTCTTGGATACACGATATTGGCATTAGAAATATTGAGCAATGTAGTCGGCAATACAATAATTTACCAAAGCATTTTGGCTGCTATATTAATTGCTATTCCAAATTTGTGGTTCGCGGTTGTCGTGATGCTTTATATGAGTGTGTTGAAAATAAATTCGTTGCGTGATATGCCTGTAACAACAGAACCAGAATGTGCCGTTGCAGGGAATATTTTTCGGGAGATCGTGATGCCTGAAGGTGGCTGGAAGTGCGAGTGCGGTCGTGTGCATCAAAAGTATGAAACCTCTTGCATTTGCGGAAAAACGAAAATCGAAAGTCAAAAGCATAATGTGATTGAACAATAAAAAAGGGGAGATAAGATATGTCTATTGTGTCTATGCTGTCACTGATTGTGAGCATTTTGGGAACTGTTATTTATGGCACATTGTTTTCTGGCTCTGGGTTAACTTGGCTTTTTATTGTGCTTGGTATCGCGTCAGTTGTGCTTCCGCCCATTGCAAAGAAGCTCCGAATTGAGCAAGATAAAAAAGGGAAAGTGTTTGAAATCCTTGCCATTATAGTCGGTGGCTTCAATTTCTATTGCATTTTCTTTGCTCTTACCGCCCTTCCAATTTTTGTTGGCTATCTGGGTTGGGTTGGTTGTGGCGTTGCTTACAAAATGGTGAAATGATACCTACACACGAAAGCAGCCGCCTCCGTAATGGAGGCGGCTGTGTTGATTTTTGCAGTTGCTTCTTTTGTGTAGGCATCCTGAAATTACGGCAAAATGCTTATCCAAAGATATATTTGGTCTCGCTGTGGTAGTGCTGGCCGGCCTTGAAGAAGGGCTGCGCCCACTCGGGTCGGTTGATGGCATCGGGGTAATACTGTGTCTCCAGGCAGATGCCTCCGCGATGGCAGTAGGAAACGCCGCCCTTGCCCATATCGCCCTCCAGATAGTTGCCGGCATAGAACTGGATGCCGGGCAGATCTGTGGAAACAGCCATAGTTCTTCCGGATTCCGGGTCAGACAAAATGGCGCAGGGATCGGTGAACACCTCAAAATTGTGGTCATAACCGCCCTGGGGCTTCATAGGCTCATAATCTGCGTTGATATCCCGGCCGATGGGTTTGGGAATGCGGAAATCCATGGGTGTGCCCTCGACGCTGCGCATTTCGCCGGTGGGGACAGACTCGGCATTTTCCACCGTAAAGACCCGGGCAGGCATACTGAGCACCTGGCTCATAGCCTTTTCCGGCTTGTCGTGACCGCAAAGGTTGAAATAGCTGTGATTGGTGAAATTGAACACCGTATCCCGATCGCTGATGGCGTCGTAGCAGATGCTCAATGTGCCGGGATTCTGAATGCTGTAGGTAATGTGGATCTCCGCGTTGCCGGGGAAGCCCTGGTCACCATGGGGGCTTAAGAGCTTCAGGCGGATGCTACTCTCGGTGTGGCTTTCCACAGACCACAGCCGATCCTTATAGTAGTCCGGACCGCTGTGCAGATTGTTGACCACATTGTCGTTGGGGGTCATAGCGTACTCATTGCCGTTCATTGTATATCTGGCCTTATCTACACGGCCGCAGTTGCGGCCCACGGCGGCGCCGAAGAAGGTGCCGCTTTTTTTGTACTCGTTGGGGTCGTCAAAGCCCAATACAACGTCTGCCAGGTTGCCGTTGCGATCGGGAACGAACAGCTTAACGATGGTTGCGCCAAAGTCGGAGATCACGGCAGTGATACGACCGTTGGTGATGGTGTATAAATATGCCTGCTCACCGGAGGGCAGCATGCCGAAAAGTTCTTTCATATCGTAACTCCTTACTGCGGATGAAAAATCTGTCGAAAAAATTATACTACAGGAGGCTGGCTTTTTCAAATATTTTTTCCATAAAATGCAAAAAATAAATCCGCTACTGCCGCATCCTCTGTAATGCGCGTTTATTTGTCGAGCGGTTTTTGGAACAGCCCTACAGAAAAAGTGGAGATTCCCTTGAATCGGTCAAGCGGAAGTTTTTATAATGCCATCACATTACAAAGGCGATGGGGTGGCATTATGAAAAGGACTTGGTGGATCGTGACGTTGGTGTTTTTTCTGGGCTTTGGTATCGGCTGCGGCGTTGCAAAGCTGGGCAGCCGGGAAAATCCGGAGATCATCGGCTCTACGGAGCCGGGAGCGACGGAGGGATCCTCCTCGCCCGGCATAGAGCAGGTGGGAGGTGCGTTGGCGCCTGCCGGCTTTCCCTTCCGGCTGGAATATACCAGCCTTGTGGCGCAGAAGCTGATCGCCTATGAGGGCGCATACCTGGAGGATGGGTCGGAGGAAAACGTAACGGATGTGGCGGCGCTGATTTTGGAAAATACCGGCACGATCGGCATTGAATATGCCCAGATCATTGTGGTGCAGGGCGGCAGGGAGTTGTCCTTCGATGCCACCTATATCCCACCGAAAAGCAAGATCCTGCTGCTGGAAGAGAACAAACAGCCCTATTCCGCAGCAGCCGTGACTGATTGCCGTTGCCGCACGGTGATCCCCGGCGTATTTGACCGATCGGAGCGGACGGTTTCCATCCGGGAAACGGGTCTGGGCACCCTGGAGGTCACCAATTTGACGCAGCAGGATCTGGAGGGCATCCGCATTTATTACAAGCACCACGAGGGCGCAAGCGATCTGTATGTAGGCGGGATCACCTACAGCACGGTGATCCCGGATCTGGAGCCGGGGCAGACCCGGTCCGTTACGCCGTACCGCTACGCGGTGGGCTACGCCCAGGTGGTGGCGGTGGTGCCGGAGTGAATCAAAGATACCCTTCCATCTGCAGAATATTGCTGTTTTCGCAATCCAGCAGCTTTCGGGAAAGGGCGCTGATCTGCGGATCGTTGTGGTCGTAGCGGTGGGAATTTTTCAGCCCCTTGATAACACCGCGGATGTTGCCCTGCACCATCATGGAAGCAATCCTGGAATCGTTGCAGCCTACGGACAGCTTGGCTTTCGTCATCATATCCGCCATAGTCCGCACGGCAGGATTCAGCTCGGTGAGCTTCCAGCCACGCTGCTTGGCAAGCTCGTGTGCCTGGGTTTCCAGGGCGTCATATTCCTTCAGCTGGGAATGCAGTGCCTTCTGGATGCCGGGACTCATAGGCGAATCCAACACGCTGCGGATGCCGATTTGCCCCATCTGTACGGTTTTAATAATGGAGCTGAGCATATCAAAATTATCTTTCATTTTTATCACCCGTTATGAAGCTTTCCCGGATTCGACAGAATTATTCTGCATTTGCTGCATAGGATAGCCAAATGGAAAGGAGGAACACTATGTGTGCAATTGCCGGAATGATAGGACTTCCCTGCGCGCAGGAAACAAAAGAAAAAATGCTCTGGACGATGCATCGCCGTGGTCCGGATGAAAATGGAACATATCAAAATCAGCAGACCACACTGCTCCACGCCCGGCTGGCGGTGATCGATATTGCCGGCGGCAAACAGCCGATGGCATTTTCCTTTGGCGAGGAGACCTACGTGATCGTGTACAACGGTGAGCTTTACAACACCCGGGAGCTGCGGCAGGCGCTTTGCGAATTGGGACATCGGTTTGAGGGACATTCCGATACCGAGGTGGTGCTGCACGCCTACGCCCAGTGGAGCGAAAGCTGCCTGCAGCGGTTTAACGGCATTTTCGCCTTTGCTGTGTGGGAAGAAAAGGGAAAACGGCTGTTCATCGCCCGGGATCGGATGGGTGTGAAGCCCTTTTTCTATAAGCGGCATCAGGGCGGCTTGCTGTTCGCCTCGGAGATCAAGACGATTTTGGCGTACCCAACCGTCCGGGCAGAGCTGGATGAGGAAGGCGCGGCGGAGATATTGCTGCTGGGTCCCGGGCGGACACCGGGCTGCGGCGTTTTTCGGGGTATAGAGGAGCTGAAACCGGGCTTCTGCGGATATTATGTAAACCAAAAGCTGCAGCTTCACCGGTATTGGAAGCTCTGTGACCGGGAGCATCGGGAGGATTTTGAGGAAACCGCGCAAACGGTGCGGTCGCTGGTGCTGGATGCTATCAAAAGGCAGATGGTGTCCGATGTGCCGATCGGCGCGTTTCTTTCCGGCGGTCTGGATTCCAGCCTGATCTGCGCCGTCTGCACCGATGCGATGCAGGGTAAGCGGCTGCCCACCTTTTCGGTGGACTACGTGGACAACGAGCGCTATTTCGTGCCCAGCAAGTTCCAACCGAATTCTGACGGGCATTATATCGACATTATGCAAAAACGGCTGAATTCCGACCACCGATGGTGCGTGCTGAGTCCCCAGGATCTGCTGGACGCGCTGGAGGATTCGGTGCGTGCCCGTGATCTGCCGGGAATGGCGGATGTGGACATCTCTCTGCTGGCGTTTTGCCGCAAGATCAAGGAGAGCGTGACGGTGGCGCTGTCCGGAGAGTGTGCCGATGAGATATTCGGCGGTTACCCCTGGTATCGGGATGCGGAAATTCGGGATCGGGAGGGCTTCCCCTGGTCGCAGAATATCCGTCAGCGGCAGGGGATGCTGGCTCCGGGACTGCGCCGGCTGGATGGGCAGGAATATGTGTATCAGCGCTACAAAAAGACCTGCGACGAAAGCGATATCCTGCCCGGCACCGATCCGGCGGAAGCCCGGATGAAGCAGATGGTGAACTTGAATCAGCAGTGGTTTATGCAGACCCTGCTGGATCGGAAAGACCGGATGAGTATGTACTCGGGGCTGGAGGTAAGAGTGCCCTTCTGCGACCATAGGATCGCGGAATATCTGTACGGCGTACCCTGGGCGTTTAAGGACTATCAGGGCAAGGAAAAGGGGCTGTTGCGCTATGCCATGACCGGCATATTGCCCCAGGAGGTACTGTGGCGCAAGAAAAGCCCCTATCCCAAGACCTTTGACCCGCTGTATAACCGGGCGGTCAGCGAAAGGCTGGAAGCGCTGCTGGCGGAAAAAGACGCGCCGCTGTTTCAGCTGGTGGATCCCGCGGCGGCAAGACAGCTGCTTACAGCAGAATATGCCTGGCCCTGGTACGGGCAGCTGATGAAGGTGCCGCAGACCATTTGCTATCTGCTGCAGATCGACGCGTGGCTCCGGCAATACAGCGTTGACCTGCTTTGGTAAAATTTTGTTGCATTACAGTGCGTTTCCCAATATAATATAGATACTTACAAAAGGAGGGAAGCGTATGACCTACAAAGAAATTCGGCACGATGAAGCAGTAAAGACCTATATTCGGCAGGCAGATGCTTCTCTGGAAGCGCTGGAATACACCGAGCACAGCTTTCCCCACGTCAGCCGGGTGGCAGAGGTTGCAGGCGATATCCTGCAGACGCTGGGCTATCCCGAGCGGGACGTGGAGCTTGCCCGGATCGCCGGTTATCTGCACGATATCGGCAATTTGGTGAATCGTATTGAGCATAGCCAAAGCGGTGCGCTGATGGCATTCCGCATCCTGGATAAGCGGGGCTTTCCGCCGGAGGAGATTTCGCTGATCGCCACCGCCATCGGCAATCACGACGAGGGTACCGGCGTGCCGGTGAATCCCATCGCGGCGGCGCTGATCCTGGCAGATAAGACCGATGTTCGCCGCAACCGTGTCAGACCCAAGGAAATGAGCCGTTTCGACATTCACGACCGGGTCAATTATTCTGTCACCCGTTCAGAGGTGAAGATCGATGATGCCAATACCGTGCTGCAGCTGCGGCTGACCATTGATACCGAGGTCAGCTCGGTGATGGATTATTTTGAGATCTTTATGACCCGGATGCTTCTGTGCCGTCAGGCGGCGCAGCGGCTGGGTCTGCAGTTCCAGCTCATCATCAACGAACAGAAAATGCTGTAAGAAAAAGGACGCACTGCCAGGCAGTGCGTCCTTTGTTATTTTACAGAACTTTGGAGAGGAAATCCTGCAGACGGGGGTGGGTGGGGCTGCCGAAGATCTCTTCCGGCGTGCCCTGCTCCAGGATCTTGCCCTCGTCCATAAACAGCACTCTGTCGCCGACTTCCCGGGCAAAGCCCATTTCGTGGGTAACGACCACCATGGTCATACCGGCGTGAGCAAGCTCCTTCATAACCTCCAGAACCTCGCCTACCATTTCCGGATCCAGCGCGGAGGTAGGCTCGTCAAAGAGCATCACTTCCGGCTCCATCATCAGCGCGCGCACGATGGCGATACGCTGCTTCTGTCCGCCGGACAGCTGGATGGGATAAGCATCGGCACGGTCGGCAAGACCGACACGGGTCAGCAGTACCATAGCCTTTTCCTTGGCCTGCTCCTTGGGCATCTTCAGCACCTTCACCGGTGCCAGGATCATATTTTCCAGAATGGTCTTGTGGGGGAAGAGGTTGAAATGCTGGAATACCATACCCATCTTCTGACGGTGCAGATTGATATTTACCTTGTGCTTCTTGCCGGCTTCGTCAGTGAAGCTTTTTTTGGTGATGTCAATATCGTGAAAGAAGATCGAACCGTCGGTGGGCGTTTCCATCAGGTTCAGGCTGCGAAGCAGGGTAGACTTACCGGAGCCGGAAGGACCGATGACAACGACCACCTCGCCGGCGTGAATATCCACGGATACATCATCCAGTGCTTTGATAGCGCCTTTATTATAGTGCTTGCTCAGGTTCAGCACCTGCAGCAGTTTATCGTTTGTCGCCACGGCTCATTCTCCTTTCAAAGTATGCAATGATCTTGGAGGTGGGGAAGCACAGACAGAAGTACACCGCGGTGGCCACCAGCAGCGGCTCCATAACGATGTAGTTGGCACCCTGCACGGCGGTCACGGCGAACATCAGATCCTGCACACCGATGGTATAGGTGATGGAGGATTCCTTGATGATGACCACGAATTCGTTGGCGATCGCAGGCAGGATATTTTTGATTGCCTGGGGCAGAATGATATGTACCAGAGTTTGCGTCTTTGTCATACCCAGGCTCCGGGCGGCTTCGTTCTGACCGCCGTCGATGGACTGGATGCCGCTGCGGATGATCTCGCACAGATAAGCGCCGGAGTTCATACCCAGAGCAACAACGCCGGGGATAAAGCGGTTGGACTTTAAGTAACCAAACAATGTAAAGGAGGGCAGCTCGATGAGCTTGCCGAATACGCCGTGGTAGATGATCAGGATCTGCACCAGAACGGGGGTAGAGCGCAGGATCTCCACGTATGCCGTTGCCAGGAAGGAAACGGGGTTGAATTTACTGATGGCAATGAGAACGGGGTTGTTGCGGATGCGGCCGTTCCTGCCGTAAGCCAGGAAGCGCAGCGGACGAATATCAGTCATACGCATAACAGCCAGCAGGATACCCAGTATAAAGCCGATGACAACGGTAAATACAGCCAGCATCACCGTGGTGAAGATGCCCTGCTCAATAAGCTTGATATAGCGGAAGGTTTTTTCAAAACCGTTGGCAGTGATAAAGTTGTTCATTACAAATTCCTTTCCAATACACACCAAATTCCTCCCCGGTTAGGGGGAGGAATGGTATAGGATGGTGTTATTCCTGGGGCTTGCCGTCTTCGCCCAGCAGACCTTCGTACTTGTCGCCGGCAGCCAGTGCCACAGCCTCATCCACGTAGGTGGTGAATGTGCCGTCGTCGATGCACTTGTTCAGAGCTTCGTTGACGTACTTCAGCAGGTCTTCGTTGCCCTTCTTGACGCCGATGATGTTGCCTTCGTCATCGTAGGGAACTTCGCAGACGATCTCCAGCTCGGGGTAGTTGGCCTGATAAGCAACAGCTACGTCCCACTCGATGTAAGCGCCGTCCACCTTGCCGTTTACCAGCTCGGCAACGATGTCGGTAGCCTTGACCAGGTTGATGATGGTAGCGTTGGGGCTGTACTCGGCAGCCAGATCGTTCTGGATGGTGCCGGTCT
Source organism: Oscillospiraceae bacterium (assembly GCA_017436955.1). Lineage (GTDB taxonomy): Bacteria > Bacillota > Clostridia > Oscillospirales > Oscillospiraceae > Faecousia. Next base: position 36,635 of record JAFSCD010000006.1, on the reverse strand, counting down.
GGGCAGCGATCTGGAACTCAGCGCTGTTGGTGGAAGCCAGGTCGGTGAACTTGGAAGCATTGGCCTTGGTGGTGATGAAGGCCTGCTTGCCGCCGTAGTACATATCGGAGAAGTCCATGGAGTCCTCACGGTCGGGATCGGGGGACAGACCGGCCATTGCCAGGTCAGCGGTGCCGGCGGCCATCTCGGTGATGATGCCGTTGAAGTCCATGGGGACAACTTCCAGGGTCAGACCCAGGTAATCAGCGATGTACTTTGCCAGCGCCATATCGAAGCCGGCCAGAGTGGGGTTGCCGTCAGCGTCCAGGGAGTAGAACTCATAAGGAGCGTAGTCGGGGGAGGTGATGACGGTCAGGTAGCCTTCCTTAACGGTGGTCAGGTTGAACTTGTTCTCGCCGGAACCAGCGGGCTCTTCCTTAACGCAGCCGGTGAACAGGCTCATCAGCATCAGGGCTGCCAGTGCGATCGCAATAATCTTTTTCATAGTTGTTTTCTCCTTTACATTTGGGTTTTTGGGTTGGTTTGATTGGATGTATGCATTATAGCGCGTATATTATACATAGTCAACTGGCAAACAGACCAAATGTATACACAAATACAAGATGAAATACGTGCAAAATGCATAATTTGCAGGAAAATAAATGAATATTTGCATAGAGATGATTGCATATATTACAGTATATTATGAATATTTTTCGTATAAAAAGCTGCCCGCGGCACGCCGTGGGCAGCTTCTCCTATTTACTTAAGTCCTTGATGACCTCGCCGGCCATGATCAGACCCGCAACACCGGGTACAAAGGCGTTGGAGCCGGGGGTGGAGCGCCGGGAAGAGCCTTCTCTTTGGGGCTCCAAAGGATCGTCGGGATCCTGCACGGGCGTCAGAGGCAGTTCTTTGGAATAGACCACCTTTACACCCTTGATGCCACGCTTGGCACATTCCTTGCGCATGATCCGCGCCAGGGCGCAGCCGGAGGTCTTGGAAATATCGGCCACCAAAAAGCCGGTGGCATCCATTTTGTTGCCCGTTCCCATACAACTGATGACCTTTGTGCCGGCGGCCTTGGCCTGGGCGATCAGCGCCAGCTTGCCGGTAACGGTGTCGATGGCGTCCAGCACATAGTCATACCCGGAAAAATCAAACTGATCTGCCGTTTCCGGCAGGTAAAAGGTCTTGAAGGTGCGCACCTCGATGGAAGGGTCAATGTCCGCGATCCGTTTGGCGGCGATATCGACTTTATATTCACCGATGGTGGAATGGGTCGCCAGAAGCTGCCGGTTCAGGTTGGTAAGGCTTACGGTATCGTCGTCGATCAGGTCGATATGACCGATGCCGGCACGTGCCAGCGCTTCCGCGGCATAGCCGCCTACGCCGCCCAAGCCAAACAGCGCGACACGGGCGCTGCGCAGCTTTTCCATACCGCGCCTGCCGATCAACAGCCGGGTGCGGGAATACTGATCTGCCATAAAAACCCTCCTTTCAAGCATTATCATTATGTTATCACGAATGCGCCGATACTGTCAATGTGCAAATAGTGGGGCGGGGGAGTTCTATTTCTGCGTGTTGGGACATACCTTTAGGTAGACCATGGCAGGAGCTGTCCTCCTGCCGGATGAGGAGGCTGGCTATGGAAAACATGTATGCAAGACTGGCCGCCAGAACCGGCGGTAATATTTATGTAGGTGTCGTGGGTCCCGTGCGAACAGGAAAATCCACCCTGATCAAGCGGATCATGGAGGAATTGGTGATCCCCTGCATCGAAGAGCCCTTCCGGGCGGAACGGGCACGGGATGAGCTGCCCCAAAGCGGCTCCGGCAGAACGATCATGACCTCGGAGCCGAAATTCGTGCCGGAGGAGGCGGTGGAGATCTCGCCGGATGGCAAAACGAAGCTGCGGATCCGGATGATCGACTCCGTGGGCTATATGATCCCCGGTGCGGTGGGCGCCGAGGAGGACGGGAATCCCCGGATGGTGACCACACCCTGGTTTGACCACGAGATCTCCATGACGGAAGCGGCGGAGCTGGGCACCCAGAAGGTGATGGAGGAGCATTGCTCCATCGGTCTGGTGGTCACCACCGACGGCTCTGTCACTGATATCCCCCGGGAGGACTATCTGGAGGCCGAGGGTCGGGCGATCCGGGATATGCAGGCGACGAAGAAGCCTTTTTTGGTGGTGATCAATTCAAAAGCTCCCCATTCCCCGGAGGCGGAGGCTGTAAAGTCGGTGCTGAAGGAGCGCTACGGCGTGGATGCGGTGATCGCGGATTGTCAGGCGGTGGATAAAGAGGGAATCGGGAACCTCCTGCAGGCGCTGCTGTATGCATTCCCAATGCAGGAGCTGCGGATCCATCTGCCCCGGTGGATGGATGCGCTGGAGGCGGAGCATCCGGTGAAGGCGGTGCTGTACGAAGCGCTGCGGAAGATCGCGGAGCAGATCGAAACTTTGGGGCAGGCAGAGACGGCGCTGGGGCAATTAAGGGAATTGGAGCCGGTGCGCGATTGCGCTGTTCGCTGCGTAGATGCCGGCAGCGGTACGGTGAGCTGCGTGCTGACCTTCCCGGAGGCGCTGTTTTATGAGATCATCAGCAGCCGCACCGGGCTTTCCATTGAAAATGATGCCCAGCTGATGGAGCAGCTGACGCAGCTGAGCCAAATCAAGCAGGAGTACGATAAGATCTCCGACGCGCTGTCGGCGGTAAAAGCCACCGGCTACGGCGTGGTGATGCCCACGGCGGCGGAAATGACCCTGGAAAAGCCCCAGATGCTGCGCAAAAACGGCTCTTTCGGTGTGAAGCTGAAAGCCGGTGCGCCTTCCATCCATATGATCCGGGTGGATATCGACACCGAGATCAGCCCTATGGTGGGCGGCGAGCAGCAATCCCAGGATCTGATAGAGTACTTAAGCAGCGAGGATCCGGATAAGCTGTGGGAGAGCAATATTTTCGGCAAATCCGTATATGAAATGATCCGCGAAGGGCTCACCGCCAAGCTGGTGGGGCTGCCGGAGGATGTCAGAGGAAAATTCCGGGGCAGCCTGAGCAGGATCGTCAACGAGGGCGCGACAGGCCTTATCTGTTTGATCTTGTAAATACACATTCCCTGCTGTTTCCACAGCAGGGAAAATTTTTATGAATATCTGTGATTTTTGCTTTACCTGACACAAAAGGTATGATAGAATGAAAATACTATATTATCACAGAGGAATTGCTATGAAATTACCGGAATTGAAAAATAAAAAATGGAATTACCTGGCTTGGTCCTTTTTCCTGCCGCTGATCGGTCTTTTGGTGATGCTGTGGGCAGGAGACTATGTCCCCTTTGGCGAGACCAAGACCATGCTGTATTCGGATATGTGGCACCAGTATTATCCCTTCTTCGTGAATTTCCGGGATGTTCTGCGTGGCGGCAATTCCCTGGTATACAACTGGAGCATCGGTACGGGTCTGGATTATCTGGGTCTCATTGCCTACTATCTGGGCTCGCCTCTGAATCTGATCAGCGTGCTCCTGCCTGATGGCTGGGTGCTGCCGTATTTTGAACTGCTGCTGCCCCTGAAGCTGAGCCTGGCATCCCTGTTCTTTGCCATTTTCCTGAAAAAGACCTTCGGCAGAAACGATCTGTCCCTGCCGCTGTTCGGATGCTTCTATGCGCTGTGCGCCTGGGCGCTGAACTACCACTGGAATATTATGTGGCTGGATACCTTCGCTCTGCTGCCGCTGGTCATTCTGGGTATGATCAAGCTGCTGCGGGAGAGAAAGTTCATTCTGTATACCGTGGCGCTGTGCCTTGCCGTAGCGATTAACTATTATATCGGCTTCTTTGTGTGCATTTTCGTGCTGCTGTGCTTCATCTGCTACCAGGTGACGAACTGCAAGAGCATCAAGCGGCTGGGTATGGATTTCGTGCTGATCGGCGTATTTACGGTGCTGGCGATCGGTATGACGGCGTATATGACGCTGCCGGCATTTACGGCTCTGCAGGATACCTACTCCAGCGTCAATTCCTATCCGGATTATTTTAATCTGAATATTGCGGACTATTGGGACACCTATGACGCGCGAAAGGCCTGGGAAGCCTATGAGGCTGCCAAGGCAGCCGGAGAGGGCAATCTTGGCGAGCTGTGGACGACGGCTTGGGATATGTCCTGGCCGCTGGTCTGGGGTGCAGCCAAGCAGGTGGCCGGCAATATGGCCGGCGGTCTGGAGCTGGATATCGTCAAGGCCGAGGGTCTGCCCAACCTGTACTGCGGCGTGGGCACCGTGATGCTGGCATTCTTGTTCCTGACATCCCGGCAGGTCAAGCTCCGGGAGAAGCTGTGCAGCGTAGGTATGCTGATCTTCCTGATCTGCAGCTTCATTTTCCGGCAGCTGGACTATATCTGGCACGGCTTCCACTTTACCAATATGATCCCTTACCGCTTCAGCTTCCTGTACAGTTTCGTGCTGCTGTATATGGCGTACCGGGCGTTTACCCTGTGGCGCTTCTTCAGACCCTGGAAGGTGCTGCTTGCCGGCGGCGCCAGCATCTATCTGTTCCTGGAGCTGGGTAATCTGGAGGATCCGGTGTTCCTGGTGTACAATTCCATCTTCATCGTGCTGTATCTGCTGATGCTGCTGTACGGTGCGCTGGATATGAAAAAGCCCAAGGGCAACCGGGAGCTGCGTGAGTTCGTTACCGAGCGCAGACAGAGACGGCATTATGCCGGTATGGGTCTTGCCATAGTGATGGTGCTGGAGATCGCGATGAATTTGGTGAATTTCACCACCAAGTTCCCCTATACCGATATCGCGACCTACCCCAAAAACGATGAAAAGGTGCAAAACGTCATCGACTATATGAAGCACGATGACGAGCTGTTCTACCGCACCGAGGTCACCCACAGCCAAAGCCTGAATGACGGCGCTCTGAACGGCTACAACGGCATTACCACCTTTACCAGCTCCGCCAATGTAAAGGTGACCAACTTTATGAAGTATATGGGTCAGGCGGCGCAGGACAACTATAACCGCTACTGCTACGAGGAAAGCTCTCCCGTTGTCAATCTGTTCCTGAACCTGAAATATATGATCGAGCGTGACGGCGATGTGGAGGAGAACCGGTACTTTGAGACCAAGTACCGCAACGACGATGTGTATCTGCTGGAAAATCAGGCATATCTGCCTCTGGGCTTCCTGGCAGAGGAGACCCTGGGAGACTTCAGCTTCTACGAAGCCGGCAACCATTTCCTGTTCCAGAACGATCTGTTCCGTGCCGCTACCGGCGTTTATGAGGATGTTTGGCGCATCCTGCCGGATTCCAGCCTGACGCTGCAGGAATGGTCTGCCAACGTGACACAGACCGGTGCCAACGGCTACGTCGCTTACGATCAGGGCGAGAAGGGCTCCTGGGTGTCCTATTACTTCAAGTCCACTGCCAGCGGCTTTGCCTGCATTGACCTGGATCTGTCGGCAAGAAATCAGATCACCGTTTGGAAGAACGGAACGGAGCTGTATGCAGAATCTCTGGGTCTGCCCCAGACTCTGGCGGTTGCCGATGTGGTGGTTGGCGATGAGATCCGCGTGGACGTATGGTGCCGACCCAATGAAAGCGGCACGATGTACGTCAGCGTCGGCGTGCTGGATGACGATGTGTTCCAGCAGGGCTACGAGATCTTGAGCCAGTCCACTCTGGAGCTGACTTCGTTTAAGGATACCAAGGTGGAAGGCACCATCCACTGCGACCGTGACGGTCTGATGTATACCTCCATTCCCCAAAACGGCAACTGGCACGTTTACGTGGATGGCGAGGAAGCGGAGATCCGGCTTGTGGGCGATGCGATGATCGGTGTCTACCTGACCCAGGGTGAGCATCAGATCACCTTCCGTTACAAGAATACGGCGTTTACCGCAGGCGTCATTGTTACCGCGGTCTGCGCTCTGGCGTTCTGGGGTATTGCAGCCTATGTGCATTATCCCGATTATAAGCCCACGCTGGACAAGTGGAAGGCCGCCTATGACCTGAAGCAGCGCCAGAAGGCAAATGCCAAGAGAAAAGCACAGAGAAAAAAGAAATAAGGCATCACTTTCGGGCGCACTGTGAAAACCGTGCGCCCGACTTATTTTTGCAATTATTGACATTGGAAAAATGTGGTGCTATAATGTTGCCAAATTCTAAAAGGAGGCAACATCTATGAGCAAAATCAAAGCATTTTTCAAGAAAAAGGATGTAATTTTCTCCGCAAAGCGCTACGGAATCGATGCCCTCGGCGCAATGGCGCAGGGCTTGTTCTGCTCCCTTCTGGTTGGCACCATCCTCAAGACACTGGGTCAGCAGGTAAAGCTGGACTTCCTGGTACAGGTAGGCGATTACGCTTCCGCTATGAGTGGTGCGGCTATGGCGATCGCCATCGGTCTGGCGCTGAAGGCACCGGCGCTGGTGCTGTTTTCTCTGGCGACAGTGGGTTACGCAGCCAATGCCATCGGCGGTGCCGGCGGTCCTCTGGCTGTTCTGGTGATCGCCATCGTGGCTGCAGAGTGTGGCAAGCTGGTCTCCAAGGAAACCAAGATCGACATTTTGGTGACACCCATTGTTACCATTTTGGTTGGTGTGGGTCTTGCCGTGCTGATCGCCGAGCCGATCGGCAAGGCGGCTATGGCAGTGGGTGACGCCGTCAAGTGGGCGACAAACCAGCAGCCCTTCCTAATGGGTATTCTGGTATCCGTTATCATCGGTATCGCGCTGACGCTGCCCATCAGCTCCGCGGCGATCTGTGCCGCGTTGGGTCTGACGGGTCTGGCAGGCGGTGCTGCCGTTGCCGGCTGCTGCGCACAGATGGTAGGCTTCGCGGTGATGAGCTTCAAGGAAAACCGCTGGGGCGGTCTGGTGGCGCAGGGTATCGGCACCAGTATGCTGCAGATGCCCAATATTATCAAGAATCCCCGAATCTGGATCCCGCCTACGCTGGCTGCTGCCATTACGGGTCCCATCGCCACCTGCATCTTCAAGCTGGAGATGAACGGCGCGCCGGTATCCTCCGGTATGGGCACCTGCGGCTTTGTAGGTCAGATCGGCGTTATCACCGGTTGGGCAGACAAGACGGTTACGGCTATGGATTGGGTCGGTCTGGTGCTGATCTGCTTCGTGCTGCCGGCTGTGCTTAGCTGGGCATTCTGCGAAATTCTGCGCAAGATCGGCTGGATCAGGGAAAATGATCTGAAGCTGGAACTGTAATTAAAAAACGCAGGTGCGATGCACCTGCGTTTTTTGCTTTAGATGTATTTTATACTGATATGACCGAAGCTGACATCGGCGTCCAGCAGGATGATCCCCCTGGGCGTGGCATCGGGCTGACCGTTGATGTTCACGTCACCGAAAGCGGTGTCGGAGTTGGGCTCTACCCGATATTCGGCGGGGACCTTTAGTATGACCTCACCGAAGGAACAGTCGGCGTCAATATGGCAGCGGTCTGCGATCTCGCCGCAGCCGGACAGATCCACGATCAGCGTTCCGAAGGAGCAATCAATGCTGCCGCCGGAAAGCCGGGGCAGGGTAACGATGCGCTCACCCTCGCCGAAGGAAAGGGAATAGGTGAAATTTTCGCCGTCCTCGGAAAACTCGCTGGTCATTTTATTTTCGGCGGTCTCGTAGGAATTCTTGCCGTGTGCGACCTTGAAGCTGGGTCTCTTCGGCTTACGCAGCGCATCTGCCAGCAGGCAAAGACCGAACAGTACGATAATAATGGGGAAAATCAGCTCTTTGCCCATATCCAGCTGCCATAATCCCAGGTTTGCCACCAGAAAATACGCGCCGAACAGCGTGCAGCCGCAGCTGAAGAAATTGAAATTCTTTGCAAAACCGGAGCAGCCCAGCATCAGCAAAAAGGACGGCCACAGAATACTCCAGAAGCTGACGTTCCACTGCGCGATCACATTGGCGATGCACAGACCGCCCACCGAAAGCACCCAGACCGCAAAAATGACAGCCTGCAGCTTGCCGGGATGCCACTCCAATTCAAATTTGCGCCCGTCATCATCGCCTGTTTCGTCCACCACCTCTGCCTGATGGACGATTTCCGGCTGCGGGCGTCCCAGCAGGGCGTCGGTGGTGATGCCGAACAGATCCGCTAGCCGGGGCAGCATGGTGATGTCGGGGCAGGACTGATCGTTTTCCCATTTACTGACCGCCTGCGCGGTGACACCAAGCTGCTCTGCCATTTTCTCCTGGGTCATACCCAGCTTTTTGCGGTGATATGTAATGCGCTGACCTAAAGTTTGTTCCATAGGAATACCTCCTTGCGGTTTCTATGGCTATATTGTGACACAGATTTCTGAAAAAAGCTATCAATTATGCGTTTATTTGCGGAAATTTTCATTCAACAGACGGTTGATGGGCTTACAACGGCTGGTTGAGCCGTATTTTTCTTGCATTTGCGGCGGTTTTGCGGTATGATATAAAAAGGAAAGAAGGTGCTTTTATGGAAAAGATAACGAGCTTTACCATTGACCATATCAAGCTGCAGCCGGGGCTGTATGTATCCCGGAAGGATAAGGTGGGCGTGGAGACCGTCACCACCTTTGATCTGCGGCTCACCAGCCCCAATGAGGAGCCGGTGATGAATACCGCGGAGATGCACACCATCGAGCATCTGGCTGCCACCTATCTGCGCAACGAGAAGAATTGGCAGGATAAGGTGCTGTATTTCGGACCTATGGGCTGCCGCACCGGCTTTTATCTGCTGCTTTCCGGCGACTATGAATCGGCGGATATCGTTGCGTTGGTAAAAGATTGCTTCCGGTTTATTGCGGCATTTGAAGGGGATGTACCCGGCGCCAGCGCGAAAGATTGCGGAAATTATCTGGATATGAATCTGCCGATGGCAAAGTTCTGGGGCGCAAAGTATGCGGCGCTTTTGGAGAATATTACGCCGGACAGACTGGTATACCCGGAATAAGGAGAAAAGTATATGAAGCTGGGAATTATCGGCGCTATGGATGTGGAAGTGGCGCTGCTGAAAGAAAATATGACAAATGTCACTGCCGCAAAGCACGCCTGGTCTGACTGCTTTGAAGGTCAGCTCTGCGGCGTGGACGCCGTGGTGGTACAGTGCGGCGTGGGCAAGGTCAATGCGGCGCTGTGCGCCCAGATCCTGTGTAATGTGTACGGCGTGACCCATCTGGTGAATACCGGTATTGCAGGCTCGCTGTGTGCCGATCTGGACATCGGCGATCTGGTGGTGAGCCGGGATGCCATCTACCACGATTTTGACATCACCTACTGGGGCAGAGCCATCGGTGAGGTGCCGGGAATGGGCGTCACCGCGTTTCCTGCCGATGAGATGATGGTGCAGACCGCCTTTGCCGCGGCAGAGGGCGTAAACCCCGGTCACACCAGGATCGGACGGATCGCCAGCGGCGACCAGTTTGTTTGCAATAAGGAAAAAAAGGAAAAGATCATTGCAGATACGAAGGCCATCTGCACGGAAATGGAGGGCGCGGCCATCGCCCATACGGCATACCGCAACGGCGTGCCTTTTGTGATCCTGCGTGCCATCTCTGATAAGGCAGATGACAGCGCGGAAATGGACTATCCCACCTTTGAAGCCATTGCTGCAAAGCGGTGCGCCCAGGTGACTATGGCGCTGGCACAAAAGTTGCAGGAAAAGACGGAAAGGAATTGATTTCCTTTGCCAAGTGTGGCATAATACAAGGAAATGTACGGAAAGGAAGTGAAACGTATGGCAAAGCCTTTGGTTGCCATTGTTGGCAGACCCAATGTGGGCAAATCTATGCTGTTTAATAAGCTGACCGGACACCGGACTTCCATTGTGGAAGATACCCCCGGCGTCACCCGCGACCGGATCTACGGCGAGTGTGAGTGGTGCGGAAGGACCTTCTCTATGGTGGATACCGGCGGTATTGAGCCGGGTACAGAAAATGATATGCTGAAGTTTATGCGCCGTCAGGCGGAGATCGGCATCGAGCTGGCAGACTGCATCATTATGGTGGTGGACGTCCGCTCCGGCGTGACCGCCGCGGATCAGGATGTGGCGACTATGCTGCGCAAATCCCGCAAGCCCGTGGCGCTGGCGGTGAACAAGTGCGACTCCATCGGTCTGGTGAACCCGGATGTGTATGAATTTTACAGCCTGGGAATCGGCGATCTGTTTGAGACCTCCGCTGTCCACGGTCACGGCACCGGCGACCTGCTGGATTGGGTGCTGGAGAACATCCCCGATGAGGAAGATGAGGGAGAAGAGGACGAGATCATCAAGGTGGCTATCGTGGGCAAGCCCAATGTGGGCAAGTCCAGCCTCCTGAATCAGATCCTGGGCGAGGAACGGGTCATCGTTTCCGACGTGGCCGGCACCACCCGGGATGCCATCGACTCCTTCTTTGAAAATGAGACCGGCAAATATTGCTTTATCGATACCGCAGGTATGCGCCGCAAGAGCAAGGTGGACGATCTGATCGAAAAGTATTCCAATATGCGCACCATCAACGCCATTGAGCGCTCCGATGTGTGCCTGATCCTGGTGGATGCCAACGACGGCGTTACCGAGCAGGATACCAAGATCGCAGGTCTTGTCCACGAAGCCGGTAAGGCTGCCATCATCGTGGTAAACAAGTGGGACGCGGTGGAGGACAAGCAGACCAACACGATGCGTGACAAGGAAGCGGACGTGCGCAACGGTCTGAGCTATATGCTCTACGCTCCGGTGGTGTTTCTGTCCGCGCTGACGGGTCAGCGCGTGGATAAGCTGTTTCAGGTGATCCAGGATGTCCACGCCCAGAATACCAGCCGCATTACCACCGGCGCGCTGAACAGCGTGCTGGCGGATGCCACCGCCCGTGTGCAGCCGCCTACGGATAAGGGTCGCCGGCTGAAAATCTACTATATGACCCAGGCCAGCACCAGGCCGCCTCATTTCGTTATTTTCTGCAACGATGCCCGGCTGTTCCATTTCTCTTACCAGCGGTATCTGGAAAATCAGATCCGGGAAGTGTTCGGTCTGAAGGGTACGCCGATCCGTATTACCATTCGCCAGAAGGGCGACAAGGAGGAATAAAGTATGTGGCTGAGCATTTTGGTCGGCATACTGACCGGCTATCTGCTGGGAAATCTCAACGGCGCGGTGTGTATGTCGGCGCTGCTGCACGATGACGTGCGTTCCCACGGTAGTGGCAACGCAGGACTTACCAATTTTGTCCGCAATTACGGCGCCGGCAAGGCGCTGGGCGTGGTGCTGATCGACGCCGGTAAGGCGGTGCTTGCCTGCCTGACCGCCGGCTTGCTGCTGAAGCCCTATGGCTGCTACGCCGTGGGCGCTGCCATTGGCGGATTGGCTGTGATGCTGGGGCATACTTTCCCGGCGCTGCTGGGCTTCCGGGGCGGCAAGGGTATCTTAAGCGGACTGTTTATTGCGCTTATGCTGGATTGGCGCGTTGCGCTGCTGATTTTGGCGGTGTTTGCCGTGATTTACGTCATCAGCGGCTATGTTTCTTTGGGCTCCGTGTGCGCGGCAGCCGCCTTCGGTATCGGTCTGGCGGTTTCCTATTGGGGTAACTGGCCGGTGGTAGCCTGCAGTGCTGCCATGGCAGCGCTGGCGGTGTTTATGCACCGTAGCAATATTGCCCGGCTCATCAGCGGCACAGAGCGGAAAACAAATTTGTTTCAGAAAGGAAAGAGCAAATGAAGGTTGCAGTTGTGGGCAGCGGTGCCTGGGGTACAGCCCTGGCGATCCGGCTGCATAAAAACGGTCACCACGTCACTATGTGGACGTTTGAAACAGAGCTGATCGACCAGATGCGCTCTGACCGTGTCAATCCCCGGCTGCCCGGTGCGGTACTGCCGGAGGGAATGGAGATCAGCGGCGATTACGGCTGCGTTGCCGGCTGTAAGATCGTTGTGGTTGCCTGCCCGTCGTTCCCCATTCGCAGTGTGTGCCGGGGCATCGCGCCGCATCTGGATGCGGATGCTGTGCTGGTGTCCGTTGCCAAAGGCATTGAGGAAGGCACACTGAACCGTATGAGCCAGGTGGTGCAGCAGGAAACCGGCAGACCCGTCGTGGTACTGACCGGTCCCAGCCACGCCGAGGAAGTGGTGGCGGATATCCCCACCGGCTGCGTGGCGGCCTGCGAGGATCGGGCGCTGGCAGAGCTGGTGCAGGACGCCTTTATGTCCGATGTGCTGCGTGTGTATACCAGCCCGGATGCCGTAGGCGCGGAGCTGGGCGCGGCGCTGAAGAATGTGATCGCCCTGTGCGCCGGTGTTACCGACGGTCTGGGCTATGGCGACAATACCAAGGCTATGCTGATGACCCGGGGCTTGACGGAGATCGCCCGGCTGGGCGTGGCGCTGGGGGCGAATAAGGATACCGTAGCCGGTCTTTCCGGCGTGGGTGATCTGATCGTTACCTGCACCTCAATGCACTCCCGTAACCGCCGTGCCGGCATCCTGATCGGACAGGGCAAGACTCCCCGGCAGGCGATGGACGAGGTGGGCGCCGTTGTGGAAGGCTATTACGCCACCAAGTCGGCGTATCAGCTGGCGAAGAAGCTGAATGTGGAAATGCCTATTATCGGGGCGGCTTATGCCGTACTGTATGAGGGCAAGGAGGCGGCGCAGGTCGTTGCCGCCCTGCTGCACAGAAGCAAAAAACCGGAATCCGAGGACTCCGGCTGGCAGTAAATTAAGGCCCCCTTGTGTAAAGGGGGCTGTCAGCCAATTAGGCTGACTGGGGGATTGACAATCCCTCCGCCAAAAATCAAAGATTTTTGCCACCTCCCCTTACACAGGGGAGACTTTTCTCTATAAAACACAAAAACGGCATTGCCGAAGCAATGCCGTAATGGTGGCAGAATGCATATCAGACAGCCCGCTCAACCTTGTTGGAACGGAGGCATCTGGTACAAGCATACACATGGCACGGAGTACCGTTGACAACCGCCTTAACACGCTTAACATTGGGCTTCCAGGTACGGTTGGAGCGTCTGTGGGAATGGGAAACCTTAATGCCGAAGGTCACGCCCTTGCCACAATAATCACACTTAGCCATTCACTGCACCTCCTATCTCCATAATAATCTCAAAAATACCGCCTTTCGCAGGCGCTTTCATATGATACCAAAGTTTGTAGAAAAAAGCAAGTGTTTTTTTCGATTTTTTAAAATTATATTGCTATTATTTCAAAATACAGGTATAATGGGGATATTCCAGGAAGGAGTGATCGCTTTGGACGAGATTTACAGCGTACCCCTTGCCGAATTGGCAGAGGAATTTCATCTGGAGATCGCTTTCGCGGCTACGGATTATGCATCCATTTGCCTGACGGTGCAGGACGTTTCCAGACCCGGTCTGCAGGTGGCAGGTTACTTTGACCACTTTGAGCCGGTGCGTCTGCAGGTGATGGGCAACGTGGAGATGAGCTATCTGGAAAAGCTGACGGCGGCAGAGCGGCTCGTTACCTTTGACCGGCTGTTTTCCTATAAAGTCCCGGCACTGCTGATCGCCCGGGATATTCCGCCTTCTGCCGAGTGCATGGAAATGGCGAAGAAGCATAATATTACGGTGCTGCGCACCAAGCAGTCCACCAGTACCATTATTTCGGATATCATCACCTATCTGCGCGCGGCTCTGGCACCCCGTATCACACGCCACGGCGTGCTGATGGAGGTCTACGGCGAAGGCTTGCTGCTGATCGGTGACAGCGGTATCGGCAAAAGTGAGACCGCTGTGGAGCTGGTCAAGCGAGGTCACCGCCTGATCGCCGACGATGCGGTGGAGATCCGCAAGATCTCCAGCAATTCTCTGTCCGGCACGGCGCCGGCGCTGATCCGCAATTACGTGGAAATGCGCGGCATCGGCATTATCAATGTGGCGAAGCTGTTCGGTATGGGCGCTGTCAAGGCGGAAAACGAGATCAACCTTGTGGTAAATATCGTGCCCTGGAACAACAACGTTGCCTATGACCGGCTGGGCGCGGAAGAAGATTTTATGGAAATTCTGGGCGTTAAGATCCCCATGAATACCATTCCCGTCACCCCGGGTCGTAATCTGGCGGTGATCCTGGAGGTGGCTGCCATGAACAACCGCCAGCGGAAAATGGGCTACAACCCGGCGCTGGAATTTACCGAGCAGATCAACCGCCACTACGAGGAGAGTGCGAGGCAGCAGGAATGAGAGAGTTTACCATCGGTGCCAATGATGCGAATCAGCGGCTGGATCGGTTTCTTGCCAAGGCTGTGCCGCTGCTGCCGGCTTCGCTGGCGCAGAAATACATCCGCCTGAAGCGGATCAAGTGCAACGGCGGCCGCGCCCAGAGGGATATGCGCCTGCAGACCGGTGATGTGCTGCAGCTGTATATCAACGATGAATTTTTCGACAAGCCCCGGGAGGACAACGCCTATCTGACCGTTGCTGCCCCAAAGCTGAATATCGTCTACGAGGATGACCAGATCCTTCTTGTGGACAAGCGACCCGGTCAGGCCGTCCATCCCCACGATGGTGCCGAGTACGGAAGAACGCTGATCGACCATATTCAGGCGTATCTGTACCAGAAGAAGGAGTGGAGTCCCCGGGGAGAAAATGCCTTCACACCGGCGCTGTGCAACCGGATCGACCGCAATACCGGCGGTATCGTTATTGCGGCGAAAACTGCGGAAGCACTGCGTGTGATGAATCAGAAGATCAAGGATCGGGAACTGGACAAGCGGTATCTTGCCATCGTGGAGGGCACACCAAGACCCAAAGAGGGAAGTCTCCGTGGCTATCTTTTCAAGGATGCCAAGAAGAACCGGGTGTTCGTAACGGATACGCCCCAGACCGGCGCGAAAACCTGCCAGACCAATTATCGGGTGCTGGCATCGGCAAAGGGGCTGTCGCTGGTGGAATGTGAGCTGATCACCGGCAGAACGCATCAAATTCGCGCCCAATTTGCCCATGCCGGACATCCCTTGCTGGGAGACGGCAAGTACGGGAAGCTGGATAAGCAGTCCGGAAGAAATTATCAGGCGTTGTATTCTTACAAGCTGACCTTTACCTTTACCACTGATGCCGGCGCTCTGAACCATTTGAACGGCAGGACATTTCAGGTCAACGACGTGGACTTTGTGAAAACGTATTTCCCGGACGCAAGAATATAAAAGACACGCCCAAGGGCGTGTCTTTTTATGCTTCCCGATAGGTGATAACCATACTGCTTCGAGGGGTTTTGATGGAAACTTCCAAACCGGAAAGCAAGGCTTGACCGCTGTGGGTTTCTTCCCAACTGTTGAAATTCTCGTCGGTGAAGGTAAGGCGATACTGCTTGTCTGCATCCAGAGCATTGAGGGAAAAGACCTTCTTGCTGTCATTACTGTGTCCTCTGCGGAACACATATACCGCGCCGGAATCCGGCAACGCCAGCTGGTAGGCAGACCATACGCTTTCATCCAGGGTCGCCTCGGTAAGGGGATAGAAATCGCCGTTCCAGTAATGCTTTAACTGCTGCACTTCGCCAATACTCTTTTGGGCAAGGGAAAAGTCAAAATTAGGATTAAAAATATCAAAATTGCAGGCGATCCCCTGGGTGGCAGAGGAGCGGACGATGTAGGCATCCGGCTCCCAAATGGCGCAGGCGTGATAGGGGATATACTCGCTGAGCCCTAAGATCTGGTTGTGATTCCAGATGGACGTGCGGTATTCCGTGCCATCGGGATGACAGCCGGTATCGCTGCGCCACAAGGTTACGGAGCGCATACATAGCTCCAGATCCAGCCGACGGCCGCCGCTGGCGCAGTTGTCGATCAGCAGGTGGGGGAAGGTTGCCAGCAGCCGATCCCACATCTTGTAAAGACCTGCCACGTATTTCATTTCCGTGATGCCCGTACGACCTTCTACATCGTTTGCACGCCAAAACGGCAGCGGCTCTACATTGAAATCCTGGCGGTAAATGTCGATACCGTATTCGCCGATCAAGCGGATCAGATTGTCGGTCATTCGCTGCCGCGCACCGTCATCGCCCAAATTGACC
Source organism: Oscillospiraceae bacterium (assembly GCA_017436955.1). Lineage (GTDB taxonomy): Bacteria > Bacillota > Clostridia > Oscillospirales > Oscillospiraceae > Faecousia. The sequence goes on along the minus strand of JAFSCD010000006.1, from coordinate 20,645 downwards.
AAGGTGTGGGGATAGGTTTCGTCGATTTTTAAGAGATTGGGCTCAAAAGCGTTCCATTGGGTACCAATATCACACCGTTCCGGTTCAAACCAAATCAAAAAACGCATTCCGTTTTTGTGGGCATAGTCGGAAACCGGCTGCAGACCGTTGGGAAAACCCTCGGCGCAGGTGTAGTTGCCTACGCCGCCGGCATAGCCCTTTGTAAACCAGGCGGCATCGATCCAGACGGTGTCGATTTGCCCGATCCTGGAAGCGGCTTCAATGGTACGCCGTTGCCCCTGCTCGGTAGCCCAGCTGGCATCCAGAGTAAGATCACTGCCCGGTGCGTAGAAATACCGGTCAAAGCACTGCACAGCCACCGGAAGCTGGGGATCAGTGCCAAAGCGCTTCTTGGGGGAAAACTCTTCCCGGAGTGTGCGGCGGAAGGAACGCCTTGCACTGGCAGCATCCTTTCCGTGGACGATCAGCACAGAGGGGAAGCGTACTTCCTCTCCGGGAAGCAGATAAAAGTCGCAGTCGCACAGACCGATCTGTACGCAGAAGCCGTCATCGGTGGGGAAAATATCTTTGCTCCACTGTCCGGTCCAGCCGATGGCGAAAACATCTGTCTTGCCGTCATAGCTCAGGTCAAAGTAAGGAAAGCCCGTGGTGCAGGAGGAGCGACCGCCTTTAGGCTCTTCGTGATAGCTTTCTGTCAACGTAAAGTCGATGGGCATAAAGCTTTCCGCACCTTTGGAATCGCCTCGCAGGCTGTGATACTGAGGCTTTTGGGAGCAGGGGATATTCAGATCCACGGTTTTCACAGCGGTAATCTGCCCACTATTGGTGTTGCCGATGTTTTTTAGATACAAAACCGCAAATTCTGCGTTATCACCTATGCTGCGGCACTGCAAATCTGCCACTAAGCCGTCGGCGACCGACTGAATACCGGGAGTGAGCATTATTTTCTTGCCGTTATAGCACAAACTTCCACGCATAGAGGTTCCCTCCATTGCATTTTTTGTGAGCATAACACAGCGATTCCTAATAGTCAACCACAAAAAGGAAAAAGAGGAAGGTAAATTAACCTTCCTCTTGTATTTTTCCTGCCTTAGTCAGCCTTGGCGGCCAGGACCTGACGGCCGTTGTAGTTACCGCAAGCCTTGCAAGCTCTGTGGGGCATAACGGGCTCACCGCACTTGGAGCATACGGTTACGCTGGGAGCGGACAGCTTCCAGTTGCCGCCACGGCGCTTATCGCGACGGGCCTTGGATACTTTACACTTAGGGACAGCCATGGATGACACCTCCTTGATCAAACTGCTTTTGACAGCATTCGTTTATGGGTTTACTTCTCGAGAAGCTGCTTCAAAGCAGCGAAACGGGGATCCAGCTCCTTCTCGCAAATGCAGGGCTCGATGTTCAGGTTCTTGCCGCAGCGGCAGCAAAGACCCTTGCAATCCGGCTTGCACAGCAATTTGGAATCCATATTCAGCACGAAGATCGTGCGGACGATGTCTTCCAGATCGGCGCTGTCACCCTCTAAAGGGAACACGGTTTCATCTTCGTTTTCTTCGTTGATCAGCTCTGTTACCAAAACCACGTCGACGGGAATGGAAATGTCCTGATCGAAGGCTGTGGCGCAGCGGTCACAGATGCCGTGGATGGTGGTGCTGATATGACCGGTCATTACCAGAACGCCGGCGGTATTTCTTACCGTGCCGGAAATCTGCACCGGCTCGGACACCGGGTAGCACTGACCGTACTGAAGATCGCTCAGATCCACACTGGCAGAAAACGGAAGGCTCGCACCCGGGCAGTCAATGATGGTGGACAGTCCCAGAAGCATACTTTCCCTCCTCTACGCAATCGTGCCTTCATATTATAATGGCTATTTTCCCATTTGTCAAACATTATTTTTCCTTTTTTCTGCACTTTTGCGGTGGCAAAATCCACATGTTTTTCTTTTCATTTCTCCCATTTTGTGGTATGATAAGCAAAGAAATGGGAGAAAGGAGCATACTATGCTTTCGATTGCTGAAATTCTGTCTCAAGAGCTGGGTCAGAAGCAAGAATATGTGGAAAATGTTATAGCCCTGATCGATGAGGGAAATTCCATCCCTTTCATCGCCCGGTACCGTAAGGAAATGCACGGCGCTATGGACGATACGGTGCTGCGCAATCTGCAGACCAGGCTGGAATACCTGCGCAATCTCCAGCAGCGCAAGGACGAGGTCAAGAAATCTATCGAAAATCAGGGGAAGCTGACGCAGGAGCTGTCTGACGCCATTGACAATGCCGCTATTCTGACAGAGGTGGAGGATCTGTACCGTCCCTATAAGCAGAAGCGCCGCACCCGTGGTTCTGTTGCCCGGGAGAAGGGTCTGGAGCCTTTGGCGGCGGTCATCTTTGCCCAGGACGGGCAGGATCCGGCAGCCTTGGCGGAAGCCTTTGTTGACCCGGAAAAGGGCGTAAATACTGTCGAGGAGGCGCTTGCCGGCGCGTCTGATATTATTGCGGAGGATCTTTCCGACGATGCTGCCATCCGCAAAAATCTGCGTGAGCTGATGAACCGCAGAGCGGTGCTGGTCTGCAAGGCGGAGGATCCGGACACAGACAGCGTTTACCGGCTGTATTATGATTTCAGCCAAAGCATTTCCCGGCTGATGGATCACCAGATCCTTGCCATCAACCGCGGAGAAAAGGAAGGCTTCCTGAAGCCCAATGTGACGCTGCCCGGGAATGAAGGCGCGGCATTGGTCTGCCGTGCGGCGCTAAAGCCTACCGCACATATCAGCGCATTTGTCCGCGCCGCGGCAGAGGATGCCTACGAGCGGCTGATCTTCCCGTCCTTGCAGCGAGAGATCCGCAGTGACCTGACCGATCGCGCTGCCCAGGGTGCCATCCGCAATTTCGCCCTGAACTTAAAGCCGCTGCTGATGCAGCCGCCGGTAAAGGGCTTCGTCACCATGGGTCTTGACCCCGGCTACCGCAACGGCTGCAAGGTGGCGGTGGTTGATCCCACAGGCAAGGTGCTGGATACGGCGGTGGTCTATCCCACCTTCAACGAGCGCAAAAAGCAGGAGGCCATCACCGTGCTGTCCGCGCTGATGCGCAAGCATAAGGTGGTGCATATCGCTATCGGCAACGGCACCGCATCCCGGGAGACCGAGGCGATGACCGTGGAAATGCTCCAAAATTTCCCCAACGCCAGCTATATGATCGTCAATGAAGCCGGCGCTTCCGTTTATTCCGCATCGCCGCTGGCGGCAGAGGAATTCCCGGATTACGATGTAAATCTGCGCAGCGCGGTGTCCATCGCCCGGCGCTTGCAGGATCCGCTGGCGGAGCTGGTAAAGATCGACCCCAAGGCCATCGGCGTGGGTCAGTATCAGCACGATTGCCCCCAGAAGGAGCTGGATGCAGCTCTGGGCGGCGTAGTGGAGGATTGCGTAAACGCGGTGGGCGTGGATGTGAACACGGCATCCAGAAGCCTGCTGGAGCAGGTGTCCGGTCTTACCGCTGCCACGGCGAAGAATATCGTGCTGTACCGGGAGGAAAACGGACCCTTTACCAACCGCGCGCAGCTGAAGAAGGTGCCGAAGCTGGGTCCCAAGGCCTTTGAGCAGTGCGCAGGCTTCCTGCGTGTGCCGGAGAGCGGGGAAATTCTGGACAATACCGGCGTGCATCCCGAGTCCTATGCCGCCGCCAAAAAGCTGATCGGTATTCTGGGCGCTGATCTGGCGCGGCTGCCGGAGAAGCTGGAAAGCTACGGCGTTGCCAAAGCAGCGGCAGAGTGCGGCGTCGGTGAGCATACCCTGGTGGACATCGCCAAAGAATTGAGCAAGCCCGGTCGGGATCCCCGTGATGAGCTGCCCCAGCCCATTTTGCGCAAGGACGTGCTGGAGCTGAAGGACTTGAAGCCCGGAATGGAGCTGACCGGCACGGTGCGAAACGTTATCGACTTTGGCGTGTTCGTGGATATCGGTGTCCATCAGGACGGTCTGGTACACATCTCCCAGGTGGCAAACCGCCGGGTCAACCATCCCAGCGAGGTGGTCAAGGTGGGCGATACCGTGAAGGTGGTGGTGCTGGATGTGGATGAAAAGCGCCAGCGCATCAGCCTGTCTATGAAGCAGGTAAAGAAATAATAGTATCACGACCCCCCTCGTCAGAGGGGGTCGGATGCCCGAAAGGGCAGACCGGGGGAGAGAAACTACCCCTCTGCCAAAAAAATAAATAGAATTTGACGGCTCTCCTGATTAGGGGAGCCGTTTTTGCTGCCGGGCGCATTATAGCAATCGTTATAGATGAAATTGTTGTGAAAACCCACAGAATTGGCGACATATTGACAATTTTTGCGGTTTTTGGTATACTAGCTGTGTATAAAGCATTCGACTTTAGTCTTTGACAGGAGAATGGATTATGAAACAGCGAGCGAAAATTCTGCTTGCCTTGGTATGCATAGCGCTGCTTTTTACAGCTTGCAGCGATACGTCGTCTGCCCCGGCAGGCGAGGAAGCACGCCGGAGCTACGCCCAGGCTGTGGAACAGATCGGGCAGGCGTCTGACCTGACCCTGACGGTGGGGTATACCCTGAACCGTACCGTAGGCGGCGAGACCTTTAGCGAGGAAATGACGGAAACCATCAGCTACCGTGGTTTGGGTACCGACGATGTCGTTGCCTCTGTAAAGCAGCAGGTGGCGTTTGGACCTTATGAGACCCAGTACAGCGAGTACTTCCGCAAGGGTACGGCCTACTGCCAGACGAAGGATTCCGCCTTCCGGTCGGAAATGACCATTCAGCAGTTTCAAAAACGGCAAGTTCCCGCGATTTTGGTAGATGCAGAGCTTTATGAAACCGTGGAGATGGGAAAGCTGTTAAGCGGTTCCGTTATTACCTTTTCCGCACCCAAGAATCTGGAAAGCTGGGCAACGGATTATACCGGCGCGGTACTGGAAAGCGCAAGCGCTACTGTGGTTCTGGATAAGGACGGGAAGCTGACAGAGTCCACTTACACAGCGAATTTCACCTGCGCCAGCACAAAATACGCGCTGCAGGTCAAGGTCAGCGTGCAGCAGGAGGCTTCCGCAACGCTGGATGAGGACTTGGCAGGCATTCCCAAGAAATGTCCGGAGCTGAATTATTTTGACGCCCCCCGTAAGATCCTGCAGGTGGTAGGCGATGTGTATACCGCCCAGGCGCTGTCCGCGGAATATACGGAAACGGTGGACAGCGTGGCATTTGCCCGCAAGCGCAGCCGGGTCAGCACCTTCGATGTTTACGGCACGGGTGCGGACTTTATGGCAAAAAGCAGCTATGAGGTGGTGAATACGGACTATTCCAACACCCCTACCACCAATTCCGAGGTGGTGATCTTCCGGGATAACACCTGCACCTCCAGTCTCAATGATGCCGAGCCTACGGTTCGTGAGGGTATTACGGCGGATACGATGCGCCAGTTCTGCGAGGATTCGGTGCTGGAGGCGCTGTTTACACCCAACTACTTAAAAAATGCAACCATGACCGTGAAAAAAGGTCTGCTGCAGATCGAATTTACCGGCAATACCGCCTTTGGTAACGGTCTGTGCAACAGGATCTACAATATTTTCAATGCCAATCTGGACATTTACGCGGAGGATTATACCACACCCACCGCCGGCGGCTATCTGTGTATCGACAAGGCAACGGGTCTGCCTACGGCATTGGGCATCGTGCTGGAGCGGATCCACGTGTCAGGCGATGTTTCCTATTCGCTTACCTACCAGCTGGATCAGACCATGGAGCTGCCCGGTAAGGACGCCTACAAAAACATTACCGGCTAAGCACAGCCTTAAATAAAAAAGAAACCGCTCGGATACAACCGAGCGGTTTTTGCTATAAGATTTCCGTAATGGTACCGCCGCCGATGACGGTGTCATCAGAATAGAGCACAACGGCTTGCCCCGGTGTCAACGCACGCTGCGGCTGGTCAAAAACCACCCTGGCGAAGCCGTTTCCTTCGGGATATACCGTGGCAGGCTGCTCTGCCATCCGGGAACGGGCTTTGGCGGTGACCCGTAGTGGTGCGGTAAGCTCGGGAATGGCGATCCAGTTCCAATCGTTTGCCAGAAGCCCGCTGTGATACAGCGCTTCATTGGGACCGACGGTAACGGTGTTTTGCGCCATATCCTTGGCGCAGACGTACACCGGTGCGCCCATGGCAAGGTTTAAGCCCTTGCGCTGACCCAGCGTATAAGCAACGGCGCCCTTATGGGTACCGACGATGTTGCCGCTTTGATCCAGATAATTGCCGGTAGGGTAGACCTTGCCGGTATAGCGCTGCAAAAATGCCAGATAATCACCGTCGGGGATGAAGCAGATGTCCTGGCTGTCACGCTTTTTGGCGTTCAGAAAGCCCTGCTGCTCCGCAATCGCCCGGGCTTCTGCCTTGGTCAGCTCGCCCAGAGGGAAACGGGTATGCCGCAGCTGATGCTGGGTAAGGGAGTAGAGGAAATAGGTCTGATCCTTGGCCTCATCCACCGCTTTGCACAGCAGATACCGATCTGCGGTCTGCCGGATCCGGGCATAGTGACCGGTGACGATGCAATCGCAGCCCAGCGCCAGGGCGCTTTGCAGAAATTTGCCGAATTTCATGTGCCGGTTGCACTCCACGCAGGGGTTGGGGGTCAGCCCGGACTCATAGCTGCTTGCAAAATGATCCATTACCCGGCTGCGGAATTCCCGGGAGAGATCCAGCACGTGGAAGGGGATCCCCAGCCGCGCCGCCACAGCGCCGGCATCCGCCACGGCGGAGGTGTCGCAGCAGCCGGTATCCTGCCCGGTGTACAGCTGCATGGTGGCGCCTTCGCAGGTGTAGCCCTGCTGCAGCATTAAATAAGCGGCAACGCTGCTGTCCACGCCGCCGGACATACCGATCAATGCTTTCATCCGTCTGACCTCCTTTCGTGCCACTAGTGTATCACAATGCAGCGAAGAAAGCAAACAGTTTCCGCGCAGGTATATTTTGGGATATGCAAATGCGCTCTTGTATTGTGGCGGAGCATCTGCTATAATATAGTCGATAACTATCGAAAGGAGGTTCGCCTGTGAATCATCGTAAAATATGTCTGCTGCTGGCGCTGGCAATCCTGCTGAGTCTGGTGCCGATGAATGTCCTTGCGACCGAAGCCGATCCGGGCGAAGCTCTGACAGAAGAGGTAACACCTGCGGCGGAAACGGAGCCCACCACCGAGCCTGCTGATGCACCTACGGAGGAGCCTACCGAGGAACCCACCGAAAAGCCTACGGAAAAGCCTACGGAGAAACCGACAGAAAAGCCTACGGAAAAACCCACCGAAAAGCCTACCGAAGCACCCACCGAGCCGGAGGAAGAAGGCCCCCTGACGGTTTCCGAGGATTTTATCACGGTGCTGAAAAAGATGGAAGGCTTCCATCCGGTGGCGTATTGGGATTACTCCCAATGGACTATCGGCTACGGCACGAAATGCCCCGAGGGTAAAGAAAAATACTACACCGAGGACAATCCCTTCCCCAAAAAGGAAGCGGAAAAGCTGCTGCTGGAGGAATTGGCATACTTTGAAGAAGTGGTCAATGACTTTGCGGAAAAGTATGATTTGAAGCTAAAGCAGCACGAGTTTGACGCACTGGTATCCTTCTCCTACAACTGTGGCGGCGCCTGGGTACGGGATGTGAGCGGTTACCTCAACACCGCTGTCCGGGAAGGCGGAACCAGCAACGAGATCATTTACGGTTTTCTGCTTTGGAGTACCGCCGGCGGTGACTACATATTGATAAACCGCAGAAAATGCGAAGCCAATATGTACATAAACGGCGTTTACAAGGCGTACAACACCGCAAACAGTATTCCCGCGGATTTCAAGCACGTATTTCTGGACGGCAACGGCGGAACGGTGAAATATACCATTCACGGCTACGATGCCGCCAATCCTTCGTCGATTGTCTATAAATTCACAGAAAAGCCCACCGGCGTGGATGAAAACGGCAAGGAGTTTACCTACACCTTCGCCGGCTGGTACACCGCGCCCACCGGCGGCAAGCGGGTCAAAAAGCTGGACGGAAGCCTTGCCAACGGCACCGTGCTGTATGCCCGGTGGAAAGACCCCGACGGGAACGTGGTCTCCCTCCCCAAAGGCGACGCGGTGGACAATATCGAGGTCAGCGTAAAGAGCAAGGTCAATGTCCGTACCGGTCCCGGCACCTTCTATCCCATTGAAAAGGAATTGCAGCCCGGCGTGAAGCTGGTGATCACGGAAACCTTCAAGTCCGGCAGTACCCTGTGGGGCAAGTTTGAGGATGGCTGGATCAGCCTGAACTATACCAACTATTCCGACATCGTTTCCGGCAACCTGCCGGAGGATATTGACGGCCTGTGGGGCACCGTCGTCACTGCGGAAAGCAACAGCAGCGTCAATGTCCGCAAAGGTCCCTCCACCTCCTATGGCGTGGTCTACACCGTGAAAAGCGGTGACCGGCTGCAGATCTTCGCGCTGAAATCCGACGGCGCGATGCAGTGGGGTCAGCTGGAGGATGGCAACTGGATCAGTATGGATTACGTGGTGCTGGATGAACTGGCAAAGCTGGAATCCGTTGAGATGGCATCTATGCCGAAAAAGGTGGAATATGTGCAGCGGCAGGATAAGCTGTCCCTGACCGGCGCAAAGCTGAAGCTGATCTTTGACGATGGCTCCATCAAAACGGTAAGCATCACATCCGATATGGTGTCCGGCTTCAGCAATAAGACGCTGGGCGAGGTGACCGTGACCGTTGTTTATGAGGATAAGGCAACGACCTTTACGGTGACCATCATCAAAGCAACCGTTATTTTCAAGAATTATGACGGTACGGTACTCAGCGAGAAGCAGTATACCTACGGCGATACGGTGAAAGCGCCGAAGGATCCCACAAAGCCTGCGGATAAGGAGAACAAATACAAGTTCGCCGGCTGGGACAAGGAAATTACCGCCTGCAAGGGCGATGCGGTGTATACGGCGGTGTTTACCGCTGTGCCGCTGAAAACGGAGGGCGTTGTGGTAACGGCCTCCGGCAGCGGCGTCAATGTCCGCAAAGGCCCGGGCACAAGCTACGATATTGCCTATGAAGCCGCCTACGGCACCAAGGTGGAGATCCTGGAGACCAAGTCCGACGGCAAGCTCACCTGGGGCAAGCTTAGCGACGGCAACTGGATCTGCATGGACTATGTTAAGACCAAGGCGGATAAGGGCGATATGGACGGCAATCTGATCCTCAATGAGGACGATGCCATCTATCTGCTGCGGCACGTGATCTTCCCGGATAAGTATCCGCTGGAAAACGGCAACGTCAACGGCGACAAGAAGGTGGACGAGGACGATGCCATCTATCTGCTGCGGCACGTGATCTTCCCGGATAAGTACCCTCTGAAATTAGGTGATTGATATGAAGAAAATTTGGATATGGCTGGTTTTGGCGCTGCTGCTGGCTGCGCTGACCATCCCGGTGGCGGCGGCACCCAGCGCAAGCCTGTCGGCGTCGAAAACCTCTGCCAATGCCGGCGAGACCGTAACGGTGTATGTCAGTGTTCCGGCGATGGAGTGCAAGTACGGCGGCGCGGAGGTCAGCTTTGACAGTAAGGTGTTCGAGCTGACCGGCGGTAAATGGCTGCTGTCCGGCACTACGATGGCAGATTTCACCATCGACAATAAGGATGGCGTGTTCGCCTACACCGGCGCAACCGGCATTTCCGGCAATATTTTGGAGCTGAAGCTGAAAATCAAGGACAGCGCCGCCAGCGGCAAGTCCACCGTAAAGGTGAGCCTGACCCTGGATGCGCAGACCGTGCAGCAGTCCATTGGCATCACTGTTGCCTGCAAGCACAAGTATGACAATGGCTGCGACACCACCTGCAATCTCTGCGGTGAAAAGCGGACAGCTGATCATAGCTGGGATTCCGGCACGGTGAACAAGCAGGCGACCTGCACCACCGACGGCTCCAAGACCCTGAAATGCACCGTCTGCGGCGAAACCAAGACCGAGACCATCAAGGCCACCGGTCACGATTACGCCAACGGCTGCGATACCACCTGCGCAAATTGCGGCGAGACCCGCACCACCACCCATCAGTACGCGGAAGTGTGGAAAACCGACAGCACCAGCCATTGGCACGAGTGTACCGAGTGTGGTGACGAGAAGGACGTGGCGGATCACACCCCCGGTCCGGAAGCTACGGACTATACGCCCCAGACCTGTACGGTGTGCGGCTATGTGATCAAAAAGGCGCTGGTGCATACCCACACGCCCTCCGAGGAATGGGTCACCGACGAGACGGGACATTGGCACACCTGCCTGGAGTGCGATGAGATCCCCGACTATGCGGAGCATACCTTTGACAACGAGTGCGACGCCGAGTGTAACGATTGCGGCTTCAAACGGGAAGTAGGGGAGCATAACTACCTGGCGAAATGGGCGGCGGATGCCGACGGGCATTGGCACGAATGTGGCTACTGCGGCGACCGGCTGGAGATGGAGCCCCACGTTCCCGGTCCGGAGGCTACGGAGTTTGAGAGTCAGATGTGTATGATCTGCGGCTTTGAGCTGACGCCGATGCTGCATCAGCACGAATATGCGGATAAGTCCGACGCGGATAAGCATTGGCAGGAATGTGCCTGCGGTCACATCGCAGAGGAAGCGCCGCACATCTGGGACGAAGGAACGGTCAAAACCGAGCCTGCGGTCGGTGTTCCCGGCGAGAAGGAACATACCTGCTCCGTCTGCGGTGCGGTAAAGACGGAGGAAATGCCTGCCCTGGAGCCTGCTGCGCCCCGGCAGGAGGGGATGCTGGTAACGATGGATATGCTGATCGTCGCCGGCGCCGGCGCACTGCTGCTGTGCGTGCTGTGCCTGGTGGTAGGCATCCTCATCGGGAAAAAGTCCAGAAAACACAGCGAAGAATAAAGCAAAGCCCGGGAGAACTCTCCCGGGCTTTTTGACTAATGAACAGCAACAAACAGCTTGTCATTCCGAGGAAGGGCGAAGCCCTGACGTGGGAATCCCCTGGTACAAGCAGAATACCGGAAGATTGCCACGGGATTTCAAAAGAAAGCCCACGCCAGGATAGTATTGGCTTGTTGAATATTGCAACAGCAACATTTCTCTGCTATAATTAAGGTGTCCGTAAGATGCTGTTCCCGTATAGGAGGTTTTCTTATGAAAAAGAGATTGCTTTACTTGATCCTGCCGATCATCACGTTGATCTTGGAACTGCTGCCCTATGGCGCAGTGTGCAACTTTGCCAATCCCGGAGGAACACCGTGGCGAGAGACATACTCCTATTTTGATTTACTACCCTTTGGCTATGCAAACTTTGCGCCTATGCTCACCGCCATCGTCACTTGTGCGATCCTCGTCTTGCTTTTGATTTATGTGTTTGTCGATCGTTGCCACTTGGCGAACAGCATCAAAGTGCTGCTTTGCGTGGGAAGCGTGTTGTCGTTGTGTCCCTTGCTCTACGGTATCGCCTATTTTTCTCTGGTCGGCGGACTCATCAGCTTGACGTTAATCGGCGAATTGCTTGTGTTCTGGCTCGATGTCAAACATAAAACTGAATAAGAAAGCCCACTTGTTAAGGCCCCCTTGTGTAAAGGGGGCTGTCAAAAATCTATTTGATTTTTGACTGGGGGATTGCAACAATCCCTCCGCCAGTCTGTTCGGCTGCTACCTCCTTTTGACAAGGAAGGTCCTACTCTCTCTTGGTGTAATTTATAGTGGGAGCGCTGATACCTTGCGGTATCTGTTATATTATAGATTCGGTTATATATAATATTCCAATATATTTATCGAGCACTCTCGAAAAATGTTGGAAAATTTATAACAATGTAGTACGATATTGAAAATTGCTTTTACTGTAAGGAGTTGTATGAAATGTGGTTTAGAGAATATAAAGCCAAGATGTGGACACAGAGGGTAGTGAAACGGAATTTGAAATGCACAACTCCGATTGAGTGTGAACAATACATACACAGCCTTGACAGGGCGGCTTTGGTAGCGCTAAAGAAAATACCTTTGCTTGACACGATTTGTGCAAAGCTTTTGTCTATAATGAACGACAAGCAAAACACTATCATCAATATGTCAACAAAGATCCATATCACCGAAAAACAGTTGCCTAAGATTTATAGAATGGTGCAAAGCATCTGTAATAAAATCGGAATAGATATGCCAGACCTATATTTGGAATTGAATCGAGAACCCAATGCTTACACATATGGAACAGAAAAATTTACCCTAATTATTCATTCTGGATTGATTGAATGTTTAGAGGATGATGAACTGTATGCTGTTCTTGCCCACGAATGTGGTCACATTGCTTGTAAACACGGCTTGTATCACACAATCGGCGGCATGATATTAAGTGGCGGCATAATAGGTCTAAATGAACTGTCAAATTACCTCAATACGAAAGGTGTCGCTGGCGCGATTGCGGGTAATGTTATTACGGCGGTTGATGGTGCTTTGGAGTTGGCCTTTTTCCATTGGTATAGGTGTAGTGAGTTGTCGGCAGATAGGGTTGCTATAATTTGCTGTGGTAGTGCAGACCCTGTTATTGAAACAATGATGCGATTGGCGGGAGGAACAACACATATTGATTCTGAAATAGACAAGGATTTGTTCATTGCACAAGCAACAGACTACCAACAGAGCATGGAGAAAAATATTGTGAATAAGGGATTGGAATTCTTGCTAACAAAGAATGACACACATCCCTTGCTTGCTGTAAGAGCATATGAGGCACAGAAGTTTGCTAACTCTAACGAATTTAAGCAACTAATCTGATATTAAGGGGTATCTTTTAAGGCTATGACACGATGTGTGCCATAGCCTTAAAATTATAATTTGCGTCAAATCGGTATTTTTAGACATAAAGAAAACCCAGAAACCGTTCTGTTAGTGTTCATAGGGACATTTTCTGACAGTATGTAGGTGCGGTAAAGGCGGATGGCGTTTGTCATCCGCCTTTACTGCGTTTATCCCGCTTTGTGCAGTGTTTATGCAGGAAGCAGTTCCGGTTGTGCTACGGTCACTGCTACGATCTGCGGTTGTTGCTGTTCGGCTTCTGCCGCATCGTCGTAATCCCATTCACCGATGTCACGGTAAATGATGCGGATTTTTTGAGCGGAGTGCCGTGAGTATTTCACGGTGCGTTCTCCGATCTCGATCCTTGCGATAAACAGGCGCACGATTTCGGGTGTTAATTTATCAATGGTTTTATACCGTTTTGCTTTCTCAATGAAAGCGTCTACGTTGGCAGCTGACGATTTCAGTTTTTCCAAGCGTTCCTCTTTCAGCGGGAGAGCCTCGTCTATTTCTCGCTGCTCGTCGTTGTAATCGGCAGAGAGGAGACGGAACTGCTCGTTGGTGACACGGCCGAGCACGTTGTCCTCGTACAGTCGCTTGAATAAGGATGTCAGCTCGTTTCTGCGCTTACGCAAGGTTTCGATCTCCAGCTGCAGAGCGGTGATCTCCTGACGAAGCTGCGTTGTATTTTTGCGGTTGATATACTCCGCAAACTGCCGTTCCTTTTTACGGGCGAAGTGTGTCACCCTGCGCAGATCATCCAGTATGATGGCGTACAACTCGTCCTCTCGGATATGGTGGGGCGTGCATTCTCCCTTGCCACGCTTACCATAGGTGTAGCACTTGAAATTGTAATCGGACTTTTTCATTGTGCTTGCTCGGTGCAGTACCATCGTCCGTTTGCAGTCGGCGCAGTAGGCAAGTCCGGAGAAGATATTCGGTTCTTCCATCTGCTTGGGGGTGCGTTTCTTGTGTGTGCGCACATCCTGAACGATATCCCATTGCTCCTGCGTGATCAGCGCGGGATGCGTATTTTCCACAACGGCGCATTCGCTTTCGGGGCGGTGTACCGTTGTTTTATTTTTATACGATATCGTTGTGGTACGCAACCCCACCGTGTGTCCGAGGTACACCTTGTTATCAAGGATTGCCGTGACGGTACTGCTGCACCATGCATAGGGACGGGTGGTGTCCAATCCGATGTGCCCTTTTTTATGCTTATGGAAGTAATAATTGCTGGGTGTCAGCACCTTATCCTCGCGAAGGATACGGGCGATCTGATTGGGGCCCTTGCCGGAGGCGCACAGTGAGAAGATCCTTTGCACCACCGCTGCGGCTTCATCATCGGGGATGATTTCTTTGCTGTCCTCGTCCACCTTTTTGTAGCCGTAGGGCGGTCTGCCGCCGAGCCGTTCACCGCGCTCTGCCTGAAGCTTTTTCACCGCACGAACCTTTTTACTGGAATCCTTTGCGTGAAGCTCGTTTGCCCAATTTCGTATCGGGCTGAAATCGTTACTGCCTTCAACCAGCGAATCGACTCCGTCGTTGATCGCTATGAACCGAACTCCCATGTTCGGGAAGTACAGTTCAAGATAATAACCTACCTGCAGGTACTCTCTGCCGAGTCGGCTGAGATCCTTGACGATCAGTGTTTCCACCTCGCCGCGCTTGATCATATCCTCGATCTGTTTCCACGAGGGACGCTCGAAGTTCGTTCCCGTATAGCCGTCGTCGGCAAGGAACAGGACGTTGTCGAACCCGTTGTCACGAGCATACTTTTCGAGCATGAGTCGCTGATTGGTTATGCTGTTGGACTCGGCTGTCTTGCCGTCGTCCTGACTTAATCTACCGTAGAGTATTGTATATTTTTGGCTTGTCATTTTGCATCCTCCTTTTATGCAGGGCAAGCCGATACGGTATCACACAGTATACCGCAACGCTTGCCGGAAGTCCATTCAGAATCGGAAAAATTCAGAATTTTTTATCATCTTTTTGGAGGTCTGCATCGATGAGCGCCAGCATCTTATCCGTAGCGGTTGCCCTGGCATCCAAAGGAAACACGGAGGAAATAATAAACCGTTTTCCCTTGATCAGCATTTCACGCTCACGAGTGCAGGTGTCATCGGTAAGCGTGTAGGATGAATCACGGAAGACTGCCACCGATGCACCGCTGTCGGATTTTTTAATAATTGCACTCTCGGGCTTGTAGCTGCCGAGTATTCCTGTTTCAAGATATTCTTTGTATTCGTTCATTGAACTCCTTTCTGCCGTTACCGGCTTTCACAATATTTTTTTACATACCGCCCATCACGGGGCCGCTGTTCTTCTTTTGTCTGCGTGGCTGGTGCATCGTGGTGCAGTCCTCCACGGGAGCATCCTCGTCAATGATGTTCGTCAGGTCAGCAAAAAGATATGCCGTATCAGTTCCCAGATGATCAGTACCGCCGTTGGGATAAGCGTGATCAGCATACTCCGCTTGGTGAATGCTCTCACCGTTTCCTGTTCCGAAGAGAGACTCTGTGAAAAACTCTCGCTCGCTTTCCCAACCTGTGAGCACATATTCTCGGTTGCCGTACTCATCCTCTCGGTAGATGCTGCCAATGTCCGTTCCATCATCTCCGTGAACTGTTCGGTAAGCTCCCGACTGCTCTTGGCGTACTCGGTCAGTATCGTGATCTGGCCATCCATATACGAGGTGATGTCCTCTTTGGTCGCCAGCTCCGTCAGCGATTTCTGTATCGCCGCCAGCATATCGATCTGCGTATTCATCGCGGCGATCAGTGCCTTCCAGTTCACGTCCATCACCGCCGTACAGGGGATGGCGATCTCCGCTTTCTTCATATGCGCTCTCGCCGTATCCTTTAATTCCGTACTGGATTTCGTTCCGTATTCTGAACTCATATTCCATATTCTCCTTCAAAAATTTTTCTTCGTGCAGCTTATTATCTCTGCACCGTTTTCTGTCGGGCGTGGTGTAGGTGATGCTCTTTCTGTCACGAGTCCACTTCACCTCATAGCCCTCTGCCTCCATCAAGCGGATAAAATGTTCCTTCGATCTTGCTATCGCCATCGCATCCTCAATCGTAACGATCAGCTGCATCTTCCAGCTATCTCCGCGCTCGGCGGCGCGGTACTCCCTTGAAGACATCTGCTTGACCTTCTGCGATTGCTCCTTCGGAGGGAGAACCGACAGACCGTATTGCAAACACAGCTTGTCCGACTCTGCTCGGAGCCGTTCTATATTTTCGTTGTCCGAATGATATTTATATCCGTTCTCACAGCTCACGCTGTTGACAACAAAGTGTGAATGGATGTGTGCCTTGTCGGTATGGGTGGCGACGAGAACCTCGAAGCCGGGGAACATTTTTTCTGCAAACCTCACGGCGATCTCGTGAGCCGTTTCGGGAGTAATATCTTCCGTGGGAGAGAATGACTGGGTGAAGTGATAGAACATTCTGCCGCCGGTCTTTCCGTACTGCAGCTTTGTATTCATAAATTCTCGGTAAGCGGATTCGGGAAGACAGTTGACACCTGACACAAGTTTTTTGCCTTCGTACACAGTTTTGCTCTCCCGCTTGCAGTAGGAAAGGATGAACGCAAGTCCGGCTCTTGACTGTGTCCGCTTATTTTTCATCACGTTAACCGTTGCCATCCGACCACCGCTTTCGTTCCAGCAGTTCCGTCAGAGCTGCGCTTACCTCTGCGTACTGCTCTTTCATTTCCGCAAGGCTTGCCACGCTCACCCTGCCCATATTGCAGAGCATCGTGAGCTGATTGAGGTTGCGCCCAATGGCTTTTTGCTGACGGAGCACCTCATCCAGTCCGTCTATGACGATGATCTGTCTGCCGAGACAGGCTTTGGTCACGTAGTCGGTGAAGGTCATATCCGCTTGCTCTGCCTTGCGGTGTATGGCGGCGAGGTGTTCCTCGCTGATGCGTATACTCATTTTCTTGTTTTTCAAAAATAGATGCTCCTTTCTGTTTTAAAGTTTCTTTGCTTACTTTCTTTTCAAAGAAAGTGAGTGGGTGCAGGGCTTCTGCCCAGCCGAGAGAGTTGCAAGGCAACTCCGCAGAAGGCAGGGCGCGGGTGTTCCGCGACCAGTCGAATGCGATGCTCGCACTCTCTCCAAAGAGAGAGTACAGAAGCGTAACCCCCGCTTTTCCTCTTTTTCTGAAACAACGGCAGAAAAAGGGGAAATATTGCCCTGCGGTGTGTTTCCCCGTCCGTCCTCGGAAAAGGGCACACAGGGCGTTTGTGTGGCTCACAGGGCGGTGTTCTGCACCCCTGTTCCGTTTCCCTCGGCAGAAAAAAGAACAAGGCAACAATGCAGAAGTGTCTATACTTTTTACAGCGGTTTTCATTCTTCATCCGAGGACACCTCTGCAATGTTGCAATCTTCATTTGGGATCGACCACATCCATTTGGTGCCGACTTTTCGGGAGACGATACCGGCGATGTTTTTCTTGGCCTCGTTCACAGTACGGCGTGAGATCTGTTTTCTTGCCGCCGCTTGAACGATTTCCTCGCCGGGTATCTCTGCGCCGTCCTCCAGCATCGTGCGGATGATTTCCTCTGCCTGCATGGTCTTGGTTTCCTGTTGGGATGAGAGACCCGACAGCAGATCCTCGGCGGAGATCCCGTCGTAGCCGTCGAGCCAACGGAAGCCTTCCTCGTTACCGAGATTGAAGGCAAGAGATTTTCCTTCGGGAGCGAGGGAAGATTTATCGTGGACGATGACACGGATATTTTTGTTCTTCCGCAGTCTGCCCACCACGAGAACGCTTCGAGCCGCCGCACGGAAGTCGATGGAGCCGAGTCCTCGGTAGGCGCTGCTCATGCCCGTCGCTTTGTTGAGGTGACCGACGAGGACGATGGCACAGCCTGTCCGTTGCGCCACCTGCCCAATGGCTTTCATCACCTCACGGATTTCGTTGGCGCGGTTCATATCAATTCGCTCTCCCAAGTATCCCTGCAGAGGATCAAGGATCAGCAGTTTTGCATCGCACTGCAGGATCGCCTTTTCAATTCGACTGTCCAGCAGATGGAGAGATTTTTTATCCTCGCGGATATTGATGACTCTTTCCTGATCGGCACCGGCTTCGGTGAGGCGCGGCTTGATGGTATCCTCCAAACCGTCCTCTGCTGATTGATAGATCACGTTGAAAGGTGAGAGCGATTCCATCCCCGGCATCGTTGTCCCTGTGGAGCAGGCGGCGGCAAGGCGGAGCGCAAAGGTTGTTTTGCCTTCGCCGGGATCGCCCTGGATGATCGTCAGCTTACCGAACGGGATATACGGATACCACAGCCATTCCACTTCCCGCATCTGTATTTCTGACATACGGATGATTTCAAGTTCTTCGTTTTGCATAGCGTTTTTCCTTTCATTGTTGTGTTCTGTTTCTTCAGTCGGAGCAATCATATACATCCCGCCTTTCATAAAATTTTGTTTTGCGGATCACGGTTCTGTCCTACGAGAGAAAGTTCATAGACCTTCCTCGCTCTCCGCAGTTTTTACCTGTACGCCCAACAGCGTTCCTACGCTCACGCTGACCGTGTTTCGCTTCGATGTTTGTGCTCGCTCGCCGTGTCCTCTTTCGAGGGCGCATCGTCTGCGCCTTTCTCCTACGGCACGATCTTTTGGATCGTTGTCATCGCAAAGTCCACCGCCGCATATCCTGTCGGCAGGTTATTCAGTTGTGTTTGAGAAGACATCCCCTCACTCGTCTAAGGGAAACGATTGACCGTGTGACATAAAACTGACACAGCAGAGACGGGTGAAGGGAGAATTTACCCCTCTACCCTGTATTCCGCAATTCACTTGTTTTTGTCATAGTTCTGACACAACGACAGAGAGCAGAAAAGTATCCCTCACTTTCCATGGGAATTCAACTCCCAACTGACATAGCTCTGTCATAACGGATAAGACGGGGAATAAAAAATGTCCTCTCACTTTTCCAGCCGATCCAACTCCCAAATGACATAATCCTGTCATAGCAGCAGAAAAGGAAAGCATTTTTCTCTCAACCTATAGCTGTTGGCAAGGGTGGAAATATTAGAGGATTATAAAAAAAGTCCTCTCATCCCTCATTTGGCAATTCACTCATTTTCGACATGAAGCTGACATAGCGGTGTAGGGTAGAAGGATATCCTTCTCACTTGTATCGGAAAGGTAACTTCTATTTGACATAGTTCTGTCATAGCGATTTGGGCATAAAAAAAGACACCTGCTTTTTTCAAGCAGATGTCAGTTGCGATATACTTATTTACTTTTTCCGTAGGCGGCAGACACCGTCCGCATCATCTCTTGCTTTGAGGGCGGCGGCAAGCTCCGCAATAAATTTTCGATTGAGGTGATCCACGCTGCCACGGTTCATCTTATGGGCTTCGGCGTATTTGCGGACGGATTTTCCTTCGATATACCGTTCCCTGAAATATGCGCCGTAGCTTTTGAGAACGGTTTTGAGACAGTCATTCAGAAAAGCCAAGTCCTCTTTGAGAATGTTGAATTCGTCTTTACCGTCCACGCCGATATACCGTTTCTGTGTAACACACAGATTGTATCGGCGTAGATCGATTTTGTAATTGGTGCAGAGGTCTTTGGCGTAGTCGGTATAGGTTTCGGCTCGGCGATATCGTCGCCCGTCATATACCAGTTCTTCCTCGTCCTTCGGTTTCTTTTTTCGGACGGGGCCGCTGAAGCCGCCGTCGATGAGATTTCGGATGTGGGTATCAGTAATTTTGATCTGCGGTTGACGGACGAACTTGTCCACCCATTCGCCGTCCACCTCTACCATTTCGCAGAAGGACTGCTTGGTCATAGAGTAGTATTTACATTCGCAGGCATCGATCCCCTCGTGGAAGATGACCACCTGACCTCCGGTATCCACATCGGGAACGACAGCGACAACGTATATGTATTTGTTATCGTACCGCTTGTAGAAGCCGGCAAATATTCTTCTGTTGTGCTGCTTTCCCATAAGCGTTCCTTTCGCTTTTTTCTTTAGTATATCATAAAATTGTGACTTTTTCTACCCTTTTTGTAAAGGCGCCGCCGAAGCGACGCCTTTGATATGATATAGGACTTATTCGGGAATCAGTACATCTCCACCGGAGATCATTGCTTGCGAAATGTAAATAGCATCGGCAATGGTATTGTCCGCGCCAAGATCACTCTCGAAGGTTACCTGTACGGTATCGCCAACTTCAACAACACCATGATCCACGTAACGGGAGATACGCAGGTCGTTCAGAAGCACCTTATAAGCGATGCCATCATCCGGGTTATTACAGAGTACAGAATCATCCACCAAGATATATTCATCGGTAATCTCGGTGATGGTGCCGGCGACAGAGTTCCTGTAAGGCTCGTACTCGGCTTCAGTGGAGTTTTCCTTTGTGTACTTGATGATCTTGCCAGCGGCATCTTCTCCGATGTTAAAGAGATACTGATAGCTGAATGCATTGGTCCAGAGATATCCATCCTCGGTCACATACATTGCTACTCTGTAAACTCCAAGCACCTCAGAGGTTATGGTGAAACTCAGATACTCTCTGTCGTGAACCATCCACTTATCGTCCTCGACAAACGCAGCATCATTGCACTCGGTAAGAACAGACCAGATATAGTCATCGCTATTGAGTTCATAGTGCTTATCATCGGGGCCGTCGCCGCTACCGACCTTCCCATCGGCCATCTTTTCTCTTTCTCAGGCTTCCTTCGCCATTTGCTCGTCTTTTTGCCATTTTATCAAACCTCCTTTACGTTTGGTAGCACACACAATACCGTAATACTTGCGAAATAGCTAGTCACTAG
>JAFSCD010000005.1 GCA_017436955.1 Oscillospiraceae bacterium | reverse complement strand
CGCCGGATGCAGAGGTGTACTTCACTGCATCGGGATCAGCCATCAGGTCTTCAGCGGTGGTGCCTTCAAACTTATCGCCAACAATGGCGTATGCGCCATAGTCCATGAAGGTATTCAGGGCGATCTCCACGGGAGTGGGATCGCTGGTTGTGGTGGTTGCGAAATTGATGTAGGTACGCAGTGCCCAGGGCTCAACCAGGTGGATGCTGTAGCTTGCGCCCACGACCACGGTGACATTCTCCTTGGTGGTCACGGTAACACTGACATAGTCAGCAGCAACAGTTGCCAGATAGCTGGTGTTCTTTCTGTTGTATCTTGCTTCGATGGTGTAGCTGGTGTTCTCGGACAGACCGGTGAAGGTGTTGCCGGTGGTCCAGCTGCCGCCGTCGATACGGAACTGCAGGGTACCGCCTTCGATGGTATCGCCGGTAACGGTGATGGAATCAGCGGTAACGGATACAACACTGAAGCCGGTAACGCCGGGCAGCTGGGTTCTCTCCGTTCTCTGGTCAACAGTGGTGGAGATGGAATCCAGATAGCCGGTGTTGCCAAAGTACATTGCCTCGACGGTGTACTTGGTGTAGCGATCCAGGCCGGTGAAGGTGCCGCTGGTCTGCCACTCGGTCAATGCAACGCCGTCGGAATCCAGCAGGCGGAACTTCAGGGTGCCGCCGGTAACGCTGTCAGCGGTAACGGTGATGCTGCTGTCGGTAACGTCGGTGACGGTCAGGTTGGTGGGAGCATCCAGCTGGACATCTTCTGCAGCTTCCGCAGAGACATAGCCGTAGAACTCAACCTCGGGGATGATCAGGTTCGATGCGACATAGGAATTGACAGTCAGGCGGGCTGCGGTTGCGAAGTAATCCTGATCGAAGTCCAGAACGAAGGTATCGGTGGAGGAGCTGGAGTAAGCAGCGCCCGCGTAAACCTCGATCCACTCGCCGTCAACCTGCAGCTCCAGCACGATCTCGCCGGCGGAGTAGTTGCTGGGGCTGTACGCGTACAGGATCATTCTGGCAACGTTGCTTGCCACACCGTCCTTCTTGATATTGAAGGTGATGGTAGTGGGAATAGCGGTAGTCTGGAAGTAAGCACTGTTCCAGTTGCCGCGGTCGCCGTCGATGATATTGTCAGAGCTGGAAGCAGAAGTCAGGGGGCTGCTGGAGGTAGAAGCACTGGTGGGAGAAAGCTTCTCCAGGATCGTGCCGGTCTTTACCTCGTAGACGCAGATCTCCTGCAGCATGGGACGGTTGCTGCTCCAGGAATTACACAGAATCCGGATCGCAGAAGCCTGCACAGCGGGGAAGGTGATCACCTCGGTGCAAGTGCCGCTGAACATACCGCTGTAGGTGCCGATGGAGCTCCAGGTGCCGTCAGACAGCTTGACCTGCAGCTCAAAGCCGGTCAGCTTGTCAGCATTTCTTGCAATCAGCTCAACTGCGCCGATCTTCTTGACACTGCCCAGCTCGATGACAGCAGCCTGCTGTCCGGTGGTGCTTGCAGAGCCGATCCAGCCGGCAGAACCAACGTCCAGGTTGGTCAGGTAAGCAGCTTCGCCGGGATCCTGGTTGGTCAGTTCGCCGTCAACCAAGTCGCCAACATAGGGAGTCAGGGAGGACTCGGGGATGCGCTCCAGATAGTCGCCCTCTGCGGGGGTGAAATCGGTGGGCGTGTCGGGAGTTACAGAGCCGCCGGTGGTGTATGCCCACAGCTCGATTTCGCCGATGGAGGCGTAGGTGTTCTGGGATTGCCATACATACAAGCCTGTCAGGTTATAGGTCTCGTCGAAGGCGTACTCTACGTACTCGTCGCCTGCGTTGCCCACGGACCAGTTGGTGGTAAAGGTCTGCTCCACGGTAGATCCGTCAGCCAGGAACAGGATCACGGTAACCTCGGGAACTGCCACCATACCACCGCTGTACAGCTTCAGCACATCGGCAGAGGTGTAGCCCTCAGCGGTGTCGGACAGATCCAAATAGACGTCAGCTCTTTCGTTGGGGCTGACACCCCAGTTGACCTGATTGTAGGTATCCTGGTCGACGAAGATGCCCAGATCGCGCCAGCTGGTATTCTGGCTGGAGTACCAGGACAGCTTGGAAGGATCGCTCTGGGATGCAGAGTCGGTAGAGCAGCAGCCGACAACGGTGCCGGAAATATTCAGCTGCGTCAGAACGGGTGCATCGGGATCCACGGGCTCGGTGGGAGCCTCGGTGGGCAGGGTATCAACAGTGGGATCATCGTTGACGGGAGGTGCTTCCTCTTCCTCAATGGGAGTATCCTCAATGACGTTGACGGTCCAGGTCTTGGTGCTGGAGCCGTCGGTAACGGTGTAAGTAACGGGATCCGTGAAGTCATCGGTCGTGCCGCTGGCGGGGCTGGTGCTCCAATCGGAATAATTGGAGTACTGCAGGGTCAGGGAGGACAGATCGGTGCCCTCGGGCATTACGATGGTTGCGATATTGTCGATATTGTTGTAGTAAGTTCTGCCAATCTGACCGCTGATACGGACATTGTACCAGCCCGGACAATCGGTAGTATATCTTGCGCCGTCAGTGGAGCCCCAGAATTCCAGGGCAATGTTGTGCTGACGGACAAAGCCCTTATCCTCAGCAGCCTTGAAGGCGTTGTCGGTCACGCCTGCTGCATCAGCAATTGCCTTTGCAGAAGCATTGCTTGCCAGGCTGGAGAAAGAGGTGTTGCCGCTGGTGGTGTTGCCAATGTTGACAAAAGCGCCACGGGTGCTCAGACCAGAGCGATAGTAGTTACCAGTCACGGTGTTGTCGTGAATGTTGCTGAAGTAGATCTGCAGCCAAGACTGTGCGGCAGAGTCGATCACGTTACCGGTAACCTGCATATAAGCAGAACCTTCATCCAGGTAGATAGCATTTTCTGTCTTGGTGGCACTGCTGCCGGAGTTGTAGATGTAGTTGCCGGAAATGACAGAGCCTTCCTGCCAGCCCAGGGTGTAGATAGCGCCGCCGTCGTAGTTGGTTCTACATACATCGTGGACAAAGTTGTTGGTAACCTGGTTGTTGCCAACCTGGGTCAGAGCATTGGTGGCAAGCTCTTCTTCCTGATCCCAGCCCCAGCCAAGGCTGATGCCGGAATAGGGAGTGTAAGCAACTTCGTTGTGGTCGATCACTGCGCCGTTGGTATATGCAACAAAGATGCCGACGGAGTCGAACATATCGATACCGATACGGGTAACAAAGTTGTTCTGAACGGTAGCGTTCTTAACCAGCTGCCAGTCTCTGTAGCCATGGTGAGCAACGATCTCGCCGATCACGATACCGCTGTAGGAGATGTCACAAACCAGAGAGTTGATGATCTTACAGCCGTCAGAAATGACAGTGCCGTCAGACTTGATACGGATACCGGCAGTGCCCATATTGCGGATCTGAACGCCGTCAAAGACGACATCGGTACAGCCGGTCAGATCGATACCTGCGGGAACCTGTGTCCAGGAATCGCCAACCAGATAGCCGTTGGCCTGCTGGTCGCGGTACTCGTTGGTGCTGGGATAGGTCCAGGAGGTGTGGGAGAAGGTGATTCCCTCGAAGGTGATATTGGAAGCATATTCCATATCGATGATCTTGTCGGTAACGGGCAGGATGGCGGTCTTGTCGTCCATCGTGCCGTCAGCCATATAGTAGATCTTGCCTTCGTTGCGGTCGATGTACCATTCGCCGGGGCAGTCCAGGAACAGATAGTCGTTGGACAGCCAAGTAGGCATAATGATCTCACCGCTGATCGCACCCAGACCGTCTACCGTATACAGCTCGGTACCGTCCAGAGACGCACTGGAGAAGTGCTGGATTCTGTGATACCACAGATACAGAGAGTGCATTTCCACATTCTCGGGGTTCTTCAGGTAGGAGAAGTAGTACTTGGTATCATAATTTGCAAACAAACCGGCGTTGTCCAGAGGCTCGATGAAGCCGTCGATCGCACGCAGAGCCTTGTACTGAGTAGAGGAGTTGTCGGAAGAGGCCGCTGCGCCCTTGGCATCATAGGTCACGCTGCCGGTGGAGCCGCTGCCCTGGGTAACCAGGTCTGCAGCAGTGGGGTTGGTGGGGTCGTTGATGTTATACAGAGTGAACTCGGCGATCTGCAGATAAGTCAGTGCAGATTCTACCCACAGTTCCTCGGAAATGTTGCTGTTGGGAGTTGTCAGGGTAGCAACCAGACGCACCTTGTATACATCCATTTCGGGGAAGGTATACAGCGCGGTGTTGTCGGTCAGCCAGGTCTTCTCCTCGCCCTTGGCAACGGTGATCCAGTTGTTGCTGTTGGCAGAGGTGGTGACCTGAATCTCGAAATCGTAGGGCGCGTTGTGACCGTCTTCGCGGACAGCCAGCTCAATGGCGTTGATGGTAGCAGGCTTGCCGCTCTTTACGGTGTTAATCAGCAGCATGGGATGCAGGCTGCCGTAAGGAGGAATCCACTGATACTGGAAGGCGCTGGTGCTGCCGTAGGTATCGTAGTTGCCGTCAAACAGGCTGGAGATGCTGCCGGTGTTGAAGGCGGTGTAAGCACTCAGCTCGCTGCTGTTGTAATAACCGAAGTTTGCAACATAGCTGCTGGACAGAGAAAACTTGTCGTACTCAACGGTATCTGCGTCCAGATCGGGCTGCTCCTCGTAGGTGATCTCGCTCATCATGGACAGAGTCAGTTCGTCCAGAACGAAACGGGTCTGGGTAGTGGTGGTATCTGCACCGTCAGCCAGTGCATTACCTTCCATATCTGCCAGATCGTAAGCCAGAACGCGAACTGCGGTCGCAGTGATCTCGCTGAACTCAAAGTGGGCAGAGTAGTTCGATCTTGCGGTCCAGCCGGGAGCGGTCTCTCTTACGAGCTCGACCCACTCGGTGCCGTTGTATGCCTGGATAGCGTAGTCCATAGGACCGCCCCAGATATCGTTGTCCAGCACCAGGTCAATGGTGTTGAAGGTAGCTTCAGAAGCCAGAGTGACGTAGAATGCGGGAACCTTGGTGCCGCCGTAGTTTACCAGCTCGCTGTAGTAGAACAGGCCGGACCAGCCACGGGAACCCTCGGTGCCTCTGATGATGCAGTCCGCCTCTTCGCCCTCGACGGTTTCTTCTTCGGTTGCGTAGTAGGTGGGAGCGACGTTGGCGCTCATGTCGTTGACATCTGCGTAGTAACCCAGAGTGGGCGTTGCGCCGCTCCAGGAGATGTTTTCGTAGATCTTCTTGGTGACGATATTGGGAACATCGTCCTCGATGTCGATAGCCTCGATCTTGGAGGGAACGACCTCGATCTCATCCAGCTGCAGGCTGTAAGTGCCGTCAAAGCGCTCGGTCAGCAGCAGGGGCTGGATCTTGATGTACTGGGCGTTGTAGCCTCTGGGGAACACCAGCAGCTGTGCGCCGCCGGTGGGAGTCTGGATGCTGGGCACCTCCAGAGCGGTATGATAGGTAACACCGTCGGTGGAGATCAGGATCCGGGCTGCGCTCATATAGCCGGTGGGCTCGGTGCCGTTGTAGGTGGGGTACAGACGCACGCCGCCAACAGCCTGGGTAGAGCCCAGGTTGATGACGATCTCATCCTCGTACAGAGCGGAGGTCTGGCTGCCGCTGTTAAAGCCGCTGACCACCTTGCCGTCGTTCAGCGCGGAGGTGTTGCTGCCGCTGGCAGTAACGGTGCCGCTGATCTTGGCAGGTGCGTGTACGGTAATGGTGCTCAGAGTGACCTCTGCAGCATTGATGATCCGCACCTTGGTCGCACCGGTGGTGTTGAAAGCAAAGTAATTGCTCTTCTTCCAGGTGTAGCCATCCTTGGCGTAAACGGTCTGCCAGTTGGAGCCGTCGGTGGTAACTTGGATCTTAATGTTGTCCTCCGTGCCGGCAACAGCAGTGGTAGCCGTCACGATAACGCCGCCAACAGGAACAGCGGTGCTGCCCACGGTCAGCGTATAAGGCGTGTTGAGTGTCATGGCAACATCGCTGGCGGAAGCCAGAGGGCTGTCCATATCCAGATGCTGCGCAACGCCGGTATTGACAGAATTTGCCTTGGAGGTGAAGCCGACCTGCACTTCAGCAAAGGCCAGACGGTACTGGGTAGCGCCGGTCTGGGTGTTCTGGCCGGGGTTACCCAGCTCGGTGGCCTCGATCTTGATGTAACGGGCAGCCGTGCTGTCGAAGCTGAACTCTACGCCGCCCAGCGCGCTGGGTGCGGAATAGTCAGTCTCGGTAACCTGGGTAGTCCAGGTATAGCCATCGGGAGAGGTCTGGATGGTGAAATCCTTGGGGAAGCCCATTGCCTTGCCGGTGGTGGCAGAAGCCTCGTAATCACCATACAGGGTAACGCTGGAAACCAGCTTGCCCTCGCCCAGATCGACAGTCAGATACTGGGTGCTGTCTGCGCTGGAGATAATGCCGGATCTGTAGCCGGTGGAGTTGAAGGTATACAGATCGGTGGGGGTCAGCTCCATAGAAGCCATGGGCTGAGGCTCACCGTTGACGTAGAACTGACGGATCAGCTCTGCACCCTCGGGGATGTCCGCAACATAAATATTATGATTGGGATCATACAGAGTCCAGCCGTCCAGTTCCTCACCGCCGGAAATAAGGGCGGTCTCGCCGGAAGCGGCACGGTATGTAATGGTATTGCCGTTCTGACCGGAATCGGACGCACCGAATACGATGGTCTCGGTAGCGTCATAAGTGCCTTCCTTCAGGATGACGACAACGTCGCCGGAAGCACTCAGTTCCGCTGCCTTGGTCTTGGCGGCCTGAATGGTCTTCAGTGCAGTTGCTTCTGTGGTACCGTCGTTGGCATCGTTACCGTTGACGGGATCGACCCACAGGTCTGCATCTGTATCTGCAGCTCTTGCGATGGTAATTGCCGGAGCGATCGACAGAACCATGCACAGGACCAGCAGAAGCGAGATGAGTCTCTTGAACTTCTTCATGTGGTATCCTCCTTAACATATTGCCCGAGGGCAGACCCCCGAGTATACTTTGATACATAGTAAGTATAGCACAAACAAGCAGCGGATTACAAGCTGTTTTTTTAGTTTTTTGACCACAATCTTTACAAAATTCAACTATCCTGTTAATTCTCCCCTTACGGGCAACCAACGCGTTTTCCTGCCGCGATCCGTTTTTTTTCTTCTGCCGTTTTTGCACGCGACCGGTTTCGACAGAAAAATCGCCGCAGATTTTGTATTTTACGCGCAGGATTTGCAAAAATGCAATTGAAATATATTTAATAATGTGTTATAGTACGTATGATAACTATAATCCATATCTGCGCCCTCGCGCAGTAATCCTAAAATTCTACGGAAGCAGGAGAGACGAATGATGAAAAAGCATACATCCGCCACCCCAAAAGCAGCAGGGAAAAAAGCCGCACGGTTTTTGGAGCACTGGCATTTGATCGCCGTTTTTCTGGTCATATATGACCTGATCGTGGTCACCGGCTCTTATTTTTTGGCGCTCTGGCTTCGGTTTGACTGCCAATTCTCCGCCATCACGCCGGAATACCTGATGGCCTGGCTGAAATTCGCCCCCATCTATGCTGCCGTCAGCATTTTTGTATTCTGGAGAGCCCATTTGTATCAGAGTATGTGGCGCTTTGCCAGCTATATCGAGCTGGAGCGGCTTGCTGTCAGCTCCTTGGTTCTGATGCTGGTGCATACTGCCGGTATTACACTGATGTTTATCAGAATGCCCATTACATACTACATTCTGGGCATTGCCATTCAGTTCCTGCTTACCCTGTCCGTCCGTTTCGGCTACCGTTTCATCCTGCTGGAGCGCAGCAAGCGGGCAAAGACAATGCCCAGCGCCGTTACCAGCCGTGTTATGCTCATCGGTGCCGGTTCTGCCGGTCAGATGATCCTGCGTGACCTGCACGAGACCAACAAGGTCAGCGACCGCGTGTACTGCATCATCGACGACAACAGCAATAAGTGGGGTCGCTACATCGACGGTGTTCCCATCGTCGGCGGCAGAGATGACATCCTGCTGAACGTGGAAAAGTACAAGATCGAAAAGATCTTCCTGGCGATCCCCAGCGCCCACGCAGCGGCCCGCCGGGACATTCTGGACATCTGCAAGGAAACCGGCTGCGAGCTGAAGATCCTGCCCGGCGTGTATGAGCTGGTCAAAGGCAGCGTCACCGCCAGCGCCATGAAGGACGTGGCCGTGGAGGACCTGCTGGGTCGTGAGCCCGTTCAGGTCAATATGGAGGAGATCTATCAGTTCATCACCGGCAAGACCATTCTGGTCACCGGTGGCGGCGGCTCTATCGGCAGCGAGCTGTGCCGGCAGATCGCCAAGCACAGCCCCAGGCAGCTGATCGTGTTTGATATTTACGAAAATAACGCCCACGCCATCGGTCTGGAGCTGAAGGACAAGTATCCCAACCTGAATCTGGAAGTCCTGATCGGCTCTGTCCGTGACAGCCGCCGCATCAATCAGGTCTTTGCCAAGTATAAGCCGGACGTGGTCTACCACGCCGCAGCTCACAAGCACGTCCCCCTGATGGAGGACAGCCCATGCGAGTCCATCAAGAACAACGCCATCGGCACGTACAAGACCGCTTATGCCGCTATGATCCACGGCTGCAAGCGCTTCGTGCTGATCTCCACCGACAAGGCCGTGAATCCCACCAATATTATGGGCGCGTCCAAGCGGCTTTGCGAAATGATCATCCAGTCCTTTGACAGAAAGATCCGGGACGGCAAGGCCGGTGACCTGGCTCCCCTCTTCACCCACGCCGAGGACAGAGGTGACAATCTGCTGGGTATGACCCAATCCGGTTCCGCACCCGATACAGATTTCGTTGCTGTTCGCTTTGGCAACGTTCTGGGCAGCAACGGCTCCGTTATCCCCAGATTCAAGGAGCAGATCGCCAAGGGCGGTCCCGTTACCGTTACCCACCCCGACATTATCCGCTACTTTATGACCATTCCCGAGGCAGCGTCTTTGGTGCTGCAGGCCGGTACCTATGCCGACGGCGGCGAGATCTTCGTGCTGGATATGGGCTCCCCCGTTAAGATCGACACCCTGGCGCGGAATCTGATCCGTCTTTCCGGTCTGAAGCCGGATGTGGACATCAAGATCGCCTATACGGGTCTGCGTCCCGGCGAAAAGCTTTACGAGGAAAAGCTGATGAGCGAGGAAGGTATGCGCACCACGCCGAATCATCTGATCCACATCGGCAGCCCCATCCCCTTCGAGACCGACGAATTCCTGCAGCAAATGCTGCTGCTGATGCGCGCCGCTTACGACGGACAGGATGAGGAGATCCGCACCCTGGTGTCCTCCGTGGTACCCACCTACCATCCTGCCGGTCAGCACGGCTCGGAAGACAAGGGCGAAGCCTACAACCAGCAGATGGCGCAGGTCAATCAAGCAGCCAAGAAAGCTACCCCCGTGCACTAAACAAGGAGTTTTTTATCATTTATGGATTTGGTATTATTAAGCAGAAAGAAGCTTCCCTTCTGGGAGATCTTGTTGATCATCTATTTGTTTGTGGCATATCTGCTGCCGGCATATTCTTTGGGATCAACAATCCTGCTGGCGCTTCTTTTGGTTTACTGCGCATATATGATGATTATCGATGCGGATCTGCTTCCCATCGTAGCCATATCCCTTGTGCTGATCGTTCTTTTGGCGTTATTTTACACCCTGCTGACCGATACACGCACCATTGCGCAGGATGTAGCCAATCGAACTACGAAGCAGTTTACCGCAAAGATGTATCAGTACACTTCTTTGTATTTTCCTGCTTTCCTGTTCTTCCGGGTGCATAAGACCGCCACGCGAAAGCAGAAGCTGCTTTTGACCGGTGCAGGCATTGCGCTGATGGTATACGTCATCGTTATCACCTGGATCTACCTCATCGAGAACCCGGGTGCAATCAAACAATGGGGCGGCGATGTGGACCTTTCCAGCATGAACCTTGCCGGCTATTATTTCGTCTACGCCGTTCCGATGATCATCTCCGTTATGTCCATCATTATGATCCAGTTTAAGGGCATCCCCAGATGGCTTTCCATTGTTGCGGTCATTCTGGGTATTATCTTCCTGGTTAACGCCCAGTACACCCTGGCGATCCTGATCGCCGTTATCGGCGTGCTGTTTCAGATTTTCCGGAATATCCGCTCTACGCTCAATAAGATTCTTTTCGCCTTGTGCGTCATTGCCCTCTCGCTGTTCCTGCCGCAGATTCTGGAATATGCGATCCGCATTATCCCGTCGAAGCAGGTTGTCCTGCGGTTGAGTGAGATTCTGGACTTTTTGGTTGGCAAGGGTGCCGATGGCTATAACCTGAATGGCCGTCTGACACTTTACGGCGACACCATCAAGGCTTTCCTGCAAAGTCCCTTTATCGGCAACCGGCAGCTGGATTTTGACGGTCACGCCACCTTCCTGACCGTTTTGTCCGACACCGGCATTTTGGGCGGTCTGCCCTTCTACGGTCTGTTCTTCTCTTTGAGCAGACATACAAAGAAGCAGCTGGGTGAACACAAGGCTCAATTCGGCGTGGTAACCACCATGTTCGGTTTGATGGGTCTTACCAACCCCATCCACGCTTCCCTGCCCCTTGGTCTGACCACCTGGTTTCTGGCGCCGCTCGCCATCGAACTGATCTTTAAGGAGGATGCTGCAAATGGCAAAGCCTTGGAAAATTGATGTTCCCGTACTGCTGATTTTCTTCGCCAGACCCGATGTTTTTGAAAAGGTTTTTGAATCCGTACGGGAGGCACGCCCCAGCACCCTGCTTCTGTGGCAGGATGGCCCGCGTGAGGGCAGACCCGACGATGTGGAGAATATCGAAAAGTGCCGAAAGATTGCGGAAAATATCGACTGGGAATGCACCGTCTACAGAATGTATAACGAGCAAAACTACGGCTGCGACCCCTCCACCTTCTATTCCCACAAGTGGGCATTCTCCATCGTTGACAAGTGCATCATTCTGGAGGATGACCGTATTCCCTCCCAGAGCTTCTATCCCTACTGCAAGTATCTTCTTGACAAATACGAAAATGACACCCGGATTAACCACATTTGTGGCACGAATCTTTTGGGTGTCTACGAGGATTGTCCCGGCGATTATTTCTTTGCCCCCTGTGGCTCTACCGCCTGGGCAACCTGGAAGCGCGTTGCTGACAGCTGGGACGAAAAATATCTTCACTTGGATGACGAATATAACTGGCGCTGTTTGGAGCGGCTTTATGGCAAGGATTACAAACAGTCCTGGTATCATACCGCCCTGCGCCATAAGAACACCGGTATCCCCTATTGGGAGACCGTTCTCGGCTCTGATGCGTTGCTGCATTCCCGCCTTGCCATTATCCCGAAAAAGAATATGGTTACGGATATTGGCACCACGGAAAACGCAACCCACACAAACGCCTATATTGAGTGTCTGCCCAAAGCGCAGCAGGCAATGTTCGATATGGAGCGGCACGAAATTACCTTCCCCCTGCAGGATCCCCAGCACATCGTTGCCGATATGCACTATATGGACCGCTTAAGCTATATCAGCGGCTTCGGTCATCCCTTCCTGCAGATTAAGTATAAGCTGACCTATTATGCCAAGTGTCTTTTCTACGGACACGCGGATTTGATTTGGAAAAGTATTGGCAGAAAGCGAAAAAAGCATTAAGGAGCACATACACACGATGAGCAAATATACAGTTTGCGGATACGATATGGAAATTTGCCACGCGCGGATGCTGGAAATTGCCACGGAAGTGGATCGCATCTGCCGGGAGCAGGGCTTCAAATGCTCGCTTTACGGCGGCTCGGTAATCGGCGCGGTGCGGCACAACGGCTTCATCCCCTGGGATCACGATATTGATATGTGTATGCCCCGCCGGGATTACGACAAATTCGTGCGCTATATGAAAAAGCACCCCAACGAAAAGATTTTCTTCAGCAACTACTGCTCCGAGAAGCGCTACCCCAACAGCTGGGGCAAGGTGCGCTTAAACGGCACCGTGTTTGTGGAGCAGGAGCTGGCAACACTTACGGATCTGCACAGCGGCGTATTTATCGACCTGCACCCCATTGACAATATCATCCCCTGCTTTTTGAAGCTGCAGGTTAAGCTGGCGATGTTCTGGTCCTGCGTCGGCAAGGTCAAAAGCGGCATCTACACCGGCACGGCAGGCAAGCGCCGTATATACGGTCTGTTCTCCTGGCTGCCCTACGGTATCATCAACGCTATGCGTGGCGGCGCTATGAAAATGTTTAAGTGGCTGCCCACCAAGTATGTCTACAAGGTCGCCCATCCCAACAACGGCATCTACCCCATTCCCAGATGCACCTTTGAGGAGCTGATTGAGCATCCTTTTGAGGACAAGACCTTCTTTATCCCCAAAAATTATCACGAATTCTTAACCAAACGATACGGTGACTATATGCAGCTTCCTCCGGAGTCGGAGGTCTATGAATGCTGCACCACCATTGTGGAATGCAAACTGTAAGGAAGTAAGTTTCAATGAGCGACAATCAGTCTTTGCGCAAAAAAACCATATCCGGCGCGCTTTGGAAATTCTGCGAGCGGACCTCCACCCAGCTTGTCAATTTTATCGTATCCATCATTCTGGCGCGCTTGCTGCTGCCGGAGGATTACGGTATTATTGCGCTGGTGTCGGTGTTTATCTCCATCTGCGACAAGTTGGTAGTCAGCGGCTTTTCCACCTCGCTGGTACAGAAAAAGGACGCCGACAATTTGGATTTCTCCACGGTTTTCTTCTTCAGCCTGGGAATGAGCCTTTTCCTGTATGCGGTGCTGTTCTTTGGTGCGCCGCTGCTGGCAGATTTCTATTCCGCCTACGACCGGGAACTGCTGATTGCGGTCATCCGTGTGATGGGCATTCAGATTATCGCCGCTGCCGTTGTCAGCGTGCAGCAGGCCTATATTTCCCACACGATGCAATTCAAGAAAACGCTGTACTCCTCCGCTTGTGCCACCGTTTTGTCCGCCGCTGTGGGCATCTGGATGGCCTGCGCCGGCTGTGGCGTTTGGGCGCTGGTTGCGCAGTATTGCGTGAACATCGTCACCATTATGGTCGTACTTGTGTTCGTAGTGCCGTGGCGTCCTGATTTTGCATTCTCGGTAGAGCGGTTCAAATCGCTGTTCTCCTATGGCTGGAAGATTTTTGCCGCTTCCATTATCAAAGTGCTGTATAATGACCTGCGCAGCCTGGTGATCGGCAAGTTTTACACCTCCGCAGACCTGGCGTTTTATAACAAAGGTCAGAGCTTCCCCCAGCTGGTGGAGTCCAATGTGGGCGGCACCATTGAAAGCGTGCTGTTCCCTGCCCTTTCCAAGCGGCAGACCTCAAAAGAGGATATGCTGGTTATTTTGCGCCGCGCAATCAAGACCAGCACATACATCCTGATGCCGCTGCTGGCAGGTCTTGCCGCCGTGGCACAGCCGCTGATCAGCCTTCTTCTGACCGATAAGTGGCTGGAGAGCGTGCCTTATATGCAGATCATCTGTTTCACCTTTATGTTTATGCCCATCGAGATTGACAATCTGCAGGCAATCAAGGCTATGGGCAGAAGCGATATTGCCCTGAAGCTGGAAATTGTCAAGAAGGTTATCGGCGTTGCGCTGCTGATTGCCTCCATTCCCTTCGGTGTTATGGCCATCGCCTTGAGTATGCTGGCAGGCGCCATTATCAACGCCATTATTGATGCCATTCCCAACAAAAAGCTGCTGGGCTACGGTGTAGGCAGGCAAGCGCTGGATATTCTGCCTTCCTTCCTGCTGTCGGCAATGATGTTTGTCTTCGTATATCCGCTGGCGCAATTGCCTTTGGGCAATATTGCAACGCTGGCAATCCAGGTTGTTGTGGGCGTTGCGGTCTATGTGCTGCTGTCCGCACTGACAAAAAATGAAAGTATGCGTTACATCCTCACCATCCTCAAAAAAGGAAAGAGCAAGTAAGCGATAAGAGGTTTTGAATATGAACCGCAGATTAACCGAAAAGTTAAAATTTCCGGAAGCAATCCGGATTCCGTATTTTGGCGGTGTATCCTACCGGTTTTTTTCAAAGCTGGACAACAAACTGATTGGGAGCAGTAAGATTCCGGCGCAGCCGCTCAATCAAGAGAAGCGGGATATTCGCGTAACTGCTTCCTTGACTTCGTTCCCCGCGCGAATTAACTATGCGCACCTTGCCATCAAGTCATTGATGCAGCAGTCCTGCAAGCCGGACAGAATTATCCTCTGGCTGGCAGAAGAGCAATTCCCCAACCATACGCTCCCCGAAAGTCTTACCGACCTTGAAAAATACGGTCTGGAAATCAAGTGGTGCGACAATCTGTTCGGCCACAAAAAATATTTCTACTGCATCCAGGAACAAAAGGAAAACGAAGTTGTCATCACCTTTGACGATGACATTATCTATCCTATAGATGCTATCAAGCGGCTTGTTGCCAAGCATCGGGAATTCCCGGGCTGTCTCGTTTGCGAGCGGGCGCAGGCTTTTCCGAAGAAGAAAACGAATTTATACAATGTCGGCAGATGGGATACCATTTCCGACGTTGCCTGTAAGCAGCCTTCTTTCTCCGTTTGCCCTTCCACCGGCGGCGGTTATCTCATCCCCTACGGCGCATATCCGCAGCATATGCTGAAAAAAGAGCTGATTATCAAGTATGCGTTGAAAAACGACGATATGTGGTGTATGTTTATGGCCGCCGAAAACGGCGTTCGCTTTATCAAAACCAGAAAGTACCACAAAATCTTCTCCCTTGTCGCGCAATCGCAGACGGTTCAGCTGGCCACACAAAATGTGGTGGAAAACGCCTCTGAAATTGATTTCAAAAAGCTGATGGAAGCCTACCCCGAAGCCTACCGCAGAATTGTTACAGACCGTACATAAAGGGCTCAAGATTATGAAAAAGAACACTTCTTTCATCAACAGCAATTTCCTGAATATCGTGCCGGTGGTCTGTTCCCTGATGGTGGTTGCCATCCATATGCATATGGTAGACGGCAACGCCTATACGATTTCTTCGCGAATCATCAGCTTCCTGACCCACGGCATTTGCACCACCGCTGTTCCCATCTTTTTTCTGCTGTCCGGCTATTTGTTTTACCGAAACGTAGACACGGTCAGCGATGCGCTGCAAAAGCAGAAGAAGCGCGTGACCTCTGTGCTGATGCCGTTCTTGGCCTGGTCCGCATTTTACTACGGGATGTATGCGGCGGTTTCCCTGCTGGTCCCCGGTTTTCTGCAGGGAAATGTAGCGCTGGATATCCTCAGCATCCTGAAGGGTATCGTTTTTTACGAGTACGCATTCCCGATGTGGTATATGTTCCAGCTGTGTGTATTCATTCTGCTGGCGCCGGCTCTTACGCTTGCCCTCAAGAACACAACCGTCAGCATCGTTCTTCTGATGGCAGCGGTGATCGCAGGAATCCCGGGATGGGAGCTGTCCGTGGATTTGGGCGGCTACGAGCGGGCGCTGTTCCAGCCGAACTTCTTTGCCTACTATTGGCTTGGCTGCCTGCTTGCCCGGCACACCGATGTGCAGGCGTGGCTGCTGAAAACTGCCAGGCGGATTCCCCTGGCGCTGCTCATTGTAGCACTCTTTGGGGCAAGTCTGCTGGAATCGCTGCTGTTTGACCGGCTCATTCCCTGCTTCAACAACCGAATTGCTGTGCCGCTGGTGTTCGCCGCGTTTTTGTTGCTGATGGTGAGGCTCTGCCAGCAGGACAAGGTGTTCCCTGCGCCGAAGGTCTCCACAATGATTATCTACGGCGTGCATTCGGCAGCGGGCATTTTTCTGGGAAAGTTTATTTTCGCCGGGCTGACCCTGCCTGCTTTGCTGTATTTCGCTGTGAGCTGGCTGACGGTTACTGCCATCTCCGTGGCGGTGGCATGGATTTTGCGCTATATAAAACCGCTGCACTGGGTTTTCAGCGGTAATCGGTAAGCGCCGCACACGCATTCATTCAGGAGGTAATGGAATGGAAACAAAAGACTCTGCCGCAACATCCACCGGGCTTCTTTTGTCCATCGTAATCCCCGTATACAATCTGCAGGATTACATTGGAAGATGTCTGGATTCTTTGATGCATCAGAATATCGACCCGGCAAGCTATGAAGTCATCTGTATCAACGACGGTTCCAAGGACGGCACCTACGACATCCTGGAAAGCTACAAAAGCAGATACCCCAACATCAAGGTGTTCCACGGTGAAAACCGCGGCGTTGTGCTCGCCCGCTCTGCCGGCCTGGAGAAAGCGACCGGACGGTATGTCTGGTTTGTTGACGGCGATGACTGGATTGAGAAGAACTGCCTGAAATATCTGTGCGATATTGTTATGGACGGCGACAACGATCTGCTTCTCTTCCGGGAAAAGCGGGTCTATGAATATTGCGAAACGGATGTTCAGCTGGATGCTTACAAGCCTTCGTACATTGCCGGCGGCTATCAGATGTTTGGCAGCCATTATACCACCGGCTCCGGCTTCTACTGGTTCCGCAAGGACATTCTGGATCAGTACAAAATCCGCTTCCGCCCCGATGTTTACTATTCCGATGATACCTTGTTCATTGCAAAGTTCAAGGCGAGATGCAGGCGGATGGTAATGACGGAAGCCCCGGTTTACTATTACTTCCAAAGAGCCGACTCCGTATCCCACAAGGTAAATTACAGCCGACATTGCGGCTGTATGTACAAGCTGGCAAAGGAATACGCCGCTATGAAGGAGATGTCCTTCCAAAACTACGACGGCACCGACACCAACGCAAGAATGCGCAATGCGCAGGTTCGTGCTATGCAGTCGTGCTTGCGCAGTATGCTGATGTTCTGCAAGGACAAAACGTTCCTGAAAGCCTTTCTCAAGCGGGTAAAGGCAGAAAAGCTGTACCCCTTCGGCGTGGATTGGAAGCAGTTTAAGATCGACAAGCGGCAAAGCTGGAAAGCCGATCTGCTGAACTGGATATTTGCACTCATATCCTTTGAGCCCTATTTGTGGCTTGTGTGGCTTTTGTGGGCGCCAATGCGAAAGAAAGCAGGCGTTGCCACCTACGATATTCAGGATTTTGAAGACAATTATTGATTTACAATATTACATAAAGAGCAGGAGCGATACTTATGGGTTTATTTACAGGTAAAACATTGATGATCACCGGTGGTACCGGTTCTTTCGGCAACGCGGTGCTGAACCGGTTTCTTCAGACCGATATCGGCGAGATCCGCATCTTCTCCCGCGATGAGAAGAAGCAGGACGATATGCGCCACGAATTCCAGGTAAGAATGCCGGAGGTGGCGGATAAGATCAAGTTCTATATCGGCGACGTCCGTGACCTGGCTTCCGTCAAGAACGCGATGCACGGCGTTGACTATATTTTCCACGCCGCCGCGCTCAAGCAGGTC
The DNA here is from genome assembly GCA_017436955.1 of Oscillospiraceae bacterium. GTDB lineage: Bacteria > Bacillota > Clostridia > Oscillospirales > Oscillospiraceae > Faecousia. The sequence goes on along the minus strand of JAFSCD010000005.1, from coordinate 15,622 downwards.
CCCTCCTGCGAGTTCTTCCCTATCGAGGCTGTCAAGACCAATGTGCTGGGCACCGAAAATGTGCTGACCGCCGCTATCGAAGCCGGCGTCCGGAACGTGGTCTGCCTTTCCACCGACAAGGCCGCCTACCCCGTCAACGCCATGGGTACCTCCAAGGCGATGATGGAGAAGGTCATCGTTGCCAAGTCCAGAACCGTCAGCCCCGAAAGAACCAAGATCTGCTGCACCCGCTACGGCAACGTAATGTGCTCCCGTGGCTCCGTGATCCCGCTGTGGATCGAGCAGATCAAAAGCGGCAACCCCATCACCATCACCGACGGCTCTATGACCCGTTTCATTATGTCTCTGGACGAGGCGGTTGACCTGGTGCTCTTTGCCTTTGAGCACGGCGAGAGCGGCGATATTCTGGTACAGAAGGCACCTGCCTGCACCATCCAGACCCAGGCTGAAGCTGTTTGCGAGCTGTTTGGCGGCGACAAGAAGAACATCAAGGTCATCGGCATCCGCCACGGCGAAAAGATGTACGAGACCCTGCTGACCAACGAGGAGTGCGCCAACGCCATTGATATGGGCGCTTTCTACCGCGTACCCTGCGACAAGCGCGGCTTGAACTACGATAAGTACATCAGCCAGGGTGACGCCGAGCGCAATCCCCTGACGGAGTTCAACTCCCACAACACCCAGCTGCTGGATGTGGAGCAGACCAAGGCAAAGATCGCGTCCCTTGCCTACATTCAGGCCGAACTGGCCGCCATGGGACGGAAGATCTGATATGGCAGACGCATTTGTGATCGGAATTGCCGGCGGCAGCGGCTCCGGCAAATCTACCTTTGCCAAGCGGCTGAAAGAGCAGTTTCCCGATGATATTGCCCTGGTCAGCTGCGATAACTATTACCTTGCCCGGCACGATATGCCCCTGGAGGAGCGCAGACTCCAGAATTACGATTCTCCCGAGGCCTTTGAATTTGACCTGATGATCCGGCAGATCCAGGAACTGAAGGCCGGCAAGGACATCGCCTGCCCCGTGTATGACTTTACCACCCACGACCGCAGCCAGCAGATCCTGCAGATCGCCGCCAAGCCCGTGATCCTCATTGACGGTATTCTGATCTTTGTGGAGCCCCAGCTTCGGGAGCTGATGGATATGCGCATTTATGTGGAGACCGATGCGGATGAGCGCATTTTGCGCCGTGTGCGTCGGGACATGGTGGAGCGCGGCAGAGATCTGGACGGCATCATCAGCCAATATCTTGCCACGGTGAAGCCTATGCACAACGCCTTCGTTGAGCCAACCAAGGCTTACGCGGATATCATCATCAACGGCGGTATGAACGACACCGCCTTCGATCTGGTAAAAAATAAAATCCAACAGCTTTTAGGAGAAGCAGTATGAACATTCTCATTACAGGCGCCAAGGGCTTTGTGGGACGGAATCTGGTTGAGACCCTGAAAACCATCCGTGACGGCAAAAACCGCACCCGCACCCTGACCATTGATGAAATTTACGAGTACGATCTGGACACCGATCCCGCGCTTTTGGACGAATACTGCGCAAAGGCGGATTTCGTATTCAATCTTGCCGGCGTAAACCGTCCCCAGAATCCCGAGGAGTTTATGCAGGGCAATTTCGGCTTTGCCTCCACGCTGCTGGATGCGCTGAAAAAGCACAGCAACGCCTGCCCCGTTATGATCTCCTCCTCCATTCAGGCCACCTGCATCGGTCGCTATGACAGCGACTACGGCAGAAGCAAAAAGGCCGGTGAGGAGCTGATGTTCGCCTACGGCGCCGAGACCGGTGCCAAGGTGCTGGTGTACCGTTTCCCCAATCTGTTCGGCAAGTGGTGCAGACCCAATTATAACAGCGCCGTTGCCACCTTCTGCAACAACACCGCCAACGACCTGCCCATCACCGTCACCGATCGCAGCATCCGGCTGGAGCTGCTGTACATTGACGATCTGGTGGAAGAAATGCTGGACGCACTGGAGGGTAAGGAGCATCGCTGCGAATTTGACGGCATTGATACCGTGCTGTGTGACAGCGGCAGATACTGCGCCGCTCCCATTACCCACAAGGTAACTCTGGGCGAGATCGTGGATCTGCTGGACAGCTTCAAAACACAGCCCAATACGCTGGTAATGCCCGAGATCCCTGCCGGCAGCTTCGCCAAAAAGCTGTACGCAACTTACTTAAGCTATCTGCCCAAGGAGAAGGTCAGCTTCCCCCTGAAAATGAATGTGGATGCCCGGGGCAGCTTTACCGAGCTGCTGAAAACCGAAAAATGCGGTCAGTTCAGCATCAACATCTCCAAGCCCGGCATCACCAAGGGTCAGCACTGGCACCATACCAAGTGGGAATTTTTCATTGTCGTTTCCGGTCACGGTCTGATCCAGCAGCGTAAGATCGGCACGGATGAAGTGCTGAATTTTGAAGTAAGCGGCGAGAAGATCGTAGCCGTCCATATGCTGCCCGGCTACACGCACAACATCATCAATCTGTCCGATACAGAGAATCTGGTGACCGTAATGTGGGCAAACGAGCAGTTTGACCCCTCTCACCCGGATACATTCTTTGAGATCGTCGAATAAAAAAGAAGCGCCATCGGCGCTTCTTTTTTATTTCCCATTGAATTTTCGCAGCGTTTCTTTTAAGAATGTGGAAGATGTCCCCTTGGTGTAGGGAAAATATACGATCTCAACGCCGTGGGGCTTGAACTGCTCCTCCAGCTGTGTGAACAGGGCAGAGCCTTTCCAGTCGTCGCCCACAAACATCTTGTGGAACTTCAGTCTCTCCCAGGCGGCAAATTTTTCCCGGTCTGTCTGGGGTACTACCTCATCCACATAGCGGATGGCCTTAACGATCTCACAGCGCTCTTCAAAGCTGATGATGGGGCGCTTATTTTTGTACTGCTCCACCAGCTCGTCGGTGCTGACGCCAACGATCAGGTAGTCACACTGCTCCTTGGCCCGGCGCAGAATATTCAGGTGTCCAATATGAAACAGATCAAATACACCGGTGGTATAGCCAATGATCATACTTTTCTTCCTCTCAGTTTCTTTCTCATAATTGCCGCCAGTTGGATCAGGCTGTCCAGCTTCCTGCCCCATACAGCAAGTGTGGGCGAAAGCAGATTCAGCCGCAGATAGACACGCAGCACCCAATCGGCGTTCTTATAGTATTTGCATTTGGAAAAGTCGGGGCACTCCGCCCTGATTGCGTCCGCGATCCTGCGGAGCTGGCTTTTATCCGGCTTGTCAAACCGCTCCAGGCAGATATAGCGGATATTGCTCATCTGCATATTGATGTACTTATAGTCAACGAGATCCTTATTTATAATGTATATACCCCTGGCTCTGCAATCGCCGATGATCAGGCTGGGGATGGCGATGCGCTCATACTGATGGGTGCCGTTTTTTCGCACGGTAGAATCGGGACTTTGATAGTAATGGTAATACTGCCCTGCTGCTTTTACGCAGCTTTGGGCGTACAGCGCCGTCATAAAGTTAAACCAAGCATCCTCGTAATATACATTTTCCGGAAAGCGCAGGTGATACTTTTCCAAGAGATCCCGGCGGTAGATCCGGCTCCAGAAATAGCCACAGCCGGAAAGAAATGCCGCCTTCTTTTCCGGTGTCATTTCCTTCCCTTCGCCGTAATTGAGCCGTACATCTTCCAATGCTCCGTCCCGGTCGATCCAGTAATCCGCGCCGCACATATCCGCACCGGCTGCAGCTTCATACAGCGTCCGGCACATATCCGGCTCTGCAAAATCATCCGAATCCACGAAGGCGATGTATTCGCCCCGGGCGATGTCCATACCCCGGTTTCGCGCGCCACCCTGCCGGATGTTCTCGTCCAGATACAGGCAGCGGATCTTTTTAGGATAACGGTCGGCATAATCCGCCATCAGCTCCCGGCTGGCATCCGCGGAAGCATCGTCCACCAGAATGATCTCGATTTCTTCCAGCGTTTGCGCTGTCAGGGAATCCACGCACTTATGCAAATATTTTTCCGAGTTGTGTACCGGAACAATAATGCTTACCTTGATCATTTCTGACACACCTTTTCGATCCATTGGGCAACTTCACGGGCAGCGGTTCCCTGCTCATAATTGCCGATCTTTTTCAAAAATTCCGCGCAGCGGTCATCATACCCGGCAAAATCCGTTACCGCTTCGCACAGCGCAGCCATATCCCCGGCCTTGGGGAACGGCAGCTCCGTCAAGTCAAAATACAGTCCCCGCTCGCCGGACATATATTTCTCCAGGTCCGGTACATACAGCGCGCATTTTTTGCCGGCCACCGCCATATCGAACATAGAGGACGAATAATCGGTGATCAGCAGATCGCAGGCTCTCAAAAGCTCCTGCATATCGGGATATTTGCTCATGGGAATGGCAGTGCCCTCGGGAATTTCCGCATTCAGATTGGGATGCAAACGGCAACCAACGACCCAATCCTGCCCCAGACTCTCCTGCAGCTTTTCCGACTGGAAGCCGTACAAGGATGCCGCTTTGTCGTCCCGGAAGGTAGGCGCATACAGCGCCATTTTTTTGTCCTTCGGAATGCCGAAATAGGCGTAGACCTTTTCCTTAACCGCCGCATTGTCACCAAAAAAGCCATCGCATCGGGGCGTTCCCTTTTCCAGGATCTCCCCGTCGTACCAAAACGCCCGGCGGAAGATATCCGTACTGAACCGGCAGCCGGACAGCAGCAGATCGATCTTTTGCGAGTCCTGCCTTGCAGCGGCAATATAGCTTTCCGGCAGCTGCGGCACATCGCCCTCGATCTTTTTCAGCCGCAGAGAACTGTGCCAGGTCTGGATGTAAAGCTGTCCCCTGCGCTTGCGGAAGAAATGATAATCGCCGGTGCGGTGGTTACATACCACGACCTTTGCCGTAGCAATCTCCTTCAGATACGCCATAGAGAAATACCGCACGATGCGGATCCCGGCAGGCAGGTCCGCAGGGATCGGTCTTTCCCTTTCCAGCACCCAAACGATGTCATACTTTCCGGGAAAATGCTCCGCCAGATACAGTGCAATGTACGGGATCTGGAAAGAACCGAAACTTTGGATCCTGCGCTTCTGGATTGGGCGCAAAAGGAGCCACGCGTTGTGTTCTGCGGCTATACCGATGCGGTGGAGCGGTACCTGTCTGCTATGGACGTGTACATTCTGCCCAGCCATCGGGAAGGTTTTGGCAGCGCCGTTGTGGAAGCGGAGGCGATGAGCGTTCCCGTGATCGTTACCGATATTCCCGGTCCTACCGATGCGATGCTTCCCAATGAAACGGGCATCGTCACGAAGCCGGAGGATGTGGATTCTCTGTACGAGGCTATGCGGCTGATACAGGAGGATGCGGATATGCGTGCCCGGTTTGCCGGAAAAGCCCATCGGTTTGCGCTGGAGAAATTTGAGCAGACCAAGCTGGAGGAATACATCCTGGAAGACCGGAAACGGCTGATGAATTGCTTGTAAGAGGGTTGCGATGGAAAGCAAGATTTCTGTCCTGATGGGCATTTACAATTGCGCCGGCACGCTGCCGGAGGCGATTGAATCCATATTTGATCAGACCTATACCAACTGGGAGCTGATCTTGTGCGATGACGGCTCCAAAGACGGCACTTATGCCGTTGCGGAAAGCTATCGCCAGCAGTTCCCGGAGAAGATCATCCTGCTGAAAAATGAAAAGAATATGGGGCTGAACCATACGCTGAACCGCTGCCTGGCAAAGGCCTCCGGCGAATTCGTCGCCCGGATGGACGGAGATGATATTTCCGTGCCGGAAAGATTTGAAAAAGAGATCGAAGCGCTGCGGAGCAACCCGGATATTGCTGTGGTAAGTACGGCTATGGTCTACTTTGATGAGGCAGGACAGTGGGGCAGGGGAAAAGCGGTTCCCTATCCCGACAAATTTGATTTTATGCACGGCACGCCCTTTTGCCACGCGCCTTGTATGGTGCGCCGGGCGGTGATGGAAGAGATCGGCGGATATACCGACGAAGATAAGATCGTAGGAAATGGTATAATAAAGTGTCAAACTAGGACCACTATGCGATCGGCTCGAAAAGCTGATTTTTACCCCCGCAATTTCTGTATTTTCATCTGCGAGGAATAGAGAATGAAGAAGATTTGTTTCGTTACAACCGTACCATTGACGATCCGGGCGTTTGTGCTTCCCACCATCCGGTATATCAGGGAGCATACGGATTGGGAGATCACGGTGATCTGCCATGAGGACCCCAGATTGCAGGATCAGCTGCCGGAAGGCGTGCGCTATATTCCGGTGTCTATGGAGCGCGGTGTAAATATTGGCGGCATCAAGGCGATGCTGCGGATGATCGATATTTTCCGCAAGGAGAAATTCGACCTTGTGCAGTATTCAACGCCCAATGCGTCGTTTTATGCGTCGCAACAAGTTTTTAACAATTTCGCACCAATTTCCCAGAAAAGTTTTTTCGTAAAATGGTAAAATTCAACAAAAAATCGTCCCGGATTTCTTTTTGAAATCCGGGACTAAAATATACATTATTCAGTATGCTGCTTACGGCTCGTTCACGACACCGGCAAAGAGGGGCAGATTATCCTGGCTGCTGACGATAAACGCGAAGGGTCTGTCCAGAACAAAGTCGATCTCGTCCACATCCGGCGGAGGTGCCATACCGGCATATACTATAACCGTAAAGGCTGCGCCCTTGCAGCCATCCTCGTCAATGACTACCCGGGCAGCGTGGTTGATCTCGTCCACCCACACGGGCGTTTCGTCTGTCACAATATCAAAGTCCGCAGTGCTCGAATCAAACACATCCGTCACACCCATGGCTTTCAGCCCGGAAACCAGATCCTGCTGCTCCACAACATCAAATTTGGGAACGCTCAGGTTGATATCCAGCTTCTTCTGATTTTCCCAGGCTTCAGAATTCAGGGTCATTTGCAGATACTCGTCGCTTGCCAGAACATCTGCAACAGTATAGCCTTCATCCGGCAGGATCAGCCACATACTGTTGTTGCCGGTCAGCGCCAGCTCCACAGCGCCGAAATTTTCACCCCAAAAATAGGTATAATTCATCAGTTTTTTGTTCATAAACGGAACTTTTCTGTCCGCATCCGCAGCATGGAACAGCGCATCCTTTGTATTCTTCTCGCCGAATTTGCTGTCCCAGGAGGCGGTGAAATAGACGGAGGATGCCAGGGAAAACACGGTATTTTTGGGCAAAGAAATATTATTCGCCTGCTCGGTCAGCATGCCGCCGGTGTTCTCATTCAGCCAGCTTCGCAGCTGCTGGTTCATCGCATCTGTACCCAGATCACCGTTGAAGGTGGAGGCGTAATACCGATTCGCCAAAAGCTGCGCCGTTTCCTGATTGTAGGAATAGGAATCATCCAACCACAGCGAGTTGGCAAGCAGCGTAGAAGTGACGCCATCATCGCAATAATGGGCGTTCCAAAGGTTGTTTACCTGCTCCCGAAGCTGCTCGATGGTCTCCAATCCAAACAGATCCAAAATCTGCTGCCGGGAATTACCATCTGCGGTTTCCGCCACCATCGCCATCGCCATATATACGTTCAGCGGCGAATAGACCTGATTGCCGTCGCCCTGCAGGAATTGCTGGGTGCTTTTTTGAAAATAATCCGTCAGGCTGTCTGCGTAGCCATCGGGCTGCAGATACTGATTCCGGCGGTCTTGTTTCCATACTTCCACTGCTTTGTAAAAGCCAACGGAATTGGTGTTGTAGTCCTTTGCGCTGGGATATTTCATCATCTGCGGATACACCGGCTCATACACCAGGTTGTTCAGCGGTACGATCACCGGCTCCTGGGGCGGTGTAGTCGGCGGATTGGTCACGACGGGTTGCGTAGGCGCAAACGTAGCCGGATTGGTCACGACGGGTTGCGTGGGCGCAATCGTAGCCGGATTGGTCACAACAGGTCTTGTGGGCGCAATCGTAGCCGGATTGGTCACGACGGGTTGCGTGGGTGCGGCGGTTGTGGGGGTTGACGGCTCTGTTGCCGGAAGCGTCTCCAGGCTGGGCGGGTTGGAGGGCAATATGCCGTTTCCTGCCAGCATTCCCAACCCGATGGTCACCACCAGCGCTGCCGCCACGGTCGCCATCCAAAAGGGTCTTTTGGGCTTTCTTTTCTTATCTTTCAGTTCGATATATTCTTCCACAAGGTCCTGATCCAGATGGTTCAGACCTTCGTTCCAATCTTGCGGTTTCATAAGGCATATCCCTCACTTTCCAGTTTTTCCTTCAGGTCTTTGCGGACAGCCGCCAGCTCCTTGTTCACCATAGAACGGCTTAATCCCAAATGCTTTGCGATGGTGTCAATCGGCTCTGCCATATAGTAGCGGCTGATGAACACAAACCGCCGGCGCTGGGGCAGCTCACGCAGAAAAGCGCTGATCGCGCTGCCCAGCTCCCGGGCATCCAGCTGCGCGCTTATGTCCTCGCTGTCCGACAAAATATCCTCCAGTTCGCTCAGCGCCACCGTCATTTCGCTGTGACGCTGATTTTTGTGATAGCGGTTGATGGCGATGCGTCGGGCGATCGTGGACAAAAACGCCTTCAGTACTCTCGGCATCGCAGGCGGCATCCCATTCCAGGCGGCAAGATAGGTATCATTCAGGCATTCCTCGCAATCCGGCTGCGCCTGCAGAATGTTTCGCGCCACACAAAACAGATAGTTTCTGTACTTTTTGTCCGTTTCCGTAATGGCTTTTTCATCCCGCGCCCAATAGAGCGCAATGATCTTTTCATCGTCCAGCGATAATGCTACTGTTTGAAGTTCCATCTCTCTCCCCCTCTCTGCCGTTTTGAAAGGCCCTTCACCTATATAGTCAGGAAAAACCGGGAAATGTGTAATGATTATAGCACGAAATATCAAAAAATGCAAAAACCCCCGGAGAATGCCCACGATCTGAATAGAACGCCAAAAAGCGGATACAATAGGGGTTGACAAATGCCTCGCGGCGTGCTACAATATGCAGGCACTCAAGTGAGCGCACCCATATCGCGGAGTAGAGCAGTTGGAAGCTCGTCGGGCTCATAACCCGGAGGTCGTAGGTTCGAGTCCTGCCTCCGCAACCAAAGAAAACACCACCCGTTTGGGTGGTGTTTTCTTTAGTTATGAAGAACGATTCCAGCCGACCTCCGGGTTCCCGGAGGGGAGCGAGCCGACCGCCGCCGGTGGCGGAAAAAGGAAGGCGAGCGAGTGGCAGCGGTCGATAAAATCGAGGAAAAGCGCAAGCCCGAAGATTTTATCGGGCACCGCAACAGGGCGTAGGTTCGAGTCCTGCCTCCGCAACCAAAAAAGACAGTCAGCCTTTCGGCTGGCTGTCTTTTTGATTTTGTCAGCAGGGACAGGGATGCCACGCAGGGCGACTCCGATCTATATCCTTTTTTTGGAAAAATTATGCAAAATTTTCAAATTTCCTATTCCAATTTCCAAATTTTTGTGATATATTTACAATGTGTATTGTACATTTGGGAATTTCCCGAATAATTATAACGAGGAGGACACCCTATGAAAAAGATCACCAGAATCATTTCTCTTCTTTTGGTGCTGTGTATGGTGCTGTCGGTTATGCCAGCCATCACCGTCGCAAGCGCTACGGAAGCAGACGCCGATCTGTGGATCGACCCCGTCAACGGCGATGATTTCAATGACGGTAGCACAGAGCAAACAGCCTTCAAGACCCTCCAGGCTGCCAAGAAAAAGGCTGCCGAATTGAGTGCTGACGGTGATGTCGTTGTCATCCTGAAGGGTGGCACATACGACGCGACCCAGTCCATTACCTTCGGCGAAGCCGAATCCGGCAAGAACGGTCACACCATTACATACCGGGCCGCATCCGGTGAGACCGCTCTGATCTCCGGCGGCGTAAAGCTGGACAGCTGGACGCTGCACGATGCCGCGCACAACATTTACGTTGCGGACATCCCCAAGAACGCCAAGCTGACCCGCCAGTTCTACGTCAACGGCGAGCCCCAGCCCGTGGCTGCTATGGAGCTGACGCCTACGGAGCTGGAGACCTTCTCCTCCTACGGCTACCAGTCCGCCGAGTTCTCCTCTGCAAATACCACCCAGTATCTGACCGTGGATCTGGGCGAAGCCAAGCTGGTGACCAGTGTTACGCTGTACGGCTATGGCACTGTATCTTCCACCACGCGCAAAGCCGTTGGTTTCCCGGAGGACTTTACCATTCAGACCTCCTCCGACGGCAGCACCTGGAAGACCCAGGCCGCCGAAACCGGCTTTACCGCTCCCGATGCTCTGGGCGGTGTGGCATTCTACTTCTCCACCACCGATGCCCGCTACGTTAAGATCGAGGCAACCAAGCTGGGCAACCCCGATTCTTCCAAGTATTCTCTGGCGTTTGCGGAGGTTCAGGTTGGCTTCAGCAACACCACAAAGGCTGTCAATCTTGGCGTCGTGCAGCACGTGGATCTGACGAACACCCTTACCACCGCAACCAATATTGATCTGACCGTCGGCGATCCCTATACCGTCACCCTCGGCGATGCTGTCGCCGTTGGCGCTGTTGTTATGACCGCCGATGCCGCCGCGATCGACACCGTAGGCGACATTCAGATCCAGGTGACCACCGACGGTACCACCTGGAATACGGTCTACAGCAAGACCGGCTATACCTGGAAGCAGGATAATACTTTTGCCATCAATCCCGTTGCCGCTACCCAACTGCGTGTCATCAGCGGCGCTGCCGTTACCGTCGGCGAGTTGAAGGTGCATGCGCCTGCCGAGCTTGGCGGCAGCATAACCGGCGACGGCTCCGACGTAAGCGCTTTGATGGACAACGGCTTTTCCGGTGGCTTCAACAGCGGCGTCCAGTCCTCCTCTGTCTATCAGGGAGAATTCATCGTCGACCTGGGCTCTGTTCAGGACGTGGGCGGCATTCGTCTGTACCCCACCTACACCGACGGTAAAGTTGCCGGCTATATGAAGGCTGCCCGTGTTCAGGTCTCCACCGACGGTGTGACCTATCACACCCTGATGGAGCTGCCCGACATTCAGACACCCACCGGCGGCGCACAGCTTCTGGTGCTGCCCAAGGGCTACAAGGCACAGTACGTCAAGCTGCAGCCCCTGATGCTGCTGGGCGACGGCGAGTACAGCCTGCAGCTGGACGAGCTGGACATCGTTCCTTCTACCGTTACCGGAATTCTGGCCGAGGACGACGGTCCCAGCTATGCCGTCAAGAACCTGTACAACGCGCTTCCCACATCCGGTCTGACGCCCCGTCTTGGCTACTATACCGATGTGAGCGGCAGCTTCATTGACTATGAAAAAGCCTCCGGCGAAGCGGAGTGCATCATTGACGGTCAGCGCTCCTACGGCTACACCGGTCAGTTCACCTACAACGAGCTGGTGCAGTGGGGCGGCAGCAAGGTTCCTGCCTTCCTGCTTCAGCTGAACAAAGCCACTGCGATCGGCGCCATTGAAGTGGCCATCGACCCCGACATCTGGTCCGCGCCGCTGAATTACGAGATCCAGGTCCTCGCCGGCGGTGTATGGAAGACCGTCGCTGCCGAGGACGATCCCCAGTGGGTCGACAAGACCCAGCCCGATGCCCACTACGCCCAGCGCTACAAGTTTGACGAGGTTACCATCACCGCCGCCCGTATCCTGGTCTACAATCTGACTGAGGAGGACGGCACCTATCCCGAGTCCGCCATCAGCGCCAACCCCGCAAACTACACCACCGACTTCTGCCTGAACGAATTTACGCTGTACACCGTCGAAAAGGTCACCTACGAGGTGGACGAGACCATTGAGTCCGAGACCGTCGTACACGATAAGGTAGCCTTGACCGCCGATGATATTATCGAATTCGGCTACTACCGCGGCGCTGACCTTGTGACCCTGGTTGAATACAACGACGGCACCGGCGCCAAGATCTTTGACGGCAACTATGAAAACTACGGCGCGACCTACGGTCAGCAGTATCAGTGGATGCCGCCTTACGGTCCCAATATTCCCACTCTGGTGCTGAACACCACGAAAAACGGCAAGCCCTCTGTGATCAACACCATCGAGCTGGCTGTCCGGGATGACGGCTTCTGCGCGCCTTACGATTTCGTTCTCCAGGTCACCACCTCTGCCGACCGCGACAACTGGACCACCGTTGCAGAAGGTGTCGAGCAGGATTGGACGATCAAAAATGTGATGACCTTCACCTTCCCGACAACGGAAGTGTACAAGGTGCGTCTGGTGGCTACCCTGGTAACGCCTATGAGCAATATCCCCAGAGACGAATGGAGAAGCTCCACCGTCACTTATTTGCACATCAGCGAGCTGACACTTCTGAACATCCACGATCCCGGCAACCCCATCGCAACCGATATCGTTTCCCAGGGTGAAAGCGCCAGCGGCGTGATCACTTACGACGCCAAGGGCGCCACCGCTTCCAGCAGCTACTCCTCCGACTTTAATCCCAACCGCGCGGTTGACGGCTTTATCGAGCACACGAGCAACGCCGGTCTCAGCATTACCTCTGACGCAAGATACAACTTCTCCTACCTGAAGAATGCCGAGCATGTGGAAATGCACAGTCTGTACCTGTGGTATCACAGAATCCAGCACATCGTCGGTGCTTCTCTGGACGGCACCGAGCTTTATGTGGATGACGGTATGGCAACCCTGTCGGGAACGCCTCTGATGCCCACCTGGCTGTCCAATGACTATATGTTTATCGACACCCCCGGTGAATGGTACATTGACCGCAACGAAAGCAAGATCTACTATATGGCGCAGGACAATATGGATGATGTGAAAGCCTATCTTCCCGTAACAGAGCACGTTATCGATATGGAATACGCCAGCAACATTACCTTCGAGGGTATCACCTTCTCCCACACTACCTTCACCTTCCCCAGCGAGAATCAGTATGTGGATGAGCAGGCAAACTGCTACCTGCTGAACAACACCTGGACCCAGGTGCCCGGCGGTATCGAGCTGTCCGGCTGTGTGAACGTGGTCTTTGACGGCTGCCAGATCCGCAATATGGGTACTGCCGGTATCCGTATCAAGAGTGACGGCGTTGTCATTTCCGATGGCTGTAAGGTTATCAACTCCCTGGTCTGCGACATCTCCTACAACGGCATCGTGATCGGCGAGATCGTTGCCCAGGCAGGCTTCAGAGATTGGCAGTTGGTCACAAACGCCACCATTCAGAACAACTTCGTGACCCGTATCGGTATTGATATGTACGATTCTGTCGGTATCTTTGCCGGATACACCAACGGCGTTGTGATCGACCATAACGAAGTTTCCTACACCCCCTATACCGGCATCAGCCTGGGCTGGGGCTGGAGCGCGGAAGCCAACAACTCCGCCGTTGGCAACAACAGGATCACCTACAACTACATCCACAACGTATGTAAGACCAATTATGACGGCGGTGCGATCTACACCCTGGCTGAACAGAGGGATTCCGAGATCGCATACAACTACATCCACGATTCCGGCACCACCGCCAGCAAGACGGAAAACGCCATCTATCTGGATGAAGGCAGTGCCCATCTGGAGATCCATCACAATGTTATCGATACCGAGGCGCAGTCCTGGCTGCAGATCTGGTTCGATTCCATCCACAACAACAAGACCCACGACAACTACCACAACGCCAAGCTGGATACACGCGGCTACTATGTGAATGTCGGCAACAGCACCAAGGACAACATTTCCTTTGAGAGTCTGTCCAGCAACGCTGCGGCGCTGTCTATTGCCTATGAAGCCGGTCTGCTGGACGAGAGCGTCAAAAACGGCGAGGACAAGGGCTTCTGGCTGCGTCACAATATTTCGCAGGAATACTGGACCAACTCCGACTGCGCAAGATACATTGTCGAAGAAAGAGGCTGGTACGATGTTCGCGTCTCCGGCCAGATCGGTCGCACCTACTACGACGATATCAACCGGGTCGCCACCATCGTCGTACCGGAAGATACCGACCTTTCCGCCCTGTCTCTGCAGTATGTGGCGGAGGATGGCTGGACCGTCACGCCCAACAGCGGCGCTGCGCAGGACTTTGCTGAGCCTATTGCTTATACCCTTACCGGCTCCGGCAGCACCGCAAAGGAATGGCTCGTCCGGGTGATCGTTGGAGAAGACACCCAGGGAATTCCGCTGCCTCCCACTGTGGATCCCACCGTTCCCACCACGCCCACCTTACCCGGTCCGGCTCCCACCGCAGCTCCCACCGTGGCACCCACCGATCCCACCGTAGCTCCCACTGATCCCACCGTGGATCCTATGGAGAAGATCAGCTTAAGTGGCTGCGTGGTCGGTACCTGCAGTAATTACAACGCAAATGTAAGCTACGCAAATCAGAGCTGGTGGTCTACCTCCTATCCCGATTGGAGAGATCTGGAGAATTTTGTGGACGGTGACTACTCCAATGATATCTCCTACACCGTATCTCCCGGCGAAAGAGGAGACTTCTATGTGGACCTGACCCGAGCCCACGGCTCTGCAGTTGCGGCTGACAGAATAAAGCTGTACTACGGTGGTGTCGGCAATTACACAATGACCTCCGTTACCATCATTCTGGAGCTGCAGGACGGCACCCAGGTGACGCAGACCTTTACTCCCAACTGGGGCATTAAAACAGCGCCTCTGGAGTGGACCTTTGAACAGACCTACAACGTAAAGGGTATCTACGTCTGGGCGGACTCCGTTGCAGGCGGCAGCAGTGTCACCTTCGGCGAATTTGAGCTGTATCGGGACACCAGCAGAGTGGAGCCCGAAACGCCCACCGATCCTACCACACCCACCGAGGAACCCACGGAGGAGCCCACGGAAGCTCCCGTCAAGGCTCCCGAGATCACCAAGCAGCCCAGCAAGGCATATAAGAAGGTCGGCACCAAGGCTACCTTCACCGTAGAAGCCACCGGCACCGGGCTGACCTATCAGTGGCAGAGCTCCAAGGATGGCAAGACCTGGAAGAACTGCACCTCCAGCTCCGCTACCAGCGCTACCTTCACCTTCACCACCAAGACCAGCCACAGCAGCAACTACTACCGCTGCGTCATTACCGATGCGGAAGATAACGTGGTATACACGGATGCTGTCCGGCTGTACGTCCTGGGTGTAACGACCCAGCCCAAGACCCAGAAGGTCGCTGTGGGCGAGAAGGTCAAGTATACCGTAAAGGCCACCGGCGCAGGCAAGACCTATCAGTGGCAGAGCTCTGCTGACGGCAAGACCTGGAAGAACTGCTCCAGCAGCTCCGCGACCAGCGCCACCTTTACCTTCACCTCCAAGACCAGCCACAGCAGCAACTATTACCGCTGCAAGATCACCGATTCCAAGGGCAACGTGGTCTATACCGATACCGTCCGGCTGTACGTCCTGGGTGTAACGACCCAGCCCAAGACCCAGAAGGTAGAAGCAGGTGATACGGTCAAGTTTACCGTCAAGGCAACCGGCGCAGGCAAGACCTATCAGTGGCAGAGCTCTTCCGATGGCAAGACCTGGAAGAACTGCACCTCCAGCAAGGCCACCAGCGCCACCTTCACCTTCACCGGCAAGACCAGCCACAACGGCAACTACTACCGCTGCCGCATTAAGGACAACGCCGGTAACGTGGTCTACACCAAAGCTGTG
>JAFSCD010000001.1 GCA_017436955.1 Oscillospiraceae bacterium | reverse complement strand
AGACGGTAACGGCAGGCAAGACGGCGAAATTCGCTGTGGAAGCCACCGGCTCCGGTCTGAAGTATCAGTGGCAGTGCTCCACCGATGGCGGCAAGACCTGGAAGAACTGCACCTCCAGCAAGGCCACCAGCGCCACCTTCAGCTTCACCGGCAAGGCGACCCACAACGGCAACTACTACCGCTGCGTGGTCACGGATTCCGCAGGAAACGTGGTCTACACAGTCAAGGTCAAACTGACCGTGAAATAAGCAAACCAACGCAAACGCCCTGGCTCACGCCAGGGCGTTTTCTCTATCCTGCAGGGCTTTTTTCAGCTTTTGCAGCGCCCGCTTTTCCACCCGGGAGACGTAGCTGCGGCTGATGCCGGTCTTTTGCGCCACCTCCCGCTGCCGGCAGGGCTGACATCCGCCCAGCCCATAGCGCAGGCAGATCACCTGCCGCTCCTGCTCGGTCAAGCAAGTGTTTACCGCCTGCCGCACCTTTGCGATCTGCTCCCGGGTGCTGATGATCTCCAGAAGATCGTCATCATCGCTGATCACATCCATCAGCGACAGCGCCGCCCCATCGGTGCCGGTCTCTATGTAATCCGACAGCGACACATCCTGGCTGGATTTTTTCAGACTGCGAAAATGCATCAGTATTTCATTTTCCACGCATCGGGCGGCGTAGGTGGCCAGCCGGGCGCCCTTGGCAGTGTCAAACGTGGTGATGCCCTTGATCAGCCCGATGGTGCCGATGGAGATCAGATCCTCCTGGTCGGAGGTCTGTGCGTAATATTTCTTCACAATGTGGGCAACCAGCCGCAAATTGCGTTCGATCAGTATATTTCTCGCCTCCATATCCCCGGCAGCGGATAGCTGCAGATAGTGCCGCTCCTCCTGGGCGGTCAGCGGTTTTGGGAAGCTGCCGGTGGATAATTGCAGCGAATAAAGCAGGCTGCTGAGCATAAGCCATACGGCTGCGAGCATACTGTTCACCCCCAAGCTACTGTATTCGCCGCAGCCCGTCCACATTCTAAAAAATGCAGGAAAAACTGCAAAAATTTTCCATAGATTATTTACTTTTGAATAAAAATGCATTATGATATGGGGTGAAAAACACTCACCCCTAACCCTACAGGAGGTAACCCATTATGCTGGACGAATCTTACTACCGCAAAACGGATGAGATCATCTCCCGCTATGTCCGGGATTCCCGGTCTCTGATCCCCATTATGCAGGATATTCAGGCGGAATACCGCTACCTGCCTCCCGAGCTTTTGAGCTACGTTGCCGGGCAGATCGGCATTACGGAAGCCAAGGCTTACTCCGTTGCCACCTTCTATGAAAATTTCTCCTTTGAAGCCAAGGGCAAGTACGTTATCAAGGTCTGTGACGGCACTGCCTGTCACGTCCGCCACTCCACGCCCGTTCTGAATACCCTGCGCAACGAGCTGGGTCTCAGCGAAAAGCAGCATACCACCGAAGATATGATGTTTACCGTGGAAACCGTTTCCTGCCTGGGTGCCTGCGGTCTGGCACCTGCCATTATGGTCAATGAGCAGGTCTACCCTGCCATGACCCCGGAAAAAGCCACCGCTTTGATTGAAGATCTGAGGAGGAAGGGCTAATGATCCAGAATATGAACGAACTGACCCAGGCGGCAGAGGCTGCCCGGAAGCAGCTGAATGCCTATGATTGCCGGATCCTGGTCTGCTCCGGCACCGGCTGTATTGCCACCGGCTCCAATAAGATCCACCAGATCTTTGAGCAGCTGGTAAAGGACACCCCCGGCGTGGAGCTGGTATTCTCCCCTTGCGGCGGCGATCACGAAGGTGCCGCTGTAGGCGTTAAAAAGACCGGCTGCCAGGGCTTCTGTGAGCTTGGTCCCCTGGTCCGCATCCAGAAGGGCGGCAAAACCGTCCAGTACGTTAAGGTGCAGCCCGAGGATTGCCGGGAGATCATCGAAAAGTCCGTTTTGAACGACGAAACCATCGAAAGACTGCTGTACCACAAGGGCGAAACCGCCTACACCTCTCCCGACGAGATCCCCTTCATCGCCAAGCAGACCCGGATCGTTTTGGAGAACTGCGGCAAATTCGATGCCGAATCTCTGGACGAATATCTGGCTGCCGGCGGCTTTGAGGCGCTGAAAAAAGCCCTCTCTATGAGCCGTGACGAGGTCATCGACGAGGTGGACAAGTCCGGTCTGCGCGGTCGCGGCGGCGGTGGCTTCCCTGCCGGTCGCAAGTGGAAGCAGGTTGCCCGTCAGGCAGAAGCTGAGCGCTACGTGGTCTGTAACGGCGACGAGGGTGACCCCGGCGCATTTATGGACGGCTCCGTTATGGAAGGCGATCCCTTCAAGCTGATTGAAGGTATGATGATCGCCGGCTACGCAGTTCGTGCCGAAAACGGCTACATATACGTCCGTGCTGAATATCCCATGTCCGTCGCCCGTCTGTGGAACGCCATTCACCAGCTGGAGGATCGGGGTCTGCTGGGTGACAACATTCTGGGTACCGACTTTTCCTTCCATATGCACATCAACAGAGGTGCCGGCGCATTCGTCTGCGGCGAAGGCTCTGCCCTGACCGCCTCAATCGAAGGCAACCGGGGTATGCCCCGTACCAAGCCCCCCAGAACGGTTGAAAAGGGTCTGTGGGAAAAGCCCACTGTGCTGAACAATGTGGAAACCTACGCCAACGTGCCCAAGATCATTCTGGCAGGCGCGGATTGGTTTAAGTCCATCGGCACCGCCGGCAGCCCCGGCTGCAAGACCTTCTCCCTCACCGGTGCCATTGAAAATACCGGTCTGATCGAAGTTCCCATGGGCACCACGCTGCGTGAGATCATCTTTGATATCGGCGGCGGTCTGAAAAACGGCGCGGAATTCAAGGCTGTTCAGATTGGCGGTCCTTCCGGCGGCTGTCTGACGGAGAAGCATCTGGACGAGCCTCTGGACTTTGACTCTGTAAAGAAATTCAACGCCATTGTCGGCTCCGGCGGTATGGTTGTTATGAGCACTGACACCTGTATGGTAGAGGTTGCCCGGTTCTTTATGAGCTTTACTCAACGGGAATCCTGCGGTAAGTGTACCCCCTGCCGCGAAGGCACCAAGCGGATGCTGGAGATCCTGGAGCGCATCGTAAAGGGCAACGGCAAGCTGGAGGATCTGGACACGCTGGAAGAGCTGGCGACTATGATCCAGACTATGGCGCTGTGCGGTCTGGGCAAGTCTGCTCCCCTGCCCGTGCTTTCCACCCTCTCCACCTTCCGTGATGAATACATTTCCCACATTGTGGACAAGAAGTGTCCTGCCAAGCAGTGTACCGCGCTGCGGCAGTTCAGCATCATTCCCGTGCTGTGTAAGGGCTGCTCCAAGTGCTCCCGCAAGTGTCCTGCCGATGCCATCTCCGGCGTTCTGGGCAAGCACTTTGTCATTGATCCCAACAAGTGTATCAAGTGCGGTGCCTGTAAGGACAGCTGCCCGTTTGATGCAATTTACGTGGAAGATTAAGGAGGTGGCTTAATAATGGGTACGATTACGATCAACGGTAAAAAAGTAGAATTTACCAACGAAAAGAATGTTTTGACCATTATCCGCAAGGCCGGTATTGAAGTCCCCACGCTGTGCTACCAGCCGGAGCTGAGCGTTTTCGGCGCCTGCCGTCTGTGCACCGTGGAGGATGACCGTGGCCGCTGCTTCGCCGCCTGCTCCGAAGAGCCCCGTGACGGTATGGTGATCTTCACCCACACCGAGCGGCTGCGCAAGCACCGCAAGCTGATCATCGAGCTGCTGCTGGCTGCCCACTGCCGGGACTGCACCACCTGCGACAAGCACGGCAAATGCACCCTGCAGCGCCTGGCCTATCAGCACGGCATCAACACCATCCGCTTTGACAATCACCGGGCGGATATGCCCGCCGATTTCTCCTCCCCTGCCATCGTGCGAGATCCCAACAAGTGCATCCTTTGCGGTAACTGCATCCGGGTCTGCAACGAGATCCAGGGCGTGGGCGTTCTTGGCTTTGCCCACCGTGGCACCGACGCCATGGTTTCCCCGGCATTCGAGCGGCCGATGTCTGCCACCAACTGCGTTGCCTGCGGTCAGTGCCGTGTGGTCTGCCCCACCGGTGCGCTGACGATCCACCACAATATGAGCGAGGTCTGGCACGCGCTGCTGGATCCCAACACCCGTGTGGTCGCCCAGATCGCGCCTGCTGTCCGTGTGGCTGTAGGCGAAGCCTTCGGCCTGCCCAAGGGCGAGAACGCCATGGGCAAGATCGTGGCTGCGCTGCACCGTATGGGCTTCGACGAGGTGTTCGATACCACCTACACCGCCGACCTGACTATTATGGAAGAGTCCAAGGAATTCCTGGACCGTGTCGGCAAGGGCGAAAAGCTGCCGCTGCTGACCTCCTGCTGCCCTGCCTGGGTAAAATTCGTGGAGAACGAATATCCCGAATTCAAGCAGAATATCTCCACCTGCCGCAGCCCCCAGCAGATGTTCTCCGCCATTTTGAAGGAGTACTACCGGGATCCGGCCCACGCCGACGGCAAAAAGACCTTTGTGGTGTCCATTATGCCCTGCACCGCCAAGAAGATGGAAGCAGAGCGCCCCGATGCCCATACCTTCGGCGAGAAGGACACCGACATCGTGCTGACCACCACCGAGCTGATCCGTATGTTTGACGCCCACGGTGTCAACTTTGAGACCATGCCCAGCGAAGCCTGCGATATGCCCTTCGGCATTGGCTCCGGCGGCGGTGTGATCTTCGGCGCCACCGGCGGCGTTACGGAGGCTGTTCTGCGCCGGCTGACCGAGGGTCACGACCCTGCCACCCTGAAGGCCATCGCCGCCAGCGGCGTCCGCGGCGATCAGGGCATCAAGGAGATCACCATTCCCTACAACGGTATGGATGTGAAGATCTGCGTTGCATCCGGTCTTGCCAACGCCCGTAAGGTGCTGGAAAGCGTCAAGTCCGGCGAGAAGGAATATCACTTCATCGAGGTTATGGCTTGCCCCGGCGGTTGCGTTATGGGCGGCGGTCAGCCTACTGACGGCACCCGTGTCCAGCGCGCCAAGACCAGAACCCGTGGTCTTTACGCAGCCGATGGCGAAATGGTTATCAAAAAGTCCAACGAGAACCCCCTGATGGATGTGTTCTACAACGGCTATTTCAAGGACAAGGTCCACGCGCTGCTGCACAATCACCAGGATTGACGAAAATCAAAAGGACCCATTCCCGATTGGGAATGGGTCCTTTTCTTTTGTTATAAGCCGATCTGCCGGAGGAAATCTTCCATATCCGCCGATTGATCTTTGGCGGTATTCAGGGCGATTTTCGCTTCCTGCACCGATTCCTTCAGCCGCTTGCCGAGCATCAGCTCTACCCATCTGCGCACCAGCATCACCGGGTATAGGATCGGGTGCTTTTCCAGCACGCGGTAGCGGAATTTCAGCTCTTTATATGGCGGAAACAGCCGAGTCAGCAGATACTTCACCTTGCCGCCCTTGTGCTGCTGCTTGATCAGCACGTTCTGCTTTTTCGTGCCGTAGGTGCCGCCGTTCAGCACAAATTGGCTCATTTTCTCCGTCACCGGCGAGGGCGTTTCCCCTTCAAACCAATAGGCGATCAGTGCCAGTACCGCATCGTAGAAGGTTTCCAGACCGCACTGGGCAAGCAGCTTGCGCAGCGCCGTTTCGTCATAAGCCTTCTGCCGCCGCAGCAGGAAAATATCCAGCATCGACCGGATTCCGCTGCCGCCGCCCGTAAAATGATAGGACGTATGGGCAAGCAGGTGGAACGCCAGAAATTCCGGGCTCAGCTGATAGCAATACTCCGTTTCCGGTGTGGCAAATTCCCACACCCGGCACAGCAAAGCATCCATATTTTCCATCGTTTCCAGAATGGAAAAATGCAGTTCCAGATGGATACCCGACGGCGAAAACAGCCACATATCGTGGTATTTTTTCTGACCGTCCGTGGTGTAGGACAGCTTTTCCGTCAGCGCCTGCGCGGCACGCTCCAGATCCGCCTCGTGTACCAGGATGTCAATGTCACAGCTCGTGCGCATCCAGGGCTCGGGGTAAAATTCACGGATCACCGCGCCTTTCAGCGGCACATAGGGGATCTGTGCCAGCTGAAGCGTGTCACAGATCCGCTTCAGCTCATAATCCAGTTGCACATATCTGTGCACCGCGGCGAAGGCGGCGCTTTTCAGCTTTTTCAGCGCATCGCTTTCCGGCAGACCCATGGCCGCCAGAAGCTGACCCGGAATATGGGCAAGGTCGTGCTTGTTGGCAAGGGTGTACACCTGCTCCAGGTTTTCCGGTGTGCAGGCAGCCTTGACCGCATCGGAAGCCTGCTCGCCGCAGACAGCGCATCGCAGCAAAGAAAGCAGTATCTTCTCCGGGGTCATCAGTACTTTCTCCAAACCATCTTATCCACCACGCCGGTGTAGGACTGAATGATCTTCACCACCTTGGCGGAAACGTTTTCTTCCACATAATCCGGTACGGGAATGCCGTGATCGCCGTTTACATTCATCTGCACGGCGGTATCCACAGCCTGCAGCAGGTGCGCTTCATCAATACCGGCCAGCACGAAGCAGCCCTTATCCAGCGCCTCGGGGCGCTCGGTGGAGGTGCGGATGCACACCGCCGGGAAGGGCTTGCCGATGGAGGTAAAGAAACTGCTTTCCTCCGGCAGTGTGCCGGAATCGGACACCACCGCAAAGGCATTCATCTGCAGACAGTTATAGTCGTGGAAGCCCAGAGGCTCGTTGCAGCGCACCCGGGGGTCCAGCTGGAAGCCCGTTGCCTCCAGTCGCTTCTTGGAACGGGGATGGCAGGAATACAAAATGGGCATATCATACTTTTCCGCCATTTTGTTGATGGCGCCAAACAGCGACAGGAAATTCTTTTCCGTGTCGATATTTTCCTCACGGTGGGCAGACAGCAGGATATACTTGCCCTTTTCCAGACCCAAACGGGTCAGAACGTCGCTGTGTTCGATCTGCGCCAGATTTTCCCGCAGCACCTCTGCCATGGGAGAGCCGGTGACGAAGGTGCGCTCCTTGGGCAGACCGCAATCCGCCAGATACCGACGGGCGTGCTCGGAATACGCCAGATTCACATCGGCGATAATATCCACGATCCGGCGGTTGGTCTCCTCCGGCAGGCACTCATCCTTGCAGCGGTTGCCGGCTTCCATGTGGAAAATGGGAATGTGCAGCCGCTTTGCGCCGATGACGGACAGGCAGGAGTTGGTATCGCCCAGCACCAGCACGGCATCGGGCTTGATCTCCACCATCAGCTGATAGCTCTTGGTAATAATATTGCCCATAGTCTCACCCAGGTCAGCGCCCACGGCATCCAGGTATACCTCCGGCTCCTCCAGCTTCAGATCCTTGAAGAACACGCCATTGAGGTTGTAGTCATAGTTCTGACCGGTGTGTGCCAGGATGGTGTCAAAATACTGCCGGCACTTTTGAATGACCGCCGCCAGGCGGATAATCTCCGGCCGGGTACCCACCACGATCAGCAGCTTCAGCTTGCCATTGTTTTTGAAGGACGCCATACTCATTCCTCCGATTTCTTAAAAGATAGGATCTTCTCATAAAGCTCCACGTATTTTTGGAGCTGGGTCTGCTTGTTAAAATTCTCCAGCACCCACTGTCTGCAGGCTGCAGAATAGGTTTCTTTTTGGCTTTCCAGCAGCTTTCGTGTCAGTGTAACCAACGCCGCCGCGTCGCCGTCAGTCGCCAGCGCGCCGCATTGGGGTGCCACCAGCTCGGCGCTTCCGGTATTGTTGTAGGCAACCACCGGCGTGCCGCAGGACATGGCCTCCGCCGTTACCAGACCGAAGGTTTCCGCCCGGGAAGGATTCACGAACACATCCGCAGCGCTGTACAGATCAATCAGCTCCTGCCGATTGTTTGTAAAGCCGATGCAGCGCAGATTTTCTTTCTTGGGAACACCGTTGTCCTGCCCCACCAAAATGACGGTGGCTTCGTCTTTCAGCACATCTGCAAGCTGCAAAAATTCCTGTAAGCCCTTTCTTTCGCTCCAGCCCTGGGACACGCCCAGGATCAGCTTGTGATTTTCAGGGATTCCGTATTTTTCCCGAACCTCAGCAGCATTTTCCTGGGGCTTAAAGGCTTGCGTGTCGCTCCAGTTGTAAATATGCGTATTGATCTTCGCACATCGGAGCATCGACTGCTTCGCCGCCTCTGCCGTCCATCGGGACACGCCGTTTACCGCCAAATTGGGGATGCGGCTATAGAGTTCTTCCTTGATGCGGTACATTTTTGCGCCGGATTTGCGCAGGTGCTTGTCAACCGCAGGGCAATCCGTACAGCCCTTATCCCACTGGTTGCAGTTATGCAGGGAATAGTATGTACAAAATCCGCTGGTATGCATCCAATTATCGTGCAATGTGATCAGCGTGGGGATCTTATTCTCGCCCAAAAACTGCAGAAGCAGCGGCAAATGGATGTAGTTACTGTGCAGATTGTGCAGATGCACCACATCGGGCTTGATCTTCAACAGCTCCCGGCATAATTTCCGGGTAGCCGCTTTTGAATGCCAGCCCTGCTTGCCGTCCAGGCGGCGCAATAACGCGTGGAGCTTGTGATCCAGGGTGCTGCCAATGCGGTAAAACGCAGCATTTTCGTCCGCCCGGCAGGAAATCGCCCAGAATATATGATTTTCGTGCCCCTGCGCCTTCAGCGCGTGGGCAATATCCTGCGCGATCCGTCCGGTGCTTCCAACGCCGTAGACCGCATTGATTTGCACAATTTTCATACTTACCTCAAATTTAATACAGCAGCTTCAGCAGCTTCACCTTGCGGGAGAAGAAAACGATGGCTGCCGAGAACGCAATCGTTCCGCCCACGCAGAACAAAAATGCAAAATAACCGTTTGCCAGCATACTTTCGCCCACCAGCTTGGGTATCACACTCAAGAAGATGCGCTGGGTCACAAAAATCAGCACGCTCATCTTCCGCATCCACAGCTGATATGCCCCCTGGGGGATTTGGATGCAGAGCAGGAAATTCAAGATGCAAAATACCGTGGCCGGCATCAAAAGCGTCATATCAATGCCGGTAGAGCCAAAGAAATGCCGCAGCGTCAGCGCTTCTGCCAGCAAAACCGCCACGCAGGCAACGCTCAAAATAAGCCACAGCCCCCAGCGCTGGTTGGCCTTTTCTTCCTTTTGTGCCACCAATCGACCCACCAGCAGCAGCGGAATGGCATACAGCAGCCAGCCTCTTGCGCCGCCAAGCCACATACCTGCGAAATCTGTAACAGCAGCATAACCGGGAATCATTGCGCCCACGCCCTTGTAGGTCAGCATCAGCGCACCGGCGATATACAGCACCGCGCCCAAAACCGCCTGCGCCCATTTGGGCAAAAGTTCGGTGAGCCAGAAGGTTGCCACCACACCGATGGCCAGCGCCGGCATAAACCAAATGGTATAAAAAGTGGAAGAAAATACCCACATCTGCAGTTGCCGCAGCACAAATATCACCGTCAGATTGGCAAAATCCCATCGGCTGATGTTGTATGCGATGTACACGATACTCCACAGCAGATAGATCCGCAGTGTGCGCCAGGCCTGCTTGCGTACGACCTGCCACCGCTCCTGCCGTGTCGGCACACTTTCCAGCTTGCGAAACAGCAGAAAGCCGCTGATAGTCATAAACAGCGCCACCGCGATGGCGTATGTAGACAGCGCCTCTTCCAGAATGGCCGGCACCGATCCGTTCTCACTGAAGAAGTGATAAAAAAGGATCAGCAGCGCGCACAGGAACTTGGCAATATCCAGCATACCGTATTGCGGTTTTACCGTCTTGGTCATAACCTTATGCCTCCATAATCGTATCGTGCAGCTTTTTCTGCATTTTTTGCTTATCGTGATTTTGTTTTCCGCACGCAAAGGCCTTGCGGCTGTAAGCCTCGATGAGGGAAGCATCCTCCGCCAGCATCGTCAGCTTTTCGCCGATCTGCTCGTAGGTAGTGGCCGTAATTGCGGAATCAAAGCGGGAGAAATAATCAATGGGGGCAATTTTGCTGTCGCCCACAGCGAAAATACACTTGCCGCTTTTTAAGTAATCTGTAATTTTGGTGGAGAAGGACAGCCGGGCGGTATAGCGGAATTTCTTTTCCAGACTTTCCACGAATACCAGCACATCCGCTTCCTTTTGCACCTGCTGGACCTGATCCAGCGCCAATGCGCCTCTGACGGTGCAGCCGTTGCGATTCAGGGCAACCTCCTGCTCCTGCGTCAAGGCGTCGGTAGTGTAAATATCCAGCACCATTCTGGTTTTGTCCCGGTTGATCTCCCCCAGCGCCTCGGCAATCTTGGCCAGAGATTTCCATCTGCCGATAATCAGCTTACCGGTGTATACCATCCGGATGGGGTCGCCCAGGGGCTTCGGCTCGTACTGCACCTGGGAGAAATCAATGCCCTTTGTCAAAACGCCGCAATCAATGCCGAAGAGCTGATCGTACTCCTCTTTCTGCCTGGGGCTGATTACCAGCACCTTGCTGGCACGCTGAAACAGCTTTTTCTCCTGATGCCGCAGCCAAAAGCGATGCAGCAGCGGCAGCGGCGTATGCCGCACTGCCGTGTAGGAATAGTTATCGTCCGACGAATACAGCACCACCGGCTTTTTCAGCTTGTTTGCAATATAGTTCTGCAGCCGGCACATATACACATTGGAATACACCGGGAAGAACAGCACATCCGGCGCAAATTCCTCCAAAAAGGCATCCAATTCCTTGGTTTTCCACTTACCGAATTTCCAAATCAACTCCCGCAGCAGCTGCTTTCCGGCACCGGCGGGCTGGCTGTACGCTGCGTGCTGCACCTGTTGGGTTTCCACGGGTGTGTTGCACACCGCTTTGCCGGTTTTCAGGCTTCTCACAATCACGCTTTTTACAACCTTGGTTTCGCTGATTTGGAAAAAGTTGTTGCACACGTGGGTGTTGGGCAGCTTATCCCGGGTATAGATGTGAGCAACGGCATCCGCGCCCCAGCCGTCAAAGAAATTGATCAGCGTGTTGATGCCGGTATTGTCGATCCAGGGATTGATGCCGACCACCAAAACCTTTTTATTCTCCATCAGCTTTTCACCTTGTCTAATACTTTCAGCGCCAGGCAAGTCAAATTTAGGCCAAAGAGCCGGTTAAACTTGCCGATCAATCTTGTTCTCGGGTTCATCTGGTAGCTTAGCAGCTTCTTAAAGGCAAAGATCGGCTTTTTCATAGCCTTCACCTTGCCGGAATTTCTTGCATAGCTGATGAGCAGATTGCAGTACAGCTTGGCAAGGGAGGACAGCAGCGCTTCCCGCTCCAAAGGATCTTCGGTCTGATCCAGCCGTGTGTACCATTTTTCGATGGTGATCACATAATCGCTGATGCTCCTGGGATTGAACGCCGAGGTTACGGAATTTTCCCGCTGGCGGTAGTTGATGTAGGGCTTGTCCAGCACTGTAAAGCTCTGTGCTGCGGATACCACCCGATAGTACCAGTCCATATCCTCACAGCGCAGGGCTTCATCAAATTGAATGTCATTTTCCTTCAAAAGTGCCATTTTGGTACACTTGGACCAGCAGGAGCAGAAGAATGCATCCCTCTTCACAAGCTCCGCCAGGAACTGCCCCTTGCTTTCAAAGGTAACGCCTGCCAGACTTACGCCGCAGTCGCTTTTCTTCTCGGGGGAAAAATATTTATAATACCGAAAAACTGCAACATCCGCGCCATTTTCCAGCGCATCGTGCAGTTCGGCAAAGAAATCATCGCTATCAATAAAATCATCGCTGTCCAAAAAAACAGCATACTTGCCGGTGGCAGCCCGGATACCCGCATTTCTCGCCGTGGACTGACCGCCGTTTTCCTTATAGATCACTTTGACCCGGGCATCTGCCTGGGCATAGGCATCACAAAGCGCGCCGCTTCCGTCCTTGGAACCGTCGTCTACCAAAATCAGCTCAAAATCGGCATAACTTTGGCGCAGAACGCTGTCAACGCATTCTGCCAGATATTTTTCCGAATTATAGACCGGTACCACAACGGAGAAAAACACGCTTACACCTTCTTGTTAATCACATTCTGAATGGTCTCACCATTCAGGCAGGCACACAAATTGCGATACATATGCGCCTTCAGCCGCTCATTCACTTCCCGGGAGATGGCAGCCACGCCGGGCAGCACCACCACATTGGAAAGTCTGCGGAAGGGATTGGTAATGGGGTTGGGCAGCTTCTCGAACATATCCAGAACCGCGCCGCCGATGCGCTTCGTCTTGAGCGCCTGATAAAAATCCTTTTGATGGAACACCGCTTTTCTGCCAACATTGACGATAATGGCGGTGCTTTTCATAGCAGCAAACAGCTGCGCATTGATAAAGCCCTGGGTCTGCTCGTTGTCCGGCAGGGTGGAAATGATGTAATCATATTCGCCCAATGCTTCCAGCAGTGCCTCTTTGCTGCGGAGCATTTTGGTATATTCCGGTTTTTCCGGGCAGAAGGGGTCATAGCCATCTACCTGGGCTTCAAAGCCCTGCAGCCGGCTGGCAATGGCTGTGCCGATATTGCCGGCGCCCATAACAAGAATTTTCTTTCCGGCGATCTCCGTGATCTGGGCATAGCCGCGCTGCAGCTTCAGCCGACGGTTATTGGGATTATGATGCAGCCGCTTTGCCATATACAGCATACCGAACACCACCGTCTCCGCGATGGGCGCGCTGTACACCGAGCCGGCATTGGCAACATCCACACCTTTTTCCCGGAACGCATCGCAGGGCACGCCGTCAAAGCCAGCGCTGGTAAGCTGATACAGCTTAAGACCGGGCAAATCCATTCCGGCAGCCTTTTGCGCCATAGCGCGGGAGCCGGCGATGGCTACCACATCGGGATTGCCGTCAAAGGCGGACATTCCCTTCAGCGATGTTCTTCTAACTTCCACATCCGCGGGAAAGGGAAATCCGGCCAGAGATTTATCGGAAAGAACGATTCTCATAGCTTATTGCTCTCCTAAAAGACTTACATAGTCTGCTTTTTGATTTTCCAGCATCACGGGGCGGCTGTAAAGGGTCTTGGTTCTGTCGTAAACCGCCCGGCTCAACCGGGAAGCAAGCGCTTCATCCCGGTACAGCTGTTGCATCGCTGCCGCAAGAGAAGCAGCATCCTTCGGCTCTACCAGCAGGCAGCTTTCGCCGTCCACCATAACCTCGGAAGCGCCAATGATCCGGGTGGTAATGGCAGGAACGCCCAGGGCGCCTGCCTCCTGCAGCACCATACCGAAGCCTTCCCGGTAGGTCGGATGCACCAGCACATCCATCGCCGCATAGAATTTCCGCATTTCCTCGCCGGGTACGCCGCCGGTGAATATCACACGGCCGGACGCCTTCGCCCAGGCGATCAGCTCTTTATCCACACCGTGGTCGTCATCCATAGGACCGACCGCCAGCAGCTTACCGTTGCCACCGTCCTGCACACATTCCCGGAACGCAGTCAGCAGTTCTGTGCAGCCCTTGTCCACGGTGATCCGTCCGGCAAAGCCAAAGACGAAATCATTCTCGGAAATACCGTAGCGGCTGCGGATCTCACTGCTCCACTTATGTTTGTTTTCGATGCCATAGCTTTCCAAATCCACGCCGATGGTGCCGCCGTTACCCACAACGGACACCTTCTCCGCGCTATACAGCCCCTCGGCAATGCCAAACTCCCGATTCATCGGGCTGACGCTGCGGATATGGGTGGATTTTCGGCAGACCATCTTTTCGATGGCCCGGAAAAGATTTCTGCAGACGCCGGAAAGTCCTGTATAGCGGATGCCCCACTGGGCATACAGCCGCACAGGAACTTTCGCAATTTTCGCGGCAATACTGGCGTAGCAAGCGGCATTGGGTGTCGAATACTGCACCATATCAAATTGCTCCCGGCGGAACACCCGGACAAAATCCCGGATGCTGCGCAGCGCCGACAGATCCATACCCCGGTTCATCTTCACGGGGATATAGTGCAGATACTCCGGCAGGCTGGCCGCGAAAGTCTCGTCCGGGCTGCAAATCAAAGTCACATCCCAGCCCAGCTCCCGATGGAGGTATTTTGCCGTTTCCACCACGAAGGCACGCATCGTCAGGGAAACTGTTGTAACAAAACAGATTTTTTTCATAACGCCTTTCACTGGCCGGCTACGATCCGACCTACCTTTTCACGGATAATCTCCAAATTTTCCTGATACTGCTGCTCTGTCAGGGCAGAAACCTCTGCCTCCTTCAGCCGGATATTGCGGACACCTTCGATGAAGATATCCCGAACCGTCACAGGATCCGCCACCCGGTTGGCATCGCAGAAGCCCCTGGAGAGGATGGCTGCGGTGGAGCCCAGGTGGTAATGCTCTGTAATAATGTGCTCTGCCGGCAGCATACCCAGACCAACCCGGGCAATTCCGCCGAAGCCGTATTTCACGCCCCGCGCCTTGAACTTCTCGCACAGGCGCTGTACCGTGCCTTCGCACAGCAGCTGGAACATAAATTTCATTTTATAGGCAAGATGCAGATCGTTCAATCCGATATGCACCTCGTCGATACCCGGCAGGGACAGAATATCGTCGATATTCTCCACCGCTTCTGCCGTTTCCACCAGCAGTACCGTCTTAGTCCGGCCATTGACCGCCTTCAGGAAGCGTGCCACCTCCGCTTTTGTGCGGAACATGGGCAGCATAATCACATCCGCACCGGCAGCGATGGTCTGCTCTACCTCTTCTTCTGTACCGAGGTAGCTGTCCGTTGCCTCGTGGATGGGATTGACACGCACCAACAACTCCGCATTTGTAACCACCGGGCGGATCTTCCGGATGTCGGCAACGGTGTGGCTGGATTTTACGGTGTCCATACCACCCTGCCGCTCCTCCTTGCCGATATATTCCATATCCACCCAGATCCGGTCCACGCCGGCGGTCTGGGCAATTTCGGCAATGGTGGGGTTATTGGTGATATACATCAAAGTCAGTGCCATCGTATGGCCTCCTCTTACTTCACTTTCCTGGCAGGAACGCCCAAATACGTCCCCTTTTCCGTGATGGACTTTACCACCACCGCACCGGCACCGATCATACAGCCGGCGCAGACACTTAAGTCCTGGATAATCACCGCACCGGCGCCGATCCAGGAATCATCCTCCAATCGCACCGTTCCGCAGATCCTTGCGCCTACGGCAATGTGGATATAATCACCCACGCAGCAATCGTGGTCTACGGATGCGCAGGTATTGATGATGGTGCCGCAGCCCACGGTCGTACCGGGATTGACAACAGCGCCGGCCATAATGGCGGTTCCCCTGCCTACGGTCACGCCCTGCGCCACCACCGCGCTGGGGTGGATCAGCGTCGCAACGGACGCGCCGTTTTCTTCCAGCATGGTCTGCAGCCTGCGGCGGACTGCGCCGTTGCCGATGGCAACAAAGAAATCCGCACATTCCAGATACCGGGGGTATTCGTTTACTTTTCCTGCCGCATTGGGCGCATCGCCGTCATCCAGAAAGATGACCCGGGTGTACCCATTCAGACGGGCAATGTCGGCGCATACCCGGCCTTGACCGCTGGCACCGATGATTACGATGGTTTCTTTCATAATTACACTTTCTCCGCAGCATCTTCCGGCGTGCCCTGGAAAGGCTCCATGGTTGCGCTGGTGCCGGAGCTGATGCCGTCGCGCTTCAGTACCGCCAGAGCGGTTTGCCAAATAATTTTCACATCGCCCCAAAAGGTGATGTTATCCACATATTCCACATCCAGGCGGAATTTTTCCTCCCAGGAGATGGCGTTGCGACCGTTGACCTGGGCATAGCCGGTCATACCGGGGCGTACCTCGTGCCGTCGGCGCTGCTGGGCATTGTAAAGGGGCAGATACTGCACCAGCAGGGGTCTGGGTCCCACAATAGACATATCGCCAACCAGGATATTAATCAGCTCCGGCAGCTCGTCCAGCGAGGTACTGCGCAGGAGCTTGCCGTATTTCGTCAGCCGCTGCTCATCCGGCAGCAGGTTTCCGTCGGCATCCTTTTCGCAGGTCATCGTGCGGAACTTGATCAGCAGGAATATCTTACCGTCCTTGCCCGGTCGCTGCTGCGTAAAGAAGGGATTTCCCTTCATCTTGATTGCGCCCAGCACCGTCAAAACCAGCAAAACCGGCGACAGCACCAAAAGCGCCATCAGCGACAGAATGAAATCCATCGCCCGCTTCAAACATTTTGCATACATTCTATGTACCTCACCGGAAGCAGCTTCTGACGATGCTGATCACAGCATCCTGCTCCTCCACCGTCATTTTGATATCGCTGGGCAGGCACAAACCGCGATCAAAAATATCCGCGCCCACATCGGCAACACCGCCGGCAATATAAGCATTGGTCTTTGCCCGGCCGGAGCCGCTGCGGGTAATAAACTCGTGCATACGGTACATGGGCTGCATATGCATGGGCTTCCAGATGGGTCTGCCCTCTGCATTGTGCGCTGCCAGCACCTCCAAAATCTCGGTAGGGCAGGTCTTTCCCGGCTCCTTGACAAACAGCGCCTTGGAATCATCTCTTACCTGGGGGCACATGGCTTCCCGGTCAATGATTATCGCGCTGAGCCAGTAATTGGGCTCGGTGCCTTCCATAATGGGGCACATCTTCACCGGCAGATCCTTGAAGCCCTCCTGATAGCGCTGATAGATCGCCTTCTTCCGGGCGATATGCTCCTCCAGATAGGGGTACTGACCTCTGACGACACCGGCGATCACATTGCTCATCCGGTAGTTGTAGCCAACCTCCTCGTGCTGGTACCAGGGCGCATTCTCTCTTGCCTGGGTGGACCATTTGCGTGCCTTGTTGGCAACCTCGATGTCATCGGTCAGCAGGCAGCCGCCGGCAGAGCCGGTGATGATCTTGTTACCGTTGTAGCTGACAGCGCCGTAGTCACCGAAAGAGCCGCACTGCCTGCCGTCAATGGTAGCGCCCATGGCTTCCGCCGCATCCTCGATCAGCAGCGCGCCGTGCTTTTCGCAAATGCTTTTGATAATATCCATCCGGCCGGGGAAGCCGTACAGCTCCGCAGCTACCACCAGCTTCACATCCGGGTACAGTTCAAAAGCCTTCTCCAGCGCCACCGGATCCATATTCCAGGACGCCTCCTCGGTGTCGATAAACACGGGGATGCCGCCTTCGTAAACCACGGGATTCAGCGTGGCATCAAAGGTCATATCCGAGCAGAATACCCGCTTGCCTTCCAGTGCGCCGTGACCGATGGCAGGCTTGCCATAGAGCGTCTCGCCGGCGTGCTTCACAGCCAGGTGCAGCGCAGCGGTGCAGCAAGACAGCGCAACCGCGTATTTCTTCTGTGCTTTCTCCGCAGCGATTTGCTCCACCGCGTTGATATTTTCACCTACGGTGCTCATCCAGTTGGTCTCGTAGGCTTCGGTCATATACTTCAGCTCATCGCCGTGCATCGTCGGCGTAGCCAGCCATATTTTTTTGCCTCCCAGTACAGTTGCCATACTGTTTTCCTCCAGTAATTTCCATTCTCCGTGTAAAGGACATACGTATCCATAATGCTTCAACTTAAAGTATACCGCACAACGGCATAAAAATCAAGAAAAAGATTGCTTTTCACGCCGGGAAAACCCACAAAAAAAGGATGCAAAAACCGCAGTTTTCGCATCCTTTTTTACAAGATTTCAGTATATCAGTGTGCAATTCCAGATATCCACGTCGGTATCCTGGAAAATTTCCTTCAGCCGGTGGTGGACTTCGTCTCCGGAAACGCCCTTTTTCAGCATTACCTGCAGGAAGCCGCCGCCACCTGCGCCGCAGACCATTGCGCCGTCGGTCAGATCCGCCACGCTGTCAAAGATCTGGTTGATCAGTGTATTGGTGCTGCCGGCGTCCAGCTGCCGGGAAAGCGCCCAATGCCGGTTCATAAGCCGGGCAAAGGCATCCACATCGCCGCTTTCCAGCGCCGTGCGCATCTGCAGCGCCAGGCTTTGGATCTCGGTCAGCGCGCAAAGCGCCTCCGGCTCGTTACCCACATACCGGCCCACCACAGAGCGCAGCAGGTTTCTCGCCAGCCGCCGCTGACCGGTGTAGATCAGGGCAAAGCGCTCGTCCAGCTCCTGCCGGGTCTCGGGCGAAATATCCACATATTCCACCCGGAGCTTTTGTGCCGAGCCGGGCTGGGTGGTAATGAGCTTAATACCGTTTGTCAGACCGCCCACCTGATCCTGCCAGCCGCCGCCGGTGGCCATGATCTGCTCCATGCCCAGCACGTGGCTGTACAGCGATTCGTGGGTATAGCCGATTCCCATAAACTCAAAAATGGCCTTCACGCAGGCTGCCGCCAGAATACTGCTGGTACCCAGACCGCTGCCCTTGGGCACGTTGGTGACCTCGGAGCGCATCAAAATGCCGCCGCCCAGCCGGGTAAGGATCTTCTCCAGCTCGCCGCCGCTGACCGGGATAATGCCGCAGGCGATCAGCGCCGCCTTTTGCAGCGCAAAAGGATCGTAAGGATCACCGGTGCTTTGCAGGGCTTCCACGGTATCGAATTCTCCGTGGGCATCCATATCCCGGCTGTCGAAAATGATCTTCTTTTGGGGGATCTTCTCCAGCGTTACCTCCACCGGCAGCGCCCCATCCAGCAGGATCGCCGCATTTAAGACTGTGCCGCCGTTTTCAAGGCAGTAAGGCGGCGTGTCGCTCCAGCCGCCGCCGAAATTCACACGCAGCGGCAGCCTGACGATATGCTTATCCTTTTGGATCTTGCAATTTTCGTTATACTTCAGATCGTGGGTCACAGCACCCCGGATCACCCGGAAGCACTCCCGGATATGCCGGGCGCCCTCTGCGCCGCCCAAAGCAGTGCCGATATAATAGTGCAGGCGCATCGCTTCGGAAAAATCCGCCTGCTGCAGCCGTTTTTCCAGCCACTGCTGCTGTATCTTGGTTAAAGAAGCAGCATTTAGTACCGCCTTTGCTTCCCGGGCAGGTGCCTTCGCCCGGATCAGCTTTGCCAGCCGATCCATCCGCACCAGCTCCTGCATCCGCTTGTCCCAGGCCACCAGCGCGTCGCCGTCGGCATCGTTGAAGCCGGCGCAAAGAGACTTGCGCTGGGCTTGCCGCCAGGCATTCACATCGCCCCGGCCGTGACACAGCTCGTAAAGATTCAGCGCCGCCGCCACCGCTTCGCGAATACTGTCGCATACCGGGTACAGCTTGGCTGTCCACAGGCTGCGGTCATCGCCGTCCCAAATATCCGCTGCATCTGCTTGCTGCAGCAGCTTTCCCAGAAACGCGGCATTTGCCAGCGCCGCTTTGGGGTCATCGGTGGGTGCATAAATGCGTACAACAAATCTGCCGTCGCGCTGCTTTAAGCCGTGCAAAACGGTGTCAGAAGGAATCTTTTCATCGTGAATATCCACATAGGACAGTACTACCCGGTGGCCGATCACAGCCTTGCTGTGAACATAGCTGACCTCCAGATAGCAATCTTCGCCCACGGTGGCGCCCTGGGTCAGCACGCTGCCGTAGGCTGCCGTTTCGTTTTGAATACTGCTGCCTGTCTGGGGCTTCCAGCCCAGCAATTCATAGGCACGGATGCCGCCGCACATCAGATTCATGATTTCCCGTGTGGTGCCGAAATGGATGAACTTTGCCGGCGCCAGCCGCAGCAGCTTCATCCGGTAAGGGCGCAGGGCATTCCACACCGCTATACGCGCCGCCGTCAGCTCCGGGCAGAAAGTACCCTCCGGCTTTTCCTTCTGGAAAGCCTCCAGCGTAGAGTCTTCCGCCAGCGGATACAGAAAATCGCCGTAAAGGGACAGCCGCACCGTTTCATTCACCAGTGCCGCGTATTTTTCCCCACTGAAAATTCCGTTCTCGGAAATCAGGCCGTACAGCGCTGCCAGCATATCGGCGGAGAAGATCACCGCGCCGGTGTCGATATCCACTTTGCCACGCTCGTTCACCGCACCCTGACGGTGCAGTTCCTCCTCCGTTTGCTTGTGGAGGAATTTGCGCACATTCCCGCTTTCACCGCGCAGGAATACGCCGTGATCCTTGCCGGTGGATACTGCCTCCTTGAAGGAGATGGCCGCCGCGCCGCTGCCGGAGAAATTGATCTGCAGCGGATTAAACAGCAGCAAAACATCGCCGGACAGCAGCAGCATACCCTCCCGGATCCTTCCCGGAACGGACGCCATACCGATCAGCAATTCATCGAACAAGGTAGAGGTCCTGCCGTCAGGCAGCTCCCGGGGAACAGGGGAAAACAGCTTGCCCAATGCGGAATACTGGGGTACCCGCTTGGAGTCGCCGCCGCTGTGGATGGTCAGGATCCGCAGACCGGAAAAATCCGCTCTGCCGATGTGCTGCGCCACATAGCGCAAAGCGCCTAAGGTTGCGCCGCCGGAGCCTACACGCCTGCCGCCTTCATCGGGAACAACGGCAAAATGGGTGCGGTCGGGCAGGAAGCCTGCCGTTTTCCGCTGGGCAAGCTGGGCGCGGAAGATCGCCGCCTGATGTTCGTTGGATGCCGTTAAGATCACATAGTCCCAGCAGGAGAAATATTCACTTGTCAAGCTGCGCTGAAAATCATCCCAGGTATCCTGATAGGACTGGGACAAAAACAGAGAGGTTTGTTCGCTCATAATTTCTCCTTATGGCTTTTTAGCTTAATATCAGTTTTGCCAGTTCCATAGCTACGCTTTCAAAAATGTACAGCGGGCTGTAGCCGTTATTGCGGTAATTATTGTAGCGGATACCGATCCGCTTGAAGCACTTTTTCAGGCTCTTTTCGTTGCTGACGCCGCCGGTCTTGAAATTCGCCAGCACCACGTTTTTGATGCAGATCTTCTTCCCTGCCCGGCGCATCCGCAGGATCAGGTCAAAATCATCGTAGATGGCTTCGTTGCGGTAAAGCCCTACCTGATCGTATGCCTTTTTCGTAATAAAGGTGGTGGGATGATTCCAATGCCGGCTGGAAGGAAACCGATCCAGACGGGAGCGTTTTACCATGACCTGCCCATTGGAGCGGATCAGATTGATATCGCCGTAAAACACATCGTAGGGCGTTTCCCGGTAGGCATTGACCGCCGTTTCCACCGCGATGGGCTCGTACCAGTCGTCGGAATTGATCATACCGACAAGAAAGCCGGAGGCCATCCGGATGCCCTTGTTCATGGCATCGTAAATGCCGTTGTCCTTTTCGCTGACAATACGGAAAGTATACCCCTTTTGGCGAAACGCCTCCTGATACGACCGGGCAATTTCTACCGTATCGTCTTTGGAAAGTCCGTCTACGATGGTGTATTCAATATGGGGGTAAGTCTGATTCAGCACAGATTCGATTGCCTTTCTTACCGTCTGTGCGCTGTTGTAGCACACCGTAATAATACTGACCAGCATAGCGTCCTCCCGGTTGCGTAAACGGGAGATTTCCCCCGAATTTACGCATAAAATCAAGAATATTATACCCTATTGCCTATGCAAAATCAACCCCAAACAATAAGACCCATCACCGCACGGTGATGGGTCAGATTGCCGCATTGTATTCGTTATGCCCGGATGCCCCACAGCTCGAAGGTACTGCCCTCGACCCAGGCTTTCGTGTCCCCCAAGTCTGTATACAGGCTGATGGTGGAAACCGGCTGGGAAGAGATACTGCTCATCGGTGGAATCACACGGGATACATCAATTGCGCACTGCGCGTTGAAGTATGCATCCGATGCCGCACTGCCGGTATACTCCACCCGACGGAAGCCATTTTCCTCCTGCCGGTAAAAAATGTTGAAATATCGGCAGGCGGCAGATATGGACCCTACTGTGCCGTTGGTAATCACGGCCTGATTATTCACTGTCATATACAGTGTAGACTTGTTGCCATCCGCAAAGCCTGCATACGCCTTCACCATAAAATCTGTCAGCGCGAAGGAATTGCCGGCATCATCCACAGAAAACACCATATACCGGGGCAGGCTGCCGTCTTCAGCCGGCGCAGCGGTAATCGTGGCGATTTTTTCGTAGGTTTTATTGCCGCTTTCGGGAATATCCGCAAGGCTGATGGCACCGATATTCGCTCTTGCCTGACTCTTTTGCGTCTCCGTCAGCGCCTGCTCCGTGAACAGCACGCTTTCCGCTGTAGCGGCGGACAGAATCCGCGTCTCATCTTCGTTTGTTAAAAAGGTTACTTTCATCGCCATCACTCCTTTTCCAGCGTCAGCTTACCGTTACTGACATAAAGCGAATATTTGTCCGTTGTTCTTTCATCCGACAGGGCAAGTCCGTCTACCGTAAATTTCGCCATCAAAAAGTCAACCAACGCCTGACTTGCGGCCTCGATATTGGCTCTTGCCTGGATCTTCTGGTTGATCGTCAGATTCTGCTGCTTGTGCAAAACAGCGCTGCCGTTTTCGTCCACCAGTTGGGCGGCATCCATCACACCCACCGCCGTTACCCGACCGTAGTCATCCACCGTGTCTACCGTCAGGATCTGCCCCTGCCGGGCAATAACCGGTCCACGCAGCACGTGGGTCATATTGGCGTAATCCTGGGTATCGTAGTTGGGCATATCGGCAGTAGGCGCCTTGACGAGGATCTCCAGACCGTAGGTCTGTGCCACCGCTTCCCCGTAATAGAGTGTGACATACAGCACCACGCTGCCTGCCACGGTCAGCATTTGGGGCACCAGCGCAATCGTCAGCACGTTGTCAACCGCCGACCACGCCACCGTTCCATCCGGCAGGGTGTCGTACTCCCCCACGGTGCCGTCGGGCTTCTTGTAGCGGATCACCACTGCAACATCCTCCGGGATGGTCCACATATTCTGGTTGGCATACAGATACATTTCGATCTCCCGGGAATTGGTATCCCCCAAGGGCATCTCCAGCCTCTGCAAGCGTTCCGCTTCTTCCAAATTCATTTTGATTCTGTGCGTAATCTTCAAAACAGCATCTCCTTTCGTGTTTGCCTCCATTTTTGAAAGGGCATTCCTTTCACCATTACGCACAAGCTGCCATAAGTTGCATATTTCTCTGCAACAAGGGTCAGATTTCCCGATATTTTCTTCTAAAAAACACGAAAGACGGGGTCAAAAAAGACCCCGTTTTCTATTTACAGTGTCACTGC
Organism: Oscillospiraceae bacterium; assembly: GCA_017436955.1. GTDB lineage: Bacteria > Bacillota > Clostridia > Oscillospirales > Oscillospiraceae > Faecousia. Next base: position 132,197 of record JAFSCD010000001.1, on the reverse strand, counting down.
AGCTGGCTGCTGCTGTTGAGTACCAGTGTGCTGTAAAGGAACAGCACATCCTGCCCGTGGAAGTCAATAAACCGATCCAGCATCGCGCTGGAAAGATAGCGGATATCCACCACCGTTACCGTTCTGTACCCCCGGGTGAGCAGCGGTACAAGCGACGAGCCGAAGGAATCCCGGAATACGATCAGCTCCCGGTCGGTTTCCGCCCCGGGATTGTCGATGCGCAGCAGCGACACCGACCCGGAAAGGAAGGTTTCATAGGAATCCTCGCCGGACAGTTTTTCCCAATCGTAGATGCCGGTAGTCTTGCCGTTTTCATAGTTTGTGACCGTGCAGCCGTCCAGCCAGCTGCCCTGCATCGTAAACAGCGCGTCCGCTTCCATAGGCAGCGCCGCCTGCCCGTAGTAAACGCCGTAGAAGGGCTGCGTCTGCTTTACGGGCGTCAGACCTTCCGGCTTTGCAGTTGACATAACATCACAAATGCGATTCGCCACCGGCAGCAGCTTTTCCTGGCGCCAATGGGTATCTGTGCGGTAATAATCCTCTGTCATCAGCAGATCCGTTAGGTTTACATAATCTGCATAGGGCATCCCCTGCTCCACCATTTCAAAGAGCTTGTCATAATCCATTACCGGGTAATTTTCGCTGCGTGCCAGATAGTACCCCTTGTCCGGCACCACGGCGGCATAGACCTTGCTGCCACTTAAATAGCGGTCATTGATTTTCCCAAAAACCTTCAGCGCGTGCTCCACGGAATCTTCATTCAGCGGATAGTCCAGCGCCGCGGCGCTGCCATCGACGATATAAATGCCGTTGTTATCCAGTTGATTCAGCAGCTTGTACTGGGTCAGCGCCTTCAGGCTGCGAAAGCCGTTTCGCAGGGGAAACTGATCCAGTGTATAGCTTTCAAATTTCGACACAAAGCTGCCATCCAGAAACGTCTCCCAGGACAGCTCCGGCAGCTTTGCCAGCTCCCGGCGCTCGGTTGCGGAAAATTCCGTCTCCGGTCGCAGCCACGCCCAGCCTGCCAGACCCAGCCAAAGCGCCAGCACCAGAAGCATACCGATGATCTTTCTTGTCCTCATAAAAACTCCTAAAATCTGAAATACAAAAACGGATTGAACGAGCCATCCACCAAAAAAGCCGTGCATACCAGCAGCAGCGCTGCTGCGATCACCGGCCGCAAAATGTTGGAAACGGGTCGCTGTCCCAGCCGAGCAGCCGTATTTCTCACCAGGGGTGTTGCCCCCACGATGCCCACGATGAACAGTACGCCGTAGCTTCTTAAGCAATACAGCGCCTCTTTAGACACCAGCGGCACACCCCGGAAGCCGAGCATTCCGGCAATATCGCTGCCGGCCTGGGCCAGCGTATCGGCATTAAAGATCACAAAGCTGATCGTCACGGTCAGCAGCACATAGCCGCGGCGCACAATATCCGGCAATTTCTGCAGCGGCAGCCACTTTTCCAGCAGCAGCAATGCAGCGAACAGCAGACCCCAAACCACGAAATTCCAGCTGGCGCCGTGCCACAGACCCGTCAGCATCCACACCGCCAGAATGTTTACCACCCAGCGACCCTTGCTGACCCGGTTGCCGCCCAGAGGAATATACACATAGTCCCGGAACCAGCCGCCCAGAGTCATGTGCCAGCGCCGCCAGAATTCCGTAATGCTGCGGGAGGTATAGGGATAGTCAAAGTTCTGTGGGAAGCGGAAGCCGAAGATCCTGCCCAGTCCGATGGCCATATCGCTGTAGCCGGAAAAATCAAAGTAAATGTGCAGCGTAAAGGCAACGGCGTACAGCCAGTAAAACAGCACCGACAGATCCTGGGACGCCCGGAAAGTCTCCGTAAGCTGACCAAAGGCGTTGGCGATCAGCACCTTTTTGCCCAATCCCACCAGAAACCGGAATACGCCGTCGGATATATCCTCTGGGTCGGTCTTGCGCGCCTGAAGTTCCTTTTCCACATCCACATACCGCACGATAGGTCCGGCGATGAGCTGCGGAAACAGCGCCACATAGGTGCCGAAGCTGATGATATTTTTCTGTGCTGCGGTGTGTCCCCGGTATACATCAATGACATAGCTGATGCACTGGAATGTGTAAAAACTGATACCGATGGGCAGCGCGAACCGCAGCAGCGGAATACCCATACCGGTAAGCCGATTCCAGTTTTCCAGCGCGAAATCCGCATACTTGAACACCGCCAGCATTACCACACCGGTGGCTACCGCCGCACCCAGCCACAGCTTTTTATATTTTTCACTTTTCTCCACAGCGATGCCGTAGATGTAAAACAGCACAATGGCCGCGGCCATCAAAAACACATACCGCGGCTCACCCCAGGCATAGAACAAAAGGCTCGCCAGCAGCAAAAAAGCATTTTTCCATTTCCGCGGTGTGAGAAAATACACGATCACCACCGCAGGCAGGAAATAAAACAAAAACGGAATGCCGGAAAATAGCATAATTCGTCCTCTTTCGTCAAAAACTAAAAATTCAGGAGGGCATTGCCCTCCTGAAAATATACGTTCTGTCAGGCGGTTACTGCCTCGTCATAGAGAATTTTGGCTTCCGCGTAAGCGGTGCTCATCTTCTGCTTGAAGGTATCCATATTCTCCTTTGCGGCAAAGGCCATCACAAGATGTCCCTCCACTTCCGCCACCAGCATATGATCCGGCTGGCCGCAGAGCCACTGGGTCTTCTGGATATTGTCACGCAGCGCCTTGGCTACATCCTTTGCCGCCGCGCCTTCTTTCAGCTTAAATGCCGCCGCGGTGAAGATATTGCTGTTCATCAGGTGTACCAGAGAAGCGCCGTTTTCCACGTTGGAAAGCTGGTCGGCAGGCAGCAGATACTTGGTGATGATCTCCTCCGTATTGGTCATATCCAGATCGCCGGGCGCATCGCTGACCGAATGTTCCACTGTGCCGCCGTAGCTGGCAAAGCGTTCACTTTCGCCGTACTGCGTCCAGATCTTTCCAAGGATCTGCGCAGCGGTGGTGTCTACCGTGCCCACAGGTTCAGGTGCCTGCGTGGGCTCCGTGGTGGGCTGGGTAGGCGCTTGCGTTGCACCGGTGCTTTCCTGGGTGGGCATCGTGGTTTCCGTGGGCTCTGTGCCGCCCGGAGTACAGCCTGCCATCAAAGAGAGCATCATTACCGATGCCAAAATAACTGCAATGCTTTTTTTCATAATTTTCCTCCGCATATTGTTTGGATTCGCTGATAGGATATCCAAACACGCAGCGATTTATTCATCCAGCATAATTTTCAGGATGGTCTGATCCGTTTCACGCATACCTTCCCGGGCAAGGCGACCTACGTTTCCAACCGTCTTGTCCACGCCCTTGGTGACGATGCCGTCACCGCCGTAGAACTGCTGATTCTCCTGGTACATATCCCAGCCCAGGATGCCGGCATCCACCGCCGCCGCGATCTTGGCAGCGCAGGAGGGCTTGGCGCCGTCGCAAATGGTGCCGGAAAGGATGGCGATGGCATTTACCACCGTATGGGCAACCGCGTGGAAACCGCCGCCGCTCATATACGCAATACCGGCGCCTGCGCCGCAGCCGGCGCTGATGGCCCCGCAGTAGGCGCTGAGCCGACCGATGCCGGATTTCTGATGGATGGTTACCAGATCGCTCAAGGCTACGGCACGGAGCATTTCCTCCTCCGATTTTCCCATAGCCTTTGCATAGACCACCACGGGTACACTGGCGGTAATGCCCTGATTGCCGCTGCCGGAGAGGATGATCACCGGCATCTCGCAGCCGCTCATACGGGCGTCGCTGCCGGCCGCGGCATAGGCCGCCGCACGCTTGCTCAGGAGCTCACCCTGCCGATGCAGCAGCACGCTGCCGATATTGGCACCCCAGCTGTTTGCGATGCCTTCTTCCGCGATGGCCATATTGCAACTGACCTGCCGACCCACCAGCTCCCGGATGTCCTCGATCGCCACGCAGTCGGCAAATTCCACGATTCTCTCAATGCTTAAGCAGGACTTGTCCGTCAGGTGATCCTCCGAGGATTCCTCAATGGGCTGGGACTGCAGAATTTCGCCGTTTTTCTCTATGTAGGCAATGTTGGTGTGATGGTTGATAATGCGCAGGCGCACCCGATCCGCACCGCTGCACAGCCGCAGGTCGATATCAAACACCAGGCAGGAGCCGGCAGGCTTGATCTCGATGGGTGTGGTCTGCATATAGTCCTTGATCTGCTGCTTCTGCTCCGGCGTGACAGTGCTGATAACCTCCAGCACCTTGTCCGCGTTGCCGGCGACGATACCGGCGCAGACCGCCGCGCTAATGCCGTGAAGTCCGCCGGTATTGGGAACGATGACACTTTTCACGTTTTTGATGATATTGCCGCTGACGTGGATCTCCACCTTCTCGGGCAGCGCGCCCAGAAGCTGCCGCGCCTTTGCTCCGGCATAGGCCAGGGCGATAGGCTCGGTGCAGCCCATAGCCGGCTGCAGCTCCTCTGCCAGAATATCCAGATACTGCTGATAGAGTGCATCTCCTCTTTTCATCGTATCGCCTCCTGTCTGTCTCTTGCAATCAGTATAACACCGAAAATAAAAAAAGTAAATAAGTATAAACAAGGCCCCCTCTAACGAGGGGGCTGGCAAAAATCTTTGATTTTTGACTGGGGGAGAGATTCAATTTTCCATTTGCTTGCCCAAAAATGCCGCCACGGTCTGTGCCAGCTTCTGGTCAGGCTCTCCCAGAGGGGCGTCCCCCTCATTGAGCAGCAGCATCACGCAGCCCATCAGGTCGCCCTGGGACAAAATCGGCGCAGCCACGCCCAGCCGATAGTCCGCGCCCTCGGCAGCAGGAATGGCAGGGCTGCCGCTTTCGTAGCGGTAATTGCGCCGCTGCTCCATCAGCTTCCCCAGCTCCCGGGAATTGGGCTTGTCCAGCAGCTCCCGCTTGGGCGCACCGGACAGCGCGATGATGGCATCCCGGTCGGATACCGCCGCGATGCGCCCGGTGTTGGCGCCGATGGCGTCGCACATCTGGGCGGCAAAATCCTGCAGATCCCCCATGGGCGAATACTTGCGGAAGATCACACCGCCGTCCTTTTCCGTATAGATCTCCAGCGGATCTCCCTCACGGATGCGCAGCGTTCTTCTGATTTCTTTGGGAATGACAATACGCCCGAGGTCGTCAACACGGCGTACAATACCTGTGGCTTTCATATATATCTATCTCCTTATTTTACAAATTACGATGCTATTATTTGTAAAAGGGGAAGAAATATTCTGCAAGATTTACTTTTTGCTTTCACCGTGATATAATAAACAAAAGGCGGTGAAAACATGGTAGTTAAGACATCCAAAGAATTCTCGTTTATGGTTGCTTTTCTGTTTTTGTGTATCATAGCATTCTTTTTCATTCTTGCATCTATAGGGAACAGCATTTTATTTCCGTGTATAGTAGCTGCCGTCCTACTTTTTATCGCATTTCGTTTTTGGGTTGCAGTTGGTCGCATCTTGACTTTTGATGATAACGGATGTACCGTAAGTTTCCTTTTCTTGAAGAAACACTACACATGGGAAGCACTCCGCACCAAGGGTGTGGCGAATTACCAAAATGCTATTGGATATAGAGACCCGTATGTTCAAGGTGTAATTTTCTCTTCTAAAAAAGTAAAGATACCGCTAAAGCAAAAACCCTCTCAATATAGTTTTCTATTGCATCCTTTTTGCTTTTTCTATGTTAATTTTACACCTACTACTCCATATAGCCAATGGGTCAATGTAATGCGTGGCCTTTATGAAGTAGATAAAGATACCTTCCTCGAAAATTTTTCGCAATATTTGGAATCTTGAATAGCAACAGCGCGGTGATTTTCACTGTGCTGTTATTCTTTGCACAAGACTATGTATCGTCCAGCAAAATTGGTCGATTGGTGTCAATGTTGCATGTAAGGGGTCTCCTTCCCGAATTCTTAAAGTTCTTCTAATCTCTTTGGGAATTACAATTCTCCCCAAATCGTCCACTCTTCTGACAATGCCGGTTGCTTTCATATATCTATCTCCTTCATTCACATCGTAGGGCGGGGGCTTGCTCCCGCCGTTTGGTGCATTTGTTCTTTCGGCGGGACCAAGGCCCCGCCCTACAATAATTTTACAAATTACGCTGTTAGTATCTGCAAACAAAGGTCAATTATACCGCAAGATTTACTTTTTCAAACCGCTGTGTTATGATAAACAAAAAGGCGGTGATTTTGTGAAACGAAATACGCATGACCGCACACCAAGACCTAATGGCAGTAAACTTGTCAAAGGATTACTGATGTTGTGTGGCATTTTGGTGTTTATCATTTTTTGTTTGCTTTCTTTCGCTTGTTTCTATTATGCGAAAAGTATTGTGGGTGGCATATCAGTAATTCTGATACCCATTTTGATGACCGCTATTATACTCACGCATATTAGAGATATGGAAAGCGCATATGTCGAGATTATTGACGACGAAATATATGTTGTAGATTATTATTGGGGAATCAAGAAAGAAAAGCACTTTACTTTTTCTGATATTACTTCCGCAGAAATTTGTATTGGATATTCCCACAAGGTCAAAGGTTATCGATTTGGTTTCGCAGGTATGAGATACATTGTTTTCAAAAACGGCGATAAGTACTTATTCAAAATTATTGATCTTCCCGAAACAGCAGAAATTTTCAAACAATATATACGATAAAATAGAAGCGAGGTGGATATCCACCTCGCTTTTTCTTTGCAACTAACAACCGTGTCATTCTGAGCGAGTTCAACGAGTCGAAGAATCTACGCAGTTTCGTTGTCGCAACCCTGCATTCAAGTGCGAAGATCCTTCGGCTTCGTGCCTGCGGCACTGCGTTCAGGATGACACCAGTAGCCGGTTTATGCCTGCCATCATCTCGCCTTTTCATTTGCTGCCGATTTGGATAGGATTTTGTTGAAATTTTTGGAAAATTGATATATAATGTCGAAAAGAAACCATCACAGAAAGGAAGCGAATGCTTATGCAACAGCCCAAAGCACAGGAAGCCGGCAAAAAGAAGCGCATTGTCTCATTGGCAGAACGGATCTTTTCCGGTGCGCTGCTGATCTTGCTGGTTGGTTTTCTAATGTTCGCCGTCTTGCTGGCGGTTATGTATTTTGCCTAAAGGAGAGAAAATTATGAAAAAAACTTTGCTGTACATTATTGGAGCCATCGTAGTGGTTGCCGCACTGACGGTATCCCTAATTTTCGTTTTCGGCGGCAAGAACGAAAACGAGCAGGTAAACATCCCCGATCTGACCGGAAACTGGGTCGTCGCGGCCGTTTACACCAACGATACCCCCGTCTTTACCGAAAACCAGTATATGGTTTTCAAGGACGGCACCGCCAGTATGTATACCGACGGCAAGAGCGAGCCGTATGCCACCAGCACCTATTCCATCAACGAAGCCTCCCAGCTTCTGCTGCCGGACATTTCCCGTGAATATAAGGTCGCCAAAAAGACCGACCATTGCGTCCGTCTTTACGAAAGCGCCGACAAGTACCTGCTGCTGGTCAAAAACAGCAGCGAAGCCCTTGTGCCGGAGGCCGTCACCGTCCAGGATCTGACCGGTTCCTGGAACGTGGCTATGAAGGGCGATCAGCTCAACAATGGCGAAAAGCTTTCCTTTGCCGACGGCAAGCTGAGCTATTACAAGGCAGGCGCAACCGAGCCCTCTGCTACCGCAGATTTCACACTGGAAAACGGCGTTCTCAAAGCGCCCACTCTGGGTATGGAGATGAGATGCTACGTCACCTCCGAAAACACCCTTGCCCTGATCGAACAGTCCGGCATCGTTTGGGAGCTGGCAAAATAAGTGCATCCTGAAGCCAAGAAACGGAGGTGAAAACCGTGCTGAAGCTAATGCTGAAATACAAGTGGTACCTTTGCGCCATTATTGGCTTAATGATCGCCGAGCCTACCATCAATTCCGCGCTGAATTTCTGGCTGCAGCGGCTGTTTAACTCCGCTACGGTAGGTGCTGATGCGGTTTTCATTTTCCGGCTTTTAACGGGAGGCTTTCTGCTGTGGATGACCAAGCGATTGGTTACGCACACTATGCTGATCCTGCGTGACCGCTATATCTGCAACATGAAAAGTGACGTCAAGCATCAGATGTTCGTCAAGCTCCTTTCCGTAAACACCGCCAATCTTTCTGCCAGCGGCTCCAGCGGCGAGTTCATTTCCATGTTCACCAATGACATTTTGCTTTTGGAACAGCGGTTTTTCAACCAAATTATGGGGTTAATCTCCGGCATATTCTCCATCGTCATTCTGGGTTGGTCCTTCGTTGCGCTGAATGCGAAGCTGGCGGCGGCCATCATTCTCTTCGGCTTTTCCACCATGCTGATCCCCATTTTCTTTTCCAGGCTGCTCAACAGCAAAAATCTGGAGTATACCAGGAAGATCGGCAAATTCACCCAGCGGCTGAAGGAGTATCTTGTTGCCTACCCCACCATCAAAAATTATTCGGTCGAAAATTCTGTCGGCGATATTTTCGCCAGGCTGAACAACGAAACCGAGGACGCCAAATTTGACGCCGATTGCGCCATCACCCTGGCCAACAGCATCGGTCAGCTTTCCGCCTGGTTTATGCAGTTTATCGGCGTTGGTCTGGGCATTATGCTGGTGATCCGTGGAGAGATTTTGATCGGAACGGTGATTGCCGCCCAATCCTTCGCCAGCGATCTGGCGTTGCCCATCCAAAATATCATTATCAACATCAATTCCATCCGCTCAGTGAAGAACATTATTCAAAAACTGGAAAATCTGGTCAGCGAATATTCCTCTGCCCAGCAGCCGGTTAAGGGGCAGGAACAACCGCCTGCGGCGCAGCACGGCAACGAGATCGCCTTCCGGAATCTGCACCTTACTGTGGGGGATGTTACCATCATTGACGATTTCACCTTCACCTTTGAAAGTGGAAAGAAATACCTGATCGTGGGTCAAAACGGCGCCGGCAAAAGTTCCATCTTCAAGACCCTGAAAAAATGGCACCGTTCCTGCTCCGGTGATGTCACCATCGGTGGAAAAAACGTTCTGGATTTCACCAACGAAGAACTCAGCCGCACCGTTTCTTACTTAAACGAGCACGTTACCATCCTTTCCGGCTCGGTGCGGGATAATATCCTTCTGTTCCGCAGCTGCGACGCAGCCGAGCTGGATCAGGCCGTCGCCGACTCCCACATAGAGCTGGATCTATCCAAAGAGCTGAACGACGAAGGACAGAACATCTCCAGCGGCGAGCAGCGGCGGATTGAAATTGCCCGGGCACTTTTGAAATCGGCGCCGATTCTGATCTTCGACGAGGTAGTTTCCACCTTGGATATCGAAACCGCTTACGATGTGGAAAAATCCGCATTGGGGCTGGAGGATAAGACGGTCATCTTCATTTCCCACAATTTCTCCGGAAAGCTGATCGAATGCTACGACGAGATACTGGTGATGAACGCCGGTCGGCTGGAGGCAGCCGGCACCTATCGGGAGCTGCTGGAAAGCAGCCCCTATTTCAGAAGAATTTGCGAGATCAAATTCGGTTATACCGAAAAATAGAGGAGAAGAAATGGATATTTTCAATATCGAAACCCTGGCGGATTTTGCAGAGCTGGTAAGTGCGGTTGCTGCAATACTGACCGTCATTCTTGCCGCTATCGAACTTTATAACCGCGGAAAGGACAAAAGAGCCGAGGTGTCCATGGACATCTATTCGGATTTCCTGCTGGTAAAGCAGCAGCTGCAATACGCCGCTGACAACGTAAAATCCTTTTCAAGGAACGTTACGTGCTGCACCGATGCGGAATTAACCGCGTTTGTCCGTGCGCATCATATCTCTCCTTCCGTTTTCACTACCATCCAAAAGCTTTCCAAGCAAAGCATCAGCAGCTTTGATTGCCTCAAGGCAGAAGGAAAAGCAATGTCCATCCTCATTTTGGACATGAGTATAGATATTACGGATTTGCTGCTGTATATCAATACCTTTTTCCAGGCAAACGCCCACGGCGGTCCTTACGATGCAGAGAAAATCAAAGGCCACTGTCAGTATGTTTTGGCCACGCACCAAAAGCTCCTTCCCACGCTGGATGCAGTAGGCGAGAACTTGAAGAAAAATTTGAAGAAGACCCGTAGCCGTTCCAATAATTATCTCATCATTCTGTTTGTCGTGCTGGCCATCCTGCTGTTCATTTGCGCCATACTGTAAAAACGAAATACGCGCTGCAAAAAAGCGAGGTGAAATTTCACCTCGCTTTTGCTATGTATTGAAAAAATTCACTTACTTCTTGGAAAGCAGCTTGTTTTGAAGGGTGGAAATACCTGCATTGATTCGCTTTGTCAGCAGGCTGAACAGCCAAGAGCAGCCGTAAATCACGACCAGCGTTACCGCAAATGCCAGCAATGCCGCCGCATCATACGGCAGGCACTTCTCCACCACCAGGAATAGTCCCGCCTCGCATATCAGCATCAGAGGCCAGTGAATGGCATAGGTCTCAAAGGACATTTCACCCAGGAACACCAGCGGCTTCCAGGAAAGAATCTTTTGAATGATCCGGGATTTCAGGCTGACCCAGATAAACAGCGCCATACCGAAGCCGCGCAGCAGTGTGGAACCCAGCAGGGGTATCTTCAGTAAAAATGCGTACAGCGGAGAATTTCCGTAGATGGGGCAGCAGGCAAAATAGGTCGCCGCGAAGAAGCACACCGTAATAAAGACTTTATTTGTCAGCAGCTTGCTGTACAGTTTCCCGCAGACGGTGGGATTTTCATTGAACTCCAGATCCGCCACAATCAGGCCGAAGACAAAGATGGGGAAATAGGCATCTCCCCGAATAACGCCCAGCAGCGCTGTCACAAGTAAATACCCAAATCTTCTCCACTTGGACTTGCGCAGCAAAATGGCAACTGCCAGCACCAGGATGTACCCGAAGAATTCATACTTAATGGTCCAGAATGGGCCGATATATTGGCTCTTGCGCACAAACGGTGCAACAAACATATTCAGGAGCAGATTGCCAATGGTGGGGTCAAAATTGCAATATCCGGACAAAAATTCCGTGTTGATATTTTCATTTGTAAGCTTCAGGTGATTCATCAGCCCCAGCTTCATCGCCAGGAATGTGAAAATCGTGGCAACGGCAACCGTGGGCAGCAATCGCAGATAGCGGTTAATGGACTTGCCGGGCAACACCCGGAAACCATCCCCCTTCAAAAACACGCTTCTGCCCACCAGAAAGCCCGTCAGCGCAAAAAAGAATACCACGGCAATATTACCGTTTACCAGCGCCGAGAGCGGCGTTGTGGCAAACATTGTCAGCGCACCGGAATATTGCTCTCCTGTAAAATACATCTGCGGGTAATACACGCATACAAAATGGCACAGCAACACGTTCAGCGCCATCAGCGCACGCATTCCTTCCAAATGCGTCAGCTTTCGATTGGGATTCATTATGTATCCTCCTTGCCCACAATTCTAACAAAATTGTACCACGCACCCAAAAAACTGTCAAGATTCGCAGCCCCACGGGCGATTCGTGAATCGCCCCTACGGACGCACCGAAGGGTTATCGTAGGGGCGGATGCCCACATCCGCCTGATAACCGCGCCAAACGGGACGATGTGCATCAATCGTCCCCTACATAATATTTCAAATTGCGCCGTTCGTGTGAAAAACACAAAAAACGTACCGCGGCATATAAAAACGAACCTATCCCCTTTCAAAAGGATAGGTTCATCTTTTTACGAATTCTTCGCCGGTGATCAGATAGTTAATAGAAACATTGAAATACTGGGACATTTCCACCAGCAGTGCCAAGGACGGCTCACGCTTGCCATTTTCGTAGTAGGACAAGGCTTCACGGGATATGTTCAAGTCCATAGCTACCTTCTGCTGGTTCAAATTCCGCTTTTTTCGTATATTTTTCAAGCCTATCATCAAATCACCCCTTGCTTTTATTGTAACATTATGTTACATTGTTTATGTAACAGTTTGTTACATAAACTAAAGGAGGGACACAAAAATGAAAACTGTTAAGATAGCTCTAACCATTATTTTGCTCCTGGCAATTTGCTCGGGTCTGCTTGCTTGCGGTGGAACCAACATTCAAACAGAGAGCGCTGCCATTGCCCATCTGCAGAACTACATCAAAGAAAAAGATGAATGGAGCGCTATTGCCAATGAATTGGGGTTATACTACACTGTCAACAATTCCGAAAAATTCGCATCATCTTCTTATGCCACACTGAATGGCGACACCTGGACAGTTGTCGTACACGGATCTGTCACCGGATATACCGACGCCAATCAAACCCAGCGTGGCACTTTTGCTTTTTCTTATGTTGCAGAAGTAAAAACGGATGGTACTGTTCGAAAGTTGTTCATTCAGGCCGGTACGGTTACAGGACTTTCTTATGAATAAGGAGAAGAATAATGTTTTGTTCTAAATGCGGAAAACAAATCGCTGACGAAGCAATTATCTGCCCCACTTGTGGTTGTGCTACCGCCAACTATCACACAACGGATACTTCCCACAAGCCCACCCAAACCAGTACTTATTCTGAAGATTACATCGCATTGAAAGCATTTGAGGAAAAGGTAAATAGCCTCTACTCCTTAAGCATCGTTTCCCTTGTTCTGTTTCTCGGCATTGGACTTATTTTCTCTCTTGTCGTCTGGACAAAAGCAAAGAGTATTGATATTCCTCGAATCACTACCAGTAATCCCAATGAAATTGCTATGTACGAATCCCTAAAACGAAAGCTCAAGAAAGCAATCGGTTTTTCATATTTTTCTATGTATCCGTTGCTGATCCTTTTAGCACCGGCTGCCATCTTCGGTGGCGAATATGGTATGGCCGTCCTGATTTTTGCCGTTTACATCGTTTTTCTTTTGATTAGTCAATCTTGTACAAAAGCATTGAATCAAGAATTAAAAGATACCCTCTAATCAGCATCTCACATTCACAAACAGCGCAGGGATTCCCCTGCGCTGTTTCTATTGGATTTACTTTTTTTGCCGGGTGTGCTATAATGAAGCCAGAGATACTTTGACATTTGGGGTGAAAACCATGTCTGAAACCTGCTTAACAAAGAAACACCGCGTTTTAAGCGGCAGCGTGCTGAAGCTGATTGCCGTCATTACGATGCTGATCGACCACACCGGCTACGTATTTTACGCCTTCCCCATTTTCCGGCAGCCGCTGTTTACCGCCCTGGGCGAGACCGTTACCATCTATTTCATCCTGCGCAAGATCGGCAGGCTCGCCTTCCCCATCTACTGCTTCCTCATCGGTGAAGGTCTGCGTCACACCCGAAATCCCATCCGGTATCTCGCCCGGCTGCTGGCATTTGCCATTCTCTCCGAGATCCCCTTCAACCTGATGGTACGCGGCGCGCTTCTGTGCGCAGATTACCAGAATGTATTTTTCACCCTGTTTTTGGGTGCGCTGTCCATCTATTTCTACCGCAATATCAAGAGCAACCTCCTGAAGGCGCTCCTGCTGCTGGTTGCGCTGGGCGCTTCCACGGTGCTGAAGGCGGATTACGGCACCGCCGGTATGGTGATCATCCTGCTGCTGTATGTGCTGCGCGGTCACCCCATTGTGCAGGCGCTGGCCGGCTATCCGCTGTTCTCCGGTGGCATCTTCGCCGTGGCAGCCTTCATCCCCATCAATATGTACAACGGTAAGCGTGGCTTTATCCGGCACCCCATCCTCAAGTACGCGTTTTATCTGTTCTATCCGCTGCACATGCTGCTGCTCGTTGCCATCAAGCAGCTTATCCTCAAAGGAGTGATCTGATTGGAAGAACTCACACCGCAATACGACCAGCTTCACGAATATGAATTCTACCCCGTTAATTTGCTGACAGAGTATCAGCAGTGCATCGACGAGGGCTTGGATATGGAAGCCTACAAGGACGTATTCACCGCCGTGTATTGCCTTCCCAACGATGCGGTGAAGAAGGCGCTGGGTGACGCACTGTTTGAAAAAGTGCGCACCGCAAAAATGCGGACAGATTATCCCTACAATGAGCCCTCTGACCTTCCGTCCATCCAGGCGCTGCGCAAGCCCCACAGCTACGCCCAAACCGCGCCCACCGATCTGGAGGACAAGCTGCTGGGTGCCTGGCTGGGTCGCACCTGCGGCTGTCTGCTGGGCAAATCCATTGAGGGCATCCGCTCCAACGAGCTGCTCCCCTTCCTGCAGGAGACCGGCAACTACCCCTTGCACCGCTACATCCTGCGCAGCGACCTGACCGATGAGATCCGCAGCAGATACACCTTCGATTTCGACATCTGCACCTACGCCGATGACGGCGAGGGTATGCCGCCGGATGATGACACCAATTACACGGTGCTGTACCAGCAGATCATCGAAAAATACGGTCGGGATTTCACCCCCGACGATGTGGCGCAAACCTGGCTTTGCGCCTTACCCAAGGATGCTTACTGCACCGCAGAACGGGTTGCATACTGCAATTTCGTGGCCGGCTTCTGCCCGCCCCATTCTGCCGTGTATCAAAACGCCTACCGGGAATGGATCGGCGCACAGATAAGGGGCGATTATTTCGGCTATATCAATCCCGGCAAGCCGGCGCTGGCGGCGGAAATGGCGTGGCGTGACGGCTGCATCTCCCACGTGAAGAACGGCATCTACGGCGAGATGTTCGCCGCCGCGATGCTATCCGTTGCCGCCGTGACCGGCAATATCCGGGATATCATCCTGGGCGGTCTGGCGGAAATCCCCCATACCAGCCGGCTGTACGCGGAAGTAATTTCCGTGCTGGAGGGCTTTGAAAACGGCGTATCCCAGGCGGATTGCTTCGCCGCCATCCACAAAAAGTATGACGAGCATACCTCCCACGGCTGGTGCCACACCATCCCCAACGCTATGATCGTGGCCGCCACCCTGCTTTACGGCGGCGGCGATTACAGCAAATCCATCTGTATGGCGGTCGAGGCGGCTTTCGACACCGATTGCAACGCTGCCACCGTTGGCTCCGTGCTGGGTATGGCTTTTGGCAGCGGTATCATCGACGCGTATTGGCGTGCGCCCATCGCCGGCAAGATCCACACCTCCATCTTCGGCGTGGGTACGGTGGATATCGCCGATTGTGTCCGGCTGACATTGAAGCATATTGGACAATAAAAAGCGAGGGAAATTCCCTCGCTTTTTGCATCGTCTTTATCCGCAGCCCCGGCCCCTTCTGTGAGGGGGCTGGCACGGCGCAAGCCGTGACTGGGGGAGTGTCCCTTCGTACATACGACACTCCCTCTGTCATTTGCTCCGCAAATGCCACCTCCCTCAAAGAGGGAGGAAAGATACGCCCCTACGGACGTACTGAAGGGTTGGCTGTAGGGGCGGATGCTCACATCCGTCCGCTTGGCTCTCCCTTTGGGAGAAGCAAGGATTCCAAATGGATTGACACTCCCGAAAAATATGGTATAATAACAAAAAGCTTTTATTATGGAGCTTTGTGTGGATTTTTCCGTTACTATGTCCTGCCAGGAAGGAATGTTTTTATGCTGAAACGTTTTTTTACTGACCTTCGTAAATATTTCTCTTTCTCTGTGGTCTCCGCAAAGTCCCAGCTAAAGACAGAGGTCGCCGGCTCCTACCTGAACTGGATCTGGTGGATTCTGGATCCGCTGTGCTTCATGCTGATCTATACATTTATCTTCGGATATGTGTTTTCCGCCAGCGAGCAGTATTTCCCCGTGTTTATTTTCGTGGGTCTTTCTATGTGGAACTTCTTTAACGGCACGCTGAAAAGCAGCGTCAGGATCGTCAAGCGGAATAAGCCCATCGTCTCCCGGGTGTATTTCCCCAAGTACATTCTGGTCGTCGCCCAGTTGATGGCAGACGCCTTCAAGATGATGATCTCCTTTGGTATCGTTGTGCTGATGATGATCTTCTTCCAGGTGCCCATTTCCTTCAACGTGCTGTTCTTCATTCCCATTATCATTATACTGATGCTGTTCACCTTCGGCTGCAGCTGCATCGTGATGCATTTCGGTGTGTACGTGGAGGATCTGGCCAATGTGATCAACATCGTCCTTCGCTTCCTGTTTTACCTCACCGGTATCTTCTACAACATCAAGACCAAGATCCCCAACATTGGCGAATATCTGAACAATTATAACCCCCTGGCTTCCCTGATTACTGCAATGCGTGATTGCCTGATTTACAGCCGAATGCCGGATCTAAAATTCCTGGGAATTTGGTTCGTTGTGAGCGTGCTGCTGACCGTCGGCGGCGTTGCGCTGGTATACAAGGAAGAAAACAGTTACTTGAAAGCGGTATGATTATGAGCGAATATGCGATCGAAGTAGAAAACCTTTGCGTTAGCTACAAAAGTCTGAAATCCTACTCCATCAAAAAGCACCTGCTGCTGGGCAAAAAGAGCAAGGCCGAGGTCTGCCAGGCTGTCCAGAACGTCAGCTTTAAGGTGAAAAAGGGTGAAATTCTGGGCATCGTCGGCAAAAACGGCAGCGGCAAGTCCACAATGCTGCGTGCCATCGCCGGCATCTTCGCCCCCAACAGCGGCACGGTCGACCTGCACGGTCACTCCATTTCCCTGCTTGCCATCGGCGTCGGCTTCAAAACAGAGCTTTCCGGCAGGGATAACATCATCCTGTCCGCAATGCTGCTGGGCTTTACCAAAGAGCAGATTGCTGAAAAGATGGAGCAAATCATTGAATTCTCCGAGCTGGGCGCCTATATCGACGCCCCGGTACGCACCTATTCCAGCGGTATGCACTCCAAGCTGGCCTTCTCCATCACCGCCGTGCTGGAGACCGATATCATCCTCATTGACGAGGTGCTCAGTGTGGGCGACGCCCATTTCAAGAAAAAGAGCTACAAAAAGATGAAAGAGCTGATCACGGACAAGGATCGTACCGTGGTCATCGTCTCCCACGACCGCAAGACCATCGCCGATCTGTGCGACAAGGTGCTGTGGATCCACGAAGGCAAGCTGGTGCGGTTCGGTCCTACCGACGAGGTACTGGATGCCTACGAAGAATTTATGAAATAAAGCCTGCTGCGCAGCTTTGAGGAAAGGAAAATGAGTATGTCTGGAAAAGCCGGAAAGTTCATTACCGTATTCCTGCGGAAGCTGCGCAAGCTTTTTGTCTGGGCGCTGGCGATCCCGGCAAGCTGGATGCTGTCCCGGATCTGCAAGGTGCAGCCCAATAAGGTCATTTTTATGACCTTTAACCACACCTATTCCTGCAACCCCAAGTATATCACCCGGGAGCTGCTGCGGCAGAAGCTGCCGCTGGATATCGTTTGGGTAACGAAGCCCAATCAGCCCATGCAGGTGCCGGAGGGTGTGCGCACGGTGGTGTATGGCACCTTCCCCTATTTCAAGGAAGTGATCACCGCCAGGGTTTGGGTGGACAATGCCTTCGGCTTCAGCTGGAATCCCTTCCCCGTCAGGAAAAAGGATCAGTTTTATATCCAGACCTGGCACGGCTCCCTGGGCTTAAAGCGCATCGGCACGGAAAATGTGAAAGATAAACGCTGGACGCAGGCTGCCCGGCGCAACGCCAAATGGGTAAATCTGTGCGTTTCCAACTCCGCCTTTGAAACCGACGTGTTCCGCCAGACCCACTGGCCGAAAAATGAAATCCTGGAGCTGGGTCACGCAAGAAACGATATCCTCCTTGCCGAAAACGCCGGGGTCGCCCACCGTGTCCGCCTGCACTTTGGCATTGACGCTGACAAAAAGATCGCCCTGTACGCCCCCACCTTCCGCAACGACGATACTGCCGCCTGCTACGATCTGGATCACAGCCGGGTGCTGGGCGCGCTGGAGGAACGCTTCGGCGGCGAATTTGTGCTGCTGAATCGCTTTCATATGAAGACCCTGAAGGCCCGGGAAGCGCAGGTGTCCGACCCCCGGATCCTTGACGCAACCGCCTATCCCGACATTCAGGAGCTGATGGTGGCAGCCGACGTGGGCATCACCGATTATTCCAGCTGGATCTGCGACTTCGTACTTACCGGGCGTGCCGGCTTCCTCTATGCGCCGGATCTGGAAAAGTACGACCGTGAGCGGGGCTTCTACTATCCGCTGGAGGAGACCCCCTTCCCCATCGCGCAAAGTAACGATCAGTTGATCCAAAACATCCTCGGCTTTGACGCCGAAAGCTACGCAGCAAAAAAAGAGGGCTTCCTTGCCGCCCGGGGCTGCAGGGAAACCGGCACCGCCGCACAGCAAATTGCACAGATCATCAAGAAGCAGTGCGGTCTTTGCTGATACAGAAAGGAGAGCGCCTATGGCTTCTACCAAAAAACGCAACAGCAAGATCGACTTTTTGAAATTTCTTTTTGCCATTATCGTGCTGATCCACCACACCCGCTATGTGGTGGGCGACGAAAATTCTCTGTTTCTGGGCGGCAGCCTGGCTGTGGAATTCTATTTCCTGGTATCCGGCTACCTGATGATGGCCGGCATTCAGAAGATGAAAGAGCGCCCGGTATCTCTGGGTGCGGAAACCGGCGCGTTTTTGCTGAAGAAATACAAGAGCTTCTGCCCCGAGATCATCATTTCCTATATCTTCGCCTTTGCGGTCACGTACATCGGCGGCAAGACCGGCTTCTTCAAGCTGCTGGCCACATCCTTCTCCGATGTGTTGCTGCTGGGTATGACCGGACTTCGGATCAAGCCCGTCAACGGTGCCATCTGGTATCTGTCCTCGATGCTGCTGGCTATGGCGATCCTCTACCCTCTGGTGCGTAAATTCGGCAAAACTGCCGTGAATGTCATCATTCCCGTTCTTTCCCTTGTGCTTCTGGGTTGGTTCTGCGGGAACGGAGATTCCCCCAGAAATCCCACCGGCTGGATCGGCTGGACTTACCGTGGCAATCTCCGGGCGTTGGCCGAGCTGGGCATCGGCATTTTCCTGTACGGCGTGGTGGAGCGCGTCAAAAAGGTCGATTTCACCGTCTTTGGCCGCATCCTGCTGACCCTTGCGGAATATGCCTGCTACGGGCTTTTCATTCTTTATATGTACCGCGAAAAGGCTTCGCGGATGGATTATTTCTTCATCCTGCTGCTGGCGCTGGGACTGATCATCTCCTTTAGCCAGAAGGGAATCGACACGGTGGTATTCGACGGTCGCTTCTCCTGGCTGGGTAGATTCAGCTTTTCCGTATACTTGAGCCATCATTTCTATTCCACCAATATGGACAAATTCTTCCCCGAGCTCTCCGGCAAGCGGCTGCTGGTGCTGTACTACGGTCTGTCTCTGGGAACGGCGCTGGTGGTGATGGGTCTTTCCGACCTGATCCGCAAGTACGGCAGCAAGCTGCAGCTCAAGCGATTGTTTGTCCGCTCTACAACAGAATAACAAAAAGCGAGGTGAAATCCACCTCGCTTTTCTTTTATTTCCTGATCTCGTATATCACGTAGTTATCATCCCGGTATACCAGCTTCACCTGGGATGTATCGTTTTTGCTTTCAAAGCTCTGCTGCTGCCCGGCCTCCAGCAGCAGGAAGTCCTTGGTGCCTTCCAGCGTCCGGTTGGTTTTCAGGCACAGCCAGGAGTTGTAGGAGATCCTTGACAGATCGTCGGTATGCACATTCACAAAGCGCACCGCGCCGTCGGACATCTCGGTGATGATATTGGCGTTCCAGAAATGGGCATAGCCACGGTCATAGCCGTTGTCCACCAAAAATTCCACCACCGGATCCAGCTTGTCGGTGATCTCCCGGTCTGTAAATACCAGGCCTTCATACTTCTGCTCAAACTTGGTGTGGTCCAGGAAATAGATGCCGTTGACAGCGCCGTTGATGAAGATCACCACCGCTGCGATCACCGGCAGGATCCTGCGCAGATTCAGCCCATGGGTCTTGGGTCGCTCCGCCACAGCCTGGGCGAACACGGGAATATACCAGGCAACCACGGGGGTCAGGTACAGCACATAGTAATAGGACTTGCCCAGCACGCAGAACACCAGCAGCATCACCGACAGGAAGCTGAGGAACATCACGCTGGGCAGCGCCCTGCTGACATCCTTATGTTCCTTATACTTGACGATCTGCACGATGGCAACTACGATACAGCCGATGGTCATAAATATCGCCAGCACCGAAAGGATGCCCAAAACGCTCAACAGCTTCTGATCCGACCGGAAGCCGAAATGATGCAAAAGACCGTAGGAGATATTCTTAAAGTAGGAAACGTCCAGCAGCCCCACCATATTCTCGGAATAGTCGCTGAACTGATACTGCTTCGCCAGCACATTGGTATTCACCAAAAAGCCGATAACGAAGCCAATCGCAGAGCCAACGGCGTTCAGCAGGTAGCCCAGGCGCTTCTTGCTGTGCTCTCCCTGCTCCCGCTTGCAGACGAAATCATCCAGGACAAAATAGATGCCTACCGCCAGCAGCAGCGGCGCATGGGTCATCATACCCTGGCGAATACCGCCAAGACCTCCCAGATAGGAAAGCACCAGCAGCGCCAGCGTACGAATGACGATCCAGCGCTTGCTTCTGCCTTCATTCTTTGCAAATACCAAACCGGAGATCACAAAAGAAATGGCAATATGGGGGATGTAATAGCCGTTATACAGCACGATCCTGCCGTAGCATACGCTGATGGGCAGCAGGCACAGACCGGCGCTGATGCAAAATATCTTTTTGCTGATGCCGGTGGCCTTGGTGAATACGTAATAAGACCCCACCAGGATCGCCTGCAGGATCAGCGCGCCGAAGAAGCGCACCATCCGCCAATCGCTGAATATCTTCAGCAGCGGCGCATACACAAGCTGGGTATTGAGCACCCGCAGCTCGGTGGAATAGCCCCAATCCGCCGTCAGGATGCCGCCGTTTTCCGCCAGATGATTGGCAAGCACCAGCTCACTGGAGGCATCGGAATCAATGCAGTATTTGCTTGCAAACCAGGTAAGGATCACCGACAGCACTGCGCACAGGCAGAGAAATATCTCCTCAAATTCCCAGCGCCGGGTGCGCAATACGGGGTTTTGCCTCTTTTTTGCCATAGCTTTTTCCTCCCAATTTTATGCCATCAGCGTACCATATCCACCGGGTAAAGTCAAGTTTTGTACTGCTGTTGACGATCCGGCAAATCTCAAGCAAAAGCCCCCTTGTGTAAAGGGGGCTTTCGGCTTACTTTTTTGCATTATTGAATGGGCTCGAAATCCGCAGCGCCGTGCTTGCACAGCGGACAGATAATATCCTCCGGCAGCGGATCGCCCTCATAGACCCAGCCACAGATCTTGCACACGTAGCCCTTCTTGCCCTCGGTCTGGGGCTTGGGCTTCACGTTCTGATGGTAGTAGTCATAGGTCATGGTGGGCTTATCCTCCATCACTCTTGCCTCGGTGACGGAGCAGATGAACATTCCGTGGGTATCCAGATCCATCACGGACTCCACCTTCAGCGACATAAAGCAGTTGATATACCGGGGCAGGAAGCGCAGACCGTTATCACTGCGCAGCTCCTCAATGCCCGCGAATTTATCCGCGGTACGTCCGCTTTGGAAGCCAAAGGTCTCAAACACGGAGAAGGGCGCGGAAACATCCAGACAGTTCACATTCATCACGCCGGTCTGCTTGATGACGTGGTAGGAATAATTCTGCTTGTTGATGGTGACCGCCACCCGGTTGGGGGTGCTGGTGACCTGGGTGACCGTATTGACGATCAGACCGTTGTCCTTGGTGCCATCGTTGCTGGTGACCACGTACAGACCGTAGCCGATGTTGAACAGCGCGGACAGATCGTTTTTGTTGGCGGTATCTCCACGCTGGGCGATATACTCCCGGCACAGCTCGTTTGCCAGATTCTCGATCTGGGTCTTGCTGTCCTCATCCAGTGCGGAGAGGATCCTGACCGTAGTATCGGTAAAGGTCAGATTCTTGCTGCCCTCCAGCATGGAGCGCATCACCTTGGCAGCCAGCGGTGCCCAGGAGCCGTTTTCCATCAGCGCAACGGTGCGGTTTTGGAAATTCCGCTCCGTCAGGTGGCTGATAAATTCCCGCATAAAGGGGAACACGTCCGCATTGTAGGTGGTGGTAGCCAGCACCAGCTTGCTGTAGCGGAAGGCATCCTCCACCGCTTCGTGCATATCGCAGCGGGCAAGGTCATTCAGCACCACCTTGGGGCAGCCCTTTTCCTTCAGCTTCTGCGCCAGCAGCTCTGCTGCTGCCTTGGTGTTGCCGTAAACGGAGGTGTAGGCGATCACGACGCCTTCGCTCTCCGGCTGATAGGACGACCAGATGTCATACAAGTTGATATAGCTTTGCAGATTTTCCGTCAGTACCGGTCCGTGCAGAGGGCAAATGGTGGCGATATCCAGTGCGGCTGCCTTTTTCAGCAGCGCCTGCACCTGGGCGCCGTATTTTCCCACGATGCCGAAATAGTACCGGCGTGCTTCGCAGGCCCAATCCTCCTGCGCATCCAGCGCGCCGAACTTACCGAAGCCGTCGGCAGAGAACAGCACCTTGTCACAGGAATCGTAGGTAACGATGACCTCCGGCCAATGGACCATAGGCGCAGCTACGAAGTGCAGCAGGTGCTTGCCCAGATTCAGGGTGTCGCCGTCTCCCACCACCATGCGGCGGTCAACAAAGTCCGTTCCGAAGTAGCCCCGCATCATCGCAAACGCCTTGGCGGAAGCCACCACGGTGGCCTCGGGATACAGCTTCAGGAAATTATGCACGTTGGCAGAGTGATCCGGCTCCATATGCTGCACCACCAGGTAGTCCGGCTTTCTGCCGCCCAGCTCACGCTGCACATTGTCCAGCCATTCGTGGGTGAAGCGCTGATCCACAGAGTCCATCACGGCAATTTTCTCATCCAGGATCAGATAGGAATTGTAGCTCATACCGTTGGGAACTACGTACTGCCCCTCAAACAGGTCGATCTGATGATCGTTTACGCCGATGTACTTAATATCATTTGTAATGGTCATAGTCATTCTCCTTGCTATCGGTTATACCTATAGTATACACCTATTTTACATTCATTCTGTGATGAAATCACGAACTTTTTATGTATCGCTTAGATCTTCCAGCTTTTCCTGCGAAAGGATCTCAATGGTACCCCGGGTCAGCCGCACCATACCTTCATTCTGGAAATACCGCAGCATCCGGGTAACCACCTCCCGGGCTGTGCCCATGTGGGCGGCGATCTTCTCGTGGGTGATCTTCAGTATGCTGCTTCCCTCCAGCTGCATTTCCTCCAGCAGGAAGCCTGCCAGCCGCTTGTCAAAGCTCTTCCACATGATCTGCTCCATCAGCCACATCAGATCCGAGAAATTGCTGCTGAGCAGATTACGCGCGTAATTGGACACCGCCAGGGATTCGTCCATCAAATTCTTGAAAAGGCAGGCAGGGATGCTCCAGAATTGCGTATCCTTTTCCGCCTCGATCATCACATTGAACTGCAGATCCGGCATTACGCAGGAGGCGCTGAGCAGGCTCACATCATACTCAAACATTCGCCCAATGGTGATCTCTCTGCCATCCTCCGACAGAATGTACGCCCGGAGCTGACCGCTCTTGATCAGCACCAACCCCAAACACTGGGCACTGCTGTCGTGGATATGGGTTCCTTTTTTGACCGTGTGGAACTCGATGACCTGGGCGATCCGATCCTGCTGCTCCCGAGTCAGCTTTTCCCAAATTGGAAGATACCCTGTAAATTCCATTTCCTGCACCGCCTTTCGCTGCCGTTTTTGTTATTATACACGAGAAACACAGATTTGTACATATTATGGTGACAAAATCACAGAAGAAAATCATTCAGGTGGATATACTAAAGAAAAAAACAAGAAAGGAGCTGGCAAAAATGGCAGCTGTTAATTTGAATCATCAACAATTTACCGAGGCGCTGGGCGCAGGAAAAGCAATTCTGGTGGACTACTGGGCACCCTGGTGCGGCTACTGCCGCCGGATCGGTCCCGCTTACGAAAAGATCGCCGAGGAATACGGCGACAAGCTGCTGGTGGCAAAGGTAAACATCGACGAGGAGGCTCTGCTGGCGCATCAGCAGAACATCGAGGTTATCCCCACGCTGATCCTCTATAAGGACGGCAAGGTGCTGGACACCGTGGTGGCACCGGAATCCAAGGCCGCTATCGACGCTTTCATTCACAAAAATCTGGGGTGAACAAAATGACCTACGATATGATCATCATCGGCGGAGGACCGGGCGGATATACTGCCGCGCTGTACGCCGCCAGAGCCGGTCTGCAGGTAGCCGTTCTGGAGAAGCTGTCTGCCGGCGGGCAAATGGCGCTGACCACACAGATCGACAATTATCCCGGCTTTCAGGATGGCATCGACGGCTTTCAGCTTGGCGAGCAGATGCAGCAGCAGGCCGAGCGCTTCGGCGCGCAAACCATTCTGGCGGAGGTCACCGCCGTCAACCTGAAGGGCAAAGAAAAGCAGATCGTCACCAGTGAAGGCACCTTTTACGGCAAGACCGTCGTCATCGCCACCGGCGCTGACCCCAAAGCATTGGGTCTGCCGGAGGAAAAGGCGCTGGTCGGCAGGGGCGTGAACTACTGCGCCGCCTGCGACGGTATGCGCTATCGGGGCAAGACCGTAGCGGTCATCGGCGGCGGCAACACCGCCGTGGCGGATGCGCTACAGTTGAGCCGTATTGCCGAAAAGGTCATTTTGATCCACCGCCGGGATCAGCTTCGTGCCACCCAGGTGTACCACGCACAGCTTCAGCGCACGCCCAATGTGGAATTTCGCTGGAACAGCCAGGTGGCAGCGCTTCTGCACGATGGCAAGCTCACCGGTCTTACGCTGCGCGACACCCAAACCGGCGCGGAATCCACGCTGGAATGTGACGGAATTTTCGTCAGCATCGGACGCGCTCCCATTACGGGTCTGTTTTCCGGGCAGCTTTCCATGGACGAAAGCGGCTATATCATCGCCGGCGAATCCACCGAGACCAGCATCCCCGGCGTATTTGCCGTGGGCGATGTCCGCACCAAGGTACTGCGGCAGGTGGTAACCGCTGTTTCCGATGGCGCCATGGCAGCTCACTACGCCGAAGAATATCTGGCAAGTCTATAAAAAAGGCCCCCTTGCGTAAAGGGGGCTGGTAAAAATCTTTGATTTTTGACTGAGGGGTTGTTACAATCCCTCCGTATTCGCCTGCGGCGAATCCACCTCCCTTTGCACAAGGGAGGCTTTTTTGTTGGCCTTTTTCATCTTATACAGCTCCTCCGTTGCCATACGCACCTTGGCAACGGGGGTATTGCCCTTGGGGAAACAGTAGTACAGCGCATCCTGATTGCCAATGCAGATCACATCCGCCTTTTCATACCAATAGTAATCGGCATAAAGTCCGTAGCACGCCAGCGGCGGTTGGCTGTATTGCAGCTTTCCGTCGCAGCCGGTAAGGGTAAAACCCTGACTATCGTGGCGCAGCCGACCGCTGCCCACCATATAAATGGCCTTAAAATCCACGATGATGCCGATATCCACATCATCTTCCATTTTATATGCGCCGCTTTCCAGCTCCGCACGCACCTGCGACCGCTCCCAGGCGTACCAATCCGGGATGTGGGGATATTCAGTCTCGCCCGTAAGCGCCTGCAGGAAGCCCTTTTCCGTCAGCTCCCACTGCTTGCCGCAGTGGTGGCAGGTGAGCAAAATGCCCTTGCCTTCCATCTCCCCTTCCGCGCCGCAATGGGGGCACTTGTAGAGGATCCGCTCCAGACCGTCGGCACGGAAATTCTCCGTGATCTCGATGCCGTTCTCCTGCTGCCATTTGAAATTATCGAAGGAAAAGGCTTCATCCAGGATCGCATCCAGCTCCGCCACGGTCTTGCCCTTGATCTGCTCCGGCGTCAGCAGGCATTTTACATCCGCGCTGACCTTTACCTTCCGCTTTTGCAGGCAGTTGTACAGCGGATCTCTGGCAAAGGCGCCGTGGGTGGTAATGCTCACCACCGGCACGCCCAGCTTTTTCAGCAGCACGCCCATCTTTCTGGGCAGCGCCGTTGCGGTACCGTCAAAGGAATAGCTGGCCTCCGGGTACATCAGCACGCTGGCCTTCTTTTCCTTCAGCATATACTCCATATCCTTTATCAGGGTAATATCGCTGACGAATTTCTGGGTGGGGATGCAGCCCAAAAACCGCATCAGCCACTCCTTGCCCACGAAGCCGTCGCTGGTGCATACGATGCCGTAGGGCTTGGGATAAAAGATCTTGGATACGATCATTAGGTCGATGAAGCTGGAGTGATTCATCAGGATCAGATAGGGCTGCCTGCCCACCTTTTCCATGCCTTCGCTGGTATAGGTGAATTGGGTCGCCAGCAAATCGAACATAGAAGCCACCCGGATCACCGTATGCAGCAGCAAGCTGGGCTTGCGGGGCTTGCGGTGCTTGCCCTTGGGCAGCGCCATCACCGCATCGTAAGTCTTTCGCCGGGTCTTGATCTTCATATTTTCACATCCTTACCGTTTTTAGGTGGGATTATGCCTCGGTTTCCTCTTCGGTTTCTTCGAAATCTTCCGTTTCTTCCGTATCTTCTTCCGCTTCTTCCATATCTTCTTCATCCTCTTCCAGGTCTTCTTCGGCTTCCTGCGGGGCAGCCACCTGATTGACAAAGAGCTTTTCGCTGCTGTGCTTCCGGAAGGACATGACCATCAGCACCACCACGGCTGTGATGCAGCTGACGGCTGCCAGCACCTGGCTGACCCGGAAGGGACCCCAGTAAAGGCTGTCCGTCCGCAGACCTTCAATGAATGTACGACCCAGACCGTACCACGCCACATAGCCCAGGGCGATCTGACCGTCATACTTGCGCTTTTTCGACAGAAAATGCAGCAGCACGAAGCCGATAAGATTCCACACCGACTCATACAGGAAGGTGGGATGATGGTACTCCCAGGCGTTGGTCTGGGAATTAAAAAGACCCATCCGCAGGAAGAAATCCGTTGTGCTGCCAAACGCTTCCCGGTTGAAGAAATTGCCCCAGCGACCCAGGCTCTGCCCGATCAGGAAGCCCAGCGCAACCAAGTCCAGCAGCGCCGGGATCTTGATCTTCTTCACAAGACAATGCACCACCACGCCGATGGCCGCGCCGATCACGCCACCGTAAATGGCAATACCGCCATTCCAGATGTGCAGGATGCTGATGGGGTTATCCCGGTACTGATCCCACTCAAAGGCGCAGTAGTACAGCCGGGCGCACACCACAGCCAGCGGCACGATCCAGAGAACACCGTCGGTCAGGTCGTTTTCCCGGATGCCGAATTGCTTACAGCGCTTCCAGGCATAGATCACAGCCAGCATCAGACCGACAGCGATCAAAATGCCGTAAATGTGGACAGACAGCGGTCCGATCTCAAAGCTACGGATCGGATCGATCTCCAGACCCAAAAACGGGAACGATATTTTGGTATAGGGATTGAGCATAGGGTTTCCTCCTTAAGATTGCCTGCGGGGTTCAATAACAGAGAGCGCGCAGCGCTCTTCTTTTACAACTTTTTGGATAAAATCCAGCACCTGCCGGGCAGTTACTTCCGTATACACCGCCGGGAAGCAGAAATAGTCAAACTCTGACAGTTTATAGGCACACAGCCGGAAGCAGGTGGAGTCAAAGCTGTCCAGATCCCGGATCCTGCGACCCAATGCGCTGCGCTTCATCCGCAGCAGATCTGCTTCAGGGATCCCGGCTTCCAGCAGCTTTCCAGCGTAATCCCAAATGGCACGGCGGACAGTTTCCGCTTCATAGCTGTCGCCGCCGCAGGTCAGCAGCGCGCAGCCGTCCACAGTTTCAAAGCCGCCGCCGAAAGAGGAGTCAATGATCCCCTGCTCATACAGTTGCAGGTACAGCGCCGACGATTCGCCGAACAGAGCTTCTGCCGCCAGATCGCCGATGATCTCCTGCCGGATCGCATCCACGCCGGTGCTGATGCTTTCGCACTTGAAGCCAAGCTGGAAGCTGGGCATCGCCACCTCCATGGGCATTGATACATACTTTTCCACGCAGGTCATTTCTTCCTGCCAGGGGCGCAGCTTGATGCCGGCCTCCTTTTTCTCGTCGCCCAGCACCTGTTTGGCAACTGCCAAAACCTGCTGGGGATCCACATCGCCCACCACGCACAGGATCATATTCGCCGGAGTATAGAATGCCCGGTGGCATTGATACAGCAGCTCCGGCGTAATTTTGCGGATGCTTTCCCGGCTGCCCAGAATGGGAACGCGGATGGGATGACTTCCGTACATAGCCTGCATCAGGTTTTCAAATACCCGCTCCGGAGAATCCGCGTTCATACCGATCTCCTGGTCGATAATGCCGATCTCCTTGTTTACACTTTCCCCGGTAAAATAGGGTGTGGACACAAACTCCAGCAGCAGCCGCAGATTGGGCAGGAAATTTTCCGTGCAGGAGAAATAGTAAGCGGTCATATCATAGCTGGTAAAGGCGTTTACATTGGCGCCCTGGGCGGCAAATTCCGCGCTGACATCCCGACCCGGCAGCTCGAACATCTTGTGCTCCAGAAAATGCGCGATGCCAGCCGGCACCTCGATCTTCTCGCCGTCCAGCAGAAACTCCGTGTGGATGGAGCCGAAATCCGTGACGAAATAGGCCAGCTTTCTGGAAAATCCGGGTCTCGGCACTACCTGCACCGTCAGACCGTTTTCCATTTTTGCAGTAAAGAGAGTCTCGTTCAGCCCTTCATAATATTGCTTTTTCATCGACCCACCCCCTGCAGGAAAAAGCTGGAGTGGAGCTGCAGCGTCTTTGCCGCTGCCACCACATCCGCAATGCTGACCACCCGGACCGCCCTGCGATATTCCTCCAGCTCCAGGCACAGACCGCTGATGGCGGCGGTGGAGTGGTAGCCCTCGATGGCGCTGGGCGAATCGTGAACGGTTCTCAAGCCCGACAGCACCGCCTCACGGGCAGCGGCAAGCTCCTCCTGCGTGATGCAGCCGTCCTTGCAAAGCTGCAGCTGGCGCAGAATTTCCCTGCGCACCGTTTCCTCCTGCGCGCAATCAATGCCGGCAGAAACGGTAACGATGCCCTTGGTGCTGTAGTAGCCGGAGCCGATGGAATAGCACAGCGACATCTTTTCCCGGACGTTGACAAACAGCTTGGAGGTCATACCGGCGCCGAAAATGGTATTGAGCAGCTGCATCGCCGCGAAGTCCTCAGTTCGGTTGGTAATGGGGGTCGTGAAGCCCATACAGAGCTTGCTCTGGGTAATATCCATTTCCTCCCGGGCGTGGTGACCGCCGGCATCGTGGAAGGCGGTCTGCGCCGGTAGGTTTACATAACATCTGTCGATCCCCGCCAGCATTCCCTTCAGCAGCGGTATGATCTTCTCCGGCGCGGCGGAGCCGACGTAGAACAGCTCGATCCGGCTTTCCTTCAAAATCCGCTGATAATGCCGGTACAGCGACTTGGCATCCACCTGCTCCACCCCGGCACGGTCGCCCAGACGGGGAATACCAAAGGCATCCCTGGGACACATCGTCTTCAGCAGCTGGGCGCTGGCGTATATTCGCTTGTCATTCAGCTCCGAATCAATGGTAGAGATCAGATTCTTTTTTTCGCTTTCCACAAATTCCGCGGAAAAGCCGCCGTCCTCCAGCACCGGCTCCAAAAGCAGCTGCCGCAGAAAGTCCACCATCGGTGCCAGGATCTCATCGCCATCCATGGCATAGCGATCCTCCATAAAGCTGCAGTGCAGCCCCGTGGTCTGGTAATCGCCCACACGCCGCACCGACGCGCCGACGGACGCGCCGTACAGATCGTCCAGATGCAGCGTAATGGCACGCAGGTCGGGATACTCTCTTGCGCCCCGCAGCAGCACCGTAGGCAGCAGCGCGTTCATCGCCGTTTCCTGCGCCGCCATAAGTCTTACCACGTGGAAACTCAGGCAGCCCTGCTTAAAGCGGCTGTCGGCAAAAATACGGAGGGTTACCCCCGGCATAAGTTCATAAATTTGGATCATACAGTAAAAGCTCCTTGCTTTGGTTTTTTTATTATATATCAAAATCCGGCAAATAGGAAGAGCCGTAATGAAATTTATCGGTTTTTCCGGTTGCGAATTTACCCAAAATGCGGTACAATGAGAAAAAACCTTGGGAGGAATCTGCTGTGGCCTGGCTGGAAATTACCATCAATACTGCCCAAAAAAGCGTTGACGAGATCGCTGCCATCCTGACCGCCAACGGTTTTTCCGACCTGCTGATCGAAGATCAGGATCAGTTTGAAGATTTTTTGGAGCAGAACAAAGCCTACTGGGACTATATCGACGAGGCGTTTCAGCATCAGCTGCAGGGTCTTTCCCGGATCAAGCTGTATCTGGAGGAAACAGACACCGCCGCGCTGGACCGTCTTACCGCGCTGGTGGCTTCCCTTTCCCTTCCCATGACCGTTGCGCCTATGGCGGACGTAAACTGGGAGGAAAGCTGGAAGGATAATTACACCGCCGTTGAGGTGGGTGACCGTCTTGTGGTGCTGCCCTATTGGCTGCAGAGCGAGGAACACCCCGGTCGTCTGCCGGTGATCCTTGACCCCGGTCTGACCTTCGGCACCGGTGCGCACCCCTCCACGCAGATGGTACTGCGTGCCATGGAAAAATACGTGAAGCCCGGAAGCCACTGTCTTGACTTGGGCAGCGGTAGCGGCATACTGTCCATCGCGGCTCTGCGGCTGGGCGCAGGCAGCGCCACCGGCGTGGACATCGACCCCAAGGCCGAGGATATTGCCCGTGAAAACGCCGCCTACAACCATTTTTCCGCACCGCAGTTTACTGCGCTGACGGGAAACGTAACCACCGACCGCAAGCTGATGGACACGCTGGCAGGCAAAGCCTACGGCGTAGTGCTGGTGAATATCGTTGCTGACGTCATTATCGCGCTTGCGCCGGTGCTGCCCACCTTCCTGGGGGAAGAAAGCATCCTGATCTGTTCCGGCATCCTGGATACCCGGCTGCAGGACGTGCTTTCCGCGCTGACCCAGGCCGGCTTAACCGTATTGGATGCCTATGAGCAGGAAGATTGGCGCTGCGTAACTGCAAAAAGGAGAACCCTATGATTTTTTCTTACCGAACACGACGGGTGCTGAAGCGGCTGCTGATCGTGCTGCTGGCGCTGGCGCTGATAGGCGTTGGCGTGCTGGCGTGCTGGTTTTTGTGGCTGCAGCGCTATGTGGTCTACACCCCGGAGGGTGCGATCCTGGACTTTGACAAGCCCCTGCAATACGCGCCGGGTCAGACCTCCACGCCAACCGAGCCGCTGCCCACCGTGAATATCAACTACGGCGACCCGGATGAGGATGCCCAGCAAAAAGCAGAGCTGGAGCGCTTCAGCGGCTACTATGTGACACTGGAAACGCTGCTGTCCGATTTCGACAACATTTCCGAAAAGCTGCGCAAGCTGCCTGCCGGCTCCACGGTGCTGCTGGACGTCAAGAGTTCATCCAGCTATTCCTATTTTTCCACATCTGTGGGTATACGCGCCCCGGATTTTGACACCGCCAAGCTGGACAGCCTGATCGCCGATCTGAAGCAAAAGGGTCACTACCTTATCGCCCGGATCCCGGCTTTTCAGGAGTACCACTACATTCTGGAGGATGAGCGGGAACGGGTACCCAACGGTCTGCCCAAGGACGGCGGCAACGGCGCGCTGTGGCTGGATGCCGACGGTCCCTGCTACTGGATGAACCCTGCCAAGGAAGGCACGGTCTCCTACCTGATCCAAACCATTTCGGAGCTGCGTCAGCGGGGCTTCCACGAGGTCGTTCTGGATGATTTCCGCTTCCCACGCACCGATATGATCCCCTTCATTCTGATGGAGGATCAGTATCTGGTGGAGGCGGCAGATACCATCATCAAGGCCTGCGCCACCGACAGCTTCTGCGTGTCCTTTGTACAGGACAAGGTGGATCTTCCCCTGGGTGAGGGTCGCACCCGTCTGTATGTGGAAAACGCCACCATTCTGGATGCGCCGGCGCTGCTGGAGCAATCCGGGCTTGACGTCGCCCGGCTGGTGTTCCTCACCGACACCGGCGATACCCGGTTTGACGAATACTGCGTCCTGCGTCCCATCGAAATGGCACACGATTAACACGAAAGCCCCCTCTGCCGAGGGGGCTTTTACATATCAAAAAACGTATCATTTTGGGTCAAGGTACATACCGGTTTACAATGACAAATATTGAAACAGGGCGCGCCTTACGGCACGCCCTTATCTGTATGTAATTTACACGATTCCCTGTGCCATCATGGCATCGGCAACCTTCAGGAAGCCTGCGATGTTCGCGCCGGCAACCAGATCGCCCTCCATACCGTACTCCTTGGCAGCATTGTAGGAGTTCCAGTAGATGTTCTTCATGATCTGCTTCAGCTTGGCATCCACTTCCTCTGCCGTCCAGCTGTAGCGCATGGAATTCTGGCTCATTTCCAGACCGGAAACGGAAACGCCGCCGGCATTGACAGCCTTGGAAGGCGCAACCACAACACCGGCCTGCTTCAGGTAAGCCATAGCATCGTTGGTGGTGGGCATATTGGCAACTTCCACATAGTACTTGGTGCCGTTGGCAACGATCTGCTCTGCCTCCGCCATCCGCACCTCATTTTGGGTAGCACAGGGCATCAGCACGTCAGCCTTAACGCCCCAGGGCTTCTGACCGGGGAAGAAGGGAACGCCGAACTTGTCTGCGTAATCCTGCACCTTGTCACGGCCGGATGCACGCATTTCCAGCATAAAGTTGATCTTTTCCTCGGTGTTGATGCCGTCCTCGTCGTAAACGTAACCGTCGGGACCGGAGATGGTCAGCACCTTGCCGCCCAGCTCTGCGATCTTCTTGACAGTACCCCAGGCAACGTTACCGAAGCCGGAGACCACGAAGGTCTTGCCCTTGATGGTGTCGCCGAAGGACTTGAGCATCTCGTCAACATAGTAAACAGCGCCGAAGCCGGTGGCCTCCGGACGGATCAGGCTGCCGCCGAAGGAAATGCCCTTGCCGGTAAGCACGCCTTCATAAGTACCGGTGAGCCGCTTGTACTGACCGAACAGATAGCCAACCTCACGGGCGCCCACGCCGATATCGCCGGCAGGCACATCAATGTCCGCACCCACATACTTATACAGCTCATCCATAAACGCCTGGCAGAAGCGCATGACCTCACGGTCAGACTTGCCTCTGGGGTCAAAGTCAGAGCCACCCTTGCCGCCGCCCATAGGCAGGCTGGTCAGGGAGTTCTTGAAGGTCTGCTCAAAGCCCAGGAACTTCATAATGGACATATTGACGCTGGGATGGAACCGCAGACCGCCCTTGTAGGGGCCGATGGCGTTATTGAACTGCACACGGTAGCCGTAGTTGACCTGTGCCTGACCCTGATCGTCCACCCAGGAGACCCGGAACTGGATCGCACGGTCAGGAGCGGTCATACGCTCCAGAATTGCGTTGCGGCGGTAGGCTTCTTCGTTGCGCTCGATAACGGGGCGCAGAGAACCCAAAACCTCCTCCACGGTCTGGTGGAATTCCTCCTGACCGGGGTTCTGCTCGATCACTCTTTTGATAATTTCATCAACATAGCTCATAGTAGGGCACCTCTTTTCTCAGAATGCCCTAATTCTACCAAATATGGATGGAGAATGCAACACCTTTCTGCAATTTTTATGCTTGTCTCTTGCATTTTCTTGCAAGGTGTACGAAAAAAGCGGCTCCGCGCGGCCAAATTTTGCCATCGGCGAATTTCGTTCATTCATTTTCCCCAAGGCAAAGCCGCACAGCCCTTTATGAACAGTTTATTATTCTCTTTACTTTTTTCGCAAAATCTGCTATTATGGTCGGGAAAGACCAAGGGGGATTTACCTATGAACTTTTTCAAAAATCTCGGAAGCAAGCTCAAGGCGCTTTCGCACAAGAAAACCTTTTACTATGTACTGTTCGGCATTTTCTCTGCCATTTTCATTTTCAGTGCCATTTTCCTCATTGATTACTTTGTGGAGTCGGCAAAGCAGAAGAGCCGCTATGACGAGCTGTCCGGCGATAAAAACCAGGTGCAGAACATCGTGGACAATGCTCCCACTACCCCGGGCGGTGATCTGGACCCAGACGGCGATTATCCCTTCGACCCCAATTCCGCCATCCTTCCGGAGTACCAGGATGCCTATTCCCAGAATGATGATCTGATCGGCTGGATCCGCATTGACGGCACCGTTATCGACTACCCGGTCATGCAGCATCTGGAGGAAAAGGACTACTACCTGGAGCGTAATTTTGACGAAGAATACAGCAAGCACGGCTGCATCTACGTCCGTGAGCAGTGCAACCCCTTCAAGCCCTCCGATAACGTGGTCATCTACGGTCACTATAAGCAGGACGGCTCTATGTTCCACGATCTGCACGGCTACTACCGGGAATCCTTCTGGAAAGAGCATCCCACCATCGAGTTTGATACCATTTATGAGCACCATACTTACCAGATCCTCGCTGTATTTAAGGTCAATATCAATGACAGCGACTTCTTCCCCTACCACCGCTTTAACAACGCCGAAAGTGCGGAAGAATTTGACGAGTTCGTTGAAACCGTCAAGAGTATGAGCTTCTACGATACCGGCGTGGATGCGGAGTACGGCGACAAACTGATCACCCTCTCCACCTGCGAATATACTTTGAGCAACGGTCGCCTTGTGGTGGTTGCCAAGCAGGTTTCTTAATGCAGTAAACACAGCGGCAAAATCCGCTGTGTTTTTGCTTTGTGTCGGTTGACTTTTCCATGCAGCTGGATTATAATGGAATTCGCAAAAAATCCATACCAAAGGAGATTTTTATTATGAAAATGCGCCGCAGCCGCACGCTGGAACTCCTGCGTGCCGGAAAGATCGTTATGTCTATGAAGCTCAACACCATGGACGCCCGTGTCACCGAGATGGCAGCTATGGCCGGCTTCCCCTGTATCTGGGTGGATATGGAGCATACCCCCAACGACTATGCCGTAACCGAGAATCAGATCCGCGCCGGCAAGTGCTATGATACCGACGTTCTGGTCCGCGTACCCAGGGGCTCTTACAGCGACTATATCCGTCCCCTGGAGCTGGATGCTTCCGGCATTATGGTGCCTCACGTTATGTCCGTTGAGGATGCAAAGCGCGTTGTACATATGACCCGTTACCATCCCATCGGCCGTCGTCCTCTGGACGGCGGCAACGCCGACGGCAAGTACGGCAACGTGGAAAACTACACCACCGCCGCAAACGAAAACCGCTTTATCATCTTCCAGATTGAAGATCCCGAGGCTATGGAGCAGATCGAGGAGATCGCGCAGGTTCCCGGCTATGATATGCTGTTCTTCGGACCCGGTGATTTCTCCCACAGCATCGGTCATCCCGGTCAGTGCGACCATCCCGATGTTCAGGCCGGATACAGACGGGTTGCCGAGGTTGCCAGAAAGTACGGCAAGTTTGCCGGCACCGTGGCTGACCCCTGGGAGGTTCCCGATCTGATCAAGATGGGCTATCAGTTCCTGAATCTGGGCGCTGACGTGGAGGCGCTGAATAACTATTTCCAGAAGACCGCCAAGTTCGCTCTGGAATCCGGCGCCAACCAGCTGTAATAGGTATAATAAAACAAGCCGCATTTGCTTTCGCAAATGCGGCTTTTCTTTTGCAATAATCGATTTCTCTCGTAGGGGTGATTTTTAGCGAAAGAGCGACCAAAAGTAGTGTGCGTTATCTATTCGACAAATTGGAATTTGTCTAATGGTGTATATCCATCATCTGTTCTGATATATTTGCTCCTGTCTTAAATCAATGATGCTCGTAGGGCAGTGTTCTTTTAATGCTTTCATCACTTCTTCTGAATAACGGACAAACAAAATTGTTCGAAAATATCTTTTTGAATAGATATTCCAAAAACCCCAAGAATTTTTCTTGGCTTTTTTTAGCACAAAACAGATTATTTCCTGATCAGTAAATCTCGGTGGTATGTATTGCTTCTTCAGTGGTTCAAAGCATAAACAAATCTGCTGAAATTGTTCCCATGAAAATAGCTTTTCAGTGGAAAACAGATATTTGACACAGATTCCATCTTGCGTTATTTTGCACTTTCTAGTTTCAACCTGTAATTCTGTCCATGCCATGGCAAATAAACATGAACTAAATAATACAGCTAACAACCAATTTGCCATATCGTTAAAATTACCCGTTAAGAGTTTGTACAGAAAAACAAGATATAGTCCGCTAAAAAACAGTACTAAACAAGAACAAATTACAACATTGGATTTATTGCTGTTGTTTTTCATGTAATCATTCCTTTGCAAAGAGTTAGTCAAATTCAAGTTTTTTCAATAGATTATATCATAAATCGCATTTGTTTTCAATGATATATTGCTACGCAATATGATATACGGCGTTGCTGTATGATATATTTGCGTTGCAAATATGATATAATATCCGTTCCCTTCATACGCGAAGCGTATATCATCTGCGAAGCAGATATCATAGCATCAACTATATCACCCGTTCCGCAAGGAACGGATATCATTGAAAAAGTCACCTTTGTCAGTAGACAAAAGTGACTTTTTTCGTGGAGCAGGGTACGGGAGTCGAACCCGCCTTCACGGCTTGGGAAGCCGTTGTATTACCGATATACGAACCCTGCGTGGTGTGTGGGTATTATAGCAGAGCGCTACGGAAAATGCAACCATATTTTGTCGAAAGTTGTCAGCGCAAGTTTTCTAAAAAATTTGCATTTAGGTCTTTACAAACCGCAAATTTTCTGCTATAATCCAAACCGTTCCACATAGTATGGCCCTGTGGTGCAGTCGGTTAGCACGCCAGCCTGTCACGCTGGAGGTCGACGGTTCGAGTCCGTTCGGGGTCGCCAAGAAAAGGACGGTACTACCGTTAGGTAGTACCGTCCTTTTGTTCTGTCTTGGAGGAACGGACTCGAAAGGCGGCTCTTGGCAACAGTCCGGTGGACTGTTACAACCGCCGTGGCTTTTCCGCAGAAAAGCGAGTCCGTTCGGGGTCGCCAAAAAAAGCGACAGCTTCTTTTGAAGCTGTCGCTTTTCTTACTCACTTCAGCTTTGCCAGCTTCTTGGTGTCGGCGATGACGATCAGCTTCATGTCCGCCGTCAGCAACTGCTGGGGATTGACATCCGTCTGCAAAACGCCGGCGTTGCGCACAGCCACGATGTTCATACCGTATTTGCGCCGCAGATCCAGCTGGATCAGGTTCTTTCCGATCCAATCCGGCTGTACATCCAGCTCCACCATAGATACGCCTTTGGACAGCTCCATCATATCCACAAAGCCGGAGCTGAGCAGATTCTTCGCCAGCCGGATGCCGGATTCATTCTCCGGGAAAACCACCTTGTCCGCACCCAGACGGGTATAGATCTTGCTCTGGGTCTCATTGCCGCTCTTGACGATGACGTTCTTTACGCCGGCCTCTTTGCACAGCGTAATGGCCATAACGGTAGCCTCCAGATTGCTTGCCATTGCGATGACCACCGTGTCCACATCCCCGATACCCAGCTGATAGAACACCTCCGGGTCGGTGATATTGGCGCACTTGCAATAGGGCAGCTCCAGCGCCGCCTGATTGACGATATTCTGATTGGTATCCACCGCCAGCACCTCGGCGCCGCTTTCGGTCAGCTCCTTGGCCACAGCCCTGCCGTACCGGCCCAGACCCAAAACCGCATATGTCTTATGAATGCTCATATTTCTTCCTCCTTAACCAACACTGATCGTTTCCACGGGATTGCTGATAATACTCGGTCTTTTTTTGCGAAGATTAAAGGCGATCATCAGCGAAATGGGCCCAACGCGCCCCAGATACATCGTCGCTGTGATGATCAACTTGCCCAGCGTATTCAGGCTGGGTGTCAAATTCCGTGTCAGACCCACCGTAGCGGTGGCGCTGACAGTTTCATACACAACATCCAGTGCGCTGGCGTCCGTTACCGCCGACAGCAGCACCGTGGACACAAACATAATGCCAAAGGACATACAGCACACGCCCACTGCCTTGCTGACGGCCTGCCGGGTGATACTGCGGTCAAACATATTGACCTGCTCGCCCTTTTGCCGCACCACCACCAGCGCCGCCGCGAACAGCACCACGATGGTGACGGTCTTGATGCCACCTGCCGTACCCACCGGCGAGCCGCCGATAAACATCAGCAGCAGCGATACAAATGCCGACGGATTGCTTAAATTCTCCTGGGGCACCGTCGCGAAGCCTGCCGTACGGGTGGTAATGGATTGGAATACCGATGTCTGCAGCTTGTCAAAAACGGACATATTGCCAATGGTCTGGGGATTGTTCCACTCAAACAGCGCGATCAGCAAAGCGCCGCCGAAGATCAGCACCGCAGTGGCGCTCAACACGATCTTGCTGTGCAGCGTCAAATGCCGCAGAGGGTTGCCCTTTTTTCTGTCCCGGAATACCCGGATCAGATCCCACCACACGATATAGCCCAGACCGCCAACCACGATCAGCACGCAGGTGATCGCGTTGATGGCCGGGTTTGTGGCATAGTCGATCATGCTGTTTTCGCCGATAATGTCGATTCCGGCATTACAGAAGGCAGAAACGGATGTGAACACCGATATCCAAATACCCCGGGCACCGAACTGGGGCACAAACACCGTCATATACGCCAGTGCGCCAATGCCCTCAACAATAAACGTTCCGATGATAACCTTCTTAACAAACGCCCCCAGACCGAACAGTGTGTCCAGATTGAAGGCATCCTGCAGCAGGATGCTTCTGCCGATTCCCATTTTTCTGTTCAGCGTCAGGGTGATTCCTGCCAGCACCGTAATGATGCCCAGACCGCCCAGCTGGATCAAGATCAGGATCACGATGTGCCCGAACAAGCTCCAGGAGGTGGCCGTGGGCACCACCACCAAGCCCGTCACGCAGGTAGCGGTGGTAGCGGTGAACAGCGCGTCCACGAAGGGTGTCGCCTGACCGTCTGCCGCGCTGATGGGCAGACTCAGCAGCACCGCGCCCAGCAGGATCGCCAGCAGAAAGCTCAGCATGATCAGATGGGTGGTGGATATGGTAAATTTACTCTTTTGATTCATAATGTTCCTCACATTAAATACCGTAAACCAGGATACCCAGGCACGCCGACACGATGATCAGCGCGATGGGAGAAGCCTTTTTCTTCTTGATAATACGCCAGGCGATCACCACCGCCGCCACAGCGCCGGCAATAATGGCCGCTTTGCCGTCTACGGCGATTCCCTCACCCGGATGAAACACGCCGCTGAATGCCATATACGCGCCGGTGGAGAGAATAATGCCGATCACGCAGGGCTTCACCGCCCCCAGCACCGCCTGCACGGCAGGCTTTTCCAAAAAGCGCTTGAGCAGCACCATTACCAGCCAAATAATGATAAATGACGGAAACGCCACCGCCAAAGTCGCCACGATCGAGCCCAGCACGCCACCCTGGGAGCTGCCCACATAGGTAGCCAGATTGATCATCACCGGACCGGGGGTGCTTTCGCTGACGGCGATCATATAGCTCAGTTGCTCATCCGTCAGCCACCCGTAGGACAGCACCACATCCCGGATCAGGGGAATGGCCGCATACGCACCGCCAAAGGCGAAGCAGCCTACCTTCAAAAAACCGATCAGCAGATCAAGATAGATCATTTTGCGGCACCTGCCTTTCTTCCCAGCAGGAAGCTGACAAAGCCGACCGAAGCGGCGATCAGCATCAGGCTGATGGAGGAGAAGCTTAAGGAGAAAATGTCCACCAGCAGCATCACGATGACACTGCACACCAGAATTGTGACGCCCAGTGCGCTCTTCTTCATCTTCTGCAGCATCGTAATGCCGGCATCCACGATCAGGATGCCCACGCCGATCTTAATGCCCTTGAAGGCGTTGGCAATAACGGCGATCTCCAGAAAGTTATCCAGGAACATGGAAATAATGTAGATCACCACGAAAGACGGCAATAACACGCCTAATGTCGCCAAAATGCCCCCCAGCCAGCCCGCCTGCTTAAAACCCACAAAGGTGGCGCAGTTGACGGAGATGGGACCGGGTGTGGACTCGGCAATAACGGTAACGTCCATCATTTCGTCGTGGGTGATCCATTTTTTCTTATCCACGCAAATGCTGTCGATAACGGAAAGCATCGCATAGCCGCCGCCAAAGGTAAACGCGCCGATCTTGGCGAAGGTCAGAAACAGATCCAAAAGAATAGGCAATTCTTTCACTCCTTGCTCGTTCATGGCACTATTGTACCGCTTTAGGACTGTTTCGTCAACAAAATTAAAAAGCCCCTTGTGTAAAGGGGCTTTCATAATTATTTCATTACCGGCGTTTTGATCGCCGTTCCCTTGCGGATCAAGCGGTACAGCCAATACGCGCCCCAGGTGTACAGCACCGTCAGCGCCGATACGATGCACGCGTAGAGGATCTGTGCCGGTACATAGCCTGTCACATTCTGCACCGCCATCCGGACAGCCTCCAGCGGCGCGATATTGCACTGATAGAAATTGGCATAGTTGACCTTGAGGATATTGGCAGCCGAGGCAGACACCACACAGAACGCCACCGTAGCCCAAACGGGATAGACCTGCTCTTTATTCCCCGTGGGTGTATGCAGATCCAGGGCTACGATCAGCACGAAGGCAAACAGCACCAGATTGTGGAACGCTACCGTGTGCATATCCAGATAGGATGTAAAGAAGGCTTCGATATTCCAGGAGCCGTAGATCAGATTGGGATAGATCAGCAGCAGAGTTGCCATTGCGCCGCAGAAGCTTGCTCCAACGGCTCTTACCTTTTCGCAGCCCTTGCCGGTGTAAAACGCCATGGCCGGCACGGCGAAAATGAACAGCGAGCAATAATGCAGCGGAATGTGATAAAGGTCATATCCGTTTTGGAAGGACACATATTGCTTGCCGATCTCCAGCGCCACCAGCAAAACGGCGATGATCTGCAGAGGGATCATGCGGATCTTCAGCGTTTTTTTGCCGATGGTCAGCCGCAAAAGGACTGCGACGACGATCATCGCCAGCAGCGCCGGCGGCAGGGTTTTTGCGTGGGCAGCAGTCCAGAGTTCCATACGTTTTCCTCTTTTCTTTCTTTTGGCAAGAAAATTATACCAACTGCCACCGCATATTACAACCGGCTTAAACAATTCTTAAGACGTGAAAAAGCCAGCCCGCAGGCTGGCTTTTGTCTTATAATCCTCTTTTGATGCGATCCTGCCAGCAGCCCCAGCACATACCCTCGTACTTGTCGTTGCCGCCGATGCAGACCTGCTCGCCCTCGGTAATGACCTGACCTCTTTCATTCAGCCGGGCATTGACGATGGCCTTCTTGCCACAGCGGCAGACGGACTTGATCTCCGTAATACTGTCGGCGATCTCGAACAGCCGCTGTGAGCCGGGGAACAGCTTGGTCTGGAAATCCGAGCGCAGACCGAAGCACAGCACCGGCGTATCGCAATACTCGGCGATATACTTCATCTGATCCACCTGCTCGCCGGTGAGGAACTGGCACTCATCGCAGATGATCACATCCACGGGAGCAGCTGCCCGCAGCGTCTCAAAGCGCTCCAGAAGATTTTCATCCTGCCGGATCACATCCGCCACGGCGGAAAGACCGATCCGGGATTTCACCACCGTGACCCGGTTGCCGTTTTCGTCCAGGTAATCGTCACGGTTGTCCAGATCCGGCTTGATGAGCCAGACGTGGTTTCCCTTCTCCTCGTAATTGAATCTGGTCATCAGCGCATTGGCGGTCTTGCTGGACGCCATAGCGCCGAATTTGAAATAGAGCTTGGACATAACCGTTCCTCCGTCTTGTTTTTCTTTCATTATACTACAAATTTCAAGAAAGGCAAGCAATAAAGGCTCCCTTGTGTAAAGGGAGCTGTCAGCGAAGCTGATTGAGGGATTGCCTAACTGTAACATCTATATATTCACAAACCCCTCTAAAATTTTGATTCACTTCATTATTCGGAACTCGTAACACCCGAATCCCAAATCTCTCTAAATAAGCTGTTCTATCCATATCATATTGTTGTCCGTCATCTTCATAATGCTGCGATCCGTCTAATTCTACAATCAAATTAGCCTCAGCGCAATAAAAGTCTACAATATACTTTCCTAATATTTTTTGTCGCAGAAATTTTACCGGATATGCGCGCAAAAAATCATACCATA
Organism: Oscillospiraceae bacterium; assembly: GCA_017436955.1. Taxonomy (GTDB): domain Bacteria; phylum Bacillota; class Clostridia; order Oscillospirales; family Oscillospiraceae; genus Faecousia. The sequence continues at coordinate 90,009 of JAFSCD010000001.1, read as the reverse complement.
AATGTCGCTCTTCTTTCGTCATATTTTTGCGCAGTCTCTTCGCATTTGCGACGAGAGATTTATTATGCTTGTAGTCCATTTTGACAATCCCTCCGTCAAAAATCAAAGATTTTTGCCACCTCCCTTTACACAAGGGAGGCTTTATAGATTGTAGCATATCCAAAAGATAAAAGCCAGCCCGTAACAAATATAACCGCCTGCCGTTACGGTGGTGCGCAAAGGCCCCCTTGTGTAAAGGGGGCTGTCAGCCGGTCAGGCTGACTGGGGGATTGCCACTATGTGCGCAACCATTCCGAACAAAATCAAAGATTTTGCCACCTCTCTTTTCACAGAGGAGGCTTCTTGGATTTTAGCATACCTTAAAGGAAAAAGCCAGCCCGTAACAAATATAACCGCCTGCCGTTACGGTGGTGCGCAAAGGCCCCCTTGTGTAAAGGGGGCTGTCAGCCGGTCAGGCTGACTGGGGGATTGCCACTATGTGCGCAACCACTCCGAGTAAAATCAAAGATTCTGCCACCTCTCTTTTCACAGAGGAGGCTTCTTGGATTTTAGCATACCTTAAAGGAAAAAGCCAGCCCAAATGGGCTGGCTTTTGTTGGTGCCGCTGTCCGGTTTGCGGTACCCGAAAAAATCTTCGGGCTTACGCTCTTCCTCGATTTTTTCGACCGCTACACAACCAACCGCCCTGCTGCATCTGCCACCGGCAGCACAGGGCGGTTGGGCCAGAATCGAACCGCCGGTTCGATTCTGTGGCAATAACAAAAGCAGGACCCCGATGGGGTCCTGCTTTTGTTGGTGCCGCTGACCGGAATCGAACCGGTACGGATTTTACTCCGAGGGATTTTAAGTCCCTTGTGTCTACCTATTCCACCACAACGGCTTATTCTTTTCTTGTTCCGCGACGTTTTCGCTTCGCGAGGATTTTAAGTCCCTTGTGTCTCCCTGTTGCGGTGCCCGGCAGCTGCGGCGCCTGACGAAGCAGGCTTGCATCTCGCCGACCGCTGCCACGCGCTCGGGTCGCTCCTCCCGCCACCGGCGGCGCTCCCCTCGCTTCCCTATTCCACCACAACGGCTTATTCTTTTTTGTGCCGGCAACGCTCGGGCTCGAGGCCACAACGGCTTATAAGGTCTCCCGTCCTTTGCAGGACAAAAGGTATCCTATCACATATTTACGGCTGCGTCAATGGGTATCGTCACCCTTCGACGGTCTTTGCCGCCTTTTCGATGATTTCGACCAGATCCGCCGTATCATCGCAGATGAATGTGGGCTCGCTTTCCTCCAGCACGTCCCGGTCACGGAAGCCCCAGCTTACCGCCACGCAGGGCACGCCGGTATTTTTCGCTGTCAGCGCATCCACCTCGCTGTCACCCACATACACGCAGCTATCCACGCCGATATCCGCCATCGCCTTTTTCAGCATATCCGGCGCCGGCTTACGGGGGCAATCCGAGCGCTCGCCCAAAGCATAAATGCCGGGGAAATACCGGGCGATCAGGGGCTTCGTGGCGGAATCCGGCTTGTTGGACACCACCGCGATGGGGTATTTTTTCCCCAATTCCGCCAGCGCCTCCGGAATGCCGGGATAAGGACCGGTCTTGATCTGACAATGGGCGTTATAGTAGGTTCTGTACACATCCAGCACCTCATCCACCCGATGCTGCATAGCTTCCGGCAGACTCAGGGCGATCAGCTGCTTCGCGCCGTTACCCAGATAGCTTCGGATCTGCGCCGGGGTCTGTGCCGGGCAATCAAACTGCGCCAGGGCATAATTGACACCGTCGGTCAAATCGTCCAGCGTATTGAGCAACGTGCCGTCCAAATCAAACAAAATGCCAATTCGCATTTAACTCCTCCTGTTTTTCAGCACCCGGATGTCATCACCCACAAAGGTCAGCCGGTCGAATTCGCCGTGTACCCGGGATGCGATCTGGGGCGAATACCGCCGCGCCAGCTCATCCACGTTCAGGTTAGTGGAGATCACCATAGGCTTTCCTGCCAGCAGCCGCTCATTGAGCAGGCTGTACAGCGCTGCCGTCACGAAGGCGCCGGGCATTTCCGTACCCAGATCGTCCAAAATCAGCAGGTCGCAGGCAGTGTATTTCGCCGCCTCCGCCCGTGCTTCCTCGCTGCCGCTGAATTTCGCCAGCTCCAGCTTGCCAAACAGCCGGGACGCAGTTTCATACATTACAGAATAGCCCCGGTCTGCCACCACGCCGGCGATGCAGGCGGAAAGGAAAGTCTTGCCCAAACCGGTACCGCCGATGAACATCAGATTGCCGGAATTTTCCGTAAAGGTGTTGGCATAGCGCCGGCATCTTTCAAAGGTCAGCTTCATAATATCCCGGGGGCTTGCGCCATACTTGGCATCGTACTGGTCGCTGTAATAATCCAGCTTAAACTGGGCGAAGGTCTCCTTGCTGCCGGACAGCAGAGAAAGCTCCTTCTTCTGCTCCTGACGGCACAGTTCCTGCAGGCACTCGCACATCGTCGCGCCCACATAGCCGGTGCCGCCGCAGCGGCTGCAAATGGGCGAATCGTCCAGGAAGCCGTCCTCAAAATGGATGCTGACCAGCACCGCGCGCTCCTGCTGCAAGGCAAGATTTTGCTGCTTGGCCTCCTCCAGCGCCCGGGTCACATCCGCGCCCTTGGCAAACACCAGCTGCACCGCTGCCAGCACGGTCTGCTGCATTTGGCGGTCGATCTCCTGCAATCTGGGCACACGGCTGTAAGCCTCCAGCAAATGCCGCTGGTATTCCGATTCCCGATCGGCTTTTTCAAGTGCCAAACGGTCTTTTGCCCGTTTTAATACATCTGCACTGTATGCCACGCTTTATCCCTCCTGCAAAAGTTTACGGATCGCTTCCATTTCCGCGTCGCCCAGCTCGCCGGATGCGCCCTTGGGGACATCCTTCTTCCGGTCGCCGCTTTCGATCTGCTCCACGGTCTTATAGCCGGCGGTGTGCCAGCTGGTAAGGATTTTGTTCATATAAGGCCAGCTCAGGCCGCCGGTATTCACGCAGGTCTTTTCATAGGCGAGGGCGATGACGCCGTCCTCAAAGCCCATTTCCAGCCAGCTTTTCGCGTATTTCTCCTCGGCCTGGGTCAGGCTTCTTCCCCGGATCTGCAGCTGCGCCATCAGCTTCTGCAGCCGGGTATTGCGAACAGACTGCGTGTGTATGTAGGCTGCGGCTTCTTCCAGCGTGTCGATACCCTGCTCCGCCCAGTAATAGGCTTCCTTCTCAATAGTGCGCAAGGACGGATTGCGCAGGCTGCCCCGTTGCCGGGCACGCTCCTTGCAGTAGGACACCAGCACCGAGATCACCTCACCCGGCAAACCCAGATAGCGGATAAAGCCCAGCAGGATCTTCAGCTCCTCGGTGTTCAGACTTCTGCCCATCAGCCGCTGCACTTCGCCGTACAGCAGGCGGAAGGAATTATCCCCATTCATAGCATCCAGCACGTCTTTTTCCGAATAGCTGGGTCTCTCACCGGGCGCGATCATACGCTTTCGCTCTTCCGGCCACAGCCCCAGCTGCCGCAAGGTTGCCGTGGCGCAGGCCATTCTGCTCTGGCTGAATTTCAGCGCTTTCTCCGCACCGGCAAGCTCTGCGCCGCTGTGGATATACAGATACAGCAGCGCCGCGTCACCGCTGGCAGCGGCAAGCAGCTTACGCAGGTCCGCATTTTCTATTGTCAAAAATTCCAAGCTCATACCAAACCTCGTAAAATTCGTCAGTTACTGCAATTATAGCACAGTTTTCTCCCGACTACAACGGTTTTTGCCCTATGAAAATTCCCCAAAAACTGCCCGCTTTTTTGGCACGGCACAGCATCTTGTGGCAAGGCGCCGGGCTTGCCCCAATTTGCGTAATATACCCTTCCCTTCTCCCCGGGAGAGGGGAATAATAAAATCCCACAGAGCGGATGCTCTGTGGGAAATTTTTACCGTCTCTTTTCCGGGGGTGCGGACTGATCCTGCGCCAGCAAAAGCTCTGTGATGATGGTGTTCGACACCAAAAAGCCCTCCGGCGTCAGCCGCCAGCAGCCGTTTTCCAGCTTGGCAGCGCAGCCGCGGTCAGCCCATTTTACCAACACCCTTTCCAGCGGCGCAAAGGGCAGCAGATACTGCTTCTCATATTCCTGACCCAGAACACCACGGCTGGTGCGCAGCCGCATCATCAGGTATTCTCCTGCCCGTTCTCTGTGCGGGATATCCTGCAGCTCGTCCACCACCTGACCGTCGGTGAGGATGCCCTCGATATAGCCGTGTAGGTCCCGCACCATCCGGAACCGCTTGCCGGCAAAATCCGAGCTGGCATTGGGACCAAAGCCCAGATATTCGCCGCCGGTCCAGTATTTCATATTGTGCTTGGACTCGTTGCTGCGGCGGCAGAAATTGGATATCTCATACTGGCGATAGCCCTTGCCGCGCAGAATTTCCACAGTGCGCAGATACATATCCGCCTGCATATCGTCATCCGGAAGATCCAGATATGCCCGATGCTGATAAAAGGGCGTACCCTCCTCCACCTGCAGACCGTAGCAGCTGATATGCTCCGGCTCCAGCTTCAGCACATTTTGCAGCGTTCTTTCCCAGCCAGCCAAACTCTGTCCGGGCAGACCGTAGATCAGATCCACGGAAAGATTCCGGAAGCCTGCCTTGCGGATCTGCTTCACAGCCGTCACCGCCTGGGCATAGGTGTGGGGTCTGCCGATCTTCTCCAGTAGCCCGTCGTCATCGCATTGGATACCCAGGCTGACCCGGTTAAAGCCTTCGCTGCGCAGCTTGTGCAGCAGCTTGGGGGTAACGGAATCCGGGTTGGCTTCAAAGGTGATCTCCGCATTGTTGGATACATCGAAGCTGCGGCGCACAGCGGTCAGAATGGTTGCCATTCCGTCAGCGCCGAAAAAGCTGGGTGTGCCGCCGCCGAAATACACCGTGTCCACGGTATAGCCCGGTGCCAGAGGACCTGCCTCCTTGATATGGGCGCAGACCGCATCCAGAAAACCGTCCATCAGCCGGTCATCCTTGGTTGCCAGAGAGTAAAAATCACAGTATTGACATTTGCTGCGGCAAAACGGCACGTGGATATAAATACCCAGCGGCTTTTTATCTTTTCGTCCTAAAAATCCCATAGGACACCTCCGTTACAGTACGCTTTGTACCTCTTCCTCTGCATTGTGCAGCGATTTGGTCTCCGGAGCGGAAATAATGGCATTGAAGAACCGCTGACGGCGATGCTTCAGGTGACCGTTGCCGAAATCAGCCTGAAAGGAGACCTTGTGTCCGCCTTCGACGGCCTCTGCCATCAGATTCTGAATGGTGACACGCTCCGCGGAGGCCTGCTCGTTGATCGTATTCAGGGCAGCGGAAATATCCGTGGTCTCCAGAATGTACTTCTCCGCCGCTTTGTGGGTGGGGCGCAGAAGCACTCTCTGCAGGATCTCAAACAAGGTCAGTGTGATCAGGATGCCGACCATACCAAATATAGCCAGCGCATAGTAGCCGAAGCCGGCTGCAATACCCAGGCAAGCCACAGCCCAAAGGCTGGCAGCAGTGGTCAGGCCCTTGACGCTGGCGCCTTCCCGCAGGATGGTGCCGGCACCCAGGAAACCGACGCCGGTGATGACCTGCGCGCTGAGCCGGGCAGGATCGGCCGAGGAGCCCAGCAAACTGTAGTGGTGGAAAATGATCTCGCCGGTGATGGACACCACGCAGGCGCCCAGCGCCACCAGAATGTGGGTGCGCATACCTGCGGGACGGTGGGTGTACTCACGCTCGGTGCCGATAACGAGACCTACCAGCATAGCGCAGCCGATGCGCAGGCAGATCTCCCACAGACCGGGGGTAGTGCTCATAATGCTGTTCCAAATTTCTTGCCAGAACATAAGTATGCTCCTTTCAAATCAGTCTTCATCCAGCTTCAGCACAGCCATAAATGCTTCGCTGGGTACGGAAACCGTACCGAAGGTACGCATCCGCTTCTTGCCTTCCTTCTGCTTTTCCAGCAGCTTCTTCTTACGGGTAATGTCGCCGCCGTAGCACTTGGCAAGCACATCCTTGCGCAGCGCCTTGATGGTCTCTCTTGCGATGATCTTGCCGCCGATGGCTGCCTGCACGGGGATCTCAAACTGGGCACGGGGAATATTCTCCTTCAGCTTTTCGCAGATCTTTCTGGCTCTGGGGTAAGCATTCTCCGCAAAGAGAATGAAGCTCAACGCATCCACGATATCGCCGTTAAGCAGAATATCCAGCTTCACCAGCTTGCTGGGACGGTAGCCGATCAGCTCATAGTCCAGGCTGCCGTAGCCACGGGTGCGGGATTTCAGCGCGTCAAAGAAATCGTAAATGATCTCATTGAGCGGCATTTCATAGTGCAGCTCCACACGGTTGGCATCCAGATATACCATATCCTTGAATTCGCCGCGGCGCTGCTGGGCAAGATCCATAATATTGCCCACGTATTCCTGGGGCGCGATCAGGCTGATCCTGACGAAGGGCTCCTCCGCCAGCTCGATCTCCATAGGATCGGGATAATCCAGCGGATTATCCACCATCAGCACCTCACCGCTGGTCTTGGTGACACGGTAGACGACGTTGGGTGCGGTGGTGATCAGATCCAGATTGTATTCCCGTTCCAGACGCTCCTGAATGATCTCCATGTGCAGAAGTCCCAAAAAGCCGCAGCGGAAGCCAAAACCCAGGGCGATGGAGCTTTCCAGCTCGTAAACGAAGGACGCGTCGTTCAGCTTCAGCTTTTCCAGCGCCTCACGCAGATCCTGATACTTGGCACCGTCAGCCGGATACACGCCAGAATAGACCATGGGCTGTACCGCCCTGTAGCCCGGCAGTGGCTCGGCAGCCGGATCTTCGACGGATGTGATGGTATCGCCTACCTGGGTGTCCGCAACATTCTTGATAGACGCGGTGATATAGCCCACCTCGCCGGCGCCCAGCGCGTCTCTGGGTGTCAGTCCCATGGGATTCATGGTGCCCACCTCCACGACCTTGTAGACCGCGCCGGTGGCCATCATCCTGATCTCCATACCGGGTCTGACGGTACCCTGCTTGATCCGGGTGTAGACGATAACACCGCGGTAGGAATCGTAAACGCTGTCAAAGATCAGCGCCTGCAGCGGCGCTTCCCGGTCGCCCTCCGGCGCCGGAACGTCTCTGACGATCATCTCCAGAACGGAGCGGATATTGATGCCGTTTTTGGCGGAAATTTCGGGAGAATCCTCCGCCGGGATGCCGATGATATCCTCCACCTCTGCCTTGACCTCCGCGGGACGCGCAGAGGGCAGGTCGATCTTGTTGATCACCGGCAGCACCTCCAGCCCTGCGTCAATGGCAAGGTAGGTATTGGCAAGGGTCTGTGCTTCCACGCCCTGGGACGCATCCACCACCAGCACCGCGCCTTCGCAGGCGGCAAGGCTGCGGGAGACCTCGTAGTTGAAGTCCACGTGACCCGGGGTGTCGATCAAGTTCAAATGATAGGTCTTTCCATCCAGCGCGGTATAATTCAGCTGCACGGCAGTGGCCTTGATGGTGATGCCACGCTCCTGCTCCAGATCCATGGAGTCCAGGATCTGCTCACGACCCTGGCGGTTATCCACGGCGTTGCACTCTTCCAGCAGGCGGTCTGCCAGGGTGGACTTACCGTGGTCAATATGGGCGATGATGGAAAAATTGCGGATCTTGGAAAGTTCGGTCATATCAAAATACCTCTAAAATGGCACTTAAAAATCCTGTGTGATCAAGGGAATTAATTTATTATACAGAAAAATCTGCAAAAAGTAAACTGTATATTGTATGAAAAATGCGGGAAAACTGTATTTGTATCACGACAAAATACGCCCAAAGCTGCAAAAAATAAAAATTTTTCTGCAAAGCCCTTGCCGTTTTTCAAAAAAAGGTATATAGTCTTACGGCACGAAAGAAATTACTTACAGAAAAAGGGGTAGTGTAATGAGTACAACGAAGAAGCCTGCCAACAAGAGCATGGAAGACCTGCAGGCCGGTCTGCAGGCGTTGATCGCCCAGGGTAAGAAGGACGGTATAATCCGGGATTCCGATCTGCGGGATCTGCTGGAGAAGATGGATCTGCCCACCGAGAAGATCGAGGAGATCTATGACCGCTTCGAGGCCATGAACATCACCATCATCGGCAGCGAGCTGGATCTGGACTTAGGCGATGATATCGACCTGGCGGATATCAACGATCCCGTGGATCTGGCCGACGTGGATGACGAAGACCTGGTCGACCCTGTGGATCTTGCTGCGGAATTCAATCTGGACGATCCGGTGCGTATGTACCTGAAGGAGATCGGTCAGGTAAAGCTGCTGTCCGGTGAAGAAGAGATCGAGCTGGCAAAGCGTGTATCCGAAGGCGATCAGGAAGCCAAGAACAAACTGACGGAAGCCAACCTGCGTCTGGTGGTCTCCATCGCAAAGAAGTATTCCGGTCGCGGACTGCATATTCTGGATCTGATCCAGGAGGGCAACACCGGTCTTATCCGTGCTGTTGACAAATTCGATTGGACAAAGGGAAACAAATTCTCTACATATGCTACCTGGTGGATCCGGCAGGCCATTACCCGCGCCATCGCCGATCAGGCACGTACCATCCGTGTGCCGGTGCATATGGTCGAGGTCATCAACAAGGCCACCCGCTGTAACCGCAAGCTGGTGCAGGAGCTGGGTCGTGAGCCCACTGTGGAGGAGATCGCCGCCGAGCTGAATCTGCCGGTGGAAAAGATCATTGAAGCCAACCGCACCGCCGCCGACACCCTGAGCCTGGACACGCCCGTAGGTGACGAAGAGGATACCTCCATTGGCTCCTTCGTGGAGGACGAGCGCACTCCCGGTCCCGCCGACGCCACCTCCAACGCATTACTGGCAGAAGCATTGAAGGAAATTCTGGACACCCTGACCGAGCGGGAAGCGGACGTTCTGCGTATGCGCTTCGGTATGTACGACGGTCGCTCCCACACCCTGGAAGAGGTGGGTCAGATCTTCGGCGTCACCCGTGAGCGTATCCGCCAGATCGAGAATAAGGCCATCCGCAAGCTGCGCCATCCCAGCCGCGCCAGGAAGATCAAGGATTTTTATTGTTAATTTTTCGCCTATCCCTCGCCTCCCTCTTTGAGGGAGGTGGATTTTGCGAAGCAAAAGCCGGAGGGAGTGTCGTGAACTTGTAGGACACTCCCCCAGTCACGGCTTTCGCCGTGCCAGCCCCCTCAAGGAAGGGGCTAAGGCTGCTATCAAAACAAAACCCGACAGATGGTTCTGTCGGGTTTTTTGCGTTTATTCTTCCTCGTCGGACTTTATGTCCAGCGAGTTGATCAGGCTCAGAAGCCTTGCACCGTAGACGATAGAGTCATCCAGCTCCCACACCAGCTCCGGGGTGTAGCGCAGCTTCAGATCGTTGGCCACCTCCCGGCGCAGATAGCCGCCGGCAGATTTTAAGCCCTTCATAGCATCGGCTGCCTTGTTTTCCTCCAGGAAGCTGACGTAGACCTTGGCATAGCGCAGATCCGGCGTGGTCTCCACACGGGTGATGGAGATCATCGTGCCGCTGACACGGGGGTCTTTCACGGTGCGCAGGGCATCGGACAGCGACTTCTGGATCTCTTCATTGATTCGCATAATTCGATTGGAGGCCATAGCTGACTCCTTTCTTTATCTCTTGATCTCCTGCATGGCGAAGCATTCGAAAATGTCGCCTTCCTTGATATCATTGAACTTGGCGATGGACATACCGCACTCGTAGCCGGCGGTGACTTCCTTGACAGCATCCTTGAAGCGCTGCAAAGAGCCGACCTCGCCCTCGTGGATCACGATATTGTCACGCAGGATACGCACCTTGGCATCCCGGGTGATCTTGCCGTCCTTGACCATACAGCCGGCGATGGTACCGATGGCGGACACCTTGTAGGTGGTACGCACTTCCGCATGACCGATGACGACCTCCTCGTACTGGGGTGCCAGCATGCCCTTCATCGCGGCCTCGATCTCGTCGATGGCATCGTAAATAACACGGTAGAAGCGCATATCCACGTTGGCTCTCTGGCCGCTGGCCTGGGCAGCCGCATCGGGACGGACGTTGAAGCCCACGATGATGGCGCCGGAGGTGGAAGCCAGCAGAATGTCGCTTTCGTTGATAGCGCCGACACCGGCGTGGATGACACGGACGCGGACCTCCTCGTTGGAGATCTTCTCCAGAGAGGCCTTCACCGCTTCCGCAGAGCCCTGCACGTCCGCCTTGACGATCAGTGCCAGCTCCTTCATCTCACCTTCCTGCATCTTGGCGAACAGATTGTCCAAAGTGACCTTCTGGGTCAGCTTGGCAGCCGCATCCTTGGCAGCCTGACGGCGCTGCTCCACCAGCTCACGTGCCATACGCTCGTCAGTAACGGCGTTGAACTCGTCACCGGGCGCGGGAACCTCGGCAAGACCGGTGATCTCCACGGGAACGGAAGGACCTGCGGTCTTGACCGTACGACCCTTATCGTTGGTCATAACACGGACGCGACCCACAGCAGTACCGGCGATGATGATATCGCCCTGCTTCAGGGTGCCGTTCTGCACCAGCAGTGTTGCGATAGGACCACGGGTCTTATCCAGACGAGCCTCAATGACCGTGCCCTTGGCGCGGCGGTCGGGATTTGCCTTCAGCTCCTGCACTTCCGCGGTCAGGATCACCATTTCCAGCAGCTCGTCCAGACCCATTCCGGTCTTGGCGGAGATGGGAACGATCACCGTATCGCCGCCCCATTCCTCGGGGATCAGGTCGTACTTGGTCAGCTGCTCCTTGATCTTATCGGGGTTTGCGGTGGGCTTATCCATCTTGTTGATGGCAACGATGATGGGTACACCTGCAGCCTTGGCGTGGTTGATGGATTCTACGGTCTGGGGCATAATGCCGTCATCGGCAGCCACCACCAGAATGGCGATATCGGTGCTCTTGGCACCGCGGGCACGCATAGAGGTAAAGGCGGCGTGACCGGGGGTATCCAGGAAGGTCACCATATTTCCGTTTACATCGACAGTATATGCACCGATGTGCTGGGTAATACCACCGGCTTCGCCGGCAGTAACGCTGGTCTTGCGGATGGCATCCAGCGTAGAGGTCTTACCGTGGTCAACGTGACCCATGACCACGACCACGGGCGCACGGGGCTGCAGCTCCTCTGCGGTGTCCACGTGATCGTCAATGATCCGCTCCTCGATGGTAACGGTGATCTCCTTTTCCACCTTGCAGCCCATTTCGGTAGCCACAAATTCTGCGGTATCATAGTCGATGACCTGATTGATGCCGGCCATAACGCCGTTGACCATCAATGTCTTGATGACCTCACCGGCAGTTTTCTTCATCCGGCTTGCCAGCTCACCGACGGTAATTTCGTCGGGGATCTTAACAGTAACGGGGGCTCTGCGCGCCACCTCCATCTGCAGACGGCGCATCTTCTCCTGCTCCTCGTTGCGGGCCTTGGTGCCCTTGCGCACGTCCTTCTTGCCCTGCTGCTGACCCTTCTTGCCGCCGATGCGCTGCTTGCCACCGTGGAAATTCTGGGCGCGCTCGGAGATCAGGCTGTCCACCCGGTCATCAAAGCGCTCGGAGTTGACCTGCACGGCAGAGGTATCCACCACGCGGCGCTCTCTTCTGCGCTCGGGCTCCTTGGGTCTTTCCGCCTTGGGCGGCTGAGGCGCTGCCTGGGGTCTTGCAGGCGCCTGGGGCTTGGTCTCGGGCTTCTTTTCTGCCTTGGGTGCTGCTTCCTCGGCAGGCTCCGCCTTGGGCGGCTCTGCCTTGGGCTTGGGCTCCACGGCAAACACCTGTGCCAGGGACTGGATCTGGTTATGGAACGTCATATACTCAAACAGCAGATTCAGCTCATCCTCGGTCAGCACCTGGGTGTTGGACTTGGGCTTTTCAAAATATTTGGAGATGATCTCAACAATCACCTTGGGCGCCACACCGAAATCTGCGGCAACCTCTTTCACACGATACTTCACTAAACTCATATACGCACCTCCAAAAAAACATCAGTTCTTCTTTTTTCCGCTGCGCCGGTTGCGCAGGTGGGCTTTGGCCTCCGCCTGCCGCTTGCGCTGGCGCTGTACCTTTTCCGTCAGCACCGCGGTCACTGCGGCAAATTTTTCTGCCGTGGGCAGGCTCTGCACCAGTGCCAGTGCCAGCGCCGGGTCGGTAATGGCGGCGATGGCGAGGCTGGTACGGCCGATGGCCATTCCGATCTCGTCCTTGGTATGGGGCAAACGGATGCACTGCTGATCCGTACCGGCCACATAGCTCTTGGCTCTGCGCCAGGTATGATCGGATGCATCGCCGGCAACGACGATCAGATAGGCGTGCAGCGCTCTTGCCGCCGCGCCTGCAGGCTCCTCGCCCAGCTCTGCCTTGCCGGCCTTCCGGGCAAGAGAAAGATAGTTCAGCGCTTTATCCACAGCCGCCGACCTCCATTTCTCTTGTCAGGCGGTCATAAACCTCCTGGGGGATCTCAATTTCCAGGCAGCGCTCCAGGCTGCGGCTCTTTTGCGCCTTTTTCAGGCACTCCATATTGGGACACACATAAGCGCCACGACCGTTGAGCTTGCCGCTGAAATCCAGACAGACGGTACCCTCTGTGGTTCTCACCACACGGATCATTTCCTTTTTTGCTTTTCTTTCACGGCAGCCCATGCACTGCCGCTGGGGGATCTTCTTTTGCATAACGCTGCCTCCTTGTCGATTTTTATTCCTCTGCCTGGGATGCAGGCTTGATATCGATCTTATAGCCGGTCAGGCGTGCTGCCAGACGGGCATTCTGACCTTCCTTGCCGATGGCCAGGCTCAACTGATCATCGGGAACGATAACACGGCAGGCCTTCTGACCGGGAATTGCGGTGACGGAAATCACATCCGCGGGAGACAGGGCTGCCTTGACATACTCGCAGGGATCCTCGCTCCAGACCACGATGTCGATCTTTTCGCCGTACAGCTCACGGACCACCGCGCCGACACGGCCGCCACGGGGACCTACGCAGGCGCCTACAGGATCCAGGTCCTCCACGGTGGCACGCACTGCCATCTTGGAGCGGGAGCCGGCCTCACGGGCGATATTGCGGATCTCCACCTGACCATCAGCGATCTCGGGGGTTTCCAGCTCAAACAGCCGGCGCACCATATTGGGGTGTGTACGGCTTACGTGAACGATAGGACCGCGGCCCATCTTATGCAGCTCCAGCACGTAGACCTTGATCTTGTCGCCTTCGCGCCAGGTCTCACCGGGGATCTGCTCGCTGACGCGCATAACGGCATCGGATGCCTCGGCACCCTGACCCACACGCACGAACATATCGCCGTTGACATCGATCTTCACTACCGTACCGGTCAGCAGCTCCTGGGCCTTGTCGGAATAATTGTCATAAACAACGCCACGCTCTGCCTCGCGGATGCCCTGAATGACCACCTGCTTGAAGGTCTGGGCAGCGATGCGGCCGAACTTCTGGAAATCCACCTCGATGGAAACATTGTCACCGATCTGAACATCGGGATTCAGGTTGCGTGCAGCGTCAATGTGGATCTGGATGGTATCATCCTCCACCTCTGCCACCACTGCCTTGATAACGTGCAGATACAGACCGTCTTCGCTCAGGTCCACGACCACATTTTCAGCAGGAACATCCTTACGGTCCTCCCGATCCTTGCGGTAGGCATTTGCCATACCCTGCTTCAGGCGCTCCACCATATAATCCACGGGGATGCCCTTGGTCTTTTCCAGTTCACGCAGGCTGGCAAAGATCTCTGCGCCCAGATTGACCTTGGGGGCTGCTGCCTGCTTCTTGGCTCTCGTATTTCTTGCCATGATTCTTCCTCCTTAGAATTCTACACGAAGCCGCACCAATGCAACCTCGGATTTTGTAAATGTGATGATTTCTTTACCGGCTTCCACGGTAACACAGCCATCTTCATAGCCACGCAGAACGCCGGGGATCTCCTTCAGTCCGTTTCTGGGGCGGTACAGCTTCACCGTAACCGCGCTGCCCATAAACCGTTCAAAATCGGAAGGACGCTTCAGCGCCCGTTCCAGACCGGCAGAGCATACCTCAAAATGATAGGATTCCGCGATAGGGTCTTTTTCATCCAGCACCGGGTCAACGGCACGGGAGATCGCCTCGCAATCGGAGATATCCACGCCGCCTTCTTTGTCGATATACAGCCGCAGGAATCGCTCCGAGCCTTCCCGAACATATTCCACATCCCACAGCGAGCAGCCGTGCTGCTCCACGATGGGGCGTGCGAACTGTTCCACCAGTTCCGTAACTTTCATTTTTTCGCCTCTTTCATTAAGAAAGAGAGAGGCGAACTCGCCTCTCTCCTAAAGTCAAACATCTTACGGTGGGATTATAGCACCTTTTTCAAAGAAATGCAATACCTTTTTTCAGGTTTTTTATGCATTTTCTCGACCTTTTTCAAATTCCCGGGCACAAATACCGGCGATCCCACTCGTCATCGAACAGCCGGTCCATCTGATCCGGCGCGCCGGATCGGGACAGATCATCGGCAAGCTGCCGCAAAAGCGCCACCGGCTCCAGGCTTTCCAGATAGAATTCCGGCAGAAGATCCTCACCGAAGCAGATGCCCAGCACCGCGCCCACAATGGCGCCCACCGCCGCGCTGCGACCGGAGTGATTCACGGCGGTGATCATCGCCGCGTCAAAATCATCCCGGCAGACGGTGCAGGTATACAGCACACCGGCCAGCACCTCCGCCACCGTACGGCAGCGCAGCTTTTCCATAGCTTCCATAGGCGCGCAGCCCGATTCTGCCAAAGCGCGTGCCAATTCCAGCTGCTGCCAGATATGCCCCAGATCGCCAAACTCCGGACCGAATTCCAGGGAAACCGCATCCACGGCAGACTCCACCAGCGCCTTTGCGCCAATGTCCGGCTCTGCCAGCAGCACGCTTAATGCGTGGGTCAGAAGCGCCGCGGACAGGATGGTCTCCGCGTGACCGTGGGTCAGCGCCATGATTTCCGCGCCCAGCAGGTCGATATCCTCCTGCCGGATGTTCATCAGTACGCCAAGCATCGCCACCGGCACCATTTCCGTCAGCGCGCTGGGCAGATCGTTGCGGTATACCGGCGAATGCAGCGTGCCCAGTGCGTCCCGGGTCAGGGCATCCAGCATCCGGGTGTCCATACAGCGGCGGCGCTTTAATTCCGGCTCATCGGAAAGCCAGCAATAATTTTGCTCCCGGAGGCTGTAATGCTGGGTTTTCGCCCATTCCCGCAGAGCGATGCTGACGTATTGCAGGGGCGGCGCGTTTCTTCCGTAGGCCTGGCTGCGTGCCAACGCCATGATCAGCCCGTTGGCAGTAAAGGCGGCAAGCTGGGTGTAGGAGGAGACCTCGGCGCAACCGTTGGCAAGATCATAGCCCAAAAGGCCGTTAGGACCATAGTCGGTGCAGATGTCATCAAGGCTCTTGCGATCCACGGTGCTGCCCATGGCATCACCAATGGCAAGTCCCAACAAAGCGCCCCGGAAAATCTTGCGTTTGTCCTGCATATCGCCACCTCCTGTAACTTTTATGGCTACATTATAGCGGCATATACAGAAAAAGGCAAGAAAAACATCGTAGGGGCGACCCTTGCGGTCGCCCGAACCCACTGCCCCTTCTATGAGGGGGCTGTCAGCCGGACAGGCTGACTGGGGGAGTGTCCTTCACAATTACGACACTCCCTCCGACCTCGCTATCGCTCGGCCACCTCCCCCAAAGGAGGAGGTAAGGGTGCGGCGCTACCGTAGGGGCAGTTCACGAATCGCCCGGCAAACACTGAAGGTGTCATCCTGAGAGAGCGTTAGCGAGTCGAAGGATCTTCGCATTTATTTTCTGCGCAGCAACCTCTCGCTGCGAAGATTCCTCAACTCGGCTTCGCCTCAGTCGGAATGACACGGGACGGGTTTCCCGTCCCAAGGTCGGATATCCAATCCGCCCCTACAATGCAGGTTTACATAACATCTTGTTGGCATATTCCCCGGGTTGTCTGCATAGGCTGTACCACCAAAATTGCGGAGGGATGGATATGAAGAAATTTTGTGCCGTGGTGGCATTTTGTCTGCTGCTTTGCCTGCTGCCGGTACGGGCGCAGGCTGTGGATATGCAGATCGCCGGAAAGAGCGCCCTTTTGATGGATATTGCTACCGGCACCGTTCTCTACGAACAGAACGCCCACGAAAAATTAGCCCCTGCCAGCGTCACCAAGGTGATGACCATGCTTCTCATTATGGAAGCCATCGACAGCGGCAAGATCGGCTGGGACGACACCGTTACCACCTCGGAAACTGCCGCAGCCAAGGGCGGTAGCCAGATCTACCTGAAGGTCGGCGAGACCATGTCCGTAACGGATATGGTAAAATCCATCGCCGTCAGCTCTGCCAACGATTGCGCCTGCGCAATGGCGGAGCATATTGCCGGCAGCGAGGCAGGCTTTGTGGAAAAGATGAATCAGCGTGCCAAGGAGCTGGGAATGAATGACACCCATTTCGTCAACTGCACCGGTCTTGACGATGACCCGGCCGCCAAGGAGCATCTGACCTCCGCCTATGACATCGCTCTGATGTCCCGGGAGCTGATGAAGCATCATCCCGACATTCAAAAATACACCACCATCTGGATGGATACAGTTCGGAACGGTGCCTTCGGGCTTGCCAACACCAACAAGCTGATCCGCTTCTACCCCGGCGCAACCGGTCTCAAAACCGGCTTCACCGCCAATGCCGGCTACTGCCTTTCCGCCACCGCAGAAAGGGATGGCTTGGGGCTGATCGCCGTGGTAATGGGCTGTGAGACCTCCCAGGATCGGTTTGCCGCCTGCAAGCAGCTATTGGACTACGGCTTCGCCAATTTCGCTTTGGTGCAGCCCCAGTTACCGGCAGAAAATACCGTCCCGGTAAAGCTGGGTACCGCCGATACCGTTATCGCCGTACCTGCCCAGGAAACGGAGCTTCTCATCGACAAATCCCAGCGGGATTCTGTCACCACACAAGTGGAGCTGGAGCCGCAGATCTCCGCACCGGTCAGCAAGGGGCAGCGCCTGGGCACCATGACCCTCAAAGCCGGAGAGCAGGTTTTGGCGCAGGTCAGTATGGTGGCGCAAGATTCCGTCCCGAAGCTGACCCTGGGGGATATTTTTACCATTGTTTTGCGGAAGATCTGTATGGCACGGTAATCGCCGCCGTAGGGGTGATCCTTGCGGTCGTCCGTATGCTCTCCCAGAGGGAGCGACAAGTGAAACAACGGCTGTCCAATCGGACAGCCGTTGCTTTTTATTTCCTTTTCAGCTTTCGCTTCACAAATGCGATCAGCATATCGCCCCAGTCGAACACGCGCTGGACGGCAAAAAATACGGTAGGTGTCATAATCAGCAGCACCACCATTACCAGACTGCTGGCGTTATCCTCCAAATGTAGCTCAAAAAAGCTGCGGAAGAAAGTAAAGCACACCAAAAGTCCCGCAGCCATTGCCCACCAGATGATCTTGCGGATCTTGCCGAATGGCTTACAGGTCTGATACAGCACCAAAAGACCTACCACGGACAAGATCGCCGCGCAGACCGAGGATACCTGCTCCAGCGCCAGGCCGAAGATCACCATAAACGCCTGCGCCATCAGCACCACGAATATATTGGTCAAGCCACCGGGCAACGCTTTGCGCATCACCGTAGGCAGGAACCGACCTTCCACACGCTCATAATTGGGCTCCATCGCCAGGAAGAAGGACGGCACGCCGATGGTCAGCGCGGAAATAACGCTCAAGTGCAGCGGCACCATAGGATAGGGCAAGCCGGCAAACAGATTGATGATGGCAAGTCCCAGAGAGAAGATATTTTTCACCAAAAACAGCGTTGCCGCGCGCTGGATGTTATTGATGACACGCCGACCCTCTGCCACAATGCCGGGCATGGCGGAAAAATCGGATTTCAGCAGCACGATCTGCGCCACCTGGCTGGCGGCCTGGGAGCCGCTGGCCATTGCGATGCCGCAATCTGCCTGCTTCATCGCCAGCACGTCGTTGACGCCGTCGCCGGTCATGGCAACCGTATGTCCTTTTTCCTGCAGCGCGATGATCAGCTTCTTTTTCTTGTCCGGTGTCACACGGCCAAAGACGGTATACTGCTCCACTGCCTGCAGGAAATCCTTGTCGCTTTCCAGCGTGCCGGCATCCACATACAGCTCCGCGTTTTCAATACCGGCACGGCGTGCCACCTCGGAAACCGTTACCGGGTTGTCGCCGGAGATGACCTTGATGCAAACACCCTGCTGGGCAAAATAGCGGAAGGTCTCCTCTGCTTCGGGACGGACACGGTTACTCACCAGCACCAACGCCAGCGGACGCAGCCGCTCGGGGATCAGACCGTTGACGCTGGGCTCGCCGGTGTACTCCGCCACCAGCAGTACACGGTAGCCAAAGGACGACCAGCTGTTCACATATTCACGCAGCTCGTCATAGCGGCTGCCCATAATGAATTCCGGCGCGCCCACGATGTATGCGCCCTGATCCTTGAAGCTCGCAGCGCTCCACTTGGTTCTGGAGGTGAAAGGAATTCTTCCCACACACTGCCAATCCGTTTCGCCGGCGAACATTTCCGCCATTGCCCGGGCGGTGTCGTTTTCCGGCTCCACGCCGGTATAGATCGCCGCCAGGATCTGCTCCAGCCGCTCCGGGTCATCCTCGGTCAGCGGCACGACGTTGTCCACCTCCATCACCGCTTCGGTGATGGTACCGGTCTTATCCACGCACAGCACGTCCACCCGTGCCAGGGTCTCGATGCAGTTCATATCCTGCACCAGCACTTTTTTCTTCGTCAGCTTCAGTGCCGATACCGCCATTGCCACGCTGGTCAGCAGGTACAAGCCCTCCGGGATCATACCGATCAGCGCAGCCACCGTACCTTCGGTGCTTTCACGCAGAGGCTGCCCCAGCACCGCGAAGGACTGATAAAACAAAATAACGCCGATGGGGATCAGACCGAAGCCCACCACCCGGATCAGCTTATCCAGTGAGCGCATCATTTCCGACTTGGCGGCCTGGGGATTGGCTTTGGCTTCCAGCGCCAGCTTGGCGGCAAAGGAATCCGCGCCCACCCTGGTCAGCTGTGCCCGTCCGGTACCTGCCACTACGAAGCTGCCGGATTTCAGCTCGTCACCGGGCAGCTTAACGATGGCATCCTCCTCACCGGTTACCAGAGATTCATTGACCTGCAGATAACCTGCACGCAAAACGCCGTCGGCGCAGATCTGATCACCGGAAACAAATTCCACGATATCATCCCGCACCAGCTTGCTGGAGCGGATCTTCTGCAGCTTGCCGTCACGGATGGTGCGCACCTGCTGTACCGCCACCAGCGTCAGCTTGTCCACCGCCCGTTTGGCGCGGATCTCCTGGAAGATACCGATGACCGTATTGCAGATCATAACGACCAGAAATGTCATATTCTTTACGGATGAGCCGCCGATCACCAGCACCAGCGCCAGGATCACAAAGACCAGGTTGAAAAATGTCAGACATTTTTCCAGCACGATCTCCTTTTCCGTTTTGGAGGCGCTTTGGGGCATACCGTTGGACCAGCCGTTTACCGCCCGTTCCTTGACCTGCTCTGCGCGCAGACCCAGCTCAATATCCGGCTCCACCACGGGGACATCCCGGCGGATCATTTCCTTTTGTTTCTTTTTCTGCATATCTTTCTCCTAGTTGTGCGTTGCTATCCATAGAGGTGACCTGGGCGGTCACTTGTCCGGCGGGAGTAAACCCCCGCCCTACACTCGCTGTTGTAGGTTATTGTAGGGCGGGGCCTTGGTCCCGCCGCTGGCACTCCGTTCTCCTTCCGGGAAGCCGTTTTTGCGGTCCCACATTACCAGCAGGCTGCCGTTTTCCACCGTGACCTGCGCAGCTTCGCCCACAAAATGGTTGCTGACGCCTAAAGGAAATCCGCCGGTCAGTGTGCCGTTTTGCAGAGGATACTGCAGCCCCCGGATGCTGACGCCCCGGGCATCTTCGCCCAGGCAGAACACCGAGAGGACGCCCTCTGCGGTGTTGGGAAAGCGGAGGGTTTCATTCTTGATAACGGTAACGATGTAGTCCTTGCCGATCAGATAACCGGCAGCACCGTTATCCGAAAGAAACTGCAATGTCTGATAATTGGCAACGGTATGATCCAGCCGCTGACCGTCCAGACCGCCGTAGATCACAAATTCCCGGTAACCCCGGGTCAAGCCGTGGCGCACTGCCAGCATCGCATCGGTATCATCCTTCTGTACCGGGAACACCTCTGCCCCCTGGGGTACAAAGCCCAGGGAATCAAAATCCCCCAAAATGGCATCCGGCTTCCGGGAAAGCGCCTTCAAATGCCGCAAGCCGCCATCGGCAGCGATCACGTAATCATCATCTTCGATATTCTGCGCCAGGCGGTCAAACTCCGCTGCGCAAAACAGGATGCATTTTCCCACGCGTTTCCCTCCTTTTCTTTCTTTTCTTTATTGTACCACAACCCGGGCAAAAAGAAAGCCCCCTTCCTGCCTCCCCCCTCGGGAGAGCCAAGAATTACGCCTGATGCGCTTTTTGCGTTTACTGATAGCGCAACCCCTTCGGGTAGAAAAACCGCAGCTTTTCCTCCGCCACCCGCATATCCACGATCACCGCCTGCCGCAATTCGCCGTCCAGATTCACGACAGTGAGCTTTTCGCACTGGATCTGCAGGTGGTTCGTTCTGAAATGCCGCACCAGCTTGGGCAGCTCCTTATAGCGCCCGTTTTTATACTTACCAATGACCGCCGGTACCTGCAGCCGGGACACGTGCTTGACCAGCAGCACATCCAGTATTCCGTCGGCAGGATCTGCCTCCGGCACAGGGTTGAAGCCGCCGCCGTAGTACCGGCCGTTGCAGACGCAGATCATAGTCTGCCGGGCATCGATCCGCTCACCGTTGATGTAAACCACATACCGCTCCGAAATGCCCTTGATCACATTCACGATCGTGGATGCCACATACGCCCGGAAGCCCTGCAGCAGCGGCAGCCGCTTATATTGGGAAACGTCGGTACCGATCCGGGCATCCAGACCCACAGAGCAGATGTTCAGCGCGTAATCATCGTTGCAGCGGATCAGATCAAATTTAGTCTCCTCGCAATCCAGCAGCCGTTCCAGATCGAAAAACGCCTTCGGCTCATCGAACAGCTTGACGAAATCGTTGCCGCTGCCGCCGGAAAATACGGTGACCGCCACATTGTCGAAGCCTGCCGCTCCGGCAGCCACCTCGTTGAGCGTGCCGTCGCCGCCGCAGGCGTAGATGCGGTATTCCTCGCCGCTTTCGGCAGCCTTTCGGGTGATGCGGGTGCAATCACCGGGGGCTTTGGACACCTCGATGCGGTAGCTGATGCCCCGCTGCTCACAAACGCTTTCGATTTTTTCCGTATATTCGGCAGTTCTGTCGTAGCTGCCGGCAGCCGGATTGATGATAAAAAGATGGATCATAACGCATTCCCCTGTTCTTTATTTTTTCCGGGTATCCGTTGTATACATATAGTAGTCGCACTTGATCATACCGTTGTAGAGCTTGCGCTTTTTGTCGGCACGACGACCGAAATAATGCTCAAATTCCGGCTCGGAGGTGATGATAAATTTCTTCCAGCCATCGGCATATTTCAAGTGCCGTCCCAGGGCGGCATACAGCCGCTGGGCGCTTTGCTGCTCCAGCATCCGCTGACCGTAAGGCGGATTGCAGATGATGATGCCCTGATCGGTGGGCAGGCTCATTTTGGTGGCATCGCCGTCCTTGAATTCGATGCAGTCACCAACGCCGGCCTTACGGGCATTGGAGATGGAAAGGCTGATGCATCTGGGGTCATTGTCCGTGCCCAGAATACGGTATTTGCCCCTAAATTCCTTATCCATGGCTTCGCCGCGGGCTTCGCGCCACAGCGTTTCCTCCAGCCAGGCAAACTGCTCCGCACCGAAGCGGCGGCGCAGACCCGGCGCTCTGTTTTTGGCGATCATAGCCGCCTCGATGGGAATGGTGCCGGAGCCGCAGAAGGGATCCCACACAAATTCCCGACCCCGGTAACGGGTCAGCTGCACCATGGCAGCAGCCAAAGTCTCACGCAGCGGCGCATCGTTGCCCACAGCCCGGTAGCCCCGTTTGTGCAGACCTGCGCCGGAGGTATCCAGATACAGCTGCACCCGATCGTTCATAATGGAAAACTGCAGCTGGTATTTGGCGCCGGTTTCCGGCAGCCAGCTTACGCCGTACTTTTCTCCCAGCCGCCTGGATGCCGCCTTTTTCACGATGGCCTGGCAATCGGGAACGGACATCAGCTGGCTGTTCAGGCAGTGTCCCTTCACGGGAAATTCACCGTCTTTGGGAATAAAATCCTCCAGATTGGTGCGGTAAACGCCCTGAAAAAGCTGTTCAAAGGTCTTTGCCTCAAAATCCGCCAGTACGATCAGCACACGCTCGCCGGTTCGCAGATTCACATTGGCTCTGGCAATATCCGCCTTGGAGCCGGAAAACAGCACTCTGCCGTTTTCCACACGGACGTTTTCCATATTCAACCGGCGAAGCTCATCGCCGGCGATGCCCTCCAGACCGAACAGCGTAGGCACCGCAAATTCAAACTTATCCATTTTTCTCTCCTCAGGGGATAATTTTACTGCTCTTCAGATACCGCTCCTGCTCCGAAAAGACACAGCCGCAGAATTTCTGGATGTACATTTCCAATTCCCGGGCTTTCTCCTGACCGGCCTTGAAATAGGGTCGGAAATCCCGGTACAGAAATGCAACGCCGTATTCCCCGGCGGCTCTTTCCGCAACCTCGCGCATCAGCTCGTGATTTTGGTAAGGGCTGATAAACAGCGAGGAGGTGAAGCTGTCAAAGCCACCTTCCGCTGCGGTCTTTGCGGCTTCAAGCAGCCGCATTTCATAGCATTTGACGCACCGGCCGGAGATATCCTCCGCCACCGCGCGCACGAAGGGGCGCAGACCGTATTCGTCCTTTTCGATCAGCTTCAGGTCGATGGTATTGGCGTATTCCCGCAGGCAGTTGCGCCGGGCACGGTACTCGGTAAAGGGATGGATATTGGGATTGTACCAAAATCCGGTGACCTCGATCTTGTCGCCGCGCAGCACCTCAATGCACTGATTGGCACAGGGCGCGCAGCAAATATGCAGTAATGTTTTCATTTTATTTCTCCCAGAATACCATCTTTGAAAAGCTGCGTGATCTTCACATTTTTCACTGTGTTGTGCAGGTTTTCGCCCTTGGCGTAGACTTTGGTATAGTTCATCGCGTGACCCACAAAATAATCGCCGTCGGTTTCCTCAAACAGCACACTTTGCGTGCTTCCGGTCAGGCTTTCCCGATAGGCTTCGTTCATCCTCTCCGCCACGGCGATGGCAGCCCGGCTGCGGGTTTCCTTGATCTCATTATTATGCTGATCGGGCATTTTGTCTGCCGGTGTGCCGGGACGGCGGGAATAAGGGAAAATGTGCATATCCGCAAAGCCGCACTTTTGGATAAATGCCAGACTTTGGACAAATTCCTCCTGCGTCTCGCCGGGGAACGCCACGATCATATCCGTCGTCACGGCGCAGCCGGGAAAATGCGCTTTCAGCAATTCCACGCTTTCCAGATACCGGGCGGTATCGTACTTGCGGCGCATCCGCTGCAGCACCGTATCACAGCCGGATTGCATACTTAAGTGAAACTGCGGACACAGATTATGGTATTTTTTCATCCGAAGGCAGAATTCCTCCGTAATGACCCGGGGCTCCAGGCTGCCCAGCCGCACACGCAGCTCCGGCACCGCCTCGCATACCGCCGCCACCATATCTTCCATCGGCGGCTTACCCTCCAGGTCCACGCCCCAGGAGGCGATCTCGATGCCGGTGATAACGATCTCCCGATAACCTTTTTCACGCAGCTGCTTTGCCTGCTGCGTCACCAGCGCCAGCGGCGCAGACCGCACCGGTCCACGGGTATAGGGAATGATGCAGTAGGAGCAGAAATTCACACAGCCGTCCTGCACCTTCAGCATCGCCCGGGTACGCTCCGAAAGACCGCCTGCCGGCAGCACCTCAAATTCCCGGCGGCGCAGCGCTGTGTCCAACACCTCCTGCTGCTGACGGCTTTCGGCGGCTTCCAGCAGCTTTTCAATAAACGCCCGGCGGTTTGCGCTGCCACCCAGAACGTCTACGCCCAGCTTGCGAACAGCCTCCGGCGCGTGCTGGGTATAGCAGCCGCAGACGCCGATCACCGCGTTGGGATTTTCCCGGCGGCAGCGGCGGATCACAGCCCGGTTCTTCTTATCGGCAACGGCAGTAACCGAGCAGGTGTTGATCACGTAAATATCGCACGTTTCGGAAAATTTCCCGATCTCGTGTCCGCGCTGTGCCAGCAGCTGCTCCATAGCCTGGGTCTCATATTGATTTGTTTTGCACCCGAGGGTGTAAAAAGCAATTTTCATAATTTTCTCACCATTTACCCATTGTACTGCCATTGTACACGATTTCTCCCCGTTTGTACAGTAAGAAAATTGACATTACCGCCGCTGCGTGGTATGATAATTGCACCGATTCGGGAGGAAATGCTATGCAATTTTTGATTATGAGCCTTTTTGCGCTGGGCATCGTGGGTGTTGACCAGCTTGTGAAATATCTGGTTGTCGCCAATATCCCCTTGTTTGCGGACGTGTCCTTCATTCCCGGCTTTCTGGGGCTGACCTACGTGCGCAATACCGGCGCTGCCTGGTCTATGCTGCAGGGACAGTCCTGGCTGTTTATCCTGGTGTTCGTGATCATGACGGTTTTGATCTTCGCGGAATATTTCAGATTCCGTATGCCCTTCACCACCTTTGAGCGCTGGTGTATCGCAGCCATCTACGGTGGCGGCTTGGGCAATATGCTGGACCGGGTGTTCCGTGGCTACGTGGTAGATATGATCAAGACCGAGTTTATGGATTTCCCCATTTTCAACATCGCGGACTGCTTCATTACCTGCGGCTGTATTTTGCTGATTTTACATTTGCTGTTTTTCAACAAAGCATTTTGGAAGGAAGAAAAGAAATGACCCTGTACGCCGATATGACCGGCGAGCGGCTGGATGCGTTCCTTGCCCGCTGTGCTGAAAACCTGAGCCGCTCGGCAGCCCAAAAGCTGATCGAGGACGGCTGTGTGCTGCGCAACGGCAAGAAGGCGAAAAAGAATGACAAGCTGAATATCGGCGACCGGATCGACTATACCGTTCCCGCGCCCAAAGAGGTGGACATCAAGCCCACCGAAATGGCGCTGGATATCGTCTATGAGGATGACGATGTGCTGGTGATCAACAAGCCCAAGGGTCTGGTGGTGCATCCTGCCGCCGGGCATCAGGACGATACCCTGGTAAACGGCTTGCTCCACGCTATGGGAGACAAGCTCTCCGGCATCAACGGCGAATTGCGCCCCGGCATCGTCCACCGCATCGACAAGGATACCTCCGGCCTGCTGGCCATCGCCAAAAATGATCTTGCCCATACGGTTTTGGCTTCCCAGCTGAAAGACCACACCATGGCAAGGACCTACGAAGCCATCGTCTGCGGCTCCTTCCGGGAGGATTCCGGCACGGTGGATGCTCCCATCGGCCGCCACCCCACCGACCGCAAAAAAATGACGGTCACACCCCGCAATTCCAAGACCGCCGTGACCCATTGGGAGGTGGTTGCCCGTTACCGGGGCTATACCCACGTCCGCTGCCGTCTGGAAACCGGTCGGACGCATCAGATCCGCGTCCACATGGCGCACATAGGGCATCCCATTTTGGGAGATACTGTGTACGGTCATAAAAAACCGGAGCTGGGTCAGGGTACCCAATGCCTGCACGCAGGGCAGCTTTGCTTCCGTCACCCCCGTGACGGTCGCCCGGTGATGGTATTCGCCCCCCTGCCCGACTATTTCCGGCAGGTCATTGAGAAACTGGAGAAAATGGTATAAGTATGTTTTCTGATATTTTACTCACGGTGGATTATGACCGGACGCTGACCGCGCCGGACTCCACCATCCCCCGGCGGAATCTGGATGCCATCCGGTATTTTATGGACAACGGCGGTACATTCACCCTCAATACCGGGCGCAGTGTTCCCATGTCTGCCAAAAATATTTTGCATAAGATCCCCGTCAACGCGCCGCTGCTGCTGTATAACGGCAGCGCCGCTTATGATGTGGAAGCGCAGCGGCTTCTGCTGTGCCATCCCATTCCGCTAAACCCCCGTGCCGTCTGCAGCGATGTGCAGGCGCGGTTTCCCCAGCTGACGGTGGAATGGCAGGGCGTGGATGCCCACTATATTTTCAAGAAAAATCCCGGCTGGGAGGTCTACTGCGACCATAATCAGTGCGCCTGGGGCTACAAAGAATTTGAGGATATCCCCGGTCCGTTTCTGAAATTCTCCGTATACGGCGAGTTCCGGGATAAGACCGTTGCCGATATGTATAACGCCTCCCCCGGGGAGGTCGCCCTGTTTCGGGAGGTGCAGGAATATATTATGGGCAAATACGGCGATGTGCTGGACTTTTTCCTGCCCTGCGCCCGGATCGCGGATCTGCACGCCAAGGGCTGCAGCAAGCTGCGTGCCGCCCGGGAGCTGCAGACTATGCTGGGTCGCAAGGTCCTCATTTGCGTCGGCGACGGCGACAACGACCTGACGATGTTAAGCGGCGCTGACTACGCCTTCTGCCCCTCCGACGGCACGTTGGCTCACCGTTTTCCCAATGTTTGCCCCTGCGCCGAGGGCGCTGTGGCAGAGGTGATCTACGAGAAAATTCCCTCGATCTTAAAAAATAAGCCTTGACAACAATCTGTCAATATGCTAATATTTTTAGGCTGAAACAGATGATGCCACGGATTTGCGGGTGTAGTTCAATGGTAGAACACCAGCCTTCCAAGCTGGATACGCGGGTCCGATTCCCGTCACCCGCTCCATAGAAATGCGCCAGTAGCTCAGCAGGATAGAGCAACTGCCTTCTAAGCAGTAGGTCGGGGGTTCGAATCCCTCCTGGCGTGCCAAGAAAACCGCTTTTGCGGTTTTCAACGAAATAAATCCTGACGGATTTGTGAAATACGCTCCGCGTGTGAAATATTGCTTTGCAATATGAAATGCCTGCGGGCGTGGGTGGATTTATTTCATTTCATTTGATGCGCCGGCATCAAATTTCACTTCTAATTTCAAATATGGTGGATATAGCACAGTTGGTTAGCGCGTCAGATTGTGGCTCTGAAGGTCGTGGGTTCGAATCCCATTATCCACCCCATGCAAAAACCTCTTTTGTTTTCGAACAAAAGAGGTTTTTTGCAATGATATCCGTTCCCTACGTTCACGGATGATATAGCTAACGCTATGATATCTGCTTCGCAGGTGATATACGCTTCGCGTATGAAGGAACGGATATTATATCACGCTTGCAAAGCAAGTATATCATACGGCAACGCCGTATATCATATCGCGGCAGCGATATATCATTGAAAAGTACAGCAAATTGTGGTATCATCTTGATGAAAGAAGGTGCTTTTATGTCTGAAAATAAACTGCTTGACTTATCTTTTGAGTTTGCTGTTGCTATTGTGAATCTTGTTGATGGCGTAACTGCGCCCAAGAGTTCCTATATGACCGATCAGCTTTCAAGAGCGGGTACATCCATTGGTGCCAATATTCACGAAGCACAGTACGCACAGAGTAAGAAAGACTTTGTAGCAAAGCTGGAAATCGCATTGAAGGAATCCAACGAAACAAGCTATTGGCTCAAGCTGATGTGTGAAACCAAAAGAATCGATGTGCAAACATATCAATATGCCGAAAAACTTTGCGGCAATATCCGCAGGCTATTGATCGCATCCTGCAAAACCGCAAAGGATGGTGTAAAATGAGTAATAACAGACTAATTTTCCTGAAAGATGCGTTCCCTGAATTTGAGCTGCAATACACCGACGATTATTCTACTGCGATAGTTGTTAATCCTAATTACGATGAAAACATTACTGTGTATGACGATGAATCTGAATTTACTGTTTGCTTTTCTTTCCAACATCGTCATTTCCAAGACAAAGACGATTTAATCGAGTGGATTCATAAAATTATATCCGGTAACACATTCGCGATTGAATTTTTCAATCATGAACAGCGAGGTTTTGGCGGCGAGATTGATGCGGAAGAATTGCAAGATCTAACATATGAAAAATTGGAGCAATTTACGGGATATTTCGGTTTAACAAAACTGCTGGATATGGCTGATTCGTTCAAAATTAGAGGTTGGGATAGTAACAATAACTTTGATTACACAATTGTTTGTGAAGCAAACGGAACGATCGCAATTAATAAAACGTTTGCTGGTACACTCTAGGGGCTTCGTGTTTTTACAACTTCTCTTACAAAAAAGAGGATACCGCTTGGTATCCTCTCTTTTTTCGGATGACGGGTGATGTCAATCCCTCAGTCAAAAATCAAAAGATTTTTGACAGCTCCCTTTACACAAGGGAGCCTTTATATCATTCCATCGTCAAACAGCAGGTTCAGATCCACGCTGCCCTCGATACCGGGCACGGTTCCGGTGCAGCTATACTGCCACATATCCATCCGGTAGGGAAACGATCTGTCAATATCGTACATCGCCAGCCACCAGGGAATATCCTGCAGCTCCTGCAGATACAAAAGCTGCTGTGCCTGAAAGCTGTTGAAATAGATCATCGGCGTATAGCCCGCTTCTTCCACCGCGGCGCAGAACGCCAAAGTGCAGTCCGTCAGCGTCCTGGCATCCACATTTTCCGTCCGGGATTCCTGCTCCCAGTCAAAGGCCAGGGGCATATCCAGGCGAAACCCGTCCAGAATTTTCAGCGCCAGCGCCGCTTCCTCCTCCGCTTCCCGGATATTCAGCGCCTGGGAGTAAAAATACGCCCCCACCTTCAGCCCTGCATCCCGGGCGCCCTGCAGATTTTGCTTTGCGTATGCGTCCTCGTGGAGCGTACCCTCGGCGATCCCACGGTTTCCCAGCCGCACCATCACAAATTCCACGCCGGCAGCCTTCACCTGCTGCCAGTCGATGTCCCCCTGATACCGGGAAACGTCAATTCCCATCACCGCGTCTGCGGTAATGCAGGTCAAGAAGCCGTCCTCCATCACAAAATCTTCCGAGCTGAAACGATTGGGTGGGATGGTTTCCGTGGGTGTCAGTTCCTGCGGCGCGCTGCAGCCGAACAATGTTAAAATGATAAGAATTGCCGCAAGAAGCTTACATTTTCTCATTTTTACCACCCCTCCTTTTTTCCTCCAGTATAGCACAATTTTCGCCGTTTCACAAGTATCTGAAAATTTTCTCCGGTTCGTCAATTCTTCTTGCAAAAAGAAGGGTTTTATGTTATGCTGTATAATGTAAGGAGGTGCGGTCTTATGGCACTGCAGGAATCCGGTGAAATGTATCTGGAAACCATACTGATCCTTTCCCGACAGCTTAGCTGTGTCCGCAGCGTGGACATCAGCGAATATATGGGCTATTCCAAGCCCAGCGTATCCCGTGCCGTGGGTCTGCTGAAGGCCGGCAACTATATCGTCATGAATGATGACGGTCATATTTCCCTTACCGAGTCCGGTCTTAAGACCGCCGAAAAGATCATGCGCCGCCACGAGCTTCTGACAGAGCTTCTGGTCTCTCTGGGCGTGGATCGGAAGGTCGCTGCCGCAGATGCCTGCAAAATGGAGCACGTCATCAGCGACGAGACCTATGAAGCAATCCATAATCATATGAAAAATATGGACCAATAAAAATTTTACTTAGGAGGCAATGGCATGACTCTCAGCGAAAAGAAGCAGCTGCAGCTCACCGCCTGCAAAGTTCGCATGGGCATTATCGAATCCACCTTCAATGCCAAGTGCGGTCACCCCGGCGGCAGCCTGTCTGCAACCGAAATGTTCACCTATCTGTATTTTAAGGAAATGAACATCGATCCTACCGACCCCAAAGGTGCCGGTCGTGACCGTTTTGTTCTGTCCAAGGGACACACCGCTCCCGGTCTGTACTCCACGCTGGCTCTGCGTGGCTACTTCCCCGTGGAGGATCTGAAAACCCTGCGCCGTATCGACAGCTATCTGCAGGGTCACCCCAATATGAACACCGTTCCCGGCGTCGATATGTCCACCGGCTCTTTGGGTCAGGGCGTTTCCACCGCCGTGGGTATGGCTCTGGCTGCCAAGCACAAGGGCGAGTCCGTCCGTGTGTACACCCTGCTGGGTGACGGCGAGATCCAGGAAGGTCAGTGCTGGGAGGCATTTATGTTCGCCGCCCACTACGATCTGGACAACTTCGTTGCCATCATTGACAACAACGGTCTGCAGATCGACGGCAATGTTGCCGATGTTATGAGCCCCTACCCCATCGTTGACAAGCTGGAAGCTTTCGGCTTCAAGGTAGTTGCCATCAACGGTCACGACTTTGACGAGATCGAAGCCGCTCTGGCTACCGCCCGTGAGACCAAGGGTCAGCCCACCGCCATCGTCATGTCCACCGTTAAGGGCAAGGGCGTTTCCTTCATGGAGAACAACGCCGGCTGGCACGGCAAGGCTCCCAACGCCGCCGAGTACGAGCAGGCTATGAACGAGCTGAACGCTACTTATGCAGAACTGGAGGCGAACTAATATGGCAGATATGATCAAAACCGCTACCCGTGACGCTTACGGCAAGGCTTTGGCCGAACTGGGTCAGGAAAAGGCCGACCTCATCGTTTTCGATGCTGACCTGGCAGGCGCTACCAAGACCAGTGTATTCCAGAAGGCATTCCCCGACCGCCATTTTGACTGCGGTATCGCCGAGGGCAATATGATCTGCGCCGCTGCCGGTGCATCCACCATGGGTCTTGTTCCCTTCGCATCCTCCTTCGCTATGTTTGCCGCAGGCCGCGCTTTTGAGCAGGTCCGCAACTCCATCGGCTACCCCCACCTGAACGTGAAGATCGGCGCCACCCATGGCGGCATCTCCGTCGGTGAGGACGGTGCTTCCCACCAGTGCTGTGAGGACTTCGCGCTGATGCGCTCCATCCCCGGTATGACCGTCATCTGCCCTGCCGACGGCGAAGAGGCCCGGATGGCTGTCCGTGCCGCTTACGAGATGGAAGGTCCCGTTTACCTGCGCTTCGGTCGTCTGGCTGTGCCGGAATTCCACGAGAAGAACTTTAACTTCCAGATCGGCAAGGGCGAGATCCTGCGCGACGGCACTGACGTTGCCATCATCGCCAACGGTCTGCTGGTCTACGAGGCAATCAAGGCCGGCGAAGCTCTGGCAGAAGCCGGTATCAACGCCATGGTCATCAATATGGCTACCATCAAGCCTCTGGACGAGGAGCTGGTGCTGGCCGCTGCCAAGAAGTGCGGCAAGGTTATCACCTGCGAGGAGCACTCCGTCATCGGCGGTCTGGGCGAGGCTGTCTGCGGTCTGCTCAGCGAGAAGCTGCCCACCGTTGTCCGCCGCATCGGCGTTAACGATGAGTACGGTCACTCCGGTCCTGCTACCGACCTGCTGAAGCAGTTCGGTTTGAGCGCCGAGCACATTGTGGAAGTCGCCACCGACCTGTGCAAGTAATGATTGGAATAAAAAGAGCATCCCACCCGGGATGCTCTTTTTTCGTTCGGACTTGGAATGACAATCGGGACGGGAGAGTAAGTCCCCTACGAGAAAACCTAAAAGTGTGTATGTAGGGGTCGATGCCCACATCGACCCGAGAATGCGCAAAAGTGGGCGGATGTTCTCAATCCACCCCTACGATAAAATTACCACCGTAACCTCGGTCCCTTCTATGAGGGGTGGGCTGGCGTGGCGAATACCACGACTGGGGGAGTGTCCTTCACAATTACGACACTCCTGTTGCGGTGCCCGGCAAAAGCGGTGCCTGCTAAAGCAGGCTTGCTTTCTGCCGACCGCGGCCACGCGCTCTCCTCCCTGTATCCGCCACAGGCGGCGGTCGGATCGCTTCCCCTCCGACCTCGCTATCGCTCGGCCACCTCCCCAAAGGAGGAGGCAAGGACACCGCCGTGGGGCAATTCTCACTTTCCCCCACTTGCATTTTTTGTCAGCAAGTGCTATACTTGCCTTATCATACTTAAGGAGAGATATTATGGCGAATTTCTTTGGCAAGTCCAACAACACCAACGCACAGGCTACTCCCCGCGCCATTCTGCAGGGCAAGTTCAATTCCGCCCGGAGCAGCTTGCTGATCGTGATTGCTTTCACCCTGATCAATATTGCGCTGATCTTCACCGAAAGCAATACGTATTTCCTGTTTTCCCTGTTCGTTCCCTATCTTCTGGCAGTGAACGGTGCGCTGTACACCGGCAGAGTTCCCGGTTTTTACGTCCCTGCCGCCTATATGTGGTCGGACGCCGCATTTTACATCGCGCTCGCCGTCGCCGCCGTCTGCGTTCTGCTGTTTGTGCTGTGCTGGATCTTCTCCAAGAAGAACAAAGTGGGCTGGCTGATCGCCGCCCTGGTGTTCAGCATCATTGACACCGCTCTGGGGCTGCTGTATTACGGCGTTTCCACGGATATTATTATCGACATCGTGTTCCACGCCTGGCTCATCTTCTCCCTGATCAGCGGCATCAGCGCATACAACAAGCTGAAGGCGCTGCCCGAGGAAGAGGAGGTCATCGACACCACCGCCGAAGCTGTGGAAGCGGCTCCCGAGGTCATCGAAGCTGCTCCCGAGGCCGTTGAAGCCGCTCCCGAGGCTGCTCCCGAAGCACCCGTTGCCGCAGCGGAAGAAGCTGCCGAATAATTTTGGATATGCAAAAGCGCACCCTCACCGAGGGTGCGCTTTTATGCCTTCCCCTGGGGGAAGCCTTTTTTATTGATTAAACGCAGCAGGGTCGAAGGTGATAACGGTGTAGATCTTCGTCTGCTCCCGTTCCGACAGCTCCTGCTCCAGCGTATGGCGGATCCGTTTTTTCTCCTTCATCATATCCGACGGCAGTACCACGTCGAAGATCAGATTCGTATGTCCGTCGCCCTTGACCATCCGAAAATCGTGGGCATGAAGCCGGGGATCAATGGCCTGCAGAATATCGTGGGTTTCCGCCAGCAGCCGGTTGCGCTCCGGATCGTCGGTGACCACCGGGTCATAGTGGATCACCAGATGGATGTTGTGGCTCTGGAGGCACTCACGCTCGATATCGTCAATGATCTCGTGGCACAGCAGCGGATCTTCCCGCTGATCCATTTCCACGTGCAGGCTGGCAAAGCGCTGTCCGGGACCGTAATCGTGGACCATCAGATCGTGATAGCCCAGCACCTTGGGATTGGCGCTGATATAATCCACGATCAACGCCTGCAGCTCGGGGCTGGCAGCCTCGCCAAGCAAGGGGTCGATGGTCTCCTTCGCCATCTTGGCACCGCTCCAGAGGATGAACAGCGCCACCGCCAGACCGGCAAAGCCGTCCACACGCCAGGATGTAAAATGCTCCACGATGCCGGCAAGCAATACCGCCGCCGTGGTGATGCAATCGTTGCGGCTGTCTGCTGCCGTGGCAGCCAAGGTGCCGGAATGGATCTTCTTTCCCAATGTGCGGTTAAAAATCGCCAGCCACAGCTTCACGGCGATGGATCCCACCAGGATCGCCACCGTCAGGGAAGAAAACACCACCGGCTCCGGCGCAAAGATCTTCTGCACCGAGGTTTTCGCCAGTTCAAAGCCAATAACGATGATCAGCGCCGCCACCGCCAGACCCGAAAGATACTCAAACCGGGCGTGACCGTAGGGATGATCCTCATCTGCCGGCTTTTCCGCCAGCTTGAAGCCCACCAGCGTAACGATGGAGCTGGTAGCATCGGAAAGGTTGTTCATGGCATCGGCGGTAATGGAGACCGATCCGCTGAGCAGACCTGCCGCCAGCTTTCCGGCAAACAGAAACAGATTGGAAACAATGCCCACAATGCCTGCCAGCTTGCCGATGGCAGAACGGGTCCTGGGATCGTTCCCATTTTCCGGATTCTTCACAAACAGTCTTAAAAGCAGCCTGGTCATAGCGCTTCCTCCTGTCAAAAATTGCATTTTTCGCAACTCTACTGCCAGTAGAGTTGCGGATTCTCCCCAGTAGAGAGGGTAGGATCTGCCTTTTCTCTGCCGGGTCGGGTGACTTTCCTGCCTCGGTGGCGTATAATAAGGCTACTGCTGGGAAATGCGTTTCCAACATTATACAGGCAAACGCCCCGGCAGTCAATTCTTTTTCAGGAGTATTGCTTTTATGTCCCATTACCGTATTGTAACCGATTCCGGCTGCGACCTGAATCAAGCTATGATCGATAAGCTGAATATTTCTCTCGTGCCGCTGACAGTGAACTTCAAGGGCGCGGCGCAGCCCGATAACGTAGATGACGGCATCAGCGCATTTTATGATGGGCTTCGTGCCGGCGAGGTGGCTACCACCTCCGCCATCAATCCCACCGGCTGGGAAGAGAAGATCGAGCCCATTCTGGCCGCAGGCGAGGATGTGCTGGTGATCACTTTCTCCTCGGGCTTAAGCACCACCTACCAGTCCGCTGTTATCGCCGCCGAAGAGCTGAAAGAAAAATACCCGGAGCATACCGTCCGGGTCGTGGATAGTCTGTGTGCCTCTCTGGGTCAGGGTCTGCTGGTCTGGTACGCCTGCCAAAAGCGTGACGCCGGTCTTTCTCTGGACGAGTTGACCGCCTGGCTGGAGGACAACAAGCTGCATCTGTGCCACTGGTTTACCGTTGACGATCTGATGTACCTCAAGCGCGGCGGTCGCGTCAGCGCCGCAACCGCTCTGGTAGGCACCATGCTGCAGATCAAGCCGGTGCTGCACGTGGATGACGAAGGACATCTTATCAACGTTTCCAAGGTCCGCGGCAGAAAAGCCTCCATCGAAGCCCTTGCCAAAAAGCTGGGCGAGCTGGGTCTTGCTGGCGAAAACAGCACCGTTTTCATCAGCCACGGCGACTGCATCGAGGACGCAAAGCTGCTTGAGACCATTGTGAAAGAGCGCTACGGCGTTCAGGAGGTCATCATCGGTCACGTAGGCGCTGTCATCGGCTCCCACTCCGGTCCCGGCACTCTGGCGCTGTTCTTCCTGGGTAGTAAACGCTAAAGAAAATTCCACCAGGTTAATTGCTGCGACTCCAGCATAGCATCCGCCATCGCCGACACCTCTATACAGGTTGCGGAAAAATCCCCGGTTCTGTGCAGCTGGGCATATACCGTCAGCAAATCCAGCCTTTTTTCCATTTCCTCCAGCGGCTCGTGATCTGCCACCGCCGCGATCAGCTCCCGATATTTCTCCCAATCCGCTCTGGCGCGCTGCGTCAGGGCGGTTGCTTTTTCCCATTCCTGCGCCATCGCCAGGCTTGCCGCCTCCTCCAGGCGCTCGGAAAGGGGTCTGTGAATACGGTCGAAGGCTACCGTCAAGGCGATCGCCACCGCCAGCATCACGATCAAAAAACCCACGCCGATCCATAGCCGCCTCATCTCCACCCCTCCTTCTCCTGCCAAAAGATCTTCCCGGCTTCGTCTGCCGTCATCAGCCAGGTGGACGCCACCGTTGCCTTGCGCTTTTCCAGCTGGCGGCACAGCCAGCGGTCATCCTTGCCAAGCAGACGCAAATTCTCCCGGTACAAATAGCCATCCGCGATCAGGGTGTAGGGCAGAAATTGCTGCGCCGGGGTGATCTTCGCAGCCTTTGCCGGTGCCGGCATCTCCTCCGGGAAGGGAAAGACGGACAAATTGCCGTTGGTCTCCAAAATGGCATACTGCACCGTTTCCGGGCGCAACACGTCCTTGCCCCGGAGCAGCTCCGTCAGCTCATCCAGAGTAATTCGGGTCTTGCGCAGATTGTGCTGCAGGATCTTCCCTTTTTCGATCAGGATCACCGGCTTGCCGCACAGCAGCTTCCGCAACTTCACACTGCGCATACTCAACGCCGTCAGGATCAGCTCCACCCCCAGCACCGTCAGGATCGGCACCAGCCCGGAATACAGCGGAATACCGCCGTCCTGCATTGGGATGGATGCCAGATTTGCCACCAGCATGGTCACCACAAATTCCGACGGCTCCATCTCGCCGATCTGCCGCTTGCCCATCATCCGTATCACGGCGATCAGCACCAGATACAGTACGATGGTGCGAATGTACGTCAATAACATATACCCACCCCCTACCCCTAGGGTTCCCAAAAATGGGGAAAATATACAGCCTAACAAGCCTTCCCCCGAGGGGAAGGTGTCGCCGCCGACAGGCGGTGACGGATGAGGAATACGGGCGCAAATCTTACCGCAAGCACACTTTTAAGGCATGATCAGCATTTTACTACACGCCATTCCTCTCCTGGCTTTTGCTGTGCAAAAGCTGCCCCCTTTCTCCTCCCCTCGGAGCGATAACTTTGGTGTTATGTAAACCACTTATTTTAGAGAGCGTTACCTTGAAGCGGTAGCCTCTTGGCTCTCCTTCTGTGGAAAGCTGTCAGCCAATTAGGCCGACAGCGATGGGTTTCACCGCCAACTTGATTTTTCATAAGTTGGCAGTATAATAGCTATAGTAATACATAAACCATAAGGAGTGTTTATTATGTTGGAAAGTTTATACGAAAACATCGGTGGCAAAATCAAGAATCTTGCAAAGTGGACTTTCGTGGTCGAGGCAATTGGATCCGTAATCGCCGGCATTGTTTTGCTAATTGTTGGATTCTCTGAGCCAACCTACGGAGTTCTTCTTATCTTAGTAGGTCCACTGGTTGCATTTGTATCCACTTGGCTGCTGTACGGCTTCGGTGAGTTGATTGAAAGCAACTGCGACATTAGACAAAAATTATGCGCTATTGGCTCTACGCAAGAAGAAAGCCGCGAAGACTACAACGCACGCGACACCGATGAATACAGACGAAACGCATTGTATGCAACGCGACGAATATCTGTCAATGATTTGGAAAGAGCCTTATCCATCCACTTGATGCGTAAGGTTACAATCTCTGAAATGGCCTGTACCTTGGTTTATGTGCTTACAAAACGAGGACTGCCGCAGGAAATGCACTTGGAACTGACTGTGGGTACTAGAACATTCTGCACGCTTGACCTAATGCTTTTTGATAGAGAGAAAAACGCATACTTTTTTAAAGGACAACGGCTCACCTTGGATGAAGCTTGGCTGCCACAGGATGAAATTTTTGATTTCGACCTTTCACTGTTTAAAAGTTTTGAAACCGTGGAAGAAACTTTACAGTAATCCTCTTAACAAGCAAAAATCGGACACCTTATGGTGTCCGATCTTTTATTCTTCTTCGTATTCTTCTTCGTAGTCTTTTCTGCGGTAGCCGTCCTTATCGAATACCACCATTACGGCGATATTGATACCCAGGCAGGCAGCACCCATCAGCCCCAGCTCCCAGCCGAGACTCGTCAGCGCAGCCCAAACCATCTCCATCGGCTCCATCCGCCGGAACGCATTGCACACAAACGCCATGATCAGCGTCAGCAGCAAACCCAGCGCCGACCAGACCAGACCTGCCCAGCGGTGCGTAAACTGCCACGCATCCAGGCTCGCCATACTCCACCAGAACCGCCAGCCCAGAGAATAATTGGCCTCCTTCGGCGGTGCGAGCAGATACAGCAGACCAAATGCCAGCATCAGCAGCGGACCTGCCATTACCAGTAGGCGCAAAACTGTCTCCACCCAACCCATAAGGGTATTCAGCTCGGGCAGAAACGCCGCCACGTCAAACTCGGAAAATATGGCCATCAAGGCATCAAAATCCATTTACAATTCCTCAATCCTTCTTCAGGAACTTATTGATCTCGCTTACGAAGCTGCCCACATCCTGGAAGCGGCGATAAACAGACGCAAAGCGGATATATGCGACCTCATCCAGAGGCTTGATGCGCTCCATGACCATTTCGCCGATCTTGTCGGTGCTGACCTCGCGTTCCAGGGTGTTCTGGATGGTCTGTTCGATCTCGGTGGTGATCCGCTCCAGATCAGCGATCTCCACCTTCCGCTTATCAAAGGCGCGGACCATGGAATTGAGGATCTTATTGCGGTCAAAGCTCTGGCGTGTACCGTCACGCTTCACCACGATAATGGGCAAGCTCTCCACGATCTCGTATGTAGTGAAACGGCGCTGGCACTGCAGACATTCCCGGCGGCGGCGAATGCTGTTGCCGTCTTCAGAGCGGCGGGAATCGACGACTTTGCTCTCCTGATCTCCACAAAAAGGACACTTCATGGGGCACACTCCCTTACTGTAATTATGCAATGATTATAGCAGAATGATACTTTTCTGTCTAGTCTTTTTTTACCAATATGCCCTTTTGAATGGTGTATATTGTAGAAAATTGCAGGTTTTGACCCCATATTTTGTGCAAATATGCTTGACAATACCCTTCTTTACGGGTAAAATAACCTCGGTATAGTGTGCGCATTTTGGGTCTGCTTCCCAATCTGCGTTTCAATAACCGGCGTCAGCCGGGGTAACGCAATTCACGCCTCATGGCGTTTACTTTGTATCTTATTTTTAAATAATGCAAATGACACACCAGGGGTCTGTAGCGTCCACCCCCTTCTGCTAACGCCAATTTTAGTGAAGGAGGTGCGTTTGAAGAATTATGGAACCGTTAGCCATTATTTTGATCGCCGTTGGCACTGTCGCAGGCGTCGCGATCGGTTTTCTTTCCGGTGTCGGCTATCGCAAGAAGTTTGCGGAGCGCGAGATCGGTTCTGCCGAGGCCGAGGCTACCCGCCTGATCAACGAAGCCATCCGCAGCGGTGAAAGCCGCAAGAAGGAAATGCTTCTGGAAGCCAAGGACGAGATCCATAAATCACGCACAGAGTACGAAAAGGAAGTTAAAGAGCGCCGGGCGGAGCTGTCCAAGCAGGAGCGCCGTCTTGAGCAAAAGGAAATCACTCTGGACAAAAAGACAGAGGCTTTCGAACGCAAGGAAGAAGAGTTGGCAAAGAAGCTGGCTGCCGTGGCCGAGACCCAGGCAGAAGCCGAAGCCATCCGCAAGCAGCAGCTGCTCACCTTGGAGGCCATTTCCGGTCTTTCCCAGGAGCAGGCAAAGCAACAGCTTCTGCAGAGCGTGGAGGAGGATATCCGCCACGATACTGCCATGAAGATCAAAGAGATCGAAACGCAGATGAAGGACGAGGCGGACGACCGCGCACGGGAGATCCTGTCCATCGCCATTCAGCGCTGCGCCGCCGATCACTCCGCAGAGACCACCGTCAGCGTTGTGCCTCTGCCCAATGACGAGATGAAGGGTCGCATCATCGGTCGTGAGGGTCGCAACATCCGCACTTTGGAGACCATCACCGGTGTTGACCTGATCATCGACGACACCCCCGAAGCCATCACCGTTTCCAGCTTTGATCCCGTCCGCCGGGAGATCGCTCGTCTGGCACTGGAGAAGTTGATTGCTGACGGACGCATCCACCCCACCCGTATCGAGGATATGGTGGAAAAGGCTCGTAAGGAAGTGGAGCGCACCATCCGTGAGGAAGGCGAGCGCGCCTGCTATGAGACCGGTGTTCACGGCTTGAATCCCGAGCTGGTGAAGATCCTGGGTCGGCAGAAGTACCGCACCTCTTACGGTCAGAACGTGCTGAACCACTCTATGGAGGTTGCCCATATCGCCGGTCTGATGGCGTCCGAGCTGGGTATCGACGCATCCCTGGCACGGCGTGCAGGTCTGCTGCATGACCTGGGCAAGTCCATCGACCATGAGGTGGAGGGCAGCCACGTGCAGCTGGGTGCTGACCTGGCCCGCAAGTACAAGGAAAATCCCGTTGTGGTCAACGCCATCGAATCCCACCACGGGGATGTAGAGCCCAAGACCATTATTGCCGTTCTGGTGCAGGCCGCCGATGCTGTTTCCGCTGCCCGTCCCGGCGCACGCCGCGAGAATGTGGAGAACTACATCCGCCGTCTGCAGAAGCTGGAAGAGCTGACCGGCTCTTACCCCGGCGTGGACAAGGCCTTCGCCATCCAGGCAGGTCGCGAGGTTCGCATTATGGTCAAGCCCGAGGTCGTCAACGAGGACAATATGATCCTGCTGGCACGGGAAATTGCCAAGAAGATCGAGTCCGAGCTGGAATACCCCGGTCAGATCAAGGTCAACGTCATCCGCGAGACCAAGGCTGTGGAGTACGCAAAATAAAAAGAAAGATCCGCTGGAAACAGCGGATCTTTTTCAATATTATCGCCAAACAAGTATTCTGTCATTCCGAGCCAGTGCGCACGCAGGCGTGGGAATCCCCTAAATAGAAGGAGATTGCCACACCAGTGACATCGGTCACTGGTTCGCAATGACACTATTATTTGCAATTTATGTCTTCTTAATAAACTTCTCGCCGCATTTGGGGCATTTGATGGCGATCTTGCCCTTGCCTCTGGGTACGCGCACCGGCTGATGGCAACGGGGACAAGTGAAATATTTATGCTGGCGATCCTTGATCCGGTCCAGCAGCATCAGATATTTCCGGTTTTCCTGATACCGCTTGTAGGTGTTCCGGGAAAAGCACCGGAAGATCGCCCAGAACATCAGCACATAGGCGCCGACGGTCAGAAGCCCCTGAACAAACGGAACCGGCACGAAGATCGCCGCAAGGCTGGCGATAACACCCACCGTCAGGATCGTCATACTCAATTTATCGGTACCGTAGCGACCGGTCATAAACCGGCGCAGCCACTGCTTGATTTTTTCCATAGTTTCACCCTCTGCTTAATATAGGTACATTATATTGCATTTTTTCACGATTGCAACCGCCAAACGGGAAAATTTACGGATTGTTTAATATTCCGGTTGCGTCTGCTGGGATTTTGTTGTATACTGAAGCTGTAAAAATACGGGCGAAAACCCGAAATATGGAGGAAAGCTACTTATGTTTAATGCTATGATCGAAACTTTGAAGGTCAATCCCCGGAAGATCGTCTTTACCGAGGGTCACGATGCCCGTATTCTGGAGGCTGCTGCCCGTCTGAATGAGGGCGGTTTCCTGACGCCCATCCTTATCGGTAATGTGGATGAGGTCAAGGCCAACGCTGCCAAGGGCGGCTTCAATATTAACGGTATCGAGATCATTGATCCCCTGACCTACGCCGGTATGGACGAGATGGTGGAAAAGATGGTTGAACTGCGCAAGGGCAAGATGAGCGCCGAGGATTGTAAGGCTGCACTTTCCAAGGGCAACTACTTCGGCACCATGCTGGTGAAGATGGGCTATGCCGACTCCCTGCTGGGCGGCGCTACCTACTCCACCGCCGACACCGTCCGTCCCGCTCTGCAGCTGGTCAAGACCAAGAAGGGTGTCAACCTGGTCTCCTCCTGCTTCATTATGGTACGTGGCGACGAGAAGATCGCTATGGGCGACTGCGCCATCAACCTGGGCTATGAGGACAGCGTGGACAAGGAAGGCAACGTAACCATCACCGCCGCACAGAAGCTGGCAGAGGTTGCTGTGGAGACCGCAAGAACCGCCAAGGTATTCGGCATTGACCCCAAGGTCGCAATGCTCAGCTTCTCCACCAACGGCTCCGGCAAGGGCGGCACCGTCAAGCTCAGCCACGATGCCACTGCCATCGCCAAGGAAATGGCTCCTGAATTCGACATCGACGGCGAGATGCAGTTCGACGCCGCTGTTGCTCCCGAGGT
The DNA here is from genome assembly GCA_017436955.1 of Oscillospiraceae bacterium. Taxonomy (GTDB): domain Bacteria; phylum Bacillota; class Clostridia; order Oscillospirales; family Oscillospiraceae; genus Faecousia. The sequence continues at coordinate 48,290 of JAFSCD010000001.1, read as the reverse complement.
AGGTCAGCTGAAGTTCCCCGGCTCCAAGGTCGCCGGTCACGCCAACACCTTCATCTTCCCCTGCATCGAAGCCGGCAATATCGGCTACAAGATCGCACAGCGTCTGGGCGGCTTTGAGGCTTACGGTCCCATCCTGCAGGGTCTGGCTGCTCCCATTAACGACCTGTCCCGTGGCTGCAACGCCGACGAGGTCTACAAAATGGCGATCATCACCGCCGCGATGGTGTAATTTAGGACTTATAAAAGCGCACTGCTGAGCAGTGCGCTTTTGATTTTGCTGTATCTAAGCCTCCCTTTACACAAGGGGGCCTTTTTTACGCTTTCAGTAATTCCCAGCAGCGGTTTATCATTTGGGGATCTTCCGCGCTGCTCCGGATCTCAATGACGCCTTCGCCGTCACGCAGCAGGTCTGCCGCCATCAGACGGCGCCGGGTCTCTCTGGCTGTGCCTTCGCCGCCGTCCAGAAGCACCGTTTTTTCGCCCAGCACTTTCCGAATGGTCGCTGCGGCAAAGGGATAATGGGTGCAGCCCAGCACCACCGCGTCCAGCTTGCCGGCATAGGGCGCAAGCATCGGTCGCAGCAGCGCTTCGCTCTCGGCGCTGACCGCCTTGCCGGCTTCCACCAATTCCACCAGCCCCGGTGTGGGCAGCGGAATGATATTGCATTTTTCCTGCCAGCGGGCTTCCAATGCGTGGAGCTTTTCCGAATCGGTGGTCAGCGGTGTAGCCATCACGCCCACCGTACCGCCGGGGAACTGATCCGCCGCCAGCTTCACCGCAGGCTCAATGCCCACCACGATCAGATCGGCATATTTTTCCCGCAGCAGATCCACCGCCGCAGCCGTTGCCGTATTGCAGGCAACCACCAGCGCTTTGATACCCTGCGCCAGCAACTTTTCCGCCACCGCAACGCTCAATTCCCGAACCTGCGCCACGGTTTTGGTGCCGTAGGGGGCATTGGCAGAGTCGCCGTAGTACAAAAAACGCTCACCGGGCATCTGCTTTACCAGCTGCCGCAGCACGCTGATGCCGCCCACGCCGGAATCAAATACCGCAATATAATCGTTTTTTTGATTCATTTCGATCATTTCCTTGGGTTTATTTTTGAGAAAGCTGCTTTTTTGCCGTTTCCACATAATGGGCGGCATCGTGAAGCTGGGCTTCCATCTGCCCGGCTGTCAGGGTCTTGACGACCTTTGCCGGATTTCCCAGCAGTACAGAGCCGGCTTCCGCCACAGTCTTGCCCGTTACCAGCGCACCGGCTCCCACCAGGCAGCCATCGCCCAGCACCGCGCCGGTCAGCACCACAGCGCCCATTCCGATGACGCAGCCGTCACCCACGGTGCAGCCGTGAACCACCGCATTGTGTCCGATGGTACAATGCTTGCCGATGGTGGTTTGCTCGTGGATCACGCAGTTATCCTGCACATTGGTGCCCTCACCGATGGTGATGGCACCGCTGTCGCCGCGAAGCACAGCGCCGTACCAAATGTTCACATCTTTTCCCAAAGTCACATCCCCCACAACGGTTGCGTTGGGGGCAATATAAATCCGTTCCATAGCTGCTCCTTAAAGCATTTTTCTATGCTTATGGTATAATACTTCCCCATTTTTGTCAAGAAAAGCCCTGAATTAATACTGTCATTGCGAGCCAGCCCGCAGGCTGGTGTGGCAATCCCCAGAAGCTTTCGGGGATTCCCACGGCAGGGCATGACACAACAACGGCAAGAAAAGCCGCCGGGAATACGCCCGGCGGCTTATTTTAGCTGTTTTTCAGCTGCTGCTTGGTGTATTGCAGGGTGTAGAGCTGATGGTATCTGCCCTTTTTATGCAGCAGCTCCTGATGGTTGCCCTGCTCGATAATCTGTCCGTGGGACAGCAGGATAATATTGTCGGCGTGCTGAATGGTACTCAGGCGGTGAGCAACGATCAGCATGGTGCCGATATTTTTCATCTTCTCCAGAGAGTCCTGGATCAGCAGCTCGGTTTCCGTGTCGATATTCGCCGTGGCTTCATCCAGGATCATCACGCTGGGCTTGTGGATGATCGTCCGGGCAAAGGACAGCAGCTGCCGCTGGCCGGCAGAGAAATTATTACCCCGCTCACGGACCACATCGTCCAGACCCTTTTCCAGCTTGTTGATGAAGGAATCGGCGTTGACGTAACGGCAGGCTTCCATGACCTCCTCGTCGGAAACGCCTTCCATCCGCAGCAAAATGTTGCTGCGGATATCACCGGAGAACAGGAACACATCCTGCAGCATCTGGCCGAAATGCCGGCGCAGAGAAGAAATTTTGATCTTGCGGATATCGATGCCGTCGATCAGGATCTGACCCTTCTGGATATCGTAATTGCGGCAGATCAGGCTGAGGATGGTGGTCTTGCCGGAGCCGGTAGAGCCAACGAAGGCCACAGTCTGCTTGGGCTGCACGTGGAAGGAAACACCCTTAAGCACCCACTCATCCGGCTTGTAAGCAAACCAAACGTCCTTGAATTCGATCTCGCCTCTAACGGTCTCCAGCTCGATGGCATCTGGCTCGTCCATCACTTCAGGAACCATATCCATAATGGTGAAGATCTTTTCCGCCGAAGCAAACGCCGACTGCAGCAGATCAAAATGCTCCGACAGCGTCTGGATGGGATCAAAGAACTTGGATGCGTACAGATAGAAGGTAACCACTGTGCCGGAGGTGATCGTCTGACCCAGGAAGATACTTTCCTCAATATAGCCCTTGGATCCAAAGTACAGCAGGCACAGCACGCAGCTGATGTGCATCATATGCACCATAGGCCGGAAGATGCTGGATACAAACATCCGGCGGAACATAGCCTTTTTCTGATGATTGCTGCGCTCCATGAACGCCGCCATTCTCTCCTGCTCCCGGTTGAAGATCTGGGTGATCTTCATACCGGACAGATTTTCCGAAAGAAATGTGTTCAGCTCCGTACGGGAGTCCGTTACCGCCCGATGCGCTCTGCGGGAGAATTTTTGGAAAATGAAGGTAAACAGCGCCACAAAAGGCACGAAGCACAGCACCACCAGCGTCATGGCATAGTTGACGCACAGCATCGCCACCAGCACGCCGGCAATGACCATCATATTTTTGATCAGGGTAACCAGCACGGTGGTAAACATACGGCAGATGCCTTCCGTGTCATTGGTGACACGGGTAACCAGCTTGCCCACGGGAATATTGTTCAGCTGCTCGTGAGACAGACTCTCGATATGGGAGAACAGGTCCTCACGCAGATCCGACAAAATCTTCTGACCGACCTTCTGCAGAAGCATAGTCTGCAGATACATGCTGACCATAGAAACCACCAGCACGCCGGCATAGGCACCCACCATCCAAAACAGCTTTTCCAGCGGAAAATCAATTTTGATCAGTTCCTCGATTTCACCCACCAAAATGGGGGACACAACATCATAGGTTATGGACAGCAGCATAATGATGAACACCAGAATGAACTGTGCCAGATAGGGCTTTGCATAGCGCAGCAGCCGCCTGATGATGAGAGAATCCGGCATATTCCGCTGGAATTCCTGCATTTCTTTGTTCCGGCGCAGTCTTGCGTAGGAAACCAGGAAGGCGATGGTGAAGATGCCGATGATGGCACCCACAATGAGAACGGGCAAATACTTATCCATTATGCTCGCCTCCTTCCTCTTCCAGGCGCTGCAGCTGCACCATCTTGCGGTATTCGCTGCAGCTTTCCATCAGCTCCTGATGGGTGCCGAAGGCTGCCACAGTACCGTCATCAATAAACAAGACTCTGTCCATCTGCTCGATGGTGGAAATGCGGTGGGCGATCAGAATGGTGGTCTTGCCCTGACGGGTCTGCCGCAGGTTGGAAAGAATGGTATGCTCTGTTTTGGTGTCAACGGCGGAAACGGAATCGTCCAGGATCAGGATGGGCGCATCCTTCAAAAGCGCTCTCGCGATGGAAATACGCTGCTTCTGACCGCCGGAAACGGTAACGCCCCGTTCACCCAAAACGGTTTCGTAGCCCTGGCTGAACTCCCGGATATTGCCATCCACGTCTGCCATAACGGCAGCTCTGACGATATTGTCGCCGCTTCTGTCCTCCGCCGCAAAGCCAATGTTGTTGGCGATGGTATCGGAGAACAGGAAATTGTCCTGAGGCACGTAGGCGCAACCGGCACGGACGTCCCGGATGGCTACGGTATTGACGTCGTGACCGTCAATAAACACGGTGCTGTCGGGCACGTTGTAGGTGCGCAGGATCAGATCCACCAGCGTGGTCTTTCCAGAGCCGGTACGACCGACCAGGCCAATGCTTTCACCGGCATTGATCTTGAAGGATACGTTCCGCAGCGCATCGAACTCGCCGTCCGGATACATAAAGCTCAAATTCCGGAACTCGATATCGCCCCGGATCTCCCGCAAGGGCGCTACACCTTCCCGGTCTGCCACATCCTGCCTGGCATCCAGAAGCGCACTGATGCGCTTAACGGAGGCTCTGCCCCGGGAGGTCATATCGATCAGGTCGGAAACTGCCAGAATAGGCCAGATAATGGCGTTAAAATAGCCAATGAATTCCATCAGCTGACCGGCATTGAAGGTGCCGTTCCAAACCAGATAGCCGCCGTAGCCTAAAATGATGCAAATAACACTTTCCACGAAGGTCATAACCAAAATGCGGAACAAAACAGAGCCCTTGGCAAAGGCCACGTTGGCATCCTCATTTGCCTTGCTCAGCTTCTTGAACGCCCACAGCTCTTTGGCTTCCTTGACAAACGCCTTGATGACCGCGATTCCGGAGAAGTTCTCCTGGGCAAAGTCGGAAAGATTGGAAAAGGCTTCCTGCCGGCGCTCCCACTTATCGCTCATCCAGTTGCCAACAATGATACTGGCGCCCAGCAGACAAGCCATGGGGATCAATGCGAAGCCGGTAAGCAGCGGATTCATTTTCCACATCTTGACGATCGCCAGCGTGCCTAAAAAGGCAGCATCGCAAAACTCCATAATGCCCCAGGAATAGCACTCCTGGAAGGTTTCCAGATCGTTGGTGTAAAGGCTCATCAGGCTGCCCACGTTGTTCTTATGATAGAACTCCTGGGACAGATCCTTGCAGTGGTCAAACATCCGGTTGCGCAGGTCTGCCTCTGCCCGGATGCCGCAGCTGAAGAAGCAGATACGCCACAGAAAACGACCCAATACGATCAGTATAATAATGCCTACCAGGGGCATACAGATCTTGTCTACCAAAAATGTTAAATTGAAAGGCACGCCGTCTACATGACCTTCGTTGATACCGTTGATGACCATCTGGTACAGCCGGGGGATCTCCAGCTGCAAGACGTCCACAACGATCAGCGCTATCAGACCAAATAATATGACAATGGCGTGTTTGAGATAATACCGGTTGATGTGCTTTCCGAATATCATACGCGTTTCCTTTCTTTTTCTTTTCGTCACTAAATCGCATTATAGCACATTTCCCGTTATTTGCAATCACTTTTGCGCAAAAAGTTGCGTTGGCAACGAAATGTTGTTCAGTAAGTAGTCTGTCGTTACGCCCTTGCCTCCTCCTCTGGGGGAGGTGGATTCGCCGCAGGCGAAGACGGAGGGAGTGTCGTTGGATTTATAGGACACCCCCCAGCTTCGCTAATGCTCAGCAGCCCCCTCATAGAAAGGGCCTAGGGTGCGGTTGCTCGCCCCCACATTTTCATTTTGGAATCGTAATGGTCAGCACGATCTGGCGGTCGGTCTCCCGATGCTCGGAAACCGCCGGGATCCCGGAAAGCTGGATCCTTTGCAGGGTCTGCCGCAAGGAATGGAGAAAGGAATCCACGTTTACCTTCCCCTCCTTTCCGCTTTTTTGCGCCAAGAGCCCTTCTATGTAGCTTTCCGTCCGCGCCACGCTCATGGAAAGCCGGTGGATGACGCTTAACGCCGCCATTTTCTCCGGCTCTGTTGGCAGCCGCAGCAGCGCCCGGGCGTGGCGCTCGGTAAGTTCATACTGCCGCAGCAGCCGCAGCACCGGCTCGCTGTGGCGCAATATCCGCAGCTTGTTGGCGATCGCGCTCTGGCTCTTTCCCAGCAGCCGCGCCACCTGCTCCTGGCTCATACAGTGCAGATCCATCAGCCGGGCGATTCCCTGGGCTTCCTCAATAAAATCCAGATCCTGCCGCTGCAGATTTTCGATCATCGCCGCCATGGAGGACTCCTTGTCATCCATATTCATTACGATGCAGGGCACATCGGACAATCCTGCCAGCTGGGCGGCCCGCAAGCGCCGCTCACCGGCGATCAGCTCGTAGGTGTTGTCCACCCGGCGCACCGACAGCGGCTGCAAGACCCCGTGCTGCCGGATGGATGCCGCCAGCTCCGCCAGCGCCTCCTCCGAAAAGATCTTCCTGGGTTGTGCCGGATTCGGTCGAATCGCCCGGATGGGCAGGAAGATCACCCGTCCCGTTTCCATATAGGTTTTCAGTTTTTGACATTGCATAGCCATACCTCCTTTGTGCTTTCGCTTTCATTGTACTTTCCGGGAAATGGGAAATTTCACGAATTGCGCCCTTCCCCGGGAAAACCGCACGACAGTTTTACGCAAAACTTAACCGGTTTCCCAAAGATTTTTCGTTGCGTAATGCCCAAATATGTGGTACAATGAAAAAAATGCGCACAAAGGAGGGGTCTGATGTTCACACGCTATTTGGTTTTGTTCCTCGTTTCCATGATACCCATCGTGGAGCTGCGTGGCGCTATGATCCTGGCAAGCCGTTGGGAATTGCCCTTCCTTTCGTCGCTTATAACCTGTATGCTGGGCAATATGCTCCCCGTTCCCTTTATTTATCTGTTTGCCCGGCGCGTTCTCCTCTGGGGCGTAGACAAAAAGCACATCGGCAAAATCTGTCGTTTCTTCCTGGAAAAGGGCGAAAAGGGCGGTCAAAAACTGGTGGCAAAGGCCGGTCGGGGCGGTCTGTTCGTCGCGCTGATGCTGTTCGTCGGTATTCCTTTGCCGGGTACCGGCGCCTGGACCGGCACTTTGGCTGCCAGCTTTCTGAATATGGGCTTCAAGTCCACCACCGCAGCCGTCACCCTGGGCGTGGCAATCGCGGGCGTTATTATGTATCTTGCCAGCACCGGCGTATTCGCCGTATTTGGCATTATTTAAGGAGATCGTATTATGTGTCTGTTCTGTAAGATCGTTGCCGGGGAGATCCCCTCCACCAAGGTTTACGAGGATGATACCATCCTGGCGTTCCGGGATATCGCCCCTATGGCACCCACCCACATTTTGGTAATTCCCAAGGTCCACATTCCTTCCGTTGACGGCATCACCGCCGAAAACAGCGCTGTCGTCGCCCATATTTTCGAGACCATTCCCCTCATCGCTGCCCAGGAGCATCTGGTAAGCGGCTACCGGGTGGTGTCCAATTGCGGGCAGGATGCCGGTCAGACCGTTCCCCATTTGCATTTCCACATCCTCGGCGGGAAAGAGCTGACCACGCAAATGGCTTGACATTTGCAGAAAAACGGACTATACTGTCTTTAGATCGCACAATAACCAAAGTCTTCGGGGAGCCGGACGCATCCGGCTGAGAGTGGGCTCAGTGGCCCAGACCCGTGAACCTGATACGGTCAGTACCGTCGTAGGGAAAGATGCACAGATGGGATATTCCGGTATCGCATTGCACCTGGACGGGTTTGCAATGCGATACTTTTATTTTTGGAGGAATATCCTATGACAAAAACCCACAAAAACATCCGCGCGCTGTGCGAGGGCGCCATTATGGTAGCGCTCGCCTTCATCCTCAGCCTCATCAAGCTGTTCCCCAATCTGCCCAACGGCGGCTCCATCACCTTCGCCATGTTCCCCATCTGCTTTTACGCAGTTCGGTGGGGTCTGGGCAAGGGTCTGCTGGCGGGTCTGGTGTTCGGCATCTCCCAGCTGCTCTTTGACAGCGCTTACGCCTGGGGCTGGCAATCCATGATCCTGGATTACATTGTCGCTTTCACGCCTCTGGGTCTGGCAGGCATTTTCAAGGGCAAGGATTGGGGCATCTTCCCCGGCATCGCCGTTGGCTGCGCCGGCAGATTCATCGTCCACTACATCAGCGGCGTAACGGTGTACCGCATTTACGCCCCCACCGAGATACCCGGCATCGGCGTATTTGACGATGCGCAGCTTTACTCTCTGGTGTACAACGGTGCCTATATGCTGCCGTGTATGCTGCTGGCGCTGGCTGTGGCTGCTGTGCTGTTCGTACCGCTGAAAAAGTTCTTCGCCGGAAAAGATATTCTGTAATACACAAGGGCGCACCGGAAGGTGCGCCCTAAACTACGTCATTCCGAGCCGGGGCAAAGACCCGACGTGGGAATCCCCCGGATATTCGGGGATTGCCACACCAGTGACATCGGTCACTGGTTCGCAATGACAGGTTTTTAATTGTTTTGCCTTCCTTGCTTTTTTGCGCACGGCGGTGTATAATGAAGAAAAATCCCCAAAGGGAGGAACTTTTTATGGCTGATCTCGTTTTGACTGCTGACGAGCGAAATATTCTGGATGCCGGCTTTGCCGCTGCCTTTGGCGGCGCACCGGAGCGCTATTTTTCCGCACCCGGTCGTACGGAGATCGGCGGAAATCACACCGACCATCAGCGCGGCCGCGTGCTGGCTGCCGCTGTGAATCTGGACACCCGGGCTGCCGTCCGGCTGAATCACACCGGCGTGATCCGGGTGCTTTCCCAGGGCTATCCTCTGTGTGCGGTAGACCTTTCCTGCCTAACCCCCGTTGACGCCGAAAAGAACACCACACCTGCTCTGATCCGTGGCGTGGCAGCCCGATTTGCCGCGCTGGGCTGCAAGGTGCAGGGTTTTGACGCCTACGTCACCTCCACTGTGCTTCCCGGCTCCGGCCTTAGCTCCTCCGCTGCATTCGAGGTGCTGATCGGCACCATCATCAACCATCTGTTCTTCGCCGCGAAAGTGTCCGCGCCGGAAATTGCCGCCATCGGTCAGTATGCGGAAAATGTATTTTTCGGCAAGCCCTGCGGATTGATGGATCAAACCGCCTCAGCCGTGGGCAATCTGGTGACCATTGATTTTGCCGACAAGGAAAAGCCGGCGATCCGCAAGGTGGATTTCGATTTCTCCGCCGTGGGCTATGCGCTGTGCATCATCGACAGCGGCGCTGACCACGCCGACCTGACCGACGATTTTGCTGCCATTCCGGGAGAGCTTCGTGCCGTTTCCGCCTGCTTTGGCAAGGAAGTGCTGACCCAGGTGGATGAGGACGAATTCTACGCCAGCATCGCCGCCGTCCGGGAAAAATGCGGCGATCGGGCGGTATTGCGTGCCATCCACGTTTTTGCGGACAATGCCCGTGTTGTCAAGCAGGTGGCAGCGCTGGAACGGGGTGATTTCGACGCCTTCCTGGAGCTGGTGACGGAAAGCGGTCGATCCTCCTGGATGTATCTGCAGAACGTGATCCCTGCCGGAAACACCGCCCATCAGGAGGTCGCCTTCGCACTGGCGCTGTGCCGCCGGGCGCTGCAGGGTCAGGGCGCTTACCGTGTCCACGGCGGTGGCTTCGCCGGTACTGTGCAGGCCTTCGTACCGCTTACCATACTGGACTCCTTCCGTGCGCAGATCGATACCGCGCTGGGCGAAGGTGCCTGCTATGTGCTGTCCATCCGTCCCCAGGGCGGCGTGGAGCTGAATATCTAAAAAAGGCCCCCTTGTGTAAAGGGAGGCTATGCGAAGAAAGAACTCCCCGACCGGGTGGTCGGGGAGTTTCATTTTTATCAATTACTTGCCGGCGTTGGCGATCTGTGCGGCGACTTCGTCAGCGAAGTTCTCTTCCTTCTTCTCAATGCCTTCACCCTTGATGTAGTGAATTGCATCCACGAAGGTAACCTTGCCGCCCAGCTTCTTGGCAGCGTCAGCAATATAGCCGGCCACGTCGCCCTTAAACAGGTCAGCGCGGACGAACTCCTGCTGCAGCAGGCACATCTCCTTGAAGAAGGCATTCATCTTACCGGCAGCGATCTTTTCCTTGACCTCTGCAGGCTTGTTTGCCATCTTGGGATCGTTGTCCATCATAGCAACCTGGATCGCCATTTCCTTGTCAACGTCAGCCTGGGGAACCATGCTCTTGTCCCAGTACTTGGCGCCCATAGCAGCGATCTGCATAGCGACGTTCTTACCGATCTCGGTAGCGTCGATATCGCCCTCAACAGCCAGATTGACCAGAACACCGTGGGAGCCGCCCATGTGAACATAAGCGACGGAGGTGTTGGTGGCGAAGCGGTCGAAACGGCGGATCTGCATATTCTCGCCGATGGACATAACCTTCTCCTGCATGATCTCGGTAACGGTCAGGTTGGTGCCGGGATAGGTGCAGGCCTTCAGAGCTTCCACATCAGCGGGAGCATCGGTAGCGACAACGGTAGCCAGGTTCACGACCAGATCCTTGAAAGCATCGGTCTTGGAAGCGAAGTCGGTCTCGGCATTGACCTCGATGATAACGCCGATGCCGTCGATAACGGCAGCATAAGCAATACCTTCAGCGGCAATGCGGTCAGCCTTCTTGGCAGCCTTTGCCAGACCCTTCTCACGCAGCCATTCCACTGCCTTTTCCATATCGCCGTCGGTGGCCTCAAGAGCCTTCTTGCAGTCCATCATACCGACGTTGGTCATCTCACGGAGCTTCTTAACGTCCAGTGCGGTAAAAGCCATTTTCGTATCCTCCTATTGTAAATGAATTACTCGGCGTCGGTAGCTTCAGCAGCTTCCACAGCCTCAGCGATCTCGGCGGTAGCATCCTCACCCTGGCGGCCTTCGATGGCAGCAGATGCCATAGCGGCAGCGATCAGGCGGATGGCGCGGATAGCGTCGTCATTGCCGGGGATAACATAATCGATCTCATCGGGATCACAGTTGGTGTCAACGATAGCCACGATGGGGATATTCAGCTTGCGGGCTTCAGCGATAGCGTTGCGCTCCTTGCGGGGGTCAACGATGAACAGAGCAGCAGGGATCTTCTTCATATCCTTAACGCCGCCCAGGTACTTCTCCAGCTTCTCGATTTCAGCCTGGTGCTTGATGACTTCCTTCTTGGGCAGCATAGCGAAGGTGCCGTCTGCTTCCATCTTGCGCAGCTGTGCAAGACGGTCGATACGGGTACGCATGGTGCGGAAGTTGGTCAGCATACCGCCCAGCCAACGGGCGTTGACGTAGTAACCGCCGCAACGGGCAGCTTCCTCACGGATTGCATCCTGAGCCTGCTTCTTGGTGCCGACAAACAGAACGTTGCCGCCATTGGCAGAGATCTCACGGATAAAGTTGTAGGCTTCCTCCAGCTTCTTAACGGTCTTCTGCAGGTCAATGATGTAGATACCGTTACGCTCGGTGTAGATGTAGGTAGCCATTTTGGGATTCCAGCGACGGGTCTGGTGACCAAAGTGTACGCCGGCTTCCAGCAGTTGCTTCATAGATACGACAGCCATTTTTCAATTTCTCCTTTTGTTTTTTCCTCCACCCCGCTCATCTCGGCGAGCCCGCTTTTTCAAGCACTGGAGCCTCCGATCACCGGGTGTGTGGCGTTAAAATATTGTCACGGGCATATCCGTGCCGATACATTATATCCTGCCCAAACGCATTTTGCAAGTATTTTTTCCAAGATTTTTTGAAAATATTCCATAATTTTTACATTTTTCAGAAAGGCAGGTTGAATTTATGCCTCGGAAAGCGGCAATCGTCGGGCTTGATGTCCACCAGCACGATGTCCGGCCCGATCTTGCAGATCTTGCTCCACTCGATCACGTAATCGTCTGCCCGTCCGAAGGTGCCCAGGATCCGGCAAGGCCCGGGAACCACAATGGCAAGCACCTTGCCGCAGCTTATGTCGATCTCCACATCGGTGATAAAGCCCAGCCGCCGTCCGTCGCTGATGCAGATAACTTCCTTGCAGTGCAGTTCTGTGATCCGGATCCCCATAAAAATACCCTCCCAAAAGGTTTTTGTACACCTTATGGGAGGGATTGCGAAAATATGCTTATTTTGCCCGCAGCTCCCAGAATGCCACAGCGCTGGCCGCCGCCACATTCAAAGAGTCCACGCCGTGATACATGGGGATCATCACCGTATAATCACAGTCGGCAATAGTCTTTGCCGCCAGACCGTCGCCCTCGCTGCCCAGCACCACCGCCAGTCTTTCTTCTGCGCACAGGCAGGGCGCTTCGATAGAGATAGCCCGCTTGTCCAGTGCCATCGCCGCGGTTTTGAAGCCAAGGGTGTGGAGCGTTTCCACCCAATTTTCCGGCAGATATGTCCACGGCACCTGAAACACCGTACCCATACTGACCCGACAGCTGCGCCGGTACAGCGGATCGCTGCAGGCACTGGTCAGCACCACCGCGTCCATACCCAACGCGGCGGCGCTGCGGAAGATGGCGCCTACATTGGTGGGATTTTGGATGTCCTCCAGCACGGCGATCCGTCTTGCGCCGGCAAGCACCTCCTCCACCGCAGGCAGCGGCGGACGCTTCATGGCGCACAACATTCCCCGGGTCAGCTGAAAGCCGGTCAGTTGCGTCAGCACCTCCAGCGGTGCGGTGTATACCGGCACATCGCCGCAGGCTTCGATGGCCTGCCGGGCTTCGTCATTGATATGATTGCGCTCCACAAGCAGCGACACTGGCACGCAGCCGGCATCCAGCGCCCGCAGGATCACCTTGGGACTTTCGGCGATGAACATCGCCTTCTTCGGCTCAAACCGATTCAGCAACTGCGCCTCTGTCAGCCGGGCATATACATCCAGCTCCGGCGCGCCAAAATCGGTGATTTCAATGAGATTCATAGCTGTCTTCCTCTTTCGGCAGTAATGCCAGATATGCGTGGGCGTAGGTCACATCCAGATACGGCTTGCAGAAATAGTACAGCGCCAGCTGTACCGCAGCCGCCAGCAGATATGCTATAAAACAGCTCACCTCTGCCGTCCAGGGCAATTCGATCCCCATCCAGGGCAGCAGTACATCTGCCCATCCCAGCACCGATACCGCCACCGCCATCAGCCAGAACCACCAAAAGCTCACATCCAGCTGCAGCAGCTTCCGCTTGTTTCCGCGCATCAGCATGCCGCTTCTGCGCAGCGCCGCTCTCGCACCCGCTTTCGGATCCTCCAGCAGGCAATACTCCGCCATCCGGAAGCGGTAGAAAAACGGCAGACACAGCCCCAGCGCCAATATACCGCTCAGCACAGCCGCCGGCACGATCAGCGGCTCCACCGCCGCTATCAACGCTTCCGCCGTCAGATTGGGATCCGCCAGATCCAAAGTGGAATTGGCAAAGGGAAACATCGTAATGATCCAGGCTGCCACATAGACTGCGCCCAGAGCCAGACCGGTGAAGATCAGGCTCTTCAGCACCGTCAGCCGCAGGAAGGGGAAGAACTTGCGGAAGCCTTCCAGCAGATCCTTCTTTTCCGCATCTTCGCCCCGGGCAATTTTCAGCGTCGCATAGATCCAGCCGACCTGCCAGAAGGGCAGCGCGATCAGCTGCGCATACTGCAGCACCGTACGCACCGTTTCCAGTACGGAGCGCGTTCCCACGCCGCTTAATCCCCCGGTGTTGCCGATCTGCCGCTCCAGCACGAGATCCACCACCAGCGTAAGCAGCGAGATCACCAGAATCACCGCCGTATGCAGCGCCACCAGTTTACCCGGCGCACAGGCAGAACGCAGTATGGATTCCTTTGCGGCAGCCTTCAGCTGTCGGTTTTCAGGCAGACCCATAGGATACACCCCTTTCATTCATTATCTCTATAGTAAAGCAACGCCCAAAAAATAGCAAATAAAATTTTTGTAACGGTAGCAATTTTCCATTCGTTATGCTATAATAGGGTAAATATAAATTACCCGGAGGAAATCCTATGGAATTGGGTCAACTGTTAAAGCAGGCACGGCTGGAAGCCGGTCTGTCCCAGCGGCAGCTTTGCGGCGGGAAGATCACCCGCAATATGCTGTCGCAGATCGAAAACGGCTCTGCCAAGCCCTCTATGGATACCCTGCGGTATCTTGCCGACCGGTTGGGCAAGCCCATCAGCTATTTTCTGGCGGACACCGCCTCCCCCAACCAGGCCCGGCTTCGGCAGGCAAGAGAAGCCTGGCTGGGCGGTGATCCTGCTACAGCGCTTCCCATATTGGATGAATGTACCGCAGATGGCATCTTTGATGCCGAAGCGAGCCTGCTTCACATTCTGTGCCGCCTTGCCATAGCCCAGGATGCCATTTCCCAGGGTCATATTCCCCACGCCCGCACGCTGCTGGAGCAAACATCCGAGATCCGATCCCCCTATTACACCCCGGAATTGGAGCGCAAACGCCTGCTGCTTCTGGCGCAGACCGATCCTTCATTGGATATTTCCTCCCAGCTTCCCGATGACGAGCTGCTTGTGCGTGCCCAGGCTGCTTACCGTGCCGGAGAATTCAGCCGCTGTACCGCATTGTTGGATTGCGCTGCCGTGAAAACCACCACAGCCTGGAACATCCTTCGCGGTGACGTTTATTTTGCCCAGGGCGCTTATGCCCAGGCCCGGGAGCATTATGAAAAGGCGGAAGACCAATGCCTTCGCAAGCTGGAGCTGTGCTGTGAAAAGCTGGGCGACTACCAAATGGCATATCACTACGCCTGCAAACAGCGATAAAAAAGCCCACTGCAAATCTTGCAGTGGGCTTTCCTTATGCCAAGATCGTTTTGTACATCGCCGTGCCTTCCCGTATCTGACGGGTGCCGTTTCGCTCTGTGACTCTGCTGCGTGAGGTCCATTCGCAGCCGTGATAGATCTCCTTGTTGTTCGTGATGGTGAATTGATCACCGGTAGGATCGCTGTCCTCTGTTGCACCGCTGGCAAAGAACTGCTCCAGTCTTACCTTCCAAAGCTCCTGCCCTTCCGGTACCAGCTCCTCGTCGAATATCTGCTGCGCCGTAAAGGAAACCACCCGGAATTGCTCTACCGCGCCGATCTTGAAGGGGACAGCGAGATAGCCTAGCTCCTCCGTCCGATTCCGCACCTGGCAGCCCACGGAAAACAGACCGGCTCTGCCGTCAAATTCCACCGATCCCACCACACAGCCGAGACCGATATTCTTCATCTCCTCCGCCACCGTAACGGCAGCATCCTCCACCGCCTGGGCGCCCAGACTCTGGGGGCACAGCAGCTTCACCTCCAGCACCGTCTGCTGCTTGCTTACGTCCAGTTCCGACAGCTGCACCGTTGCTACCACCTGGGTGATATTGGGCAACGGGGTACCGGGATAGGCACGCCGGGCACGGAAGCCGGCATCATTCAGTGTCGAGATCACCTGCTCTATGATTGCGATTGCCAATTATCCGTACCGCCTTTCTGCACGCATAAGCCCCACAAATAAATCGGGTCGTTTTTGTAATACATCTTCTCCACCTGCCGCACCTCATAAAAGCCACCGGAGCCTTTTATTTGATCGCCTGCCTGCATCCCGCAATCCACATTACAGATAAACAGGTAGGTATCGCCCTGGATCTCCCCCAGCGGGGAGATCCGTTTGATCGCGTTTCGCTGGCTCAACGCCTTCCTAGGCTGCAGAAACGCCTGCAGCGCAAAAAAGGTTCCGTCCTGCCGCAGCAGAATGTAGCCGGTGCCGTAGGTCCTGAAGATTTTATCCACCATCCTGCGCACGGCTACACCCCCATAAAGGCAACACCCGATTTTACATAGGGCGCCATCAGCATATCCGCCTGCTTGCGCAGACAGTTGGCAGCCACCGTACCGTCCGTCTTGCGGATCGTCAGGTCACCGACCGCCACCTGCGCAAACTGGCTTTCCTCCGAGATCTCCGAAAGCGCCGCCAGCGCATACATGCTAGCCGCCGCCACAAACTGATTGTGGCAATCCTTCATCAGGATGTTTCTCCGGAGCTTTCTTTGCAGCGATACCTCCGCCGCGAAGCACAGTTCCTTCAACAGTTCCTCCTCCCGGTTCGATATGTCCGGCGCCAGCTCCAGGGCGTGGGTATAGATCAACTGTGTCGTTTCCGTCATACGTTCAGTACAGCGGCAGCGCCATCGCAGATCTTGCCAAAGCCGCAGATAGAGGTAATGGCAGCACGCTCCAGCTGACGGTCGATCAGCTTGTCATACTCTACCAGTACATCGCCGGCTCTCACCTGCTCCAGCGCATAGCGGTTATCCAGACCGATGATCACACCGTCAGCCACAGCGCCGGTGCGATGCAGCGCGGCACCCAGAGGTGTGGTCAGCTTGCCGGTACCCTGGAAATTCAGACCGGTCATAGGATTCTGCAGCTCGGGGATCTTCAGCAGCTTGGTCATGGTGCCGGTGGAGCAAAGGATGGTGTTCATGGTGTAAGGATCGAACTGACCCCAGAATTCCACCATCTGGTCGTAGCCCAGGCTGCCGGCAGTGCCGCTGATGGGATCGCTGCCAACGCTGTACTGCACGGCTGCATTGTCGTTGCCGTCGCCGTTGATGATCACGCTGACAGCATCCGCCAGCTGCATCTTCTGGATATGCGCACCGATCTGGCGCAGCATCACGCTGAACAGATCCAGCTTCTGGAAGCGGATGGCTTCGTAAGATGCCACCAGCATACGGCCACGCTTGGTCAGGCTTACCAGATGCTCCTTGGTCTTGACCTCGGTGGTGGGGATCTCCGCACCCTCCGCAACCGCCTTCAGTGCCTTATCCTCATCGGTGGGGTTGGAGTAGATGGAGCGGTAATCCATAGAGTCGATCACCGTGGTGGTGGCGGTAATGGCAGGCAGAATATCATTCTCCTCCATGCCCTGACGGACGGTGCGTGCGATGTACTCCGGGAACAGCACAGCGCTGTCCATGGTGCGGAAGAACTTCTCCACGGTGGAAGAGCCTGCGCCCTTGGCGCGGATGCCAAACCGCTTCAGCTGACGCTGGAAAGCATCGGTGCCTTCCAAAGCCGTGCCGCGATAGTTTTCGCTGGGATCCAGAGATTCCAGCACCTGGGTAAAGCTCATGCCCTCCTGACGGTACATGCCCTTTTCCAGTTTCAGATTGTCGTAACCCATTTTCATTTCCTCCTGAATGTAAAATATATCGCCACCGGTATTCCGGTAACTTAAATCAAAAAGCCGCTTTCCACGGCAAACTTACTTTCCTCCGCACCGGGCAGCTGCCCCTTCACGGGCATCAGTTCACGCATACGGCTCTCCAGCGCGTCCTTCAGCTTCATCAGGTCCTCTGCCGCGGCCTTGTCCACAACGCCGCGCAGCACCGGCTCCGCCGCACCCAGCTCCAGCACAAGGCACAGCCGCACCACGTCATCCCGAAGCTGCTTTTCATAGAGCTTTCCCAGCTCCGCCTGCTTGTACAGCGAGCGGTATTCCTGCTGGGCACCGAATTCCTCCGCCAGCTCCTTCAGGCATTTGTGCTTGCCCATACCCTTGATCACGCCGGCATCCCTTTGCGCCGGCACCGCCACAAAGGAGAATTCATAGGCGTCCATAGGCTCCTTCAGGATGCCGCAGCACAGCTGCCCATCGTAATATTCCCCCTTCTGATGTCCGCACTGGCCGTATTCGCTGCCGCAGATGGAGCAAACGCAGCGCCCCATAGCGCAACCCACGCTGACCTCCTTCTTGATGCCCGCTTCAATGTCCGCGATCACCTCATCGGCGCTGCCGCCACGGCGGATATACGCCCAGGCTTTGATGTACGCGACATTATCCTCCTTCACCACCTCTGTGGCAAAGATACGTGCCACCTGGGAATCACTGCTCCATTTGTGATCTACAATGCCGGTCTTGCCGATGAAGAGTTTTGCCAGCGCCGGCAGCGCCGCGGTGTCAAATTTCTCCCCATCCCGATCCACCTGATCGTCACACAGCCGAACAGAGAACACATACACCTGCTCCCCGTTCATTTTCGCCCTTGCCTGGGCGTTGATTGCCTCCAGCTGCGCCGCGGTAGGCACGCCGCTGGCGCTGACCTGGGTTTCCTTTTTGATGTCCATAGGTTCCCTCCTTAAATCTTCGCTTCCGCCCGGTACTTTGCCGCCTGGGCAGCATAAAGCTCCGCTTTTGCTTCTTCCGTAATATCCTGCAGGCTGATGTCGTTCCATTCAATTTCCACCCGGTCATCCAGCCCTTCCAGCGCCAGATAGGTCTTGCAGATCTTGCGCACCACCGGCTCAATACTTCTGCGCAGCGCCCACAGCTCACTGGTCAGAATATCCGCCTGCTGGGTACTCATCCGCTCGGTGGTGCTCCAGCTTAAACCCAGCAGAAAAGGCGGCAGTCCGGTTTTCGCCACAAGCTGCTCCAGGATCTGCTTCACCGGCACCTGGGAGTCCAGAATCGGCGCCTCACCGCCGATGACCTTGATCTGCACGTCACCGACAGCCACAAAATCCCGTACCGTTCCGTTTTTACTGTCCTCCATAGCCCGGGCCCATTCCTTGGCGATCTGGGCGCCCTGATCCTGCACCGTAGCCGGGTCTGCATTTTCGCCATTCTTGCAGATCACGCTGTAGCGCACGTTGCCTGCGCGCTCCCAGTTTGCGCCGATGGCGGCGTATATCTTCATCAGAATATCCGCCAAAAACGGCATTCCCCGGAACAGGCTGACGCCATACGGATGCCCCGGCTCCGGATTTAAGGTGGTAAACAGCAGCAGATGCTGATACGGCAGCGCACGCAGCGTGCCGTGGCTGTCCGGTCCGTACAGCACCACATCCAAAGGGCTGTCCCCTTCGCAGATCTGCAGCTGTGTCACGTCTCCCCAGTACACCGCCCGCAGCTTGGCGCCGGCAAGTACCATCTCACCCACCGCGCGCCCCACTGTCAGCAGGCTGTCCACGTAGCCGCTCAAAAAGCTGTCGATGCCCACCTGCCCTCTGCCGCAGGGCACGTTTTTCAGAAAATTCTCCAATTTCTGCTGGGCGTGGGGATTCTTGCACCGCACCTGAAAGCCGCCGCTGAGCCGCACCAGCTTGCCTACCGCCGCGTCCAGCACCGGGATCGCCTCCCGAAGCTCCCGATAGATCCGCTCCTCACCGCCGCCGAGGGGCACAAAGCCCCGCAGCGCCCCAAAGGGATGGCTGCTTGCGTCCCGCAGCTGGCAAGCGGTAGCCGCCACCGGGGTTTCCTTCCGTTTTCGTTTCAAATATGATCGCTCCTTTCAAAATTTGATCATTTTTTACATTTTTCTGTCCACCGTGCAGGCCACAAACCCGGAAGCCTTGCGATGCAGCACAGTAGCCACAAAATAGCGCATATCATCCATGGCGTGATCATTTTCCTTTTTCACCCGATCCCGGGTGCCGCTGCTCAAGTCCCATACATAGCTGTCCATTTCCCGCAGACAATCCTCGCAGCCCTCACAGATCACGATCTTCCCTTCCTTCAGCGCGTCGGAGGTCTGCCGGATGCCGGACAGCACGTCATTTTTTGCCTTGATGACACGCCAGCCCTTTCTGCGCAAAACCTCAATGAAGCTGGCAGCCGAAGGATCCGCGACCACCGCCGTAATATCCCTGTCCCCTGCCAGCTCCCGCAGGGAGGCCGCATACTCATCGTCGGTCATCTGCCGCATTTCCTGCCGGGAATTGAAGTAAAATTCCTTCACCCGGTACCATACGCCCTGATGCAGACCCCACAGCCCCATAGCCGTGGGATTCACCGTTCCGTAATCGCAGGAAATGTACCATTTTTCGTACCCGTCCGCCGGCGCAGCCTTCACCATATCCGGACCGAAAAAGTCGTACACCCGACCCTCCGCCTGCACCCATTGTCCCAGCACGAAGCGCTGATAAAACACGCCGGCATACAAATTCTGATACCGTTGCCGGATTCTCTCCGACAGCGACGGATTGTCCTCCATTAAAAAATGCAGCCGCAGGCAGTTCTTCTTTTCCGCTTCCAGTATCCAGGTCTTGTAGAACCAATGCCCGGGGCCCTCCGGATTGCAGTTGAACCACAGCCGGCTGCCGGTCACCGAGCATCTGGCGCAGGCCTGCTCCACGAAGGAGCGGGGCATCAGCGCCACCTCATCCAGCAGCACACCGGCAAAGGTGATGCCCTGAATCAAAGCGGCCGAGCTTTCATCCCGACCGCCGAAGATATAAAACTGATTGCGGTGGCCCCGAAAGGTCACTACCACCATATTTTCCGTCCGTTTTTCTTTCCAGGCAGCGCCAAGCGCCTTCAACCTGGGCAAAATTTCCGACAGAACGTTTCGCCGCAGCGAAGCGATGGTCTTTCCGCACACGCCAAAGCGCTTCCCATCAAAGCAGGTCATCGCCCACAGAAAAAACGACAGCCCCATGGCCATCGTTTTCCCCGAGCGCACCGCGCCGTCGCAGATGATCGCCTCCCGGTTATGATAGGGATTTCCCGGCATCCACCAGGTCAGCACCGTTTTCTGCTTCGGCGAAAAGCTGGCATAGCCCATTTACTCTCCATCCCCCTGCAGCGCCTTCAGGAAGGATTCCAGATCCTCTCCACCCTCCTGCGCCAGCAACGCCAGCTGCTCCAGGGCTTTCAGACGGTCCACCAGCTTCACTTCCACCGTACCCTTATCGTTTCGCTTCACCTCGCTGAGCAAGCCCAGATCCAGCTTCCCCAGCGGCACGTCCTCCTCCAAAACCAGCCGCACACAGTCATTGGCCTGTCCGAAGGCCAGCTCCGCCAGCCGTCTTGCCACATCCGTCCGGGTCAGCTTTCCCGTCCGTATACGCGCTTTCAGGCCATCTGTCTTACTGCTCATTTTGTCCCCTCCTTCACCCAGACAAAAAAACAAGCAGGAAGTTGCACCGAAAAATGCAACCTCCTGCAAAAAACCTATATATTTTTCAGATCCTTGGCAGCTCTGTCATCCGCAGCTTGGCACAGCCGTAGGGATACAGCTCCATTTCCTGCTCCCCGGAGATCGGCTCTGTGGATTTCGGCGTCTTTGCACACACGTCCAGATAGCCGTCCTCCAGACCCCAGTCGATTTTCCTGACCTTCGCCCTGACGATGACCGGCGGCTTTTCCCCGGAGAACGGGATATCACCCACCCCCCGGTTTTCTCTTGTAAACACGTCGCCGCTGTAGGCATAATTCCAGTCGGATACGGGGATGTACTCGTAATCGCAGTAGGGGAACTTTCTCACCACCCCATCCTTTTCGTACTCATACATCTTTTTCTCAAAGGCGACCGGCACGCAGAACACCAGCGAGCCGCACTTGACCGTATTCAGCCCGTAAGGTCTTTCTTCCAGACATACCTCCGTATCAAAGGAAACGGTGATGACCCGCTTCTCACCGGCAGCCAGCCGATATTCCAGCTCCTGTGCCGCAGCCGGCTTCCCATCGACAATCAGATTCTTCGCAAAAGAGGGAATACGGATCTTAAATGTAAACGCAGAGCCGGCTTCCACAGTATACTTCATACTGTTTTCAAAGGGATAATTGGTTTCCACCAAAATATGCCTGTCCCCATCTGTCAATTCCGTGGGTACGCCCAGCACGTTGATAACGGTATCTCCCTGATGCATAAAGGCAGACAGCGTAAATTTCGGCCAGCCCTGACCCATATTGGAGGTACAGCAGCCAAAATTGGGCTCCAGACCAAATAAATGGGCATCCGCCTCATTGGTGCGGAAGATGGGCTTTCCGGGAAACCGCCTGCAGGCGATCTGATTGCTCATCTGGTCGTACTGATGCACCCACATATCGTCGCTGATGGTCGCCGGCAGCGCATTGAACGCCAAAACCTCCAGCCGCTCCGCCCACTTCTTATCACCGGTGTAGGCGTACAGCCACTCGTAAGAGTACATCTGCTCCACAACCGCGCAAAGCTCTGTGCCCTGAATGGGGCTGACGCCGGCCAGACATTCATCGCCGGTCAGCGTACCCACCGCCGTACCGTTGTGCTTGTCCAGGATCTGCCACAGCTTCTCCACGTGATCGGTGTAGGGCAACCCCAGCAAGTCGCAGGTCACCGCCTCATACTTGAGCATCATCATATGGTTGACCAGATGGGTGTCAAACCGCCACTCGTTGATGGGATGCTTCCACAGCGGGATCAGCTCGTCATAGTTAACACCTTGCTCCTGCAAGATCTTACACAGCTCCGGCAGCCAATCCTCTTTATATCTTTGATATGTAAAATCAATGGCGATGAAGCCCTCGTACCACCGAAACGCCGTCCAGCCGAACAGCTTGATTACCCCGTCCCGCAGCAGCTCATAGTAATTCTTCAGCGTCCGATAAATAACATCGGGAATCCGCTCATCCTTGGAGCAATCGTAGTAAAGCGCCAAAGCCTTGGTGATCAGAAAAACCACCCAAGTGGTGTAAGTAGACCGTTCTTCCTCGGTGCACGGGCAGATCCAGCCGTCAGGCTGCTGGGCAGCGATAATGGCATCCACATATTTCTTCGCCCGGGCGATCATATCCTCGTTTTCTAATAGATACGCCAGCGGGATAAACCCATCCAGCCAGTAGGGCACGCGTTCCCAGCCCTCACGGTCGCCGCCGACCCAGGCGCTGTCGCGAACATCGGGCCACATCTTGTCCAAATTGCCTGCCAGGCCCTCTGCCTGAAGCTGCAGCTGCCGCTTCAGCCAGCCCCGGGGCTTCAGTTCATTGGTGGTGTAGAAATTCCAGCGATACATCGGGATCCCCCCCTGCTCGTAATTTGTTCCCTTATTGTACCATCCACATTTATAAATGTAAATTCCTATTTTCATTGACTTTCTCCCTTTTGTGCGTTACAATTCCCCACAAGAAAGGATGTGTCCTTATGCCCCGTAATTTGCGTCGCTTAAAGCTGGCCTGCTATACCGGAAACGCCACCATGTCGATCGTCGGCAGCTTGTCCCCGGTGCTGTTTCTGACGTTTCGTTCTCTTTACGGATTTTCCTATTCCCTGCTGGGACTTCTGGTGCTGATCAACTTCGTCACCCAGCTGATCGTGGATCTGATCTTCTCCTTTTTCTCCCACCGCTTCCATATTCCCCGCACTCTGCGCGTTATGCCCATTCTTGCGGTGCTGGGCTTTGGTCTTTACGGCCTTGCCCCCACTCTTTTCCCCAATAACCCCTATATCGGGCTTGTCCTCGGTACCGTTCTGTTCTGCGCCTCCAGCGGTCTTGCCGAGGTGCTTCTAAGCCCCGTTATCGCCGCCATTCCCGCCGAAGACCCGGATCGGGAAATGAGCAAGCTCCACTCCGTCTACGCCTGGGGCACGGTGGGCGTCATTCTGGTCAGCACCCTGTTTTTGCTGGTATTCGGCCACGAAAACTGGCCTTTCCTAGCATTTTTCTTTCTGCTGATCCCGCTTCTTTCCGCCATTCTCTTCGCCGGCGCTGAAATTCCCAAAATGGAAACCCCGGAACGGACCTCCGGCGCACTGGCGTATTTCAAAAATAAATGGCTCTGGCTCAGCGTTCTTGCCATCTTTCTGGGCGGCGCCGCAGAATGTTCCATGGCACAGTGGAGCTCCGGCTATCTGGAGCAGGCGCTGGGGATCCCCAAGGTCTGGGGCGACGTATTCGGCGTTGCGCTGTTCTCCGTCGCGCTGGGCATCGGACGCACGCTGTACGCAAAATTCGGCAAAAATTTAGGCAAGGTCATCACCCTGGGTGCCGTCGGCGCCGTGATCTGCTACCTGCTTTGTGCCCTTTCCCCCTGGCCCGTCGTCGGACTTGCAGCCTGCGCGCTGACCGGCTTTTGCACCTCTATGCTGTGGCCGGGCAATCTGGTGCTGGCAACGGACAGATTCCCCACCGGCGGCGTGTTCATCTTCGCAATGATGGCAGCCGGCGGCGATCTGGGCGCGTCGGTAGCGCCCCAGCTCATCGGCATCGTCACCGATACCGCCATCGCAAGCCCTGCCATCGCCGCCTTCGCGGACACCCTGAATCTGGCTCCGGAGCAGCTGGGTATGAAGCTGGGCATGCTGCTGGCGATGCTCTTCCCCCTCACCGCCATCCCCCTCTACCGCCACATCTGGAAGAAAAACAAACAAGCCTCCCCCAATCCTTAATCCTAACGGCGTCTATGCAGGGGCGATTCGTGAATCGCCCCTCACGCCATCCCATCAGATCCAAAGGAGCCTTATCTGTGATCAGCTACGAGCCTTTATGGAAAACGATGAAAGACCACGGTGTTACCACCTACACCCTGATCTATAAAAACGGTATCAGTGCATATACCATCACCAACCTGAAGCGCAACAAGTCCATTACAATGAACACACTTGAAAAGCTTTGCACCATTTTGAACTGTACACCTAACGAAATCGTTACCTTTTTAAAAGACGAAACGCTCTGACATTCAGAGCGTTTTCTTTTTATTGATCAGCCCCCACAGCCACCGCTTCAACCGCCCCAAAGCCCATATCGCCAGCACCGTCACCGCCACCCAAAATCCGTATTGCAGCGCCAACCGCCCCACCCCCTCCTTACAGAATATTCCCCGGTGAAACGATTCGTGTCAACCCGGAACTTTGGTTAACATAATTTGTTGAAACCCCTGATTTTTTGTCATTCGGTAGACATAAGTTTTCCACATTATCCACAGACTTTTCCACAGCAAAGCCTTGAAAACCCCTTGCAAACGCTACGCCTGCAAGGGGTTTTCCAAAATCT
The DNA here is from genome assembly GCA_017436955.1 of Oscillospiraceae bacterium. Taxonomy (GTDB): domain Bacteria; phylum Bacillota; class Clostridia; order Oscillospirales; family Oscillospiraceae; genus Faecousia. Next base: position 23,651 of record JAFSCD010000001.1, on the reverse strand, counting down.
ATATGATTTTTCCGCCGATTGGCAACTTCGCCCATTGGTTTACAGAACACTTTTAGAAACGCAGCTGTACCGAGAACACCCGTCCGTGTCCCATAGCCGCACTTTCCGCTTCCCGACGGGCATCCACGCACAGAACCGCACCATTTTCCAGCGCCCAGGACATCTCCACAGTCTCCCCTTCCCGAGCCTCGGAATGGTAGCAGATCACCATCTCCCGGGGGCTGTGGTCTGCGTGAAAATCCGCACCCAGCAGATCGTCCACCCACTGCATATACCGGCAGTTATTCATGTGTCCGTTAAAGTCCAGATCGGAGAACCGCACCACACGGCTCTCGCTGTTTTCCAGCGCCTTGGGCAGCAGAGAACCGGGCATCGCCAATTCATTTCCACGCACCCAGCCATTCACTTCCACACCGCTGAAAGCCGGCAGCACCATCGCCCGGGTCTCAAAATTCACCAGCACGAACAGACTGATGCCCCGAAACAGTTCGTTGCCGTCGGCATCATACGCCACCGTAGCCCGTGGATACGCCGTGCGGGTCGTAGGCATCGGCCAGGTCTCCACCGTAATGACCTCTCCCGACCGGGGCAGCCGTGTGATCTCAATGTGATAACGGATCAGCGCCCAAAACAGTTTTTTCTTCAGCAGCGAATCCTTGTCCACGCCCAGCAAAGCACCGTGTTCACCGGCAGCCTCCTGCAGGATCGCCAGCAGCTGGCTGTTTTTCAGTCGGTCAAAGGCGTTGACCTGGGTATCTCCCACGGTTATTTGCTTCCGATAATACTTTTCCATACTATCCGTCCTTCTCGTCCAAAATCACCGTGACCGTAAATTGCCGCCCGGTTCGGTGCCGGTAGATCGTAATCAGGACCCGGTCTCCGGACTGGCATTTTTGCAGCGCCTGCTCCAGTTCCTCCGCGGACGGCACAGCGGCATTGTTGAAGCCTACGATAATGTCGCCCACGGTCAGCCCGGCTCTGGCAGCGCAGCCCTGGGCGTCCACGCCGGTGATCAGCGCACCGCCCGGCAGCTCATAAAACCGCTGTTCCAGCTCGCCCACGCTGCCGACCGTCAGCCCCAGCTTGGGCTGTCCGGCAGCATCCTGCGCCGGCATCGTTGTTTCGATATTGCCGGGCGCAAAGGAGATCGGCTCTCTCTTTTCCCGCTGCAGCATCCGAAACAGATGAATATTCATCATGCCCAAAATGCTGACCAATCCGGCCAGCAGGATCACGATCACCAGCAGCACCGCCACCAAACCACCCCGTTTTTTGGGCGGTTTCGTGGAGCCGGTCTTGTAGGAATCCTGCTCCAAATTCTGATTGCTCAAATTCTCCATAAAAACCTCAATTCACCCGGGGCAGCGTAAACGCGAAGGTGGTCTTGCCATCCCGGCTGTCTACGGAAATATTCTCCCCATGGGCAGATACAATGGTCTTGACAATATAAAGTCCCAGACCCCAGCTATCCCGATTCTGGCTGCGGCTCTTGTCGATCTTGTGGAACCGGTCAAACACCAGCGGCAGCTCCTGTGCCGGAATGGTCTGACCCTCGTTGCTGACGGAAACGTAGACCTTTCCGCTGCTTTCCCGGATCCGCAGCTCCAGAGCGCCGCCCTCGGGGCAGAATTTCACAGCGTTGTCCAGCAGGTTATACAGCACCTGGGTAATATAGTCCTGATGCGCCAGGGCGAATACGGGATGCTCCGGCATATCCACCTGCACCTGCAGCTTCTTTTCCTCAATTTTCTGCTCAAAGCTGATCAGCACCTGTCCCAGGGCTTCTTCCACATCAAACCGGGTCTTTTGCTCCTCGGGGATACCCTGCTGATCCTGCAGCCGGGAGATGTCCAGCATACTGCGCACCAGCCGGTTCAGCCGCTTGGTCTCATCCGATACCACCTGCAGATACTGCCGTTCCTTCTCTTTGGGAATGGTACCGTCCAGAATACCATCCACATAGCCGGCGATCGTCGTCATCGGCGTTTTCAGCTCGTGGGACACATTGGCAACGAATTCCTGCCGCTGGTACTCACTCTTCTGCAGCGATGCCGCCATATTGTTAAATGCCAGCGCCAGCTCCTCCACCTCTTGGGTGTGATTGCCCTCGGTCTCGACCCGGGCCGTCAGCTCGCCGTGACCGAAGGCTCTGGCAGCATTTGCCATATCTTTCAGCGGCTTGCTCTGCTGCCGCACGAACAGCGTCATCAGGCACACCGCCAGCAGCACCACCAAAATCGATACGAATACGAAGATTTCAGAAATTTTCTGCAAAACCGCCAGGGTGTCCTCCATAGGCGTGGATACGATGATCACGCCGATCCGGACGCCGGTCTGTTCGTTGATAATGGGCAAGCCCACCACGTAACGCCGCTCCGGATACAGCCCCTGCACAACGCCGGTGTCGGTAGCACAGCCGGTGCTGAAAACCTTTTCCAGATAATCCTGCCCCAACTGCATACCCTGATGCTCGCAGCCCATAGGCGACTGGGCGCACAGCACCAGTCTGCCGGAGGCATCGCAAAATACCGCATCCGCGCCGGAAACAGAGCTTGCCACCGTCAGCGCCACATTAAAGTTCCGGTCTGTGATCGGCGCGCCGGAATAGGCGGCCTGCACCAGCTCAACCAGCACCTCGCCGTCGCTTTTCAGCGCATCCACAGCGGTGTCTGTCAAATAATCCCGAACCAGTATCTGAAAGAAAATGCCGATCAGCAGCAGCGCCGCCAGCAGCGCAATAGCCACCGCCGTCAGTATCCGGCTGAAAGTACTTTTCATAGCTGATCTTCACATCCTTTCTGTAATCCTGCCAATATTATAATAAAACCCGACCCATAATGCAACCTTCCACCGCAAAAGTTTACAGTTACGCAACAAACGCCATCTTTTGCTGTCATTGCGAGCCAGTGCACACACTGGCGTGGCAATCCCCCGGAAAGGCAGGGATTCCCTCCCACCACCTCGTAGAGGCGCCCCTTGCGGTCTCCCGCCTAAGGTCCCCTTGTGTAAAGGGGGCTGGCAGAAATCTCTGATTTCTGCCTGGGGGGGGGATTGTCCTATCATAATCACGACACTCCCTCCGGCTTCTCCGTAGGGGCGATTCACGAATCGCCGTCAAAGCCTTCCCCCGGGGGAAGGTGCCCAGTGCGCGCACTGGGCGGATGAGGGCAAACCAAAAGCGTGCTGCACGATCCGCAGCACGCTTTTTGTTAAGTTGTCAACGCTTGATACATCTTCATCAGCTCTGCCACACACTCGGGCTCACTGTTCAGCTTGCCCCAGAAGCCGTAGGCTTCCATTACAGCCCTGTCATTCTGCTGATGTGCCTTGCGCAGTTCAGGGGGCATAGTAACCTCATCATAAAGGTCTGCCAAACTGCAATCGGGGTACAATGCTCTGGCATCCAAAATTGCCTGTGCGGTCTTTTCGATTTTGGCTCTCTGTGCGTCCGTAGGGGTAGGCCACGGGAAACTGTTGTAAACGATTGTATTGGAATAACTATAATCGCTTTTCATTCTTCCAGCCACCAATCGCATCCATGCATTATGCACATTGGATGTTAATATGCCAAAGTGATACAACCCTACATCTTCAACCACATATAGCTTATCACCCACAATGACCTCTTCGCTCAAAAAACCAATCGGTATGTATTTTCTTCTTTCGGAACTTACTTTGGGGAAAGCAATAAAACTACCTTTGGGTTGATTTAGCTGTGCGAAAAGTGTCGGAGTTTCTGATAATTTTTGGGTTTCTTTGGCGGGACTTGATAGCCGTGCCTGCCGAACTCCCTCAATTCTTTTCAGCAGAAGCGGGCACTTTTTAATAATAGCAGGATTTGCTCCAACAAGCCAGAAGCAATATCGTGGAATGTTGTTCAAAAACTCTCTGCCCATCATATATGGATGGATAAATTCTACACCTTGCGGTTCTTTTTCGATATACTCCTGATACTCCGCTTCGTCCATTATCAAATTGCCACCATCTCTTGCCATAACACCCATGTGCATAGTTGGCATCCCCGATATTTGAGCCTTACTGCCCATAATGAATACATCATCCGCAGGAGCAAGGTAGCCATTGATATGGTGGACAATATTCACACGATTACCAGTATAAATTTTCTTCTCTGTAATAACACTTATATGTGAGAAGCCAATAATAACACAATGAACCTGAGCTTTTAGGTTAGCTTCACTATCCCAACGGAATGTTTGATAAGCAAAATCAAACTTAATTTCATACAAATTGATAAGCGGCTCCCAAATAAGACCGACCTGTTGGCCTTGGCAGATACTGTTGGTTGACACAAAGGCACAACGGATGTTCGTATTTACAATTAGCTTTGCAGCCTTTGCATACCAACCAGCTACATAGTCAATTTGTCCTGTCTTAGAGCATTCAGGAAAAGCCAACTCTATATCCTCTCGCTGAGAACCCTTTGACCACATTGCACCAACAAAAGGCGGATTTCCCATGATGTAATTCAGCTCATTCTTGGGCACCACGGTCTCCCAATCGAGCTGAAGGGCGTTACCCTCTACAATGTGGGCGTAGGATTTCAGCGGTAAAAAGTCCAAATTCATATGCACCAATTCTTCGGTGGCTTTCATCATTTGGCTTTCCGCGATCCATAGGGCGGTCTTGGCAACAGTTACGGCAAAGTCGTTGATCTCTATACCGTAGAACTGACCGATGGACACCTTTATGGGGTTAATGTCACCCTCGCCCATAACGATCTGACCTTCCATAGCTCCCTTGCCGATACTGCCGAGCATAGCGATCACACGGTTTTCCAAGCGGCGGAGAGAAATGTATGTTTCGGTCAAAAAGTTACCGGAACCGCAGGCAGGGTCAAGGAACTTTAATTTTGCCAGCGCCGCCTGGTACTGCTCGAGCCGCAGCTTGCGCGTTTTCTCCACGCCAATGGCTGCGATCTCCTCCAGCTCCTGGCAAAGCTGATTGTAAAACAGGGGGTCAATAACCTTGTGGATGTTCTCAATACTGGTGTAGTGCATACCGCCGGCACGACGGGTCTCGGGATTCAGGGTGCTTTCAAAAACCGCGCCAAAAATGGTGGGGCTGATCTCACTCCAGTTGAAATCACCGCCGCAATCCTCGACCAACAGCGTTATGATCTCGTCGGTGAATTTGGGGACAATGATATTTTTGTCCGCAAACAAACCGCCGTTGACATAGGGGAATGCCGCCAGATCGTCGTCCATATAGGGGTCTCTGTCTGTTTCCTTGGTATCCAGCACCTCAAACAGCTTTATTAAGCCGCTACGCACATTTTTGGGCTGGAAGCTCTTGAGGTAGTTGCGAAACTTGTCGTGTCCGCCGAAAACCCCTGCGTCCTCGGCGTACAAGCAGAACACCAAGCGGACGCAGAGCATATTCAGGCTCTTGAGCTCCTCCTCGCTGGCAGGGGAAGTATACTGCTTCAAAAGCGCGTCATAGAGCTTGCCAACCAGCTCACCGGCCTGCAAAGAAATCCGCATTTCCTTGCGGATATGCTCGCTGCCCGTATCCACCAAAAACTGCAGGCGGTGATACTCCTTGGGCAGATCCTCCAGCAAAACCACTTCAGCAGGATCATTGGGGCGGTTCATATCGTGGATGTGAAATTCCTTGAAATTGCATACCACGATCCAACGGGGGTTCATATCGTGAGGCAGGTTTCCGGCATAACGGCGCGCCTGTTGGTAGGGCGTCAGCATCGAACCGTCGGACTGCCTGTATCCTTTGCGCAGGTCAATATCCGCACCCTTTTGCTCGATCAGCACACTGGTGTCCCGTATGTAGCCGTCAATAAAGCTGGTATGCCCCAGCACCACACGCTTTTCAAATTCGATAAATTTATCGGGCTCGGCTACGCCGTAAACCTTTTGGAGCAGTCCCATCCAAAAGCGTTGCGTCTCCTGCTTTTCATCGCCATGTCCCGTCCAGTCCTTTACAAACTGTTGTGCCGCCAGTCTGCGCTCTGTATCTGTCATTCCGGCTCCCCCTTTCGCTGTTTTTTCTAGTATATCACATATTTTTACAAAAGGAAATACCTTTGCAAAAAACGAAAAGAAAGAGTACCGAAGCGGTACTCTTTCTTCTTTTCTGTTTACTGCACAACCTCAAATTTATATCCCACGCCCCAGACGGTTTTCAGGCACCAGCTTTCGCTGACACCCTCTAACTTTTCACGCAGCCGCTTGACATGCACATCCACCGTCCGGCTGTCCACATAGCAATCAAAGCCCCAAACCTCATCCAGCAGCTGATTCCGGGTGTACACCCGATTGGGCGTGGACGCCAGATAGAACAGCAGCTCCATCTCCTTGGGCGGCGTGTCCACCTTCTTGCCATCCACCGTCAGCTCAAATGCATCCATATCAATCGTCAACTTGTCGAAGTTCAGCCGTCTTGCCTTGGCAGGCGCAGCGGTGCCGCTGCTGCGGCGCAGTACCGCCTCCACCCGGGCCAGGACCTCACGCATCTCGAAGGGCTTGGTGATGTAATCATCCGCGCCCACCTTCAGACCGTTGACCTTGTCATCCGTTTCGCCCTTGGCGGTCAGCATAATGATGGGTGTCTGGGCTTCCGCCCGAATGGCCTTGCATACGCCCCAGCCATCCATCACCGGCATCATCACATCCAGCAGCACCAGATCCGGTCGGATCGCCCGATATTTCGCCAAACCCTCGCCGCCGTCATAGGCGATTTCCACCTTATAGCCTTCCTTTTCCAGATACATCTGCAGCAACCCTGCAATGTTGCGGTCATCCTCCACAACCAAAACTGTATGTGCCATATAAAAACCTCCAAATCCAACTTGTTTCATTTTTTCTTATTATACCACGCTTTTCGCAATTTTGGTGAACATTTTGTTAAGGCTTTCGCCCAAAAATGTGAACACGCCGTTTCTCCCTTGCTTTTGCAGTCCCAATGTGGTATCATATCCGCAAGCACACACCGAAAGGAGATCCCTATGCTTGAGTTTTTGAAAGCCGTGCTGTTCGGCATCGTGGAGGGCATTACCGAATGGCTGCCCGTATCCTCCACCGGCCACATTATTCTATTAAAAAGCATCTTGAACTGGAATCCTACACAAGATTTTTATGATCTCTTTGAAATGATTATCCAGTTGGGTGCAATTCTCGCTGTGGTTGTTCTCTTCTTCCATAAGTTGAATCCATTTTCTCCGAAAAAGGAGAAGAAAGAGAAGCATGACACCTGGCAGCTGTGGTTTAAGGTTATCGTAGCCGTCATTCCCTCCGCTGTCATCGGCCTGTCGCTGGATACCCCCTTGGACAATTTTCTGCGATCCACCCCGGTGTTGGGTACCGATCTCAACACTTTTGTTGTCGCAGGTGCGCTTATTCTGTACGGCATCGCTTTCCTCTTCGTGGAAAAATGGAATCAGCGCCGCAACTTCCGCATTCAGGAAGTAAACGGGATCGACTACCGCACCGCCCTGCTGATGGGCGCATTCCAGTGCCTGAGCCTGATCCCCGGCACATCCCGTTCCGGCGCAACCATTCTGGGCGCCATTATTCTGGGCGTAGCCCGACCTGCCGGCGCGGAATTCTCCTTCTTTATGGCGATCCCCACAATGCTGGGCGCCAGCGCATTGAAGCTGCTGAAGTTCCTGCTGGACGGCGCCGCCGCCACCTCCACCGAGCTGATGGTGCTGATCACCGGCTGTGTGGTGTCCTTCATCGTCAGCCTGATCGTCATCAAGGGTCTGATGGAATACGTCCGCAAGCACTCCTTCTCCATTTTCGGCATCTACCGCATCGTCCTGGGCATCGTGGTAATCGGCTACTTTGTAATCACAGCCCTCATCTGAAACAATTTTCCCAAACCAACGCCCCTCCCAAGACCGGTGGGAGTAAGCCCTGAAATCGTGCCGTAGGGGTCGATGCCCACATCGACCCGAAACCCGCCATCAACCACCGCCCTTGTCATCCTGAGCAAGCGAAGCGCGCCGAAGGATCTGCACACCAAGATATCCGCTGTAAGGGCACCCGTCCCCGGGTGTCCTTTTTTGCGGTCACCACAAGAGTAATGCCTCCGCAAATACCCCTTTGACAATTCTCCCAAACAATGCTAGAATACGCATATGCTCTCACCCGTCAATTGTCAATTCTCCATTGTCAATTGTCAATTAAATATGCGGATGTGGCCGCGTTGCTCTGCGCTGCCGGTGGCAGAGGGAGGAAGGCGAGCGAGTGGCAGGGGTCGATAGCTGACGCCGCCGCTTGTCGGCAAGGAAGATATCGGGGCACCTCAACAGGACGACGCATTGGATTTAGGTTCCAACGCGCAAGCAATCTAACACCAATTAAATATGCGGATGTGGTGGAATTGGTAGACTCATTGGATTTAGGTTCCAACGCGCAAGCGTGCAGGTTCGAGTCCTGTCATCCGCACCAGCCCCAAAAGAGGAGGTCTTGCGCCTCCTCTTTTATATTTTCCCGTGAACGCACCGCGGCTATTGCACTTTGGCGAAATTTGGCGTATAATATACCTATTATTGGCGCTGAAGGGAATGATTAACCTATGCGATTAGAACGCCTTTCCAAATCCAATCAGCATTTGTTTGAACAAGCCTTTGCCCTGTACCAAGCCTCGTTTCCGCCGGAGGAACGGCGTGACGATGCAGAGCAGCAGCGTGTTCTCAAAAAAGATGCCTATCATTTTGATTTCATTATGCTGGGCGATACCTTCGTCGGCGTTATGCTCTATTGGGAAACGGAAGATTTCATTTTCCTGGAGCATTTCACCACCCTGCCGGCTTTGCGCGGCAAGGGCTACGGCAAGCGCGCTCTGGACCTGCTGAAGGCAAAGAACAAGCTCATTTTGCTGGAAATCGAGCCGCCGGCGGACGAGATCACCCAAAGAAGATATAATTTCTACAAGCGCAACGGCTTTGTTATGAACCCCCATCACCACATCCAGGCCAAATATCACCTGGGCGATGAAGATCTGGAGCTGAAAGTCCTCACCTACCCCCGGGTGATGGAAAAGGACGAATACTGCGCGTTTTACGGATATATGACCCGTGAGATTGGTATTCAGCCCAGCGAAGCCAGCGGCATTACCGTCCGTAAACTGAAAGACGGCGATGACCTGAATCAGGTGGCAAAGCTGATTTATCTGACCGATCCGTATGTCTATCCCAACTGGTTTGACAGCATCGGGGACGGCATCAAGGTCCTTCGCCGGATGATCGACCTGCCCACACTGTACAACCGGGAAAACATCACCGTCGCCGTGATGCCGGACGGTTTTGTAGCCGGTATCATTGTGTCGAAGCAAACGCCCTTCGTGGAGGATATCCAGTACATCCGTCAGGCCTTCGCCCTTGCCGGCGTTGCCATGGATGAAAGGACCGATTTCGTATTCGACGCCTACTACGCCAAAATGGGTGACGCCACAGACGGCCATTACATCGCCAACGTTGCCGTCGACGAAAATTACCGCAAACGCGGAATCGCCGCCGCTATGATGAATTACGTTATGGCCGGCAACCCCCATTGTACCCTTGAAAGTGTGATCGCCAATCCCGGCTCCTGGCGGCTGTACCTGCGATTGGGCTTCAAAATTGCTTTTGAATATCCCGGTGTTCACGCAGTCCCCTGTTATAAAATGTACTACAAGAAATAGGAGAAACAAATGGACGTATTTATCAGCTACAGACGTGACGGCGGCTACGCAATGGCACGGTTGGTCTACGAGTGTATGCGAAACGTGGGTCTTTCCGTGTTTCTGGATCTGGAGGAGCTTCGCTCCGGTCAGTTCAACGAAAAGCTTTACAAGGAAATCGAGAATTGCAAAAATTTCGTTTTGATCCTTCCTCCCAATTCTCTGGATCGCTGTGATTCGGAAGAGGATTGGCTGCGGTTAGAGATCGAACACGCCATCAAGCTGAAAAAGAATATCATCCCCGTAATGATGGTGGGCTTTGAGTTCCCCGGTCAGCTTCCGCCGTCTCTGCAGGTGCTGCCCTTTTTCAACGGTGTAAAATCCAGCCGGGAATATTTCGACGCTGCCATTAAGAAGGTCATTTCCCTGCTGCAGGGCGTGGAGCTTGACGAAAGCAAGCTGAATCTGTCGGAGCGCCACGATGACGTGCGCTATTATTACGACGAGGACGAGCAGGAAAAGCACCGCCTGCGCACCGAGGACGCCTTGCTGGCGCGCTACGAAAAGCCCATCGTCGAAAAGCTTCTGGATGGCAAGAAGAACGTTGTCTGCCTTGACGTCAACGTTTTGAGTACCACCGGCTCCTTTGCGCGTCTGACGTATCCGGAGATCACCAATGTGATCGCCCTTACCTACAGCGAGGAGATCGCGAAAAGAGGCAACGCGGAAAAAGCAGATCTGGACACGGGCGAGCAAATCGACTTTTTCCAGGTCCAGTTTGAAGCGGATGACTTTGAAGCCCGGCTGGAAAAATGCCTGGATGCTGCCGGCGTTGACGGTATCGACCTGGTTTACCTGAGTATGGCCATTATGGATTTCAAAAAGCCCTTCAAGGTCCTGCAGGCAATCCAGAACTACCTGAACGACGATGCCGTTATGCTGGTAAGAGACGTGGATGACGGCGCGGTGTTTGCCTATCCCGACAAAAACGGACTGTTCTCCAAATTCCAATCCTATTATATCCACAATGTATACAGCGGCTATCGCTACACCGGTAGACAGGTCTACTCCTACGTGCGTAAGATGGAGCCCCGGGAGATCGTGCTGGAGCGCTATGGCGTCAACACCTCCAGTATGTCCCGAAAGGATAAGAAGGCGCTGTTTGAATGTTGGTTCAGCTTTATTCCCAACGATTTCGCCCGTATGCTCCGGGAAAATCCGGAATCGAAAATCGCGAAAGAGGTCGTGGAATTCTGCGATAAGCATTATGACGAGCTGAACGAGCAGTTCTTCTCCAGAGACCTTTTGTTCTCCGCAGGCTACATTATCTATTCCGTTAAGTTTTAACCGTCCGTATCCACATCACAGCAGAAGCATAAAGTGAGAACTATGTTTTTTATAACCGATGATAAAATACCGGAAGGCTTTGGCTTTCAAACCTTTGATCTGACCCACATTCTGTGGCTTTTGGCAGGTCTGCTTTTGTGGATCGGTGCCTGTATGTTCTACAAGCGGTTAAGCGCAGATAATCGCAAGCGTATGCTTACCGTGCTGGGAATCTGGATCTTCGCCCAGGAACTGCTGAAGGATATCGTGCTGCTGGCGCTGGGCGAATTTGGCTGGGGCTATCTTCCCCTGCACCTTTGCGGTATCAACATTCTGCTGATCTGCTTTGATATGATAAAGCAGACGAAGCCTGTGCGCAGCTTTCTTTACTATTTCGCCATTCCCGGCGCGATGCTGGCGCTGCTGTTCCCCAACTGGACGGAGCTTCCGGTGCTGAATTTCTTCCATATCCACAGCTTTACGATTCATATTCTGTTGGTGCTGTACCCTCTGCTGCTGGTAACGGCCGGTCAGGTGCAGACAGATCTGCGGGCGGCGCTGAAAGGCGTGCTGCTTCTGGTGGCTTTGGCGATCCCCGTGTATTTTTTGAATATGCTCTGGGGTACCAATTTCATGTTCCTGATGGAGCCCGACTCCGGCAATCCACTTGAAATGTTCCAGCAGCTTCTCGGCTCTCACCTTTGGGGCTTCCCCATCCTGCTGCCGATCGTGGTCGCCGTAATGTACATCCCCGCCCGCCTCCTTCGGCGCCATAAAACCCCCACAAACACCGCCCCGTAACGGGGATTTGAAAACAAAAAGCCATCGACGGAACTTGGCGTCCGCCGATGGTTTTTTATCTGTTAATATCCGGTTTATCCGTGCGGCAAAGAATATAGTCAATGCTCACATTGTAAAATTCCGCCAGCCGCAACAATGTTTCCGTCGGCGGTATTCTTTCGCCATTTTCAAATTTGGACAGCAGCGCCTGCTCGATTCCGGTCTGCATTTGCAGGGCAATCTGCGTATGCCCTCTGCTCTTTCTCAATTCCTTCAGTCTGTTTTGCATAACATCACCCAATGACATTATGTCATATTTTTTCTTGACTTTTATGACAGCTTGTCATATTATATTGTTGATCCGTTCAGGGTTAATTATGAAAGAGAGGTAATATTTTATGGCAGATTACAGCAACACTTCCGAACTGGCGTGGCTGCAGTTCCAGAAGAAGAAAGCAGAATATCCCGAGCTCTCCGAGCGGGACTCCGCAGCACTGTTTGCGCAGTGCGTCGAGCTTCAGGTCTTAAAAGCTCCTGCAACAGCGAAATTCCCCGCTTTTGACGAAATGGTCGTCAACGGCAGTAACGGTAATTACAGCGTGTCCGGTTTTGTGGATTCGCAAAACAGCTACGGCGCAAGCATCAGAAGCACTTTTACATACAACATCGTTAAGGATTACAACGGCAAATGGAAGTGCACCGATCAGTTCGTAAGCACGGAGTCCCAAATCAACAAGAACATCAACAACCAAATGGTAAGCAACACCGTTCTGTGGTGGGTTCTCGGCATTTTGGGCACTCTGATCACCTTCGCCGTCACCTCCTGCCAGATGAGCGAATTCTTCTGATTCCTTACCAAACACAAATCAATAACAAGAAGCAACGCCTATGGCGTTGCTTCTTTGTCCCTATATCCCCATTTGCAAACCGGCGCAAATCGTGTTATATTGTAAAAAAGTATGTATCTTACCTGCGAAGGAGTATCGAGTATGAGTCAGCAGCAATTATCCGAAATTAAGAAGCGCCTGCTTGCTTCCAAATACGCCGTATTTTTCGGCGGCGCCGGCGTATCCACCGACAGCGGCATCCCGGATTTCCGCGGCAGCAAGGGTCTGTACCGCAGCGGCGACGAATCCAATGAATACTACCTCAGCCGGGATTGCCTGCTGCACGAGCCGGAAACGTTTTACACCTTCTATCGCCGCAATATGCTCTACCCCTCCGCTGCGCCCAACGCCACTCACAAAGCCCTGGCGCAGCTGGAACAGCGCGGCATTATCCGAGCCGTCATCACCCAGAATATCGACGGTCTGCATCAGGCTGCCGGCAGCAAACGGGTCATCGAGCTCCACGGCACCGCCGACCGCTATTACTGCACCCGCTGCCGAAAGGTCTACGGCAAAGGCATCCTCTCCGGCGGCGACAACGTACCCATCTGCACCGCCTGCGGCGCAGTGGTTCGCCCGGACGTGACCCTCTACGGCGAAGCGCTGGACGGCTTCAACTTTGCCGATGCCCATAACGAGATCGCAAAAGCCGACGTCCTGTTCGCCGGCGGCACCTCCCTGACCGTTCACCCTGCCGCCTCCCTGCTGGACGCCTTCCGGGGCAAGCATTTCATTATCATCAATTACTCCCCCACCCCCTATGACGGCGCCGCCGAATACGTCCTCCGGGAATCACTGTCGGATGCCTTCACCTTCTTCGCCGCGGAGTAAAATAATTTGTTGACGAATTCTGCCGAAAGTGATACTATAAACATAGATTTCACTTTTCAAGGAGGGATCCTATGTATTGCTCTGATTTTCATGCCCTGCAGCAGAAATACGCCAACGCAAAAACCGGCACTGACCTGGAGATCAAGCGCTCGCTGGATATGATTGCCAAGCTGTTCGCGGCGTGCGAGGAGTCGGAATACTACTACGCCGAGGTCATCACTCGGCATTTCTGCCGCATCATTCGCAATATTGAGCGGCAAAAAGTCCCCACCGCAGCGCAAAACCCCTCCGTACCCACGCAGCAGCCCTCTCCTTATGCCTCTGCCGACGACTTAATGCGCGCCTTTTACAATTTCTACCGGCAGCAGGGGCAGGTGGATTACCGGGAAGTCGCCGCAGCCCTGGCGCAGGGCAGAAAAGACCTGGTCAACCTGACGATGAAGGACTATGTGTCCAGAATCTACACCTTCTCCGGTGCCAAATACCTGGGCAAGCTCTTCGACGAGCAAACATTGGCAGACGTTGATCCGGTTTTGTTCACCTATGAGAACATTGAGCTGATCCTTGCCACCTTCAAGACCCGGGATCCCCAGGGGCAGATCATCCGGCAGGCCGTAAATCTCCGCTCTGCTCTGCGCAAGCTGAACGAATTCAAGCAATCCCACAGCAAATAAACATAGCTCTCACTTTTTCATTGTATTTCGCGCAGAGCGCAGTATTTCCCCCACCATCTCCGCACTTTTGCCCCAGCGTCCGCCCTAATCTCCCTCCATTTTGTAAAGTGATTTCTATGTTTTTACAATTTTGAATAAAATTCTTGCATTTTTGTACATTTGCTGGTATAATTTCCTTAAGCGAGCTTTCTGTGTTTCACGGCAAAACACGGAAAGCTCCTTTTTGTCCCAAAGGAGGTAACTTTATGAACAGAAAATATCGGCTTTCGACGGCGCTGGACATTGATGACCTGCTGATGGAATGTACGTCCTATGCCATCCGCCTTGCCAACGAAAAATACAAATTTGATCCCCCTATGACCATCTACGAAAAAGTCCAGTGGGGTCGCCTGGGCACCCGTGCCGACAGCATTTACCCCTATTTCAGCGACCCGGAATTTTACCGTACCCAGCCGGTCTACCCGGGCGCCAAGGAATTCGTCCGCCGTTTGAGTCAGATGACCGAGGTCTACATCTGCACCGCGGTACCGCCGGAGTTTATGGGCATCCGTGCCCAGCGCATTCTGGAGGAATTCCCGGATATCCCCCGTGACCATATCTATATGGGCGCACGCAAGGACAAGATCCACATGGACATCCTCTTTGACGATGCTATGCACAACATCCTCAACTCCCCTGCCAAGTATCCCATTTTGATGCGCCGACCCTGGAATCAGGAGGCCACCGGTATGCTGGCAGTCAATAATTACGATGAGTTCCTGCGTCTTGTGGAGGTTATTGCCGACAGCTACAGCGTCACCTCCGGCGAAAACGCCCCGGAGGATCCCAGCATCGTGGTGCTGGTGGGTGCATCCGGCAGCGGCAAATCCAAGATCGCGTCCCGGCTTCTGGAGCTGACCGACCGCTTCAGCAAGCTGATCAGCTACACCACCAACGATCCCACCGCCATTGAGGAAAACCAGTGGTATAACTACGTCAGCCTGGATACCTTCCGCGCCATGTGCGACAGCGGCGAAATGTTCCAGTCCACCATGTACGCCGGTCACGGCTACGGCTCCCGCAAGGCCGATGTGGAAAGCATCCTGGCATCCGGCAAGCGAGTGCTGACCACTATGGATATCAGCGGCGCGATGGCACTGAAGACCCATTTCAAAAACGTGCTTACCATCTACATCAAACGGGATAAGAAGAAGGTTATGTCCGCCATTTTGCGTAAAAATTCCTCCATCGAGGACAAGGTCAACCGCCTGACCTCTCTGGAATTCGAGAAGCAAAATGCGGAGATCTGCGACTATATTGTGGAATTTGGCGAATACGACGAGGCATTGGAGCAGCTGCGCCGCATTTTGAAGGTATGACAATGAAACACCTGACGAAAAAGCAGGATGCCGCCCTCACCCTTTGCTTTCTGGGCATTTCCTGCGTGCTGTACTATTTCATCCTCACCGCCGGCGGCATCCTCCTCACCGCAGCTTCCTACACCGCCATCATCGGGTGCTTTGCCTTTGCGCTTTCCCGTGGTCAGAACAAATTGATCATCGGTGGTCTTGCCTGCACCGTGGTTGCAGATTTCTTTCTGGTGGTCTGCAGCCCCATCCAGCAATTCTGGGGTATGGTATTCTTCCTGGGCGCGCAAGGTCTTTATGCGGCGATGCTGCACCGCTCCCGTCCCGGTAAAGCCCTCATTTTCATCCGCCTGGGGCTGATTGCTATTGCGGAGATCATCACCGCCGCTATTTTGAAAAGCAACACCGACCCCCTTGCCGTCATTTCCATTTGTTATTATGTAAACCTAATCTTCAATATTGTCCTGGCATTTGCGCAATTCAAGACCTATCCCCTCTTCGCCATCGGTCTGGTATTTTTTCTGCTGTGCGATACGGTCATCGGTCTGCAGGTAATGTCCGGCGGCTATCTGCCCATCCCGGAAGGCTCGCTGCTTCACAGTATCATTTTTGCGCCCTTCAATCTGGCCTGGCTGTTCTACTTGCCCTCGCAAGTCCTCATCAGCCTGAGCAGCCGCAAAAAGCACCTCGCATGAGGTGCTTTTTCCTATATTTGACTTTTTATGCACAGCGCTGTATAATGTATACATCTTTTTTCTGGAGGCGAAGCTATGCGTATCGTCGTAAAAATCGGCACCAGCTCCCTGACACATTCCACCGGTCACCTGAACATCCGCCGGGTGGAGGAGCTTTGCCGTGTCATCTCCGATATTAAGAACGCCGGACACGAGGTCATTCTGGTTTCCTCCGGTGCCATCGGTATGGGTGTCAGCAAACTGGGTCTGCGCCAGCGCCCCACGGACATTCCCACCAAGCAGGCAGCCGCCGCTGTAGGTCAGTGCGAGCTGATGTACACCTATGACAAGCTGTTCTCCGAGTACCACCATACCGTTGCCCAGCTGCTGATCACCGGCGATGATACCCGCAACGACATCCGCCATCAGAACTTCAGCAACACCTTAAACCGTCTGCTGGAGCTGGGCGCTCTGCCCATCATCAACGAAAACGACACCGTCGCCACCGACGAGATCGTCATCGGCGATAACGATACCCTCGCCGCAATCGTAGCCGAGAGCATCAATGCCCGGCTGCTGGTGCTGCTGTCGGATATTGACGGTCTGTACACCGCCGATCCCCACAATGATCCAAACGCCCGGCTGATCCCCCGCGTCACCGCCATTGACGATTATATTCTGTCCATCGCCGGCGTCAGCGGCTCCAATTTGGGCACCGGCGGTATGGTCACCAAGCTGCAGGCAGCAAAGATCTGCCTGGGCTGCGGCTGCGATATGATTATTGCCAACGGCAGAAATCCTGCCATCCTCTATGACATCATCGACGGCAAGCCGGTCGGCACCGCCTTTGTGGGAGAAGGAAAATGAAAGAAATGTTGACCGCCGCAAAAGCGGCAAAGCTTGAGATCGCCCGGCTGACCCCGGCGCAGAAAAACGCCGCTCTGGAAGCGATGGCGGATGCGCTTGTAGCCCGCACCGCCGACATTCTCGCCGCCAACGCATTGGATATGGATGCCGCCCGGGACACTATTTCCCCGGTGATGCTGGATCGCCTGCGGCTGACCGGGGATCGGATCCTTGCTATGGCAAACGGCATCCGCGCAGTCGCCAAGCTGCCCGATCCGGTGGGTAAGCTGCTGGACGAATATATCCGCCCTGACGGTCTGCAGATCCGCAAGGTTTCCGTACCTATGGGCGTTATTGCCATCATCTACGAAAGCCGCCCTAACGTCACCAGCGACGCCGCGGCGCTTGCCCTGAAAAGCGGTAACGTCTGCGTGCTTCGGGGTGGCAAGGAAGCCTTCCGCTCTGCCAATACCATCGTAAACGCCCTGCGTGAAGGTCTGCGCTCCGTGGACATCACCGAAAACGCCATCCATCTGGTGCAGGATACCTCCCGCGCCAGCGCCACCGCGCTGATGACCGCCAATGGCTATATCGACCTGCTGATCCCCCGTGGAGGCGCCGGTCTGATCAACGCCTGTCTGCAGCAGGCCACCGTACCCTGCATCGCCACCGGCACCGGCATCTGCCACGTATATGTGGAAAGCTCCGCTGATTTCGATATGGCGCTTTCCATCATCGAAAACGCCAAAACCAGCCGCCCCAGTGTCTGCAACGCCGCGGAGGTCCTGCTGGTGGACAAATCCATCGCCGCAGATTTCCTGCCCCTGCTTCACGCCCGGCTGGCTGATCGGGTGGAGCTTCGTCTGGACGAAATCGCCCGGTCCCTCATCCCCGGCATAAGAGCCGGCGAGGCCGATTTCGACACCGAATTTCTGGACTATATTCTGGCAGTCAAGTGCGTAGACGGCGTTCACGAAGCCGTCGCCCACATCAGCGCCCATTCCACCGGTCACAGCGAAGCTATCGTCACCCACAGCGAAGATGCCATACGCAGCTTCACCGCCGGTGTGGACAGCGCCGCCGTGTACGTCAACGCCTCTACCCGCTTCACCGATGGCGGCGAATTTGGCTTGGGCTGCGAAATGGGCATCTCCACCCAAAAGCTCCACGCCCGTGGCCCTATGGGTCTTGCGGAGCTGACCGCCTATAAGTACATCATCACCGGTGACGGACATATCCGTTAAGGAGGTCATTATGAAATATGGATTTCTCGGCTGCGGCAATATGGGTAGCGCCCTTGCCAAGGCATTAAGCAAAACCACCACCGATCTGCTTCTTTCTGACCGTTCCGGAAAAGCCGCCGTGCTTGCCGCCGAACTGGGCTGCGCCTATGGCACCGTTGCCGAGGCTGCCGCCTGCCGGCGTGTGTTTTTGGGCGTTAAGCCCCAGATGATGGCAGACGTCCTGCGCCCTTTACAGCCGGCGCTGGCAGCGCATAAGCCCCTGCTGATCTCTATGGCCGCCGGTCTGACGGTTGCCCGGATCGAGGAGCTGGCCGGCTGCCGCCTGCCCGTGATCCGCATTATGCCCAACACCCCCGTGGCTGTGGGCAAGGGTGTGATCCTTTACTGCTGCAATGACCTGGTGGATGAAGCCACCCTGGCAGATTTTCTGAATGATATGCAGTATGCCGGCACTTTGGATGCCCTGGATGAAAAGCTGATCGACGCCGCCTGCGCCGTTTCCGGCTGCGGACCGGCTTATGTGTATATGTTCATCGAAGCTATGGCCGACGGCGCAGTTGCCAGCGGTCTGCCCAGAGAGAAGGCGCTGAAATACGCGGCAGCCACACTTTCCGGCGCTGCCGAGATGGCGCTTGTCACCCAGCAGCCGCCCCAGGCGCTGAAGGACGCCGTCTGCTCCCCCGGCGGCAGCACCATCGCCGGTGTCCGCGCATTGGAGGAGCGGGGCTTCCGTGGTACCGTGATGGATGCCATCATCGCCGCCTACAAGCGCAATGTGGAACTCGGTAAATAATGCACCTATCCCTCGGCCCCCTCTTTGAGGGGGCTGTCTTTTTGCCTTACAAAAAGACTGGGGTAGTTTACCCCTATCCCGGGGAGAGGGTTTGTAGGGGCAATTCACGAATCGCCCACAAAAAAGACGGTTACTTTCGTAACCGTCTTTTGCTATATCTCACATTCCATTTGAACTATTCTAAAAACAGGCGCAACTAAGCGACGCTCAGCTTACTGATTATCAATCGTGCACTCTTTTTCCATTGTTAGGAAAGCGCTTTCATTTTTTAGCACAAAATTTCTTGTCATAATTCCGTAAATAGAACCAGCAATACCAATTACACCGCCAAAAATAAGATTATATGCAAAATTTAAGACATACGTATAAAACGGCTCATACCGCTTAACAATACCAACGGGTTTCCCATCAATCGCTCTAGAGAATTTCTTTCTTTCAGCAGAAGAACACAAATTCACAATCGAAATAACAAACAGCGAAATTGGAAGTCCAATAAAGAACTCTCCATCAAGGGCATTAACAAGTAAAATTAAGCCGATAACTGCCTGTGCAATGCCGATGCACATCCATAACTGTATCTCTGCCTTTAGTTTGCGCTGTAATTTTCTTAGCAAAACCTGGCTATCCATCTGTTGCACATTCACATCCTTATACATATTCGCCCCGCTAACTGCGCAACCGCAACCGGGACAAAATACCGCTTCGTCCATAAGCTCTTTCCCGCATTTTGAACAGAATTTCATAAACTTTTCTCTCCTTATTTATTTCTGTCGAAAATCGACACTGAAATTATATCTGTATTACAGATAAAAGTCAATATCTTTATTCCAGATAAAGCATAATAACCTTGAGGTGATTATTATGCAATTCAAGAACTTGCGGGGCATCCGGGAAGATCGTGACATCCGGCAGAAAGAGATTGCTCAATACTTAAATGTGTCGCAGAACACCTACTCCCAGTACGAAACCGGTGTCATTTCCCTGACTGCCGAGGTCTTGATCAAACTGGCCGATTATTATAACGTCAGCATCGACTACCTGCTTGATAGAACAAATAACCCCAAACTGCACAAATAGAACTGTAGGGTCGATTCACGAATCGCCCGTAATATAAAAAACCGCCAGGTCTTTCGACCTGGCGGTTTTCTTCACATTTTTACTTTACGGGCGTCAATGTCATGGGGAACATCTCCGCGATTAGCTCCTCGGAGCCTTCTTCCACGGCATCCTTCATTATCAGATTACCGCCCTTGAAGGCGATGGTGATCACGGTCTCGGCATCAAACTCATCCACGATCGTCAGCTTGTCGCCCTTCACCTCGTACGTAAATGCGCTTTCCATAGCCTCCATATCCATTTCCGCAACGGTCGCCTCCAGATACTCCTCCTTGGTCATTCCTATTTCGGCAAGCATATCCTCCACCGTCACTTCAAACATCTCTGCCATCATTTCCATAGTCAGCCAGGCTGTTACCTTGGTAAACTCGATCATGGTTTCTTCATCGTAAGACATTTTGCCCTTGCCGTTCTTGCCAAACTCGAAGAACATAATGATTCCGTTCTCCAGCTCCATGTCCATACCCAGCACGCCCATGGCAGTACCCATCGCCTCGCCGGAAATTTCGCCCTTCCACTTGCCCAGGATCTTTGTCGCATTCTCATCCTTCGGCTTGGTAGGCTTCTCGGTCGGCTTCTCTGTGGGTTTTTCGGTCGGCACTTCGGTAGGCTTTTCCGTAGGCTTCTCGGTAGGCTTTTGCGTGGGCTTTTCGGTGGGTTTCTCCGTAGGCTTTTCGGTCGGTTTCTCCGTAGGCGCTTCAGTAGGCTTTTCTGTAGGCACCTCGGTAGGTGCAGTGGTAGGCGCCTCGGTAGGTGCAGTGGTAGGCGCAGTGGTAGGCGTGGTTGTGGGCTGCGTAGCAGCCTCGGTGGGCTTCTCCTCGGCAGGCTTGCAAGCCGCCAAAGACACCAGCATCAGCGCCACCAGCAGCACGCTGATAATTTTCGTAAATTTCTTCATAATCGTCTCCTTATCTGTTTGTCACAATCGGTTTTTTCGCTAAAACGGTTTCCCCGCGCAGGTCACCCTCTGTTTTTACATAAAGGCGCACACTTTGGGTGCGCTAATTATACTCTTTTTGTCGAGCATTGTCAAGTAATAGAGCAGGAATTATCATTGTACATACGAGGTGATATGATGATTTCCTACGAGCCTTTATACAAAACTCTCAAAGACAGAGGGATATCCACCTATAAGCTGATCAACGATTACGGCATCAGCCGCAGCCTTTTAGACCGGCTGAAGCACAATCGCCCCATCAGCACCGTGACCCTCAACGATCTGTGCAACATCCTGCACTGCCCGGTTGAAGACATACTGCTATTTACAGACGATAACATCTATATAGAAAATGAGCCGTGAGTTCCTCTCACGGCTCATTTTTTCATATTCTTCTATCAGTTCCCGAATTGCCTTACGGTCATTTCAAATTTGCTTCAAAATGCTTCCGCCATTCAATATCCACGCAAAAACGGCGCCAACGGTGGCAACAACGATCAGCGCCACCAGGAATACCAGCGACCATTTCATGTCGCCGGAGCAGTCAATAAACTTTTTCTTCTTCACCAGCGTGCATTTCCTCACGAAGAAAGCCTTGACCGCTTCTATGCTGGCATCCAATCCGCTTTTTTCAACTGTCACATACACATCGTGCTTCAGATAGAGCAGAAGAAAGCGCTTCGTCTCAAATAGCTTTGTAACCTGCTCGTAAAAAATATCCCTTGCCGATCCATCGCTGTGCGCGACGATTTTATCTTCATAAAATGCATAGCGCACGTCAATTTCTTTTCCCCCGGTAAGCACCATCCGTTCAAATCCGACACGGATCGCCTGCTTCGTCCTGAAATAGATCAGGCAGGATATAAAGCAGATCGTGGGCGCAAACCAGAGAACAAGCGTATAATTACCGCCCAAAAGATTGATCCAGATCAGCCAGGCAGACATCACGAGAAAGAACAAAAACACCTTCTTTGCTCTATTGTAAGAAGCCAGGCAAAAATCGTTGTACAGCTCCTTGTCGAACACAAACCTGGTGCTGTAAACAGGTGTACATTCCTCACGGTTTTCATTTTTGCTCATACGATCACCGCCTTTTTCGTCAATTTATCACTTTGGCGCGCTGCCCGAGAGAGCGCTTTTCAAAATCAGATAACGCGAAACTTTATTCCTTGGAATAAACGGTCATGCCCACGCCATAGTCCTGCACCAGAATATCACCGGGCATCCGGGAGAATTTCGCCGTCACAAACAGATCTCCGGCAGCGCCGGACACGTTGATGATCTGTATCATATAAACGATCCAGAACCATTCCACCGGGACAAGCGCGTTGATGACCGCCAGAACGATTCCCCAAAGTACCACCGGCGCCAGCGCAATAAATATGTAGGCCTTTTTGTTGTAAAAATCCTTGCTGCCGGCAAACGCATACAGGCCAGTAAAGCCGTATTTCACCTTTTTCGTGCCACAAATTTTCATAGCAACGCCGTGCACCAGCTCATGCAGAATCATATACAAAACCATCAGCACCAGCAGCGCACCAAACCGGATGTAGTAATTCTGCATGCCGCTTTCCATGCTGAACATCGTGTTGACCGGCACGGCAAAATGCATCGGTACGATCATCAGAACCGCAATCACCGCTGCCAGCAGATTGACAACCAACGACATTTTCTTGTTCTTCTGCAGATCGACCGTATAAAATTCGCCATAGCCTTCCGGCAAAGTTTCGAATGCTTTCATATCATCACCGCCTTTCATATATTCATTATACCACTATAAAACAAAAAGAGCAAGGCAACGCCTTGCAAAAATACTTATTACTTCTTACCTATTACTTATTACTTTCCAAAAAATCCTGAATGCAACTTAGGTAAGAGTGAAGAAGTAAGAGGTAAGAAGTAAAAATCCTGAACGCTATCGCATTCAGGATTTTTTGGCTCCCCTTGTTGGACTTGAACCAACGACCTGCGGATTAACAGTTATCGGAAGAAATTCTCCACTAATTTTTTTGCGTCCATTATCTCAAATTTCCCCTGTAATAATGGACTTATTCAAAGTAATGGATTAATTTCTATTCCATTATTTTTACAGCGTCCAAAAAGTTTTACACCGGTTTTCCAGTCAGCCTCCCCGGTATTTTTAGACCTGTGAACCAATGACCTTATAAAAAATGATAGGAGACATAGTTCCATTGTATCTATGTAGTCCATTATCTCAACTTCCGATTTGAAATAGTGGACTTATTTAAAGCAATGGACGTTAACCCTTTCCATAGCTTTTATGGTGTCCAAAAAATATTTCATCACTTTTTCGGTCAACCAGAAACTAAGGTGGCATATTTGTTCGTCGGCATTTATTTATATACCCAACATTGTTATTTTATCACAAGCAATTACTCACTGTCAATTACGATTTATTCCGCAAAAAAAGATTCTACCTTTTGCATTATTTCTTTGTGTTTCCAGAACTTCTCGACACTATTTTTTCGTTCAACATACCATCTTGAAAAACTGGCATTCATCGACTATCATAAAAGTACAGAAAGGGTGAGTCCAAT